>NZ_LYMM01000044.1 GCF_002896965.1 Novosphingobium guangzhouense
CCAGAAAGGAGAAGCCAGCATCTTGAACCCGCCGTTCAACGGCAGCACATAAACCACACCCACCCGGGTCACTTCTCAATGGAAACCCCGGGTCACTTCTCAGTGGCAATCAACACCTGGGGACCACTGCGGGCGGGGGAGGGGTATCGGCGGATGATCTCCTCCATCCCGGAAGGATTGCCGGAACCGGCTTCGAGGCGGCCTACCCGCTGATCGTCAGGGTCACCGACATGCTGGGGTTTCCGGAGTTCTTCGGCAACTTCCTCGCCATCGTCGTCCTGCTGATCTGCTGGCTGCTGGTGGTCCTCGCGTTCTTCGTTCTCGCCATCCAGCTTTTCGTCACGATCATCGAGTTCAAGCTGACCGCACTTGCGGGCTTCGTGCTCGTACCTTTCGCGTTATGGAACAAGACCAGCTTCCTTGCCGAGCGTGTCCTCGGGAATGTCATATCGTCTGGCATCAAGGTCATGGTTCTTGCCGTGATCGTCGGGATCGGCACCACCTACTTCGATCAGATGACGGGCCTCGTCGGTGACGATCCGGAAATCGCGGAAGCCCTGACGCTGCTGATGGGAGCCCTGACGCTGTTCGGTCTCGGGATATTCGGACCCGGGATCGCTTCGGGCCTCGTATCCGGTGCTCCGCAACTGGGCGCGGGAGCGGCGGTCGGTGCTGCCGCAGGTGCAGCCATCATGACGGGCGGCGCGGCGCTGCTCGGCACACGCGGTGCGATGATGGCGGCGCGTGGCGGCATGGGCGCGGTACGGGCGGGTACGGCGATGGGATCGGCCGCTTCAAGCGCCTACAGGCTCGGCCAGGAGACCTCGGGCAGCGCGAGCGTGGGTGCAGGGCTGGGCGGTATCGCCACAGCCGCTGGCGGGGCGGCGTCGCAGGCAGCAAAGGCAACGGCATCGCGTGTGGCCGCTCCTGTTCGCGCGGGCGCGGCGGCAGGACAGAAGGCCGCTTGGGATGCGGGCACGACGTCTCCGACCCCGGCGGCACCGTCCGGCGGAGGAGCCCCGCCGCAGCCTACACCTGCGTGGGCTCGCAACCTGCGATCCCAGCAGACCTCCCGGCATCACCGGCACATGGCGGTGCAGACCGTCAAGGACGGCGATCGCCCGGGTTCCGCGGCCAACCCCGATCTCAGCGAGAAGGAGTGAAATTCGCATGCTATTCAAGCGAACCATCCAGCGCTACGGGCAGACGCCCGAGCCCGAAACCCCGTGGCAGCGTGCAGGCCAGGTGTGGGACGAGCGCATCGGCTCGGCCCGCGTCCAGGCCCATAACTGGCGCCGGGCTGCCTTCGCCAGCCTTGGGCTGACGGGCATCCTCATCACCGCGAATGTCTGGCAGTCGATGCAGAGCAGGGTTGCGCCCTATGTGGTCGAGGTCGATCGTCTCGGCGAGGCGCGCAGTGTGGCCCCCGCCGTCCAGAACTATAAGCCGACCGATGGGCAGATCGCCTGGCATCTGGGCAGGTTCATCGTCAATGTGCGCTCGGTCTCGACCGATCCCGTGCTGGTCAAGCGAGCCTGGCTCGATGCCTACGACTTCGCCACCGACCGGGCGTCGATATTCCTGAACGACTATGCCCGCTCCAACGACCCGTTCGCGGGGATCGGCCAGCGCAGCGTTTCGGTTCAGGTGACGAGCGTCGTCCGTGCGTCGGACACCAGCTTCCAAGTGAAATGGGCCGAGAGCATCTTCGAGCGCGGGAGTCTGGCGAAATCCGAGCGTTGGACCGCGATGCTGACGGTCGTGATGCAGCCCCCAAAAACAGCCGATGCGCTGCGCAAGAACCCTCTTGGGCTGTTCGTCAATGCGATCGACTGGGCTCGGGAGCTCGATGGTCAGCCATCGCAGGTCCGAGCCCGCCGCGACCAGGATGCCCTCGGCGGGGACATCCCGCGCATCGAGGCCGGTGCAGTCATTCCTGACGTCCCGAGCGCCACACCACCGGCTCCGCCCCGAGCCGCCGATCACAAGGGAGAACGCTGATGATCCGACTGACCATGCTGCCCATCTCGTTGGTCGCGGGCGCCTGCGCGGGTGCGACCCCGCCGCCCGCGATCGCGCTGGACAGCGGCTCGTTCCAGCCAGCCTCGCGGGAAGCCGAAATACCCCGACCCGTCGAAATCGTGACGGTCTCGCAACCGTTGCCCTTGCCGGGACAGATGCTGCCGCCTCCATCGGTGACGGGCGAGACAGGCTTGCCGACCGCGAAGGTGGATGCGGCGAACCGTGATGCCATCCGTGAACCTTTGCGCTCGGGATACATCAATGCGATGCAGGTATATCCCTGGACCGAAGGGGCGCTCTACCGACTCTACGCCGCGCCCGAGCGTGTCAGCGACGTGACGCTTCAGCCCGGCGAAAAGCTCCTCGCGGTCTCGGCGGGCGATACCGTGCGCTGGGTCATCGGCGACACCACCAGCGGGTCCGGCGACGAAGCCCGCGTCCATGTCCTGGTGAAGCCGTTCGCGCCGGGCCTCGTTACGAACATGGTCATCGCGACCGACCGGCGCGCTTACCACCTCGCGCTTGAAAGCACCGACCGTACCGCAATGGCGGCGATCTCCTGGACCTATCCGCAGGATCGCCTGCTGGCGCTTCAGCGTCAGAACCGCCTTTCGGAGCAGGCGGAGCCCGTCGCGGCAGGCATTGCGCTGGAAGATATGCGCTTCCGCTATGCGATTTCTGGCGACACGCCGCCCTGGCGTCCGCTCAGGGCCTGGGACGATGGCCGCAAGGTTTACATCGAATTCCCCTCCCGCCTCGACCAAGGCGAAGCGCCCCCACTGTTCGTCGTTGGCCCACACGGCGAGAGCCAGCTGGTCAATTATCGCGTGCGAGGCACACACTACATCGTGGACAGGCTGTTTGGAGCCGCAGAGCTTCGCCTCGGTGGGAAACCGCAGCAGGTGGTGCGGATCAGCCGGACCGACGTCGCGGAAGGGCGGCGCAAGTGAGCCGCCCGGAAGACCTGCCCGCCGGAGCGGCTGAAGGAATTCGACGAGGGGAAAGTTCAGCGACCACTGCAATGAACGATGCTGCCTCGACGGAGGACGACGCGCAGTCCGCGCCGAGACCGTCAGGACTCGCGCCAGGCGCCGCCGAGCCTGCGTCGCCACCTCAGGCCGCGCCGCTGAAAATCGCTCCCGAAGGGTTGATTCTTCGTGCCAGCCCCCGGCGCATCGTCCGGTTCCGGCGAGGTGTCGTCATAGGTGGGACAGCGGCAGGAGCGCTTGCCATCGCCGGCGTGACCTGGATGGCTCTGGGTGAGAGAGTCACCCGTCTCGCGGATGCGAGCGGGGCACAACTGGTGAATGACCGCCGTACCACCGCCGAGGCAGTGGCCGACCTGCCGGGGGACTACAGCGCGGTAGCAAAGGGCACGCCGGTACTGGGCCCCCCGCTTCCAGGTGACCTCGGTCGTCCGATCCTTGCTCGTCAGCGCGACCTGGCAGGCAGTAACGATGCGTCTTCCGCGACCCCGCCGCCGCCCTCCGCCGCAGAGCAGGCGGCGGAAGCCGAACGCCAGCGCCTGGCATCGCAGGCGCATCAGGCGCGGGAAGCTGGTGTGCTGATGCAGACCGCAGGGCAAGGAGGCGCGGCCTCCCAAGCAATGTCCCTCGATCCAGCGGTTGTAGCAAGCACCGTCAACGAAACCGCCAAGCTCGCGCTTGATCCCGAGCACGATCAGAACAACCAGCAACGCAAGATCGACTTTCTGGAAAAGCAGCCATTCGCCGTTGCCAGCACCACCAGTGCGCACCGGCTGGAAGGACCCACATCGCCTTTCCAGGTCATGGCGGGAAGCGTAGTTTCCGCAAGCCTCATGACCGGGATCAACTCGGATCTGCCCGGAACAGTGGTCGCACAGGTCACCGAGAACGTCTTCGACACGGTGACGGGCCATATTCTCTTGATCCCGCAAGGCTCAAGACTGATCGGAAGTTATGACAGCGTGGTGGCATTCGGGCAGAAACGTGCGCTGCTCGCATGGCAGCGTATCATCTTGCCTGACGGCAGTTCGATCCAACTCGACAACGTGCCCGCGAGCGATACGGCGGGCTATTCCGGCCTTGCCGACGGTGTGGATATCCATACCTGGCAACTGCTCAAGGGTGTGGCCCTCTCGACCTTGCTCGGCGTCGGAACCGAGCTCTCGCTTGGCAGTAACGAGGGCGATCTGCTGCGGGCGATCCGCCAATCGACCCAACAGTCTGCCGGTCAGGCTGGCCAGCAGATCGTCTCAAAAAACCTCAACGTTCAACCGACCATTACCATTCGCCCTGGCTGGCCCCTGCGGGTGATCGTCCACAAGGACATCGTCCTGCGCCCCTGGGGCGGTGCACGCTGAAAGGAGGCATTCATGCTCAAGCTTGCGAAATTGCCTGATCGTACTCCCGTCAAGATGACCCTGACCGTCACTCCCGACCTCGCGCGGTCCCTTGCCGACTACACCGCGATCTACAACCGGATCTACGGCGATACCGCAGAACAGGCGGACCTTCTTCCCGCTATGCTCGAGGCATTTCTGGCAAGCGATCGCGTCTTCGCTCGGGCTCGTAAGGACGGGGAGCCGGGAACGTGAGGCGCGGCATCGTGATCGGTCGATTCAAGCTGACGAGGCAGGGCGGCTGGGAGGGCGAAATCAATACGCTGACCATCCAGCGTCAGATCCGCCTCGTGCCCAATGACGATCGGGTGAGCGAGAATGCGCCTGCATTCAGGGTCATGATGGGATGGCAACACGTCGGAGATGCCTGGGAGCGGCAGTCGAGGTCCGAGCCATTCCGTCAATACCTTCGTGTTCGCATTGACGATCCGCTGTGCCCTATCAGCGCAATGCTCTTCACCGATCCGGAAGACATGTCCGCGCGGCTGGTGCTTCCGCCTCCACAGACAAGGCGATCGCAGATGGACGCGCAGGAGAGGGGAGATGAGTGACAACCCTGTAGTGCCCGAGCGGTTAATCAAGCTGGACGAGGTGATCCGCCGAGTTGGCCTTGGTAAATCCATGATCTACCGACTTATCTCGGAGGGAAAATTCCCTGCGCCTTACAAATTGTCCCCGGGCGCTTCCCGCTGGAGCGAGCGGTCTGTCGTTGCGTGGATCGACGAAGTAAAGGACGGTTTCGAAGGGAAGCGCCGGCCATTTTGGTAAAGAATATGGTGCATTTCTCTCGGCGGCGGCAAGCTCCCCGGAATAAGCAATCCTGGTCGGGAAGCGACTGTCGGGTTCGACGCCGACTAGCGGCGTAGCTGACGCTCACTCTCATTTTAAAGAGGCGTTGCAGGAGATGCGAGAACCATCGCTTCTACCAATTGCAAACGATCCGTTGAAGATCAATCAACTGATTTCCCGCTTATTTTGAAGCGGCATCCCCTCCATCTTCAGCGTGCGGCGCCAACATCGATGGCGTGATGAACGGCGAACATCGCCATGCAGCGCGCCCGTCGCGCAAACACTGAGGAAGGAATATTTGATGACTGAGCTGACTGGAAAACGCGCACTGGTGACCGGAGGGTCACGCGGGATTGGTGCGGCCATCGCAGTTGCGCTGGCGGAAAAAGGCGCAGACGTTGCCATCACCTACGCGCATTCCGCCGGCCGTGCGGCAGAAGTGGTGGAATTGATAAAGAGGAAGGGCCGTGCCGCCGTTGCAATCCAGGCCGATAGCGCAGATCCGATTGCAATCAAGCGCTCGGTGGACGAGGCAGTGAGCGCCCTTGGCGGTCTTGACATCCTCGTTAACAACGCCGCGATCGCCACCTACAAGGACGTGGCGGACTTCACAGTCGAGGAGATCGACGCGCTCTTTGCCGTTAATGCGCGGTCCCCGATCTTGGCATCTCAGGCGGCTATGCCCCACCTCACTTCCGGGGGGCGCATTATCACGATCGGGTCCGCCGGCGCCGAGCGCATTGTCGGGCCATCGACGGTTTACTCGATGACGAAATCCGCCCTTCAATCATTTACCCGAGGTTTGGCGCGTGAACTGGGTCCTCGTGATATCACCGTCAATCTGGTGCAGCCTGGTTCAACGAATACGGAAATGAACCCGGCCGAGGGCGAGTTCGGTGACTTCCAGCGGGCGTTGATCCCACTGGGGCGGTATGGCGAGCCGGAGGACGTGGCAGCAGCGGTCGCATTTCTCGCGTCGAATGCCGCGCGCCAGATCACGGGCACCATCCTGACCGTTGATGGAGGTACGCTTACCTAAAAAGCAGCCCATTACAGGGGGAGAGGATCGTTCTATCGCGAAACGGATAAGATTTCGGGAGCTCGCGGCCACCTGGGTCAAACTCTCCTGTGTTCGCCCGAACGCTGATGCCAAGTATGATCACCGGCGCCCTAAGAGCTATGGGCTAATAGCGCCCGCGCATACATCCTTGTTGGGCACTTCCGCTCCAGCAGCATCGGACCATTCGGTGCTTGTTTGGAATGGGACAGTGGAGGTGCCCATCTTCTTCTAAGCAATCATCAGGGCAATGGAGTGCGCTCGCTTATTTGAGGCTTCCGGCGAACCGTGCGCTGATGCGCTCTCGACGAAAATGCTCCGTGAAAAAGTCGATGAACGCTCTAGTCTTGAGCGGTTGTAACGCGCGACCTGAGTAGTAGAGCGATATTGATCCCGCATCTGCATACCATTTCGGTAGGATACGTTTCAGCGCACCGCTCTCCAGATGCGCAAGCGCGTCCGGCATAGCCACCATTGCGATACCAAGTCCCGCAAGGGCTGCTTGGATCATCGGGGCGGAATCGCTCATGACGATTGTCTCCTTCAACAGCGCGCGCTCCTCATCACCCTGAGCATTCCGCATCATCCATTGCCGGATGCGACCCGATGTCGAGAAGCGCATGAGAATTCCATCGTATTCAGCGAGATCGGCCGGGTTGGTCGGTAGAGCTCTTCTGCCGAAATAGCTTGGCGCGCAGACGGCGACGACGTGAACGGGCGCTAGTGCCTTGGCAACAATTCCAGGACTTAAATCAAAGCCTCCGCCAATCGCGACGTCGAAGCCTTCCGCAACCAAGTCGACTTGGCGGCTGTCGAAATGCCAATCAGGCCGGATGCCTGGATACCTGCTAAGAAATTCCGGCAACGCGGGAAGCACGTAGCCCATGGCGAAGGAGAGGCTCATGCTCACTTTCAGGACGCCGACTGGCGCGCCCCTGACCTGCGAGGCGCCGTCGATTGCGCTCTGAAGATTGGCAAGGCTGTCGCCGATGCTTTGCAGGAAGGCTTCGCCCGCTTCCGTCAAGGCCAATTTGCGTGTCGAGCGATGGAATAGCCGCACGCCTAGATTTCGTTCGAGCATGCCGACGTTCCGGCTGACTGCCGCCGGCGTGAGGGAGAGTCGGCGAGCAGCACCTGAGAAGCTATTTGCCTCCGCGCTACGGACGAACGCTTCCAGGTTGGCAAGTGTCTCCATGTGAATCAACCTTCAAGCAAAAATTGAAACTCAAACAATCCATCTGCGACTATTGCTGTGCCTATCGCTGATCCATTCTTCGGGTCAACGGAAATACGTTGTCGAAGGAATGGCGAATGACGATTGGTATCATCGGCGCGGGCAACATCGGCGGTGCGTTCGCGAGGGCGTTAGGCAAGGCACGCATTGAGGCTGTAATCGCGAATAGCCGCGGACCTGACAGCATCGCGGAGCTCGTCTCGACGTTCGGAAGGTCAACTCGAGCTGGAACGGTCGAGGAAGCGGCAGCGCAAGACATCGTGCTTGTGGCCGTGCAGTGGTCGAAAATTCCCGGCGCGCTCGAGGGTCTGGATTTCAGCGGTAAGGTCGTGATCGATGCCAACAACCCCATTGAGGCGCCGCTATATCGGCCGGTCGATTTGGGGGGCCGCATCTCGTCGGATGTGTTTGCGGACCTCGTTCCGGGTGCGCGGGTCGTGAAAGCGTTCAACCATCTCACCCCCGCTCAGTTGTCGGGCGATCCGCAATCGGAGGGCGGCAAGCGCGTTCTCTTTTATTCGGGTGACGATCGGCGGGCCAAGGCTGAGGTGGCCGCCATCATCGACCAGATAGGCTTTTTCGGCATCGATCTCGGCTCGATTTCAATCGGCGGTAAACTCGTGCAATTCCCCGGTGGTCCCCTCCCGGCGCTGAACCTCGTCAAGTTCGGTTGACTCGTCTCCTGACTAATACCTCAATGAGGAATGCGCAGCAGCAGCTCACGAAGCGCTTCTCATTCGAAGACTGTATTACGCGGTACTACGATCCGGAAAGACCAGCATCCGATTGCATTATTGAAAGTTTCTCGGACTGTCGGTGGAATGAAAAAAATAGTGAAAGACGAGCGACTGGTTGTGGCGTTCCATTTCAACAATCTTCGGTCAGCAGGCGAGTGGAGGCGCTAGAACATCGCTGCGGTTTCCTTCTCTTAAAGTGGACCCGGGCGGGGTGTCCGCCTCACCTCGGCGGGAGCAGCCTTCCTGTAGGGCGCTTTGGTTGGCACCGAGCAGTTCGACTTTGCGACCCGCCATGCTTCAGCGGTAAATCGTGGTTATTGCGGCGGCATCCGAATTGGGGTTTCGCCGTCGCAAACGGGGGCCGCTTCGCGGGGCTTTACGGCATTTCAGGGAAAGCTTTCCACATATCCCCACCACGCTGACGAAGGGTGCACCAAGCAAGTCGCGGCAGGCTGCTGCGCCGGAAAGGCTCGACGTTGCCTTCGTTGCGAGAGTGGGCTTCAGCCGACATTTCCGGCTTCGGCGGCGAGACCACGCAGCTGCCGCTCGAACTCCTCGCGGGTTTGCGCGCCGGAGATCAAGTGTCGGTCGTTGACGATCACCGCCGGAACGCTTTTGATGCCGCGACTACGCCAAAGCTCCTCCTCGGCACGGACATCTTCGACGTATCGATCGGATTCAAGGATCGCACGCGCCGCTGATCCGTCGAGACCTACCTCTTCGGCGGCCGCCACGAGAGCATTATGATTACCGGGATCGACCTGATCGGTGTGATACAGCGCTAGGAGGCGGCGCTTCATGTCCAGTTGCCGGCCCTCATCGTTCGCCCAGGCGAGCAGCCGATGCGCGTCGAACGTGTTATAAATCCGGCTTTCGTCGGAAGTGTTCATGGTGACGCCGACGCCGGCGGCACGTTCCCGGATCATCTCGCGGCTGGAACGGATCTGGTCGTGCGGCATGCCGAACTTCCTGCTGATATGCTCCAAGGCGTTCTGCCCGCCCGCCGGCATGTCCGGGCTCAGCTCATAGGGATGGAATGTGATATCGGCGTCGATCTGGCCCTCCAAGGCCGCGAGCGCCTGCTCCAGGCCTCCTAGCCCGATCGCGCACCAGGGGCAGGCGATATCCGAAACGAAGTCGATCTTGAGCTTGGTGGTCACGGCGAAGTCTCCTGCTGGCCGCGTGATAAGTCGATTTCGCCGTCGGCCCGCAAAGCCCGACGACACGACCCTTCTTTGGTTTTCATCGATTGAAGTTAACTAGGTCGGGTTGGGCCAGATGCTGGCGATGACCCGTTTCAGCGCCCAGTGTGATCGCCTCGAGCACTCGGTGACGATCGAGTGCGACCGCGAAGTCCGGCGCATCTGCGGTTCCGTCACGGAGGTCGGCGGCGAGCTGGGCGTAGAGGCGGGCGACACCCGCCGCGGGCGCTTCGAGTTGCAGGTCGGGGGCCGCATATGCGGGTGGGACCTGTAGCTGCTGGACAGGCTCGTTGCCGCGGCGCAACGTGATGGTCATGTCGCCGAAGTGAATGTAGCCCGACGCCGTCTCGACCCGCAGACTGCCGTCGGTGCCCTGGATTTCCCACACCAAGCCGGCGGACTGCCCGGCGCTGTAGTGCAACGACGTGACGATCCCGCCTTTGAGAACGCCGGCGACGATGATCTCGTCCGGCGCGTCCTTCGGGAGGGACGTGCCATCCGAGAGGCGGGTGCCGTCGCCGCGCTGATTGGCGACGATGGCGGACAAGCTCTCGAATGTGCCGAGGACGTGCGCAAGCGGTTGGAGCGCGTGGCCGAGCATGATGCTTTGAAGCGTGGCGCCATTCTCTGCGCGAGCCATATACTCGAACGGCGGATCATATCGGCCGAGCCAAATATCGTCGTTCAGATGCGCTCGGATGCTTGTGCTGAGCGGCTTGCCGATCACGCACTGCCGGACCAGGTCGTGAAGGTAGCGGATCGGCGGGTGCAGGCCGCCTTGCAAGCCGATGACCGTGCGCACCTGCCGTTCGCGAGCAAGCCCCTCCAGCGCTTCGGCTTCCGACAGGTTTCGCGCGAGCGGCCATTCGCAGTAGACCATCTTGCCCGCGGCGAGCGCGTCGGAAACGATCTGCTTGTGATCCGGCACCTTGACCGCAATCACCACCAGGTCGACCTCCGGCCGCAGGACCAGCGCCTGATGTGTGTCAAAGGCGAGATCGGCGCCCATCTGGCTAGCGGTCGCTTTCGCGCTCTCTATACGCGTCGTGCTGATGGCGCGGATCTGGAACGCATCGAGCGCCCGCAGCGCCGGGACGTGCGCAATTCCGCCCCAGCCTCGATCGGCACTGGCGCCGACGATTCCAACGCCGATCCGGGTGTTTGCTGAATTGGTCATGTAGGCGTGCTCCTGTTTGGTGCAGCCCGGGCAATGCTCGCCGTGCCGCTTCACGATGGCTTCATTCCCGGACGATTGCTTGGGCGGATAGCGAATGACCAAGGCTTGCCGGTCGCGCTGCGGATGCGTGGGTTGAGCCCACGTGACGCAAGCGCAGGGAGTTAAACTTGAGTCCAATGGGCCTCGAGTTCGCGTGCGACATCGGCCGGACGCTCGATCATCGGCCAATGCGAGGCGCGCAGCTTCACGACGGCGCGTGCGTGTGCGGCATTGCCGAGCTCGTCGGCGAAGCGGTGCGGTAGAAACGGATCGTCAAGGCCCCAGATCACCAGCGCTGGCGCGCTGATGTTGTTCAACCCCGGCTTCCACTCAGCGCCGACCTCTATGGCGGAACGATAAAGGGCGAGGATGCTTGCCCGCATCGTGGCATCCATATGCCGAACCGCCTCATCCGCCGCATCTTTCGGCATCTGCGCCTCGACGAGTTTCGCCGCAAATTCCTCGAGGTCGAGATCCTTCATCCATTGCTCGCCCCCACCTGGCGTCTGCCAGATCTTGG
This sequence comes from Novosphingobium guangzhouense, assembly GCF_002896965.1. Lineage (GTDB taxonomy): Bacteria > Pseudomonadota > Alphaproteobacteria > Sphingomonadales > Sphingomonadaceae > Novosphingobium > Novosphingobium guangzhouense. The sequence continues at coordinate 11,161 of NZ_LYMM01000044.1, forward strand.
CGAGATAGTGCCAGGGATATTCCGGATCGATCGGCCCGCTGATGCCGGTCCAGGTCCGCACCAGATCCGGTCGGATCGACGTGAGACGGCCTGTCAGCAGGCATCCCCAGTCATGGCCGACCAGATCTACGGGTTCGCCGATCTCAGCGATCCGGTTGATCAGCCATTCGAGATACTCTTCCTTCGTTGACTTGAAGTCTGACGGCAACGGATTGCCAAAGCCGGGGAGATCGACCGTAATAATGTCGTTGCGCTCAAGATGAGAGCGGACGGTATCCCAGAGCCGGTGAGTGTCGGGTACGCCGTGGACGAGGACTGCAGGCATTTCGGATCTCCTGATGATTGTTATTAGGAGAATAAGGAGGTGGAGGCGTTGCGGAAGCCGGGGTTGGCGAAACCCGGCGTTGCCCTTCGCGGAACCCTCGCCGTCGTGCGCTCCGTGCTAACGCTCGCAATATAGATTACATATCTTGCTCTGCCGTGCGGTTCAGCAGCCAGCCGGGATACTCTATTGGAAGACGGCTGGCCGCGCCTAGGCGGCGCATGTCGTCCGGATCGAGTTCGACCTCCGCTGCCTGTAGATTCTCGTGCAACTGCTCGACGCGCTTTGCGCCTATGATGACGGTGGACACCACGGGCTGTTTCAGCAGCCATGCTATAGCGATCTGCGCGGCCCGGCGCCCATGCTTGACCGCGACCTGCTTCAACACGCCGACCAGCGGTGCTCCACGGACGCGATCGATTGGTGGAAAGTCGAGCTCGGTCTGTCGCGCCCCTTCAAGATTGCCACCATCGGCATATTTGCCGCTGAGATAGCCACCGGCAAGCGGGCTCCAGACCATCATGCCGACCTGTTCGGCGGTCAGCAGCGGCACGATCTCTCGCTCGGCGTCGCGGCCGACGAGTGTATAATAGGCCTGAAGCGAGGTGATCGGCGCCAGGTTACGCGCCCCCGTGATGCCGATCGCCTTCATGATCTGCCAGGCGGCCCAGTTCGAAAGCCCAATGTATCGAACGTCGCCGGCACGCACGAGCGTGTCGAGCGCCTCCAGCGTCTCCTCGATCGGAGTCGCGGGATCGAAGGCGTGAACCTGGTAGAGGTCTATGTGGTCGAGCGCTAACCGGCGCAGGCTGGCATGGCATTCGCTCAGGATGTGTCGGCGCGATGCGCCGCCCCGGTTCGGCCCTTCGCCCATCGACGAGGCCACCTTCGTGGCCACGATCACGTCATCCCGGGCGACACCGATGTTTTTCAGCGAGCGGCCGAGAATCTCTTCGCTCCGGCCGTGCGCGTAGACATTCGCCGTGTCGAATAGGTTTACGCCCGCGTCGAGCGCAGCGCCGACCAGCGCATCCGCATCCTCCTGTCCCAGTTTGCCGACCTGTCCCCACAGGCCGTCCGTGCCGCCGAAGGTCATCGCGCCAAAGCAAAGTTCGGACACGAACAACCCACTGCTGCCAAGTTTGCGCAAGCGCATGACATGTCTCCCTGGATCAGATCGACTGCCGCTCGCCGGACTGCGCCGCACGCTCGACGGCAGCGACGAGGCGGCTGTTATGGAGCGCGTGGTCGAAGCCGGGCGTGTTGTAGGTGCCTGCCACCAGATCGCGCGCGAGCGAGGCATAGACCTCGCCGACATTGATCGCCGCGCCGGCCCAGAAGTCGGCCGCTGTAGGTCCGACGCCGGTCGCGATGGGCGCGTCGGGAGCGGCGAAATCGACGGAGGCCGCTAGGCGGAGATCGCCGACCTGCACGCCGGCGAGGTGATCGCCGGTCAGCGTCAGGCGTCCTTCCGTGCCGCGGATGTCGAAGCGGAACCGCGCTTCGTCTGCAGGCACGCCGGCCAGTACCTGAACTGATACCGGGGTGCCGGTCGCCGTCGCGGCGATAAGGTCCAGATGGTCCGGGATGTCGCGAGTGGAGATTTCGCCGGTGTCGACCACCTCGATCTGCGGCCAGTGCAGCGCGGTGCGCGCGTCCACCTGCGTGATGTTGCCGAGCACGGTTTCGATCACGTCGAGGACGTGGCCGACGGTGATCGTCATGAAGCTGGCGCCGGACGCGGCCTTGTTGAAATAGTCGTAGTTGCTCGTCACTTGCGGCCCATAGCCGAACGTTGTCGCATCGACGCGCGCCGATAACAGCCGGCCAAGCTTGCCCGAAGCGACCAGTTCGGCCGCGCGGCGGACGGCGGGATTGTGCCGGCCTTGCAACCCGATCGCGGTGTGAAGTGATCTGCCCGCTGCCGCGATCGCTTCGGTTTCAGCAATCGTCGCTCCCAGGGGAGACTCCGCGTAGACCGCTTTGCCCGCGGCCAGCGCGGCGATCACCAGATCATGGTGCGCTGGCACCTTCACAGCGACCGTGACGACGTCGATCCCCTTGTCCTCGATGAGCTTGAAAGGGTCGGCATACCAGCGTTCGGCGCCGAAAGCCTCGGCGGCCGCCTTGGCGCTCTCCTCGCGACGTGTGGCAACGCCGCCGAGGACCAGCGAGGATTGCGCTGCAAGGGCGGGAATGTGGGACGCGCCCGCCCAGCTTGCCTGCGTGTCCGCGCCGATAATGCCGACACGAAACTTACCGTTCGTCATGATGATGCTCCAGCTGTTGGCGCACGATGTCGCGCCGTTGCTGGACATTTAGGCGACGGGAATGATCAATCTAAATCGATAAGCGGTATGCATCATCATCCATCGAATGGATGATAACGCTCCGGTCTAGTAATATTGCTGCCGGAGATCCGCACAGACCTGCTCTGACCTCTGCCAAACGTGTGGGAAGGCGCCGGACAGGCAGGTGCGGAACCAACGCTGGGCGGGGTGTTGATCGTTCCGGCGGTGCCAGTTGAGGACGAAGGGTACGGGGTTCAGGCGCAGCGGGAAGTCGCTGACATTCAGCTGCTCCGCGCAGCCCGATCGTTGCACGACACTTGCAAGAACCGTGGCGACCAGGTCGGAAGCGGCGACGAGTGCGGGCGCGCTCGCCATATGCTGTATGGTCAGCGCCACCCGACGCTTCAAACCCTTGCTGGCGAGCGCCGCGTCGGCCACATCTAGCCCTTCGTTCTCCGGCGAGACGAGGATGTGCGGGAGCGACAGGAAGCGTTCGAGATCCGGTGCCCGGTTCGCTGCGGGATGGTCCCTCCGCAGGATGCAGACGAACCGTTCCTGAAACAGGCGAGCGGACAAGATACGCCCCCCATCGACGGGCGGCAGGCCGACCGCCACGTCGACTTCGCCGGCATCGAGCATCCGGGTTGCCTCGTCTCGCGTAGCGTAGTCGCGGATGCGGAGGTCGATAAGCGGCGCGCGGGCCGCGAGGATTTGCAGGAGCGGCGGCAACACGACGCTTTCGGCGTGGCCCGACAAGCCGAGCGAGAAGGTCATCGACGCAGCGCTCGGCTCGAACGCCTGCGTGAAGACCAGCGTGTGCTGGATATCGCGTAACGCGCGCGAAATTGGTTCCGCCAGCTCAAGGGCACGCGGCGTAGGTTGCAGACCTTTGGGTCCCCGGACGAACAGTTCGTCCTGGAGCAAATCGCGCAGGCGGCCCAACGCCGCGCTCATCGCCGGCTGGGTGCGGCCAATTCGCAGGCCGGCGCGGGTGACGTTTCGTTCGGCGATCAACGCGTCGAATGCCACGAGCAAGTTCAGATCGATGCCATGCAAGTCCATCACGCGATCCTATCGCCGTAGAAATCAACGTCGGGAAGCGACCGCCGCATCGCTCCAAGACTTAGAGTGAAATAGCGGCGGCTGAACGTAAGATTCAACATGCGTCCATCTCTGCATCTCCATCAGGTGCCCGCGCATGCGGACCGATCGACTGCACCGCTTTCGTGCCCTGCGTATCGAGCCGGCGGATCTGGGAAGCGAGCTGATGCGAGCGTGTCGCTCGGGATCAGGCTCACGCAACGTTTGGCAGGAAGAGAGTCGCTGCCAGAACAGCCGCAGGCGCTTCCGGAACAACTGGAGAAAAATGATGGTGTTGATCAGCGCGTCGCGCCCGGCATGGCCCGAGGTGCTGATCGGACTTTCGTCGTTCGCCGTGTTCATGCTTGTCTTTGCGCTTGGTTTCAGTTTGCTCCCAGCCGATCAACCAGTTCTCCAGGGTGTCGTGCGATCCACCGCGGGCGGCATCGCCGGCACCGCAGCCTTTGCGGCAGCAATCGGCATCCGGATACGCTCGCTGCGTCTGTTTGGCTTTCGCCCGGTGCCCCCGCGATGGCTGTTGATCGCTGCGATGCTGGGCGTCGCTTGCTATGGTATCACCTACCTCATCCAGACCATCAACGGAATGTGGTTCGGGCAAGACGATCCGCAGTCGATCCTCCATGCTGCGGCCCGTGGCGGAGTGATCCCCTTCCTTGCATCGCTTGCCGGCGGAGCGGTCCTCACGCCGTTCGGCGAGGAGGTGCTCTTCCGCGGCGTTGTCACCAACGCATGGCACCGTTACGGTCCTTGAGCATCGGTCGGCGCCAGTTCGTTGGTGTTTGGCATCGCACACGGCATTAGCGTCATCCTGCCAATCGCAACCATGGTCGGCATCTTCAGCGCGGTCATATTCCATCGCACCGGGTCCATCTGGCCCTGCGTCGTCCTTCACGGCGTCTACAACGCCGCGAACAGCGTAGCATCTGCTCTCCACGTAACGCCGATGTGACGTCCGCTCCGCGCATCACTGCCCGCCAGGTCAGGCGGTGATGGGCGATCGCCGCCCGCAGTTCGGCCCAACGCAAAGCTTGGGGCGGCGACCAATGACGTACTTCCGTGTTGAGGCTTAGCGCCGACACTCCCGGCGATCCGGGTTCCGGTCGCAGCGTTGCCGGCGAGCGCGCTCTGCCATGATCTGGCCGTCCCTCGCGATCTGCGAGGTAAGCGCCATTTTCTCTAGCGTGTCGCGTTCCTTGAAGTCGCGCCGGCGTTGCTGGTCGCGCATGCACTCGCTGTAGGCGCGCGTGCCGTAACTGTTGCCGAAGCCAGCGCAGGTGCGTGCATCGTCACGTTGCTGCCGGCGGCTCTGAGCGTTTGCCTCGGAACCGGCTATGCCAATCGTGACGACGGCAGCAGCACAAACCGACAGCAGCGCCGGGCGGATGCGGGTGAAACCGTAGCGGATCATATCGTGTCTTCCTTCCCCCGACCAAGCGGGATTACCTGTCGGGCCGGCGCATCGCCTGAGCCCATGCGGCGCGAGATCACCGCCGAAGATTGCGTGAGCATGGCCTCCATATCGATGGCGAACCCATCCGAGCACTCAACAACTGCGCAATTCGACGCGCGCGATCATGCCGCGGGGATCCCCGGCCAGGATGGTGGCGCGGCCTCCGTGCCGCTCCACGACCTGCTGGACCAGGTTGAGCCCCAGTCCGCTCCCCGTGGAGCGTGGGCGCAGGCGGTGAAACGGCTCGAATACCCGCTCGCGTTCTTCCGGTGGGATGCCGGGACCGTCATCCTCCACTTCGAATGCCGCACCCGCGACCCGCACGACGATGTGGTATCCGCCATGTTCGACCGCGTTCTGGATCAGGTTCGTCACCACTCGCTCGAGCGCGGGGGCATCGCCGCGGCAACACGCGCCTTGCTGCGCCTCCACCTCGATCGTTCGCCCGGCGGCGATCAGCAGCGGCACGAGTTCGGCGACGACCCGTCGTACCAGTGCGCCGAGATCCAATTTCTCATCATGCCGGTCAGTGTCGAGCCGCTGGATGTCGAGCAACTGCTCGGTCAGCGTCGCCAACCGCTGCACATCGCCGGCCAGGTTGCGCACCACGGCGCTGGAACCGACTTCGACCTTGGCGGCCAGGATGGCGATCGGCGTCCTCAATTCGTGCGCCGCAGACGCGATGAACCGGCGTTGCTGCTCATAGCCTTCGTCCAGGCGGCGCAGTGCATCGTTTACGGCGGTGACCAGCGGTACGATCTCCTTAGGAACGTGCGTCTCGTTCAGCCGCCGCCCGCGCCGGTGGGCGTCGATTTGGTCGGCTTCCTGGGCGATGCGCGAAAGGCCGGCCAGCGACCGGCGGACGATCCACGGCGTCACGATCAGCGAGGTCAGTACCAGCAGCAGGAAGGTTGGCGCTACCATGAGGTTAGACCCCGTGAGGACGATGAGGCCCAATTCCGTCAGTTTGCCGTGTGCCAGGATGGTGAGCGGTCCTGCCGGGCCGGTCTCGCGCCGGACGACGGCCGCAAGGTCATAGGGCGCACGCCGGTCGCGCAGTTGCGCGTAGGACAGGTCTGCAAGCCGGCCCGCGAATGCGCGATAGAGTTCGGGCACCCGCCCGAGGGATACGCCACGGCCAGCGTCGTCCTCGACGACGAACCACAGATCGGCTGTCTCGCCGCGCAGTGCCATCAGTTGCGGCGTTTGTCTGATCGCCAGGCTGCCATCGTCATGGCGGACGATGGCGGCTGCGATAATGCGCGTGATTTGCTCGTCCGCATACGGGCCGCCGCTGTCGACGCGCACCGCTACAGATATCAGCACGGCGAACGATACGAGCAGCATCAATAGATTGAAGAACAGCGGAAAGATGATCAGCGGCCATTTGAGCGAGCGATACCGGCTCACGGAACCTCGCGCAGCAAGTAGCCGATGCCCCGAATCGAATGGATTTCGACGCCCGCTTCCGCCTCGGCCAACTTCCGGCGCACGCGAGATATATGCGAGTCTAGCGTGTTAGACTGTACCTCGTCGCCGAAGCCGTAGACCGCCTGTTCGAGGATCTCCCGTAGCACCGTCCGCCCCCGCCGCCGGATCAGCGTCTCCAGCACGCGCAGTTCGCGGCGCGGCAGGACGAGCCGCAGGTCACCGACCGATATTTCGTCGTTGGAGACGTCATATATCAGGGAGCCGGCGTGGATCTGCTCGTCGGCCAACTCGACGGGGCGTCGGCGCACCGCACGGATACGCGCCAGCATCTCGTCGATCGAGAACGGCTTGATGAGGTAGTCGTCAGCGCCTTCGTCGAGTCCGGCGATCCGGTCGGCGATTTCGCCCCGCGCACTTAGCACGATGATCGAAAGGCCCGGCCGGGCGGCTCGCAATTGCGGCACGATCGAAAGTCCGTCACCATCTGGCAAGGTACGATCCAGAAGCACCAGGTCGAAAGCGTTCATCCGGGCTCCTTCCACCGCATCTGCCAGCCGGTCGAGATGATCCACGACGAACCGCTCCCGCTCGAGCGCGGTGCGAAGAGACCCGGCAAGTTCCAGCTCGTCTTCAATCAGGAGTATTCTCATGATGACTTCGTCCTTTTGCACGCCGTCGCGTGCGTCACCCTGAGAGAGTCCGCCCAAAAGGCGAGTCCTGCGGATCTGCAATCCGAGGCACTTCTTCGGCGGGCATCGCACCCCACAAACGGGCCTCCAACCGCGTCCGAGTGGGTAGACCATCTGCGGAAGCTGGCCCGCCCTGGTCGTCGATTTGATCGAGGAGGAAGGTCCTGGCGTAATCCCGGACCTTCACCGTCGCCGCTGCCCGGTATGTCATTGGACAGCTCCGGTCATGGCTGTTTGCCCCGGGCGCAGCGCAATATGCTTGTACTCGACGAAATCCTCGATCGCCGCGACGCCGTTCAGCCTGCCAAGGCCTGACAGCTTGAACCCGCCTTCTTCCGTGCTGTCATAGACCTTGGCCCAGTCGTTCACGAAGACGCTGCCTACCTCCAGCGCCTGCGCGACGCGCAGTGAACGGTCGAGGTCGCGGGTCCAGACACTGGCTGACAACCCGAACTCGCTGTCGTTGGCGAGTGCGACTGCCTGTGCTTCGTCGCTGAAGCGCTGGATGGTGATGACCGGTCCGAAAGTTTCCTCCTGCACGATCGCGAGCTGGTTGTCGTCGACCTCCAGCATCGCGGGTCGGAAGAACGCGCCTGCGGCGAGTGGGCCGTCGGTCACGGGCCCGCCGCGCACGATCACCCTGGCGCCAGCCGCGATCGCGTCTGTCACGACCTTGTCGACCCGAGCAACATTGGCCTTGTCGATCAGCGGTCCCATGTCGCTCGCAGGATCGGCTGCCGGACCGATCCTGACGTTGCGCAACCGATCGGCGAGGCGGTCGCGCACGACCTCGTAGAGATTGTCCTGCACCAGGAGGCGCGATCCGGTCATGCAGAACTGACCGGCGAAAACCGTCAGCGCCTTTTCGAGGACTGGGATCATTGATGCGACATCGGCGTCGTCGAACACGATCATCGGTGCCTTGCCGCCGAGTTCAAGGCCGAAGCGCTTTATTCGACGCGCGCCGACCGCGCCGATCGCCGCACCGGTCCTCGTGCTGCCGGTGAAGCTGATCGCTGGCACACCCTCGCTCTCAACGAGGTGCGCAGCGCCTTCCGAGCCGCTCTCGGCGAAGATGTTGACGACGCCTGCGGGCAGGTCGGGCGCTTCGGCAAGTATCGCGGACAGCACAGAGGCGACCTGCGCCGCTTGACCCGGCATCTTGACGACCACCGTGCAGCCGGCGGCCAGCGCCGGTGCGAACGAGCGGACTGCGAGGATCACCGGGGAGTTCCAAGGTACGATGACTCCCGCCGCCCCAATCGGTTGGCGGAGCACAATCGAAATGCTTCCCGGTAGTGGCTGTATGGCGCGCCCAGCCTCGGTACGAGCCATTGCCGCCCAGTAGCGCAGCTTGCTTGGCGAACCGCCGGCCTCGAGCGCTGCCTCGCTCGCGATCTTGCCGTTCTCCAGCGAGAGGACGGCGATCAGCCGCTCGCGATGGCGTTCTATCGCGGCTGCCATCTGATCGAGCACTCGAGCGCGCAACTCGGCGTCGTGCGGCCATGGCGTTCGGCGGAACGCCGTCGTAGCGGCGTTGATCGCATCACGCGCGGCTGTAGCCCCGTCGTCGGCATAGCTGCCGATCGTCTCGTAGGTCGCCGGGTTGATCGACGGGGAGAGCACCGTCGGCGCGACGAAAGCGCCGTTGATCCAGTTTCGGGCCGGAGAGTTCGTCATCTCGTCGTCCTTTGCGAAAGGGGCGGGCGTGCCGATCCGTGGCACGCGCGTCATGTCCCATGTCTGGAAGGCGGCGGCCTGCGGAAGTCTCGGCTGCCGCGAGGCCGCGGGTGTCAGGTCAGGAAGGGCGGCGCGTTCTCACCGCGCAGGCGATAGTTCGGCCGCGGGCGTTCGAGCCTGATCGACTCCAGCACCGTGTAGGCGTGATACTTCGTCTGGGTGGTTACTCCGGCCAGCCGTTCCGACCACAGCTGCCCGTTGCTGCTGCGCTTCTCGAGCACATACTTCGTCGCGTAGTTCGCCATGGAGTTGATCCAGTTTTCTGTCCCGACGAATACCTTGTCCCAGCCCGCGCCGTCGAGGACGCCGATGAGAGCGTCGGACCGGGAGAAGCGGTCGACTGCAGCCTGTGCGCCGTCGAGGACGTCGGCGAAGTATTCGATTGAGGCTTTCACCGTCTCTGGTGTGCCGTAAGACATGTGATGACCGGCGACCAGGAAGTCGAAGTCGAATTCCGTCAACTGCTGTTGCGCTTGATACCAGCCCATGATGTTCTGCGACGCATCGCAATGCATGAAGGTCGCGCTGCCAGGGCTGATGATGTCGATGACGGTCAGCACTCTATGAGCCGGCGCATAGATGAAGATGTTGCCAGGGCAGTGGTTCTCGCCCTTGTACGACAACTCCAGAGTTACGCCGCCGACGTTCAGCGTGTAATCCTTGTCGAACGTCAGAGTCGGGAGCGGGCGGTTCGGGTCGGGAAAGCGTTCGAGCAGTTCCTTCGTTATCTCGTGCGCGACAATCTCAACGCCCGAGCCGAACACCGATGCTGCCCCGATATGGTCGGTGTGCCAATGGCTGTAGATGACGTGCGTCACGGGCTTGTCGGTGACCTCCTCGATCGCCGCCAGCATGTTCTCGCCGATCGTTGGCGGTGCGTCGATTGCGAGCACGCCGTCGTTCGTCACGACGAAGGCCGCGTCGTACCCGCCGCTCGTGACCCAATAGAAGCCGTCGCGAAGCTCCTCGACATGGTAGCCCAGCCTTTGAAAGCGTTCGCTGGAGAAGTAGGGCGGATAATAGTTGGGTGGGTCCGCCGGATGCTCACCCGCTTCGGGGAAGCCATAGTTGTCGATCGCGAAGAACGCCGGCGTATCGCTGGCGGTAATGTGCTTTTGATGATTGTTGCACATGGGTCTGATTCCTCTTGATAGTGAAGAGATCAGGCGTGTGCGGCGTCGAACCGCAGCACCGCCTTGATGACGCGGCCCGCGGCTACGTCGTCGAATGCCTGGTTGATGTCCGCGAAGTCGTAGAAGGTGATGAGACGGTCGAAGGGGAAGCGACCGGTACGGTAGAGGCCGATCAGTTCCGGGATCATCAGCGCGGAAATTGCGTCGCCCTGGATGATGCCGCGCAGCGTCTGCCCGACGGTCAGGCGCGATGCGTCGACGAGCGCGCCTGAATGCGCGTTGAAGGCGACGAAGCCGAAATGGCCCATCGCCGCCAGCGCGCCGATCCCGGCATCCAGGTTGGCGGCCCGCCCACTGGTATCGAGGACGAACTCGACCCCGCGTGGCGTGATCGCCCGGATTGCGGCCGTGACGTCCGGCGCGTCGGCGGCGTTGACGACGTGCGTCGCTCCGAGTTCGCTTGCGAGCGCGAGCCGTTCGGCATTCACGTCGATCGCGATGACGGTTGCGGCGTCCGCGACTTTCGCCGCCATGATGGCGGCGAGGCCGACCGCGCCGACGCCGAAGACTGCGACGCTCGCGCCCACAGGCACCTTCATCGCCTTGAGGATCGCGCCCGCGCCCGTCTGGAAGCCGCACCCTAGCGGCCCCAGAATCTCCAGCGGGACATCATCCGGCACTTTGACGGTGTTGCGCTGGTGAGCCAGCGCATAGGTCGCGAAGGACGACTGGCCGAAGAAATGCGCATGGAGGTCGTCGACGCCCTGTCGCTCGACGCCGATGGTGCCGTCCAGCCGTGCCCCTGCGAAATTCGCCTCCCAGACCTTCTCGCAATAGGCGGCATGAGAGGACAGGCACGGCTTGCACTGTCCGCAGGAATGATAGGACAGCACGACATGGTCGCCCGGCTTTAGATGGGTGACCGATGTGCCGGTCCGCATGACGACGCCAGCGCCTTCGTGACCGAGAATGGTGGGCAACGGCGACGGCATAAGTTGTTGGCGGACATGCGAGTCGGTGGCGCAGATGCCGGTTGCGACCATGCGGATTAGAACTTCGTCGGCTCGCGGTGTTTCGAGAGCGATGTCCTGCATGATGAACGGTCCATCCTTTTGCTCGACCACGGCCGCGCGGGCATGGGTGATCGTGGCTTGTTGCAGCGCGGAACTGGCGGGTGCTGGCTGATTCATCGGGTCCTCCATGAGGTCGTATGCGGTCTTCCGCTGCGTCGCCGTCTGGTCTACCGCTCACGTGCTGTTGCAATAGCCGCCAAGGCAGGAACTTGGAGTTGCGTATGCCGGAACCCGCGCCCGTTGATTTGCTCGATGTCATCGCTTTCGTCCGCGTGGTTGAGACGGGGAGCATCGCCAATGCAGCGGCGCGCCTCGGCATCGCCAAATCGATCGTCAGCCGCCGCGTGAGCCGCTTGGAGGGGGTGCTTGGCGCCCAGCTGCTGACGCGCACCCCGCGCGGCACGACGCTGACCGATATCGGCCGCGAGTATCACGAGCGGGCCGCCGCCGGCCTGTTGCAGCTTGAGTCAGCCCGCGAGATAGTTACCAAGTCGACCAGCGAGATCTTCGGGCAGCTTCGCATCCAGGTGCCGGCCGCCTTCGGCGAGTTCCTGCTGGCACCGCTACTTGCCGAGTTCGCAGCGCGCTATCCGCGCATCGAGTTCGACGTCCGGTTCACCGATCGCCAAGTCGACATGATCGCGGAAGCCTATGATCTGGCGGTCTGGCCCGGTGCTGTTCCGGACTCGATCCTCATCACGCGCAAACTGGCCAAGGTGCGATGGGCGATGGTGGCGTGCCCGGCCTATCTCGATGCGCGGGGGCGTCCCGCACGGCCGGCGGATCTGGCCGACCACGATACTATCCTTTATGCGCTCGATCCCGGCCGCTGGCGACTAAAGGGACCAGACGGCTTGGAGCCCGTGCGGATGAATTCACGCTTCCGCACCGACAACGGGCGGATGCTGCTGGCCGCGGCGCGCGCGGGTCTCGGCATCGTGCTCGTCCCCATGTTCATGGTCGAAGAGGCGCTGGCACGCGGCGAGTTCGAGGCGGTGCTGCCGGACTTCTCGCACGAAGGCGGCGACCTGCAGATTCTCATGCCGCCAGCACGCGCTGGTATTGCACGGGTGCGGGCACTCGTCGCTTTTCTTTACGAAAAGTTTGATCGCGAAGTCTGAGGTGCCAGTCAGACCCGTCCGAATGCGGCCAATCAACATGGCGCCGCAGATCGCCAGCGCCGCCATGATCGCTCCGATCGCCGGGAGGATAAGTGGCTGTGTCCATCCCGAACCGGCAGTAGTCGCCTCCTCCTTACCTGCCGCGCTGGCGCTCACCTCGGTCCGTATCTCAGGGAGGCGCCGCGATACGCGCGATGAGACGAGTCTCGCCAGGTACAGATCGGGGCAAGACCTAGCACTGCTGAGCGCCGGATCGTTTCGGCTCAAGCTGCCTGCTCGGCGGCGCCTGCTGCGAGCCGTCAATTCATTTAACTGCCGAGCAGCGCCGGACCGGTGACTGCGGTCTGGCATGAACGACGCCAAACATCATGCGAAGCTGACGAGTGCGCCGCCGCAACGCCGCAGGGCGCTCGTGGTGCCTAGCAGAGCGCCGGCTCGAGGGAGGAGCTGCCGGTGAACGCGATACCGCCTGCAAAACGAAGAAACGCGGCATCTCTTGCGCGCTCACCCGCATGCTCTCGTTGAAGGCGGCGATAGTGCTGAGACAAAATCGCCAGCAGCGTCGGCCACGCGAGCGTTGCAGCGTTCACGGCCACAAGCTGTTGAAGATACCTGTTGATCCAACTCGGAGCGCTATCTTAATCTACAAGCTGTAATCAGGGCTAAGGGCGGATTGCGGTGGGTTACTACCGGGGCAAGGAGTCCGCGCGGGCCAGAATGACTTCGGGCGCTTCCCCGGCGCGCACGCGCGAGAAGAGCGCTTCAGGATCGAACTCAATCCCCAGTGGGTTCCTAGCGAACTCGTCGCTCTCGAAAAAGGCGGCTGCGCCTCCCGGATAACTCACCTGGTCGCACTGAAACTCGATGCGGCTTCCATTAGGGTCCTTGTAATATAGCGATGTTGTAGGGCCGTGATTGATGCACCAGAAGGGAAGGATACCTTTGGATTTCGCACGCTCGTAAAAATCGGCAAGTTGAGCGATCGACTTCATCGTGAGCGCAATATGATCGATCCCCGCGACGGTTTCGTCGAAATCCCTGAGGTCCGCCTCTTCGGCGATGGCAACGCGATGATGTTCTTCGTCGAACGTAAGGAAACAGAGGCCAGGCTGGCGGTAGACTTCGCGCGCGTCCAACACATCTTTATACCATCGCAAGGTCTGCGCAAAACGGCTCGTTCTGATAACGAAATGAGCGATGTAAGATGGTTTGAGAGAGTCGCTATCCGTCTGTACCTTCATGTATCTTCTCCTGTGTTTGCACGAGAGCGGCCCCCTACTCGGGAAGCGTCAATTGCGCCGCGCAAAGATAATACTGTTCATATGATCAATAAAAGGTTTCGTGCCTCACGCGCCGGTGTGCAGCGTAGACGACGGTCCCACGCCGTTTCACGGCGACGCAGGGATGTTCAATTGAATAGCAATTTTGCTGATCTCCAAGACAGCTAATGCATTGTCTCCGCTAGCGCCCGCCTGCGCGTCGAAAGCGATTTGCGATACCATGAAGTACCTGGGGTCACCGCGACACAGCTAGACGGTTCCTGCGTAACCGATGACCAGGCAGGCAAAAAGCAAGAGCCCCAGGCGCTGCCATGATGCTGCCTCGCCCATTACGAATACGGCCACGATTATCGTCACGATCGGCACGATGGTAGCCAGCGCAGGCATGATGAGGCTGAGCGGCCCTCCTTCACGTATGACCGTTGCAAGGGCCCAGAAAGAGACCATGTAAACGCTGAGGCAAATGATGCTCCAGCCGATATTGCGGAAGGCATCTGTGCGGCCCAGTAGCAAGCTACCACCGACTTGGCCGGCGGCACCGATGAGAAAAAGAACGACAATTCGGGTCGTAATAGTAGCAGCGACAGTCATTCGATTGACCTTTTCAAAAGCCGGTTGGACAACCGTGCAGGATGGCGAGGGTGCATCAGGAGACTTCGCCCTGCCGGGAACGCCCGCGGTTTGCGAATTCGCCGATGCCTCAACCGTAGGTCGGCAACGACCGTGACCGAGCTTCATGTCAGAAGGCTGTGTCTGTCTGACATGCAGTTCGGCCGCCTCGATGGGTTAACCGAACAACCGGGCGGCCACCTCCGCAACGCGACGGCCCTGATAGCGCGCGCCATCCAAATCCGTTGCGCTTGGTTGGCGGCTGCCGTCGCCGTTGGCGACCGTCGTAGCGCCATACGGGGCGCCGCCAGTGACCTCGCTATTGTCCATCTGGCCCCCAAAGCCATAGTCCAGGCCTACGATGGTCATGCCAAAATGCAGAAGGTTAGTGATGATGGAAAACAGCGTAGTCTCTTGTCCGCCGTGTTGGGTGGCAGATGATGTAAACGCGGCCCCGACCTTTCCATTAAGCGCGCCGCGCATCCAGAGCCCACCAGCTTGATCCAGGAATGACGCCATTTGCGAGGAGATGCGGCCAAAGCGTGTGCCCGTTCCCACAATAATGGCATCATAGGCTTCAAGGTCTTCGATGACGGCAAGCGGAGATGCCTGATCGAGTTTGAAATATGCGCTCTGAGCAACCTTGGTTGGCACCGTTTCTGGCACGCGCTTGATATCGACCGTAGCGCCGACGCTGCGCGCCCCTTCTGCGACTGCTTCAGCCATCGCTTCGATATGTCCGTAGCTGGAATAGTAAAGAACAAGGACCTTAGCCATCGACATTCCTTTGATATTTCAAGCGGAACCCACCTGAATATGCCATGCACCCCGACCCTGGATGAAGAGGTTGTCTGTATCCGCAGGTTCGAGGGCTTGGTTCATGAAAGCAGCCAAGGCACGCTATGAGACGTCACCTTACGCGCTACTGTTCATATGATCAATAGAGTTGTTCAACAAGGATTGGGGTCAGCGAGCTGGTCGAGCCACCTGAGCCAGCCGGCACGCGAACTATCCGTCAGATGTCAATGGCGGGGCTTCAGCTTTGCCAGAGCTTGATTTACTGGCACAGTGAGGGCTGAGCGATTGTCGTTGCCGCCAGCTTGACCTGCTCGTTGTTGCAATCATGAGATTTCGTCCTCGTGGTGGAAGATCGCCATCCGTGAACTGGGATCAGCGTTGAACGTGATCGATTGAACAGTCTAAATAAGTCGATTCGGAGCCGACAGGAGTTGCGGTTTGGCACGTTCCTTCGTAACTCTGCGCTATGAGAGATGTTAATCCGCGCAAAGCACGTAGGGCGGTGTCCGCAGAGACCGACCTGAAACAGCCAAGTGGAATGGCGAAAACGCCTCGCCGCGTTCGCCGTCCCAAGGAGGTGCGGGAGCGAGTGCTGGCGGCTGCACTTCACGCCTTTGCTACTGTTGGGTTCGAAGGGGCATCTACGAGAGCTATCGCAAACGATGCGCAAGTCACGCAATCCCTTTTATTATACCATTTCAAAACCAAAGACGAACTTTGGAGGGCTGTTCTCCAAGACATCGCTTCCATGGAGAAGATGGAGCAGCTGCTCGCAAGCGGCGATGATACTATGACGGCTGCGCAGAGACTTATGGTGGCGATCCGAGCGTTGGTCGAACTATTTGCAAAAGTGCCGGAACTTCACCGTCTGATGACCCTCGAAGCCCACCAACCTTCGGAGCGGCTAAATTGGATCATCGAAAATGTAAACCGAGCACCCTACGAAGCGATGTGCGATCTCATTGCTGAAGCGCAAGCCGAAGGCGCCGTTCGAAAAATCAGTCCGGAACGATTGCGCTTTGCCATCGTGGGTATGGCAGCAGTCCCGTTTTCCGTATCGGCTGAATATCAGTTTTTGACAAAACGAAATCCATTCTCCAAAATCGAAATAGAAGCCACGATTGACATGATTTGTGGGATGATATTTATTCAACAGTAATCAATTTTCGGCGCCATGCATAAATAAAATTGTGATATCCCGAGATCGTCTGCCAACCCGTCCAGTCGGCGCGTCGCCGCAGAGCCGGCATCCTCATTCAGGTCGAGTATCGTGACTTCTGCGCCTTGCTCTGCGAGTAGCCGTTGTCGCTTTGCCAACCCGACCGCGCCGCCGGTCACTATGGCCGAAAGGCCAATAATATTCATGTCCGCTCCTTTCCCCTGCGGTGGGTCAGGGCTTGGCTGATTAATCTGGTTCAGCCGGCGACTGATTTAGCGTCGTGCAGAAGATCACCGCCAAAATCATCCGGTAGCGACACAGGTCAGAGAGCCGACACCTTAGCGCCAGATCTACCGTGCCTTCGCTATGCTCGTTTGAGCACTGCACGCACCACGCGCGTCTTAAAGCGCCAGCCCAGTGCGGTCAGCGCAAAGCAATCGTGAAATTCGCCTAGTGCCACCGGATCATTCATTGGAGGTGTGCCCTCTCCGTCATATGTCAGGTGATATAGGGTGAAGTAGGTGACGGCCATCGCGCGATCTTGAGACAATTCCCGAAAACTTGGCGGACTGCACACGTGACAGGTGACGACCGTAGCGGGGCGCGATGTCCAATGCGTCAGAATTTCGCTAGGTCCGTTAGAGATAAGGTCAGGACGCTCTATCCGCCCATCGGGCGTGAACAACTCTACAGCACGGGCGAATTGACGGTGATCTACCAGATAGGCGTAGTCAGCGACCAAGGCGGAGCAGGGCATGCGCGCTGCGTCATTTGAAAGGACCGCTCTCACGCCACTCGCTCCTCGGGTATGAGTGGCGAGACTAAGCCGACAACGCGATTGAGGATCGGCCGCCAGTCATCTGGCTGCTGGTCACCGCGCCATGCTATATGATGGTCGGGGCGCACCAGAATGATGAGGCTTTCCAGCTTCTGGGTCGAGGGCTCGACCTCCAGCCGTACGATCTTGAGAGGCATTCCAATTGCGAGGGCGCACGCGTCAATCCGCCCGATTTCGACGGAGCCGATGGCGAGCAGGGTAAAACCACGCCCGAACTTGTCGGCAATCGGCCTT
The DNA here is from genome assembly GCF_002896965.1 of Novosphingobium guangzhouense. GTDB lineage: Bacteria > Pseudomonadota > Alphaproteobacteria > Sphingomonadales > Sphingomonadaceae > Novosphingobium > Novosphingobium guangzhouense. Next base: position 28,430 of record NZ_LYMM01000044.1, read on the forward strand.
CCATTGTCGAGATAGTAGTTAGGAAATCTGCAGCCTGGCGCTGTGCTGGGCTCGCACCGCTCTGGATTAAACGTGGGTTCGACCGTCTCGCTTTCTAATAGCGGAGAGCCGCAGTATGTGAAGCCGTGCTCGATGCCCCAACTTTCATTTTCCAAGTTTCCCAGCGCCGCGATCGCTCTTCCAACGGCGATGCGCCTATGGGCCGCATCAGGTGCGTCGAGGTCGCCCAGCGCCTGCGCATTATGGATCTGTTCGCTGATCTGTTGCCGGACGATGACATGCCGGGCTGCAGCTTCCCTGTTACGCAGCGCGACTGGCCGCCGCTCGGCCTCATAACTGGTTAGCAGCGATTCTCCGCCCCAGCCTTTGCAGACTGCTGCCAGCTTCCAGCCGAGATCGGCTGCATCCCCTACGCCTGTGTTCATGCCATATCCGCCCGTAGGGATGACCTGATGTGCGGCATCCCCCGCGATAAACACGCGGCCATCGCGATAAGTCTTGGCGACCGTCATGTGCGGTGTCCAGGGATTGGCGACAAGGATCTCGGCATCAATTTCCGCGCCGACAAAATCGCGGAGCAGGGTCTTAGGGTCGGCATCGGGAGGCGCTAAGACATGGAGCGTCCAAATGTCGTTGCCGTTTTGGGAAATGAGCGTGCCCGAGCTGGTTTGAAGATGGAATACAGGACCAAAACGTGTAAATACGTCGCTTCGCGCGCAGCGGAAATGAATCATGTAGAACTCTGCGATCGCGTAATCGCCTTCGGATTCTATTCCTATTGCGTCGCGGACGCGGCTCCCGCCGCCGTCACACCCCACCAAATAATCGCAGGCTACCGCCTCGTTCATCCCTGTGTCAGTGCAGAACAGGCTAGCGATGACACCGTCATTACTCTGCCGTAGCCCGTCGAAAGCCCAGCCGAAGCGGACGTCGATCAAGGGCGAGGCATCCAACTGCGCTTTGAGGGCAGGCTCTAGTACGACCTGGGAGACCCGCATGCTGGGCTCATGCGTGGCGGTGCCATCGTTGTTCAGTCTCGCTATCTCGCGTGCCGCATTGGGGCTTGGATAGGCGAAGCGATGGAGAATATGCCCGCCCGGTGAGGTCGCCCAAATCACGTCGAGCGGCTGATCTGCAGGGACTGCAACGGCGCGCAGTTCATCGGCGATTCCCAGCGCCCGGAAGATCTCCATGCTCCGTCCGTTCGTCAGGTCCATTTTAGGATGACGGGTGGTGTGCAGATTACGTTCGACGATGATTGAGGGAGTGTCGAGATGGGCCAGCGTCAGCGCCAGCACCATTCCGACAGGCCCGGCCCCCACGATCAAGACAGGGCTATGGTTGGTTGTCACGTTGCTCTCCTAATCTATATGACTGTCAGCCTTTAGTGACTGTGTTTTCGATGTGCCCAATTCCGTCGATTTCCACGCGCACTTGATCTCCGACCTCTAGATATTTTGGCGGTTTCATTGCGGCCCCGACTCCGCCTGGGGTGCCGGTAAAGAAGACGTCACCTGGCTCCAGCGTCATGACCTTGCTTAGATGCTCAACCTGCTGGACCGGTCCGAAAAGCAGATGTCGCGTGCTGGATTGCTGTCGTAGTTCGCCGTTCACGAAACTGCGGATTGGAAGCGCGAGGGGGTCGATTTCATCGGCTGTTACGATCCACGGCCCGTATGGGGCGTGTGTGTCGAAGGCCTTGCCTATCGAGAACTGGCCCGTGCGGAATTGCCAGTCTCGCACGCTGACGTCATTGCCCACGCAATAGCCGAAAATGGCATCTCTGGCCTGTGCCGCGGTCGCGTAGCGAACGCGAGCACCAACAACGAACACTAATTCGGCCTCATAATCCAGTTCGGTCGAGACCCGTGGCAGTTCTATGTCACCGAAAGGGCCGGTTACCGTCGTATTGGCCATCGCAAACCAGGTCTGGTCTTCCGGTATGGCCCCACCGCTCTCCTCTATATGATCCTTGTAGTTCAGCCCAATGCCCCAAAGCTTACCTGGGCGCTCTACCGGCGCTAGAAATGTGACATCGCTAACGCGGCAGTCGACCTTGCCCCTTAACCGTTCGGCATGATCGCGTAGTTCGGGCCAGCGTTCGATCAGCTGAATCATATCATTGCCGAGGTGACCGATCCTAGATGACAGTTGCGCGATCGACTCTCCCTCCACCGCACCGATCTTCACTTGTCCCTCAAGCTCATATCGCGCCAACCGCATCGCGTTCTCCCTTCATTAGCCGCAGATCAGCGCCTGCATTCCGATTCATTGCTTACTGAGTTATCGAACAATAGCAACCCGCGTAACGCTAACTTACCAACATGGCTCAGGCGCACAGCCGGGAAAAAAAGTCTTGCTACTGATCATATGAGCAGTAATAAGGGCGCGCGGATTTTACAATGTCCGGGCGGTTGCTCAGCCCATCACTGCAGGGTTGGGCAGCAAACTTCGGGGCGTTCCCGTCGCTTCAAACCGCTGAAAACAGCAAAAAAATGGAGAGGGAGATGAAGATGAAAGGTACCATCGCGATGCTGATGGCGTCGAGCGCGGCCACGGCGCCATTCTACGCCCATGCGCAATCCGACAACGCGGTGGCAACCAGCGAGCAGGCTCAACTCAACGATATCGTCGTCACGGCGCAGAAGCGATCTGAGCGGCTGAGTGATGTTCCGCTCTCCATCACGGCTGCTACTGGGGAAAAGCTTTCAGCCGCCGGCGTCACCTCATCGGCTGAGCTCGAAAAGGTGGTTCCCGGATTTGCCTATCAATCTACACTGTATGGCGCGCCGATCTTCACGATCCGCGGCATTGGCTTCTATGACGTGTCGGTCGCCGCGCCGCCGGCCGTATCGGTTTATGTCGACCAAGTGCCGCTGCCCTACTCGGTGATGACATCAGGTGCTCTACTGGACGTGGAGCGCGTCGAGGCGCTCAAGGGTCCCCAAGGCACGCTGTTTGGCCAGAACTCGACTGGGGGCGCAGTCAACTACATCGCCGCCAAGCCGACCGACACGCTGAAATATGGCGCAGATCTTGGTTATGGCCGTTTCGATAGCGTCGAAGCCCAGGCTTTCCTCAGCGGATCCTTGACCGACACCCTCAAGGCGCGCGTATCGGTGCGCACGGAACAGCGCGGTCCCTGGCAGAAGAGCGTTTCGCGCAATGACGAACTGGGTAAGCGCAATTTTACTACAGGCCGAATCCTCTTTGACTGGTCACCAAGTGATAGCTTGCGCTTTTCGCTTAACCTGAATGGATGGGTCGACAAGAGCGATACAATAGCGTCCCAATATGTGGGCTATGCGGCCAGTTCGCCATCCTATTCGGACTTTGAGCCGGACATTAGGGCGAACCAGCCCGCTCCGAACGACCCGCGTGCTGCAGATTGGGATCCGAACGTCAATCTGAAGAAAGACGACAGTTTTTACCAAGCCTCCCTTAGGAGCGATCTGGACCTTGGCCCTGAGACGACGCTGACCTCCATCAGCGCCTATTCGCGCTATCAGCAAGAATCGCCAATCGATCCTGACGGCGTACCGCAGCCTAATTTCAGGGCGGTCGTCGATGCCGAGATCGAATCATTCTCGCAGGAGCTTCGCGTCGCCGGACGAATTTTCGATGGGAAACTGCGTTGGATGATCGGTGGCAACTATGCGCATGACAGTACGCAAGATGATCAGAATGCTGTATCCTTCGGCTCCAACTCGGGGGTAGGGCCGTTCCGCTATTACACCTTTCGCACGAGCTCCCACCAAAAGGTGGAAGCAGCATCCGTGTTCGGAAGCCTGGAATATGCGCTGGCCAGCAATCTCAACCTGCAGGGCTCCGCGCGCTATACCGACACCAAGCGGAAGCTTAACGGCTGCCTCTATGATAGCGGCGACGGGAGGCTCGCCAATGCCTTCGCCCTTCTTTCGGAAATAGTGACAGGAGTTCCCACGACCATTGCGCCGGGCGCTTGCGTGACCTTCGGTAATAGCTCCGTCGGCACGCCCGGCGTGCCATTGCCCATCGTTCAGCGCTCTCTGGCCGAGGATAATATCTCGTGGCGGGCGGGCATCGACTGGAAGCCCAACCAGCGCACGATGCTCTACGCCAACATCACAAAGGGATATAAGTCCGGCAGCTTTTCGACACTTCCTGCGCTTACGCCTGACACGTTCGATCCGGCGACCCAGGAAGCTGTTCTGGCCTATGAAGCAGGCTTCAAGGCGTCGGTTCTCGATCGCCGGCTGCAACTGACGGGTGCCGCCTTTTATTACGATTATACCGACAAGCAGACGCTTGGCTTTCTTCCGACCTTCTTCGGCAATTTGATCGCTCTGATCAACATTCCCAAGGCGAGCGTGCGTGGCGCAGAAGTGGGCATAAACTTTCAGCCGATCGAAGGCCTCACCTTCGATGGCGGCGCGACTTATGTAGATGCGAAGGTCGATAGCTCCTTCCTGACGAGCAACTCGTTCAACAGTATCGTCGATATCAAGGGCGAGACCCTGCCCAGCACACCCAAATGGCAGTTGTCAGGCGACACGCAGTACAGCTTCGCCGCCAACGACCGCTACAACATCTTCGTGGGCGCTGCGGCGCGTTACCGCACCAAGGCTGTGGCTGCTTTTGGTGGTTCCCCCGAGTTCCGGCTGCCCGGCTATGCGACTGTCGATCTGCGCGCCGGCATCGAGGACTCGAGCGGCCGATGGAAGGCGCAAATCTATGGCCGGAACGTCTTCAACAAATTCTATCTCATCCAAGCCACCCACAACGTGGACACGATAGCGCGCACCGCAGGCATGCCCGCCACCTACGGCATCAATCTCACCTACCGCTACTAAATCAAGCCGCCCCGTTTGCGACGCCACTGAAGCGTTGCAATGAAAGGATTATCCAAGTGTCGAAAGTCATCATCAGCTGCGCGGTCACCGGGGCGGTTCACACGCCAACGATGTCGCCGCATCTGCCATTCACTCCCGATGACATTGCCGCTCAGGCAATCGAGGCCGCTGAAGCAGGTGCGGCGATATTGCATCTTCATGCGCGCGACCCTCAAACCGGGAAGCCCACGGCCGATCCCGATGTTTTCATGCAATTCCTGCCGCGGATCAAGCAAGGCACCGACGCCATCGTCAACATTACGACCGGCGGCGGGCAAGGCATGTCCATGGACGAGCGCCTGGCGGCCCCGCTTCTTGCTTCTCCTGAGCTTTGTTCGCTCAACATGGGTTCGATGAACTTTGGCATGTATCCGATGTTGCAGCGCTATCCCGACTTCAAATATGATTGGGAAGCTGCGCATCTCGAAGCCTCCCGCGACTGGGTCTTTAAAAACACTTTTAAGGACATTGAAGAAATACTCACCCGATTAGGGCAGGGTCACGGCACAAAGTTTGAATTCGAATGCTATGACACGGCTCATCTTTACACACTTGCGCATTTCCTGGACCGGAAGCTTGTCACCCCTCCGTTGTTCGTTCAGTCGATCTTCGGGATACTGGGCGGCGCCGGCGCGGACACGGAAAACCTGCTTCATGCAAAGCGCATAGCCGACAAGCTCTTCGGAGACGACTATCGCTGGTCGGTCATGGCCGCTGGCCGACACCAAATTCCGTTCATCACGATGGGTGCGCTCAACGGGGCGAACGTGCGCGTCGGACTGGAGGATTCGCTTTATGCCGGGAAGGGCCGGCTGGCCAGATCCAACGCCGAGCAGGTCAGCCTGATCCGATCGATCCTCGAACCCTTGTCGCTTGATATTGCGACGCCTGCGGAAGCCCGAGGGATCCTCGCCCTGAAAGGCGGCGACAATACCAACTTCTGATGGTGTGCCGGGACTTTCCGACGGCTTGTCGCTTTCCGATCGGCTTCCGAGACAGCCAAGTGAGCCGATCGGCATGGTCAGCAGGCCACCGAATTCGAGAAGGATGACTGAATGAGTTTAGAAGCGAGATATATGACGGTCGAGGCTTTCGTGGTCCATGGACGGCGGCCCACCTGATGGCCGTCACCACAAAGGCCCACCTCCAGCTTGCCGAGCGTGTCGAGAGCTTCGTGCGGGACATCATAGTTCCGTATGAGACCGACCGTCGGCGTACCAGCCACGGTCCTGACGAAGCGCTGATACAGGAGCTGCGCGCGAAGGCGCGAGAAGCTGGCTTGTTCAATCCCCATATTGCCGTCGACGGCGTTCCGCTCGAGCACAGGGAAATCGCGCCGATATTGCGCGCATCGGGCCTCTCGCCACTGGGGCCGCTGGCGCTCAACACTGCCGCCCCCGACGAGGGCAATATACACCTGCTAAGCAAGGTTGCGACGCCATCTCAGCGCGAGCGCTTTCTCCATCCGCTTCTCGCTGGCAAACGATCGGCGTTCCTGATGAGTGAGCCCGCTGCGGAAAACGGCGCAGGGTCCGATCCCGCTATGCTGATGACCACCGCTTACCAGAACGGTAAGATTTGGGTCGTCAACGGACGGAAAGCCTTTATCACCGGCTTTGCGGGAGCAGAAGTCGCGATTCTGATGGCGCGAACGGATCGCGGCGACGGCAAAGTAGCCGCTACCATGTTCCTTGTTTCCTTGCCCAACCCAGCTATCCGTATCGACCGTGTGCCGAGCACAATCGATAGCTCGATGCCCGGCGGCCATGCCACCCTTACTATTACGGACTTGCGTCTGACCGATGAGGATATCCTGGGCGGCGCTCACGAAGGCTTCGCCTATGCTCAGGTACGATTGGCGCCCGCTCGTCTCACACATTGCATGCGCTGGTTGGGTGCAGCCACGAGGGCGCAGGAAATCGCCGCGCACTACGCCATCAAACGGATGGCGTTCGGAAAGCCTCTGATCGACCATGAGGCTGTCGGTTTCATGCTCGCGGATAATCGGATTGCGTTGAAGCAGAGCGAACTCACGATCGATTGGTGTGCAGGACTGCTTGATGCCGGCGAGAAGGGCACGACTGAGAGCTCAATGGCGAAGGTTGCGATCTCAGAAGCCCTATTTAAGGTGGCTGACAACTGCGTCCAGATCATGGGAGGCACCGGCGTATCGTCCGATACGGTGGTCGAACAGATATTCCGCGAAATTCGGGCATTCCGAATTTATGATGGTCCGACCGAAGTGCATAAATGGTCCATCGCCAAGCAGATCAAGCGTGAAGAGAGTGGTTCATGACCAATCCCGCGACTGTTCACAAGATCGAGGGGGACGGGGGTGAACTCGATACTCGAGCGTTGGACGCATGGCTCGGCCACCATGTATCCGACTATCGGGGGCCGCTGGAAGTGCAGCGATTTAGTGGCGGCCAATCCAATCCGACCTATAAACTCGCCACTGCCCAGCGCGACTATGTCCTGCGGCGCAAGCCTGCCGGACCGATCGTCCAGGGGGCTCATGCCATAGAGCGGGAAGCGCGCGTCATGTCTGCGCTGGCCGACACACCGGTGCCTGTACCCCGCATCTATGCCATTTGCGAAGATGCCTCCATCATCGGAACGCCATTTTACGTCATGGAAATGATGGCCGGCCGGAATTTTGTCGATCCTGCACTTCCAGGCGTCGCCCCGGAAGCCAGACGCGCGATCTTCGATTCACAGAACGCGACAATCGCCTCGCTGCATTCCATCTCTCCGGCTTCCCTCGGCCTGGACGACTATGGTCGAAGCGGCAATTATTGTGAGCGTCAGATCGCGCGTTGGTCCAAGCAATATCTCGGCGATCCATTGGCTCCACGCAACGCTGACCTTGACTGGCTCATCGACTGGCTTCCGAAACATATCCCGGCCAGCGACGAAGTTGCCATCGTCCATGGCGATTTCCGGCTGGACAATATGATCTTCGATCCGGTCGAGCCGAAGGTGGTTGCCGTTCTTGACTGGGAGCTGTCGACCCTGGGGCATCCCCTTGCCGATTTTGCCTATCACCTCATGACCTATCGCATGCCGCGTCTGACGATCGCGGGTCTAGCGGGCCAGGATCTTGCGAAACTGGGCATTCCTTCCGAGGCTGAATATTTGGCCGCCTACTGCGCTAGGACGGGGCGAGACGCTATTCCCGACCTTTCATTCTATCTGACGTTCAACCTGTTTCGCTTTGCCGCGATCATTCATGGAATTCATGGGAGGCTGTTGCGCGGTAACGCAGCATCGGCCCGAGCAGAGAGCCTGGTTGAAGACCTTCCGATCATTGCGAAAATTGCCCGCGAAGAGGCGGAACGGAAATGAAGAACCGACAGATCTGGTTGCGTTCCCGGCCTCAGACGATCCCAGGAGCGGAGCATTTTGCCGTCCGTGACGCGGAAATCCCGGAGCTCGGCGAAGGGCAATTCCTGGTCCGCAATGCCTATCTGTCCGTCGATCCCGCCATGCGCGGCTGGCTCCTGGACGAAGGCAATTATCTTCCTCGCGTAGAGCCGGGCGAGACCATGCGGGCTTTTGCGGTTGGCGAGATCATCGCCTCCCGAAATCCCGAATTCGTGGCAGGAGATCGCGTCACCGGGTTGTTCGGCTGGCAGGAATATACCGTTGCAGATGCCGAGCAGGTTCTCCTGCGCGCATCGGAGAGAGACTTGCCCCTCTCCAGTGCGCTAGGTGTCCTCGGTCTCAACGGCGTGACCGCCTATTTCGGGCTTTTGGACATCTGTGCCCCGCGTGCTGCTGAAACGGTCGTGATCTCGACAGCGGCGGGCGCGGTGGGATCATGCGCGGGACAGATCGCTAAAGCTTTGGGATGCAGGACAATCGCGATCACGGGTGGCGAAGAGAAACGCCGCAAATGCGTCGATGAATTCGGCTTTGACCTGGCTTTCGACTACAAGGCCGAACCGGACCTGCGTGCGGCACTGTCGGCAGCCTGTCCGGAAGGCGTTCACTGCTATTTCGATAATACTGCGGGCGCGATCAGCGATGCGGTGCTTGCGAACCTAGCCAATGGAGCCAGGGTTGCCGTCTGCGGTACGGCGGCGCTCTCCACTTGGAACCCCTGGCCGCTCGGCCCGCGCGTCGAACGACACCTCCTGACCAAGCGTGCATCGATGAAGGGCTTCATTGCGCTCGATTACAAGGCGCGTTTCCCCGAAGCGATTTCGGCCATCGCTAACTGGGTGCGCGCTGGCGACATCCGATACGCCGAGGACATATTGGACGGGCTGGATGCTGCGCCCGGCTCGATCAAGCACCTCTACGATGGTGCCAATAAGGGTAAGTTGATCATCCGCCTTGCCGCCGCGGAAGACCTTGTCCGTGACCCACAGCAAGGCGGATAACGTCATGCCGTCAAATGTCGATATTGCGGGAAAATACTGGAGAACGTCTGACCTCTGGTTCCGATATTCCCGGACAGTTCACCCCGCTCTTCAAATGCCGCTGTCCGAAGTTCAATGCCGGTTGCGGTTCAATCACAATTGCCGACTTTGCTACCGGCCTGCTCTCAGGGGGCAAGTCGATCGAGCATCCCTGTACAATCGAACTGATCGAGCAGGTTTGGAAACAGTCGTCGAGGACCTCTTCAACGGAGGGTTTAATTCCGATGTCCAGTGAAACACAGCGCGAACTGCAACCTGACGATATCGTAGCGGCTGCATCTGCCGCGGCGACTTGGTCAGCCGCATGCATGTCTGGTTTGAATCCGAAGTTGGAAACATGAACAAATCAGTTTTTATTTGAGGAGCAGAAAGAAATGGTAGAGGAAGCGCTGGCGGGCAAGGTCGCCATCATCACAGGTGCGTCGAGCGGGCAGGGTGCCGCCGAAGCGAAAATGTTCGTCGCCCAAGGCGCAAAAGTTGTTCTCACAGATATTAATCCAAGTGGGCAGGCGCTTGCCGAGACGCTTGGCTCCAATGCTGTTTTCATTGAGCACGATGTTAGCGATTTGACCTCTTGGGAGCAGGTGACATCTGCTGCCGTCGATGCTTTCGGCACGATCGACGTGCTCGTCAACAATGCGGGTGTTCATAGGCCCGGTACTATCGAGGTCACTGATCTCGAGATGTGGGACTTTCACTACCGGGTCAATCAGCTCGGCTGCTTTTTGGGGATGCGCGCTGTGCTCGGCATCATGAAGGCGGCGGGCAAAGGTTCGATCATCAACATATCCTCTGGCGCCGGCCAGGACAATATTCCGGGCTATTTCGCCTATGCTACCACGAAGTGGGCCGTGTGCGGCATGACAAAGCTCGCGTCATCGGAACTCGCGCCACTCGGGATCCGCGTGAATGCTGTCCTACCCGGCATCATTGATACGCCGATGCTCCACGGAACGAACACAGCCGAACGGATCGCCTTCTACGATACGATCATTCCCCTCGGGCGGAGGGGCACGCCGGATGAGATAGCTGCAGCCGTCTCGTTCCTCGCCTCGGATGCCGCGAGCTACGTGACTGGTGCTCAACTTCTCGTCGATGGCGGCATCGGTTGACGCCGCACCGATCTGTCGAGGAAGCCATTTTCGTCAGACATCGGGCTCTAAATCGAGCCATGAGAACGAGGGTCGATCCATGATTAAATTCATCGGCGCATCCAGCAATCCGCAGGGTATATCGCCCGAAGACGCTCGTACGCATTACGAGCTACGCCATCCGGCCCTGATTGATACAGTGCCGTCCTTTAACAGGTACATGCTGCTCTATATCCAGAATTATGCCATCGATCTGGGCTTAGAATTTCCGGCGCCGGCCACACCATTTCTCAACTGCTCCGAGATATGGTTCGAAAGTGAGGACAGCCTTCTCGAGGCTTATGAGGTTCCCGATTATCAGATTCTTCGAGAGGATGAGAAGCGCTTCGGAAATTTCGAAAACCTCGGCATCGCACTCGCCGAAGATGTTTCGATATACGGCGGAAGCACCCGTCCGAGGTTCAAGCTCATCCGGTTTGTCGAGCGCCACCCCAATGTCGAAATCGCTCAGCTCAACAAGGTATGGCAAGAGGACTATGCGGCGGCGATCTTGGAGTCTGAAGCCATTCGTGGGCTAACGCAGGCCTACATTCAGAACCGCGCGCTGGTCGGAACGAAGATAGCGTTCCCGGTGAAGTTCGCCGATGGCGTGGACGAATTCTGGTTCGGGTCGCCGCATGACATTCCTAGGTTTCTTGAGGAAGAGCAGGCTATAGCGGAGCGGCTCAATCTTGACCGCGTTATAGACCGGGCAGGCATGAAGCAGGTCGCGACCGAGAGCCGTGTCCTCCCCGGCTATGCGCTTTCCGCCCAGTTGCTGAAGAAAATCTGACGATTGGCGGATTGGTGATAAACATGCCGCTGGGCTTCTTCATCCGGTCGCGCAAGAGCGATATAGTAGAACACAGCGCGGAATTCATGGATCGGGCGCATTGATCGATAGTTTTGCGCCCGAAGGACCATAAATCCGCAAATACAGTGCTGATACCATGAAGATACTTTGCAGGTAGATGTCCGCAATTGTCATCAATAATTGCAACGCCAAAAAATATGATGCTCTTGGGCCGGTATAAAAGATAATTGTTTGTTGGGATCAATATCGTGCTTTCGAAATTTCTTGGAGGATAGCCATGTCTATTGCGATATCAGGCACGCGAAATGACAAGGTCCACGCATTGGAAACGCTCGATGGCCGCCTACGGTGGCTGTCGTCCTGGACGGTGCATAACGCCAACGACATCCGACCGAAACGGGACGGGTTGAAGGTCGGCGGGCATCAAGCGAGTTGCGCCTCGATGAGTACGATCATGTCGACGTTGTACTTTGGTGCGATCCGACCGCAGGACAAGGTTGCCGTCAAGCCCCATGCCGGTCCGCTGCTGCACGCGATCCATTATTTGTTGGGAAACCAGAGTCTCGACCAGTTGCAACGATTCCGTGGCTTGGGAGGCATGCAGAGCTATCCGTCGCGTACCAAGGACCAGATACCGGTCGATTTCTCGACCGGGTCCGTCGGCCTAGGCGTGGCCATCACCGCTTTCGCAAGCCTGGTTCAAGATTACTTGATCGCCCATAGCCAGATCAGGGAGGAGGATGCCGGGCGCATGATCGCGCTCATGGGCGATGCAGAGCTCGATGAAGGCAACATCTACGAATGCCTGATCGAAGCCTACAAGCATGACGTCCGCAACTGCTGGTGGATCGTGGATTATAATCGCCAGTCTCTCGATGCGACTACAGCCGATCGGATGTTCCGGCGCTTCGACGATATTTTCGAGACATGCGGCTGGCGCGTCCTGACGCTGAAGAATGGAAAATTGCAGAAAGAAGCCTTCAGCAAGCCGGGCGGCAAGAGCTTGGAGGAATGGATCGATAACTGCCCAAACGCGGACTATGCCGTTCTCACCTATCAAGGCGGCGCAGCGTGGCGCACGCGGTTGCTCGCGGATATCGGCGCAAAGGAAAATGCCCGTGGCCTCATCGAGAGCTACGACGATGATGGGCTCGCCGCACTGATGACGAATCTAGGCGGTCATTGCGTGGAAACGCTACTGGAAGCCTTTGCCGCTGCCGATGACGAGGCGCCGACACTGTTCATCGCATACACCATCAAGGGTTTCGGACTGCCATTGGCTGGTCACAAGGACAATCATTCGGGCATGATGAACCCGGCCCAGATTGCTGAATTGCGCGCGAGCCTGAATATTGCGGAAGGCGAGGAGTGGGAGCCTTATGGCGGGCTTGGCGACAATGTCGCGGCCGAACTCAAGGCTTTTGTCGATCGCAGCGCTTTCGCCTCCACGGCACCTGAGCATCAGGCGCAGTTCGTGCCGGTTCCGGCCCGCCTGCCTGTGCCTGAGGGCAAGGAGCAGTCGACGCAGGCCGCATTCGGGCGAATTTTGATGGATCTGGCCAAGGCGGGAGACCCATTGGGCGATCGTATCGTAACGACTGCGCCGGATGTCACGCAGACCACAAATCTAGGAGGATTTGTCAATCGACGTGGCCTGTTCCGCCGCAGCGAACTTGAGGATGTGTTCCATGCGGCCAAGATTCCCTCGGCGCAGAAGTGGTCCGGCCACGCTGCTGGGCAGCATCTCGAACTAGGGATCGCGGAAAACAATTTCTTCCTGTTGCTCACTGCGCTCGGACTTGCCGCTCCGCAATTTGGTACACGCCTGTTACCGGTCGGCACCGTCTATGATCCCTTCATCGCGCGCGGTCTGGATGCCCTTAATTATGGATGCTACCAAGACGCGCGCTTTCTCCTTGTGGGAACGCCCTCAGGCCTGACGCTTGGCGCGGAGGGCGGCGCGCACCAGTCGATCAACACGCCGTTGATCGGAATGGGGCAGCCCAACCTCATATATTTCGAGCCGGCTTTTGCCGACGAGGTGGCGCTGCTGATGCGCTTCGCGTTCGACCATATGCAGGAGCCGGCCGGCAGCTCAGTCTATCTCCGGCTGAGCACGCGCACCATCCAACAGATCGAGCGAGCCGACTCGGATTGGGAAGAAGGGGCTCTCAAGGGAGGATATTGGCTGCGTCGCCCGGATCCCGGCGCGGAAGCGGCCATCGTCTTTGTCGGCGCTATTGCCCCAGAGGCGCTCATGGCCTGGGAGAGCCTGTCCGACGATATGCCAGGGCTTGGACTGCTCAGTGTAACATCGCCCGACCTGCTTCATCGCGGATGGTCCGCTGGTCGTGCCGCACGATGGAAGGGCGCCAGCGCGGCGCCCAGCCACATCGAGACACTCCTCTCCGCCTTGTCGCCAGGCGCAGGCCTGGTAACAGTGATCGACGGATCGCCAGGGGCGCTCTCCTGGCTAGGCAGCGTCAGGGGCATGCGCGTCAGTCCGCTCGGCGTCGACAACTTTGGCCAGACCGGTGATTTGCCTGACCTTTATCGGACGTATCGGCTGGACAGCGACGCGATAATCGAGGCGGCCGCCGAACTCTTTCTCGGGGAATAACATGCCTATCGAACTGACGATGCCGGCGCTCTCGCCGACGATGGAAAAGGGCACTCTCGCTCGCTGGTTGGTCCGCATCGGAGATACTATCAGTCCGGGCGACACGATCGCGGAGATAGAGACCGACAAGGCGACCATGGAATATGAGGCCGCCGACGAAGGAGTTATCGTGTCGATCGCCGTTGCTGAAGGAAGCCAGGACGTTCCGGTCGGCACAGTCATAGCCACGGTCGCGATCGCTGGCGAGCAGGCGCCCAACCGAATGGAAGGCGAGGCCAAGGCAACGCCCCCGCCTCCAGAGGCCGGTTCGCCTGTCGCCGAGCCTGCTGTTGGGCCAGCAGCGGTAAACGAATCAGCGAAGTCGGCGGAGCCCCTCGCGCAAATCGACAACAGCAGGGTCAACGCATCGCCGCTTGTGCGCAGGATCGCAGGAATGCGCGGCATATCGTTGCAAGGCTTGGCTGGTAGTGGCCCGCGAGGTCGGATCGTAAAGGCCGACCTTGGAATTCCTTCGCTGCTCGCGTCGGCCCAGCAGGCCATAGCGCCGGCTGCGGTTCCCATATCGCCTGCGCCTATCTATGATCCGCCTGGCGGCGTGCCGGTCGAAACCGTGAAACTCACGACAATGCGCAAAACGATTGCGCGTCGTTTGACGGAGTCGAAAAGCCATGTGCCGCACTTTTACTTGACGGTGCGCTGCAATTTGGATCCGCTGCTGCAGCTTCGCATCTCGTTGAACGATGGCTTGGCACCGCGGGGGATCAAGTTGTCGGTCAATGATATGCTGATCAAGGCGATGGCAACTGCGATGGCGCTGGTTCCAGACGTCAATGTGCAGTACGGGGGCGACGTGCTGCATCGCTTCAGCCGGCAGGATATCGCGATGGCCGTGGCGGTTGAAGGAGGCCTGGTCACTCCAGTCATTCGCGATGCCGGCGCGCTGTCACCGTCGGGTATCGCGCAGACAAGCAAGGCCCTTGCGCTCAAGGCGAGAGACGGCAAGCTGTCGCCCGAAGATTATCAGGGCGGAACTGCCTCCCTTTCCAATCTGGGCATGTTCGGCATCGACGAGATGTTCCCGGTGATCAACCCGCCTCAGGCGCTCATTCTGGGCGTAGCGGCGGGCATCGAACAGCCGTGGAAAGTCGATGGCCAGTTGGCATTGGCCACTATTATGGCTGCGACGGCCAGTTTCGATCATCGCGCGATTGATGGTGCCACGGCTGCGCAATTCATGGCCGCGTTTAGGGAGTTGGTAGAAAGCCCGATGCAGTTGGTTGCCTGATCAGCCCAGGACCGCATCAGCGATGCGGTTCTGATTTCCTACAGGCTTAGAACCGTACGGCCCTTGCGCCGTTCCTTGGAGCATGCGTCCTACGCTTTGTCCTGTCGGCCGGCATGGCCGCTCATGATACCCTGTATGCCCCAGATCCTGAAACCTGCTGTATGCATCAGACCCGTCCGAATGCGGCCAAAATCAATATGAAGCCGCAGATCGCCAGCGCCGCCATGATCGCTCCGATTGCCGGAACGATAGGCGGCTGTGTCCATCCCGAAGCGGCGGGAGACGCTTGCTCCTCCCTTGCCGCACCGGCGCTCACTTCAGTCCGTCGCTCGGCAAGGCGCTGCAGTACGCGCAACAAGAGGAGCACTGCCAAGTACAAGGTCGTCGCAAGACCAAGCACCGCGGCGAGCCGCATCGTGTCGGCTCGAGCTGCCTGCTCGGCCGCGCCTGCCGCGATCCGCCAATTCATGTAGCTGCTGAGCAGCGCCGGGCCAGCGACCGAGCCCAGCGCATTGACCACCCCGAACAAGACGATGAAGCTGATGAGTGCGCCGCCACCATGCCGCAAGGCGCTGGTTATGCCGAGCAGGAGCGCGGGCCCAAGGAAGAAGGTGCCAGCGAACGCGATCGCGGCCTGCGATACGTAGAGGTGCGCCAGATGACGCGTTTCCGGCGCGGCACTGTCGACCAACGCTGCGATGGTGGCGATCCCGATCGCGAGCATCATCGGTCGCGCGATTTTCTCGATGTTCACGCATGCAGCGCTGGCAAGAACTCCGGCAACTGCGCTTGCGAGCATGACTTCTGCCAGCGATACAAGGCCGTGCGCTCTTCCGCGGAGCGCGCGCGCCGCGCCTAGCGCCACCTCCTGTTCGGCCAGCACTAGCCGGATGAGGAATACCGCCACAGCGAAGCGCCAGACGTCCCCGTGGGTCAGCCAGCGCAGGTCGATCAGCGGTGTCGCACGGCGCAACTCGATGACGCCGGCCGCCAGCAGCGCCGGCGGAGCGGCGAGCAGCGTCACGACGATCCATCGGGTGTGCAGCCACCCTTCATAACGCCCCAGGCCAAACGCAGCGGCGATCGCGGCCAGCGCGCCGCCCAGGAGGACGAACGTCAAAAGATCCACTGGCTCGAGAACGCGCGCTCGTTCGGCGGGTGGAAGGCGCAGTACGCCGACTGCAGCCAGAGACAGCAGCGCAAGGCCGGCTTCGAGCAGAAACAGCGAGCGCCACCCGTCGACGCCAAGCAGCGAGGGAGATAGGAGCCGCGCCAATGGCATGGCGCATTGCGTTATGCCGATCCCAAAGACCAGCCCGCGAAGGCGCCACTTTGTCGGAAACCCTTGCATAGTGTGGAATAGGCACAGTGGGATCAACGTCACGGAAACGAAGCCGGCAATCGCACGCAGGAGCACCATCGCCGCGAACTCTGTCACCCAAGCCTGCGCCAGAGATGCGGCGGCGTAGAGGCCGAGGGCCGCCAGTGCGAAGCGCCGCAGGCCATATTGCTGCCGGACCTTGATCAGTAGCAGGTTCGCCGGGACCGCGGCAGCGATATAGCTGGTCGACAGCCATGCCGCCTGGGTCGCACTCAAGTCCAGCACCTGTCGCACCTGCCCCAGATCGGCGCTCACCAGCGCCGCGCCGAGACCTGCTGTCGTTCCGACCAGGACGCCCACCGCCAGGTGGGCCAATCGTGTCCCCGCCTCGTGCGATGGGGACGCGGGGGAACCGACGGCGGCCGGCCGCTCGTGCGCCGGAAAGTCGTGGGCTTCATCGTCGAGGAATGCGCGAAGCGACGTCATGGCTTTGCTCCTGCTGCGACAGCCAAGTGTTCCGGCATTGCTCCTCAGTAGAGGATCGATGACGAAAATTCTTCCATGTTCGGGTTGCGCGTCCAGCAACACCGGGTTCTCCAATCCCTGTCTTGATGGGTGGCGAGTAGTTTCCGAGATCATGAAGCACGGACCGGCACGATGACTGTACCGGCCATTGTGGGGTCTAAGACCTGGAGGAATGGACCATGCTTCACAGATCGATCGATCGCGTCACCACAATACCGCCGCTCGGACCCGGCTTCGATGGCGAGCGTCACAAGGCGGCGCTGGTGGTGTCTCCGGGAAATTTCAACGCCACCGATCCATTCTTCCTGATGGCGGACGACCACATCACGCTGGAAGGGCGTTTCGGGGAGGCACATCCCCATGCCGGGCTGGAGACCGTAACCTTCATGCTGAACGGCACGATGGAGGACACCGGCGGCCGGCTGGCGGAAGGCGACGTCGAATGGATGACGGCAGGCAGCGGCATCGTCCATTCGGAGGATGCGATGGTATCGACCGGCATGCGATTGTTCCAGCTGTGGCTGGTCCTGCCTGAGGGACAGCGGAACATGCCGCCGCGGGTGCAGATCCTGCAGCGCGCGGCCATGCCGGTCCATGTCGAACCGGGGGTCGAGGCGATAGTCTACAGCGGCCGGTTGGGTGACGCGGCGGCGGCGACGAAGAATGCGGTGCCCGTCACGCTGGCTGACATCCGGATGGAGCCGGATGCTAGCTTCGCGCCGGAGCTGCCCGCCGCCTATAACGCCTTCACGGTGGTGATCGATGGTGAGGCGACAGCCGGCGCTGGTGGCGAACCGCTGTCGGAGAACATGGTCGGCTGGACCGGCCCCGCCGGCGGCGCTTCCAGCATGCTCGCGCTTCGAGCGGGCGCGAAAGGCGCCCGGATACTGCTGTATGCCGGACAGCCCCAGAACATTGAGGTCGTGGCGCAGGGGCCCTTCATCGCCGGCTCCCGCGAGGAGTTGGCGGGATATTACGCCGCTTTTCGCCAGGGCAGATTTCCGCACGCCGGGACGATGCGGCCTGTCGCCCTCGCATGACGCAGTCAATTCCAGAGGAGTCGAAAATGGCCAGGAAAATCGAGATACGGACGATCGGCACGCCTGCCGTCCTGAGAGTGATGGAGACAGAGGTCGGATTGCCCGGCGCTGGGCAGGTACGGCTGGTGCAAACAGCGATCGGCATCAACTATGTCGATGTCATGGTCCGCAAGGGCCTATACCCGATGCGGCTTCCCGCTACGCCGGGCTTCGAGGCGGCGGGTGTGGTCGATGCCGTCGGCCCCGGGGTGACCGGCTTTGCACCGGGAGACCGCGTCGCCTATTTCTTCGTCGAGGGAGCTTACGCCACCGCTTCGCTCGTACCTGCCGAGGCGCTCGTTCGACTGCCGGACGACATCTCCAACGAGGTCGCGGCGACCTTCCTTGCGAAGGGACTGACGGCTTGGATGGGATTGTACGCCTTGCACCCGCTGAAGGCGGGTGAGGTCGCGCTCGTGCTCGGGGCGTCAGGCAGCGTCGGGGCGATCCTGTCGCGCTGGGCGCGGTCGCTGGGGGCAACGGTGATCGGTGTGGCAGGATCGGTCGGCAAACTGGCATCGGTCGCAGCTGGGGCGGACCATGCATTCGTAGCCGACGATCCGGCGCTTTCCGACAGGGTGCGCGCGATCGTACCCGCCGGCGTGGATGTGGTATACGACTTCGTCGGACAAGCGACCTTTCCGTTGGCGGTCGCTGGTGTACGGGATGGCGGCGTGATCGCCACGATCGGTGCCGCGTCGGGACAAGCGCTTCCTGCGGCCGATCAACTCCGCTCCCGCGCCGTCCAACTCCGGGGCGGCGGCACGCCACAATATGTTCGGGGCGAAACCGTTGCGGTTGCCACGTCGCAGCTCTGGGCCGCGATCGGTGCAGGCCTGTTCAGTGATCTCCAGGTGGCCCGATATACTTTCGACAGGATCGCCGCCGCACACGAGGACATCGAGGCACGGCAGCTCACCGGCCTTCCTGTTGCAATGGTGTGACATCCATACAGGTGCGCGCTTTTTCCACACCCGAATTCACTTCATGGGAGATATCCGATGACTAAAACCATGAAGGCGGTTGTTCTTAGCCGCTTCGGCGGGGCCGACGCATTCGAACTGCGCGATGTTCCCGTGCTGCCCGTCGGCGCTCGACAGCTACGCGTCAGGGTTCATGCCACGGCGGTCAACCCGCTCGACTACCAAATCCGTCGCGGTGACTATGCCGATCTGGTGCCCTTGCCTGCGATCATCGGACACGACGTTTCCGGCATAGTCGAAGAGACGGGGGCAGACGTAACGGAATTCATGGCAGGCGATGAGGTCTACTATACACCTCGTATCTTCGGCGGTCCTGGCTCCTATGCCGAACGGCACGTTGTCGACGTCGACCTGGTGGCCCGCAAGCCGTCGAACCTCAATCATGTCGAGGCGGCCAGCCTGACGCTCGTCGGGGGCACCGTCGTGGAAGCGTTCGTGACGCGTGCACGCCTTGCTGTCGGCGAAACCGTTCTCATCCACGGCGGTGCCGGCGGCGTGGGGACGATCGCGATCCAGGTTGCCAAGGCGATCGGTGCCCGCGTGCTGACGACTGCGCGTGCCACAGACCATGCGTTTGTGCGGTCGCTCGGCGCCGACGAAGCGATCGATCATAGCACGGAGGATTATGTCCATGCCGCAACGCGGCTGACGGGCGGTCGCGGCGTGGAGGTCGTGTTCGACACGATCGGCGGCGATACGCTGGCGCGCAGTCCGTTGGCGCTGGCGGACATGGGGCGTGTCGTCAGCATCGTTGATATTCCACAGCCGCAGAACCTTATCGAGGCATGGGGTAAAAACGCGGCATATCACTTCGTCTTCACACGTCAGAATCGGGGCAAGCTTGATCTGCTTACCGACCTCGCGGAACGCGGCCTCGTCCGACCCGTCGTAGGTGCGGTTCTGCCGCTGGCCCGCGTCGGACAGGCGCACGAATTGTTGGAGGGCAGGAGTGCCTATGCGCTTCGTGGGAAGGTGGTGATTGACGTAGCGGGAGACACCGTCTCTCTGCCGCCCCGCCGCTAACCGCCGACGACTCAGTGCCCCTCTCCTAATTGGCGATCGCAAGGTTCGCGCAACCTTTACAGTGTTTTCGCGGGCGGCCATGTTCGCCGATGTCTAAGCGGAAACGCTGCCACGTCGGCGCGCAGGCGTCATCGGGAAGGTCTTTCACATGACAAGGTGCCGTTTTCTCTTCGAAGCCCGGGGCCGTCCCAAGCATCGCCTGGCGGCAGTTGCGTCGAACTCGGCCGAGATTCACTCCCAAGTGACGGCGTCCTGCGGATGAACGGCCTGCCGCTGTTGCGACGGACACCCGTGCGGTGCCTGGCGCTAGCGACGATGCTCGCGTTGCTCTTTGCGCCGGTCGCCATCCCGCTTCGCGTCTTGCTGTTAGCCGGCTTGGCGCTGATGTGGACCTTCGTAGAGGCGGGAAGGCTGGCGCCGGTCGGCGTGCGGCGACACGGTTGGCGGGCGACGTTGCTCTGGACAGGCGGCGTCACAGGGACGGGCATCCTGTTCGGTGAAGTCGGTCAGCCGCTCCTCGAATGGCTACTTGCGACCCATGTCGATTACAGTGGCTACGGGGTGCTCGTCGGCAACGAGAGAGCGGCACTGCAACTGCTCGCTTACGCGCTGACCAGTGCGGCGATCGGCGAAGAGGTGCTGTTCCGGGGCTTCTTCCTACACCAGGTAACCGCAATCTTCGGCGAAGGCGCCGCCGCGCGGCGCGGCGCGATACTTGCGAGCGGGGCATTCTTCGGCGTCGCGCACTTCATTCAGGGGTGGCTCGGTATCCTCTTCACCGGTCTCATGGGTGTTGTCTTCGCATGGGCCTGGTTCCGCAGTGGGCGCAACCTTTGGTCGTTGATCATGGCGCACGCGCTGATCGATATATACGGCATCGCGATGATATACCTAGGCCGCTATAACTGAGCACGTCTAGCTACAGGTCATATTGAACAACTAAGAATGGGCCCCGGAGCTATTGGAGATCAATCGGTTCACGATCCACCGTTGGGAACCCATCTCCGCCATGCTCTTCTGCCTCAGATGCGCAGGCTGAAGCCGCGAGGAGTGCCCGACTTTCAAGTCTCGCCGTTTTGGTCCGTCAGCGCCGCGATCCGGAGCCTGTAGCCTCGTCGGCTCCAGATTTGCGTACCGAGCGTTGGCGCTCCTATCGCGATCGAAACGAGTGCCAGTGCCGGCCCTATTCGGCCATCAACGAAGTTCGCACTGGGCGATGCGGTGATGGGCGGGCCGATGCCGAGTCCGGCGACGCTGATCAGCAGCATGTACGTGGCCACGACCGTGCCCCGCATTCGCGCGGGGCTGACGATCTGGATCGAGGTGATGCAGGTGTTCGAGCATCCGCTGAGGAACATGCTGGTGAAGAAATAGATCGTCAGCAAGGCCTCCGCCGAGGTCTGCATCGCCGCAAGGACGGCCGTGACCATGCCGAGCAGAACCAGCATCAGGACGGCTTCATCCTGGTTTCCGCTGCAACGCGCCCTTTGTCGCCGTACGGCGGCCCACTTCTGGCTTTCGGAAGCGGCCATTCGGTTAGGCTTGGACAATTTTCAGGTTTAACTACCGCGGGATACGCATCGAAACCCGATGTGGGACGTCGCGGAGTCGATCATTTCCGGGTGCCGCGCAGCCGGACGATAGCGCTGGCAGTAGTTCTCGGCGCACAAATGGGATCCGCCCTTGAGTACCTTTCGGCCGATCCTGACCCCGGGATGGGCTGGGTCGAAGCTGTCGCTCAATTTCGCGCCGCGCGGGTTCTTGGCCGTGCAGCACGATTTTGACGCAGGAGCCTTCCTGGCGCCTCGCGGGGTTTCGCTCCACCAGTCGCTGGTCCACTCCCACGTGTTGCCGATCATGTCGAAAAGGCCGTACCCGTTCGCCGGATATGTCCTGACCGGGGACGTGCGCTCCCACCCGTCGAGCATCTGGTTGGCAAAGGGGAACAGGCCCTGCCAGTAATTGGCCATCATCGCGCCGTCCGGAGCCAGGGTGTCGCCCCAGGCATAGTCTGCGGCTTCGAGGCCACCGCGTGCGGCGAATTCGAATTCCGCCTCCGAGGGCAGTTCCTTGCCGCTCCACCGGGCATAGGCTTCCGCATCGGCATAGGCGACCTGAACGACCGGATGGTCCCACAGCTCCAGGCTTTCGATGTCGCTGCCGGGGCCGAGCGGATGGCGCCAGTCCGCGCCGAATTCGAACCGCCACCAGTTGCCCGGGTTCGAGGTATCGACCGGGACCGGGCTCTTGTGGAAGACCAGCGACCCGGCACGGTCCATGCCCGGCAGCATATCGGGGTAGTCCCTGGGGTCGGGCGCGATCTCGGCGACCGTCGTGTAGCCGGTCGCCTCCACGAAAGCCGCGAACTGTCGGTTGGTCACCGGAATCTCGTCGATCCAGTAAGCGTCGACGAAAACGCGGCGCAGCGGAGCTTCCTCGGGATAGAACCTGTCCGATCCCATCGTGAAGGTGCCCGCGGGGATCAGGACCATGCCCGCAGTCGATGCCGCTTCCACTTCCACTCGTCCTGCTACCTCAGTCTGCTTTGGCAAGATCCCGCCCCATGTCCCCGAGGACGCCCACGCGTGTCAACCGCGGTCTCGGGGCAAGCGGTCAGGCTTTGCCCTTCGGCTTGGGCAGCGGCTTGGGCTTGGGCTGGCGGTCGAGGATGGCGTCGAGTTCCTTCACCACTGCGGGCTTGTCCGAGGCCACATTACGGGTTTCGCCCGGATCGTTGACGAGGTCGTAGAGTTCGTAGACCCGCTCTCCCGTCTCGTCGTGCGTCCAGCGCACC
>NZ_LYMM01000045.1 GCF_002896965.1 Novosphingobium guangzhouense
ACCGAAGCCGCCGCGATCACCGCCACCGCCGTAGCCGCCACCGCCGCCGAAGCCGCCGCGGTCACCGCCGCCGAAGCCGCCGCCACCGAAACGGTCACCGCCGCCAAAGCGATCTCCGCCGCCAGCGTAGAACGGATCGAATTCGTCCTCACCGCCCCGCTTATTGTCGCGTCCCCTTCCGCGACGACCTCTATCAAAACCCATGTCTACTAGCGTACCTTCGCTGCGCCCCAGAAGTATTCGTCAGGCGGGCGGACGATCCACGCCAAACGTCAGGCAAACGGCTGGGCAACGCCCGGCCATCTCCTGCAATCATGACTCTTACACGACTCCAAACGCGATGGCGAACGGAAATGCGAGGTCCTTGCAGTGCTTCGCGACGAATTAGCGGTTTTTAAGCGACGAATGGGCTTGCCTGATCGACGTGAAGCGTCTTGAAGGCCGGTTTCCGGCTCCGTCCGGTCGCTCGATTACGGGAGAATGCGCAGATGTTCCGCCAAATCACCGAGACCGTCTTTGCAAGCCCGCAGATCGATGTCGACATGATCGCAGAGGCCAAGGCGCTGGGCGTGATCCGCATCATCAACAATCGCCCCGAAGGCGAAAGCGAAGACCAGACTCCCGGCGATGCGATCGAGACTGCGGCCCGCGCCGCCGGTATCGATTATGTTGCGATTCCCGTGACTCACGCCGGTTTCAGCCAGGCGCAGGTCGATGCGATGGAGCAGGCCCTGGACGTCGAAGGACCGGTGCTTGCCTATTGCCGTTCGGGCACCCGGTCGACGCTGCTGTGGGCGCTGGCTCGCGCCAAGGCAGGCGACAGCCCGGCCGTTATCGCATCGAAGGCGGCAGGCGCCGGTTATGACGTCAGCCCGGTACGCCAGCTGATCGAAATGCTCTCAGCCGGCCGCTGAACGTCCCTTTTCAGCCCTGTCGCGATTCGCCCCCGATTCGCAAGGGCGCCTTATTCGTAACCGGCCTTGAAAACGCGCTATAGCGCGTTGTCATCCTGCTCGCCTGTGCGGATCCGCACTGCCCGGTCGAGCGGGAAGACGAAAATCTTGCCATCACCGATCTCGTCATTGTTCGCATGGGCGCGAATGATCTCGACGACGTGCGCCGCCAGCGCATCCGGCACCGCGATCTCCAGCCGTAGCTTGGGCAGCATGCTCGATGCGTATTCGGCGCCGCGATAGACTTCGGTCTGCCCTTTCTGGCGCCCGAAACCGCTGACTTCCGAAACCGTCATTCCCGAAATACCCGAGGCCGCGAGCGCATCCCTCACTTCGGTGAACTTGAACGGCTTGATGATGGCCGTGACGTACTTCATCCGCGTTCCCCCACTGGCCGCACCGCCCACTTGCAGCCCTCAGGATGCGCAGCATTCCACAAGTCACGCGCATAAAAAAGGGGCCGGAGCGGCTGGCTCCGGCCCTTTGAAGGTTGTGTTCGCAGGAGGAACATCGGTTGGCGACGACGGGAGGGAGGAGAGGAGGAAGTTCCCGCCGCCGCCAAACTGGAGATTCTTAGTTGTAGGCGCGCTCGCCATGCTCGCCGATGTCGAGACCGTCGGCTTCGACTTCGGGGCTGACGCGCAGGCCGGTGACTGCCTTGGCGATGAACATCGCAACCGTGGTGCCGACAATCGAAAGGACGATCGTTGCAGCGACAGCGGCGATCTGGGTCACCAGCTGCGAGCCGATGGCGAAGTCCGCACCGCCCGGGCCGCCGAGTGACGGAGCGTAGACGATGGCGGTGCCGATGGCGCCGATGATGCCGCCAACGCCGTGGATGCCGAAGGCGTCGAGCGAGTCGTCGTAACCGAAGGCCGGCTTGATCTTCGAGACGAAGATGAAGCAGACGATCGAGGCAACGGCACCCAGCACGATCGCGCCGAACGGCCCCGAGTTACCGGCCGCCGGAGTGACCGCGACGAGGCCCGCGATGATGCCCGAGCAATAGCCCAGCGCCGAACCCTTGTGACCCGAGAACTTCTCGGCAAGCATCCAGAACAGAGCGGCAGAAGCAGTGGCCGTGAAAGTGTTGATCATGGCAAGCGCAGCCGAACCGTTGGCTTCCAGCGCCGACCCGGCGTTGAAGCCGAACCAGCCCACCCACAGCAGGCCGGTGCCCACGAACGTCAGCGTCAGCGAGTGCGGAGCCATCGGTTCGGTCGGGTAGCCCTTGCGCTTGCCCAGGATGATCGCGGCGACCAGCGCCGAGACACCGGCGTTGATGTGGACCACGGTGCCGCCGGCAAAGTCCAGAGCGCCCATCACGAAGAAGACGCCGCGCGCTTCCCAGACCATGTGCGCGATCGGGTAATACACGATCAGCAGCCACACGATGGCAAAGACCATGACGGCCGAGAACTTCATGCGTTCGACCACCGAACCCAGGACCAGCGCGATGGTGATCGCGGAGAAGGTCATCTGGAAGCAGACGAAGATAAGTTCGGAAATGACCACGCCGTCCGTGAAGGTGGCGGCGGTTGCATCGGGCGTGACGCCTGCAAGGAAGAACTTGCCCCAGCTGATGAACTGGTTGCCTTCGGGACCGAAAGCCAGACCATAGCCGAACATCACCCACATGAGCATGGCAAGCGCCGTGACGCCGCCGATCTGGGTCATCGTGGAGAGCATGTTCTTCGAGCGGGTCAGGCCGCCGTAAAACAGTGCGAGGCCGGGAAGGATCATCATCAGGACAAGGATCGTCGAGACCATCATCCAGGCGTTGTTACCAGGGTTCGGCACGGGCGCGGCAGCGTCCTGTGCGAAGGCAGCGGTGGAGACGGCAAGCGACGTTACCGTCGCCGCGATGCCACCAAGAAACTTGCGGTTCATCATGAGTGCTCCCCTCAGAGCGCGGTGTCGCCAGCCTCGCCGGTGCGGATACGCACGGCCGAAGCGAGGTCCAGGACGAAGATCTTGCCATCACCGATGGCCTCGGTGCTTGCGACCTGCTGGATCGTCTCGACGATCTTGGGCGCCAGATCGTCGGGTGCAGCGACCTCGATCTTCACCTTGGGCAGCATGTTGGTCGAGTATTCGGCGCCGCGGTAGATCTCCGTCTGACCCTTCTGGCGACCGAAGCCCTTCACTTCCGAAACGGTCATGCCGGCGACGCCAATGCCCCCAAGCGCCTCCCGCACTTCGTCCAGCTTGAAGGGCTTGATGATGGCGATGATGAACTTCATGCCTATCCCCTGTTAGCCACCGGCCCCAGCGCCGGCTAACAATGACTAAGCAAGGGGTGTGCCAATTTACCAATCGGCAAAAATCAGTGGCGATTCAGCTGGTGGATAATCCGTAGATCGCGCTCAAGGCACGCAACACCGCTCGATTCATGAGCAGTTGCCTAAATTTTAGGCAGTGCAAGCGAGGCACAGACGGGCAGATGGTCAGATCCTATCGCCGATAACGGACTGTGATGCACATTGGTTCCCAGGATTTCCCACTCGGCGGACACAACAATGCGATCAAGCAGCGCCATCGGCCGCCGAGACGGAAAACTACGGCCCGGCGCCAGAACCTGCCAGCCTTCGCCGAACTCCCGCAGGCAGCCGCCACGCTGCGCCCATTCATTGAGATCGCCCATCATCACTGTCGGCACCCGCTCGCCGCAGTCAGCGCAATGAGACAACACGGAACGGACCTGATGCCGCCGCCGAATGCCTGACAGATCAAGGTGCATGCCGACCACCCGCAGCCGCCGCCCTTCGACCATGAGGTCCGCCCGCACCGCGCCGCGCGGCTCCAGCACGGGCAGCGGCACCGGCGCGGCCTCGACCAGATCGATGCCCTTGCGCACGAGGATCGCGTTACCGTGCCAGCCAAGGCTGTCAGGCTTCATCGACATGGGCACGGCGACATAGTCGGTCGCCGCATGAATCGCTTCAAGCGGCAGTACCGCCATACGGCGGCCATAGCGACGGTCGACTTCCTGCAGGGCGACGATGTCGGCATCGACCTCGCGCAGCACGGTCAGGATGCGATCGGGGTCGCGCCGCCGATCGAGACCGACGGCCTTGTGGATGTTGTAGCTGGCGAACTTGATCTGCAACGAAAAGGCTCCGGCGGGGTGGCCTCTTTAGCAATCCGTCGAAGCGCCGTCAGGTTCCTTCGTGACCGTTATGGTCGCGTTAGGTGCCGCTGTGTGCAGTCTGAGTGCCGTTACGTGCGTTCAGCGTTCCTTGGTGGCGCTAAAGGTCAGGTCGGGGTTGCGTTCCTGCTGATAGCCCACATCCCAGGCCGACCGCGCCATGAACACCGGGTCGCCATCACGGTCGCGCGCCAGGCTCATCTTGTTGAAATCGCCGAATTCTCTCAGCGCCTTGTCATCACCCTTGAGCCAGCGTGCGGTGTCGAACGGGGCAGGTTCCAGCACGGCCTCGACCTTGTATTCGGCCTCGAGACGGCTGATCAGCACGTCAAGCTGCAACTGGCCGACAACACCGACCACCCACTGCGAACCGATCTCCGGGTAGAAGACCTGGATCACACCCTCTTCCGAAAGATCGTCGAGGGCCTTGCGCAACTGCTTGGCTTTAGTGGGATCTTTCAGCGCAACGCGGCGCAGGATTTCCGGCGCGAAGTTGGGCAGGCCGGTAAAGCGCACGTCGTTCTTCTCCGACAGCGTATCACCCACCCGCAAAGTGCCGTGGTTGGGAATCCCGATGATATCGCCAGGCTCGGCATTGTCCGCGATCTCGCGGTCCTGCGCGAAGAACAGGATCGGCGAATGGACCGCGATCGGCTTGCCCAGACCTGACGGCGTCAGCTTCATCCCGCGCTTGAAGGTGCCGGAAACCAGCCGCATGAAGGCGATACGATCGCGGTGCATCGGGTCCATGTTGGCCTGCACCTTGAAGATGAAGCCGGTGACTTCCTTGTTATCCGGCTCGATCATGCCCTGCTCAGAAGGCTGCGGGCGCGGCGGCGGAGCATGGCGCGAAATCGCGTCTATCAATTCCATGACGCCGAAATTCTTCAATGCGGATCCGAAATACACCGGCGTAAGGTCACCGGCCCGGTAAGCATCCACATCGAATTCAGGATAGCCCGCCTGCGCCAGTTCCAGTTCTTCCGCGACCGCATCAGGCAGCGCAGCGCCGTGATCGATCTTGCCGAGAAACTCCTTCGACGCGCCTTCGGGGCGGCTGATACCGCCACTCTTGATATCGAGAATGCCCTCGAACACACCGCCCATGCCGACTGGCCAGGACATCGGGCAAACATCGAGCGCGAGCATATCCGCCACTTCGTCCAGCAGGTCGAAGCAGGCGCGGCCTTCGCGATCGACCTTGTTGATGAAGGTGATGATCGGCACCGAGCGCAAGCGGCAAACTTCGAAGAGCTTGCGAGTCTGCGGTTCGATGCCCTTGGCCGCGTCGATCACCATGATCGCCGAATCGACCGCCGTGAGCGTGCGGTATGTATCTTCCGAGAAGTCCTCGTGACCCGGCGTATCGAGCAGGTTGAACGTGATGCCATCGCGCTCGAACGTCATGACCGAGCTGGTCACTGAAATGCCGCGCTGCTGCTCGATCTTCATCCAGTCCGACCGCGCGCGCCGCGCGGCGCCGCGCGCCTTGACCTGTCCGGCAAGATGGATCGCGCCCCCTTGCAACAACAGCTTCTCGGTCAGCGTGGTCTTGCCCGCGTCTGGGTGCGAGATGATCGCGAAAGTGCGGCGGGACTGATGGGGCGAAGTGCTCATCGGCGCGCTTTAGGGGGGTGGGCGCAAGAAGAAAAGTCCTGCTGTATCGGGCGTGAACTCGGGGATTTGACCGGGAGGCATTGGACGGTGCAAGTCGCAGCTCAGGCCTGCGCCCGAAGACGATCAGCCTGATGCCCCGGAAAAGGAAGCAATGAGAATCCCCTGCCCCGACTTCGCGCATAACTTCGCCCCCAGCATCCTTCGCGAGTATGACATTCGCGGCACCTTCGGCAAAACGCTCTTCGAAGCGGACGCTTATGCACTGGGCCGCAGTTTCGGGGCAATCCTGGGGCCCCGCGAGAGCATAGTCGTCGGTCGCGACGGGCGGCTGAGTTCCCCCGTTCTCGAAGCTGCGCTGGTTCACGGCCTCGCAGACGCTGGCGTGAACGTAATCAGGGTGGGCCTTGGTCCGACACCGATGCTGTATTTCGCCGAAGCGTCAGTTCCACAAGTGAAGGGCGGCATTCAGGTAACTGGCAGCCACAATCCCGCCGATCACAACGGCTTCAAGATGGTATTTGCCGGAGCGCCCTTCTTTGGGGCGGATATCACCCGGCTTGGCAGCATAGCCGCTTCCGGCGCTTGCCCGGCTGCGGAACACCGGGGCGCCGTCACGCACAAGCACGTGCTGCCGGCCTATGTCGACCGACTGATCCAGGGTCTGGCCGCTTGCGATCCGTCCGGCCTCTCCCGATTGCGTGTCGGCTGGGATGCAGGCAACGGGGCTGCCGGCCCGAGCCTGGAACGTTTGCTTGCTCAATTGCCGGGCGAACACCATCTGCTTTACTCCGAAGTGGATGGCCGTTTTCCCAATCACCATCCCGACCCCACGATCGACGCCAATCTTGCAGACCTGCGCGCACTGGTCGCGGCGAAGAACCTCGACTTCGGACTAGCTTTTGACGGTGATGCCGACCGAATCGGGGTCATCGACAGCCTCGGTCGGGTTCTCGATGCAGATCAGCTGCTGCTTCTCTTCGCGCGCGATGTGCTGGCGCGCCATCCCGGCGCTCGGGTAATTGCCGACGTCAAGGCTTCGCGAACGGTATTCGACGGGATAGATACGCTTGGTGGACAGGCAGAAATGGCGCCCTCGGGCCATTCCCATATCAAGGCGCGGATGAAGGCGACCGGCGCTGCATTGGGTGGAGAAACAAGCGGCCACTTCTTTTTCGCTGACGACTGGTTCGGCTTTGACGATGGCCTTTACGCCGCGATCAGGCTGATTGCCGCCATCGTCCGGATCGGAGCCAGCGTAACGGCGCTTCGCGATGCCATACCGGCCCTTTTCAAAACGCCGGAATTGCGCTTTCCGGCCGACGATTTGCGCAAGTTCCAGGTTGTTGAGGAAACCGCGAAAAGGCTGAAGCATGCGGGCGCCCAGATGACAGAGATAGACGGTGTGCGCGTAAGCACGCCCGATGGCTGGTGGCTGTTACGCGCATCGAATACCGAAGCAGCCCTCACCGCGCGGGCAGAGAGCGACACGCCGGAGGGGCTGCAAAGGCTCCTGGCTCAGATCGACGATCACCTTGCGGCTTCCGGCCTTGTGAAATCGGCGGGACGTTAGCCATCGCGATTTGCCGTGAAACTGCATCCACTGCGGTGCTTTTAGATCAGAGTGCAGATATGTTCTCTCCGATGCACGCGATGACACCGCAGCCCGGCCAGATACCGTCCGAGATCGCTGCATGGTTCGATGCGCGTCAATGGCGCATACGCCGTCACCAATCGGACATGCTGGCGGCTGCAGATCGCGGCCATCATGCGCTGCTGGTGGCGGATACCGGCGCAGGCAAGACGCTGTCGGGCTTCTTACCCACGCTTGCTGCCTTCTGCCCATCCCGGATCGGGGCGGGAGAGCCACCAGAAGGCTTGCATACCCTTTACGTTTCGCCTTTGAAGGCGCTGGCTACCGACGTGCAGCGCAACCTCCTCACACCCGTGCAGGAGATGGGCCTGTCGATCCGCATCGAGACCCGCAGCGGCGACACCCCGTCCGATCGCAAGGCCCGACAGCGCGCAAAACCGCCACATATCCTGCTTACGACACCGGAATCGCTGTCGCTGCTGCTCAGCTACCCGGAGGCCCCGGAATTGTTCGCCGGGCTGCGGCGGATCGTGATCGACGAAGTTCACGCCTTCGCCACCGGCAAACGCGGCGACCTCTTGGCGTTGTCGCTCAGCCGCCTGCAGGCCATCGCTCCGCGCCTTCAACGCGCCGCACTGTCAGCAACGCTGGCCGAACCTGACGAATACCGGGGCTGGCTTGCCCCGTGGGGTGAGATCGACAGTGTAGAACTGGTCGAGGGCGAACCCGGCGCCGAACCCGATGTCGCCATACTCCTTCCGCGTGAAGAGCGTATCCCGTGGAGCGGTCATGCCGCGACATGGGCCATCCCGCAGCTGATAGAGCAGGTCAAGACGCATCGCACGACGCTCATCTTCACCAATACGCGCTTTCTGGCCGAGTACATCTTCCAGGAATTGTGGGATGCCAACGAGGATAACCTGCCGATCGGCATCCATCATGGATCATTGTCGCGCGAGGCACGCCGCAAAGTGGAAGCGGCGATGGCGGACGGCAAGCTGAGAGCACTGGTCTGCACCGCCAGCCTCGATCTCGGCATCGACTGGGGCGACATCGACCTTGTCGTGCAGATGGGCGCCCCAAAAGGCTCCTCACGCCTGCTTCAGCGGATCGGACGCGCCAACCACCGGCTGGATAGCCCCAGCGCGGCAGTGCTCGTGCCCGGCAACCGCTTCGAATTCCTGGAGGCATTTGCCGCGCAGGAGGCCGTTCGGGAGGGACAGCGCGACGGCGATGCCTTCCGCCCAGGCGGGCTCGATGTGCTGGCCCAGCACGTCATGGCCATGGCCTGCTGCGGCCCCTTCCGCGAAGGGGAGTTGCTTGCCGAAATCCGATCCTCGCTCAGCTATGCCTGGGTAGACGAGGCGATCTTTGCGCGCGTGGTCGAATTCGTGGCCACCGGCGGCTACGCTCTGCGCTCCTACGACCGTTTTCGCCGGATCGTGCGCGACAGGGACGGCACCTGGCGCCTGACCCATCCCGAGCACGCCGCCCGCCACCGCCTAAACGCCGGGATCATCGTCGACGCCGAGATGCTGGATGTGCGGTTTCGCAACGGCCGCTCGCTCGGCAAAGTGGAAGAAGGCTTCGGCGCAAGCCTTGAGCCGGGCGACACGTTCCGTTTCGCCGGAATGGATCTCGAAGTGGAATCGCTCAAGGATCTGGAACTGATCGTGCGCGCTGCAAAGCGTTCGGCGACGATCCCAAGCTATATGGGACAGCGCATGCCGATCTCCACCCATCTGGCCGAGCGGGTGCGGACGATGCTTTCCGACCGCGCCGGGTGGGCGCGATTCCCCGACGATGTGCGCGAATGGCTGGAAGTGCAGGACTGGCGGTCACACCTGCCCGCGCCGGGCCGGCTACTGGTCGAAAGCTTTCCCCACCGGAATCTGTCTTATACGAGCTATTATACGTTCGAAGGCTGGAACGCGAACCAATCTCTGGGGATGCTGATCACTCGGCGGATGGAAGATCGCGGCCTGGGCCCGTTGGGATTCGTAGCGACGGACTACACGCTCGTCGTCTGGAGCCTGAAGGCGGTCGATGATCCCGCCGCGCTGCTCTCTCCCGATATCCTGACGCACGAATTCGTCGATTGGGTGCAGCAATCCTATCTGCTTCGCCGCGCTTTCCGCGAGGTCGCGGTGATCTCCGGGCTTGTCGAACGGCAGCAACCGGGCCAGCGCAAATCAGGCCGTCAGGTCACCTTCTCGACTGATCTCATATATGACGTCCTGCGCAAGTACGAGCCCGATCACCTGCTGATCGAAGCGGCCTGGGCCGATGCCCGTGCCCGCATGACCGATGTGGCGCGCGTCGCCGATGTGCTTGATCGGGCCGCACGCGAAGTGGACCATGTGATACTCGATCGGATCAGCCCCCTCGCTGTGCCTGCGCTATCGATGATCGGTCGGGAAAGTTTGCCTTCCGGCGCTGCGGATGACGACCTTCTGCTCGAAGCTGAAAGTCTGGCTTCGGTTGCTATGCGCCTCGATCCGGAAGAAACAGACTGAATAGAAAACGAAAAGGGGCGGATTTCTCCGCCCCTTTGGGTGCCCCTTTCGGGACCAGTCTTTGAACGATCGGCTTACTTGCCGAAGGTCGCGAACTGTTCGTTGCCGACGAAGCCGAACTTCGTGACGGCCGAGGCCTTGATCACCTGCAGAACCTGCGCCGACAGCTCGTAGCTGGCTTCCGGCTCGGGCTGGAACTGAAGTTCCGGCTCGGGGGTCATGCGGGTGGTGGCTTCGAGCGTCTGGATCAGCCGTCCCTGATCGATCTGGGTGCCGTTCCACATGATCTTGCTGTCCTGAGTCAGCACGATCTTGTTCTTCACCGGGTCGATCGGGGGCGGAGTGTCCGTCGGAGGAGTTGCAACGGGAAGATCGATATCGATCGAGTGCGTCGCAACCGGGATGGACATGATGAACATGATGAGGAGGCAGAGCATGACGTCGATCAACGGCGTCGTGTTCATCTCCATCATCGGCGAGCCATCTTCCTTGCCGCCTGACATTGCCATGAGATGTTACTCCTGTTCCGCGCGTCAGTTCGGATCGATCGGGTTGGTGATGAAGCCAACCGTCGGATAACCCGAAATCTGGACGTTGTAGATCGCACCGGCAACGCAGCGCCAAGGCGCTTCGACGTCACCGCGAATGTGGACCTGCGGGATGAGATCCGGGTTCGCCATGAGGGCCTGCGGACCACCTTCACGCTTCACGATCGAATCGAGACGCTTGAAAGCCTGGTCGCGCAGCTCCTCGGAAGTCACCGGAGTCACGTTGTTGATGTAGATGCGGCATTCACCGCCGCGGTTCGCACCCTGGAAACCAGGTTCGCCCGCGCTCTTGCCCGCAGCGTCAGTGGTCGAGACGGTAAGGAGGAGGTTCTCCACCTTGTCCTTCGACTCCTGCGCCACGATGACGGGAATGCGCAGCTTCTCGATCGTCTGGATCGCGACCGGGACCGCGATCAGGAAGATGATGAGCAGCACCAGCATGACGTCGACGAGCGGCGTCGTGTTGATGTCGGACATCGGTGTCTCTGCACCGCCTCCGCCCGTGGATATCGCCATAGTCTTATCCTAATCCTTGCGTTGCCTGGGGGTGGACGGTGGATTCTCGCATGCTTCGAGCCACCGCCTTCTTCTTCACCCCGACGGGGGCGGATCGGGTCAGGTGAATGAACCGATCCGCTTGGGTCCCCGTGCTCTTACGGCTTGGCGGGAGCAGCAGCCGGCTTGGCGGGGGCCGGAGCAGCCTTCGCAGCGACGGCGACGGTCGGCTTGATGGCGCCCTTCGAGTTGATGTTCGCGAGAACGTCGTTCGAGAAGCCGGTCAGCAGTTCGGCGATGCGCTTGTTGCGAGCCTGCAGGTAGTTGTAGGCAAGCACGGCCGGAACGGCGACGAGCAGACCGAGCGCGGTCATGATCAGAGCTTCACCGACGGGGCCGGCGACCTTGTCGATCGAAGCCGAACCGGCAAGACCGATCGCGATCAGAGCGCGGTAGATGCCGACGACGGTACCGAACAGACCGATGAACGGCGAGGTCGCACCGACGGTGGCGAGGAAGGGCAGACCGCCGGCAAGGCGAGCGTTGATGGTCGCTTCCGAACGAGCGAGCGAACCGTGAAGCCAGTCGTGCGCTTCGAGCGAATCGGTCATCTTGGCGTGCTGGTCTTCAGCGGCGATGCCGTCTTCGACGAGCTGGCGCCATGCGCTGTTCTTCTCAAGCTTGGCAGCGCCTTCACGCAGGGTAGGAGCCTTCCAGAAGGTGGTGCGGATGGCACCGAACTGGCGCAGGATCTTCGACTGTTCGAACCACTTGGTGAACAGGATGTAGAACGAACCGAAGGACATGATGCCCAGGATGATCACGGTCGCGTAAGCGATGAAACCGCCCTGTTCGAGCGCTTCAGCGAAGCCGAACTTGTTCTGCGGCGCGCCGGCGGCGGCAAGGATGTCAACGATAAGCATGCGATATACCTCTCAAGAAGAATGCAGGATGTGATCGGCGTCCGGTCGAATTACCCAAGGACCGAAAAGTGCCGACCCCTTGGAGATTAGTTGAGCTTGTAAACGATCGCGGTCGAGTACGACGACGAGATCGCATTGCCCTGGTCGTCCAGCGCCGGGTCGAAGCGCGCATAGCGCTGCATACCGTCGCAGGCGGCCTCATCCAGATCCGGGCTGCCGCTCGACGCGGAAACCGAACAGGCCGAAACCCTGCCATCGGTACCGATCTGCACACGAACACCAACGCGGCCTTCGCGCTCTTCACGAGCGGCGCGGGTCGGATAGTTCGACTGGATACGACCAGCCCAGCTGCTCTGGCCCTTCGGCCTGACGCCACGAGCCTTCGACGGACCGGGCGGCGGCGGCGGCGGAGCCGGCGGCGGCGCAGCGGTCTGGATAACCACCGGCGGCGCCGGCGGCGGGGTGATCACAGTCTGCACCGGCGGCGGAGCCGGGGCGATGTTGATCGGCGGCGGCGGCGCCACGATAGGCGGCGGCGGCGTATCCGGCTGCTCCGGCGGAGGCGGCGGTGGCTCTTCCTCCTTCGGTTTTTCTTCCTTGATATCCACGGTGGTCACCTTGTTGATGACCTTCTTCGCCGCCTCATAGGCCAAGCCGGTGACGAGCGCATAGCCGACGAAGACATGGATCAAGGCGACAATGACAAGAGCAACAACCTTGTTGGTGCTCATCTGCTGGTCAGCGTAAGCCATTCAGACGCATCACTCCATTACCAAGCCCCGGGCAGAGGTTCCCGGAAGAACATGCCCAAAGGCGCCCATGGACTCCCCCCCGGAAAGAGGGAACCCATGACGAAACTCCAAATTACCCACCCTGACGGCTAACAGTCTGCCCATCCGACGACAATACGAAACGGGAGGCGAACCGAGGAGCTTTTGCTATTTTTGCCCCATTTTGCAGGCTTCTTAACGTCGAAGCCCACCCCACGCAACGCCTTATCGGCCCAGCAGGGGTTAACGCACGATTCATGCCCGGTTAGCTCAAATTGATCCAGTGCAATTTTGAGTTGAAACCACTCAATGGCTATAAGCCATCGCATTTCCACGGAGTTTATCGTTCATGCCCCTGATTTCGCGCCCCCTTGCAGCGGTCCTGGCAGGTACCTATCTCGCGCTGGCGCCGCTTGCAGCGAGCGCCCAGGGGCCGCTTGAGACGCCCGGCGAGGTCACATACGCCGACATCGCCGACCTTGCCGATTCGGCAGGGCTGGTCGTGCAAGTCCAGATCGCGAAAATGACCCGGATCGAGAATGAACGCGCGCGCGGTCTCACTCCGGGACACGGACGCTTCTATATAGAGGCGCAAACCAGAGCCCTTCTTGTTGGCAAGGCGCCGCTGGGCGAATCGGTGCGCTATCTCGTAGACCTTCCTCTCGACGCCAAGGGTAAGCCCGCCAAACTGAAGAAGCAGGTGGTGTTCCTGTTCGCGCGCGCCGTGCCGGGGCGCCCCGGAGAGCTTCAGCTGGTCTGGCCGACCGCACAACAGATATCCACGCCCGCGCGCGAGGCGCGGCTGCGCTCGATCCTGCAGGCGCTTGTTGCGCCCGACGCTCCGGCGAAGATCACGGGCGTGCGCGAATTGCTGTTCGTGCCGGGCAACCTTGCCGGGCAAGGCGAGACGCAGATATTCCTCAACACGCATGACAATTCGGCCGCATCGATCACCGTAAAGCACGAACAGGGGCAGGCGCCGGCCTGGGGCGTATCGTTCTCCGAACTGGTAGCCGACGTCGGCCATCCGCCTGAACCCGATACGCTCGAATGGTATCGCCTCGCCTGCTTCCTGCCGAAAACCCCTCCTGCCGGCGCCAATGTCTCGGGCAGTTTCGAGGAGCAGCAGCGTGCCCTTTCCGACTATCGGATGGTGCTGAACCAGCTCGGCCCCTGCACACGCACACTTAAGTGACACTTCGACAGGCGTTCGTGCTGGAATTTGACGACAGGCTGCCTTAGTGCCCGCTCCCGAACAAGGAGCTAGCATGGCCGAACCGCTGAATATCGCGCTTGCCGGACTGGGGACCGTCGGCACCGGCGTCGTCCGTCTTATCGAGACCAACGCCGAGCTTATCGCCCGCCGCGCCCGGCGCCCGATCCGCATCGCCGCCGTCAGCGCGCGCGACCGCACAAAGGATCGCGGTGTCGACCTTTCGCGCTACGACTGGGTCGATGACACCGCGGCCCTTGCCGCGCGTGACGACGTGGATGTCGTAGTGGAGATGGTCGGCGGCTCGGACGGGCCCGCCCTTGCCCTCGCCCGCAATTCGATCGCCGGGGGCAAGGGCCTTGTCACGGCGAACAAGGCGATGATCGCGCATCACGGGCTGGAACTGGCGGCAGCCGCGGAAGCCAACGGGGTCGCACTGAAGTTCGAGGCCGCGGTCGCCGGCGGCATTCCGGTCATCAAGGGCCTGTCCGAAGGCGCGGCGGCCAATGCCATCGAGCGTGTCTATGGCATCCTCAACGGCACCTGCAATTATATCCTCTCCACCATGGAGGACACCGGCGCCGATTTCGGCGACGTGCTCGCCGAAGCCCAGCGCCTTGGCTACGCCGAGGCCGATCCGACCTTCGATATCGAGGGGATCGACGCCGCACACAAACTGTCGATCCTGGCGGCGATCGCCTTCGGATCGCAGCTGCGGTTCGATGCGGTCGAGACGATGGGCATCAGCCGCGTCAAGGCCGCTGACATCGAGCAGGCGCGCGCGCTTGGCTACGTTATCCGTCTGCTGGGCATGGCAGGTGTGGACACAGCCAGCGGTTCGCCGCGCCTGTTCCAGCGCGTACGCCCGCATCTCGTGCCCATCGATCACCCTCTGGCTCATGTAGACGGCGCGACCAACGCGGTTGTGGCCGAAGGCAATTTCATGGGTCGCCTGCTGTTCCAGGGCGCGGGGGCAGGCGACGGGCCGACCGCCAGCGCAGTTGTGGCCGATATCATCGACATCGCCCGCGGCGAAAAAAGCGCGGCATTCTCGATGCCGGCGGGTGAACTGGAAGCTATGGAACCCGCGGCAAGCGGGCATCGCGTGGGCAGCGCCTATATCCGGTTCACCGTCCCGGACCGTCCCGGCGTGCTGGCCGACATTACCGCCGCCATGCGCGATGCCGGGGTCTCCATCGAGAGCCTGATCCAGAAGGGCGATCCCGATCAGGACGGAGAGGTTATCCTGGCGATCGTCACGCATCCGGGGCCGGAGAGCGCAGTCACCGAAGCAATGCGCATTCTTGACGGGTCGGACAGCCTGACCGCAAAGCCGCTGGTGATGCAGATCATCGGCGCCTGAGAGGAAACCGGGGGCGCCCTCAATCGGGGCATCCCTTGCCCGCACAGGTATCGGCCGTCTTCCCGGAGCCGCCACTCCGGGACGCCACGATCATGGCGCGCGCAGTTCCCCCTTTGCAATCTTGTCGGCGTCCGAACCGGCCGGAGCCTCAGGGATCGTCGAAAGATCGATGATATAGGGCTGCTCGGGCGGACAGGGCGGGATCATGCACAGTCCGCTCATCGTCGCCTTGCCTTTGAAAATCCCGTTGCCGGAAACATCCGGGGTCCTTGGCCGTCCGTCGTTGGCGCCAACGCCGGTCGGGTCATCGTCGCCGGTGGAGGGTACGCGGTACTGGTCCGGCTCGGGGGCGCAGACCACGATTTCACCCTGCTTCATCGTGCGCAGACACGCGTTGCGCGAAGTATCCTTCGTAATTCGCCCACCGGCCCCAAGCATCTTTTCCGCAATCACACGATCTGCCGCAGAAGCGCCGGACGCGTCCTGAGCAATCGCCGGAGCGGGGACGGTTATTGCGATTGCGAAAGGGTATATCCAGCTTCTCGACAATTCAAAATCCTCTGTATAAGCGGTGAAAATCTTTCCTCCCTGGATTATTCCGGAGTGAACATGTCCGAAAACACGACCCCCGCAAGTCACGTACTAGATCGCGTTCTGGTCCTCGAAATGGTGCGCGTCACCGAGGCTGCCGCCATCGCCGCGTCCAGCCTCATCGGGCGCGGAGACGAGAAGGCAGCCGATCATGCCGCAGTGGAGGCAATGCGCAAGGCCTTTGACGGTCTCTACATCGACGGAACGGTGGTTATCGGCGAGGGTGAGAGGGATGAAGCCCCGATGCTTTTCATCGGCGAAAAGGTCGGCGGCGCTCCGGGCAAAGGCCCGAAGATCGACATCGCCCTCGATCCGCTGGAAGGCACCACGATCACCGCGAAGGCGGGGCCGAACTCGCTTGCGGTGCTGGCTGCAGCCGAAGAAGGCGGCCTGCTGAACGCACCCGACGTATATATGGACAAGATCGCGGTCGGCCCCGGCTATCCTGACGGCGTGATCGACCTGGACAAGACGCCCACCCAGAACGTCGAGGCTGTTGCTGCGGCCAAGGGGGTGAAGCCTTCGGACATCATTGTCTGCGTGCTCGACCGTCCGCGACACGAAGCACTGATCGACGAACTGCGCGACATCGGCTGCGGTGTCGTGCTGATCGGCGATGGCGACGTGGCCGGTGTGATCGCCGTGACCGACGAGGATACGACCATCGACCTCTACATGGGCTCAGGCGGCGCGCCCGAAGGCGTGCTTGCCGCAGCGGCGCTGCGCTGCGTCGGCGGCCAGTTCAACGGCCGCCTGCTGTTCCGTAACGAGGACGAGCGCAGCCGCGCCCGCAAGTGGGGCATCACTGACCTCGACAAGATCTACAAGCTTGAAGAACTGGCCAAGGGAGACTGCATTTTCGCCGCCACCGGCGTGACCAGCGGGTCGCTGCTTGACGGCGTAAAGCGCCGCAAGGGCGGCATCATGACTACAGAAAGCGTCGTGATGCGCGCCAGTTCAGGCACCGTTCGCTGGATCAAGGGCGAACACCGGATCTGACCCAACCCTTTGGTTGAAATATGAAAGGCCAGGCCCGCGCCGGCGCGAGTGGCCTTTCGACCGCCCCGATCCGGCGCTCTGGCAAGGTGAAAACCCAAGGCGGACTATTGCATTCCCGCGACTCCGGGCTACAGGGCCGGTCCCAACGACCGACCGTCCAGGCACCGTCACGGGGATTCGCAAATGAAGATCATGTCCGGCAACAGCAACCTGCCGCTCGCACGCGCGATCGCAGGCTATCTTGAACTGCCGCTCACCGACGCCGCCGTCCGCCGCTTCGCGGATGAGGAAATCTTCGTGGAGATCCACGAGAACGTGCGCGGCGAAGACGTCTTCGTGGTCCAGCCCACTAGCTACCCCGTCAACGACAACCTGATGGAACTGCTGATCTGCATCGACGCACTGCGCCGCGCATCGGCCAAGCGCATCACCGCAGTGGTGCCCTACTTCGGTTACGCCCGTCAGGACCGCAAGCCCGGCCCGCGCACCCCGATCTCGGCCAAGCTGGTGGCCAACCTGCTGACCGAAGCAGGCGCCGACCGCGTTCTTTCGGTGGATCTGCACGCCGGCCAGATCCAGGGCTTCTTCGACATCCCGACCGACAACCTGTTCGCCGCGCCTGTCATGGCCGCCGACATTCAGGCCCGCTACGGCGACCAGTCGCTGATGGTGGTTTCGCCTGACGTGGGCGGCGTGGTTCGCGCCCGCGCGCTGGCCAAGCGCCTCGACAACGCGCCGCTCTCGATCGTCGACAAGCGCCGGGACAAGCCGGGCCAGTCGGAAGTCATGAACATCATCGGCGATGTGAAGGGTCGCGCCTGCATCCTGATCGACGATATCATCGATTCGGGCGGTACCCTGTGCAACGCCGCGCAGGCCCTGATGGAAGCGGGTGCAGTCAGCGTCACTGCCTACATCACGCATGGCGTGCTGTCCGGCGCGGCCGTCAGCCGCGTCACCAACTCCGCCCTCAAGGAACTGGTCATCACCGACTCGATCCAGGCGACCGAGGCGGCCAAGGCTTCGGACAAGATCCGTATCCTGACGATCGCGCCGCTGATCGGCGAGGCCATCCGCCGTATCGCTGACGAAAGCTCGGTCTCCAGCCTCTTCGACTGATCACGACACTTTCCATTGCCGGAAATGCAAAGAACCCCGGAAAAGCAGCGGCCTGCTTTTCCGGGGTTCTTCGTTTTCACACCTCTTGCCGGTTATTTCCGGGGCCGAATTACTCCCAGGGCCTCGCCTGCCCCGGCTCCAGCCGGTGCAGCGCCTCAAGCCGCCGCGCCTGCCGGGATTCGAGCGCCAGTGTCAAGATCGGCTGCGGGCGGGTCACGAACCGACGCGGCGACATGCCGAACAGTTCGGTGAATTCGTGGATGAGGTGGCTTTCGTCATAATAGCGCAAGGCGATCTCGTCGCCCTCACGCGAATCGGCGACACCGCGCAGATGGCTGGCCATATCGAGGGCTCGGGCCCGACGCAGCACCTGCTTGGGCGGCATACCGAAGTCCCTGCTGACCACACGCTCCAGCTTCCGGCGATCGACCCCGCATTCTTCCGCTGCATCGCTGACGGAAATAGCCGGATTACGCAGGCTGATCTCCTCGAACCGGGCCGCGAGGGGGTTGGGCAAGGCCCCGCCCAGTTCCTTGATCTGCCCCCTGACGACATCCTCAATGGCCTGCAGCCATTCCTCCGGGCTTGCTTCAGGCTTCAGCGCGGCCATGAA
Organism: Novosphingobium guangzhouense; assembly: GCF_002896965.1. Classification (GTDB taxonomy): domain Bacteria; phylum Pseudomonadota; class Alphaproteobacteria; order Sphingomonadales; family Sphingomonadaceae; genus Novosphingobium; species Novosphingobium guangzhouense. The sequence goes on from NZ_LYMM01000045.1 coordinate 18,460, forward strand.
GTCTTCCTCAGGACCGGAAAGAGCATCGGTGGAAACGATCCTGTCAACGAACTTGCCAACGTGCGGCAGGTTCAGGGAAGTGCCCGTACCCGGCCGGATGGCAAAGCCCACGCTGATGAAACTGCCGGTTACCGAGATCGGCATGCGCCGCGAATGCGGGCCGAAATAGAAAGCTCCGCGCCGGGTCGTGATCTGCCCGTCCACCGTCTGCGCCACCCAATTGCCGGCAAGCTGAATTCGCACGGTGCTGGTATCCGTGAACAGGCCGCAGGATAGGGTGTAATCTTCAGGCAGATCGACTTTCGTCACGTACAGTCGCCCAAGCCAGGGCGCCAGATCCGGCGACGGCGCACGGTTGTAGGACAAAGGCTGTCCGTCACGGGTCATGCCCTGCTGCGGCTCGATCGTCGGATCGAGCGCAGGGCGGGTTTTGCGCTGCATGATTACTCTGGCTTAAAAGATGCCCCTGAAACGCGATAATTGCGCAAACCCCCGGGGGCAATGCGAGAAAAACTATGGGAGCGGGTAGCTGCCTAGTATTTTCTTGCAGGTATCACTCCTTAGCCAAGGAACTTGACCGGATCACCGTCAAGGAGGCACAGCAGATGGCATGAAACTCGATCAGGACATCGCCCTCGCGCTTCGCCTTGCCGACGCAGCCGGTGAAGCGATTCGCCCCCACTTTCGCACCGGCCTGGCTGCCGACCGCAAGTCTGACGCCTCGCCCGTCACCGTGGCGGACCGGGCCGCGGAAGAAGCGATGCGCCGCATTCTCAAGGCAGAAGCCCCGCGCGACAGCATCATCGGGGAAGAATTCGGCACCGAAAGCGGCGGATCGAATCGGACGTGGGTGCTCGATCCGATCGATGGCACCGTGTCCTTCATCGGTGGCCGCCCCACCTTCGGCACTCTGATCGCGCTTCTGGTGGACGGCTGGCCTGTCCTGGGCATCATCGACCAGCCCATCCTCAATGAGCGCTGGGTGGGCGCGAGCGGCCATGCCACCACCTTCAACCGCCGCGAAGTGCGCACCCGCCCCTGCCGCGAACTGTCGGACATGATGCTCGCGACCACCGGGCCGCAGTATTTCGACGACCATCAAGGCGACCACTTCATGGCTCTCGCCGCGAAGACCGATCACAAGCGCATGATGTTCGGCGGCGATTGCTACAATTACGGTCTGCTTGCCAACGGCCACATCGACCTTGTCTGCGAAGCCGGTCTCAAGCTGCACGACTGGGCAGCACTGGTCCCGATCGTCGAGGGCGCGGGCGGCATCATGTGCGACTGGAATGGTGAACCGCTCAACGCAGATTCGGGTGGCGAGGTGCTGGCGATCGGCGATCCGGCCCGCCTGGAAGACGTGATCGAAGCCATGGCCTGCCACCATCACGACTGACCTGAAGTTCTTCTTCTACGGCACGCTACGCCCCGATGCAGCCACTGCGATGGCGCATTGGATCGCCGAACGCGTGACCCGTGCGGAACGCGGGTCGGTGCCGGGCAGGCTGTACGCGCTACCCGACCGGCACGGATGGTATCCAGCCCTGATGCGCGGCGCAGGCCGCGTGTGGGGTACTGTGTGCCACCTGCGTCTGAGACACGGTGATCTGGCGCGGCTCGACAGTTACGAAGGACCGGAATACCGGCGCGTCACGCTTCCGGTGCGCACGGATGGCGGCGCGCGAACGCCTGCGCAGGTCTACGTCTGGCGTGGTGCCTGCCGGGGTGGCCACCTCATCGGGGCGGACTTCCTCGAATGGCTGCGCGCCTCACGTCATAAGGCTTACTCGTCGCTTGCCTTTCGTGCGCCCAGCCACTAAGGGCGCGTCCTTCAATCGACACGGTCGAGTCTTCCGCAGCGAAGATTCGCGGGTCGGCCTGGCGAAAAGGGCTGCCATGGCCGGCGGGACGTGTCCCGATCAAAGGAGACGAAAATGCCCAAGCTGAAGACCAAGAGCGGCGTGAAGAAGCGCTTCAAGCTCACCGCCACCGGCAAGGTGAAGCACGGCGTTGCCGGCAAGCGCCACCGCCTCATGAGCCATAACGGCAAGTACATCCGCCAGAACCGCGGCACCGAAGTCATTTCCGACGCCGATGCCAAGGTCATCAAGAAGTGGGCGCCCTACGGGCTCAACTGAGGAGTACTGACGAATGAGCCGTATCAAGAGGGGTGTCACCACCCGCGCAAAGCACAAGCGGATTCTGGAACAGGCCAAGGGCTACCGTGGCCGCCGCAAGAACACCATCCGCGTCGCACGCCAGGCCGTCGAAAAGGCCGGCCAGTACGCGTACCGCGACCGCAAGATCAAGAAGCGGACCTTCCGCGCTCTCTGGATCCAGCGCATCAACGCGGCTGTCCGCGCTGAAGGCCTGACCTACTCGCAGTTCATCCATGGCGTGAAGCTCGCCGGGATCGAACTGGACCGCAAGACGATGGCCGACCTCGCCATGAACGAAGGCGGCGTGTTTAGCGCCGTCATCGCGCAGGCGAAGGCAGCTCTGCCGGCGGCGGCGTAAGCCACCGCACGCGTAAAGCTCCTCAGCTTCATCGCGCGATTTCAAAGGGCGTGGATGGCATGTGCCGTCCGCGCCCTTTTCGCGTTTGCGACCTTCATGCGTTGCGGTTCGGCTGATGGCCCCTTAAGGACGCGGCGCAGCATTCATCCTCATTCAGACAGGCAGACGACCAGTGGACCACGCAGCAACCGGCCAGGAGGCGCTAGCCCGCATCGCGGGCGCCGATGATCTCGATACGCTGGAGGCCCTGCGCGTCGAATTTTTGGGCAAACAGGGCTCGATCTCGGGCCTGCTCAAGACGCTTGGCAAGCTCGACCCCGAAGAGCGCAAGGTCGAAGGCCCCAAGATCCACGCCCTGCGCGAAAGCGTGAGCGAGGCGCTCGCCGTCCGCAAGGACACCCTCGAAACCGCCGCACTCGACGCGCGCCTTGCGGCCGAGACGATCGATCTTTCGCTCCCGGCGCCCTCTACCCCGCGCGGCGCGGTCCACCCGGTTTCGCAGGTGATGGACGAACTGGCGGAAGTCTTCGCCGACCTTGGCTTCGCCGTGGCCACCGGGCCGGAGATCGAGGACGACTGGCACAACTTCACCGCGCTCAACATGCCCGAAAGCCACCCGGCGCGCGCGATGCATGACACGTTCTATTTTCCGGACAGGAACGATGACGGCCGCGAGATGCTGCTGCGCACGCATACCTCGCCGGTGCAGATTCGCTCGATGATCCAGCAGGGCGCGCCGATCCGCATCATCGCGCCGGGCCGCGTCTACCGTTCGGACAGCGACGCCACGCACACGCCGATGTTCCACCAGATCGAGGGCCTCGTCATCGACAAGGGCATCCACCTCGGCCACCTGAAGTGGACGCTGGAAGCCTTCCTCAAGGCATTCTTCGAGCGCGACGACATCGTCCTGCGGCTGCGCCCCAGCTACTTCCCCTTCACCGAACCCTCGATCGAGGTGGACGTGGGCTATTCCAGCCAAGGCGGGCGCAGGGTCGTCGGCGGGTCGGGCGATGCGCCGGGCCATGCCTGGATGGAAGTGCTGGGTTCGGGCATGGTCAATCGCCGGGTAATCGCGGCGGGCGGTATCGACCCCGACGAATGGCAGGGCTTCGCCTTCGGCATCGGCGTCGATCGCCTTGCCATGCTCAAGTACGGGATGGACGACCTGCGCGCCTTCTTCGACGGCGATGTGCGCTGGCTCTCCCACTACGGTTTCTCCGCCCTCGACGTGCCGACCCTTTCGGGCGGCGTCGGTACACCGGCCTAAGGCGGGAAGGATACAAAGATGAAGTTCTCTCTCTCCTGGCTCAAGACGTACCTGGAAACCGAAGCGACGATCGAGGAGATCGCTGCCAGCCTCAACGCCATCGGCCTTGAAGTCGAAGGCATCGAAGACCCCGCCGCGAAGCTGGAAGGCTTCCGCGTGGCAAAGGTGCTCACGGCTGAAAAGCACCCGCAGGCGGACAAGCTGCAGGTGCTGACCGTCGATACCGGCGACAAGGTGCTCACCGTGGTCTGCGGCGCGCCGAACGCGCGAGCGGGGCTGGTCGGCGTGCTCGGCCTGCCGGGCGCGGTAGTGCCGGTCAACGGCATGGCGCTGAAGGTTGCCGCCGTGCGCGGCGTCGAATCGAACGGCATGATGTGCTCCACGCGCGAGCTGGAGCTGGGCGAAGACCACGACGGCATCATCGAACTGCCTGAGGATGCGCCGGTCGGCACGCCTTTCGCGCAGTATCACGGCGCCGATCCGGTCATCGACGTGGCGATCACCCCCAACCGCCCGGACTGCATGGGCGTCTACGGCATCGCGCGCGATCTCGCGGCGGCGGGTCTTGGCTCACTGAAGCCCATCGTCGCGCCTGAGGCAGCCGGCACGTTCCCGTGCCCCGTCGAAGTGCGCACCGACGACGCCGAGGGTTGCCCGGCATTCTACGGCCGCGTCATCAAGGGCGTAACGAACGGCCCCTCGCCGCAGTGGCTGCAGGATGCGCTCAAGTCTGCAGGCCAGCGTCCGATCTCGGCGCTGGTCGATGCGACCAACTACGTGATGCTCACGTATGGTCGCCCGGCGCACGCCTATGACATTGCCAAGCTGACCGGCGCCGTCGTTGCCCGTCGCGCCGTGGAAGGCGAGACCGTCGAGGCGCTGAACGAGAAGACCTACACCCTAGACGCCGAGATGACCGTGATCGCCGACGACAGCGGCGTCCACGATATCGCGGGCATCATGGGCGGCCAGCACTCGGGCTGCACCGAAGCCACCACCGACGTCCTGCTTGAAATCGCCTACTTCGATCCCGAGCGCATCGCCAGGACCGGCCGCAAGCTGAACCTCACCTCCGACGCGCGTGGACGGTTCGAACGCGGGATCGACCCGCAGTTCCTCGACACCGGGCTGGCCCTGCTGACCAACCTGATCGTCGAGTTGTGCGGCGGCGAAGTGTCAGAGATCGTGCGCGCGGGTGCCGCTCCGGGCACGCCCAAGATCGTCCACTTCGCGCCCTCGCTGGTCGAGAAGCTGGGCGGCGTCACCGTCACTCCCGGCGAACAGCAGCGCATTCTCGAAAGCCTCGGCTTCTCGGTGGTCGAGGGCGACGACTGGGCCGTCACCGTCCCCGGCTGGCGCCCTGACGTGGACGGCGCCCCCGACATCGTAGAGGAAGTCGTGCGTATCCACGGCCTCGACAAGGTGGAGAGCGTGCCGCTTCCCCGCGCAGACGGCGTGGCAAAGCCCACCGCCACCCCGGCGCAGGCGCAGGAGCGCCGCGTTCGCCGTGCCGCTGCTGCGCGCGGGCTGCAGGAAGCCGTCACCTGGTCGTTCCTGCCCGAACCCGCTGCCGAAGCCTTCGCCGAAGGTCCGCTGTGGGTGCTCGCCAACCCGATCAGCGAAGACATGAAGGCCATGCGCCCCTCGCTGCTGCCGGGCCTGCTGATGGCGGCCAAGCGCAACCTCGATCGCGGTGCGGCATCGTTGCGCCTGTTCGAGATCGGCCGCCGCTACCTGCGTGGGAACGGCGGCATCAGCGATGAACGCCTGACGCTGGGCGTCGTCCTTGCGGGCGAGAAGACCGCACGTGGCTGGGCGACCGGCAAGGCGACTTCGTTCGATGCTTACGATGCCAAGGCCGAAGTGCTGGCGCTGCTGGCCGAAGCCGGTGCCCCAGTCGACAAGCTGCAGGTCATGGGTGAGGCCGGCCCCCAGTTCCACCCCGGCCAGTCGGCCACGCTGCGCCTCGGCCCCAAGACGGTGCTGGCGCGCTTCGGCATGCTGCACCCCAAGACCGCAAAGCAGTTCGACGTCGATGGACCGGTGGCGGTTGCGGAACTCTTCCTCGACGCGATTCCTGGCAAGAAGGGCACACCCGGCTTTGCCCGCGTCTCTTACGCGCCGCCGGCGCTGCAGGCGGTAACGCGCGACTATGCCTTCCTGGTGCCCGCCGATCTGCCCGCGGGCGATCTGGTGCGCATGGTGCAGGGGTCGGACAAGGCAAACATCGTTGCCGTGCGCCTCTTCGACGATTTCCGCGGGGCCGGCGTGCCCGAAGACCAGAAGTCGCTGGCGCTGGAGGTCACCCTCCAGCCAATTGAGGCCAGCTACAAGGAAGCCGACCTCAAGGCTATCAGCGAGAAGGTGACCGCAGCTGCGGCCAAGCTTGGCGCAGTGCTGCGGGGGTAATGCTGCTCGAACTCCGTCATTCCCGCAAAGGCGGGAATGACGGGACGGGGCAAGGACGTGTATCATGACGGAGATTGCCGGTGCCTGACGTGGACTTCGTGACCATTTCCTCCGGCGATCTTACCGCCCGGATCAACCCGCTTGGCGCCGAACTCTGGTCGCTCACCGACAGCTTCGGCCGCGAATACATGACCAACGCCGATCCGGCATTCTGGACCGGCCACGCACCTCTGCTGTTCCCGATCGTCGGCGCACTGAACGGCAATCGCTTCCGGCTGGACGGCGAGGAATTTTCGCTGCCAAAGCACGGATTCGCCCGCCACGCCATGTTCGAAGTGCTGGAAGCAGGCCCGGACATCGCCCGCTTCGCCATCTTCACCGGAGACGCAAAGGGCGCATATCCCTTCGCCTTCGTGCTAGAGATGCGCTTCCGGATCGCGGGCACCACGCTCTCGATGGAAGCCATCGTCCAGAACCACGAAGACGAGCCGATGCCCTTCAGCTTCGGCTTCCACCCGGCATTCGCCTGGCCTCTGCCGGGAGGCGCGGCCAAGGCCGACCACGTCATCGCCTTCGAACAGCCCGAACCGCAGCCCATCCGCCGCATCGACGGCGCCAGCGGCCTGCTGCTGCCCGAACCGCTGGCAACGCCCGTCGACGGGCATATCCTGCCGCTGGACGGCGCGCTGTTCGAGGAAGACGCGCTGATCTGGGACCGCCTTTCCAGCCGCGCGCTGACTTACGGAGCGCCGGGCGGAACCCAACTGGCGATCGCCTTCCCGGACACGCCGATGCTGGGCATCTGGCAGAAACCCGGTGCGTCCTACTTGTGCATCGAGCCATGGCAAGGCCATGCCGACCCGCTTGGCTTTACCGGCGACTTTCGCGACAAGCCCGGCGTTGTCACGCTGCCGCCCGGCGAAGGGCGCAGCTTCCGCATGGATGTGACCGTCCTTTCCGCAGACTGAAGGAACCTGCCCCATGAAGACCGTCCTTGTAACCGGCGCCACCTCCGGGATCGGCGAAGCCTGTGTCCGCGCCTTCACCAAGGCCGGCTGGCGCGTCGTCGGCACCGGCCGCCGCGCCGAACGGCTGCAGGCACTGGTGGACGAACTGGGAGCGGACGCGTTCCACCCGGCCGTCTTCGACGTGCGTGACGAAGCCGCCCGCGATGCCGCGCTGGCCGCCCTTCCCGGCGACTTCGCGCAGATCGATTGCCTGGTGAACAACGCGGGCCTCGCCCTTGGTGCCGCCCCTGCGCAGGTTTCCAGCCTCGATCAGTGGAAGACAATGATCGACACCAACGTCACCGCGCTGGTTTCCCTCACTCACAAGCTGCTGCCGGGCCTTATCGAGCGCAAGGGCGCGATCGTGAACCTGTCCTCGGTCGCGGCGACGTACCCCTACACCGGCGGCAACGTCTATGGCGGCACCAAGGCCTTCGTGCGCCAGTTCTCGCTGGGTCTGCGCTCTGACCTCAACGGAACCGGGGTGCGCGTAACCTCGATCGAGCCGGGAATGGTCGAAACCGAATTCACCGTGGTCCGCAACGGCGGCGATCAGGGTGCTTCTGACAAGTTCTACGCAGGCGTCGACCCGATGACCGGGGACGACATCGCCGGGACCGTGCTGTGGGTTGCCACGCTTCCCCCGCACGTCAACATCAACACGCTGGAACTGATGCCGGTGAACCAGTCGTTCGCGGGTTTCCAGGTCTCACGCACCAATTAATCGGCGCAAAGCAGCCCCAGCAGCAGGTCGCGCGCGGCATTGGCCTCGTGGACCTGCTCGGAGCTGCCGCCACGGTCAGGGTGGACCAGCGCGATGCGGCGACGATGCGCCTCCACGATCTCGCGACGATCCGCCCCGGCGTCCACGCCCAGCAGCGCCCGCGCCTGCGCCGTCTCGAAGGACGGGCCAGCCACCTTGCGCTTCTTTTCCCACGGCCAGCGACCAAGAAGCATCCGGCAGACGATGCAGCCCAGCGCAATCAGCCAGAGCAGCTTGATCATCTCCGCCCCCGTCAGCCTGCGGCGGCGAAGGCCGCTTCCGGCTCCCGCCGTGCCGGCACCGGCAGGTTGAGCCCCGCAACCAACCCACGCAGTTCCTGCCGCGCCACAAGATGGCTGGTGCCAAGATCGCCAAGATGTCCCTTGTCGAGCAGGGTCAGCCCCGAAGGGAACAGTTCGCGGAAGATGACGCGCTCGGAAAGGCCGGCCGCCACGCGGAAGCCCGCCCGCTTCGAGAGTTCCTGAAGAGCCCCGTCGATACGCCGCATGTTGCGCGCTTCGACGTGCTGGACGCGGTTCCTGACCACAACCCAGTCCAGTTCGCGGCGCCCTTCGTTGATGGTCTTGAGGCCGCGCTTCTTGCGCGCCTCCCACATGACTTCGGCATAGAACGACAGGCGCTTGACCTTGAAAGTCTCGCTTTCCACCTGCCCCAGAAGGTCGAAGTCGACAAAGCTGTCGTTCAGCGGCGTCACCAGCGTGTCGGCGGTGGTGGCGACGTGGCGGGCGAAAGGATCGTCGCGGCCCGGCGTGTCGAACACCAGGAAGTCGTACCCGTCCGCGATCTGTTCGGCCAGATCGTCAAGCTCGGCGATATCGTCGCCATCATAGACCGCGAAACGCGCGCCGGGCAGCGCGATTTCGCGCTTGCGCTCCGTCTCGATGCGGTTCTCAAGATAGCGATAGAGCGTGCGCTGCCGGTGATCGAGGTCGATGCAGGCCACGTTGGCGCCCTGATAGGCAAGCGCGATGGCGACATGGACGGCGGTGGTGGACTTGCCGGTGCCGCCCTTCTCGTTGGCGAAGACGATGCGATGCGCTGTCACGTGACCGTTATCCTGCTCGCGGGACCGAACCCGGCCCGACGTTGAAATCATTGCCCCCGCAGGTGCGCCGGGGCTAAGGCCCGAAACGCACCTTTCGGTCCTGACCATCATACCGGAGCAGCCAAGCCCAATGCAAACCGTCCACGCCCTTGATCCACTGCGCAATGCGGTTTCCGAACTGCGGACGGCCGCCCCGGTCGCGCTCGTCCCCACAATGGGCGCACTGCATGACGGCCATCTGACGCTGGTGCGCGAGGCGAAAAAGCGCGGCGCGGCGGTTGTCGTCTCGATCTTCGTCAACCCGCTCCAGTTCGGTGCGAACGAGGATCTCGACGCCTATCCGCGCCAGCTTGCCCGCGATTCGGCGCTGCTGGAGGCCGAAGGGGTCGATATCCTGTGGGCACCCACGGCAGAAGCGATGTACCCGGCCGGGTTCGCCTCGAACATTTCGGTCGCCGGGGTAAGCGAGGGCCTGTGCGGCGCATCGCGGCCCGGTCACTTCGACGGAGTGGCCACCGTGGTCTGCAAGCTGTTCAACCAGGTCATGCCCGATATCGCCCTGTTCGGGGAAAAGGACTGGCAGCAACTGGCGGTGATCCGCCGCATGGCCCGCGACCTTGACCTGACGCGCCCGGCGGCCGACGCGATTCTGGGCGTTCCCACCGTGCGCGAGGCGGACGGCCTCGCCATGTCCTCGCGCAATGCCTACCTTTCGGCCGAGGAGCGCGCAGCGGCAGTCTCTCTTCCCACCGCGATGCGCACGGCGATCGCCGCGATCGAGGGCGGCGCGGATGTGCCTGCGACGCTGGCGGCGCTGGAAGCGGATATCGTGGCGGGCGGTTTCCGCTCGGTCGACTACGCCGAACTGCGCGATGCTGATGACCTGAAGGTGCTGAACACGCGCTCCCACCGGCCCATGCGCCTTATCGTGGCGGCCCGGATCGGCCCTGCCCGACTGATCGACAACATGGCAGTAAACCCCTAGCCGTATTGAATTTGCGAAAGATTCTCACAGACATCGTCATTTGTTCGTGCAAGAGTGAAGGCATAAGCAGTTCGTCGCCCTGGGGATTGGGCAAATCGCGCCTGTGCGCGATAGAATAGGGAGCCTACCAATGAAGTCGTTCGTCTGCGCGCTTGCCGCGCTTGTCGCCGTTTCGGCCACCCCCGCTTTTGCCGACCAGTCCTCCGGCCGCAAATTGCAGGAGAAGGGGCAGCAGGCGATCCCCGTCTGCACGAAGAACCTGGGCACCGTCGCGATCATCGAGCCCGACAGCCAGTGGTGGCGCGAACTGAGCCTGGGCAGCCCCGAGGCGATCCTGCGCGTCTTCGTACAGAAGTCCGGTTGCTTCACCATGGTCAACCGCGGTCGCTCGCTGCAGAACAGCGCCATGGAGCGCGCCTTGGCAGAACAGGGCGAACTGCAGAAGGGTTCCAACATCGGCAAGGGCCAGATCAAGGCCGCCGATTACTTCCTCCAACCCGATATCGTCTCTACCAACAACAACTCCGGCGGCGGCGGCCTTGGCGGCGTGCTGGGCGGTGTCGGCGGCTTCTTCGGCCGTGGCGTGGGCGCCATCGCCGGCGGCCTCAACATCAAGAAGGGTGAGGCGAACGTCACGCTGTCGATCGTCAATTCGCGCACGACCGTGGAAGAAGCGCTGACCGAGGGCTATGCCCGCAAGTCCGACGTCAGCTTCGGCGGCGGTGGCGGCGGCGGCGGCTTCTTCGGCGGCACGTTCGGCGCGGTCGGTGGCGGCGGATACCAGAACACACAGATCGGCCAGATCATCGTGCTGGCCTATCTCGATGCCTACACCAAGCTCGTCACTCAACTGGGCGGACTGCCCGTTGATGCTTCTGCTGCGGCGCCCAAAGCGCAGTAGTTTGGCAGCTTACCTTTTTATTGACGGACATGAGACGAAGCGTATCTTCAGTTTATTGAACGATGACATGTTCAGATTCGTCATTTCCGATGATCGAAAGGGGCCGTTTCGATGAAGAAAATTGCTTTTGCCACAGCAAGTCTGGCACTTGTTCTTTCGGCAACAGCCGCCAATACGCGGGCCATTGAAACCATACCGGGAAATCTGGATACCGGAACGGCAAGGATCAGCAGCATCTGGAACTTTTTCTTCGGCTGAAGCGCAACGGAAGATAAAATCATGGAAGGCGGGCCCAAGGCCCGCCTTTTTCATAACAGCGCCGCAATGACAGGCATTGTCAGAGGACATGGCTTCGGACATAAATTACCGAGGCTGAAGCCAGCAAAATATCAGTTCATTGCGGAAGCACCCTGATGAACGCATTGAACATCCTTTATATTGAGGACGACACGCGCGCAGCTTCCCAAGTGGAGGAGCTGGCCGCCCATTCCGGTGACAAGCTGACCTGGTGCGCAAGCGGCAAGGACGGCCTCAAACGTGCAGGCGGCGAACGCTTCGACGTTATCGTCCTTGACCGCATGCTCCCCGACATCGACGGCATCACGATCCTGTCGCGCCTGCGCGAAAGCGGCGTCGGCACACCGGTCCTGCTGCTTTCCGCGCTCGGCCGCACGACCGACCGCGCCGAAGGACTGGATGCGGGTGCGGACGATTACCTTGCCAAACCCTTCGAGGGAGAAGAACTGCTTGCCCGCCTGCGCGCCCTACACCGCAGGGCTTCGGGGCGCGAGCATTCCGCCGTCATCCTCCATGGTGCCTTCGAATGCCACGTCAAAGCGCGCACTGCTTTTCGCGAAAACCGCCACCTCCCGCTCAGCCCCAAGGAATTCGAGCTGTTCCGCTACTTCATGGAAAATGCGGGCGAGGTCCTGACCCGCGAAATGCTGCTGCGCGACGTATGGAAGATGAACTTCGACCCCCAGACCAACGTGGTCGATGTCAACATCGGCCGCCTGCGCCGCAAGCTGGAAGACGGCTTCGATACGCCTGCGCTCGAAACCATCTGGGGCTCCGGCTACAGGCTTCTGGACGGACGGTGAAAGCGCCGGGGCGCCGCCATCGCGCATGAAGCGGCTGGCGTTCATCCGCAATTCGATCTTCGCGCAGATCGTCGGCTGGGCCATCGCCACGGCGGCGGTGATCACGTTCGGTCTCTGGCTGCTGACCAACGCCACGATCGAGCGCTCCAACCGGCAGGCACTGGAACGCGCGGTCGACGTCGATCTTGCCGGCATGGTCGATATCTACGCCAGCGGCGACCGCGAAGAACTGACCAAGCGCATCAAGGACCGTCTGGCGCTCGCGCCGCGCAACGGGGATGCGGCGCACTATCTCCTCGCAGATGGGCGCGGCAGGCGGATTGCCGGCGACCTGACGCAATGGCCGGGCTTGCGCGCCAGCACCTCGCAGGCCGCCGACATTCGTATCACTAGCGGCAACCTGGCCTTCGCGCGCGCAACGCAACTTGGCCCGGATCTGAAGCTTCTGGTTGCCCACGAGTATCGCGATCTTTCGACACTCCTTCGGCAAGTCGCGCTGGTGTTCCTGACCGGCGGCGTACTGGCAACGCTGGCCGTTGCGCTGGGCGGCTGGACGGCCGCGCATCGGCTGGCGGGCAGGCTGGAACGAATCAATGCCGCCTTCCGCCAGCCGGACGACCTGGCTCTGGAAGAACTGGCGCGAGGGTCCGCCGGGCATGACGAGATCGACGAACTCACCGCCCATTCCGGCAACGCGCTTGCCCGCCTCAAGCGCCTCGCCGCCGCCCACCGCGAAACGACGGACCATGTCGCGCACGAAATGCGCACCCCGCTTATGCACCTCGACAATCGGCTGGTGAAGGCGCTGGCGGCCACGCCCGATGCCGAAACCGCCGCCCGCATCGCCGATGCCCGCACCGAAATCCGTGGGATCATCCGCATGCTGGAATCGCTGCTCGACATCGCTGCAAGCGAAGCGCGGCGGGGGGACCGCCACGGGCTTTCGCCGGTCGATCTCAGCGCGCTCACCGCCCGGCTGGGCGAACTCTACGCCGACAGCGCCGAAGAATCCGACCACCGCCTGATCCTTGACATCGAAGCCGGCGTGGCGATCGCGGGCGAGGAAATGTCGCTTACCCGGCTGGTCACCAACCTGCTGGACAACGCCTTCAAGTTTGTGCCGCCGGGCGGCACAGTCCGCCTGACGCTTCGGCGCGGCCCGGTGCTGATCGTCAGCGACGATGGGCCCGGCATCGCGCCAGAACACCGCGATGGCATCTTCGAGAAGTTTGCGCGTGGCGGCAGTTCGCTGGGCACCGAAGGCGCGGGGCTGGGCCTGGCGCTGTGCCGGGCCATCGCAGAGCGGCATCATCTGGAAATATCGCTTGCCCCCAGCGATAAGGGGGCATGCTTCACCGTCTCACCCGAATTCCGGCACTAGGCCTTACAGCGTAACGCCGCGTTTCCAGATGCCGATTGCGCGCTCATCGTTGCTTTCGTTGCGGGCCGGTTCCCCGCTGGCGACGGCAATGATGCGGTCCAGCAGCAAGTCCGCCGCGCCGGTCATGCCCTTTTCCAGCACAAGTCCCGCGTCGAAGTCGATCCAGCCCGGCTTGCGCTCTGCAAGCGCGTGGTTGGAGGCGATCTTCATCGTCGGCACAGGGCTGCCAAGCGGCGTTCCGCGGCCCGTGGAGAACAGCGTGATCGTCGCCCCTGCCGCCGCCAGCGCAGTGGTGGACACGGCATCGTTGCCGGGGGCTTCCAGAACGGTAAGCCCCGTCGTGGCAATCCGCTCGCCATAGCCGATCACGTCGCACACCGGGGCAAGGCCGCCCTTCTGCACCGCGCCGAGCGACTTTTCTTCCAGCGTGGTGATGCCACCCGCGATGTTGCCGGGGCTGGGATTCTCCGAAACCGGCTCTCCATTCTCGATGAAGTAGCGCTTGAAGGAATTGACCAGACCGGACAGCTTTTCGAACACCTCTTCGCTGGTCGCGCGCTCCAGCAGCAGGTTCTCGGCGCCGAAGATTTCAGGGATTTCCGTCAGGATCGCTGCCCCGCCCGCTTCGGTCACGGCATCGGCCATGAGCCCGATCAGAGGATTGGCGGTCAACCCGCTCATCGCATCCGATCCGCCACACTTCACGCCCAGGCGCAGCTTGGAAAGCGACACTTCCTCGCGTTCGTCGGCGACCATCAGGCCGAGCAGTTCGTCGATCAGCGCCTCCCCCGCGGCGAACTCATCACTCTCGGACTGGGCGCGCAGCACGCGCAGACGATCTCGGCGATCCTCCGGAATACGCTTGAGCAGTTCCTCCAGCTGGTTCGATTCGCAGCCCAGCCCCAGCAGCAGCACGCCGCCCGCATTGGGGTTGAGCGCCAGCGAGGCGATCACCGCGGCCGTACCGTCAAGGTCCGCCCCCAGCTGAGAACAGCCGAACGGGTGGTTGAAGGCATGGACACCATCAACGTTCGCCGGCGCCCGCAGATTGCCTTTCGCCGCCAGACGTTCCCCCAGCCGGCCGACACAGCCGACCGTGGGCAGAATCCACAATTCGTTGCGGGTGCCCACGCTGCCATCGGCCCGGACGTAGCCCCGGAACGTGCGCGAGGACTGTGCCGCGTGCTCCTCAACTTGCGCGCCGGAAAAGGCATAGGCCTTTTCACCCGACAACGCGGTGTGGACGTTGTGGACATGGACATGTTCACCCACCGCGATGTCGCGCGTGGCAAGGCCGATCGGCGCGCGATAGCGACGCACCGGCGCGCCAGCCACAATCGGCACGACGGCGAACTTGTGCCCCGCCGGAATCGCATCGATCAACCTTACCGCCTGGCCGTCCACCACGACCTCCGCGCCCGCCTCAAGCGGCTGCAGGGCGACGGCGACGTGATCCTCGGCGGAAATCCGCATCACGATGACAGGTTTGGAAAGCGTTTCGATCATGCCCCGCCGATACAGCATTGCCAGCGCTGGCACAACTCGGTAATCGAGCGGCAAACGCACTCTTCGAGGAGCCTAAAGGATGCCCAAGCTCTCGCTGCACCCCGACCGCCTGCTGCCGGCCGACCCGACGACGCGCGCCATTGCCCGCGAACTCTATGCCGAAGTCGCCGGCCTGCCGATCATCAGCCCGCACGGCCACACCGACCCGGAATGGTTCGCCACTGACGCAGCCTGGACCAACGCAACTGAACTGCTTCTGGCCCCGGACCACTACCTGTTCCGCATGCTCTATTCGCAAGGGGTCGATCTCGACGCGCTGGCGGTTCCCCGCAAGGGCGGCGTCATGCCCGCCACCGACCCGCGCGAGGCGTGGCGCCTGTTCGCCGCCAACTGGAAGCTGTTCCGCGGCACCCCGTCGAGCATGTGGCTGCCCCACGTGTTCGGCGAAGTCTTCGGCATCGACGTGGCGCTCGATGAGAGCACGGCGGACTTCTATTACGACACCATCGGCGAGGCCCTTGCCTCTCCCGCGTTCCGCCCGCGCGCGCTGTTCGAGCGTTTCAACATCGAACTGCTTGCCACCACCGAGGGCGCGGGCGACGATCTGAAGCATCACAAGGCGATTCAGGCATCGGGCTGGCAGGGCAAGGTGGTCACCACCTACCGCCCCGATTCGGTGATCGACCCCGAGCATGACAGCTTCGCGCGCGATATCGTGCGCTTTGCCGACCTTTCGGGCGAAAACGTCGAGAGCTGGACCGGCTACCTTGCCGCGCACCGTAAGCGCCGTGCGGACTTTCGCGCGATGGGCGCGACAGCGACCGATCACGGCTTCGTCACCGCCCGCACCGCCAACCTCTCGACCGCAGAGTGTGAGGCGCTGTTCGCCAAGGTCATGGGCGGAAAAGCGGACGCCGACGAGGCAGAGCTGTTCCGCGCCCAGATGCTGACCGAAATGGCGCGCATGAGCGTGGAGGACGGCATGACCATGCAGATCCACCCCGGCTCCACCCGCAACCACAACGCCCGCCTCTTCGCCAGTCACGGCCGCGACAAGGGCGCCGACATTCCGCGCGCCACCGAATATGTCGAAGCGCTGCGCCCGATGCTCGACCTGTTCGGCAACGAGCCCGACCTCAAGGTCATCCTCTTCACGCTGGACGAGACGACTTACGCCCGTGAACTGGCGCCTCTGGCGGGGCACTATCCGTGCCTCAAGCTCGGCCCGGCGTGGTGGTTCCACGACAGCCCCGAAGGCATGCGCCGCTTCCGCGAGATGACCACCGAGACGGCAGGCTTCTACAATACCGTGGGCTTCAACGACGATACCCGTGCGTTCCTTTCGATCCCGGCGCGCCACGACGTCGCGCGGCGGATCGACTGCGGCTTCCTTGCTCGTCTCGTCGCGGAACACCGCATGGAGGACTGGGAAGCAGCCGAACTTGCCCACGAACTGACCGTCGGGCTGGTCCGCAAGGCCTACAACCTGGAAGCTCCGGCGCGTGAGGTGGAACCGGCGTGACCCGTCTTTCGCAAACAACCCTCACCGCCCTTCCCGCAGGTATAAGCCAGCCGCAGTACGACCGTTCGGCGGTGAAGCGCGGCGTCGTGCATTTCGGGCCGGGCGCGTTCCACCGTGCACATCAGGCCGCCGCCTTCGACACGCTGCTGACGCAGGACCCGCGCTGGGGGCTGACCGGGGTGAGCCTCAATTCGCGCGGGGTGGCCGATGCGCTGAACCCGCAGGATGGGCTCTATACCCTCGCCCTGCTCGACACCGAGGTCGCATACCGCGTGATCGGCTCCATCGGCGGCGTGCTCACCAAGGATGATCCGGCCGCGATCCTCGGCGCGCTGACCCATGCGGACACCCGCATCGTCAGTTCTACCGTGACCGAAAAGGGCTACTGCCTCGGCGCGGACGGCGCGCTGGACTTCGCGAACGCGGCGATCAGGGCAGATCTCGATGCCTCGCGCACGGAAGGCTGGACACCGGGTTCGTTCACCGGTTGGCTGGTGCGCGGACTGCAGGCACGGCGCCTGGCCGGGTTGCCGGGGGTGACCGTGCTGTGCTGCGACAACCTTGCCGACAACGGCCGCAAGCTGGAAGCCGCCACCATCGCTCTGGCCGAGGCGATCGATCCCGACACCGCGCGCTGGATTGCCGATAACGTCGCCTTCCCCAATGCGATGGTCGATTCGATCACGCCTGCCACCGACGATGCCCTGCGCGCCCGCGTGTCTGCGGCCACCGGGCTGGAAGACGCCTGGCCGATCCAGCGCGAACGCTTCACCCAATGGGTGATCGAGGACCGCTTCGCCGGGGAACGCCCCGCCCTGGATCTTGCAGGCGTGACCTTCGCCGCAGAAGTACGCCCGTTCGAAAAGGCCAAGCTGCGCCTGCTCAACGGCGCACATTCCTCGCTCGCCTATATCGGTCTTGGCCGCGGGCTTGAAACCGTTGGTGAGGCGATGGCAGACAGCGAACTGGCCGCCTTTGCCGAGCGGCTGATGCGTGAGGACATCGCGCCGTCGATCACGCCTCCACCGGGGCTGGACCTTGGCGGCTACATCTCCGACGTGCTGGCACGTTTCCGCAATCCCGAGATCCGCCACCTGCTGTCGCAGATCGCCTGGGACGGGTCGCAGAAGCTGCCCTATCGCCTGCTCGATACCACGCGCGATGCGCTTGCAGCCGGCCGTCCGGTGGAGCGGCTGGCACTGCCCATCGCGGCATGGCTGCGCTTCCTTGCCGGCGCTGCGCGCGATGGCCGCACGATCACCGACCCGCTGGCCGCCGGGCTGCTGGAACGCGCGAGCGACTGGCGCAGCGTTCTTGCGATGCGCGAAGTATTCGGCGATCTCGGCTCTGACGGGCGTTTCGTTGGCGCCGTGGAAGCCGGGCTGGCCGCACTGGAAGCGGGACGGCTGGAGGGCGTGACGGCCTGAGGTTGTCGAAAGGGGCCGGCGTCGGTCAGAAAATCGGCGTCGGTCAGAAATCCGGCGCCGGTCCCGTCGATTCCGCCGCCACTACGCGCAATTCCACGTCGAAGGGTTGCGGCGCCTCCCCTCCCTCGATCCTGGCGATAAGCCGTTCCGCCGCTGCCGCCGCCATGTCGCCAAAGGGGCGCAGCACCGAAGTCAGCGCCGGGCTCAGCATCCGCGTCACCAGGCTGCCGTCGAAGCCGACCACCGACAGCCCGGCGGGCACCGCAATGCCCCGCGTCGCTGCAGCCTTGAGCACGCCCGCCGCCATGATGTCGTTCGCCGCGAAGATGCCGGTCGGCCGGTTTGCCTGCGCCAGCAGTTGCTCTGCCCCTGCCACGCCCGAGGCAAAATCGTAGTCGCCCGGCGCTTCGGCCACGCTGGCCCCGCCCCGCATTGCTTCCTCGATGAACCCCGCGCGGCGCTCCATGGCGGAAGCGGTGTCGGCAGGCCCATTGACGATGCCCAGCCGCCGGTGCCCCAGATCGAGCAGGTGCCGCGCGACTTGCGCGCCCGCCGCCCGCTCCTCGCTGACGATGACATCGGCAAAGCCCGCGATCGGCACAGCGGACAGCGCCGCCACCGGTACTTGCGCTTCGGCCAGAGCCTCTGCCAGACCCGGTACGCCCGAGACCGGCGGCAGGATCACCAGCCCATCCACGCGCGATCGTTCGACGAAGCCCAGCACGTCACGGATCGCCGCTTCGGCCTCCAGCGGGGTGGGGTGGACGATCACCTCGTAGCCGCGCGGCGCGGTCAGGGCGACGACGCCGCGCTGGATGGAATCGAGCACCAGCGCATTGCGATCGTTGTGGATCAGCCCGATCAGGAAGGAGCGCCGCATCGCCAGCGCCCGCGCCCGTGCGCTCGGCCGGAAGTTGAGCGCGGCGATCGCCGCCTCGATCCGGGCGCGCGTCTCGGCATTCACCTTGGGCGACTTGTTGAGCACGCGCGAAACGGTGCGGATCGACACCCCGGCGGCGGCGGCAACATCCTCTATCGTCGGGTCGCCTTCGCGCGGTCTTGCAGGGATTTCTTGCATCGCTAGGCTTGTATGGCCTGCGCTGGCACGATCAAGCATTCCTGCAATTTTCATTGACAGCCCCGGTACAAATGATAGCGCTAGCATAAATCAGATCAAACCGGAGAGAGGCATGAAGTTCGACCGCCGAGAGGCCCTGTTCACGGCAGCGCTGGGCGCAGCAGGCGGCGCAGCATCGCTGGGGGCGCTGGCCGGCAGTGCAAGCGCTGCCACGGCAGCTGCATCGTCGGCTGCCAAGCCCTCCGCCGGTGCCTCGAAGTATCGTCGCGGGTTCGATGACCAGCGCATCCCCGATCAGGGCAACGGCACGTACCTCAACCCGCTGATGGCGGGCGACCATCCCGACCCGACGATCGTGCGGGACGGGAAGGACTATTACATGACCTTCTCGACCTTCGATTCCTATCCGGGGCTGGTCGTGTGGCATTCGGCCGACCTGATCAACTGGCGGCCCCTGACTGCGGCGCTGACGAAGAACCTCGGCTCGGTCTGGGCGCCGGACATCAGCAAGCACAACGGCCGTTTCTTCATCTATTTCACGGTCAAGGCTACGCCCAACGCGCAATACGTCGTCTGGGCGGACAAGGCCGAAGGCCCGTGGAGCGAGCCCGTCAGCCTCGGCCTGCCCGATCACATCGACCCCGGCCACGCCGTAGGCGAGGACGGTTCGCGCTGGCTGTTCCTTTCGGGCG
Organism: Novosphingobium guangzhouense; assembly: GCF_002896965.1. GTDB lineage: Bacteria > Pseudomonadota > Alphaproteobacteria > Sphingomonadales > Sphingomonadaceae > Novosphingobium > Novosphingobium guangzhouense. Next base: position 38,087 of record NZ_LYMM01000045.1, read on the forward strand.
GCGACCGCATCCGGCTGTCTGAGGACGGCCTCTCCACCGTGGGCGCGGTGGAGCACGTCTACGATCCCTGGCACTATCCGGAGGACTGGGACGTCGAGGGGTTCTCGCCCGAAGGCCCCAAGATCGTGCGACGCGGTGAGTATTTCTACCTGGTCACGGCCGTGGGCGGCACCGCCGGTCCGCCGACCGGGCACATGGTCATCGCCGCGCGCTCGAAGTCGATCCACGGCCCTTGGGAAAACTGCCCGCACAACCCGATCGTGCGCACCACCGACCTGTCCGAAGCCTGGTGGTCGCGCGGCCACGCCACCCTTTTCGAAGGGCCGGGCGGAGACTGGTGGTCGGTCTACCACGGCTATGAAAAGGACTTCTGGACGCTGGGCCGCCAGACCCTGCTCGATCCGATCAGCTGGACCGCGGACGGCTGGTTCCGCATGGAAGGCGGCGACCTGTCGAAGCCGATCCGCGCCCCCAGGGGCGGACGCAAGGCGGGGCCGCACGGGTTGCCGCTGTCGGACGATTTCTCGACGCTGGAGATCGGCCGCCGCTGGAACTTCTTCAAACCCTCTCCCACCGAGCGCGACCGCGCGCGGGTGGCAAACAACACCCTGCATCTGACCGCCACCGGCAAGGCCCCGGTCGATTCATCGCCGCTGCTGCTGATCGCGGGCGATCAGGCTTACGAATTCAGCTGCGAGATCGACATCGACCCCGGCGTCACCGCAGGGCTGCTGCTGTTCTACGACCAGCAACTCTACTGCGGCCTCGGCTTCGACGCGGCCAAGTTCGTGACGCACCAGTACGGTATCGAGCGTGGGCGCCCCGCCAACTACCACGGCCGCAAGATGCTGATGCGGGTGCGCAACGACCGCCATATCGTGTCGTTCCACACCAGCGGTGACGGCGGCAAGACGTGGAAGCGCTTCGACCGGGGCATGGAAGTCTCAGGGTATCATCATAATGTGCGCGGCGGCTTCCTGATGCTGCGGCCGGGGCTCTACTCGGCGGGACAAGGTGAGGCCCGCTTCAGCAATTTCAAGTTCCGCGCGCTCTGAAGGGACATATCGCGATGACCGACACTCTCTCCATGCTCCCCGCCGACTGGAAGGACGGCCTGTTCCTTGGCCGCATCGACCTTGGTGAAGGGCCGACCCCCGTGCTGCTGAGCGGCGGCACGGTATATGACATGAGCCGCGTGGCCCCGACCGTTGCCGACCTTGTCGACGCGGCCGCCTTCGACCCCGCGCAGGGCAAGGCGCTTGGTGCGGCCAAGGACGTTCTGGCCGGAGCCACCCTGCTCAGCCCGATCGACCTGCAGTGCGTCAAGGCGGCAGGCGTCACTTTCGCCGTATCGGCGCTGGAACGCGTGATCGAGGAACGCGCACGCGGCGATGCCGCCAAGGCGCAGGCGGTGCGCGGCGGGCTGGAAGAACGCATCGGCGGCTCGATCCGCTCGGTCGGGCCCGGCACCGCCGAAGCGGCAGCGCTCAAGGCCGCACTGATCGAGGACGGCATGTGGTCGCAGTACCTTGAAGTCGCGATCGGGCCGGACGCGGAAGTCTTCACCAAGGCACCGGTGCTCTCCACCGTGGGCACGGGCGCGACGATCGGCGTGCGTTCGGATTCGGACTGGAACAACCCCGAGCCCGAAATCGTCATCCTGTCCGACGCGCGCGGCAAGGCCGTGGGCGCCACGCTGGGCAACGACGTCAACTTGCGCGATTTCGAAGGGCGCTCCGCCCTGCTGCTCGGCAAGGCGAAGGACAACAACGCCAGCTGCGCGATCGGCCCCTTCGTGCGCCTGTTCGACGCAGGCTACACGATGGCCGACGTGGAGAACGCCGAAGTCCTGCTGCGGATCGAGGGGCGCGACGGGTTCCTGCTCGTAGGCGAAAGCCGCATGTCGGAAATCAGCCGTCCGCCGCTCGACCTGCTGCACCAGTGCTTCTCCGAGCACCAGTACCCCGACGGCGTCGTGCTGTTCCTGGGCACGCTGTTCGCGCCGACGCAGGACCGTGAGGCGCCGGGGCGCGGCTTCACCCACCGGATCGGGGACGTCGTGGCGATTTCCAGCGACCGGCTCGGCACGCTGGTCAACACCGTCGCCACGTCCGGCGAGGCGCCGCCATGGGAAACCGGCATCACCGCCCTTTACCGCAACCTCGCCGCGCGCGGGCTGCTCAAGACCGCCGCGCACGCGGTCGCCTGACCTCTTCTTTCGGCTTTCAAGGACCATCATGTTGACCACCACCACCCCCTCTCCCGCCGTCCAGACTGCGCGCTTTCCCTCGCTCGCGGGCAAGGGGGTGTTCGTTTCGGGCGGCGGCTCCGGCATCGGCGCCGCGCTGGTCGAGGCGTTCGCGCGGCAGGGCGCGAAAGTGTTCTTCGTCGACATCGCTGCCGGCCCTTCGGAGGCGCTCGTCGCCAGCCTTGACGGCGCGGTGGAGTTCACCCCCCGCTTCGTGGCAGGCGACCTTCGCGATCTCGACTTCGTGAAGGGGCAGGTCGCTGCCGCGCACGCCGCGCTTGGCGGGCTCGACGTACTGGTCAACAACGCCGCCAACGACGACCGGCACGCGCTGGAAGAAGTGACGCCGGAATACTGGGAAGACCGCATGGCGGTGAACCTGCGCCACCTGTTCTTCGCCGCGCAGGCCGCCGTTCCCTTCATGGAGGCGGCCGGCGGCGGCGTGATCCTGAACTTCGGGTCGATCAGCTGGCACCTCGCGCTCGATCAGCTCTCGCTCTACCAGACCGCCAAGGCCGCGATCGAGGGGATGACCCGCGCCATGGCCCGCGAACTGGGCGAGCGGAATATCCGCGTCTGCGCGATCGTGCCCGGCAACGTCCAGACCCCCCGGCAGGAAAAGTGGTACACTCCCGAGGGCGAGCGCGAGATCCTTGATGCGCAGTGCCTCAAGTCCCGCGTCCAGCCTGCCGACGTGGCGGCGCTGGCGCTGTTCCTCGCCTCCGACGATGCGCGGATGTGCACGGGCCACGAGTATTTCGTCGATGCCGGCTGGCGCTGAGATGACGCTTTCCATGACACCGCAGGTTGCCTGCAGGGTCGGCGCGACGCTGGGTGAAGGCCCGATGTGGGACGCCGCGCGCGGCTGGCTGTGGTTCGTGGACATCAAGGGCCACAAGCTCCACCGCTTCGATCCGTCCGTTGGCGCGCTGGAGACCATCGACGCACCCGAGGAGCCCGGCTGGGTGATCCCGCTGGCCGACGGCGCACTGCTGGTAGGGGCGCAATCGGGTGTGCACCGCTTCGAGGACAACGCTTTCGCGCTGCTCCACGCGGTAGAGCCTGACCTGCCCGGCAACCGCCTGAATGACGCCGCTGTCCACCCGGACGGATCGGTATGGCTGGGCACCATGGACAACGCCGAGGAAGCGCCGAGCGGCGGCTATTACCGCCTGCACGCCGGTGCCTGCACCGCCCTGTCCCCGGACCCGATGGTCATCACCAACGGACCCGCCTTTTCGCCCGATGGCAGCACCGTCTATCTCGTCGACACGCTGGAACGGGTGATCCTGTCGGCGCAGATCGGCGCAGACGGGCACCCCGGCGAGGCACGGCTCTTCGCCCGCTTGCCGGAGGGCATGGGCTATCCCGACGGACCAGTGGTGGACAGCGCGGGCATCGTCTGGGTCGGCCTGTTCGGCGGCTGGGGCGTCGCGCGGTTTGCCCCCGATGGCGAATTTCTGGGCCGGGTGGAGTTCCCGGTCGCCAATGTCACCAAGATCGCCTTCGGCGGCGCGGACCTCACCACGGTCTATGCGACAACCGCGCGCAAGGGGTTGTCAGCGGCCGAACTGGCGGCACAACCCCACGCCGGAGACCTTTTCACCTTCACGTTGGCGGTGCCGGGCCTCCCGCCGGGATACCCCACAGCCTGAGCGGGCCGTAACGACAAGAACAAGCATAGAGGATGTAAACGAATGGCGGCGATAGACATGGGCGGCGCGCCTTCTGGTGTGGAGTACGGCGGCAAGGTCAACATGGCCTTCGTCGCCATGATCGTGGCAGTGGCGACGATCGGCGGCTTCATGTTCGGGTACGACAGCGGGGTCATCAACGGCACGCAGGACGGGCTGGAGAGCGCCTTCGACCTTTCCGCACTGGGCACCGGGCTCAACGTGGGCGCGATCCTGCTGGGCTGCGCAGTGGGCGCTTTCGTGGCGGGTCGCCTCGCCGACGTCTGGGGCCGCCGCAGCGTGATGATGATCGGCGCGGCGCTGTTCGTCGTCAGCGCACTGGGCGCGGGCGCGGCAACAAGTTCGCTGCTGTTCATCATCGCCCGCTTCATCGGCGGCGTCGGCGTCGGCGCGGCAAGCGTGCTGGCGCCGGTCTACATCAGCGAAGTCACTCCCGCATCAATCCGCGGACGGCTTTCCAGCCTGCAGCAGATCATGATCATCACCGGCCTGACCGGCGCTTTCGTGGCCAACTGGGCACTGGCGCGCCATGCAGGGTCCAGCACCGACCCGCTGTGGCTTGACCTGCCCGCCTGGCGCTGGATGTTCTGGATGCAGGTGATCCCGGCCGTGATCTACCTTGTGGCGCTGTTCCTGATCCCGGAAAGCCCGCGCTTCCTTGTCGCCTGCGGGCGCGAGGCAGAGGCGCAGGCGGTGCTTACCCGCATCTTCGGCGCGGAAACCGCCGCCAAGATGATCGCCGACATCCGTGCCAGCCTGCTTGCCATCGCAGCCGACCACCACCGCCCCAGCTTCGCCGACCTCAAGGACCCTGCCACCGGCCGCCTGCGCAAGCTGGTCTGGGCGGGCATCGGCCTTGCCGTGTTCCAGCAGCTGGTCGGCATCAACATCGTGTTCTATTACGGCGCGGTGCTGTGGCAGTCGGTCGGCTTTTCCGAAAGCGATGCGCTGCTGATCAACATCCTGTCGGGCACGCTTTCGATCCTGGCCTGCCTTGTCACCGTGCTGCTGATCGACAAGCTGGGCCGCAAGCCGCTGCTGCTGGTGGGCTCTGCGGGCATGGCAGTGACGCTGGGCACGATGGCGGTGTGCTTTGCCAGCGGCAGCTTCGTGGACGGCCACCTGACCCTTTCCGACCAGACCGGCACGGTAGCGCTGATCGCGGCCAACGCCTATGTGGTGTTCTTCAACGTCAGCTGGGGGCCGGTCATGTGGGTGATGCTGGGAGAAATGTTCCCCAACCAGATTCGCGGCTCCGCACTGGCGGTATCGGGCTTTGCCCAGTGGATCGCCAATTTCGGTATCTCGGTCAGCTTCCCGGCGATGGCCGCCGGGCTTGGCCTGCCGTTGACTTACGGGTTCTATGCGTTGAGCGCGTTCCTCTCGTTCTTCTTCGTACGTGCCATGGTCACCGAGACGCGCGGCCGCACGCTTGAGGAGATGGCGGCTTGATCCAGCTGCGTTCGGGCAGCAGCGAAGCCACGCTGCTGCCGCATCTGGGCGGATCGATCGGCTCCTTCGCGGTCGGGGGCAGGGATATCCTGCGCCCGACTTCTGCGGCCGCCGAAAGCCCGCTGGACGCCGCCTGCTTCCCGCTGGTGCCTTACGCCAACCGCATCGCCGACGGGCGATTCTCCTTCGCCGGAGAGGATTACGCCGTGCCCCAGAACGTCGCGGGCTTCGAGCACCCGATCCACGGCCTTGGCTGGATCATGCCGTGGATGGTCCGCGCCGAAGATACCGACCGCGCCGTGCTTGCCTGCATCCATGCGGCCGACGCGCACTGGCCCTGGGACTGGATGGCGACGCAGACTTTCGTGCTGGAAGACGGCGCCCTGCATGTGACGCTGGAGGTCGTAAACCGGTCAGACCGCGCCATGCCCTGCGCGCTGGGCCAGCACCCCTACTTCGTACGCGAACCCGGTGCGCAGGTGACCTTCGCCGCGCAAGGGGTCTGGCTGAGCGACGCGCGGATGATCCCCAGCGTTACCGCACCTGCCGATACCTTCGGAGACTTCGCAGGCGGAGCGGTGCCCGATCCGGTGATGCTCACCGACAACTGCTGGTTCGGCTGGCAGGGTGAAGCGCGGCTGGGAACCGTCAAAGTGACCGCGCCCCAGGCCGGGTTCGTGCACCTCTACGCCCCGCCGGGAGAGGATTTCATGTGCATCGAGCCCACCACGGCGATGCCCGATGCTTTCGGGCGGGCGGAGGGCGGCATGACCGCGCTGGAGCCCGATGAAACGCTGGCCATGACGATGGTGGTGCGGGCGTAGCGCCTGCCCCCTCGCGGGATTACCCGAACCCGACGGTCCGCGCCCAGGCGCGCCACATCTCCGGCCAGATCTCCACCGGCTTGCCGATCGCGCGGCGCAGGCCGAAGCCGTGACCGCCATTGGCGAAGAAGTGCGCTTCCACCGGCACCTTGCGGGCCTTGAGCGCTGCGCGCAGGCGCACGGAGTTCTCCGCAGGCACGACATCGTCGTCCTCTGCATGGACAAGGAAATGCGGCGGCGCATCGGCCGGCACCACGCGGTCGGGCGAATGCGCGGCCTCAAGCTCGGCCGTCGGCGAAGGGCCAAGCAGCAGATTGCGCGATCCGGCATGGGCGATCGCGGGCTCCATGCTCACCACCGGATAGATCGGCGCGGCGCAGAACGGCTTGGCAGAGAGCGCATCGGCCGCATCCACGGGCTCGTAGACCTTGGCGGCGAACCGCGCACCAAGATCGGCGCAGAGGTGCCCTCCTGCGGAAAAGCCCATCGCCGCGACGCGTTCGGGATCGATGGCGAAGTCCTTCGCGCGGTGGCGGATCAGGCGCATGGCGCGCTGCGCGTCGGCCAGCGAGGTATCCGGGCCGCTCGACCAGCCCTCGCCCGGCAGGCGGTAGAACAGGACGAAGGCAGTGAAGCCGCGCGCGGTCAGCCAGCGGGCGATCTCATAGCCTTCCTTGTCGACCACGATCCAGCGATAGCCACCGCCCGGTGTGATCATCACCGCCGCACCGTTTGGCCGGTCGGGACGGAACACCGCCATGCGCGGACGGGTGATCCCATAGACCGCGCGGTCGGTGACAAGGGCATCGGTCGAACGCTCGTCCACCGTCTCGGTCAGCGACGCCTTAAGGCGCGCGGGGACGCCCTTGGGCCACAGATCGATGGTTTCGGTCGGCTGCGGCAGGCCGGGCGGCAGCGCTTTGGAAGCGGCGGGCGGCGGCGTCTGCGCGTTGGCTGGACTTGGGGCTCTTGCGGCAAGGCCGGCAGCGGCAAGAGAGCCTGCGATCAGGGTTCTGCGATCGAAATCCACATCAGGCTCCCATGGGAAACAAAAAGGAGCGGGGTCCGCGGGCCGAAGCCCGCGAACCCCGCCTTAGTGGAGGAGATCAGATCTTCGCGCGCGCGCCGAACAGGATCGTGCGCCCGAAGTGATTGTTTTCGTAGCTGCGCGTCGCGTAGACGTCGTTGAAGCGATAGCGATACTCGTCCGTCAGGTTGTTGCCGTCGATCGACAGCTCCAGCCATTCGGTCGCCTTGTAGCGGATCGCTGCATCGACGCTGGTGTACGAACCGTAACCTTCGAAGATGTTGCCCGTGGCGCTGGTGGCATCCACGAACGGACCGCGATAGCTGACCGAACCACGGATCGAGAACTTGCCGTCGTCGTAGTACAGCGTGGCGTTCCATGCCTTCTTCGACACACCCAGCAGCGTCTGGTTGTAGATCTGCGAGACGCCGCTCAGGCCGCACGCGTTGGTGGTTGCGTTACGGGTGCAGGCCGAAACGGCAGGACCGGTGATGGTGTAGTCCGCATCGCTGTCGATGAAGGTGGCGTTGCCCTGGAAGCCGGTGTGGCTGAGGATGCCCGGCAGGAAGGTGAAGGGCATCTGCAGCGCGATTTCCACGCCCTTCAGCGTCGCACCTTCGCCGTTCACCTGCGTCGACACCACATAGACCTGGTTGGGATCATAATTGATGTACGCGGGCGTGCTGGCGCCAAGGACCGAACGGTCGAAGCCCATCGCAGGCAGCGTCGATTCATACGAGCCGGCAACCGGGAAGCTCTCGATCTTCTTCACGAAGCCGGCCACCGAGAACAGCGCCTGCGGAGCGAAGTACCATTCGACCGAAAGGTCGAAGTTGGTCGCGCGATAGGGCTTGAGTTCGGGGTTGCCGAAGGTGATGCGGTAGTTGAAGCCGTCCACCGAACCGCCCGGATTCAGGTTGCCCAGCGAAGGACGGGTGATGACCTTAGCGATGGCGCCGCGTAGGATCACGTCGCGGTGCGGGTAGAACGCCAGGTTCATCGCCGGCAGCCAGTCGTCGTAGCTGCGCTCGACGGTCTTGGCGATGCCCGCCGTGTAGCCGGTGGAAACCTGGTTGGTGTGGGCATAGCGCATGCCCGCGTTGCCCGCGTATTCGAGGCCGAAGATCTCACCCTTCACGTCGAACTGCACGTAGCCGCCCGAAGTCGTCTCGCGCACCTGACGGTTGTTGCCCAGATCCTCCACCGCGGTGCGGCCGTAGAGGTTGGTGTAGGCGGCCGCCTTGGCGATATCGGCCACCAGCCACTGGTTGGTGGTGCCGCTCGGCTGGCCGGCATCGCCAAGGTTGATCAGCTGCGAGATGTCCGAAGTCACCGGCAGGCCGTAGACGCTGGACGAACAGGTCACGGTGCCAAGGATCAGGTCCTGCGTGCCGTTGGCGCCGCAAGCCGCCGTGTCGCGCTGGAACAGCTGGGTGCGGAAGTCATAGCGACGCCACACCGCGCCCGCCTTCACCGTGAGACCATCGGTCATGTCCCACTCGGTACGCAGCTGCGCGGTCTTGAACTTGTTCTTCACATACGAAGGACGATCGCGGATTTCAGCGAGCTGGAAGTTCGCCGGATCGGTAACGTCGAGGCCATAGCTCAGTACCGGCGACTTCATGTCAGAATAGTCGTAGCTGAAGCCGTTGGCGTTTTTGTTGTCGTAGGCGAAAGTCGTCTCGACCGGGATGTCCGCGTTCGACTGCGACATGCCGCCCAGCGCAGTGAAGCGGAAGGTGTCGCTGATCTCCTGGTCCCAGGTCGCGCCGACCTGCCAGAACTCGGTTTCCGACTTGCGCAGGTAGCTTTCGGTGCGGACATAGGCGTTATTGAAGGTCGCGCTGACCATGTTGCCGTTGTCGTCGTAGACCGGGTCCACCACGTCGAAGCGGCGCTCGTTCGAACGGGCAAGCACTTCAAGCCACTGTTCGGCACGGGTTTCCTTGAACGAGGAATAGAGCCCGTCGATCGAGAACTTGGTCTTGTCGCTGAGCTCGAACTGGATCGAGCCGGTCAGGCCAAGACGGCGGCGGTCGTGCTCGACCACGCCGTAGCGCGGAATGCGCGGGTGGAACGAAAGCGCAGCCTCATCGCACGATGCCGAAGGACGGTAGCCACCGCCGCTGCTGACCGGGTTGCCGCCGCTCGGCCCGACGTCCGAATAGAAGCACGGATTGCCGTTGACCGAATTGAAATAGGCCTGCGACCAGCGGACGGAGTTGTTGCCGCTTTCGATCGTGTCGGTGTGCGAATAAGCGGCCGAAAGATTGACGCCGAACGTGCCCGCATCGTTGCGCCAGGACAGCAGGCCGGCGATGCGCGGACCAACGTTTTCGGACAGGTCGTTGTACGAACCCTGGACGTTGAGAACGGCGGTCAGGCCCTTCTTGCCCGCCAGCGGGTTGCCGGTGTTGAGATCGACCACCGCGCCCAGCGAACCTTCGTCGAGGCTGGCTTCTGCAGTCTTGTGGACGACGAGGCTGCTGAACAGTTCCGAGGCGAAGACGTTGAAGTCGAACGCGCGGTCACGGTTGGCCGAAGCGCCGTCGGAACTGGTTGCGATCGTTTCCAGACCGTTCACGCGCACGCGGGTGAACTGCGCGCCCAGGCCGCGAACGGTGATCGCACGACCTTCGCCGCCGTCCTTCTGAATCGAGATGCCGGGAATGCGCTGCAGCGATTCGGCAAGGTTCTGATCGGGGAACTTGGCCATGTCCTCGGCCACGACTGCATCGACCGCCGAGATCGAATCGCGCTTCACGTTGAGCGCGGCCTGCAGCGACTGGCGGAAACCGGTGACGATGATGTCGTTGGCACTGGCGGCCTCATCCGCAGGCGCAGGCGCAGGCGCAGCCACATCGGTCGCGTCCTGCTGTGCGGGCGCCGCATCCTGCGCCATCGCCGCCGAGGAAACGAGTGCGCTGCCCGCAAACAGGGCAGCCTTCAAAAGCGAAATTCCGGTAACATGCTGGCGCATGGCAACATCCCCTCACGACCCCATCGGGCCAATAATGATACCGGTGTCAGAAGGAAGCGCGGCTAACGCGCGCATTGTTCCGGCACCTCTACTCCCGCCCCTGTAAGGAGCACCTCAGACGACCTCCAAAATCGCCGCACCCGCTCCGAAGATCATCCTTGCGATCCTTGGTAACCGGTGTCATCAATATGTGCAGCAGTGAGGTCGCGGTGTCAAGAACCTCTGCTCACGGGAGATCGGCCATGAAAAACGGCGCGCAAAAATTCGTATTTCTGCTTATATATCTGATACTTGGAGTGAATGCGCAAAGCATTGCAGCGGCGGCGGCGCCACCGATGGCGGTGATCGATGAGCGCGACACCGTGCGCGACGAGGCCCCTCCGCACGGTGCAATCGGGATGAGCACCGCCTATCGTATTTCCGACGCCGCGCCGCCGCCACGCACCATGGAATTCCGTCGCCGCGTGCTGCACAAGGGTGCCGCCATCGGCGAACATCCCATCGCGCATGACGAAGTTTACTACGTACTTTCAGGCCAGGGCGAAGTGCTGTCCGATGGCAAGCGGGCGAAGCTGACCCCGGGCATGACGGCCTACCTTTACGACGGTGCCGTGGTGGGCATCTGGCAGCGCGGTGATGAACCGCTTTCGCTGGTGATCGCCTATCCGAACCCGCCCGTGAAACCTTGACATTTATAACCATATAGGCTATATGGCCCAGCATCCGGGGTGACGAGGTACACGTCGCCCCGGTGTATCGGGTCGGCGTCGTGGGCCGGGATGCGGTTTCAAAAGCCGTGATCACGCACCCCACGCGTTCGTTCGAAGACCCGGACCGTCCTCTCGGCTTCTGGAAAGGTGGCATCTGCCTGATCCTGCGACATACGGCGGGACATCGGATGTCCTATCCCGGATGACCCATGGCCGCTCAAGACGCGAACCCTGACGTCGGTCAT
>NZ_LYMM01000046.1 GCF_002896965.1 Novosphingobium guangzhouense
AGCGAACGGTCAGCGGCCTGTGGAGCTTGATCGGCAAACTCGTCGATATCTTCCAGCCTCAGGAATGCGCCAACTACTTCAAATCATGTGGCTACGAACCAGAATGATCGAAAACCGCTCTAATCAACTGGAGCTTACTACCGGACCCTGACCGCTCTAGAGCGGGCCTTGAGGACAAGCTGCAGAGTTGCAAACGTGAGCCCACACACGGGGTCCCTTCACCGCAACTGGCTATCTTTGCTGCCTCTCCGGTTGATGTGGGTATGGACGATGGCTTTATCCCGCTGCCCTTGGCAAGTGACGCACGTGCGTACACCTGGCAGTGCTTTGCGCCGACGAGGGGGGATTTTTTCCCCGCAGTCTTCACAATGTTCTAGCCCCTCGCCGGCTGGCATGCGCGCACGGGCACTGCGGACGGCGTCACTCACGGTATCGTCGATCTGATCCTGCACCGCGCCATCGCGCGACCATCCTCCGGCCATATAGATTTCCAATCATCTTTCCGGCCTGACGTGGGAACCCGATGCCTGCGGTTCAATAGCGGCTACTCATTGCCATACGGGCCGCATGGAGCAGCCTCGTGCGACTGCCTCCTAGGCGAACCTCGGTAGATTCCTTTGCTGGCGCCTGCCAAGCAATGTTGTGAAGCAATGCGGAGCCTGTTGAGGCGATAGTCACCTTCCGGTCCTTGAGTGCTTAAGGTTGGAGCATTTAGGGGTTGAACGCTTCGTTATCGTCTCGACTTGTTAAAGCGGGCTGACAACGATGCGGCGACAACCAGCGCTTTAGGCGAAGTGGCGACGATATTCTCGGGATCAAACTTCAGACTTTCCGGTTGAGCATGAGGTACAGGATATACGGCCATGCGCGAAGGATCGAACCGGTGACGGAGTTGGAACGTCTGGAAACCAGAATCCGAATGGACATGGCCGAAATCGGTCAGCCTCTGGCAATACGCAGCGCTCTGAGCATCGCCCGGCGATACGCGCAACACGGATATGACGTGCCAGAGCGAGAAATCGAGGCTGCTGTTCGCCGTATAGCCCGCCCCTTACAATTCACGGTAGTCTAAGCTCGTCTGTCAGACGTCGTCGACAGGGAACCATCTCCCAGGAGGCACGCCGAACCAACGCGCAATTTACACCGTGCCGACTTTCAGGCCATCTTAGTTCTACGAAGCCGCGCGACACATGAACCCTCTCGTCTACGTAGGCGGATCTCGCGGTGATCCGCCCGCGAGCCCAGGAATTCGCTGCTCGGCAGTGGCTGGCCCGCCATTGATCTCGAAACCAAGCGCGGTGATGAAGGGGGAAGCGCGTCTATCGCATATGCCCTGCTCACACCGCCCTCTGCCGGTCCTGTGGGCTGCAAGCGACAACGCGGCGCACGTGCTGACATAACGCGATGATACCACGCGCCGACAATCGCCGGAAAATGCGCCGCTCGCCGCGTAATGAAAAAGCCTGATGAAGCGGTCGCTTCAGGATCGCTTTCTACATTCCCCCGAAACTCCGAGGCCGCTGCGCAATAGCAACTCTTTGCCTCACCCTCAGAGTTCCGAGTTTCCAGAACAAAGCGGCTTCGGCTATGGCAACGGCGATAACCAAGCGCGCGCCCCCTTGTCATACCGACGATTCGAAAGCGGCTTTCAAGGTCCCGATGCATGTCCTCAGTACCGATTTTTGACTTCTCGCCTGCTTCGGGTGCCCTGCTCTTCCTGCGCGGAGGCGGTGCGTGCGCGCAGCTCATCGAAAGGCAGGACTGGTCGGCCACACCGCTCGGGCCGATCGACCAATGGCCGCAGTGCCTCACCAGCGCGCTATCGCTGGTGCTGCGCTCCCGCCTTCCCATGGTTTTGATGTGGGGGCAAGGCGGCGTCATGCTCTACAACGATGCCTACTCGAATTTCGCGGGAAGCAGACATCCTGAATCGTTAGGCTCATACGTTCGCGAAAGCTGGCCGGAGGTCGCCGCGTTCAACGACACGGTGATCAAAGCGGTCCTCTCGGGCGAGACGCCGAACTATCACGATCAGGAAATGACCCTGCTGCGCAATGGGGCCCCGGAGCAGGTGTGGATGGATCTGGATTACTCCGCGGTGTGTGATGCCGAGGGTAATCCCGCAGGCGTCATCTGCATTCTTTCGGAAACGACCGAGCGGGTTGCGGCGCAGCGACGCAGCGCATTTCTGCTTGCCCTTTCGGACGACCTGCGCTCGCTCAGGACGCCGGCCGAGATCACCAGCCTCGCCGCGGCCCGTATCGGGGAACTGCTCGACGCCAGCCGCGTCTTCTATGCCGAGATAACCAGTACCGGCATGATGACGGTCGAGCGCGATTATGCGCGCAGCGTCGGCTCGATCGCGGGAGTGCATTCGCTGGCATCATTTGGTCCCGACCTCCTCGCTGCTTACCGTAACGGCGCCCCCGTGGTGGTTTACGACATCCCCGCCGATGAACGCCTGAGCGCTGCGGCCCGGGACGGCCTGTCCGCCCGGGAGGTAGGCGCCTTCATTGATGTTGTCCTGTTCGAGGAGGAGCAGTGGGTCGGCCTGCTTGCAGTCCAGAACGCCACGCCGCGCGTATGGAACGAGGCCGAGCAGATGCTCGTCCAGGAAGTCGCAGAACGGGTGAAGGCGGCGATCGAGCGGGCGCGCGCGGAGCGCGATCGGCTGTGGGATCTGTCGCAGGACATGCTTGCGCGCGCCGATTTCGCCGGAATGATGTCGGCCGTCAATCCGGCGTGGACGCGTGTTCTGGGCTGGAGCGAGAACGATCTGCTCACGCGCGGTTACGCCAGCCTCATGCATCCCGAGGACAGGCCGGGTTCGCTCGATGTGATCGGCCAGATGGCGCTCTCGCGTGAACCCGTGCGCTTCGAGAACCGCATCGCCGCGCACGACGGTGGCTGGAAAACCATCGAATGGATCGTCGCGCCCGAACCTGACGGCATCAACTTCGTGGCGGTGGGCCGTGATCTCACCGATGCCAAGGCGCGCGAAGCCGAACTGGAAACCGCGCAGGAGGCCTTGCGCCAGAGCCAGAAGATGGAGGCCATCGGGCAACTGACCGGCGGCATTGCGCACGATTTCAACAACATGCTTACCGGGATCATCGGCAGCCTCGACCTTATTCAGCGCAACATAGCGGCAGGCCGGCTCGACCGGGTCGATCGCTACATCGATGCCGGCAATGCGTCCGCTCAGCGCGCCGCCGCATTGACAGCGCGCTTGCTGGCATTCGGCAGGCGCCAGTCGCTCGACCTGCGAGTAACCGACATCAACACCCTGGTGTGCGGGATGAGCGACTTGCTTGAACGTACTCTGGGCGAGCAGACGGCGCTGGAGACCCATTTCAAGGCGGATCTGTGGCCAGCGTCCACCGATACGAATCAGCTTGAAAGCGCGCTGCTCAACTTGTGCATCAACGCCCGTGATGCGATGCCCGATGGCGGCAAGCTGATCATCGAGACCGACAATATCCATCTGGACGAGCGATACACCCGCGCCTATCCCGATCTTCAACCCGGCGAGTACGTGGTCCTGAGCGTTAGCGACACTGGCATTGGCATGTCGCCATCGATCGTCGAAAAGGTCTTTGAACCTTTTTTCACGACCAAACCGGTCGGTCAGGGTACAGGGCTCGGGCTTTCGATGATCTATGGGTTCACGCGCCAGTCCGGTGGACACGTGCGCATCTACAGCGAGCTGGGCCTTGGAACCACGGTCAAGCTGTTCGTTCCGCGAGCCCACGGCGAGACGGAAACCGTGCAACGCGGATCGCCTGAGTATCCTATGGGTCTTGGCGAGACGGTGATGGTGGTCGAGGACGATCCGTCGGTGCGGCTTATCATCACCGAGGTGCTCAAGGATCTGCAATACAATGCGCTCGAGCTACCTGACGCAGCGGCCGCGATCCCTCTGCTGCAATCTGACGAGCGCATCGATCTTCTGGTTACGGACGTGGGCCTGCCCGGCATGAACGGCCGCCAGCTTGCGGAGATCGCCCGTGAGACCCGGCCCGGGCTCAACGTGCTTTTCATCACAGGCTATGCGCCCAACGCCACGACAAGATCGGGCTTTCTCGACGAGGGCATGGGCATGCTGACCAAGCCTTTCGCAGCCGACACGCTGGCTACGAAAGTCCGGGAGATGCTGATACGCGAAACATCGGTTTGACGAGGCGCAGCCGATACTGGGCGATGGGCCTTTCGAATTGCGCTTTCGCAGGCCTGATCCCATCCCCGCTCCGCAATTACGTATTACCGGTCTTCTTATGCCAAAGCCGAAAAGGGTTCTGCGGATATGGCGCAAACGCCGCGACGCGGGCGTGATTTTCCAAGGGCAATGATCGCGACCTATCCACGTACCGCATTCCCGGCCATGCTATACGATCTGACGAAGGAGCTTTTGTGCCTGCGTCAAGACGGCCGCCTGATCCTCGCTGCTCTGGCTATCCCAAGTGCGATAGAGCATTGTCAGGCGGTGATTGCCCTTGAGCCTGTCACGGTGCCGAGCGAGGAAATCCCAGTAAAGCGCATTGAAAGGGCAAGCCTTGTCGCCGACCCGCACCTGCACCGAGTATGCGCATGCACTGCAATAATCCGACATGCGGTTGATGTAGGAACCGGACGATACATAGGGCTTCGAGCCTGGCAGACCACCGTCGCCGAACTGGCTCATGCCGAGCGTATTGGGCAGTTCGACCCATTCATAGGCATCGACATAGACCTCAAGATACCATCGTGGACATGCCGGGGATCGGCGCCGATGAGCAGCGCAAAATTGCCGATGATCATGAGCCTTTGAATTTGGTGCGCATGCCCTGTGGACAGGGTCTGCCCAATTGCCTCGCGCAGGCATCGCATGTCGGTTTCGCCAGTCCAGAACCACGCGGGCAAAGGCCCGTGGTGATTGAGGAAATTGCGTGCCACGTATCGGGGCCCCTCGCGCCAGTAAATCCCGCGCACGTATTCGCGCCATCCCAGGATTTGCCGGATGTAGCCTTCCACGGAGTTGATAGGCGCGCGGCCCGCCCGGTACTCCGCTTCGGCGCGGCGGCACAGATAAAGCGGATCGAGCAGCCCCGAATTGATGTAGGAAAGTATCGAATGCCATAAAAACGGCTGGCCGATCAGCATCGCATCTTCGTAACGGCCGAAATCAGGAAGGGCGCATTCGAAAAGTGGTCTGCCTGCCGCCGAGCATCGGCAGCGGTGACAGCGTAATCGAAATCGTCCAGCGATCCCGGATGGTCTGGGAACCGCTCCGCGACGAGGGCGAGGACTTCGCGGGTGATGGAATCCGGCTTAAAGCGCAAGGGCCGCGTCATGAACAGGTCGGCGTCTGCGGGCTTTCGGTTGTCCTTGTCATAGTTCCACCGCCCTCCGGCAGGCTTGCCCTCGTCGAGCAGCAAACCGGTCTTGCGCCGCATGGCCCGATAGAAGAACTCCATGGTCAGCTCGCGCCGTCCGTCAGCCCATTCCTCGAACTCGGAATGCGTGCACAGAAATCGGGTGTCCGACCGGACTTCGACGGGCAATCCGAAAAGGGTCTCCCAGCTTTCGAGCATGGCCGCGACGCGCCACTCACCCGCTTCGGTAACGATCACCCGATCGGGACGATGGCGATTGATCGCCCTGGCAACCTCTCCAGTGAAGCTGCCGCTGTTTTCAGGATCTTCAAGATGAATATAATCGAGTGTCCAGCCGGCCTTGGAGAGCGCTTTGGCATGCTGGCGCATGGCGGACAGGATGTAGGCGATCTTTTTCTTGTGATGGCGCACATATGTCGTCTCCTGTGCCACTTCCATCATCAGAAGAACGGTTTGGCTCTGTTTAAGTCCGGCAAGCGAGGACAAGTCGAAGGAAAGCTGGTCGCCAAGCACAGGCACGAGAGTTTTCATTAAAGTCCGTCCTGGAACAGGAGGTGGTGCTGCCCGACCAGCCTCGCAATGCACGCGCTGCCGGACACCCTCATCCTTCCCCCTTCTCGCTCCCGCTATCCGCTCGGGCCCCTTTTTCGCTTGCGCTCGATCTCGGGCCCACACGCAAGCGCCGTGAAGGTGTAGCCTCAGTCGCTGTAAAACATGCGCTAGCTTCCGATCTGGTGCGCATTTTGGGCCATTCCGGAAAGGTTTCCGCCCTAGTCCGGCAGACGCGTGCCATCCCAGGCGAAGAGACCGCCGCTGTCGGCTTTTTCCAGGCGGTCGACGACGTTGAGCAGGCGCTCGGCCGCATAATCCGGTGTGAAAAGCTGTCCTGGCGGCACACCGCGTTCGAATGGCGCGGATAGCCTGCTTTTGACTGTGCCGGGATGCAGTGCGGCGACAATGACCTCAGGATGGGTGCGCGCCATTTCTATCGCGAAATTGCGTATCATCATGTTCAATGCCGCCTTGCTCGCCCGATAGCCGTGCCATCCGCCCAGCCGGTTGTCCCCGATGGAGCCGACTTTCGCCGAAAGCACGGCGAAGACGCAGCGCCCCTGCCGTGGCAGCCGCGGCAGCACGTGTTTGGCGATGAGTGCAGGACCGATCGCATTCACCGCGTAAAGTCGCGCAAGCGCTTCGGCATCGAGTGCCCGCACTGTTTTTTCAGGGACAATGGCCGATGCCTGGTCGTGCAACAAACCCGTACAAACCAATACCAGGCCAAGCGGCGGCGCTAGCTCTGCGGCAGCCGCAGCAATTGACGCGTCGTCGTTGAGGTCGAAGCGGAATGGCGTGCATCCGGACGGGAGCCCCGCGCCACCGCGCGATCCGGCCATCACCGTAGCGAAACGCCCGCTTCCGGCCAGCCTTGCTGCCGCCGCTGCGCCGATAGCCCCACTGGCCCCGAATACCGCCGCCGTCCCGCCCGTGATGCCTTGTCCAGCTGCCTCATCCTGCATCCCTCAAGTCCTCCACCAGATCCGGAGCTTCCCAATCCATCAAGGTTGCCCGCATCCTTTCGGCAAGTTGGATGCCCGATAGCCATGCTCCCTCGACAGTGGGTTCGGTGCACCAGTCTCCGCATGCACCCAATCCCAAGGAAGAATTCCAGATGACCTGGTCCGACTGACCGCAGGGCCTTGAGAACCGCCACCTGTGAGCCTTGATAAACGTATGGGCCGGGAGATCAGTACCGATCGTTTCAGCAAGTTCCGCAAGCAGCTGGATTGCGACGTTGTCCGCCGAACTCTCTAGATGCTTTTGGGACCATTGCGCGCTGGCGTGCAGGACCCAGCATTCTGCCTCACCTCGGCCCGGCTTGGAACGGTTGTTCGCAATCACGGAGAAGATCCCGGCATCCGTCGCGAGATGCCCGGATGGCTTCAGGGGGCGGCAAAATTCGACCATGACCGCCCAGCAGGGAAAAGATCGTACGGAGGCGGCATGGCGCGCGGCCTTCAGATCGTGCAGGGCAAGCAGCGGCGCAGCCTGCTCGGCCGGTACGGCGACCACCACACCATCAAAGGGACCTGCCTGACAGCGTTCCCCCTCTATCACCCATCCACCGTCGGTCGTGACAAGTGATTGGACGGAAAACCCGAACCTAACGTTGAGCCCTCTGCTCTGTTCGGCAACGAGGCTTGCCATTGACGGGATGCCTACCAGCGCGTTGCGCGGACCGTCATCCCAACGTGCAACCCAACCGGCCTCGCGCCAGCGCATGACCTCGGCACGAAAGCGCGGATCGCGCGCTGTAAACGACGGTGCCCCCAAGTCCCAGGAAGCGTTCCCGATTGTCACGGTGGCCAGACGCCCGCCGGGGCGCCGCCCTTTGTCAAATAGCACGATATCGCCAATCCCGCGCAGTTGCTCGGCACAAGCAAGCCCTGCAATGCCTGCCCCAACGATGCCGATCCGCCGGCGCACGCCGCGGCTCATCTGCTGCGCACCTGTGCCTCATTGGGCATTTGCCCGCGCCTGCCGACATTATCCAGATACCACGCAGGCGCCCTGGTGGTCATCATCTCGAGGTGCCGGAACCTGCGCAAAGCATTACCGACAGATTTTTCTGTAAGCTCAAGAGTGGTTTGCCTCTTATCATCGTGCTGATGATCCGGCGCAAACCGCGCAGACATAACCTTCATGGCGTTCTCTCGAAAGGTTGGCCGCCAGCCGAGCGCATGCGGACGTTAGAGAAACGTTCTAGGCATCTCTTCCGCTCTCTGCGATATGGCCTAACGGGAAGGGAAGCACAGTGCTAAAGACCTTGGATCCGAACGCATTGATAGCGAATAGCCGGGTTGCAGCCGTGGTGAGTGACCCTTGCCTGGCAGACAATCCGATCGTCGCCTGCAACGAGGCGTTCCTCGAGCTGACAGGATATTCCAGGACGGACGTGATGGGTCGCAACTGCCGGTTCCTGCGCGGCATGCGGACCGAAGAAGACCAGGCCGCGATGCTGCGCGATGCAATCGCGCAAGTCCGTCCGGCGATGGTCGAGCTCATCAATTATCGCAAGGACGGCACGGCGTTTCGAAACGCCGTAATGGTCGCCCCGTTATTCAACGGCGACGGGGAGATCGAGTTCTTCCTCGGCTCGCAAATGGCCATAGACGAAAGGCAGCCCAGTCGCCACCAGCAAGCACGGGCGCGGATCGAGGGTCTGAGCCGGCGTCAGCTCCAGATAGTCCAGGCACTGGCACAGGGACGCTTGAACAAGCAGATTGCCTTCGAGCTGGGCGTGACCGAGCGGACCATCAAGATGCACCGCGCCGCGCTCCTGCGCGCACTGGACGTCCGCACAGTGGCGGAGGCGATCCGGATCGCGATCGAAGCCGGTCTCTAAAGCGTGCGCCGAGCCGCGAAGCGTGCCAGTTCTAGCAGGCAAGCGGCTCTGTCACCAAAGGGTTCCAGGGCCTTAGCGCAGGACGCGAGAAGACGCTGCGCCTCCTGCGCCGCCCCCTCGGCACCAAGAACCGAGACAGCATTCTTTCGGTTTTTTGCGGCGTCCTTGCCCAAGGCCTTGCCGACCACCCGCTCATCGCCGACCGCGTCCAGCAGGTCGTCCTGCAACTGAAACAGCAGACCGAGGTCTTGCGCGAAGGATAACAGTCCTGCGTTGCATTGGTCATCGGCGTGACCCAGAAGAATGCCCGCTTCGACGGCATAGCGTATGAGTGACCCGGTCTTGCCGGCCAGACAGGCGATCAATTCCGCCGAGGAAATTATCTCGCTCGGGTAAAGGTCCATCATCTGGCCGCCGGCAAGCCCGTCCTGACCCACGCTTCGAGCAAGGCGCAGCACCAGTTCAGCACGCACGCCCGCATGGTGATGCGTACGGGGATCCGCCAGTATGTCGAACGCAAGCGCGAGCAGTGCATCCCCGGCGAGCAGAGCAGTGGCTTCGTCGAATTGGCGGTGCGCCGTTGGCCTTCCGCGCCGCAGGTCGTCGTTGTCCATGCAGGGGAGATCGTCATGAACGAGAGACTGGGCGTGGACGCATTCGATGGCTGCCGCAGCGCGCAACGCCATGCTTCTGGTCCCGCCCAGCATCTGCGTCACCGTAACGGTGAGAGCGGCGCGAAACCGCTTGCCTCCTGAGGTCGCTGCGTAGCGCATGGCATCGGCAAGACGCAGACTTCGCGCGGGCATATCGCCGATCGCCTCGAGAATGGCCTCGTCAACATCCCGGCGGATGTCTGCCAGGATCGCCGCGGCATCGGATCGCTCGCGGCCCGGAAGTGTAACCGGCACCGGTCGAAATCTCATGCCTTCCTCCGTTCCGGCCACCTCGCTGAAACCGAACCCGTGTTCACGCAGCCAGGCGCATACTTCCTCGATCACCTCGTCAGGAGCCGATGCTGCCGCGCTGAGACCAACCCTCATGGCGGCAGCGGGGAAACGCGATGCCAGATCGTCGGCGCCTTCGACCAACAGGCCCTGAGGGCATCCGGCAGCAATCGCGGTCTCGACGAGCCGGCGCGCATTCGATGACATCGGATCGCCAACGATCACCACCACATCGCATTGCGCAGCTATCTCGACGACAGCGGCCTGGCGGTTGGTCGTTGCATAACAGATGTCGCTTGTGCGAGGCCCCGCGCAGTGCGGAAATCGGGTCTTTATGGCCTTGATCATGCTGTCTGCCTCGCCGACGGAGAACGTGGTCTGAACCGCATAAGCAACCGGCGTGTCGTCAGGAAGTAACAAGGCATTGACGTCCGTCACGGTGCCGACCACCGAAATACTTGCGCGGGGGACCTGCCCAATTGTCCCAATGATCTCCGGGTGATCGACGTGTCCGACGAGTACGACATGTCGGCCCTGCAGATGCCACTGGACTACTTCGGCATGCACCTTGGCTACAAGCGGACATATCGCATCGACAACCCGCAGCTTGCCCCGCCGAGCCGCGTCTTTCACAGCAGTTGCGCTGCCATGGGCGGAGAGGATGGTAACTGCGCCTTGCGGTATTTCGCTCACATCCTGAACGAAGACTGCCCCAAGGCGCTCGAGACGCGCGACTACCCGGCGATTGTGCACGATTGCGCGGCGAACGTAGACCGGGGCGCCATGGGCGGCCAATGCGTCTTCGACGGCGGCTATAGCCCGCCGCACACCTGCACAGAAGCCACGCGGATTGGCCAGCAGCACCGACTTGCACCCAGCCGCGTGTCTTTGATCGAGATACAGGCTTTTTGAAACCATTTTCGTATTATCCTAACTCACTGGCACTGTTTCGTCTTTTTGCCCGGATTTCCACCCTCCCCTTTGGACAGGTAGTGCTATGGGGAACATCCGGTACGACATGGAATCATCCGGCCCTCCAAGAATGGCGACATTTTCATGCCTTCCAGATCCTGCGCTATTGTCATCGGGTCAGGCTTCGGCGGATTGGCACTCGCGATCCGTCTGCAGAGCGCGGGCATCGACACGACAGTGCTCGAAGCGCGCGACCGCCCTGGCGGCCGCGCCTATTGCTGGAAGCGGGAAGGGTACACCTTCGATGCCGGTCCTACTGTGATAACCGACCCGGCTTGCCTGGAAGAACTCTGGGCACTGTCGAGGAGCCGAATGGCCGATGATGTGATCTTGCGGACGGTCGACCCGTTCTATCGCCTTGTCTGGAACGATGGGACGCAGTTCGATTACTCGAACGACGATGCCCTACTGAAAGCAGAAATCGGCAAGCTCGATCCGCGGGATGTCGAGGGCTACAAACGTTTTCTGGCCTATTCCCGCGCGGTCTATCAGGAAGGATACGTGAAGCTTGGCGCCGTCCCGTTCCTCGACTTCAGGAGCATGCTGAAAGCGGCGCCCGCATTGGCCCGGCACAAAGCCTGGCAATCGGTGTATGCAACGGTTGCCTCTTTCGTGCGAAACGAGAAGTTGAGGCAGGTGCTGTCATTCCACACATTGCTGGTCGGCGGCAATCCCATGAAGACGAGCAGCATTTATGCCCTCATTCACCATCTTGAAAAGCTGGGCGGGGTCTGGTGCGCAGCAGGCGGCACGAATGCGCTCATCGACGGGATGGCGGGGCTGTTCGAACGTCTGGGCGGGAGGCTGGTGCTGAACGAAAAGGTCCAGACAATCACGTACGAGGACAGCCGGGTAACGGGCGTGGTCACCCAGTCCGGGCGCCGTTTCAGTGCCGACCAGATCGCCAGCAACGGGGATGTCGTGAGCACTTATGCGACGATCACCGGTTCCCGCTATGCCGCTCGCAAATTGCGCTCGCTGAAGTCCAAGCGCTTTTCACCCAGCCTGTTTGTGGTGCACCTTGGCTTGAAGGGTACGTTCCCGCGGATTGCCCATCATTCGATCCTGTTTTCGGATCGCTATGGGCCGTTGCTTGACGATATTTACACGCACGGCCGCCTGCCCGAAGACCCTTCGATCTACTTGCACAATCCCGGCGCCAGCGATGCGAGTGTCGCCCCGGCTGGTAGATCGGCGTTTTATGCGCTGGCCCCCGTCCCCCACCTGGGTGCCGCACCGATCGATTGGGCCACAGAAGGAGATCGCTACCGGAAGATCGTCATCGAGCGCATCCGCGCCACGCTGATCCCGGACATCGACGATCGCCTCGAGGTCTGCTTTCACTATACGCCCCGCGACTTTGAAAGCGATCTGGGCGCTCATCTGGGCAGCGCTTTCAGTCTGGAGCCGACACTGACGCAAAGCGCGTGGTTCCGCGCCCACAACCGCGACGATCATTTCGGCAATCTCTTCCTCGTGGGCGCAGGCACCCATCCCGGCGCGGGCATTCCCGGTGTCGTCGGAAGTGCAAAGGCAACAGCAGGATTGATGATCGGACCATAAGTGCCGCCGTTGTATGCGGCACTTGAGCCGTGCGGGGTGTGTGCGACGGCATCAATCGGGTCAAAAGTCGGCAGGGTACCTGAGTGATCGCCGCCTCAGGCAGTGATGAAGCAAAGTGCGCAAGCGGTTTCCAATATCGCGGAACACCAACACTCTCCGCCCTATCGGAGCGATCAGAATCATTGCTGTTCGAGGGCGGACGCCTGGCGACCAAGCTCATTCGCCTTTTCACTCGCAGCTTGGCGGATTTCCTTTGCCTTCGCTTCCAGCTTGTCAGCTTCCGCATCTGCCTGCGCTTCTAGCAGTCGGCCCTGATCCTTGAGGGCATCGGCATGCGAAGCGCGCATTTTTTCCTGAGCACGGTCAATTCGATCGGCTGCGGCTCCTGCCTTTTCCGCAGGCCCGCCACCCTTGTACTCACGCCCTGCTGCTTTGGCAGCGGCCTCGTCTTTTTGGGCCCCAGCCTTTTCCTTGGGTCCGTCACACCCGGCCACGAGCAATGCGAGTGAGGAGGCGCAGATGATGGATAGCGTCTTCATGCCAGTCTAACTAACTGCGCGCGGTCGCGTTCCGCTTATTCACAGAGCGCCGAAACAGATCGCGGCGCATGTTCGTCATTCGGCAATCCGACCAATCATTCGCATCACTGCTGCGGGTAGATGTCATGCAGGACGAAATCGAAATGGTCCTCGGTTGTCGTCGCGCAATCGCCCCCGTCTCCCGCAGAATTTGCTCATCTTTCACGATGAAGACACCCCGGCGCACCTCTATCGTTCCGGGCACACGCAACCGGGAGATCACGCGCGTCACGAACGATCGGCCAACACCAAGCACCCCGGCCAGTTGCACATGGGTAAGCGCAAACTGCGAGCCACGCGTCCTGCTCATCGGGGCATGGAGCCGTTTCGCCGCGCTTTATGTGATGGTCTGCGTGGCATTGCACGGAGCGGTCTGGAATACCTGGGAGAGCAGGCATTCCGAATAGCGCGAGAACCAGTGGCGAACCGTTGGGGAGTCGAGCGCAAAATTCTCCGGGCGATAGATTTATCAGAAACTTAACTGGACTAACGCTGGTTTCGGTCCAGATACACGGCTTGGCCGCATTCGCAGTTCGGACTCAAGCTCGGAGGCGTGGGAGATATGTCGTGGAAGGACGACGACCGGATTAAGGAAATAGAGAAAGCACTTCTAAGGGCCGAGGGGGCTCATTATGCGCTGCATGATGTTCTCGCCCGCGCATTGGGCCGGCTGCCGACTGCTGATTACGATCAACTCATGCGCTCCTTGGCCAAGCAGGCTGATGACCTCGATCCACGCCTTGGGGCGGATCGGATCGCAGGTTATCGCGATGAGCTTGCATCGATCGCGGAGGAGGTCGAGCACGCACGGCCTCCGACCTCGGGCCTGCTGGGCAGACTTCGCCGAAGCTGAGCGCGCTCGATCCCGTCAGCAAACACGACAGGTTCGTGGTTCGATCGCAATGTGCTATGCAGCCATGCCGCTGCGTGCTTGTGCATTTGATGGTCGCGCATAGAACGATTGGAAGAGATTTTGCCTGCCCACGGCAGCGACGATCCGCCGCGCGAACTCACCGAAGGCGCGCTTCTCGCATTACGAGAGGTGGCGATACAATTGCTCAAATGTATCTCAGAGGAAGACATACGCACGGCGATCAGGGAGGTGCTTGAAGACCTGCCCGACCGTGGCGAGACGCTTTCCTCCAGCATCGCTGAGAGCTATGCACAAGAACTGTTTGCGCTACAACGCGAAGTTGACCGATTAAAGGACGGAGCGAACGCTTTGATCGCGTACCTCGACGGGGGAATCGATAAAGGTGGGCCCACGGGCGGCTAGTTAACGCCGGCTGCGAGCGTTGCATCGCCGCCCTCCCATTTCATGCACCTCAATCAATTTCCAGCAAGCGCGGCGTCGATCATTGCAGTCCATGCCGCCCTAAAGTTATCGGCGACAGTCGCGCTGGCAAGATCCGTGTTTCCAGATCCGCACATTTCTTCGGAGGGGCTACGGATTGTGCCGAGTGCTTCTGAGCCTCAGGCCGATATTTCATCCCCTGCGGCCCGGCGTGCATTCGGATGACGGCCCGAGATCGAGCGGCCCTGTCCGCCGGTTCCAAGTGCCGCTCCAGACCTCACCGGCGCGCCAAATCGTTTTCGCTCCTGTTCGAGCTTTCTGGCGACGTGCTATTCGCCGGGAAGCGCCTTCTCAATAAGGCGCCGGATAGCCTCAGGTCGGGTGGGATGTCCGAACTCGCGCTCCCGCCACGCATCGATTCTTGCAATCAGATCCGAATGCATCGAGATTGTTTGGCTGATCGACCTCTTCCGAGCCTTCACCTTATGGATCATTCTCACGCCGTTTCGTTTCGGGTTGCTGCGGCGGGGCGAATGAAGTTTGTCGGGGGGACTGGCTAATTTCCCACCGCAGCGGCCCAAATGTGTACAAGTGAGCGCTTCTTCTCAATTTGCATGCGATAAGGCGTTTACGCAAAGCGATAATCCGCCGTCCAAGTTCCGCCCCCAGTGCTGATAAAAGCAGATGGGAAACGGCATCCGAGTCTCGGGTCACGGCATCCTCTTGGTTTCAGTCTCTGTCGGCTCCGGCAAACCGAGCCTTTGATCCAGGATCCTGTTATACGCTTCCAGCAGATCAACGACGCTTTCGATCGGAAGTCTGGTATCGGCCCTTTCAAGAGCCTCGCTAACGTCGCCTTCCGTCGCTGCGCGCAGGTTGTCGATGATGTCCATTGCTCTTCCTCGTTAACTGCGGAAAATCAACTTGGATCAATCAGGAGGAGTTCCTGAGGCGCGTCAGTGCCGACGCGCTCCGTGCTGTGCCCGCAAGAGAATGGTCACCTTGTCAAAGACCGACAGCCATTTGGCCATCCCCGTATAATCGCCGCTGCCTGACATGCTCTGAATATGCTGGCTGACGACACATGCGGCGCTGGGACCGAGCTGGTCGGCCAATTCGGCGGCATAGATCCATGCCGCTGCCACGGTCGGGAGATCTCCGGCGCTCATGCACTGCCGGTCGAACGTGGGGACGCGGTAACGGCGCGACGGCATCACAGGTCGAGCAGCGATAGTTGAGGCTGGTCGTCCGCCGGGGCGCTTCCGGCACGATCAAGCAGGCGGGCGGCGGCTGCGGCATCATTGAGGTCGATTTCCGCGATCATCACCAGGTTGCGGGTGATCTCGACCTTCTCGCGCAAGCGCTGGAGCACAGCGGGGAAGATGTCGCGCAGTTGACGGCCATCGTCGGGGGTGGCGCCGTCGCGATCGGCTTGTGTAAAGCGGTGCTCCGCCAACGCGATCAGCGCGTCGTCCGTCATCGGGCCCGTCATAGTGCTGCCCAGTCCATTTCGGCGTCATCCACCGCATCGAACATCTCCGGATCCGCACCGGTATCTCCCAGCCGCTTGCGTACCGCATCCGCATTCCCGTCCTTTGGAAAACCCCTGTCCGATTTCGCGATTGTCGCCAGCTGACCGATGAGGCCGCCCCGCTCTACCTGCTGAAGAACCCACTGTCCGAACGGCACCGGCTTTTCCGGCGCGTCGCGGACATCTACGCGAAGGTCGTCACGGCTGGGCAGTTTCATCTCGACACATCCTTCTTTTCCGAATCGCTATCATGCGCTCATAGCATGTTCGATGTTTGTTCTCACAGCCCTTGCCCGCGTACCCTGACGCCATGACGTGCCGGATCTGCACCGCCAACCGGGATGCGCTGGCCGATGAGCTGACACATGAGATGTGGGCCTCCTGTATCGACAGCAAGCCCGGCAGGGAATGATCGGCAATACGCCGCCCCATTCCTGAGAGTTGGATACCGCGACCACACGCGCGATGGCTTAGGCATCCATTCCACAGCCGTCTTTTTTCCCGCATGAACCGCGGTGCAATCGACATCCTCGATGCCGCTGCCGTCGAAGCGGGCAAAACGCCGATGCCTCCGAGACCCATGGTGTGACCGGCGCCAGCTTGGCCGTCAATTGCGGGAGTCGCACGGGGATGGCAGGTCGAGCGGTTCTGGGCATGAATAACGACGCAACCCGGCACACATGCAATGGCCCCCTTTGTCGGACCCGAGACATCCAGATTTACCTCCACCCTTGGAAGCTCGTTGCTAGTCAGCGCGGGTAACGGACTTTGTCATGATGCGGTGCAGCAATGTCGTGTAGATATGCCGAGCGACCCGAAGGGCTATGCCCTTGAAACAACTGGCCCGGCCTGCCTTCGCAGCGCTGGGCCTCTTTGCATCTCAGCTTTTCCGCATTCGCCGGTGAGCCTGCCTCGCCAGCAAAACCATAATCTGATCGGTCGGAAGCCGCGCCGACACGCTATTCCGGAGCGCTAAGCCGTTCGTGGCGTCATCGACGTTGTGCTCGAGACGTAAGCGCCCTTCCAGCGCAGCAAGATCGTTGCTGCTGTGGCACTCGTCGGCGGAGAAGATTGCGAGCGATTCATTCGTCTCGACGTTGACCAAGTAGAAGTAGGAGAGCGGAATCACGGCATAGTCCTCCGACCCTCGTCGTTCGCCTAAAGAGTGTTCGCCAGCGCGGGGACGCTTCCACAGCTCGGTGGGGGGCGACCTAGGCCGCGCCGCCATCGTGTTCGGTTTTGAACTTTGGATTGCGCTGAGTGCCCGCCTGCTCGGCATCGGCTTCGTCCAGCGGATGCTTTCGGGCAGCTACCCCACCAGGCTCCGCCCTCGGCGTGGCTCCGGTGTCGCTGCGGCCCTCAGTGTTCTGGCCCGGGTTCTGCCTTTCCTCGCGCTTATCGTCGCGATGGGCCTTATCCTCATGACTGCGCTGGGTGGGGTCGGTCATTGGTCGCGCCTCTTGAATTGCAATGCCGTCTCAACGGGGCAGCCCCCCCTACGTTCCATCGCGGCAAGAGTGACACACGGCCCCCCTTCATCATCCCTGCATGTGCAACCTCTACCGGGTCGCGGCCCATGTCTCAAAAGCCTGGCCCGGCGACACCAGCTTCGTGATCGAGACCGCCGAGCCGCGCCCGATGATGCGGGGGTTCCCGAGGCATGCCACCAGCAAGCGGACGGTCCCCCCCTGCACGATGGCCCCGCCGTGCACAAACCTGCGGGAACGCGGAGCCTTTCGCATCAGTGGCGTAGGCCCGGACAAAAATGGCAGCGGGCGTTTAGCGGCTGATAAAGTGAAGGCTGTTCCAGGCCGTTCCCAACGTTCATGCCGCGAGCGCCAGAGATCCGGCTGGGCGGGCATCCTGTGACGTCTCTTCGGTGACCACCTCGAAGCTGACCAGACGCATCTCACCAAACGCAGTCGAAAGGGCTGTATCGGCAGCGTCGCGACCGCAGGCCATCAGGATGCGGCCGATGCGGGGTGTTCGGTGACGCGCATCGAAGCTAAACCAGTCTCCATCAAGATAAACTTCGAACCACGCGTGAAAATCCATCGCTGCAGGCAAAGGCGGCACGCCGATGTCGCCAAGATAACCGCTGCAGTAGCGTGCCGGAATATTCAGGCAGCGGCATAGCGCCACCGCGAGATGCGCGAAGTCGCGGCACACCCCGACCCTTTCGTTGTACGCCTCCCATGCGGTCCGCGTTGCGCGCGCATGCTGATACCCGTAATCCAGATGGCCATGAACGAAGTCGACGACCGCCTGAACCCGCTGCCAACCGGGCTCTATATGACCAAACTTTTCCCAGGCAATCTCGCTGAACAGATCCGTCTCGCAATACCGTGAGGCGAGAAGAAATACCAGCGCATCGCTGGGAAGATCCGCAATGTCATGCTGCCGCGCCATGGGGACTTGCCGATCAGGCACGCCATCATCCTCGATGATGAAGTCGCAACTGATCTGTGTTTGACCCACAGGAAGGGTCATGCGCGTACAGACATTGTCAAACCCGTCGCGATATTCGACCGCCGTCAATTGAGGATCCGTGACGATCTCATGCTTCGACTTCAGATCGCACATTCGTTCAGGTCGAACACTAGTCATCAGTACCAGAGGCGTCTCTCGACAAGTCTCAACAACGATCTTGTAGCCTGCCTGGATCAGCATCTTGACCTCAACGACCTATCATCAGCGGTAATTCGAGCTTGCCTTGGTTACTGAAGAAAGCCCAACCCTGGAATTTGGTTGCACAGCGTGCCGCTTTGGCGCCGGAGACAGATGCGTAGTGACGAGACGGCCGCCAGCCGTGACCGGGCCGAGAGTGCCTTTTGATGGTTGCGACACAATGGCGCGCACCAGTCCGTCAAGGCAAAGCGTGCCAAGGAAACCAGCCCCGCATTCCTGGGAACAATCATAAACACCGAACGCTGCTGCCTCGCCTAACAGGAGGAAAACCCATGAATATCAAAGTCGCCTCGGTACTATCCCTTCTCGTGGTACTCGCCTCCGGGACATCGGCATGTTCACGCGGCGCAACGCGTGGCGGATTGATTGGCGGCGCCGGCGGCGCGGTCTTGGGCAGTGCCACCGGTCTTGGCACGACGGAAGGCGCCGTCGTTGGCGGTACGGCAGGCGCAATTATCGGCGACAAGGACAAGCATCGTCATCACCACTGATAGCTTGCCCATCATAGTCTTCCAGACACCTTTTTTGCGGGAGGCCGGCGTACCAGGGACGCCGGCCTCTTAATTTGCGGCGCGTACGATTGCGCTGCTATGCGCGCCATCCAAACGATATGCCCGTAGCCAGCCTGCCCTGCGATCGGCTTTATAAAGCGGCGTACCGTTGTGACGTGGCGAAACAAGGTCCTCGCTGGGAACCAATCCAGCCCGGCGGGCGCTGCAAGGATACAACGGGCCACATTGAGCCCTCAGCCAGGAGACAATCATGAGCATCGAAGGCAAAGCCAAGGAAGCGGCCGGCTACGTCAAGGAAGAGCTGAACGAACACGCCAAGTCGCCCGAGAGCCAGAAGAAGGCTCAGGAGGGCCGCGATCTGCGCAACGAAGGACGGCTGGAAGATGGCAAGCCGCCGATTATCTCCGAGCCGGGCGCTGGCAAGAAGTGAAACATCATACCCCCGCTCAGGCGGGGATATTTTTTGCTTCGGGCTCGCACCGCAACGACCTTTCAGTCGACCATTGCAGCCTGAATCTCTTCCCCGGTGGGCGCTCGCTTGATCGCCAGCAGTTTCTCGTCCCACTCGATCAGGCCCGCCTTGGCGAAGGCGCTCAGCCATCCATACATCGGCCATACTCCCCATTTCTCGTAAAAGACCTGCGCATTGCGCACGATGTCGTGGAAGTGCTGGAGTGGCGGGTCGAAACCGGGATGGTGCTGGTGAAACGCGCCCGGCCCACCCATGAACAGTAGCGGCAATCCGGCCCTCTCAGCCCCGAAACCAAAATCGGTATCTTCCGCACCGTAGCCTGTGAAGCGTTGGTCGAACCCACCAAGGGCGTCGAAACGCGAACGGCGTATTCCGAAGACCAGCGACCAGAAAAGGCCCGGGTTATCGACCTGCCGTAACCCGGACACCGGAAAATCACGAACGGGATGGCCACGGGCATGAACCATGAGGTCCGCCTCCTCCCAGTTCGAGCGTGCGTCGTCCGGACCAAGATATCGAACCTCGGCACAGATCAGCGCGTCTTGCTGACTTAGCGTCCGGGTCATCGCGCCAACAAGACCGCGCATCGCGATGCAATCGACATCAAGAAAGAGCAGGTGGTCACCGGTTGCCACCGCGGCGGCAGCGTTTCGCGCCGCCGCGAGAGGTAGCCCACCTGTGGAGAGGCGGATGAGTTTGTTCGCAAAGGGCAGATCGTCGATGCCGACCGGAGGCGAACTGTTCATGTCGACGATGATGAGCTCGTCCGGATAATGATCGCTGCGCCGGAGACCTTCGATCAATTGCGCGAGGTGCCCGGCCCGGTTCCGCACGATCGTCAGAACGCTGATGCTCATCTCGTCTTGCGCCATAGATCGAGGCGATAGTGCATGCGTCGCTCGGCTATCGATACCGACACTTGTTTACCCACGATTGCATGGAGCTTGTTCACGACCTCATCTCCGTCTTGCGGATAGTCGGTCTCTCCAGTCCAGTGAACGAGGAGCAGGTCGCCCCCGGGCACGAGATGTTCCTGCAACCAGACGCCGGTCTGCGCAAGGTCGTCATCGTGCCAGTAATAGGCGACCTCGGACAGGACTATGAGATCGAAGTCGCGGTCGGGCGCCTGCGCGGGGAAGCGCATGTTGGCAAAGCCGACATGGTCAAGGTCGGCACAGCGCCGACGGGCAGCTCGCAGAGCGGTGCCGCTTACGTCGAGGGAGAACAGTGACGCTACCTTGCCTGCAAGACTTCGGGTCAGCACGCCCTTGGCGCAGCCGACCTCCAGGCCGGCAGCATAACGGCGTGCCCCCAGCGCCTCGATCGAGTGCCTGTACTTGGCCTGCTCATACGCGCTGGTCTCCAGGTCCCACGGATCGGGCGTTCCCAGGAACATCGCTTCGAAATACTCGGGCGGCATGCTGGCTGCGTGTCGGGTCATCTGCCCGTCCTTACAAAAAGGATGTCGCGCGCTGCCATGCGCTGCTCATCGGCAGGGAGCCGGAAGCCTGGGCCGTACGAAAGTGTCAACTGGCTGCGGTGCGCGCGCAGGGCCCTTCGGCGTTTCCCGATCGGCATCGACCTTGTCCGGAGGGGCGTGAATGCCTTTACCGGCAGATGCGGAGCCCAGACGCAGTACTCCGCCACCCGGATCGGCCGTTTGGCGCAGCGAGCGACCGCATAGGCTAGGTGCGCAGCTGCCGCGTGATCGCAATGCGGTTCATGATGGGCGGTCACGGCAATCGCATCGACGCGCCGCCGCCGGCACAAGGCAGCCATCTGCGACACGCTCTTTTGAAACTCCATACTCTGCGGCGTTTCCGGTCGCGCATCGCGCCAACCAAGACAGACAGGAGCATACCGCCGACAACCGGTGAGGTAGAAAAGAGACAAGCCCGCTTCCCGCAGCCGCACACCGACAAGCTTGCGAACGCCGCCATCCGTATGCGGATGAGAGCCGGAACCGTCAGTCAGATAGACTACCCCGGCCAGGCGCGATCCCGCGGCGGTCTGGGCAATGAGTGCCCCCGTTCCCAAGGTTTCATCATCCGGGTGCGGCGCCAGTACCAGCCACCGCGTTGCGCGCCACGGCGCCTGATCGAGCCTTTGCGCTACCACAACGCATCCTCGCTTCCCCATGCATCATGGTCGAGCCAGGCGAGCGCCGCCTGGTCGCGCGCGTAATCGGGTCCGGCCTGTCGCAGATAGAGGGAAAGGTCGCGAATGATCTTGTCGATACGCTGGCCGTCCATGGCGCTACGCGTGCCAATGATGCGCGTAGCAAGCTCCATGACGTCGAGGCCCGCACGCTCGACGACACCGCGCGTGAGCCGCGCGAATGCGGGTCCATCGCGATCCTGCGCAGCGGCTCGAGCGGCACATTCGCGGACCCATAGATAGGCGGTACGGGCAGCGACGACGCAATCTGCAAACTTCGCGCGCTGAAGCGGATCGCCACGCGCCTGATCGGACATTGCGTCTCGCGTCTCGCTAAGCAGCGCCTCGATGCCTCCCAGTTGAACTGCGGCAAACCGCCAGGCGCCGGTGGTAAACCAGGGATCTAGGTCGTAATCGCCTGGCGCGCCAAGAAGGTCGGCCGGGGAGACCCGCAAATCGGTGAGGTCGTAGATCCCGCTGTTGCTTGCGCGCATTCCGCGCATGCGCCACTGCGAAAGATTGGCGCGCTGCGCATCATCGGCTGCGACGATCACAAGTTGGCGACTGCCTGTCCGGGGCATAGCGGTGACTATCGCATGCGAAAGTCCGCCCGCGCCGCTCGCAAAGCTCTTCGCGCCTTCTAGTTTCATGCTGCCATCGGTCCGGCCGATAAGCTTGACCCCTGGCGGGGGCTCGGTTGCCCAGACGCCGTAGAACGCGCCAGCCGACAGGGCATGGGAGAGCTGGGATATCTGATCGGGCGATCCGTACCATTCAAGGAGGGCCAGCGCATTAACATGACCTTCGAACAAGCGCCCGACACTAAGGTCAGCGCGGCCAATGATACGAAGGACATCCATGAGCGAACCGTAACGATCCAGGGAATCTTTGAAGATCGTCCCACCTGCTTGCGGACTAGCAAAATCGCGATGAAGCCCGGCTCCTGCCAGCATGCGCATGCTTTCCAGAGGAAACACCGGTGCCGCGTCGTAGCGGACGCCAAGCTCGATCAGTTTATCCGCCAGGGCCGATGCCCGCACCCTTGGCGTTTCCTGCTCGCGCTGAGAAGTGGATAAGCGGCTCACGCCTGGAGTTCTCCGCGTTCGAGCATCAGGTCTGCGTGCCGTTCAAGCCATTCAGCGACTTTGGAAGCGGCGTGAGGATCGTAGAGTCCGCGCCGAGGCGCCGCCGGGC
Organism: Novosphingobium guangzhouense; assembly: GCF_002896965.1. Classification (GTDB taxonomy): domain Bacteria; phylum Pseudomonadota; class Alphaproteobacteria; order Sphingomonadales; family Sphingomonadaceae; genus Novosphingobium; species Novosphingobium guangzhouense. The sequence goes on from NZ_LYMM01000046.1 coordinate 22,681, forward strand.
GGCCGACGGCATCCTCCAGGAGACGTGGCCAGCACAACCCTGCAGGCCATTCGGGCACGACAATCGCGGCGCCGAGAGCCTTCAACCCCCGGCCTGACGCTTCCTGCTCCCCGAAAGGTCTCTCTTGCGGGATGCAGATGAAGGGTTTGTCTGCCGCCATGACCGCGCCTACCAGCCCATCTCCTGCAGACCCGACAACGATCGCGGCGTGAGCGATTTCGACCTCCGGGCGCGACACCCATCCGCACATCTCGAGATTGGCGGGGCAATCGCGAGCAGGCGTTGCAGGGCCGATCACCCGCCAGCGCCATTGCGGGCAGGCCCGCGCGGCGTCGGCGATAAGATCACCGTCGCCCGGCTCGCCTCCTTGTCCCATGACAACGAGGATGCGGTTGGCGTGCGCTTGCGCGCGGACGGGCGGCGCTGTCACTCCGGGCACATACAACGTCTTTTCCCGGACCCAGTCGGGTATGGTGGGCACCTCGAACGCGGGCTGGAAGGGCGCAAGAATAGCCGACGCGCCCCTGAATGCGTCAAGGTGCGCAGGATCGGAGCGCTCACCGCCAAGACGGACGTAAACGGTCGGGACAGAGGCCAATCGGGCGATCATCGCTACCTCGACGGAGACGTCAACCACCAGAAGGCTCGGCTCAGCCTCCGCAATCCAGTTCGTTATCTTCGCAGCGCGCAGCCGCACACCTTCATGGAAGAGGGGCGCGTAGTGAAGAGCGTCGGGACGCGAGGCCGCCTGGTCGATGCCATCGAAGCGGCCGGATGGCGGGCGGTCGTCGGGCAGATCGATGTCACCGTCCTTCATGCCCGTTCCAAGCAGAACGATCGGCCGTGAAGCCTTCGCCCGTATCGCCTCGGCACGGTGCAGATGCCCGGCACCGTGGTGATGGACGTAATAGCCGATCGGTCGGCGGCTCATGGCCGGATGTCCAGGATCATATCGCTGGGCATTGGCGGCAGAAGCTGCTCTTCCCGCGCGATCCTCATTTGTCCTCCCGGCCTTGCTCTCAAGCGTCTGCGCCAAAGCGCCCGTTCACGCCAGTGTCCGAAATCTGGCATGCTTAACGGCTTGCCCGATGCCGCCAGATCGAACATCTCCTGCATGGCCTGCGCCATACCGCCTTCGGCTCTTCCGTCGCGGCGCGAAGAGACAAACGTGAACACGTCCGCCGGATGCGCCAGGCGACCGCCGCAGGCTGTCGCGGCGGCAACCAGGGCACGATCTTCGCCTGAGCGCAACAAGGGGACCCCGCCGCACCGGGCATAGAGCCCGCCGCGCAAAGCCAGCGATGCGCCCGTGTGATCGCCGTGACGCGGCGCTGGATTCCAAGGGAGGGGATCCAGAGCGTCCTCGATCTCCCGTACAGCTTCCCAGTAGGCATCGTGCGCTTTCTTGAGCGCGACGACCTCGTGCGGCATCTCCTCGCGGGAATCTATGACGATGCGGCCACCGACAATATCAGCGCCGCGCGCGAAGCCACCGATCGTGGCGTGGAGCCATTGCGGCGGTGGGCGCGTATCCGCGTCGGTGCTCACAAGGATACCGTCTTCCCGGCCGCTCAACAAAGCGAGCCCCGTATTCATGGCGAGGCGTCGGGCGGAACCGGCGTGAGCGAGATCCGGCGGAAACGTGGCATTCTTGATGTGAATGCGAAGGCGACCTCGATAATTCGATCGCGCGTTTTCAGCAATCTCGCCGCTCTTGTCCGTCGTGTTGTTGAGCGCGATTACCACCTCGATCTGCCCACCCAGTGATTGCGCGGCCAGCGCTTCCAGCAACGTCGGCAAGCGTGCAGCTTCATCCCGGGCAGGAACGCACACGACAAGATCCACGGCTTCAGGCGCTTTCAGGAGGTTTGCATCTTCAGGCATGGAGCAATGGCGCTACTGCAGCTTCTTCGGCCGCGTCATTCGCGGCAATTCGCCGCAGATACAGCGCTTCGTAGCTATCAATCATACGGCGCGCATCGCAGGTCTGTTCGGCGCGCCGGCGGCAATCCTCGCGTTTGAGCGAGAGCGCGGCCTGCGCTGCCTGAGCAAGCGAGCGGACATCGTCCGGGACCGCCAGGACCCCGCAGGTTTCGTCGAGAATTTCCGGGATGGCGCCGCGTGCGAAGGCCGCGACAGGCACACCGCACGCCAATGATTCCGCGACAACCAGACCGTAAGGTTCGTCCCACATCGGCGTGCACAGGAAAGCGCGTGCACCTCCTACCAGCCTCGCGAGCGCACCATGATCGAGATGACCGACATGCACTGCATTGCGGCCAAGATGCGGTTTTATCCGCGCCTCGAAATAGGCCTGGTCCAGGACCGGGCCTGCGATATGCAAAGGCAAGCCGATCATCCTTGCGGCCTCTATCGCAAAGTGCAGACCCTTTTCCGGCACTATGCGCCCGTACCAGACGAGATAGGGCGTCGGGTCGGGCTCCGGGCTGAACGCAAATCCATCAAGGTCGATACCGTTGAGAATGATTTGGTCGGTTCGCGCCACGTGATCCCACAGATCTGCCACCGAGCGCGAGACGGCGGCGAAGCTGTGACTGGCCGCAGTGCAGAGGCGCACGCCGCTCTCGAGCCAACAGAACGGCGGTGTGTGTAGGGTCGTGACCATCGGCATGGGAAGGGTCTCGGCCATGGACACTGGCAGGTAGTGCAGCGAGTTGTTGTGGACCACATCGAACGGCCGGTGCCGCAGGTTTTTCATCAGCGTCAGATAGGCATGATGCTCCTTGAAAAACGCTACGTCCTGGGCCTCGGCAGTTCCGACCTCGGCCAGGGCCGTGGCGTCGCAGACCGCCTCAAGACCCAATGAGACATCCGATCGCGCCGAGGCAAAGACCGTTACATCATGTCCCCTCCCGCGCAGCGCGCGGGCGAGCAGATGGGTGTGCATCTCAAGACCTCCCGCGAAGGGTTCGCGGATCGGATACTTGAGATGAGAGATTATGGCGATGCGCAGTCGCCTGGAGCTGTGAGGGGCAGCCGGGAGGGGCATGACGCCCTCTCCCGGGCAGGCGTCGTCACTGCCGGCAGGGTCAGGCTGCAGACTGTGCATCCAGGTCCACCTCCAGCTCGCGCGGCCAGTGGCGCAAGGTGCGGCATGCCTCCAGGAAGGCAGTCGCGTCCCTGGCACTCGTCAGAGGGAGACAGGCTTCGTCGAGATCGTCGGCGATTCCGGCCTTGGCGAACAGCGGCTGCGCTTCGGCGGAGAAACCGATGAACTTGCAGTGCGCGAAGGCATCAGTGACGAAATCCTTCGCCGGCGCATCGTTGGCCAGAAGCGCGGCGCCCTCCGCGGAAACCACGAGGGCCACCGCATCGTACAGTACCGAGGGACCGCCATCGATCTTCTGCTTGGCAGCCACAGTCTTGCCGTCGGAAAGCGTCACGCCTGCGATCTTGGGCGCGATGACCTCATAGACGGCACCTTCCTTCTCGATCGCCTTCACAAGAGCGGCAAAGAGCTTGGCGTCGGCACCGTCGGTGAGCAGGATCCCGAGTTTGCGCCCCTTGAACGTGGCAGGGCCGTTCCGGACGATGCTCAGTTTCTCCGAAGGCGGCAAATCGGTAATGGGCGCGCATGCTGCCCGCGCCCGATCAGGCAGCGCCATCCCTAGCCCGTCGGCGACCGTGGCCGCCAGACCTTCGTCGACATTGAGGAGATGGGAAAGCGTCCTCAAGCGAATGTCGGGGCGCTCGACCTTGGAGAGCTCGAACACCAGCGCATCGCCGATATGCTTTTGCTCTATCGGGGTCTGCGAAACGAAGAACTGCCGTGCCTGGCTGTAGTGATCGGCAAAGGTTTCCGAACGGATACGCTGCTTGGGGCCATCGGCGACCTCCTCGAAAGTTGTGAAGCCACGAGCCGGATCTTCGCGGGGACCGCCATCGGTCGGCCCCCAGCTGTTGGGCTCGTAGTTCGCCCGTCCCTTGGGGTTGCGCATCGCCATGTGCCCGTCCTGCTGGAAATGATGCATCGGGCACTTGGGGGCGTTGATCGGAATATGGGTGAAGTTGGGGCCGCCCAGACGCTTGATCTGGGTGTCGAGATACGAGAAGTTGCGGCCCTGGAGTAGCGGATCGTTCGAGAAGTCGATGCCGGGCGGCACGTTCTGCGTGCAGAAGGCAACCTGCTCGGTCTCCGCGAAGAAATTGTCGACCACCCGGTCGAGCACCAGGCGGCCCACCACCCGCACCGGCACGAGTTCTTCTGGGATGAGTTTGGTGGCATCGAGGACGTCGAAGTCGAAGCTTTCAGCGAAAGCATCGTCAAACAGCTGCACGCCCAGCTCCCACTCGGGATAATCGCCCGAATTGATCGCATCCCACAAGTCGCGGCGATGGAAGTCCGGATCGGCGCCGTTGATCTTGACAGCCTCATTCCACAGAACGGACTGCAGCCCCTGTTTCGGCTTCCAGTGGAACTTGACGAAGGTCGATCGGCCTTGTGCGTCAAGCAGGCGGAAGGTGTGGACCCCGAAGCCTTCCATAGTACGGAAGGAGCGAGGAATGGCACGGTCCGACATGGCCCACATGATCATGTGGAAGCTTTCCGGCGTCAGACTGATAAAGTCCCAGAAATTGTCATGCGCGGTCTGTGCCTGGGGGAAGGCGCGATCCGGCTCCGGCTTTGCTGCATGGATGAGGTCGGGGAACTTCATCGCATCCTGGATGAAGAAGACCGGGATATTGTTGCCGACAAGATCCCAGTTACCTTCCTGGGTATAGAGCTTGACGGCAAAGCCGCGCACATCGCGGGCCAGATCCACCGAACCCTTGGATCCGGCAACCGTCGAAAAGCGTACGAAGGCCGGGGTCTTTTCGCCGACCCGCTGAAACACATCTGCACGCGTGACGTCGGCAAGGCTGTCGGTCAGCTCGAAATAGCCGTGGGCGGCATAGCCGCGCGCATGGACCACGCGCTCGGGGATACGCTCGTGGTCGAAATGGAACATCTTCTCGCGAAAATGAAAATCCTCCAGCAAGGTCGGCCCCCGCGCGCCCTGCTTGAGACTGTTCTGGTTGTCCGAAACCGGAACCCCTTGCTGTGTGGTCATTACCGCGACATCGCCACCCGCGCTTTGCCGGGTTTCGCCGCCCGGACCCTGAGGTTCTTCATACGCAAAGGAGATTTTTGCGTCGGCCGGGATCGGCTCGGCCTTCTGTGGCGATTCCCCTGCCATATCGGCACCTGCCAGGTCGGCCTGGGTGCGGGGGGCACGCCGGGAAGAGGATGACGGCGATCGGGAGGGGGTCTTGGCCATGGTCATTCCTTATGGATTGATTTGCCCACCCAACCCGGGAGCTTGTTGCGGGTTGCCGCTTAAAATCGGAAATTAACTTGGGTCAAAACGATTTGTTGGCTGCGGCTGGAAACGGATTTGGAGAGCTGTCCGTTAGGGATCGAGCGTGCGAAAGCGCACTGCCTCGACAACCGAATTGAAAAAGGTCTCAATGTTCACGGATCGCTTTCTCAGGTTCAAGCGCGGCATGAGTCTCGACGCCAACGAACGCCTCCTGCTTGAGACATCCATTGACGAGGTGCGCACCGTTGATGCGCGCAGGATCGTCATTCGCTCAAGGACGAGGCTTCAGGAAAGCACACTTCTGGTCGAAGGTTTCATGTCGCGTTATATCGATGACAGAAACGGAATGCGTCAGCTTGTCGCCATTCACGTACCGGGTGATTTCGTCGATCTGCATGCCTATCCGCTGCAAACTCTCGACCATGATGTGGCGACCATGACATCAGCGACGATCGCGATCGTGCGCCACGAAGCGCTTGACGCGATCATCCATGAGCAGCCGCAAATGAGCCGCAAATTGTGGTTCTCGACGCTCATCGATGCCGCGATCCATCGTGCCTGGCTGTTTCGGCTCGGACGGCTCGACGCTGTCGGCAGGATCGCGCACTTCCTTTGCGAAACCAATGCCCGGCTTTTTTCGGCGGGGCTGAGCGATGGCCGCCGGTTTGCTCTTCCACTGACTCAGACCGACCTCGCTGAAATCTGCGGCCTTACCAATGTTCACGTCAATCGCGTCATGCGCCAGCTACGTGAAGCGAAGGTGTGCGTGTTTCGCTCGTCCCTTGTCGAGATTCTTGATATCGAACAGCTCGTCAAGCTGGGGCAGTTCGACCCCGATTACCTCTACCTCGAAGACCCGGATCCCGTCCTTCCCTCTCACTGAGAGCGTTCAGCATGACCCAAGCGCCACCCCCCCCGCAGCCGCATGACGACCCCGGTATCGCCAGCGCAGAAGATGGCGTGGTAATCCTCGATGGGCCCAATGGCCTGGCGGTCACCATGACGGCTCAGGCCGCAGCCAGGACCGGCCAAAGCCTGATTGAGGCAGCCGACCTGGCCGAGAAACAGGTTCGCGATCAAAGCGCATAAATTTCCCGAATTTTTCATGCCCTGCTCCATCACGGATTGGATCGGGCCAGCGAGGAACCAACGCGGGCTGGCCCTGTTCTTCCAAGTGCGCGATGTCCTTTGGTATTCGCCGGAGGAACTTGTGAAGCAGAGCGACGACTGGCACCTGACGGATATTCTCGATTACGAGCATGGCCGTGGTGATCCGTTTGCAGCAGCCGTGCGCGCCACCCGCATGCCGATGGTCATCACTGATCCGGCGCAGGACGATAACCCTATCGTTTTTTGTAATGTCGCGTTTCAGACGCTGACGGGCTATTCACGCGCAGAGATTATCGGGAGAAACTGCCGGTTTCTGCAGGGGCCCGACAGCGACGCCGGGGCGGTAGCCAAGGTCCGCGAAGCGATCGATGCGGGACACGATGTCGATGTCGATATTCTCAACTATCGCAAGGACGGCTAGACGTTCTGGAATGCCTTGTATCTCTCCCCGGTCCGCGATCAGGGGGGCGCGATCCGCTTCTTCTTTGCCTCGCAGATGGACGTCACCGAGCGTGTCGAGGCGCAGAAGATCATCAGTGACCAGAAGCATTTGGTAGAGCAGGAGGTGGAGCGGCGCACCGCCGACTTGCGCCGTGCGTTGGAGGCGAAAACGATCCTGCTGCATGAGGTCGATCACCGGGTCAAAAACAACCTGACGATGATCGGCTCGTTACTGCGTCTTCAGGTTCGAACGATTGACGACCCTGTTGTCGCCAGCAGGCTTGGCTCCATGCTGGAACGCGTGGATGCGCTGGCCACCGTGCATCGTCAACTCTACCAGTCTCACGACATTACCCTTTTCGATCTCGGAACATTTGCACAGAGCCTTGCGATCGATGTCGTCGGCGCAAGCGGGCGGGACGACATTCGCCTTCGTATCGATGCGCAACCGCTTCTTGTCGACGCGGCCAATGCCTCCGCGCTCGGTCTCATCTTGAACGAAATCCTGACCAACGCCATCAAGCATGGATTTGCTGATGGTCGGGGCGGTTGCCTCACGCTGTCGGTCGAGCGTGAAGATGGTCGAGGTATGATCCGGATTTGCGACGATGGACCGGGCCTGCCGGCCGCGAAGCGCACCAGGAGCATCGGGACTGCGCTGATCGCGAGGCTCGCCAGCCAGGCCAATGCTGAGGCCGAATGGACCGGCAACAATCCCGGCACCTGCGTCACCATAACCTTTCCGCGTAGCGAGACGACATAATGACCCCTGTGATGAATATCCTGATTGTCGAAGACGAGCTTCTTCTCGCCATGGACATCGAGGCTATAGTGGAGGACAGCGGCCACAAGGTCGTTGGCGAGGCCGCAAGCCTGAAGGACGTTCAGGATCTGCCCGATGCGACCAACCCGCATCTTGCATTTGTCGATGTTCATCTTGCGAACGGTTCCAGCGGACTTGATGTCTGCCGGCTTATCCAGGAAAGATGGCCCGATGCATTAGTGATTTTCGTCACCGCGAATGTCGCCAGGATCCCCGATGATTTTTCCGGCGCGCATGTGTTATCGCCAAGCCCTTCTCTCATGCGGGGATGACGCACGCGATCCACTATCTGGCCAACGGCGTGTTTGATCCTCCTCCTCATGTCCAGAAGCCGGCAAGTCTTACTTGTTCGCACCATCTTGAGCAGCGCTGGGCCCTCGCCTGATATCGCGCACGTGCCGTGCCGTACCAAGAAGCCGATTTGCCCAAACGGACAGGCGCGGCATGTCGATAGCAATTCGCCTGAAAAGGGCAGCACGCGTGTGTTCCCGAATTTCATCGCGGATAAGGGAAGCGCTACCCTCTCCCACTTGTCCGAAATCGCAGTGGTGCCGGGCCTGCCTGCCGCCGCAGTTCTTGTGACGTCCGGGCCCTCGACAGCGCGCGAGACACGGCAATGGAACTTCGCGGCTGTACCGGCTCTTCCTTGTTGAAAGGAGATCGACATGGAACACACCACTTCTGTGGGGCCCGAAGCGGCCCGCCCGGACGACAAGCATGAATTGCCGGGGTCGACTGGGCGCGTCGATGCCCACGATGCCAACGAACTCGACCTCAGGCACGGCCGCGCCGGCGCCGAGGCCAAGCCGTTTTCGCCTGTACGCCGGGGAGCCGCGAAAGCAGATCCGTCGCCGCAGAACAAAGGGTTGGTCTCCGAGCGGCGTACGGCTGGCAGAGATGACGGGATAAGCAACTCGACTGCGGAAGCTACCAGCTCCGGACACTGACGGCGTGGGTGACCTCCCGCAACACTTACGCCTATTTTCAACAGCGTCGAACGCCCGAACAAGGTCCCGTGGAGTCTTCCAGCCAGCCCCTTTGTCGTCTGAGACGGGAGATATCGGATCTGTATGGGCAATCGCGGCAGCATAGCTGCTTCTATATGCTTCGGTCTGACAAGTCGGCCGCTGATCGCTCAGGTCAACCATCTCGAGAAGCGGCATGAGCGAGGGGCCGGATCTGAAATGGAACGGTCCGTGTCGCTCTCCCTTTTTCCTGTCGGTAAAGCGCGAGCAACAGCCATCCGTGAAAAACCGTGCTTCGCGCTGCGAAGGGCCTGGAGGCGAACCGCGTCAGGGACCAGCAGGTAGGCTGATAAAAGGTCTTAACCCAGATCAATGCTGCCCAAGCGGACCTTGCGGTTTTCGCCTTGACCGCCACTTATTGTGCAGTGCAGCACAATAGCGGCCCTGACCCGAAGGAATTGGCATGCGGAAGATTTCGGACACGATCAGCCGTCTCGCAGCCCTACGGGCTGCCGGAAACGCAAATACCTTTCTCCCAGCAAGCAGCCGGTTGGCGCGACTCTCCAATTTCGGTCCGAATCCCGGAGCACTGAATGGATATGTCTATATTCCTCAAACGCTGAGGACGAACGCTGCGCTGGTCGTTGTCCTGCACGGCTGCACGCAAAATGCCGCCGGATACGACATCGGCGCGGGATGGTCGGACATGGCGGACCGGCACGGATTTGCGCTTATCTTCCCCGAGCAACAACGCCAGAACAATCCCAATCTATGCTTCAACTGGTTCTCACCGGGCGACAACCGGCGCGATGCAGGCGAAGCGCTTTCGATCCGACAGATGGTTGCTGCGGTCACCGCGCGGCACGGACTGGATCAGGCACGCGTGTTCGTGACCGGTTTGTCGGCAGGCGGAGCAATGACCTCGGTCATGCTCGCGGCCTATCCGGAGGTGTTCGCGGGGGGCGCGATCATTGCTGGTCTGCCCTACGGATGTGCAAATACGGTCCCGCAGGCGTTCGACCGGATGCGCGGACACGGCATGCCGAGCGGTTTGGAACTGACGGCACTGGTTCGCAGCGCTTCGGACTACGAAGGACCATGGCCCACGCTATCGATCTGGCATGGCACCGCCGATGCGACCGTGAGCCACGACAATGCCCAGGCTATCATCGACCAATGGCGCACCCTGCATGGCGCTCGGAAGGCGCCCGATCACCTCGAGGCTATCGGAGCGCATGCCCGTCGCACCTGGACCGACGCAGCGGGTCGCGAAGTAATCGAGTTGTACACCATCCACGGCATGGGTCATGGCACTCCGCTCGACACCCTGAGCGCCGACGGGTGCGGAGCCAGCGGTCCCTATCTGCTGGAGGCGAATATTTCTTCAACTCAGCGCATCTGCCACTTCTGGGGACTTGCTCACGAGACTGAGACAGGGGCCGCCAAGGTTGCGAAGCAGCCTGCGCTCGGCCCATCAGACCAGGAGGCAGCTCATGACTCGATCAGCAATGCAATGCCGCCGATTTTTGCACGCCGCCCCTTCGCCCATGACCAGCAAGCGCATCGCACCGGCGGCGTACGCAAGGTCATCGAAGATGCGCTGCGGAGCGCTGGACTGATGCGATGATGGCAGCCCCCGATTGCAGGGGTGCCGATTACGCCCTGCCCCGCCGTATGCTTTCTTGCCCAGAAGCGAGCGTCTCTTGCGCTGAGCGGTCACGCATCGACAATACACCGGCAGCTCGTCGTACCGCTTCAGCCAGATGCGTCGCCCATGCTTTTTGTCCAGACGGGCTGGCAATGAGGTCTTGGCGCACCTCGATCTCGGCGTAGCGCAGATTGCGCGCAAACGCGTGAAACGGAACTGTGTAGTCGGTTTCGTCCATGGCATAGGGCTCGTTATCCCCCACGGTCAGCTCTGAGCGCTCTCCAAGCGCATCGCGCAGTCCAAGGGCAAAATCATTCCGCCCCGAAACGTGCAATACCCCGACGTCCCAAGGCCGGGTCACTCCGTCCAACGTCGGCGTGAAGCTGTGCAGTGAGAGGAGGATCGTCTCCTCGCCGGCAGCGTGCCGAGCGTCGAGGAGCGTAGCGATCGCTGCATGATAAGGCCCGTGGATCGCGGCGGCCCGGGCAGTGCGCGACCGCTCGGTCAGACGCCGGTTTCCAGGAATCGGGGTGCCGTCCGAAATTTCGGGGATGGCGTCGGGGCGCGTGGGCAGGCGATTGCAGTCAATGACAAGGCGCGAATAGACCTGATGCAGGAAAGGCGCCTTCAACAGGATGGCCAAAGCCCGGCCAAGGCCGAGCACGCCGATGTCGATCGCTATGTGGCGCCTCAGGTCATCGGGTTGCAGACCAAGGGATTGCAAAGGGCGTGGAACCGCGGATCCCGCGTGGTCGCCGATTATCAGGAACGGCGAGTTTCCTGCGGCGTTAAATAAAGCAAACGGCGCCGGATCTCCCGGACCCAGCACGCTCTCGACCGTGCCCCCGGTCATGAGGAAACCCTTCCATGCCGTTGCTGACTATCCATCACACAACGCTGTATCGCTACCAGCAGCCTGTGTCGCTTGGTGAACATCGCATCATGATGCGGCCGCGCGAAGCGTTTGACCAGCGATTGCTCTCCGCGCGCCTGATCATCGACCCTGAGCCGAGTGAACTGCGCTGGCTGCACGACGTATTCGGCAATTCGGTTGCCGTCGCCTCGTTCGAGCGCCGCGCCCAAGCCCTGACGATCACCAGCGAGACGACGCTCGAGCATGCCCCGCTTACCCAGACGCAAGTTGACGTCGAGAACTATGCGCGCCTGTTTCCCTTTACCTATTCGGCCGAAGACATGCCCGACCTTCTGCGCTCGATCGAGCGGCAGCACCTCGACCCTGAGCGCATCGTCGACAACTGGGCGCGGGAATTCCTCCGCCACGACGCGAGCACCGGGACTGGTTCCCTGCTGACTGAGATCGCAACCAGCATCAAACGGGACTTCACCTATGTCCCGCGTCATGAAAAGGGCACCCAGTCGCCGATCGAGACATTGAAGAAGCGCCAGGGGACGTGCCGCGACTTCGCCGTTTTGATGATCGAAGCGGTTCGCGCGCTCGGCTTTGCGGCACGGTTTGTCTCGGGCTACGTCTACAATCCGTCCCGGTCCGAAGGCGTGGTCGGCGGCGGCAACACCCACGCCTGGGTCCGCATCTTCCTCCCTGGTTCCGGCTGGGTCGAGTTCGACCCCACCAACGGCATCATCGGTAATCGCGGCCTAATCCGCGTGGCAGTGGCGCGCGATCCCTACCAGGCGTTGCCGCTGTCAGGCACCTGGTTCGGCTTGCCCGCCAGCTTCCTCGGCATGGACGTAACCGTCGATGTCCACCGGGCCGATCCAGGACAATTCCCCTCCATCGGCCATGGCGCCGTAAACAGCCGCCGTTCCGGCGCTTCAGGAAAGTGACACCCATGCTGATCCGCTGTGGCTACGATATCCGATTTGAAACCGAAACGAGGACCGCGATGATGGCGATGCTCAGCCTTCACCCTTCGCGCCACCAGGACCTGCGCACCCCCCAGCGCCTGCTGGCCGACCCAGATATCCCGCTTTATCAGTTCGAGGACGTCTTCGGGAACGTCGCCACGCGCTTCAGCATACCGGCGGGCGGTGTGACCCTGTCGTGCGAATTCGTCATCGAGGACAACGGCGAGCCGGACATGCGCCCTGCCAACGGCCCGCAAATGCCGGTCGAAGACCTTCCGGATTTCGTGATGCCGTTCCTGCTGGGCAGCCGCTATTGCGAAACCGACCGCCTCATGGACGTGGCCTGGAGCAATTTCGGACACTACGGCAATGCTCGTGACAGGGTGGATGCGATCGTCGACTTCGTTCATCGGCATATTGAGTTTGGTTACCATCACGCCCGGCCCGACAAAACCGCCTGGAACGGCTATCAGGAGCGTCAGGGCGTGTGCCGCGATTTCGCTCATCTCGCCATCACGCTGTGCCGCTGCATGAACCTTCCAGCACGCTACTGCACCGGTTATCTGGGGGATATCGGGGTTCCGGCCGCCGACGCGCCAATGGACTTCAGCGCCTGGTTCGACGTCTATATCGATGGCAGTTGGTACATCCACGACGCTCGCCACAACAAGCCGCGCATCGGTCGAATCCTCATGGCGCGTGGCCGCGATGCCACCGACGTCGCCTTGACGACGGCTTTCGGGCCAGCGACCCTCGCCCGCTTCGACGTGTACACTGAAGAAATTCAGCCCGTCGAATGATAGCCGCACCGATCCGCTGCGTCCCCGGGTCGGCCCGCCCGGTGCCCAAAGTTCGCACAGGTGCGGCGCCCGAAGCTGTGCCTGCTTTCACGGTCGCGGCGATAGAGATGCCTGCTTGCGACCCTGCCCTGAACATTTATTGCTATAGCGAACGAATAGGATCTTGGAAGGTCGCAACGCCTGTTCAAAGTGCGAGGAAAGCTTGGGCATCTTCCATTAAACCTTGAACAACATTCTTACCGAACGCGTCTGTTCATAACTTCGAATTTCGTTCCCAAAAAAAATATAAAATTTGCAGCGCGTTGTTGGGATCAAAACCCGTTCTAGGCAGTATCTCCGACGCTCAGACCGAAAAAACGGGTGAGCGGTGTGATGTGCCGGAGGAACCGTGGCACTCGGCATCTGAGTGCGATATCCGGTTTCAGGGAAGCTCTAATGACCTCGACAGTTGCACGCAAAGGCGCTTGTGCGTCCGCTTATGCACGCCTGGCGCGTGGTACCGCAATTTTCCCCCTTGCGTTGGGAATGGCTGCGTTTGCGAGCCCCGCAATGGCAGCAGACGAGTGCGGTCTTGCCCCTCTGGGTGGAGGTACGGTGACGTGCATCGCCACCGACAACCCCTTTTCCAACGGCATCTCGTACACCGCAATCGCAGACGACCTGACCGTATCGCTCGAAAACGACGTCGCTGTCTCGGCTTCGGCAAACGACACGCGCGGTATCGTGCTGAGCGGCATCGGTGCAAACACGGTCACCCTCGCCGGTGGTACGGCTTCGGTATCGACAGCAGGCGCGAACGCGACTGCGGTGGACGTCAGCAGCCTCGGCGGTCCGGTTTCGATTACGGTTGGCAATGTCAGCACGTCGGGTTCGCTCGCAGGCGGTGTCCGCGCCATCGGCGGTATCGACGGTGACGTCACGGTGGTCACCGGCAACGTGACTACCACCGGCCTTGACGGCAGCAGCTTCTTCTTTCTCCCCAATTCGACCGCCGTCACCGCTACCGCAACCGGGACCGGCGATGTCACCGTTGACGCCGGATCCATCAGCACCGCAGGGCTCGGAGCGCGCGGTGTGAACGCATCGGCCATTGCAGGTAATGTCACCGTGACGACGGCTGCGGTCACGACGACGGGCGACAATGCAATCGCGATCGCAGCAACCAGCGGCACCGGCAATGTCGATGTAATGGCGACCGGCGCGATCGACACGAGCGGTGACTTCGCCCATGGCGTCTATGCCACGGCCATGAATGGGGCTGCGGCCGTCGACGTCACCAGCATTACGACGACGGGCTTCAACGCTAACGGCGTCTATGCCATGTCGGGCGCAGGCGGAACCACCGTCAACTTCGACGATATCGCGGTCGCAGGCACCCTGACCAGCGGCATCGATGCACAGTCTGTTGGTGGCGCCGTGAACATCAGCGGCGGCTCTGTCATGGCGACCGGCCAGGCTTCCACTGCGGTTTACGGATACTCCGATACCGGCATGGTGAATATCGCCACGACCGGTACCGTCGCAGCCACTGGTCGCGGAGGATCCGGTATCTACGCGGCTTCGGCTTCAGGCGACGTGATGGTGTCTGCCAGCAATGTCACCACCGTAGCCGCTGATTCAGCAGATACCGAGACGAGCCGCAGCGCCATCTACGCCCAGGGCGCGAACGCGAATGTTACGCTGACCGGCACTGCCAATGCCGCAGGCCAGGCGCTGTTCGGCGGTTCGGCCGATGCTGTCGCCGTTATCGCAACTGACGGCGATGCCATGGCCGACGTCAATGCGATCAGGTCCACCGGCGCTACCTCTCGCGCGCTCAGCGTTTCCGCCACGGGCGATGCGACCGCTACAGTGCGCGGTGCCGTTTCCGCTTCGGGCGATCTGGCCGATGCCGTATTCATCGATGCGGGCGACAAGGCCACGGTCAACGTGACCAGCGGCGGAACCATCACTGCGGCGGATGGCAACCTGATCACGGTCAATTCCATCAACGGCACGACCATTAACAACGCCGGCATTCTGGGCGCCGCCCGCAACGGCTACACCCTGGCTGTGACCGGCGGCCCGGCAACGGTGAACAATTCCGGCACCCTCAACAGCGATATCACGCTGACCGCGGGCAACGACACCGTCAATAACAGCGGTATTTTCGTTCTGGGCGACAACCCGAATTTCGGTGCCGGCCTCGATACCTTTAACAACACCGGCACCGTCGTCTTCGGCCAGCGTACTGCGGCGTCTGCCAAGACAATGGTCGGGCTGGAACGGCTCAACAATTCCGGCCTTATCGATATGCGCAACGGCATCACCGGTGACACCCTGACCATCCCGGGCACTTTCACGGGATCTGGCAACTCACAACTCGGTGTGGATGTAAATCTGGGGACTGGCGCATCCGACACTCTCATCGTCGGCGGAGCGGCTACGGGAAGCAGCAGCATCGTGCTGCGCCAGACGGGTACGCAGGCACTGTTCAATTCGGGCGTGACGGTGGTTCAGGCAGGCGCCGGATCCTCGGCGAACGCCTTCGTTCTGGCAGGGGCGAATGGCGGCGTCGGTGCTGGGCTCGTCCGCTACGAAATCGTCTACAACCCGGCCGACGCCTCGTACAACCTCGTGGGCGGCCCGAGCGATGCGGCCTATCGCACGCTTAATTATGTCGAGGGCGTCCGCAGCCTCTGGCTGAAGTCGGCAGATGTCGTCAGCGCCCAGCTTCAGGCCCGCCGTGATCAGCTGTGGGCGCAGGGTGAAGCCGGTACCTCGGGCAAGTTCTGGCTGCAGATGCATGGTTCGGTAGAGGACCGTGGCAATGGTGGCAACTTCACTGCCTTCGGTGCGACCCGCTCGGTTGATACCAGCTATCGGCAGGACTACTTCGGCGGTCAGGTCGGCTTCGACTTCGGCGGCGGTAGCGGTGAGCGCGGTGGTTTCGCCTTTGGCGTGACGGGCGGCTACATCTCCTCGTCGATGAACTTCGACAATGCCTCCGATCGCGTCCAGTTCGATGTCGTCAACGCCGGTGTCTACGGCGCCTTCACCAGCGGAAACGTCTTCATCAATGCCTTGGGCAAGTACGACTATTACTGGGCGACGGCGCACAGCAACAGCGGCGGCTTCCGCGACAAGTCCAAGGGTGATGCCTACGGCGGCCGCGTCGAAGCCGGTCTCCGCTTCGGCAACGACAGCTTCTTTGCGGAACCGGCTGTGAGCGTTTCCTACCTGAAGACCGGTTTTGACAGCTTTGCATCGCAAGGTGTCAATGTCGACTTCAACGATGCGGACGGCTTGCGCGGGCGTGCCGGAGCTCGGATCGGCACCCAGTTCGATATGTTCGGCTCTAAGGCGTCGATCTACGCTGGTGGCAATTATGTCCACGAGTTCAAAGGCCGTGACAGCGTCACCTTCATCAGCGGCGGTGAAATTCTCACCTATCGCAACAACCGCGTGGGCGACTACGGCGAAGCCAAGCTGGGAATCGAGATCGCCCAGACGGGCGGCGTCAGCGGCTTCATCGAGGGAACGTATATCCGCTCGTTCAGCGACAACAGCGCCACGCGTTCGGACATAGAAGGCGCCGGAGGCCGTGCAGGCCTGCGCATACGCTTCTGATTTAAAGGGAGCGCGTCCTGTCGGACGCGCTCCAATCAGACGTAACTGACATCGCCCCCTTTTGCTCGTCGCGGTTGCGATTTGCGCTAGGATCAATTTTCTCCCGTCGCGTCCCTCGAGCTTTCTCCGGCAAGGTGTCTGTCATGACTGCACGCCGGAACTGGATTATGTAAATCGGCGATCTTGAAAAAAAGCGGGCGCGACAGAGTGGATCTGTCGCGCCTGCGTCGCGATCTAAAGCGTGGGGTGCTGTACCGATCGCGACTTTCCTGATCCACAGCAGCGCCCACATCACTGCGTCCCAGTTCCGTCGTTGGCCGCCAGAGTGGGACGGCCACCGACCTGATGCGCGAATTCGACAGTCCGCCGCAAGTCGCCGATCTCGCAAGCACGGTTAAAACGATTGTGACCTGCGCATCCACGCACTTTTCTACCGAGCGCTTTGCCGCTCTTTTCCAGGCGATGGGTTACTTTCCAGATCAGCTACGTCCTTCCGTCGATCGCGGGCTTGAACCCGGCGACCGTCGCGCGCATCTCTGGGTAAGCATAGGCGCGGTCGAGCGCGAGCGTGATATCAGTTCTAGGATGATTTGAGCTTTTGTCGCGAGCGGTGCACATTTTGCGCTGCCGTGAGGCGTCGCGAATGTGTCACCTTCTTGGATGGCCACGATTGGCCGGTAGCCGATTGGCCGTCAGGCGAATGTCCGGATCCGAGCCGGGTGGCGGTGATAGCCGGCGGGACAACCCCAGTCGTTCCCATCGGGACTAAAGTTGTCCACTCTCGCAGAAAGTGGTCAATCATGCCGGTCGGTCTGCGAGGGGGCCGCTGTGTTGCATCTAATTAGCGAAATACTCGCGCCCTCGCGGGCTACCCGTGCTGGAACGATTTCAGATGGTCGCGATCACGTTGAAGGACACATACCGCGTCCACTTGCCTGCCGTGGCGTTTGGCGCATCCCGAAGGAAGCGTTCCTTGGCCAGCACCAGACCGTCGAATTCAAGCTGCAGCCGCTTCGGAATAACCCAGTAACGCACGCGGCCCTCCAGCTGGTGTCCAGCAAAATCACCTGACCGCCCGGAAGCGTCACGAACGCCGGTGGAGGAGAAACTGTCCTGCCGGGCAGCAAGCCACATGGGCCGGTAGGCGGCGAACCAGTCGAGGCGCTTGCTGGGTTTGGCCTCGAGGCGGATACCGACCGTTTCGATGTTGGTTCGCGCGAGGGCATTGAAGAGCCCAGCCGGCGCGAGGTCGGCGCGGCGCATACCGAAGAGGGTATCAAAGCGGCCAAACTTCCCGCCGGGCTTGTCGCCGCTCGCCCGATCATATTCGACAGACAAACGCGGCATCCAGGCGCCTGGGAAGGTATAGCCCACGTCGGCATGGAAAAAGCTCGCAGCCACGGTCTGGCGCTGGGCGGATGCAGCCGTTGACGTGCTCACCGACCCGGTCTGATAAAATGCTTCGATTTCATAGTCGAATTGCGAAGACTTAGGCTCCAGGATCAGGCGGCCGCCGAAGGTATCGAGCGAACGGTCACGGGTCGGCCGCGCCGGGGCGTCACGCTCTCCCAGATGAAAATAGGTGACCTCGAGGATCGCGAGGCCAACGGTCTTTGCGCGGCTAAGTTGACCGCCCCAAAGGACGAAGTCGAAGCTTTCCCGATCAAGCTTCACTTTGGCGGAACGAACATCCTCCAACGTATCGGGCAGGCGAACCTGCGGCAAAGTGTAGATGAGAGTGCCCTTCCACCCGCCGCGGGCGGAGAAATCGGCCTTCACACCGGTATAGCCGTTGGTCGTGTTGCGGTAATCGTCGGCGGCGACCAGACGCCGCGAACCAAGGTTGAGCATCATGCGTCCGGCGGTGAGTGTGATTTTCGAACCAGCGCCAAGCGGATCCTGGAAGGTTCCCGCAACATAGGCCTGAACCGGCTCGAATGTGTTCACCTCATTCGTCGATACAGGCGTACCAACCCGGTCACCCCAGACCCGGCTGTCATAAAGTTCGACCGCAACCTCGATGTCGGCCTTGCGGTATCGAGCCAGCACATTGGTACGCAAGTTCAGCAAATCATCGCGTCTGTTGAAGCCCACCCGTGGCTGCCCGTCGATGGCTTCATAGCGCAGACGCATCGCTCCGGAGATTGACAGGCCTTCTTGCACATCCTCCGCCTGGGCCGGTGCCGCAGTGGCAGCGCAGGCAGCGACCATCCCCATCACGTACCCCGAGAGCCATCCCAGCGTCGCACGTCTCATTAGATATACCTATTCCCATGCCAATACCATTGAGATATGCATCTATCATGATTCGAGCAACACCTCATTCCGAGTGGATCGCGCTGCTTCACCAGTTGCCCACGAAGCCGCCATATCTGCGGGTGAAAATCTGGCGCCGGCTTCAGGCGATCGGGGCCGTGGCGATCAAGAATGCAGTTCATGTTCTGCCCAAGGCGCCAGAGCATGAGGCGATCTTTCTGGAACTGCTCAACGAGATCGTCGCAAATGGGGGTGAGGCAATCCTGATCGACCTTCGTCTTCTGGCCGGGATAACCGATGGGGACGTCAAGGCCTTGTTCGATGGCGCCCGGGACACTGATTACGACGAGATCACGCAGAGCGCCCGCCGCCTGCTGGAAACGGGGCCTGCAAGCGGTAGCGAGATCGCGCGCCTTCAGAAACGGATGGGCGAGGTCAAAGCCCTCGACTACTTCGGAGCATCGGGCCGCCGCGATGCTGAAACGGCTCTCGAGCAGCTCGATCGCCAGCGCTACGAACATCCTGACGTCAGCCGCTCACAACCCCTCGCCGAACAACCGCTCGACCTCAAATCCAAAGTCTGGGTGACGCGCAGCGGCGTCCATGTCGACCGAATAGCCTGCGCCTGGCTCATTCGCCGGTTCGTGGATCCCGAGGCGACCTTCAAGTTCGTTGACGTTCGCGGCTATCTGCCGGGGCCTGGCGAGCTTCGCTTCGATATGGCCGAGGCAGAGTTCACCCACGAGGAGGACCGCTGCAGTTTCGAGACGATCGTGCTGCGCGCCGGTCTCACCGGTGACCCCGCTCTGGTCGCCATCGGGGAGATCATTCACGATCTCGACATCGCCGATGGCAAGTTCAACCGCCCGGAGACGCCTGGCCTCGGCGCTATCCTCTCCGGTGTGTGCGCGTCGTGCGACGACGATCTTCAGCGCATCGCTCAAGCCGGCGAGGCCCTCAACCAGTTCCATGCATTCTTCAGCGCGGGGAATCCTGCAGCATGACCAGTGTCGTCAGCACACCTGCTGAGTTGCCGTCGCAACGCGCCGGCGATCATGGCATCCCGTTTGCCGAAGCGGTGGGAGTTTGGGCGCGCATCGCCGCCCTGAGCTTCGGCGGACCTGCTGGTCAGATTGCCGTCATGCATCGTATCCTGGTGGAAGAGAAGAAGTGGATCGGGGAAGAGCGTTTCCTCCACGCCCTCAACTACTGCATGCTCCTTCCCGGACCCGAAGCACAGCAGCTTGCCGCCTACATCGGTTGGCTGCTCCATAAGACCAGGGGCGGTCTGGTCGCGGGAGCGCTGTTCGTCCTGCCGGGGTTCCTCGCGATCCTTGGCCTCAGTTATGTCTACGTGCTCCTGGGGCAGACACCGCTTATCGAGGGCATGTTCTTTGGTTTGAAGGCGGCTGTCCTCGCCGTGGTCCTTCAAGCGGTGGTGCGCGTGGGATCGCGAGCGCTCAGGAACAACGTGATGCGAGGGATCGCAGCGACTGCTTTCGTTGCCATCTTCTTTCTGGATGCGCCATTCCCGCTGATTGTCTTGCTAGCCGGGATCGGCGGTTACATAGGAGGACGCGCGGGCCTTCCCGCCTTCAAGGGCGGTGGCGGCCACGGATCGGCAGGCGGCAGCGTCGTCCACGATGCGGATACCGCACTTGGGGAAGGCCTGCCCGAGCATGCCCGTCCCAACCTGGCATGGTCGCTGAAGATCTCGGGAGCTCTCCTTGTCCTGTGGCTCGCGCCTGTAATAGCGCTGCTGGTATTTGCCGGGCCGGACAACGTCTTTACGCAGATCGCCACATTCTTCAGCCAGATGGCTGTCGTGACTTTCGGCGGCGCCTACGCCGTTCTTGCCTATGTCGCACAAGAGGCTGTCGGCACCTATGGATGGTTGCAACCGGGCGAGATGCTGAACGGCCTCGGTCTCGCCGAGACCACGCCGGGACCACTTATCATGGTCACGCAGTTCGTCGGCTTCCTCGCCGCCTTTCGCGAGACGACCGGGATGTCTCCGCTCGTTGCGGCAACGCTCGGCGCGATCCTCACCACCTGGGTGACTTTCGTGCCCTGCTTCCTGTGGATTTTTGCCGGGGCACCATTCGTTGAGCGGCTGCGCGGCAATCGCGCGCTCTCTTCGGCGCTGATGGCTATCACGGCAGCGGTGGTCGGCGTCATCTTGAACCTCGCCGTCTGGTTCGCGATTCACACGCTTTTCACGCGCACCCGCAAGGTCGACTTTATCGGTGAAGGACTCGACGTTCCGGTGCTTACCTCGCTGAATGTTGCAGCGCTTGTCCTGGCTCTGGCGGCGGCGGTCGCGGTCTTCAGGTTCAAGACCGGCATGATCCCCGTTCTTCTGGCATGTGCTGTTCTTGGCGCGGGCTATGTAGCGATCGTGTGAGGAATGCATCGTGACCGAACTTACGAGACGCGGCGCAATCCCGACCCTTGGAACGCCACGGTCATGGGTCTGCTTGACCGCTAGCAGCCCCGGGCTCGCACGACGATGAGCCGACGAACGTCTCCAAGGAAGCGACGCCGGCCTATTTTCGCGTCGCGTGCGCTCATGTCGTCAACGTCGCATTGCTTTCGGCATGGTGCAAAGGCTTCTCCGGGCTCCTGTCTCATTCCAGTCGAAGACCGACAAGTACCAAGCCCCCCCACCCTGCGCGGCGCCCGGCTGCTGCGTTGTCCTGATCGGCAAGGGGCTCGGGTTCACAGAGGCGGGATATGGCCATTGAACCAGAACGCGTCGCTCATGGCACCTACGACTACAGCGTCAAGCTCGACACCCGCGCCTGCGGATCCATCTGCAAACTTGCGGGTGCTGCCGGCGTCCGTCAAGAAAGCTAATCCGAAGCGAGACGGCGTCGTGGCGACACAGCGGGTCGAGGAAAGATCCTCTCGCTGCTGTTCCGCGAAGGTAATGGCGGTGGGCGGGAATTGAACCCGCCGGCTACGCCGCCGTGTGCCTCGGTGGAAGAGACCCACACATCGAATCTCCCCACACAACAGTGGCGGCGGCAAGTAGCACACAATTAGTGACGCTCAACACCACCACACACCATCGAGATTGTGGGGGTGGTGAGAAGCGCAGGCCGCTGTCGATCGTTTCTTGCCAACGGCCCGCCGGATCGCCTGCAGTGTTACTTGGTTGCGCCTTCAGCGGCGTCGCCGGCTTTGTCTGCGGCATTGCTCACGCTGTCGGCGGCGTTGGTGATCGCGTTGTTCTTCGCGGTTTCGCTGCCAGTGAGTTGGCTCACGAAGAAAACGCCTGCAATTACGGCCAGCAGCACGGCGATTGCGATGACGACACTCGCGCCGGAACTGCGGCGAGTTTCGACGACGGTGGTCGTGTGCGACGGATTGCGATCAACCATTTACCTCACCTCACATTGTTGTCTGCATTGCCGTCAACTCTGCCAACCCGCATCGGTTGCATGGGGGCTTTGACATGATTGCCACTCGGGATGGATTGGCCTTTCCAGAACCTCCCTCCGCCGAGCGACAACGCCGTTATCCCGCAACAACGCTCTTCGCGATGCGATAAGTATGGGAGGGCTGTCACTGGGTGCGTTGCACCCAATCCTCAGCTGCGCAAGGGAGCAAGTTGCCGGTGAACATTGATGAGCGACGCTCGGTACGCTTGCATGACGCGGGCCGCCCATTGAGCCTGTTGGTTCACATCGCTCGGCTCATGGTCCGCGTCGGCGGCGGCGACGATCTGGGTAGATCGAGTGGAGGCACGTTCGGTGGTCATAGGGCGTCTTTGTCGTGTCGTATCATTTTTGGGTGGCGTGAAGTTTTGGCATTTCCGGACCGCAAAATGCCGAGGACACAAATCAGTTCCGAGTTTAGTTTTGTCGCTTGAGTGCAAGGGCATGGAACGAGGCTCGCGCGCGATGAATGTTGTTGCATGGACTCGCGCCAGCCTTATCCCCTCCATGCCCACGTCATTCTCGCTGACTCGTAGTCGCGCTTCGATAAGGCATCAGCGGCAGGAGAGAGAGAGCAAGTCTCCTGATGCACAGTACGACACGATGGCGTGGTGAAACCTAGCCGCTCTTCCGGTAGCCCAGCTTGGGGCGGGGTGACACGCTCTTGATGCTCTGAGCGTCCTGGCCGTCGCTCAGCCAGCCGCGGCAAATCCTCGACGCATCGGAAGGACTATAGTACTATAGGGGTGCAAGTGAGGGTCAAGCTGCGGGGCAGAGCGTAATGGATACAGCGATTGCAAATCGGCAGTTCTTCGCGGCCGAGACGCGCTTCTTCGCGATCACAGCCATAGTCATGGCGCTCATTAATGTCATCGCTTTCTCGTTCTTTGCTGCGATGGGCATATCGTCCTTTCGCGCTCCTTTTTCTGTGCATCTCCACGCAATTTTGTTCATGGGTTGGGTCCTGCTGTTTGTCTCGCAGGTGTCCCTCGCCGCAACCGGATCAATCAGGCTTCATCGCAAATTAGGGTGGCTGGCCGTCGGCTGGGCTGTGGCCATGGTGCTCGTTGGGACCGTGTCGACGGTATTGAGCGCTCAAAAGGCGGCAGTACCGTTCTTCTTCCTGCCCGCGCAGTTCTTACTGATGAACCCGCTCAGCGTGCTGCTGTTCGCGTCTCTTTTGATCGGCGGGGTGGTAAAGCGGCGCGATCGCGAGTGGCATCCACGGCTGATCATATGCGGGATGGCAGCTATCATGGGCCCTTCATTTGGAAGGCTGCTGCCCGCCCCGTTGCTGATGTATTCGATGCTGACGGCAGTCTTCATTGGTATGATCGCATTTCCGGTGGCGGGTATCGTGCGGGACAAACGCCGATACGGGAAGGTGCATCCCGCGTGGTGGCTGGGCCTTGCTTCACTCCTGCTTTTACAACTGGCCACTGAGACATTGGGCCGCAGTACGATCGCCGCGTCAATCTATGAGCATGTGGTAATCGGAACACCCGGTGCGCGCGTCCCGCCGCTCATCTACCAATCCCCGCCGTTCCCGACGTCTTAGTGGTAGTGTCGCCAGCCGCGCGGCTCACCTGTCGGAATGAACGACCCAGTGTGGACGGCTCTCCGTTGGCATGCGGCATATTGAGCTTTGCGTCGTTGGTTGGTGCGGCCGTGTGTCCGACCTGTTAATGCAGCATATGTGCTGCTGGTCGTAATGCCATTAGCGCCGCTCGGGTCCCGACCATTTTCGCGTACTCGAGGTGCTGGGTCTAGAGCGGTTTTCGATCATTCTGGTTCGTAGCCACATGATTTGAAGTAGTTGGCGCATTCCTGAGGCTGGAAGATATCGACGAGTTTGCCGATCAAGCTCCACAGGCCGCTGACCGTTCGC
>NZ_LYMM01000047.1 GCF_002896965.1 Novosphingobium guangzhouense
CGAGTTCGATGGAATGCTGGTCGAGCCGGGCTGCCCGCTGCTACCCGGCCACTCGCCTGAGCCTGCGGAACACAACCCCCCGCGTCCCTGCGTGGACGCTCCCGACGCCGACCCGATTTTACTTTCGGTCCTTCGCGTTACCTTCCCCCGGCGTAATGGCCCGCACTCGCCAGCGGGCAACGGCGTATGCGCAAGGTTCCTCTCCCATCGGAGAGCACATCAGACCTCGTGGAAGTTCAGGGTCAGGTTCAGCAGGAACACCAGCGTTCCCGAACAGAGCGACACGATCACCCGCGCCACCAGGTAATGCGCGTCGAACACCTCGGTCATCAGCGCAAAGCCGCCCAGGATCACCGCCAGTCCCACCAGCGCATTGGTCAGGTAGTAGACGTAGCCGGTGAAAAACCCGCGATCGCTTTCGCGAAACACCCAGATCCGCGCGAACCCGTAGTTCAGCGAGTTGGCGATGAGGAACCCCGCCGTCACCGCCACGAACTTGTCGATGCCCAGCTGCGACACCATCAGCCAGATTAGCCCCATGTCGATCGCGAAGCACAGGCTCGACGTGACGGCATTGCGTGCGAACAACACGGCGGTGTGGCGGCTGAACAGGCCATAGTGCGTCCGGGCATGAGCCGGCACGATGGGCGAATGAAACATGCCTGATCCAACTCCGGCAGGCCCGTGTGGTTTCCGGCGTGGTTTCAGGCGTGGTTTCCCGCACGGTGCGGAGAAACGCTATCCCGCTTCGGCCACCAGCGTGTCGAAATCGAGGATCGTCACCTCGCGGCGCGAAGGCAGGTCGATCACGCCTTCGTTCTTGAGGCGGGTGAACTGGCGGCTCACCGTCTCGATCGTCAGGCCCAGCACGTCCGCGATCTGCTGGCGCGAGAACGGCAGCGTCAGGATGCGCTGGTTGGGCTTGTCCCGTTCGACCCGGCAGCTCGATCCGCTCAGCCGCTCGGTCATCTCGACAAGGAAGCTGGCCATCTTCTCTGCCGCCGACTTGCGCCCCAGCAGGAGCATCCAGCGGCGCGTGCGGTCCAGTTCGCCCAGCGTGCGTTCAAGCAGCTTGTGCTCCAGCGCCGGATGCTCACGCGCGAAAGCGTCGAAGTCGCGGCGGGAGAAGACACAGACCTTGGCATCCGTCAGCGCCGTAACCCCATGGCCGGTGGTGCCGCCGAAGGGCCGCCCGATGAAGTCGGACGGATAGACCACGCCGACGATCTGCTCGCGCCCGTCCTCGGTATTGGTGGACAGCTTCAGAACGCCGTCGATCACATTGGCGACGAGGACCGAATCCTCCCCCTCCCAGATGATCGATTCCCCCGCCGTAAGCTGGCGCGTGCGGCCGATCGCGGTGAGCGCCGCCAGCTCCATGGGGTCAAGGGCAGAGCAGATCGCCCGATTGCGGACGACGCATAGATCACAGCTGGACATAAGTTCTGGTCACCGGGGGATTTTCCTGAGTCGCATAGCGGAGAATGCAGGCTTTCTCAAAGCTGCCGCTTCTCCAGCTTGCGCGCGAGCGTGCGGCGATGAAGGCCAAGGCGGCGCGCGGTTTCCGATATGTTGAACTCGCACTCCACCAGGGTCTGGTGAATATATTCCCACTCCAGCGTCTTGATCGAAGTCTTGCGCCCTTCCACGGGCACGCTGGCATCGCCGCGCAGAGATGCGAAGGCCGCTTCGATATCGTCAGTGTTCGACGGCTTGGCGAGATAGTGCGAGGCGCCCAGCTTGATCGCCTCAACCGCCGTTGCGATGCTGGCATAGCCGGTCAGCACGACGATGCGGGTCTGCGGCGCATGGGCATGCAGCGCCTCAACCACGGTAAGGCCCGAGCCCGCGCCGAGCTTCAGGTCCACCACGGCGAATTCGAAGCTGTCCGCAAGGAACAGCGCCTCGGCTTCTTCCGGGCTGGCGGCGGAGGCGACGCGATAGCCGCGCCGCTCGAACGAGCGGCGCAGGGTGCGCGCAAAGGTGGGATCATCCTCGACGATGAGCAGGCTTGCGCCCGTCGCGCCGATGGCGGAGGGGGTGTCGGTCATTGCTTCTCTTGCCGTTGTTCTTGTTCTTCGAGCGCCAGTGTAGCGAGGGGGATCGCCAGTTGCACGCTCGCACCGCCGGTCGCGCGGTTCTCTACCGAAACCGTCCCGCCCAGCTTGCGGATCACATTGATGACGAGGAACAGGCCAAGCCCGCCCCCGTCACGCCCCTTGGTGGAGATATAGGGCTGGCCAAGGCGGCGCAGCACTTCGGGCGCGAAGCCGGGGCCGCGGTCGCTCACGGTGAGCATCACCTGCCGGCCCTGATTCTTGCCTTCACCGTCGCCTTCCAGCCATACCTCGACCAGCACGAGGTCGGGCGAGACCTCGATGGCGTTGTCGATCACATTGCCAACGATCTGGCGCAGGCCGGGGTCGGCAATGATCTCCACGTCGTCGGCCATGCGGTCGGTCACGCGCAGTTCGCCGGGGATGCGGGTGCGCCATTCCTCGGCCAGATCATCGATGAAGCCGCGCACCGTGGTAACCGCCGGATCGACCCCGCGTACCTCGCCCGCCGACATGAGAATGCCTGACACGATGGTCTTGCAGCGTTCAAGCTCGCGGCGCACGTCGGCAAGGTCGGCCGCCATGTCGGGGTCATCCATGATCGTCGGCTCGTGGCTCCAGTCGCCCAGGATCACCGAGATCGACGACAGCGGCGTGCCCAGTTCATGCGCCGCGCCCGACGCAAGCAGGCCCATGCGGATGATATGGTCCTCCTCCGCTGCCTGCTGGTGGTACGCGGCCAGCTGCGCGTCGCTTTCGCGCCGGTTGCGGTCGAGCCGCACCACGAAGACGATCAGCAGCACCGCGGCCAGCACGAAGCAGAACAGGCTGCCGTAGATGTAGAGGTGGAAGTGGTCCCCGGCAAAGCGATCGGGCAGCTGAAGCGGCACGTAGCGGAACGTCAGCAGCGCCATGCACAGGCAGGCATTGAGCGCGACCAGCCAGCTCCAGCGCGCCTCAAGGATGATCGCGCCGATGACGATCTGAAGCAGGAACAGGAAGGTGAAGGGGTTGGTCGCCCCGCCCGAGTAATACAGCTGCCAGCACAGCGCGACGACATCGATCATCAGCGCCGAGAACATCTCGCGCTGGGAAAACGATTCGCGCTGCAGCACCACGCGCGCGACGGTCAGGTTGATGACGATCAGCAGCAGCGGCGCCAGCAGCAGCGGCGCCAGCGGCAGACGCACCTTGAGCACGGCGGCAACGACGATGATCGTGGCCAGCTGCCCGAACACCGCGATCCAGCGCAGTTGGGTCAGCAAGACGACGCTGGAACGGCTCGGCGTGCTGCCCGGCATTTCCGGCGGCGCGAACAGCGCCGCCAGGCGGTCGATCATGCCCTGCGCCATATGTAGGCCAGTGCGACCAGAGACAGCGCCGCCATCGCGAACCAGGTCAGGGCATAGCTCAGGTGACTGTCGGGGAACTTGATCTGGGTGAGGCCCGGAACCGGCCTGAGCGCGGGCACGGCGGCGGCCTGCTCTACCTGCACGTCAACGAAGGCGGGGGTCACCGCGCCCAGCCCGCGCGCCCCGGCCAGCGCGGCGGTATCGCGCGAGTACCAGCGATCATCGGCAGGGGCGTTGGACTGCAGGATGCTGCCCTTGGGCTCCGGCGAGCGCAGCAGGCCGACGATCGACACCTTCCCGGCCGGGGCAGATGCTCCGGCGGCGGCGCGGGTGGTTCCCGCAGGCACGAAGCCGCGGTTGATCCACAGGAGCCTGCCGTCATCAAGGCGCAGCGGCGTCATCGTCCAGTAGCCCGTCCCACGTTCCGTGGCGGCCCGCACCAGCGCGGTCGCAGCGCCGTCATAGACGCCCGAAACGCCGACGCGAAGATATTCGAGATCGGGGCCCAGCTTCGCGTCGGCCGGCAGCGCCACCGGGGCGGCATGGACGCGCGCATCGACGCGGGCGATCAGCGCATGCTTCCAGTGCATCCGCTGGACCTGCCAGACGCCCAGCGCCACGAACCCCGCGAACGCCACTAGCAGAAGCGCGGCAAACCCGATGGGCCGCCGCGCTCCGCGTGTCACCGATGTACGGTCCCCGGTCAGGGCAGCTGGCCCATGTCGTGGACGCTCATCGGCATCATGTTGGTGTTGAGGTGGAACATGACCCACAGCGAACCGGACAGGGTGATGATGACCAGCACGATCGTGAAGATCAGCGCCATGACCGTCCAGCCGTTCTCAGACTTGGTGTTCATGTGCAGGAAGTAGATCATGTGGACCACGATCTGCACCACGGCGAAGGCCATGATCACCAGCGCGGTGGTCTGCTTGTCGGGGATGGCGCCCGACATGACCAGCCAGAACGGGATCGCCGTCAGCACCACCGACAGCAGGAAGCCGACGACGTATTCGCGCATCGAGCCGTGGCTCGCGCCGTGCTCGTCGTGGTGATCGTGCGCTTGCGGGTTCGGGTGTGCGTGTTCAGTGCCCATCAGAGCATTCCCATCAGGTAGACGAAGGTGAAGACGCCGATCCAGATGACGTCAAGGAAGTGCCAGAACAGCGACAGGCACATGAGACGGCGCTTGTTGGCCGGGATCAGGCCCTTCTTCGCCACCTGCACAACCAGCGTGAACAGCCAGATCATGCCGAAGGTCACGTGCAGACCGTGGGTACCCACCAGCGAGAAGAACGCGGTGAGGAAGCCCGAACGCATCGGCGTCGCGCCTTCGTGGATCAGGTGGCTGAACTCGTAGAGTTCGATGAAGAGGAAGGCAGCGCCGAACAGCGCGGTCACCAGCAGCCACGCTTGCGTGCCGCCCTTGTTGCCCTTTTCCATCGCCAGCATGGCGAAGCCATAGGTGATCGACGAGAACAGCAGCATGGCGGTGTTGAGCGCCACCAGCGGCAGGTCGAACAGATCCTTCGGCCCCGGCCCGGCGGCCAGGCTTCCGCCCAGCACGCCGTATGCCGCGAACAGCATGGCGAAGATGAGACAGTCGCTCATCAGGTAGATCCAGAAGCCGAGCATGGTGCTGCCGCCTTCGGGATGGTCATGCTCGTTCAGGTCGTAGAACGCGGCCTGCAGCTTGGGCTGGTCCAGGTTATGTGCAGTAGCGGTCATGTCTCAGGCTCCCGCGGCGGCGAGCTGGCGGGTGCGTTCCGCCTCGGTCGCTTCGACCGTCTCGACGGGGATGTGGTAGTCCCGCTTGTAGTTGAAGGTATGGAAGATCGCGTAGCCGATGATCCCGGCGAACGAGACCGCCGCAAGCCACCAGATATACCAGATCATCGCGAAGCCGAGCGCCGTCGACAGACCCGCCAGGATCAGGCCGGTCCCCGTGCCCTTGGGCATGTGGATCGGACGGAAGCCCGAGGTCGGACGTTCCACGCCGCAGCGCTTCATGTCGTCCCATGCGTCAAGGTCGTGCACGATCGGCGTGAAGGCGAAGTTGTACTCCGGCGGCGGCGACGAGGTCGACCATTCCAGGGTACGGCCGCCCCACGGATCGCCCGTCTCGTCCTTCAGCTCTTCGCGCTTCCAGATGGAAACCGCGAACTGGACCAGCATGGCGCCGATGCCGCCGGCGATCATCACGGCGCCGAAAGCGGCGATGACGAACCAGATCTGGATCGACGGATCGTCGAACACGCGCATGCGGCGGGTCACGCCCATCAGGCCCAGGATATAGAGCGGCATGAAGGCGAACCAGAAGCCGGGAACCCACAGCCAGAAGCTGACCTTGCCCCAGAACACGTTGAGCTTGAAGCCGAAGGCCTTGGGCCACCAGAAGTTGATCGCCGCGAACAGGCCGAACAGCACGCCGCCGATGATCACGTTATGGAAGTGCGCGATCAGGAACAGCGAGTTGTGGAGCACGAAGTCCGCAGGCGGAACCGCCAGCAGCACGCCGGTCATGCCGCCGACCGTGAAGGTCAGCATGAACGCGACGGTCCACATCATCGGCAGCTCGTAGCGGATGCGGCCGCGGTACATCGTGAACAGCCAGTTGAACAGCTTCGCGCCGGTCGGGATCGAGATCACCATGGTGGTGATGCCGAAGAACGAGTTTACGCTCGCGCCCGAACCCATCGTGAAGAAGTGGTGCAGCCACACGAGGTAGGACAGGATGGTGATGACCAGCGTGGCGTAGACCATCGACGAGTAGCCGAACAGGCGCTTGCCCGAGAAGGTCGAGGTGACTTCCGAGAACACGCCGAACAGCGGCAGGATGAGGATGTAAACCTCGGGGTGGCCCCAGATCCAGATCAGGTTCACGTACATCATCGGCGAGCCGCCGAAGTCGTTCGAGAAGAAGTTGAAGCCGAGGTAGCGGTCGACGGTCAGCATCGTCATCACCGCCGTCAGCACCGGGAAGGCGGCGACGATCAGGATGTTGGTGCAAAGCGAGGTCCAGGTGAACACCGGCATGCGCATCATGGTCATGCCGGGCGCGCGCATCTTGACGATGGTGCACACCAGGTTGACGCCCGAAAGCAGCGTACCGACACCCGCGATCTGCAGGGCCCAGATGTAGTAGTCGACGCCGACCCACGGGCTGTACGCCAGGTTCGACAGCGGCGGATAGGCCAGCCAGCCGGTCTGCGCGAATTCGCCCACGAACAACGACATCATGACCAGCACCGCGCCCGCGGTCGTCATCCAGAAGCTGAAGTTGTTCAGGAACGGGAAGCTGACGTCACGCGCACCGATCTGCAGCGGCACGATGTAGTTCATGAGACCCGTGACGAAAGGCATCGCCACGAAGAAGATCATGATCACGCCATGCGCGGTGAAGACCTGGTCGTAGTGGTGGGCGTTGAGGTAGCCCTCGTTGCCGTTGAACGCCATTGCCTGCTGGGCGCGCATCATGACCGCGTCGGCGAAGCCGCGCAGGAACATGATCAGGCCCAGGATCATGTACATGATCCCGATCTTCTTGTGATCGACGCTGGTGAACCACTCCTTCCAGAGATAGCCCCACAGCTTGAAGTAGGTCAGGCCCGCAACGAGTGCGGCGCCGCCGAGCATCACGACCACGAAGGTCGCGAGCACGATCGGCTCCTGCGGGATGGCGTCCAGCCACAGGCGCCCGAGTAGCGGGCTCCAGTGGGTATGGGCTTCGGCTTCGATGGCCATGAGTGTCAGTTCCGCGAATTCAGGGAAATGTGAGCGGGCTTCGGCGAAGACGCGACGGGCGCGTCCTCACCACCGAAGCCGATCGACTGCGGCGCGGGGATCCCGGCGCCGTTCAGCGAGCGAAGATCGGAAGGCGCCTTGACGGAACCGTCGCGAACCTGACCCGGCATCTGTTCGCACAGGGCACGGACCCAGGCCAGTTCGCGCTGGACCGCTTCGGTGGGGTTGGCGCTTTCGGCCACCGCGCTGTCGCGGCCTGCCTTGTCGTAGGACAGCATCTGCACGTTGCGGATGCCCGCCTTGCCCATGCCGCCGCGCGAATCGAGCGCCATCATCTCGCTCATGCACATCTTGCCCGGCTGGACGCACATGTTGACGACGGCGTCATAAAGCTTGGGATCGACATTGGCGAAGCGGATCGAGGGAACCTTCTGCGTCGGCTTTTCAAGTTCGAGATAAGCCGCGCGGTCGAGCATGCCGCCCATCTGCTTGGCGGGAACGCCTTCGAATTCCGAGGCGGCGATGATGTCGCCGGCGGGCTGCGGCTTGGTGCCGGTTGCCTTCACGTCGCCGATCCACTTGGCGAAGTCCGCGTCAGAAACCGAACGCATCTTGAAGCGCATGTGCGTGAAGCCCGCGCCTGAATAGTTGGCCGAGAAGCCGATCGATTCGACGTTCGAGTTCATCACCGCGTGCAGGCGCGTTTCCATGCCCGGCATCGCGTAGATCTGACCTGCCATCGCCGGAACGTAGAACGAGTTCATCACGTTCGCGGAAGTGATCTTGAAGTTCAGCGGGCGGCCGCTCGGCACAACCAGTTCGTTGACCGTGGCGACACCCTGTTCGGGGTAGATGAACAGCCACTTCCAGTCGAGCGCGACGACTTCGACTTCCAGCGGCCTGGCGTCCTTGGCCACTTGCGTCTGCGCGTCGATGCGGCCGATGGTGCGATAAGGATCAAGAAGGTGCGTGCTGGTCCAGGTCACGGCGCCAAGGCAGATGATGATGAGCAGCGGCGCGGCCCAGATCATCAGTTCCAGCTGGGTCGAGTGATCCCAGTCCGGCTCGTACTTGGCGTCCTGGTTGTTCGCGCGGTAACGCCATGCGAAGATCACCACGGCCAGCATGACCGGCACGACGATCAGCAGCATGAGCAGCGTGGCAACGACCACAAGGTCGCCCTGCTGCTGGGCAACATCGCCCGACGGCTTCAGCACGACGGTGTTGCACGCCGACAGCGCGGCGGTCAGCCCGAGGGCGACCCCGATACGCATGACGCGGTTTCGAAACGGGCCGAAACGACGGCCGGGCGGGTTCAGGCGTGACTCGGGCGGTTGCATGGCGCGTCGCCTAAGCTCGTGCTGCGGATGCGAACATAGGACATTTTGTCCAATCCCCTTGCGCCCGATCAATGACAATAGGGCACTCGATTGTGAAGCCGCGCGCCCGTCGCGCCGGCGCGATTCGCGGGCCTGTGAGACTCAATTCGGCGAGACTCTTCGCCAGAGACTCCCACGGGCCGGCGTGTTATACCAGACGAAGGCCGCGATACGCCAGATGAGCACAACCATGACCCCGACCCGCGAGGAACTCGGCCTGCCGACGTTCAAGCCGCACCACGCGATTTCGCCCGGCGAGATCGCGATCGGCGT
The DNA here is from genome assembly GCF_002896965.1 of Novosphingobium guangzhouense. GTDB lineage: Bacteria > Pseudomonadota > Alphaproteobacteria > Sphingomonadales > Sphingomonadaceae > Novosphingobium > Novosphingobium guangzhouense. Next base: position 8,806 of record NZ_LYMM01000047.1, read on the forward strand.
GATCATCGGCCGCACTTCGGAATTCTTCGACTTCTTCGTCTATGCCATCGCTTCGGTGCTGGTGTTCCCGAAGTTGTTCTTCCCCTTCGTCGATCCGCTGACCGGCACGCTCTACAGCTTCGCGATCTTCGCGCTGGCGTTCATCGCCCGTCCGTTCGGTTCGCTGTTCTTCATGGCGCTCGACCGCGCCTACGGCCGCGGCGTCAAGCTGACGATCGCGCTGTTCGGCCTTGGCGGCTCGACCGCGGCCATCGCGTTCCTGCCGACCTATGAAACCATGGGCAACACCGCGATCTGGCTGCTGGCGATCTTCCGCATCGCGCAGGGCTTCGCGCTGGGCGGCACCTGGGACGGGCTTGCCTCGCTCCTCGCGCTCAACGCACCGGAAAACCGCCGCGGCTGGTGGGCGATGGTCCCGCAGCTGGGTGCGCCGTTCGGCCTTATCGTCGCCAGCGCGCTGTTCGCCTACATGATCGCCGTGCTGCCCGCCGCCGACTTCCTTGAGTGGGGCTGGCGCTATCCGTTCTTCGTGGCCCTGGCGATCAACGTCGTTGCGCTTTTCGCGCGCCTGCGCATCGTCGTCACCGAAGAATTCCAGACCCTCTTCGAAAGCCGCGACCTGCAGCCCGTCAGCGTGATGGGCACCGTAAGCAAGGAAGGCCGCACCGTCCTGATCGGCGCATTCGCACCGCTTGCCAGCTTCGCGATGTTCCACATGGTCACCGTGTTCCCGCTCTCGTGGGTGTTCCTGTTCACCCGTGAAGCGCCCACCCGCTTCCTGCTGATCGAAGTGCTGGCCGCAGTCTTCGGTCTTGTCGCCGTGCTCTTCTCGGGCCGTCTGGCCGACCGTTACGGCCGCCGCACCCTGCTCGGCACCTGCGCCGTGGGCATCGCGGTGTTCAGCGGGTTCGCACCGCAGCTGCTCGATGCCGGCACCGCCGGTGAGCTGACCTTCATGATCGGCGGCTTCATCCTGCTGGGCCTGTCGTTCGGCCAGTCGTCGGGCGTCGTGGCCTCGGCCTTCGCGACTGACCACCGCTACACCGGCTCGGCGCTCACCAGTGACCTTGCCTGGCTGTTCGGCGCCGGTTTCGCCCCGCTGGCGGCACTGCTGCTCTCCACCCACTTCGGCCTGATCGCTTCGGGCGGCTACCTGCTCTCGGGCGCACTGGCCACCCTGCTGGCCCTGTGGCTGAACAAGGAACTCGCCAGCCGCTGATCCGGCAGGCCCCGCGAGACGCAAAAAAGGCCGCTCCCCACATCGGGGAGCGGCCTTTTTCTTTGCGTCTTCGGGCTGGGCCTTATGCCAGCGCGAACCTTATCCCAGCGCCGCGTTGACGATGCGGGGCTGCGTGAAATCCTCCATCCCCTCGATCCCCTGCTGGCGGCCGATGCCCGATTGCTTGGCGCCGCCGAACGGCACGTCGAAGGGCAGTTCCAGGTGCTTGTTCACCCAGACGGTGCCGCTCTCGATCCGGGATGCAACCGCCATCCCGCGTTCGACGTCCGATGTCCACACCGTCCCGCCAAGCCCGAAATCGCTGTCGTTGGCGCGGGCGATGGCGTCTTCAAGATCGTCGTAGCCGAGCACCGGCAGGACCGGGCCGAACTGCTCTTCGCGCACCAGCCGCGCATCGTCGGGCAGGTCGCGCACGATGGTCGGCGCGATGAAATAGCCTTCGCCCGGCAGCGCATCGCCACCGGCAACGATGGTGCCATTCTCGCGCGCGTCCGCGATGAACCCCAGCACCTTCTCGAATTGCGCGCGGTTCTGGATCGGGCCGATCGTGGTGCCCTGCTCAAGCCCGTCCCCGACGACAGCCTCGCCCGCCAGCCGCGCAAGTTCGGCGCACAGCGCATCGACCATGCCCCGCGGCGCGTAGACCCGCTTGACGGCAAGGCAGATCTGTCCGGCGTTCGTCGTCGCACCCCGGAAGATACGCGGCGCAACTTTGGCCACATCCGCATCGTCCAGCACGATCGCGGCATCGTTGCCGCCCAGTTCCAGCGTGAAGCGCTTTAACGTATCGGCCGCGCTGCCCAGCACTTTCTTGCCGGTCGGCGTCGATCCGGTGAAGCTGACATGGGCAACGTCCGGATGGCGACTCAGCAGCGCGCCAAGGTCGTTCTGGTCCACCAGCGTCTGGAACACGCCGGCGGGCAGGATATCCGCCGCAATCTCGCCCAGCAGCAGCGTGGTCAGCGGCGTGGTGGGCGCGGGCTTGGCGATCACCGTGTTGCCGGTGATCAGCGCCGGGGCCAGCTTCACCATCAGCAGCAGCAGGGGATAGTTCCATGGCGTGATCGCGGCCACGACGCCAAGCGGATAGCGCTGCTCGACGATCCGCTCTGCCGCCGTCTCGCGCAATACGCGCGGTTCCAGTTCAAGCTGGGCGTAATAGGTAAGCGCGGCAATAGTCGCCATCACTTCACCGCGAGCTTCGGCCAAGGGCTTGCCCTGCTCCTGCGTCAGCAACCGGGCGAAATCGTCGATCCGCTCCTCGATCGCTCCTGCCAGCGCGTCCAGCAGCGTACTCCGCCGGCCGTAGCCAAGCGCCGCCCATCCGGGAAACGCCTGTCTTGCCGCCGCGACCGCCTGCTCCGCCTGAGCCTCATCGGCGCGCGGAGCCTGCATCAGAACCTGCCCCGTCGCCGGGTTCACCACGTCGATCGAAGAGGCTCCGGGCACCAGCGCACCATCGATGAGAAGCCGGTAGGGCATCACGCAAATCCTTCCTGATCATCAGACTGCGGCGCGGCCCGAAACGGCTACGCCACGACAGGCCGCGTATATGGAGGCTGCGCCAGGATGCGGCAACGCCCCGGCGCGTCCTGCCGTTCGCGGCGCACACTGCCCAAAAGTGCAGGTGATCGAGACGGCCCGGCATGAAACTGACGTGCTGGCCAATGCCGCACGGCCGGGTAGGAGAGGAAATGACATGAACTCAGAAGAGATGATCGATTTCGTCGACCGGCTCTACGCAGCCACAGGGGTGGGAGACTGGGAAACCGCCTCGCAGATGCTGACCGACGACTTTGTCGCATACGAAGCGAATGGCCTGCCGATGGCCGGAGAATATCGCGGCAAGAACGGTCTGCGCGAACTCTATGCGCGGGTCATGGGTCTGTGCGATGTCGTGGCGCTGGACCGTATCGAGACCACAGTGGGCAAGAATCACGCCGTCACGATCCTTTCGCTGCGCTTCGCCGACCCGTCACTGGCACCCGCCGAGATCTGCGAGATGTTCCGCTTCCGCGACGGCAAGTGCTGCGAGATCAAGCCATACTACTACGATCCCGCGTCGTTCGTCGCGGCTGCACAGGCAAAAGCCGCAGCGGCCTGAGGGCAAGACCGCCCTGCATGTACGATCCCGGTCGTGCGAGCGTCGCATTAGTGAAATGAACCGCCGCTAGGCGCTGCTGTCGATGACCGCTTGCCGCCCGGAGATTCGCCGCACCGGCGGCACCGGCCCTGCCCCGTTCGCCCCGCTGGTGCGCGAAGCACGGCTGTTCGCCTATTCATCGGGCAACTTCGGCAAGGCCATCGTCTTTGCCGGAGCGGACATGACCATTCTGTTCCTGCTGACGGACCTTCTGGGCCTGACCGCCATCGCAGCCGGATCACTGATGATGGTGGCGCTGGCCGGAGACCTCGTCTTCGATCTGGTGGCCGCCGCGCTGGTGATCCGTCTGAGGCGCAAGGGACGCGGCTACCGCTGGCTGGTAGCGACAGGGACGGTGCCATGCGGAATGGCCTTCGCGCTGCTTTACGCAATGCCCGCCTGCGGAATGCGCGAGGGATGGCTGCTGGCTGCAGCGATGCTGATCTTTCGCGGCGCTTATGCCGTGATCGACGTGCCGCACAACGCGCTTATGGCGCAAATGACCACCGACAGCCGCGCGCGCGGGCGGGTTTCCGGCTATCGGCTGCTGTTCAGCACGGCGAGTTCGCTGTGCGTCGCCCTCGTGCTGACGCCGCTGGTGCAGCATGCGGCACGCAGCCGTGCCTTCGACGCGCTGGCCCTGACCGGTCTGGTCGCGGGTGCCCTTTTTGCGCTGACCATGATTTTGTGCGTGCTGACTTCGGGAAGCGGAGCCCGTGACCGCATATCGACCGCCGCGGCCGCCGAGGACGGAATAGGCGTGCCCCTGCGTGATCCGCTGGTGATCGGCATGGGCCTGCTTGCGCTCGTCACCGGCTTTGCAATGCCGACCTTCGGCCGGATGATTCTTTACATGGGAACTTACGTGGTGGACCGGCCCGACATGGTCGCGCCGCTGCTGCTGGCGGTCACCTGCGGCCAGTTCGCGGGGGTATTGTTCTGGACCCCGCTGACCGCAAGGCTGGATCAGGCGCGGGTGCTGGCCATCGGCCATGGCGTCAGCGCGGTGGGTTTCGTGCTGTTTGCCTTGTTCCTCAGGCAACCTCAGGCCCTTTTGGCCTGTGCGGCAGTGATCGGTTTCGGCCTTGCATCGGTGTTCATGCTGCCTTGGGGACTGCTGGCCAATGCCGTGGACTTCGTGGCGCTGCGCCATGGCCGACGGCTGGAGACCGGCCTTTTCGCCTTCTACCTCGTCACGGTGAAGGCCAGCGGCGCGGCGGCGACGGCGCTGATTGGCTGGGCGCTGGGATGGCTGGGCTACATGCCGGGGGCAAGCCAGAGCACCACCGTGGAAACCGGCATGCTGGCGCTGGGACTAGGCCTGCCGTTGGTCGGAGCACTGTCTACCATCGTACTGCTGCAACGCTTCGATATCGGCCACGCGCGACACGCAAGAGTGCGCGCCGCGCTGGACCGCAAGGCTCAGTCGGGCGCCGAGCCGGTTTCCGGGTTGAACCGGGGATTGGCGAAGTCGAGCGGCGAAGGTTCGACCTTGGCCGGCGGCGATGCGCTTTCCGTCCAGGCGCGGCAGAGCATGTCTCGCAGCATCGTCGCCCCGGCCGCCGTGCGTTCATAGATCATCTCACGCACGTCACGGTCAGCGAAGTTGGCGAAACCATCGCGCTTTTCCAGCGCAAACACTGCGCCGACCTTGTCACCCGATGCATCGAGATAGGCGAGCACGGCGTCAAACATGTCTCCGTTCCTGCGCCCCGGCTTGCCGATGCGCGGAGCGATATCGGCCACGGACAGCTTCATGCCGTCCACGAACCGGCTTTCGAAGCGGCCGTGGACGCTGCGTTCGGTAGTGTAGCCATGCGGATTGGGACCGCGCCAGCCGTCGCTGCTGACCGAATCGTGCATCGGATTGGCCCCGTCGCCGATGTAGTGGCCCAGCCGGATCACATCGAACGCGCAGTTCTGCTCTGCTACCGAGGCATCCGCGCCTGCCGCATTCGCCGCACGGATGCGCCGCATGCACACGACGATGCGATCGTAAGCCTCGATGGCGGCATAAGGCAGCGTCCCGGTCCATCGCACGTTGGTGCGCGCAGCCGTTTCCGGATCGCTGTCCTTGATCTTTTCATGCTGCTTGTAGAGCGCGATCACGAATTCGTAGCGTGAACGCGGAATGGGCTTGAGGAACGTGAACTGTTCGCGGAACCAACCGTGATTGGGGTCTTCCTCGATCTTGGAGAAGTTCTCCGAATCGCCGCGCCATGAATCGGGCAGCAGCGATGATGCGCCGATATAGTCCTCGTACTTGCGCAGGAACACCGGGCCGTCATCGGGAATGGCCTCGATCGCGGCGCGGTCGATCACGGTATGGGCGGTGCCGCCCCATGCCATCGCGATCGTGGGGCTGAGGCTTAGCACGGCGCTGGCCGCAAGCAGGATGATACGCATGGGAGGCTCCGGTTCAGGAAGGCAGTTCAGGGATCGAGCGGGTCGCGCGGGTCGACGCGGGCCGAGAGCGGCGACGGGCGGAACTCCAGCTCGGTGGACGATACACGCGGACCAATCGCGCCGGGCTGGTAGCCCAGTTCGCGGTCGTTGCGCTTCACGAAATCGGGGCTCTCGATCATCGCGCTCTGGTCAGGGTTGCAGATGATCAAAGTCGCCTTGTCGAGCGGGGCGCCCATGGCCATCAGCAGCCGCGATGCATTGCGCAAGTTGGTGGTGGTATGCCGCGCGTGCGGCTCGATGACGATGGCCTCCGCGGGCACGCCGTAGCGCTCTATCAGGGCCCGGCGCATCTCCTCCGCCTCGGCAAAGGGCGTGGCGCGCGGGTGGGCGTGGCCACCGGTGATGATCAGGAAAGGCGCATCGCCTGCCGCAAAGCGCTGGGCGGCAAGGCGCACGTGGTACTTGCCGTAAGGGCTGAGCGGCATGCCCTCCACTTCCGGGCCGACCCCGGTGACGATGAGCGCGCTGTAGCGGTAGCGCTTCCAGTCCAGCCCCCCGGCGTGCCTGAAGGCTGGCGCGTTAAGCCCGCCGGTAAGCGGCGCATAGCTGATCGCGTCTCGGCGATCGGCGGCATCGAGCAACGCCAGCGCGAAGTCGAGGCTGGGATCAAGAGCCTGCACCGAGTTCGCACGTGGCGTCCGGGCCAGCCACGCCGCCGCCTGCAGGCGCGCGCGGGCCTCCTGCGGGTCAAGCGTGCCGGCCCCGTCGATGCCGGGATAAGACGGAACCTGACCCAGTCCATAAGTGCGCACGATCGTGTTGATGCCCGCAATCTCGCGCCCGGCCTGCGCGGCCGGGCCATCGTCCATGCCCCGACCGGGAACGGCGGCGGCCAGAACCTGCGCCTCGCCATCGGTCCAGATCATCGCCTGCGCCACGCAGCCAAGGTCAGTGCCGCATGCCGCGCGTCGGTCGAACCGGGCGCGCAGCATGGTGGCCACTTCCGGGCGGGCCTGCAGCACATTGAGCGCAGCAGGATCGCGGCCCAGCGCGTCGAGCAGGGGGAACAACCGCTGCGACAGGCTCTCCGTCACGGTGTCCCGTACAGCCTGCGCCCTGGCAACTTGTGCAGGCGCCCAGACCGTCGTGAGCGAGAGTGCCGCAGCAACAGCGACCGCTGCCATGCGCGCCGGACCTTTCCGCATCAGCCCGCCGCCCTTACCAGGACTTGCCGATGACAAGGCGGAAGTTGCGGCCGAAGATCGGACGCCCGTAGATCGCCTCGGCACTGCCCTGTCCGGCCAGTGAATCGGTGCGGGTATTGCCTTCGGTCAGACCGTGCGCATTGAACAGGTTGTCGCCAACGACCTGCAGCTGCCACGTCCCGTGCTTCACCGTCACGCCGGCACCCACGGTGCCGTAAGCGGGCAGCGCGGTATTGTTGTAGAGGTCCACGAAGCGCTTGCCCATGTAGGTATAGCGACCATAGATCGACACGTCGGTGTCGCCGGTGGTGAAGTCGAAGCTGGGGCGGATGTTGCCGTAAACCTTCGGCTGGCGGACGATCTGGTTGCCCTCCGCCTGTTCCGGGTCGGCGCCGGTGGCACTTTCGAAGTTCTTGTACTTCGGATCGCTGACCGTCAGCGCACCGTTGAGGGTGAACCACGGGGTCACGCTCCACGCGCCGTCGAACTCGATACCCTTGACCTGCGCCTCGCCGATGAAGGGCACGTTCACATCATTGCGGCCGGTCGTCGGATCGTAGGCCAGGAACGAGGCGTTGAGCGGGTCGAAGTTGGTGTAGAACCCGGTGACGTAAAGGTACGAACGTCCCATCGACAGCTTCAGGCCCGCCTCGAACTGGTCGGCGACGGTGGTGATGATCGTTGGGTTGATGCTCATCACGGTCTGCACGTTGGGCGGCGTCTCAAGGTGCGAAGCGCGGCCGTAGACGCCGATATGGCTGGAGAAGTCGTAGTTCGCGCCGATCGTCCAGTTGGTGACGTTGGGCTTGAGCTTCTGGTTCAGGATCACGCCGGTGAAGGCACGCGTGGTGTCGTCGGCCAGCGTGGTCGCATCGCCCAGGTTCGCCTGCTCGGTGAGTGCAGCCCAGCCCTTGTAGCTGTAGCGTTCGTGGCGGATGCCGCCATCGATGCGCAGACCCGGCACGATCTCCCAGGTGTCGTTGGCGTAGAGCGCGAACATCTTGGCGTCGCTGTCGCCCTGGTTGAGCGTGGCTGCATAGTTCAGCACACCGTTGTCGGTCACGCGGCCCAGTTCCGCACCAGCCGCGTCGTAGGCGACAAGGTCCAGCGTGCGCGGCTTGCCGGAAACTTCGATCAGGTAGTTCTGATAGAGCGTGCGGCTGTCCTCTCCATACAAGCTGCCGTAGAGCCCCAGCTTGATGTCGTGCGTGCCGATCCCGGTGTCGAACTTCTTCGCGACCGACAGGTTGGCCTGGCCCGAATAGAACTTCGAGTGAATGTCGCGGTACTGACCCTGCATGACAAGCCCCGATGCCGCGTAGGGATCGTAGACCGTATCGGTGCCCGCCAGCGTGTAGCCGAAGTGATCCACCGCGCCGAACGCGGCAGTTGCGCGGTCAAGGTAGCCGGCGGCAAAGGCATCGCCGTCCGCCGGGTTCGTGGTCGAATAGAACGCGGTGAAGTCGTTCTTGCCCTGCGTGTAGCCCGCAGCCGCCGTCACCAGCCAGCCGTCGAAGTCCCCTTCGTAATGCGCGCCGAAGTTCACCATCCGCATGTGGCGACCGTCCGACAAGTCGGAATTGCGGCTCTGCACAACCCCATTACCGTCGCGATATCGAAGGTTCACGTTGCGAAAGGCGGGCGAGTTCATCGTGCCTTCGAAGTAGTCGATATACTGGTTGAGCGATTCGCCGGTCAGCGGGTTCCTGGTCGGGATCGGCAGGTAGAACGCGTTGTGATCGTTGACGTAGTTGAAGTTCAGCTTGATGAACCCGTTGTCGGTCACATGCTTGATGTTGGCGCGGATCTGACCGCCCTTGTCGTTGGGGAAGCCGTTGTCACGATAGCCGTCGTGATAGCGCATGAAGCCGCCGACGGCGTAATAGGTGTCCGTCGCCAGCTTACCCGCCTGATAGGCGTCAAGGCGATAGAGGCCGGTATCGCCCAGCGTGACCTGCGCCTTGCCGCGCGGGGTCTCGTCACCGGTCACGGTGATCGCGTTGATGATGGCGCCCGAATAGCTGGCATAGACCGGAGCCGGACCGCCGCGCACGACTTCGACGTGATCGGTCATCAGATCCTGCTTGAGAATCGCGTCGCCACGGAAAAACACGCCGTCGTTCTCGTGGAACAGCGGCAGGCCGTCCTGCTGGAAGCTCACGAAACCGCCGTCGTTGGGCAGGCCGCGGATGCGATAGATGTTCTGCACTTCACCGCCGGTGATCTCGGTCTGGAAGCCGGGAAGCTGGCCGATCAGGTCCGCGAAGTTGACCGGCGCGATCTTCTCGAAATCCTCCTGCGAGATCGTGTTGACGGCGTAGGAAACGTCGAAGCGGCGCTCGGCGCGGGTCGATCCGGTAACGATGATGTCGTCGCCCGAAGCTTCGTTCGAGGCGGCGGGGGCAGCAGGAGCCTCTTCGGCGGCGGCGGGCGTGAAAGCGGTGGCAAGCGCAGCAAATGCGGCGCCGGTGGCGAGAACGGTCTTGAGCATGAAGGCCCCTCATGAATTTCGGTGCCGCCGGGAGAGAGGGCGACGCGGGGCCAGTGAACCTTGTCTGTTACATTTTTAATTATTGTTGTGAAAATAAATAAACAGGCATACCGCCCCGCGCATGGCCATTCCCGCTCTCGACAAGGACCAGCGCCGTATCATCCACGAACTGCGCAAGGCGGGTGCGCTGTCGCGCTCGGGACTGGCGGAGCGGCTGGAGATCAGCAACACCGCGCTTACCCGCATGTCGCGCGATTTGCTGACGCTGGGCGTGATCGAGGAAGTGACCGAAGGCAGCGCACAGGGGCGCGGGCGCCCCGCAATCCCGCTGCGGCTTGCGTCCAGCGGCGGCTATGCCGTGGGCGCCACGGCGCACAAGGGCCTGCTCGATATCGTGCTGGTCGACTTTGCGGGCAATGCCATCGCCACTCACCGAGAAGACAGCGCAGCCATCGATCCGCAGCAGTTCGCCCGGCGCGTCCGGCGGCTGACTCATGATCTTGTCGACCGGCACGGCCTCCTCGGCCGGCTGATGCTGGGCATCGGCGTTGCGGTGGCTGGACCGGCGCTGTCCCCTGAAGGCGAACGGTGGAGCGTGGTGGAAGACATGCCCGGCTGGCGCGGCACCCCCTTGCGCGAAATCCTGAGCGCCGAACTGGGCTGGCCGCTCTGGCTGGAGAACGACGCCAATGTCGCCGCTATCGCCGAATTTTACATGGGCGGCCTGCTCCGCGAACATTCTACCGTGGTGGTGCTTCTGCTCGGCTACGGAATCGGCGCCGGTGTCATCGTGGACGGACGGCTGGTGCGCGGCCAGTTCGGCGTCGCCGGGGAAGTCGGCTGCCTGTTCCCCGGCGACCGCCCCCGGCCCAGCCCGCTCGACCTGCTGGCAACGCTGCGCGCCAACGGTTGCGACATCACCTCGGTCAGCGAGATCGACATGGCATCGGATGCCCAGCGCCCTGTGATCGAGGCCTGGATGGACCGCGCGGCGCGCCAGTTGGAGGTCGTTGCCGATACTGCATTTGCGTGGCTTGACCCCGGCGCGATCGTGCTGGCCGGTGCAGTGCCGACCAAAGTGCTGGACGGCCTTGCGACACGCCTGCGTACCGCTTCGCTGGTAACAACGGTGGAAGGCCGCGGCCCGCCGGTGCGTGTCTCCGGCCTGCGCGGCTCCCCGGTCACGCTGGGGGCGGCCCTGCTGCCCATTCACGCGATCTCTGCCCAGACCTGAGCGGAATAGCCGCACCTGATCGGCAACATTTTGTAAGCATCGAGACGTGGCGCAGTTGCGGCTTTTCCGCTAATGCGACTCTCTCGCATATGATCCCGTCGCTCTCGCCCAACCTGCTGCTTGTCCTGGCGATGCTGCTCAAGACCAAGAGCGTCTCGAGCACGGCCGTGATGCTTGGCATCAGCCAGCCCAACGTAAGCCGGTCACTTGCCAAACTGCGCGATGCGCTGAACGATCCGCTGCTGGTGCGATCAGGCTCGGGCATGGTCCGCACCCGGCGCGGAGACGAACTGGTCGGACGGCTGGCAGACTGGGTGACCGAAACCTCCAGCCTGCTGATCGAAAACCGCTTCGACCCAGCCAAGGTGGAGCGGCGCTTTCGCATCGCATCGACCGACTTCGGGGTGCTTGCGGTCCTGCTGCCCGCCCTGCCCCGGCTGCGTCGCATCGCCCCCGGCATCGCCATCGACATCCTGCCGCTGGGCCATGCCACACACCGCGCGCTGGCGCAGGGTGACATCGACCTGGCGATCTCCGGGCTGGATCACGACCCGTCGCAACTGCACCGCCTGCACCTGTTCCGCGACCATTTCGTCTGCGTGACCCGGCCCGATCATCCGCTGGCAGGCAACGGCGAAGTGCCGATCGCGGATTTTCTGGAGCATGACCACCTCGGCCTGACCGTCAGCGATGCCGAACTGGACCGGGTCACCACCCTGCTGGGACCAGGATCGCGCAAGGTTGCGGCCAGTGTGCCCTATTTCGGCCTTGCCCCCGATCTTCTTCATGCCGGGAACCTGGTCATGGCGGTGCCGTCTCGGCTGATGCGGGGCTGCACGCACGATCTGGTCACCCGCCCCGCACCCAATGCGATCGGCCAGCTCGATTACTGGCTGCTCTGGCACGAACGCAACCACCGTGACACCGCCGCTATCTGGCTGCGCGATCGCCTGCTAGAAACCTGCCGCGACGAGCCCTCTGCCAAAGCGGCGTAACCCGGCCCGTTCAAGAACCCTCGTCATCCGCACTCCACATCGCTAGAGGAGACGGCCGAGCGAGGGGAGCACCACGAAGCATGAACGTCTACCGCCAGAACGCCCGCGTGCTGACCGCGAGCCTCGTGGGCACCGCAGTCGAGTTCTACGACTTCTACATCTACGCGACCGCCGCAGCGCTCGTTTTCGGGCCGCTGTTCTTCCCGGCCGAATCCGCGACCGTCCAGCACCTTGCCGCCTATGCCAGCTTCGCCATCGCCTTCATCGCAAGGCCGGTGGGCGCAACCCTGTTCGGGCATTTCGGCGATCGCGTGGGGCGCAAGTCCACCCTCGTCGCCTCGTTGCTGCTTATGGGCGGGGCCACCGTGCTGATCGGCGTACTGCCGACGTATGAAAGCGCGGGCTGGATCGCCCCGGCCCTGCTGTGCCTTATGCGCTTTTGCCAGGGCCTGGGCCTTGGCGGCGAATGGGGCGGCGCGGCGCTGCTGGCGGTGGAAAGCGCACCCAAGGGCTACGAGGCCCGCTTCGGCATGTTCCCGCAGCTGGGCGCGCCGGTAGGCTTCTTCGCGGCCAACGGGCTGTTTCTCATCATAAGTTCAGTGCTGAGCGACGCGCAGTTCGCGGCATGGGGCTGGCGCATACCGTTCCTGCTGAGCGCGGTGCTCGTCGGACTTGGCCTGTGGATCCGCTTCCGCCTTGCCGAAAGCCCGGTGTTCACAGCAGAAGATAGCCATCATCGCGCGATCCCCATTGTCGAACTGTTTCGCACCCACTTGCGCGAAACGGTGGCAGGGACGTTCGCGGTGATTGCCTGCTTCGCGCTCTACTACCTCGCGACCACCTTTGCTCTCGGCTACGGCACAACCACGCTTGGCTATGGCCGTCAGCAGTTTCTGGGGCTGCAGTTGTTCGCCATCCTGTTCATGGCGGTAGGCATCGTCGTTGCCGGCTATGCCTCGGACAAGCGATCCTCGCGCACTGTGCTGATGTTCGGGTGCTTCTGCGCCGTCGTGCTGGGAACGGTGATGGGACTGATGTTCTCGGCCGGATCGCTGTTCGTGATCGGCGTTTTCCTGTGCGTGGCGCTGTTCACGATGGGGCTGGTCTATGGCCCGATCGCTGAACTGCTGCCCCGGCTGTTCAAGGCGCGGGTGCGCTACACCGGCGCATCGATCGCCTTCAACGTCGGCGGCATCGTCGGCGGCGGCTTTGCCCCCGCCGTCGCTCAAGGGCTGGCCGACAGCGGCGGCGTGCTGTTCGTGGGCCTCTACATTTCAGGCGCGGCGCTACTCAGCCTGTTCGGACTGATGGCGGTGCGGGCGGAGCGGGTTTGATTCCCGCTCCGGGTCACCTGGTTTACAGCCGTGCCAGCATCTGCAGCGAAGCACTGAAATAATCGCTGTCGAGCGCCGACGGCGTGGTCGAACCTACCAGCCGCGCCGCGATCGCCGCGCCGCCGCTGGAAAGAGCGTAGTTCGCCTCTTCGCCGGTAACCACGTCCACCCAGGCCGGAATCGAACGGTGCTGCGCCAGGCGTGAGCGCCACCAGTCCGCCACCGGCTGCACAAGGCTGGAACGCCCACCCACCGCCGCATAGAGCGGAATGCGGATCGCGTCATAACCGAAACGCGGCGGCTTGCCGACCGCCGGGGCCACAGCACTGTAACCGGTCACGGCCACCCAGTCGCTCGGCAGTGCGTGCTGCCCGAAGCGCGAAAGCGTGGTGATCGCCTCGCAATCGCGGATCAGCCCTCCCCATGCCTGCGCGCCATCCACCTTGGCGAAGTGATCCAGCGCGGGCCATACGAAGTACGAAGGATTGAGCGTCACTTGCGCCCCTTCGGCAAACCCGACGAGGCCGGGCAGCAGCAGCTCCCGCCCGAACCGCGAAACTACGCAGTGTTCACGGATCGCCTTGCGCAATTCACGCGCGCGGTTGCTCCATTCCGAGCGTTTCCACCGCTGCCCGGCCAGCGCGAGCGCCCAGGCGATAACGATGTCCCCATCGGTCGCATTGTTCGGATCGGACACCGGCACCGGCTGCGTCGGATCGTACTTCCACGAATGGAGCGCCATGTCCTGCCGTCCCAGCGTGTCCTGCGTCCATTTCGCGATCCGTTCAAAAGCCTCCCGGTCACCGGCGCGCAGGGCCAGGATCATGCCGTAGCTCTGGCCCTCCGAATGGCTGATGCGGCCATTGCCGGTATCGACCACCCTGCCCTCCGGCGCGACGAAGCGGTCGCGCCATTGGGTCCACAGCGGGTCGTTGACCTGCTGGGCACGCCCCTGGCTGGGGGCGGTATTGCAAGCTGCAGTGAAGGCCATCAGTGCCCCCAGCGAAAACGTGCGACGATCGACCCTGGGCCGGAAAACAGTGTCAGCGACCATGACGAAGCTCTAGCGTGTCCCCCTTCCATTCCGCCGTGGTGCGCAGCGCAGGGCCGCTGCCCAGAACCCGGAACCAGGCGTCGTAAGCGCCCTCCAGCACGCCAAGCAGCATACGCGCCCAGTGGCCCGCGCGATCGGGTGCGATCTCGGTCGGCAGATCGCGATGGCGCACCACGATGGCATCACGGCCTACCGCCAGTTCGATCTCGCCCCAGTCCAGCGCCTGCCAGAAGGCGTTGATCCGGGCGCAGAGAACCGAAGCGTCGTTCACGCCTTCCAGCGGTTCCAGCGCGGCCATGCGGCGGCCGATCGCCAGAAAGAAGCCGTGCGCCTGTTCCTCGGGGATACCCTCCGACACTTCGGAAGCCGTGGAGATCGCCAGCAGCGCCAGGCCGCCGACCGCGTAGTCCGATGGCCCGCTGCGGGGCTGGGGAAATGCCTGCATTCTCATTTACCGGTGCTCCCGAAGCTCTGCCGCACCCCGAGGATGGAGCGGAACTCGTCATAACTGCCGAAGGTATTATACCCCAGTTCGCCGCCGATGCGGGTATTGGGCGTGATCTTGTAATAGAGCGAACCTTGCGCCGAAAGCGCGAAGCCGGTCTTGCTCAGGCTGTCGAAATACGAACGCACATCGTCGTTCTCGGCCTTGAGCGCATCCAGTTCGGCCTGCGCTGTCGGGTCGGTCGGGTAGAGGACGCTCTGGTCCTCCTTGTAGCTCTGGAAGCCCGGCGTGAACGATGCCGCCACGTCCCAGCGTTCATCCTGCATGGTGTAGTTCACCGGGAAGCCGACCGAAATGAAATTCTGCGGGCTGAAATAGCCGCCGTTGCCGAACGTGAAGTAGTTCTGGCTCTTGTCGTAAGCCTGATAGTTCACGTTGAGACCCACCGTAACGCGCGAATTGCGGCCCCGGTACGCTTCCAGATAACCGCCGACGTTGGCCTCGATGCCATCGTTGTTCGCCACGTTCTCGCCGCGCAGCCGGTAGTAGCGCGCCTCGCCGTAGACGCCCGATCCGTTCTCGTCGTAGCTGAGGCCAAGCCCGCCAGCCGTACGCATGACCTGCCCCCAGCGCTCCCCGGTTACGGGGTCGCGGGTTCCGGCATAGGAGATCACCGAATCCGTCACCGGCTTCTGCTCAACGAATGCGGTAGCCCGCACGAACTGGCCCAGCTTGGGGCTGACGGCGGCGCGCCCGGCAAACTTGGTCTTGCCCATGCCGATCGGGGTGGTGCCAGCTTCCACCTGCACGACATCGCTTTCGTATCCGGCCGAGAACGCAGCGCCCGAACCGTTCTGGGTATCGGCATTGACGAGGGCCGAGGGCTCCTCAGCTACGATGCCCTGCGCCTCTGGCGTGGCATTCCGGCCAAAGCGGGCAAGGCCCGAGCCGGTCGGACGGCCAGAATCGACCGTCACCGCTTCCGCCTTCACGAAGACGCGGCCACCGGCAGCCCCGGTCGAGAATTTGGCCGAACCCTTGATCTCGTCAAGCTTGGACAGGCCCGTTTCGCCCGAACGGCCACGATAGCCTGTCTGGACGTCAACGCGCGGGCCGGTATCCTGCGCCAGTTGATCGATCTGTGACTGGATCTGGGTCATCACCGGGTCGCCAGCATAAGCAACCGGAACCTGCGGACCGTCATAACCCGGTGCGGCGGCCGGGGCAGCCCACGCCGCTGCCGCCGGAGCGGTCGAGCCGACCGGCGAAGCGTAACGATCAGGCGCGGCATAGGTGGCCTGCGGCGAGTCATACGCCTGCCCATACACCTGAGGTGCCTGGGCTCCGGCAAACCCGCCAAAGCCGCTCTGACCCGTGCCGATACCTACCGGCCCCGCGCCAAACGCACTCGCCTGCTGCGGGGCCGCGTAGGCGACTGCGCCCTGCTGCGGATATGCTGCTGGCAATCGGGTGCCGCCGCCAAGCGCGAAGGGGTTCACCTGTTGCGGTGCGGCCTGCGCCTGGTTGCGGAAGGGGTTCGCGCCGCCTCCGGCATTCATGCCCGCGAACGGATTGCCTCCCATCGCCATACCACCGCTCTGGCGGGCGTAGAGCGCGCGCGCATCCTTGAGCAGCGCTACCGCCGCGCGATCATTGCCGCGTGCGCGCTCCACGTTGGCCAGCGCCATGCGTACCTGATAGTCCTGCCCGTAAAGGCGCAGAACCTGCTTCTGTGCCTGTTCTGACAAGTCGCGGTCGCCTGCGCCCTGCGCGGTGTCGGCCAGCCCAAGCAGGGCATCCTTGTCGTTCGGCTTGCGCGCCAACACCAGCTGATAGGTCTGCGCCGCCTTCGCAGGCATGCCGCCGGTCTGGTAAAGGCGGGCAAGGCCGGACATGATCTCGGTATTGTCAGGCGCGGCCGAATATGCCTGCTGCAAAATGTCGAAGCTTTCCGCATAGCGCCCACCCATGCGCGCCTCATCGGCCTGCCCCACCATCATCCCCGCGCTGATGCGCGCATAGGCTTTCTGGCCCTCTGCGCTGGAGCCTGCCAGCTGCGAGGCACGCTGAAGCGCCTGCTGGGCAAGATCGCTGCGACCGGTGCGGGTCAGAACACCTATCAGCCCTTCGTAGTCGGCAATATTGTCGATACGCCCGGTAGCAGCATTGGCGGCGACTTCGGCCGCTCCCTGCGTATCGCCAAGGTCGAACAGCGCATTGGCCACGGCCGCCTGCTTCCCTGCCGGGATCGAGGCCATCGCGCCCAACTGTCGCAAGCTGCTGACTGCCTGCGCGCCCTGACCGCTGGCGGCCATGGCCTTGGCGCGGGCGATTGCGGCGTCAGTCTTCACGCTGAGCGCCAGGCTGCGCATCGGCGCGGTACGCTGCGTTTCGGGGATCATCGCAATCAGGCGGTCCGCCTCGCTCGCACGGCCAAGGTCGTTGTTGAGCAGCGCTGCAGCATAAAGCGAATCGGCGTTACCGCTTGTCGCCAGCGACCGGATCAGTGACTCCGCCTCAGGCACGCGGCCGCGCTCGATCTGGAACTGCGCGAATTCGTAGCGGATCCACGGATCGTTGGGATCTAGCACGATGCCTTGCTGAAATTCGCGCACGGCGCCGAAATCGTCGCCCCGCTCGGCGGCGGCAAGGGCGCGGCCGCGCGCAGCGCGCAGCTGCAGGCGCTTGTCGTCCGCCGCAGTGCCGCCCTGCGCGGCCTGGCGGTAGAGGTCGGCGGCATCGGCGTAGCGGCCCTGACGTTCGTAGATATCCGCCAGCAATTCCAGCGCGGGAGCAGGCTCCTTGTAGCCAGAGCGCACCAGCTGTTCGGCGCGGCTCTGCGCTTCGGCCAGGCGGTTCTGGGCGATCATGCCCTTGGTCTCGTCCACGCCGGCGAAAAAGCGCGCGGAGGCAAGGCCCTCTGCCCACTGGCTGGCCTTGCCGCTGGCGGAAGCCTGTTCGAGCAGGCTGGCCGCTTCGGCAAACTGCCCTTCGCGCAGCCGCACAAGGCCGAGGCCTCCCAGCGCATCGGAATCCCGACGATTAACGCCAAGCGCTCGCTGGAATTGCGCGGCGGCGGAGGCCAGGTTGCCGTCGTTCAGTGCATCGAAACCCGATACGCGCGCCCGGCCCGCACGGTCGGCGGCAGAGACGGGGGCAGGCGTCGGGGTCGGCGCTGGCGTGGGCTTGGGCGCTGCGCGGGTCGGAGCCGCGGCGGCTTTGGGTGCGGCAGCGGGCTTGGCTGCGGCAGGTCTGGGTGCAGGCTTCGGGGCAGCCGGCTTGGCAGCTTGCGCCGAAGCCTTGAGCGCCGGGTTGTTAGGGTCGAGCGCGCGGGCCCGCTTCAAAGCCTGCTGCGCCAGATCCTCACGCCCCTTGGAGCGCCAGTACTGAGCCTGCTTCACCAGTGCTTCGACGCCGGCGCTCTGCGCCTCGACTGCCGTGGGCAGTGCCACGGCAGTGGAAAGCAGCAGGGCGACCCCCAACTGAGAAGTACGCTTCATCGTCATGCGTGGTCGTCCTGGCGGCCGAGGCGGCGCTGGGCCTGTCGGCGGAAGAAGAGATAGGCAGGTCCGGCAAGAGCCAGCGCCAGCAGCAGCGTGAACACGCCCAGCATCATCGGACGCTGGCTGACGTAGTAGGCCAGCTTCATCCAGATCGGCAGCGAACCCACCCAGTAGCGGCTGGACAGCGCGAAGCTGGTCATGCCGTCGCCGCGAGTTACCGCAAGGTCGCCCTGGATCGCGGCGTTGATCTTCACGTCGGCCATGCCGTCCACCAGCGCGGGCAGTGCCGCACCGTCATCCGCCAGCAGCGCCACCACGGTCCGATCCGAGGCATAGGGCGACTGGAAGCTGACGATACCGGAGAACCCTTGCGCGTTGTAGACGATCGGAGCCGCAGCCATCGGATCGGTTTCCTGCGATCCCCCGAACAGCGCGGTGAGGTACTGCATGGGCGAACGTTCGGAAACGCGCAGGCGGCCGTTCTCGTACCGCACCGGTGCATCGGCGAACATGTCCGCCTCTGCCAGCCCGGTGCCGCCGATGACCAGCACATCCTGGTTGGCCAGAGCGTCGCCGTTGATCGAGGAGGTCACAGTCACCGCCGTCACCGGAACGCCGGTCGAATCGCCGAAACGGCCCATCAGCGTCAGGAACGCCTGCACCGAAGCCATCGACGGGTTCGGTGCGACGACCACGGTGGTCTGCGACAGGTCGGGGCTGGCGGTGAAGGGGAAGCCTGCCCCCGCGAAAGTCGCCAGGTCGGGCATCATGATCGCGTGATAGGCGCTGGTCAGGTCGATCGTGCTCTTGGGGTCGATCGAGACGCGCACGTTGTCCGGCAGGGTGCCGGTGCACTTCTTCTTGTCGGCAATGAGCAGGTTGTAGTCGTAAGTCAGCTCGTTCTGGCCGAACAGGTTGTAACGCGGCAGCGTGACGGTAGCGTTCGAATCCGCGCTCTTGGCACCGGTCCCGCCGAACAGCTGGCTCCACCATGCGGCGCCGAGTGGCAGCGTCTTGAGGTACTGGCCATTGATCGACACGTCGAGGCGCGAGGCCCGCTTGTCCAGCCACTGTGCCACCGGATAGCGATAGCCCAGGTTCAGCTTGCCGCCTTCACGTGGCCAGAAGAAAAGATCCGGCGAGACACGGAAGCGGGTCGTAAGCGGGCCGGGCGGGATGCCCATGCCTTGCAGCGCGTACGGCTCCATGATCGAACCAAGCTCAACCGGCTTGTCCGTGGTCAGCCAGCGCACCGCGCCGTAGCGTGGCCAGGCGGGAATGCGCACGCCGTCAAAGCTCATCCGCTGACCGCCGAACACGCCGCGCCCCAGCGCCACTGCCGAAGCCGCGATATGCAGGTCATCGTCGTTGCGGCCCATGATCACCAGCAGCGTGCCGTTGGGATCGTTGGGGTTGCGTACTGCGGCAGCGGCGGGACCATTGGCCGGAGCTATATCGAGGCCCGGGATGCCCTGACCGCCCTTGAGGAAGACGATTGCATTGCCGCGCGGGATCGAACCGACGACCGGCTGAAAGGTGAAACCGCGGTAGCTGGCCAGTGCGCCCAGCCAGCTGGCGGTCGCCGCAGCAGCCTGAAGTTCGCCGGCGCGCGGCTGGCTGGCAAAGACGAAAGGCATGCGCAGCGGCACGTTCTGACCCTTGTCGAAGAAGGGCAGCGGCAGGCGGGACAGGTCGGGACCGTAAGGCAGCGGCTGGTAATCGAAATCGAACCACGAGCGCGTGTTCGAGATGTTCGCCCAAAGCGAGGAGTGGAACGGGTCCTCGCAATCGCGCGCATAGTGACCGATCAGGCGCAAGTTGAGCTGATTGTCGCCCGGCAGCAGCAGTGCGGGGTTCACCGGCACTTCCAGCACCTGCCCTGCGGCGTTGGCGCGGGTCAGCGGCACCGTCTGAACGACTTCACCGTTGACGATCACGACCAGCTGGCTGAGGTCATCGAGCATCGCTGGTGACCATGCCATCTGCAGACGCAGCATGGCCTGGGTGGCCACGCGGTCCTGACGCATGCCGAACGGGATGCCCATTTCGCCCTGCGTGCCACGCAGCCGGATCGGCTGGCTGACGCGCAGTTCCTTCAGCGTCAGGCGCTCTGCCATGCCGCCGGGGCTGCTCGCGGCAGGCGTGGCGGCAGCAGCGGCTGTCTCGGGTGCCTTGGCGGTAGCGGACGCCCTGGCGGTAGCGGACTGGGCATGAACTTCGGACGTGCCGAAGAACAGGCCCGCGGCGCCCAGAGCCAAAGCGCCGCCCAGCATCGCCGCCTTGGCGAATGACGCCCCCTTTGCCCCGTTCCTTTCGGCTTCCTTCGCGGCCTTGGCCATGGCGGCTTTCTTGGCGGCGTTGGCGGCCTTCATCTGGCGGCGTTCGGCGAAGTTCAGACGTAGCATGCGCTTCAACGTAACCATATCCACCCGAAGAATATCAGCGAAGGAACGTGCGGTGCCGACCATGGCGGGCGGTCCCCAGGGCTGCCACGCATCGGCGCGGCCCATGACGGCGCGCACCAGATGGCGACCGGCAAGAATGTCAAGCTTTTCAAAGCGCACGTAGGCGTTCATGCCGCTGGTGCGCATCGTCGTGACCGGGATCGAGAGCACCTCGTCCCCCATGGCCATGGTGATGTGACTGACGGTGCGGTACTTGGTCGGCAGTTCGTCGGGCAGGCAAAGCGCGGCACCACCCATCGAGATGTCGATAGTAGTCGCCGGAACCGTATGCCCCGATGCAAGGTAGGCAGTGACCGGAAGCTGCACCGGGATACGGATATCCACGCGCTCCTGCCGCGTCTCACGCGCCACCGAAACGGCGGCTAGCAGGATGGCGAGGGAGAACAGTGCCCATGCCACGTTCAGCACCAGCGTATCGGTCTGGATATTGAACATGTAAGGGAAGAACGCCCATTTCACGACCGCCATGGTGATGCCGGTGATGACAAGGCCGATGCAGATCAGGTGCGGCTTGACGATCGCCCAGTCGAAATAGGTCTGGTCAAGCAGCGATCCCTTGTCGGTCACGTTGAACTTGCCCTTGCGCGGCTGGAACCAGGTCATCACCGTTGGCTTGACGAGGTGGAAGGCAAGGATCGTCTCGTAGACTTCGCCCCAGTACGGGCGACGCCAGCCGCCTTGCGTCTTCTCGTTGGCGACGGACGAGCAGAACAAGTGCGGCAGCGCGTAGGCGAAGATCAGCGAGGCTGAAGCCTGGATGATGTTCTGCCCGAAGATCAGGTAAGCCAGCGGGCTGGTCAGGAACACGATGCGTGGCACCGGATACTGGAAGTGCATCATCGCGTTCAGGTAGCAAAGCCGCTGCTGCCAGGTCAGGCCACGCCCGAACAGCGGATTGTCGATGCGCAGGATCTGCGTCATCCCGCGCGCCCAGCGGATGCGCTGACCGACGTGAAGGACCAGACGTTCAGTGGCAAGGCCGGCAGAGAGGCGCGCCGAGATATAGGCAGTGTTCCACCCGGTACGCTGCAGCTTGAGCGCGGTGTGCGCATCCTCGGTGACGGTTTCCCCAGCGAAGCCGTTGGTCTCCATCAGCGCCTCGCGGCGAATGATCGCGCACGAACCGCAGAAGAAGGTGGCATTCCAGAGATCGTTGCCGCCCTGCACCGGGCCATAGAACAGATCACCCTCGCCCGGCATGTCCCCCATGGTCTGCGCGAGATTGCGCTGCACCGGATCGGGCGAATACATGTGGTGCGGGGTCTGCAGCAGCGCGAGGCGCGGATCCTGCTGGAACCAGCCCACCGTCAGCTGCAGGAAGGCGCGGGTCGGCACGTGGTCGCAGTCAAAGATCGCGATCAGTTCGCCGTCGGTCTTCTTCATCGCCGCGTTCAGGTTGCCCGCCTTGGCGTGCAGGTTGTTGTCGCGGGTGATGTAACCGCAGCCCGCTTCCTTGGCGAATGCGCGGAAATCCGGGCGCTTGCCGTCATCGAGGATGAAGACGCGGTAGCGATCAACCGGATAATCGAGATCCATCGCCGCGAAGACCGTGTTGCGCACGATCTCCAGGCTCTCGTTGTAGGTCGGGATGTAGATATCGACGGTCGGCCAGGTGTCAGGCTCGCCCTCGGGCTCGATAACCGGGCGGTCGAGCGGCCAGGTGGTCTGCAGGAAGCCCAGCAGCAGGATGACCCAGGCGTAAAGCTCGGCAAGGTAAAGCACCCCGCCGAACAGGAATTCGAGCGGAGTATTGAACTCGATCGTCTGCGTGGTGCGCCAGAACAGGTAACGGGTCGAGACCAGCACCGCCAGGATGCCGAGCGCGACCGCGCCCATGCGCCCCTTGATACGGCGCATGACCAGCGCACCCGCCATCGTGACACCCGCGCAGACCCACTGCGCGGTGCCGTCCAGCGGCACGCCGATGACCACTGCGGCAATTCCGACGATCACCGCAACGGATGCGTAGCGGGCGAGCCGGTTGTCCAGCACGCGGGCGGCCAGTTTCTCGATCATGCGGCGCGGCTCGAAGAAGAAGCAGGGCTGGAGCCACGCGCCACCCACGGGCGACCGGGCGTTTCAAGCGCTGGAACCAGTGCGGTGCCGATCGCCTTCGCATCAGCAAGCGCCGCACTCGACGGTGCGTACTTGGAAAGCTGTTGCAGCATCGCGATGGCCTCGGGCACCGATTCGTCCAGGCGAATGCGGCCCAGCAGGCGAGCGCCCACCAGTTCGCGGATGAATGCCGAGGAATGGCGCGACAGGCGGCGCGTCTCGTCCAGCGCGTTGATCACGAAGCTGGTGGCCGCGATGTTCTCGGGACTGGCTTCGGCAAGCACCTGCGGCATCAGCGCAAGCGTATCGGGCGCGGCGTTGATCACGCAAACCGATGCGCTGGCGTGGGGAATGACCCGACGCGCAAACGCGAATTCGGCCGAGGGAATGTCAATGACCATGACCTTGTCCTGACCGGTTTCAAGGAAACCAAGGTCGCGCAGCGCAGGGACGAAGTCGTTGTCCTCGGGCGCTGTGGTCAGGCTGCGCAGGTCGATACCGGCAACGAGCACCGCATCCTCTGCCGGCGCAAACAGCGAAGGCAACGTCATTGCGGGTTGCAGCCCGAAGTGCAGCGGCATCGTGTCGCGCTTGGCGACGGTCAGTACCGTGACGTCGGCGCCCGCTTCGGACAGGGCCATCGCGATGTGCGCGGCGGTGAAGGTGGTTCCGGCGCCGCCCTTGAGGCCGTGCGTTACGATGACAGGCATCAGATCTTCCCCTGCGATCCGAGGTCGGACAAATGACGGAGCATGGCGCGCACGTCCTGCTGCTGCGAACCGCCGCGCCGATCTCCTGGCGCGTCGGCTGCCGGGCCACGGCCATAGCGGCTGAACAGGGAGCTCAGGCTCTCGCCGGAATACGTCTCGACCACTTCGGTCGGCGCTGGCTCGGGCATGGCAGCAACCGTTGCCTCTGCCTGATCGATCGCCTGCAGGCGCGGATCGCGAAGCAGCGCCTCGAGGATCGGCCACAGCTCCAGTTCGCTGAAGCGGTCTTCGAATTCCTTGTAGGCGAAGTCGTTCTTGCCCAGCCGGTCGAGCAGATTTCTGGCATCGATGCGCATAAGAACCCCTGTATGAACACGTAAATTCTGCGCAAAGAATGGTTAAGAAAGGGTATTCGGAAACTAACGGATCATCGATTCCCGCCTTTGGAGAGCACGAAAAGGTGCCATTCCGGCAACAGTTTTCATGGTTCTTGGCACGTTCGGGGCTCAGCTGGTGCAATCCTTTGCAGATTAACCATGTCTTATAACCGGAGAAATCAGCACGCCAACACGCGATTCGGGAAAAATACGCATTCCCCTGAAGAGCACTGCCGCAAGGTTTTGCGCGCTATGGTCCGACGCTCTGTCAGCCGGACGATCCGGCCTGTTAACCGTTCTGGAAGGACCATGCCACAATGCCGGAGCTGAACCCTCCGACCGGCTCCGAATCTACTGCTCCGATCGGCACGGAAACCCTGCCCGTCGACGATGTCGGAGGCGTTCGTCGCCATGAGCGCGAGAAAGTGGAAATGCTGGCCCGTTTCCGCCGCGACCTTGTCAGCACAACCGTCGTGCTCAAGGATCTGACCCCGTCCGGCGCGCGAATCGAGGGTGTCGGAACACTTCAACCTGACGAGGTCGTCACTCTGACCCTTCCCGAATGCCGCCCGATGATCGCCTTCGTGGCTTGGGCCGGCACGCATGGCGCAGGGCTGGAATTCGTCCACGCATTGCCGGACGACCTCTATACCGAACTCGTTTCGCAATACGGTCTCAGCAGCGAAGAGGTTACGCGCGACTGAGTTACGCTACTGCCGCTTCAAGCAGACGCAACGTTCCTGCATCCGCATCGATCTCGGCCATGGCCCCTTGTGGAACACTGATCTGTCCAGCGATATGACCGATCATGAGCCCCTGAAAGGCAGGAATCCCAAGCGATGCGAAGCGCCGGTCCAGCACTTCGTAGACAGTGAAGTTCGAGTATCCCCCGTCCGGATTGTCGCAATGCGTGCACTGCCCGAAGACGACGCCCGCAAGCTTGCCGAGCACCCCGGCCAGAGCAAGCTGCGTGAGCATGCGGTCGATGCGGTATTCGGCCTCGTTCGTTTCCTCCAGGAACAGGATCGCACCGTCAAAATCGGGTAAGTATGGCGTGCCGACCAGAGCGCTCAGCACCGCAAGATTACCGCCCAGCAGCCGTCCGCGCGCCTTGCCGCCGTGGAAGGTCTTCACGCCGATGCCCCGTCCGCCAAGACCGGTGCCGTCGCGCACCGGCACCGCGTAAGTCGGCATGGCGCCCTCGAAGGCGATCTGCCGGAACGATTCCCACGACGCGGCCGGCCAGCTGGTCGCCGCAGTCGGTCCGTGGATGGACATCACCCCCGCCCGCGCCAGCGCAAGTCCGAGCGCGGTATTGTCGCTGAACCCTGCGAACAACTTGGGCTTCGCCCGGATCGCCGCGAAATCGAGCAGAGGCAGCAGACGCGCCGTCCCCCAGCCGCCACGTACCGCCATGACCGCGCGCACGCTGTCATCCGCGAACATCGTCATGAGATCGTGCGCGCGCACTTCGTCCGCCCCTGCAAGATAGCCGTCACGGTCGGTCAGGTGCGGGGCAAAACGTGGCTTCAACCCCATCGCCCGTACCGTGGCGCCGATCTCGTCAAGGCCGAAGCGATCCGCCACGAACCCTGCCGGTGCAACCAGCCCCAGCACGTCACCGTTGCGCAGACGCGGAGGGCGCACCATATCGCGCACTGAGGGCAGCGGCCCTGCCAGAGCCGGGAACGCGCCGAGCTCGGTGCCTATCCCTGCCCCGACTGCCGCACCAATTCCTGCCAACGCGTTGCGCCGCGAATACATCTGCCGGATCGCCATTCGCCCAGACTACGGCGTAAACATCCCCATGCAACCGTACCCATGCATATCTGTTCTCGACGTTCGCAACGCGCCAAGCCTATGATGAGCCAATGACTGAAAAAGAAGACAAAGACCTCACCCAGCGCCGTTTCTACAAGGCCGAACAGGAAGCGGGCTTCGCAGAACAGCAGGCCGATACAATCCAGACCGGCCACCCGGCCTACCAGCTGGCCTTCCGCGACACCGACTTTCTCCTGCGCGACGAATTGCGCCCGGTGCGTTTCCAGCTTGAACTGCTCAAGCCCGAGATGCTGCTGGAGGAAGCGAACATCGGTTCCACGCTGGTGATGTACGGGTCCGCGCGCATCCCCTCGCCGGAAAAGGCCGATGCGCTTCTGACCGCCGCTGTCACGGAAGATCAGAAGAAGGTCGCTGAGCGCCTTGCCGACAAGGCCAAGTATTACGAAGAGGCGCGCAAGCTCGCGCGCCTTGCCAGCCAGTGTGCGATCGTCGAAAAAGGCATGCGCCAGTTCGTGGTCTGCTCTGGCGGCGGCCCTTCGATCATGGAAGCGGCCAATCGCGGCGCTGCCGAAGTCGGCGCGGAATCGCTGGGCCTTAATATCGTGCTGCCGCATGAACAGGCGCCCAATCGTTACGTGACGCCCCGCCTGTCGTTCCAGTTCCACTACTTCGCGCTGCGCAAGATGCACTTCCTGCTGCGTGCCCGTGCGGTGGCGGTCTTCCCCGGTGGCTTCGGTACGTTCGACGAATTCTTCGAACTGCTTACCCTGATCCAGACCGGCAAGATGAAGCCGATCCCGATCCTGCTCTACGGCCGCGAGTTCTGGGAACGCGTGGTCAACTTCAAGGCTCTGGCCGAGGAAGGCGTGATCAATGCCAAGGATCTGGACCTGTTCCAGTGGTGCGAAACCGCCGACGAAGGCTGGAGCCACGTGCAGAAGTTCTATAACCTCGACTGTGGCTGAACATACCGACGGCATCCCGGACCTTATCCGGGATGCCGTCGCTCATTCGAAAAATCCGAACACAATAAGCGAACTTATCCGAGTGCCTTGAAAGCACGATTCGGTGCATCTGCGTGGCTCATACCCAGCCCCCGCAGGACACCCGCCATGAGCCAGATCATCGAACCCCTGAACGACCGCGCCCGCGCCCTTGCAGACTTCGCGCAGCCGGTGATCGTGGCGCTGAGCACCGCCGGGCTGACCGGCGGCGCGATGGCAGCGGTGGGGTTGCTGGCGGATACTGCGCTGCGCCGCCGTTCACGGATGCATTGAGCCGGCATCCGATCACCCGTTACCAAACCACTCCTTACCGAACGCCCCCCTATCGAACCGCGTGGTGCCCCATTGGCCCATGTCCTTCCCCGAAGCCCGGAGCCGCCAGCAGCGCTGCCCGCACGAAATCACGCGCATCCTCTATCGCCTCGACCAGCGGGGCACCTTGCCCCAGGAACGTTGCGATCGCGCTGGACAGCGTACATCCGGTGCCGTGGGTATGACGCGTATCGACGCGCGACGCGGTCCAAAGCACCGGCTCCTGTCCAGGCAAAATCAGCCGGTCCACCACCACATCGCCCGGCGCATCACCGCCCTTGGCGATATAGGCGACGCCCTTTTCTGCCAGCGCGGCGTCACCGCCAAGCGCGGCAAGTTCATCATAATTGGGGGTGGTCAGGCAGGCGATGCCCATCAGTCGTTCGAATGCCGCCACGGTATCGGCATCTGCCAGTACCGATCCTGCGGTAGAGACCATGACCGGATCGAAGATCACCGGCACACCCAGGCCTTCCAACCGATCGGCGACGACAGCTGCGATCTCGGCGCTGCCGAGCATGCCGATCTTCACCGCATCAACGCCGATATCACTGATGCACGCGTCGATCTGCGCGGCAACCATCGCGGCCGACATCGTCGCCACCTCGGTGACGCCCCGGGTGTTCTGCGCGGTGATCGCGGTGATCGCGGTCATGGCGTAACCGCCAAGCAGCGTGATCGTCTTGATATCGGCCTGGATGCCGGCACCGCCCGAGCTGTCCGACCCGGCGATGGAAAGAATGCGAGGAGGCTGGTTCATGGCCGGGCTCCTTACCCGCTCAGGGGGCCACAAGTCGAGTAACAGCGTCGGGCATCAGCCCTGATAGTGCCGCACTTTCGACGGCGGGGCGGAATCGTGGTGCCGCTTGGCCCGTGTCGGGCGGTCGACCAGTTCGCCCGCGCAGTTGGGGCACATGTCATCCAGCGCATCGGCACACTCAGCGCAATACGTGCATTCGAACGAGCAGATGAACGCACCGGGGGCCTCGGCGGGAAGGTCGGTGCCGCAACGTTCGCAATCGGGGCGCATTTCCAGCGGCATCAGGCGGCGGCCTTTTCTACAGCGTGACAGATCGAGGCGACGGCGGCTTCCACTTCACCGGCGTCATCGCCCTCGGCCATGACGCGGATGACGGGCTCTGTTCCGGACGGGCGGATCACAAGGCGCCCGCGCCCGTCGAGCGAAGCCTCGGCATCGGCGATAGCAGCCCGGACGCTGTCCGTCTCCAGGGGCTTGCCGCCTCCGAAGCGCACGTTGCGCAGCAGTTGCGGGACGGGATCGAAGAGGTGAAGCAGCTCACTCGCCCGCTTGCCAGACTGGACCAGCGCGGAAAGCACCTGCAAGGCCGCGACAGTGCCGTCTCCGGTCGTCGCGTGATCCAGCAGGATCATGTGCCCGGACTGTTCCCCACCCACGTTGAAGCCACCGGCACGCATGCGCTCCAGCACGTGGCGATCACCAACGGCGGTGCGCTCCAGCGACAGGCCCTGCCCGTTCAGATAGCGCTCCAGCCCCAGGTTCGACATGACCGTCGCCACCACGCCGCCGCCGCGCAGTTCGCCGCGCATGGCAAGCTGGCTGCCGATCAGCGCCATGATCTGATCGCCGTCGACGGTCTGGCCTTTCTCGTCCACCACGATCAGCCTGTCCGCATCGCCATCAAGGGCAATGCCGATGTCCGCGCCGGAAGACACCACGGTTTCCTGCAGCAGTTCGACATGCGTGGATCCGCAGCGATCGTTGATGTTCTTGCCATTGGGCGAAACGCCGACCGCGACGATTTCCGCGCCCAGTTCCCAGAACGCCGATGGAGCGACCTGATAGGCGGCGCCATTGGCGCAATCGACCGCGATCTTGAGCCCATCGAGCCGGACAGTGGAGGGCAGCGAAGCCTTGACCGCATGGATGTAGCGACCGCGCGCGTCGTCCACGCGGCGGGCGCGGCCAATCTCCGGCGAGGCGGCAAGACCAAGGTCACCGCCCATCAGCATCGCCTCGATCGCCAGTTCGTCCTCGTCCGAAAGCTTGAAGCCGTCCGGGCCGAACAGCTTGATCCCGTTATCTTCATAAGGGTTGTGACTGGCGGAGATCATCACGCCCACATCGGCACGCAGTTCGCGAGTCAGCAGAGCCACCGCAGGGGTCGGCATCGGACCAAGCAGCACCACATCCATGCCGACGCTGGTGAAACCCGCGACCATCGCGTTCTCCAGCATGTAACCCGACAGGCGCGTGTCCTTGCCGATCACCGCCCGGTGGCGGTGCGTGCCGCGAAGGAAGCGGGTTCCTGCCGCCTGCCCGACCTTCATCGCGGTGGCTGCGGTCATCGCCCCCTGATTGGTGCGGCCGCGGATACCATCGGTGCCGAAGAACTGCTTACCCATTACCTGTCCTCTTGCGCGCAAGGTTTCGAATCTTCACCGCCGCGCTCTGCAACCACAGGCGTTACCGCCCTCTGAACACCGCCTTACAGCCAGTTTAGGAATCCGTCGAATGGCTTTGTCTCGTGCCGAGGCGGACTTGAGCAACGCCAAATTGCCAAGTGCCCCGGCCCCGCCTATTTGTCGCGCGGCATGACTTCCCCCGATCCCGCACCTTCCGGCCCTTCGCGCATTCCCGAAATCCGCGTACCCGGCGCCCTCACCCTGATCGGCCTTGTTGCCGGGCTTGTCCTTGGCCTGTTGCTGGCTGGCAAGCCGATCGCGGATACCGCGCTGAAAGTGACCGGGCCGATCGGCTCCTTATGGCTACAGGGCCTGCAGATGACGATCCTGCCGCTGGTCGCGGGCCTGCTGTTTTCCGGCATCGTTGAAACAGTCGCCGCTGCCCGCGCCGGAGCCATGGCGCGCCGCACGCTGGGCATCATCGTCGGCTTCCTGGCATTCAGCGCCACGCTGGGCGCAGTAGCGATGCCACTACTGCTGGAACTGTTCCCAGTGCCCGCCGGCGTCAGTTTTCCCCACGGCGCCGATCCGGGAAAGGTTCCGGGCATTTCCGAGTTCCTCGCCTCGCTGTTGCCCGACAACGTGATTTCGGCGGCAGCGGCAAGCGCGATGCTGCCGGTGATCGTCTTCGTCGGGCTGTTCGCGCTCGCTTCCACCCGCCTTGCCGACGAGCCCCGCCGCGCCCTTGCGGTGCTGTTCGAAGCGCTGGCAGGCGCGATGATGGTGGTGATCGGATGGGTGCTGATGCTGGCGCCGATCGGCGTATTCGCGCTTGGCCTGACGCTGGGCGTGCGCAGCGGCGGCGCGGCGCTGGGCGCGCTGGCGCATTACATCCTGCTTGTGGTCGCGGTGGGGACGGTGGTGATGATCGCCGGGTACGTCATCGCGGTGGTTGGCGGAAAGCGCAGCCTGCCCGCCTTCGCCGCCGCAATCCTGCCCGCGCAGGTCGTCGCCATCTCCACGCAGTCCTCGATCGCGACTGTGCCCGCCATGCTGGCATCCAGCCGCAAACTAGGCGTCTCTTCGACGACGGCCGAGTTCGTGCTGCCGCTTGCGGTCACCCTGTTTCGTGCCACCGGTCCTGCGATGAACATGGCCGTTGCGGTCTACGCGGCGAAGCTGGCGGGCCTTGAACTGACCAGCGGCGCACTGGCGGCAGGCGCCTTCGTGGCCTTCGCGACCACGTTCGGAGCCGTATCTTTGCCTGGCACGATCAGCTTTGTATCCTCGATCGGCCCGATCGCGGCCGCCATGGGCGTGCCGCTCTGGCCGCTCGGCGTTTTGGTAGCGGTGGAAGTCCTGCCGGACCTGATGCGCACGATCGGCAACGTCACCATGGACGTGGCAGTCGCCGCCGCCGTCGATGCCGGGATCGACGAGGCACCGGAAACGGCCGAGACGATCCACTGAACGACTCGCCGCAGCAAAATGAAACCAGATCGGATGTAAATCGCTGGATGGGCACCTTCAGCGACAGGAGCCTCCGGTCTTGGCCTCATCGACACTGCTTGCCTCCGAGCGCTTCGATAGCATCCCCGTATCCCATGCCCGGCAATTCCTGGAACCAGGCCCCGTCGTGCTTTTGACCACCCGCCATGCCGGCCGGGACAACGTCATGACGGTGGGCTGGCACCAGGTTCTGGAATTCACGCCTTCCATTATCAGTTGTGTGGTTTCGCGGGGGTGCCGTAGCTTCGACATGCTGCGCGCATCGGGTCAGTGCGTGCTCAATGTGCCAACCAGCGACATGCTCGATGCGGTCGTCCGGGTCGGCAACTCTTCCGGCGACGAGGTGGACAAGTTTGCCGCATTCGGTCTCGAAAGAGCGCAGGCGCATGATGTGGACGCAGCCGTGCTGCCGCAATGCCACGCACACCTGGAATGCCGCCTGCGCGACGATCGCGCGGTTGAACGCTATAATCTGTTCATTCTGGAAGTAACGCACATCAGCGCCCGACCTTCCCCAAAGGAGCCGGAGTATCTGCACTATTCCGGTGACGGCGTCTTCATGCTGTCAGGCAAGCGGGTATCGCGACGCAAGCTCTTCCGTCCGGAAATGCTGGGCTTTTGAGCCCTACTCCTCCAGCTCGATATCCCAGTAGAGCCAGTCCCGCCAGGTCTCGTGAAGGTAGTTGGGCGGGAAGCCGCGTCCGCGCTCCTGCAGCTGCCAGCTGGTCGGCCGGATTGGCGGAACCAGCGGCGGCATGTTCGCCTGCTTCGGCGTGCGCCCGCCCTTACGCAAGTTGCAGGGCGCGCAGGCAGTAAGGATGTTCTCCCAGCTGGTGCGCCCGCCAAGGCGGCGCGGCAGGACATGGTCGAACGTCAGATTATGGGGGCTGCCGCAATACTGACAGGAGAACCTGTCCCGCAGGAACAGATTGAAGCGGGTGAAGGCGGGAAACTCGCTTGGCTTCACGTATTGGCGCAGCGCGATCACCGAAGGAATCTGCATGGTCCAGTTGGGGCTGTGGACCGCGCGTTCGTAGCTTGAGACGATATCGACCCGCTCCAGCACAACCGCCTTGATCGCGGTCTGCCAGGGCCAGAGGCTGAGGGGATAATAGGACAGCGGCGTGTAATCCGCGTTCAGCACAAGAGCAGGGCAGTCTGAAAGACTTCGGGAGGGGTCTCCCTCCGCGCTGCGGAACCGGGCCGCGCGCTCGATCAGCTCCGACTTGAGCATGGCCTCCTGTCGCAGGCCGGGATTGCGGTTTGATGGCAGTCCATGCACTATTTCCAGCACTTGCGGGCGAGCGCGTCAAGATGGCGGATTCTTCGACCGCAAAGACAATCCACAGGATGTTGGCAGCCACAAGATGTTTGCGCGAGCGAGGCCCGGCGCTAGGACCACGATGATGCGTACCCGCTTCGCTCCCAGCCCTAATGGCCCGCTTCATCTTGGCCATGCCTATGCCGCCTTGGTCGCGCATGACACCGCCCGTGCACGGGGAGGCAGTTTTGCCCTGCGCATCGAGGATATCGACGGCGAACGCAGTCGGGCCGAACTTGTCGAGGAGTTCTTGCTCGATCTTCAATGGCTCGGCCTGGAATGGGATGGCGCCCCCATATTCCAGTCACACCGCCTGCCCGGCTATGCCGCCGCCGGGGAGCGACTGAAGGCGATGGATGTCCTTTACCCGTGCAACTGCACCCGCGCTGAGATCGCTGCTGCGGCCACTAAGTTCGGACCCGACGGTCCGGTCTATCCCGGCACCTGCCGCAACCGCCATGTCGATCCGACCGGCGCCGCTTGGCGGCTCGACACAGGCAGGGCCATGGCGCTTACCGGCCCGCTCGAATGGGTAGACGAAATCGCCGGACGGCGGGACGCCACGCCCATGATCTTCGGCGACGTCGTGCTGCTCAGGAAGGACTTGCCCGCCAGCTATCACCTTGCC
Organism: Novosphingobium guangzhouense; assembly: GCF_002896965.1. Classification (GTDB taxonomy): domain Bacteria; phylum Pseudomonadota; class Alphaproteobacteria; order Sphingomonadales; family Sphingomonadaceae; genus Novosphingobium; species Novosphingobium guangzhouense. The sequence goes on from NZ_LYMM01000047.1 coordinate 41,404, forward strand.
GCGACGCTCGACGATGCTGCGGACGGGGTCACGCTGGTCACGCGCGGCATGGACCTGTTCCCGGCAAGCCACATTCACCGGCTTCTGCAGGCGCTTCTAGACCTGCCCGTGCCGACATGGCTGCATCACCCCCTGCTGGTGGAGCCGGACGGCCGCAAACTTGCCAAAAGGCGCGGTTCTCCGTCACTTGGCGACTGCCGCCGCGCCGGAGAGGACGGCCGAGCCATCGCCACGGCACTGCGCGAAGGGCGCTTCCCCGCTGGCATTTCATTGTCACAGGGGATACATCAAACGCCATGAGCACCATTCTCGTCCCCATCATCATCGTGCTGGTGATCATGGTCATCGTCAGCCTTGTGCGCGGCATCGTGGCCTTTCTGAACGGCGCCCGCGATGACCTGAACAGCGACGGCACCGGGCCCACCCCGAACCAGCTGCTGCAGAACAAGATGATGTTCAACCGCATCAAGTATCAGGCCGCTGCCGTGCTGGTCTGCGCGCTGCTTCTGGCGATGGCGCGCTGATCTTGGTACGGCTCAACAAGATCTACACCCGCACCGGAGACGATGGCACAACAGGCCTTGTCGACGGATCGCGCCTGCCCAAACACGCTACCCGCATGGAGGCGATCGGTGCCGTGGACGAGACGAACTGTGCAATTGGGGTGGCCATAGCGGCACTCAACGGCACTCAACACGCACCTACGCTCACTCACATCCAGAATGACCTGTTCGACCTTGGCGCCGACCTTGCCACGCCGGCAGCACCTGGGGGCGAAGACTTCACCCCCAGCGAGATGACGCTGCGCATCGTCCCGGCCCAGGTCGAATGGCTTGAAAAAGCGATCGACGCGATCAACGAGAACCTCTCTCCCCTGCGCAGCTTCATCCTGCCCGGCGGGAGCGAGGGCGCCGCGCGCGTCCACGTTGCCCGCGCCTCTGCCCGCGCCGCCGAACGCCGTGCCACCGCGCTGGCGCAGACCGATGCCACGAACCCCGCCGCACTCGCCTACCTCAACCGGCTGAGCGACTACCTCTTCGTCCTCGCCCGTGCGGTGAATCGTGACGGCGCCGACGACGTGCTTTGGGTGCCGGGACAGAATCGCTAGGTTCCCTCTCCGGCGCCGAGATGTTAAGCGCCCGATTAAATCGAACCCGGTTAAATCATAGAGGAGCTTTGGCAGTGCAGTCAGTCGGCATAATCGGCGCAGGCATCATGGGTTCGGGCATCGCCCAGACCGTCGCGGGCAAGGGCATGGACGTGATCCTTACGGACGTCAGCCTGGAAAACGCGGAAAAAGGCAAGGCGGGCATCGCCAAGAGCCTGGCGAAGCTGGTCGCCAAGGAAAAGATCACGCAGACCGATGCCGACGCGCTGCTCGCCCGGATCACCCCCGTTGCCGACTATGCCGCGATGTCCGGGTGCGACCTGATCATCGAAGCCGCCACCGAGCGCGAGGATATCAAGGCGAAGATCTTCGAAGCCGCCGGAAAGGTGCTGGGCGCGAATGCCATCATGGCATCGAACACCAGTTCCATCCCGATCACCCGCATGGCCGCCAGTTCACCCGACGCCGCGCGCTTCTGCGGCCTTCACTTCTTCAACCCCGTTCCCGTCATGGGCCTTGTCGAAGTGATCCCCGGTCTTGCCACCTCGCAGGACACGATCGACCGCATGAAGGCGTTCGGTGAAAAGCTGGGCAAGACCGTGGTGCTGGCCGGTGACGAACCCGGCTTCGTCGTCAACCGCATCCTGTGCCCGATGCTGAACGAGGCGATCTTCGTCCTTGGCGCCGGGATCGGATCGGTAGAGGATATCGACGCAGGCTGCCGCATCGGCCTCAACCACCCGATGGGGCCGCTGACACTGGCGGACTTCGTCGGCCTCGATACCCTGCTGGAGATCATGAAGGTCTTCCATTCGACCACCGGCGATCCGAAGTACCGCCCCGCCCCGCTGCTGCAAAAGTACGTTGAAGCAGGCTGGTACGGCCGCAAGTCGGGTAAGGGATTCTACGATTATTCGGGCGAAACGCCGGTTCCTTCGCGGTAATTACGAAAGGAAAGTCGCAGGGGTCTACGTCGCGCAGCCTCCGTATACCGTCGAGATCACGCGCGCAGCTTCGTAATGCACTGACGTAGCCTCGGGCGACTTGTAGCCTGCGGTGCGATGTAAGACCGACGCCGCTGCGCGCGAAACGACGACAGTATGGGGGGCTGGGGCGATGGCCCCGGATTCCTTTCTGGAACCTCCCGCTTCTCCTTCCCGTTTCATCAAACGAAGGAGAAACCGGAAATGACCGACCGCCCCGACGACCTCGCCCCGGAAACGGTGAACGAAGAGCAGGAAGACGAAGCCGCGCAGGCCCAGACCGTGGCCGGACAGGCGCAGGCCCGAAGCGCCAAGGGCCTTGGCGACAGTGAAAAGGCCAAGGGCGGTGTCCGTGACGAGGACGATGTCGAGGATGTCGTCGATCACATGAACCAGATGGACACCAGCGGCACCATCGACATGTCGGCTTATGACGGCGAAGAGACGATGGACGATCTGGAAAGCCGCTACGGCAAGGATAATGCCGCAGACCCGGATTTCAGCGACGACGATTCCTGATCTGCGTTACTTCCCGCTCGTAGCGTTCGACCATGCGGCGACGATCTGCTGCGCCTGCTGTGCCTCCGCCTGTTGCTGGGCAGCAGAATCGGAGCTACTTTCGCTACCGTTATCGGGAGCCGGAATGCTGCAATAGGCGGTCGCCAGCACGCCTGCCGACCACATCAGCGCGTGCCAGCGGCTCTTGAACACATGGGTTAGCTTGGGGCCGAACATGGCCCCTTCCTACCCGCAGGTGGTTAAGGTTCCGTGCCCGCTTCGCGCTTGAGATCGTAGAGCATTTCCAGCGCGTCGCGCGGGGACAGGGCATCGATGTCCATGTCGCGCAGCTTGTCGCGCAGGGTATCCCTTTCCTCCTCGTGCACATCCTGCGTTGCGGCGAACAGGGGCAGGTCGCCAAGCCCTGCTGCAAGACCGCCGGTTTCCGCGCGGCCCTTCTCCAGCTTGTCGAGCACCGACTTGGCGCGACTGATCACCTTGGGCGGCACCCCGGCAAGGCGCGCGACCGCAAGGCCGTAGCTGCGGTCTGCAGGCCCTTGCGTCAGTTCGTGCATGAGCACCAGTTCGCCCTTCCACTCGCGCGCGCGGACGTGATGAAGCGAAAGCGCCTCGCAGGTTTCGCCAAGGCGCGCCATCTCATGGTAGTGCGTGGCGAAGAGGCAGCGGCAGCGATTGGTTTCATGCACCGCCTCGGCCACCGCCCATGCCAGCGCAAGACCATCGTAAGTGGAAGTGCCGCGCCCCACTTCATCAAGGATGACGAAGCTCTTCTCGCTCGCTTGCGCCAGAATAGCGGCAGTTTCCACCATCTCGACCATGAAAGTCGAACGGCCGCGCGCAAGGTTGTCCGAAGCCCCGACGCGGCTGAACAGGCGATCGACCATGCCGATCCGCGCGGACTTTGCAGGTACGAAGCCGCCCGCCTGCGCCAGCAGCACGATCAGCGCGTTCTGGCGCAGGAAGGTGGACTTACCGCCCATGTTGGGGCCGCCGATCAGCCAGAGCCGGTCGTGGCTGGCAAGGCGGCAGTCGTTCGCCACGAACCGTTCGCCCTGTACCTTCAGGGCCGCTTCCACCACCGGATGGCGCCCGCCCTCGATCTCCAGCGAGAGGCCATCCACTACTTGCGGGCGCGCCCAGCCGCCTTCCGCCGCGCGCTCGGCCTGTCCGGCGGCAACGTCGATGCGGGCAAGCGCGGCGGCGGTGCGGGCGATCTCGCGCCGTGCGGCGACCGCTTCGGCCACCAGCGTCTCGAAATGCGCCTCCTCGGTGGCAAGGGCGTGGCCGCCCGCTTCGGTGATCCGCGCCGCCTCTTCGTGCAGCGCCAGCGCGTTGAAGCGCATCGCGCCCGCCATCGTCTGGCGATGCGAGAATCCGCTGTCGGGCTCCATCAGCCGGTCGGCATGGCGCTGGGGCACTTCGATGAAGTAGCCGAGCACGTTGTTGTGCTTGATCTTGAGCGAGGCGACGCCGGTATCCTCGCGGTACTTGGCCTCAAGCGCGGCGATGGCGCGGCGCGCGTTGCCCGACATCACACGCAGTTCGTCAAGCGAAGCATCGTAGCCGCTGGCAATATAGCCGCCCTGCCCGCGCTCGGTCGGCGGGGTTTCGACCAGCGCGCGGGCGAAGTGATCGACAAGGGCGCCATGACCGCCAAGCGCAGGGAGCAGCCGCTCCAGCAACACCGGTACATTGTCCATGCCCGCAAGCCGTTCGCCCACGCGGCGCGCGCCGGAAAGCCCGTCGCGCAGTTGGCCA
>NZ_LYMM01000048.1 GCF_002896965.1 Novosphingobium guangzhouense
TGGCGCTGGTGGTGCAGCCGCGCGCGCGGCGCGCGCTGGCCGCGCTGCTGCGCCTGCGTGCGCCGGGGTGCCTTGTCCTTTCGATCTCCGAACTTCCCGCGACTCAACCGATCGAAGTCATCGACGTGATCGGCGCCGCCACTCCGCCCCATGAGCCGATGGGCCTCCCCGCACCTGACGAAGAGAGCATGGCCGCATGAATATCGATCAGATGTCCTTTTCCTCGGCTCAGGCGAACAATGCGCACCGGGCTTATCGCGGCGACGTGGCCGAGCGTGTCCGCCGCTTCCTTCCGATGGTCAGGCGACAGGCGTGGCACGTTCATGGCACCGGCCGTCCCGGCATAGAGCTTGAGGATCTGGTGCAGGTCGGCCTCGTCGCCCTGACCGAATGCGCGCAGAAGCACGATCTGCCGACCGAGGACGGCTTTGCCGCATACGCCAAGATGCGGGTGCGCGGTGCCATGGTGGACCTTGTCCGGCGCACGGTGCCCGGATCGCGCGGGACTTCGGAGCGGCGGCGCATGCTGGCCGACAAGGAGACGCAATTGCGCGGGCGCCTTGGCCGCGATCCCCGGCCGGACGAACTGGCGCAGGCGATGGGCATGGGGGAGGGCGAACTGGTTGCGCTGCGCGATGCCAGTCAGCCGTTGCGCTTCGATTCGATCGACGAGGTCTATTCCGACCAGTCGATGACCTTCGCAACGCAATCGCCCGACAGCTTCTCGATGCTGGCGGATGCGCAAATGCGCGGCGCGGTGATCGCGGCGATCACCGATCTGCCGGATCGGCTCAAGCTGATCGTCCAGCTCTACTTCGTGGAGGAACTGAACCTGGCGGAAATCGCCGAGGTGCTGCAGGTGTCGATCCCGCGCGTGCACCAGTTGAAGGCGCAGGCGATCGACCGTCTGCGCGCCGGCCTGGAAGGCGTGGCGGAAGTGCTCTGAACCGCCGGAACGGCGCAGGCGCGCGCGATTCGCGCGGGGGCGGCAAGGTAATCGTACCCACAACCCCTTGGGGCTGCACTTTTTCCTTGCCCCAACATATTCCTGTGGGAAGATGATTCACGCACTCGATTTGCGCGCATCATTTCAACTAGCACCTGAATTTCCGCTACAGCGTGAAAGCGCTGGCGACACTCATTCTGACGCACCCGGAGCCGTCCATGTCTCTTCTCGAAGCCCGCAAGACCTACAAGCCCTTCGAATATCCCTGGGCTTACGACTACTGGAAGATCCAGCAGCAGGTCCACTGGCTGCCCGAGGAAGTGCCGCTGGGCGAAGACTGCCGCGACTGGGTGCAGAACATCTCGGAGCACGAACGCAACCTGCTCACGCAGATCTTCCGCTTCTTTACGCAGGCCGACGTCGAAGTGCAGGACTGCTACCACGAGAAGTACGCGCGCGTCTTCAAACCGACCGAGATCAAGATGATGCTCACCGCCTTCTCCAACATGGAGACGGTGCACATCGCGGCCTATTCGCACCTGCTTGACACCATCGGCATGCCCGAGAGCGAATACGGCGCTTTCCTTGAATACTCGGAACTCAAGGACAAGCACGACTACCTGCAGAAGTTCGGTGTCGACAACGACGAGGATATCGCCCGCACCCTGGCGATGTTCGGCGGCTTCACCGAAGGCGTGCAGCTCTTCGCCAGCTTCGCGATGCTGATGAACTTCCCGCGCTTCAACAAGATGAAGGGCATGGGCCAGATCGTCAGCTGGTCCGTCCGTGACGAATCGCTGCACTGCGAAGGGATCATCAAGCTGTTCCACACTTTCGTGCAGGAACGCGGCTGCCTGACCAAGGCGGTGAAGGACGATATCGCAGATCAGTGCCAGACCACGATCCGTCTGGAGGACAACTTCATCGACCTGGCGTTCGAACTGGGGCCGGTGCCGGGCATGACGCCCAAGGACATCAAGAAGTACATCCGCTTCATCGCCGACTGGCGCCTTGGCCAGCTGGGCATGAAGCCGATCTACCTGATCGAAGACCACCCGCTGCCCTGGCTGCAGCCGCTGCTCAACGGTGTGGAACACGCCAACTTCTTCGAAACCCGTGCAACGGAATACTCGAAGGGTGCCACGCGCGGTGACTGGAACACCGTTTGGAGCAACTTCGATTCGCGCAAGAAGGTCCGCGCGAACGACGAAGGCATCGTGGACGACGGTTCCGAACCGGGCCTGTTTGGCGAAGTCGCAGCGGAATAAGCGCGGCGCGCGCAGCCGCGTTTCAGGCAAAGGCAATCGGCGGAAGGGCATATCCCGCCGTCGATTGCCTTCGTGCGGTTCATGCTATGGCAACCGCGAAGCGCCATGCGCATTTCTCCACAGTGTTTTTGCGGAGAATGGCCATGCATCGCGCAATCATCTTCCTGACATCCCTGGCGCTTGCCGCCTCCCCGGCGCTTGCCCAGACGCCAAAGCCCGTCGCGGCTGACAGCAATGCCGGCAAGAAGGCCCTGCTGTCGGATGACGTCGTCACCGTGCGCAATCTCAGCCGGGCGGAGGTCGTCTTCGGCCTTCCGCTGGTCGACGATGACGGGATGGCGATCGGCACCGTCCAGCGCCTTGCCGGAAACGACGTGATCGTTTCGGACGGCACGGCGCAGTACCGGCTTCCGTTCACCCAGCTTTACGCCTTCAGCAAGGATGGCGCGGATCGTTTCGCCAGTCGCATCCCCAAGGCGAAGTTGCGGCCAGAACCCGCGCAATAAGCCGCCAGGCGCTTGCGGGCCAGGCGCGTTGCGGGCATCCCACCGGACAACGCCGCAGGAAGAGGAAAACGTCATGTCTCATAACCCCACCCTGATCTTCCTGCCGATGCTGGCCGTCGTCGCGCTGACATTCCTTGCCTTCGTGCGCATGGCGGTGGCGCGCGCGGGGATCGCCCGGACCATGGACCCCGGCTATTACCGCGCCCACATCGGCACGCCCGAGCCGGAAAGCGCCCGCACCGCCGTGCGCCATTACGACAACCTGTTCGAACTGCCGACGCTGTTCTATGCCGCGTGCCTGACCGCTTTCGTGGTGGCGGTGGTGGGTCGCTGGACGCTGATCTTCGCATGGGGCTACGTGGCCGCGCGCGTGGTGCAGAGCCTGATCCACCTGACCTACAACAACCCCGCGCATCGCGGCGGGGCCTTCGTGCTGGGGATCCTGTTCACGGCGGCCTTGTGGATCAACCTTGCGGTGTCGATCTTCGCCCGCCTCTGATCGGCTTTTATGTGACTGAATTTCTGTGGGCTGCGGCAATGGTTCTCAACCTTGCCGCCTTCGTGGCTTTTGGCATCGACAAGGCGCGCGCGCGGCGCGGCGACCGGCGCATCCCGGAAGCGCGGCTGCTGCTGCTGGCGCTGGCCGGCGGGACGCCCGGCGCCTATGCCGGACGCAGAGTGTTCCGGCACAAGACGCGCAAGCAACCTTTCGTCACGCAGCTTCACGCCATTGCTGCGCTGCAGGCAGCGGGGCTGGCGTACCTTGCATATCGGCTGCCTTAGACCAGCCAACTGCCCGGATTGGGCATCGGCACCTGCTTTTGCGCGTTGAGGATGCTCAACACGCATCGAACGATCACCAGCACCGAAACAGCGATGAGGATCGGGATGCCGATCAGCACGATGGTCAGGATAGTGCCGATGACGATGCCCAGGAAGAACAGCCAGAATGTGCGGATCGCATATTCGTAGTGCGACACTTCCCATGCCGCCTTCGCGTCCCCGCGCCAGACGTAGGCAAGAACGATGCCGACGATCCCGGTAACCCCGGTAACGTAGGATGCCAGATAGAGCAGATTGATGATCGTTGGCTGATTGAAGTCGAAACCTGAAGTCGGCGCGGAACTTGCGGGTTTGGGGTCGAAGTCGGTCATCGGTTCTTCCTCCTGTTTTCCCTTGATCCCATGCTGCCCTTATCGGCCCGCGCTGGCAAGTTTACTGCACCTTCTTGCGTTCGCGCGCCTTGATGCGGCGGATCTTGGCAAGGTCGCCTTCAAGTATCGTCAGCGCATCGCGTTCCGCCTCGGAAAGAGCCTGCGCGTCGAAATGGCCTATCAGCACTTCCAGCGCATCGCCGATCCGACCCAGCTGGCGGCCATAACTGCCGACTTCGTCCAGAATGGCGCGCTCGGTTTCGGGGTATTTCGTTGCCCCGATGTTGACGTTGATCAGGCCGACCTGCGACCCCTCGAACGTCCAGTTCCACGGGTTGATCGCCTGCCACAGCTTTTCCGGGGCAAGGCTGAAGCTGGGCTGGAACGACATTTCGGCCATCACGTGTCTCCGAAAACCGGGGGGTGCGCGCGAGAATGCCTCAAGCTCTGTGGTCTGTGAATGACGAATCCCGTCACATCCTTGCGGTAAAAGCGGTGGCGCGTGCCTCTCTGGACGTTTAGAGGACTGCGCCATGAGCAGCGAGAGCACCAGCGAGACCGTTTCCTTCGGCTACGAAGACGTTGCAGCAGAGGACAAGGAAGGGCGCGTCGGCGCCGTCTTTTCTTCTGTGGCGCGCAAGTATGACGTGATGAACGACGCTATGTCGGCAGGCATGCATCGCCTGTGGAAAGACAAGTTCGTGCGCCGCGTTCGCCCGCGCAGGGATGAACAGATCCTCGACATGGCCGGCGGCACCGGCGACATCGCCTTCCGCATGGAGGCCGAGGGCGCCGTCGTTACCGTGTCCGATATCAATCAGGACATGCTGGACGTGGGCATCGAACGCGCGATGGAGCGCGGCATCGACACGCTCGTCTGGTCGCGCCAGAACGCCGAGGAACTGAGCTTCCCCGACCGTTTCTTCGATGCCTACACGATCGCTTTCGGCATCCGCAACGTCACGCATATCGACAAGGCTCTGGCCGAGGCGCATCGCGTGCTCAAGTTCGGCGGGCGGTTCTTCTGCCTTGAATTCTCGACCACCGAATGGCCGGGCTTCAAGGAAGTCTACGATGCCTATTCGCACAAGCTGGTGCCCAAGATCGGCTCGATGATCGCAGGCGATGCGGATTCGTACCGCTACCTGATCGAATCTATCCGTCGCTTCCCGCCGATGCCGGAATTTGAGGGGCTTATCCGCAAGGCCGGGTTCAAGCACACCAAGGTAGAGCCCATCCTCGGCGGGCTCGTCGCGATCCATTCGGGCTGGAAGGTCTGACGCGCACGTGACCACCACTGCCGTCCACATTGCCCGCCTGCTCAAGTGGGGCCGCGTCCTTGCACGCCATGGTGCGCTGCGCGGGATAGAGAACGATCGCAACGCACCCGCGCAGGTCAAGCGGTTGTGCCGGATTGCCCGTTTCGGCACCCGCCAGCCCGCAGAGCCGGACTATGCCGGCGCGTTTCAGGAAATCGGCCCCGCCGCGATCAAGCTGGGGCAGGCGCTGGCCACCCGGCCCGACCTTGTCGGCGAAGGCCCCGCCCACAACCTGCTGACCTTGCAGGACAGCCTGCCGCCGGTTCCGTTCTCGGCGATCCGCGCGCAGATCGAAGGCACATTCGGCCGTCCGCTGGAAACGATTTTCGCCTCTATCGATGAAGCGCCCGTGGGTGCCGCCTCGATTGCGCAAGTCCACCGCGCGGTGACGCCGGACGGGCGACAGGTGGCCGTGAAGGTGCTGCGTCCCGGCATCCGCGAACAGTTCGCCCACGATGTCGAGACTTACGAATGGGCCGCCGCCCACCTCGAAGCGCTGGGCAGCGAAGCGGCGCGCCTGCGTCCGCGCGCGGTGATCGCCAATCTCAAGCGCTGGACCCAGCGCGAATTCGATCTCAGGCGCGAAGCGGCATCGGCGTCCGAACTTGCCGATGCGATGAAGGGGATCGAGGATTACCGCGTCCCCGACATCGACTGGGATCGAACCAACGGCTCGGTGATGACCGTCGAATGGATCGACGGTATCAAGATGAGCAACCTTGCCGCGCTGCGCGAAGCGGGGCACGACATGCCCAAGCTGGCGCGCAGGCTGGTGCTGACATTTCTTACCCAGGCGATTTCCTGCGGTTTCTTCCATGCCGACATGCACCAGGGCAACCTGTTCGTGCAGGGCGATCCCAATGGCGATGGCGGTCACACCACGATCGTTGCCATCGATTTCGGGATCATGGGCCGGATCAACCGTCAGGCGCGGTTGTGGCTGGCGGAAATCCTCTATGGCCTGACCACCGGCAATTACCGCCGCGTGGCGGAAATCCACTTCGAAGCGCAGTACGTCCCCAGCTACCACACGGTTGAGGAATTCGCGACCGCGCTGCGGGCTGTGGGCGAACCGATGCGCGGCAAGCCGGTGTCGGAACTTTCGGTCGGACAGATGCTCGACGGCCTGTTCGCGATCACGCGCGATTTCGACATGGCGGTGCAGCCGCACTTGCTGCTGCTGCAGAAAACCATGGTGATGGTCGAAGGGCTGGCCACTGCGCTCGACCCGGACATCAACATGTGGGACGTGGCGGCGCCCTTCGTGAAAGACTGGATCCGCGACGAACTTGGCCCGGAAGCGGTGATCGTCGACCGCGTGCGCGAGGATATCGACACGCTGATGCGCCTGCCCGCGCTGGTGCGCCGGATAGAAGAGCGCTTCCCGCCCAAGGGCGGCGCGCCCGAACAGGCCCCGCTGCCGGAGGTGGAACTTCTTTGGGCCAAGGGTCGCGGGGGTCGTAAACGCGAAAGTAACCACTGGGGGGGCTATGCTGCAGCCGCAATCCTTGGGGGCGCGGCGGCGTGGGCACTGACGTACTGGACTCTTCTGAACTGACCGGCAATCCGGTGGACAAGGGCCGCTTCGCGCGGCTCTCTGCCGGCCTTGCCCGATTGGCGCTGGCGTTGCTGGCGCTTGTCCTTGTCGCCGCGATGATCGTGCCGACCAATAAGCCGGGCAACCGCTCTCCGTGGCAAGGGCCGGTCGAAGGTCCGGTAGACGCGCAAGGGCGCGCGGTGATCACCCCGGACAAGCCCTATGACGAGGATCTTGCCCTTTACGACGTCGCCATCGCGCGCATCCAGAAGGGCGAAAACTACTATGACTTCATCGTGGCGGAGCAGCGCGGGCGCAACTATCCGGTGAATCCCGGCATCGCGGTGCGACTGCCGACGCTGGCCTATATCGATGCGATGCTGGGTACGCGGGGGCAGATGGCCGCGGCCATGGCGCTGATGCTGGCGATCATCGCGGTGTGGTGGCGCCGTCTGGGGACCGATGGTGGCCGCGTGCAGCGTCTAGGTGCCGCGCTGGTGTTCGTAGGTGCCTCCCTGCAGCTTAACCGGCACTATTTTCCGCTGCATGAACTGTGGTCCGGGGGCCTCATCGCGCTGTCATTCGGGCTGCATCGGATCGGCCGGAACGGGCAGGGCGGGCGCTGGGTCGCAGCTTTCATCGCCGCTGCATTAGCGCTGGCGATTCGCGAACTGGCGCTGCCCTATGTCCTGCTGATGGCCGTATTCGCTTTATGGAACAGGAACTTGCGGGAAAGCGCGGCGTGGATCGCGCTGATCGTCCTGTTCTTCGCCGGGCTTGCCTTGCACCTTTCGCTCATCGCGCGCGACGTGCTTCCCGGTGATCCGCAAGGGCCGCCCTGGCTGGTGATGCGCGGCATGGCTGGTTGGCTGGTCAACATCGTCCAGTCCAGCAACCTGCGCTGGCTTCCGCATTTCCTGGCCGGTCCGGCAGTGGTGCTGATGACATTCGGCTGGCTCGGCTGGCGCAGCCGCTCGGGAGTGGCGGGATTCCTGTTGTGTGCAGGGTATGGGCTGGCCTTCATGATCGTCGGGCGGTGGGACAACTTCTACTGGGGCGCCATGATCGCGCCGGTCATGTTCGCCGGACTGGTCTTCGCCCCGCGCGCGCTGGCGCAGCTGGTCGCGGCGGCAAGAGGTCCGGTGCCAAACTGATTGCGCCCGCCGCTGCGCTGATGCAGAAGCCCAAGCCATGAACGGACCGCGCATTCTGCTGATCGTGGGCGGCGGCATCGCTGCCTACAAGGCTTGCGAACTCGTGCGCATCATCCGCCGCGAAGGCGGCTCGGTGACTTGCGTGCTTACCGAAGGGGGCACGAAGTTCGTCACCCCCATGACGCTGGCCGCCCTCTCCGAGAATCCCGTCCACACGACGCTGTGGGATCTCAAGAACGAGGCCGAGATGGGCCATATCCAGCTGAGCCGGCAGGCGGACCTTGTTGTCGTCTGCCCGGCGACGGCGGACCTTCTGGCAAAGATGGCGGCGGGCATGGCCGACGATCTGGCTACGACGCTGCTACTGGCTACGGACAAGCCGGTGCTGGCGGTCCCGGCGATGAACGTGCGGATGTGGCTTCACGCCGCGACGCAGCGCAACGTGCAGACCCTGCGCGATTCGGGCGTCGAGGTGATGGAGCCCGATGAAGGCGCGATGGCCTGCGGCGAATACGGCCCCGGCCGCCTGCCCGATCCTTCGGAGATATGGCATGCTATCGCGCGGTGCCTTGGGCACGGCCCCGAAGGTGTCGTCACGGACGACCTTGGCGGCCTGTCCGCCGCGATGATCCCGCGCGGTCTTCGCGCGGTGCCCGCAGCCGCCGATCCTGCATCGCCGCTGGTGACCAAGGGCGAGGCTCGCGGCGCTCCCTCCACAGACCCGAACGCGCTGGAACTGGTGCCGCTGGGCGACGATCCGCTGCCGCTTTTCGGCAAGCATGTGCTGATCACCGCAGGGCCGACGCATGAGCCGATCGACCCGGTGCGTTACATCGCCAACCGCTCTTCCGGAAAGCAGGGCTTTGCCATTGCCGCCGCCGCCGCGCAGGCCGGTGCGCGGGTGACGCTGATCGCCGGGCCGGTGCACCTGCCTACCCCGCCCGGCGTCGAGCGGATCGACGTGGAAAGCGCGCTGGAAATGGCCGCTGCCGTCGATGGCGCGCTTCCGGCCGATGTGGCGGTGATGGTTGCCGCCGTTGCCGACTGGCGCGTGGCGCGTTCGGCCGACCAGAAGCTCAAGAAGCAGGGTGACGACACCGTGCCCCCGCTTGAACTTACGGAAAACCCCGACATTCTCGCCGGTCTTGCCCATGGCCTGCGACGCCCGCCGCTGGTGGTGGGCTTCGCTGCGGAAACGCAGGACGTGATCCGCTATGCCCAGGCCAAGCGCATCCGCAAGGGCGCCGACTGGATCGTTGCCAACGACGTTTCGGGCGATGTCATGGGCGGCGATGCCAATACCGTCCACATCGTCACTGCCGACGATGTGATTTCTCTTCCCGAAATGCCCAAGGGGGACGTCGCGCGCGTCCTCGTCGAAAGGATTGCCGATGCACTCGCCGAATGAAGTCCCCGTCATGGTCAAGGTTCTGCCGCACGGGCAGGGGCTGGACCTGCCGGTCTACGCCACCGAAGGCGCAGCAGGCATGGACGTGGTCTCGGCCGAAGATGTGACAATCCCGTCCGGCGGGCGTCATGCGGTGGCGACGGGCTTGTCGGTAGCGATCCCCGTGGGCTTTGAAATCCAAGTGCGGCCGCGTTCGGGCCTTGCGCTCAAGCACGGCATTTCGGTGCCCAATGCGCCCGGCACGGTCGATTCCGATATTCATGACACCCCTCTCTCATGGGTGAACACGGCGAACGCTGGCTGAGCGTTGCGGTCGAGACAGTTGAATTCCGGGAATGTTTCGAATGGGCTGTTTGAGGCGCGACAGAGACAGATCACTTGCCCATCGCTATTTTTACTTATGTTGACACCGACCGGACTGATTCCTAGCTGACGAGGGAACAGTTCGGGAACAGTTGTTTGCCAGTTGCAGAGATCAGAGCGGGGGACCTTCTAAAACCACAAGCCCTGACAAAGCGGATATTCCATTTCCAGCCGACCGCGCTGAATTTGGGCATCCCACGTAAATTCGTTGGCTGCCCCTACGTTACCCGTGGAGGTGAAGCGGGCCGCCTCGTCAACGCCTACATTCAAGCCCGTTGGGCAAAAGCGTGGACGCCATCGATCGGGCGGGCCCAACTTGCTGAGGTTGGGAGCACCCGACCAACACAATTGGACAACTTCCAAGCCGCTGCGTTGAAGCAGAAAGGGCGCCGAGCGCTCCCTCAGAGCATTAATGTCATAGCGCGCCACGTCGATGATTTTGTTGAATGGTGGGAGGCATCGCTGAGTCTCGACGACACCGATGAAGATGTTCACGAGCGGCTGCTCAGAGCGCAAGAGGATCTTCTCGAGGCGTATGGTGATGACATGGGCACCGGGGAATGGTCGAATAGCGGGATCCCTGTCTCCAACACGACAATCAATCATCGCCAAATCAATGCGCTGAATTTTCTCCTTTGGACAAAGTTCGAGGGATTGGCACCAGAGTTCATCGTCTCCGCTACGGAGCGGAAGGTTCGCGTGGCCTCCTTCTCGGGCGCGCCGCTGACAATCTCACGCCCGCAGTTCGCTGTAGTACGTCGCCCAGACCCCAGACGAGTACGACTTCCTGATGGGGATGAACTCCGTGGGCACATTGCGGCTATCTTGGACCCTGCGGCCCAAGTCGGGGCCTTGCTTATCTACGGCTGCGGCTTGAGGCTGAGCGAGGTAATCAATCTTCGCAATGACGCGCTGGTGCAGCAGGGCTCTGGGAACCAGAAATACCTTAGGGTTACCGGAAAGGGCAACAAGACCCGCCTCGTCGAAATTGAACCTTTTCTCATCAAGCAGATCATTGCTTATCAGGATTTTACACGGAGCCTGCGACTGCAGCAGAAATCGACCTTCGGTCATATTCTACTGCTGCGTGAAGATGGCTCACCATTTCCTCCGAAGGCCTTCTATCGCGCATTCAGGAAATCTGGATCGATCTCCCCTCACATGGGGCGGCATTGGTATGCCGTGAATTTTCTGCTGCAAGCTGCAGAATGCCGGCGGAATGCATCTGGTGAATTACCACCTGATCTCAATGTTGAACTGCAAACTGAATTGATCCGCCTCCAGCAGAATCTTGGACATAACCATCTTGCGACCACCGAAATGTACTTGGTCACACTCAGCCAACGCCTCTTTCCTGTTTCCCTCAGCAAGCTGTTCGAAGACAGGCTTTGAGGACTGACTGGAATGATCACGACAAACCAACACGATTATTTCGTCCGCGGCCGATCCAAAGGCAGCAGTACTCGGCCACCAATGGCCTGGGAAGAAGATTGCGGCCACTTCGTTCTTGGCCGGACCGGACGATTAGGGCGTCAAATACTGCCGCGCCCTGTTCTCGGATTAGACCTCATTCTTGGCCTCCGCCGGATCACGAGAGAAAGGCGGATAACGCACGATACGTTTAAAAACTTGGCATCCGATCTTACCCACCTCTTCCTCTTCCTTGACTGGCTCGAAGCAACTAGTGGAAGTGGTCAAGATCCGGTTAGCTCCATTTCGTTCGACGGCGCTGTCGAGGACCTGCCTGGTGCCATTTGGGGCTTGTTCGAAGCTTGGCTCCCCAAGCAGATCGAAGGCGATGTTCTCTCCCGCGTATATTCGCAATGCGCGCGCGTCGCTCGTTCCGCCGCGCAGGAAAAATTCGGTGAACTGCCCGGAAATTTTATCCTTGCTCCGAATCGCTTTCCCCAAAGCAAGGGAAGCAACAACTGGGATCGTACAGACGACATCGATGGAGAAGACGACGACTACAGGATCATAGGCGAGGCCCTTATCGCGTCACTGAAGAGCGCAACCACGCGGATTGCAGAAGGCCGCTATCTCCTACCGGACGAGGCCTCATCTCCTCCTAAAGACGGTGTGCCGACCGCAGTCGAGCATGTCGGAGGGGGCGTAAATGCCGATACGGACGAGTCTCGTGAACGGCGCGTTATCGAGTATGGCCACTTGTGGCGGGAACTAGATTCTAGCCATCGCTTTGCAAAGACTGCCGTTCTTCGAGTGTCTCCGCCAGCCTTCTTCGACAGATACCCAAATAGAGTCATTCAGGACGACTTTCTGTCTCCTGCCCCAGGCGGCCGGACGGATCTTCCGATAGTAGTGGAGTATCGTGCTAAGATCATCTCGGCCGTACTTCAGGGCCCCTTGGCAGTGGGTAACGACGGTGTCGACGCTTCGGGCGTACCGCATCAGGCGCTGACGAGGGACGGTAAGGCACTGGTGAAAGCAGGATGGATAGACCACATATATCATCATCGGAAGAATCAGTATTACTGCGCGAACGATCGAACTAAAGAAGCTCTAGAAAGATGCCACATTTTTCTAGATGGGCTTAAAAGCGGTCGGCTTAGCATGACTGAGCAGCATAAATTACTTCATTTGGCGCTTGCCACAAAGCAAGAGCTGCAGTGTGCATTCGCACTCTTTCTGTTAAGAACCGGCTTCAATGCATCAACTGCTTTAGAGATCGTGCCAGGCAACTGGCATAGACCTCACCCTATTCACGGTGAGAATGGAACTTACGTTGATATCTACGCCGTAAAGAACCGCGCTGCGGGAAAAATCCAAACAGCTCAAAGCAGCACGAACAAGGATTTCACGGCTTTTGATATCATGCGCCGTGTCATCGCATGGACGGAGCCTCTGCGGCTCATGCTCGGAAAGCGCATTCACGTTATCGAAGCGACCATTCGGGACAAGTCTAGCGGACTTAGCGCCCAGGAGCGCATGGCCCTTCGCCAAACTCTGCCTCGGCTTCGTGACCTTCAGAACAGGGCCTGGCTCGTGGTCCAAGATGATGGCTCGATCGCCGAACTGGCAATCGACTGGCCCACTCTCAACGCAGCTCTCGCCACATCCGGCGTCAAGCGCTCAAACGGGGATCCGGTAAAGCTAAGTCAGGGTATGACCCGCCGGGCTTGGGCAATCTTCGCGTACGAGAAGTCCGGGGCCAATCTCATCCTGACGAAGATCGCGCTAGGCCACAGCGATTTCGCCTCCTTGATCACCTATATCGCCAATCAAAAGCGACGGTCTAGGCATCGTCGTGACTGGCTCGATCTGGGCGGAGCACTATTGCGGCAATTCCAGACTGGTCAGTCGACTGCTCCCGATATCATCCGAAGCTTGGTTTCCAGCGGCCGCCTAACGGAGGAAGAGGGTGGCACACTGGCGTCAGGCACCTCCATATCCGCCCAAGGCATGCAGTGCTCGGATCCAACAAAGCCGGATGCCCATATCGACCCATCCCACCGACACGGAGAGATGTGCACTGTGCAGAATTGCTATGATGGGTGCAGTCGGGCTTACCCCACATTTGATACAGCAATCTATGTGGCGCGAGAAATATCCCGGCTTGAGCAGCTCAAATCCTCGATTGATATCATTGCATGGACTGAAAGCGACTATGGGGAGCGGCTCGAGGCAGCCGAAGAAATTTTCAGGCAGTACGCGCCCAAGGTGCAAGCTGATGCCATCAAGGCAGTAAAGGCGCGCCCGCCTCGGCCAATGTTTGGCACCGCCTCCGTAGGCGCCCGAAGGCTAGCTAATCGAGGGATCGTAGCATGAAGATCGACCTCTTTCTGGACTATTGCCATGAGGTATTCCTTCAGGAGGAGGCATTAGCGCTCGATAGACTATCGGACGCAAATCTGGCTATCCCAGAAAACGCAATCATCACCCTACCGACTGCTACACACCCCGGCAGCAAAATGAGCGACGATGATTGGCTGTGGCCAGAAGAATTGATGCCACATCTTCAACCATCCCAACGCAGCATTTGTCATCGCCTACCCTGCGACCTGAGAGCGCTGGGAGGCGATGGACTGCTAAACACGATCAAGCGCTTTCTTGTGCTATCGATGGTGGCGCCGATCAAGAACCCTATTCGCTTGCCTGGACTGAAAGCGAGACAGAGCGTTCTGAACGAGTTTGCTGGCGATATGATTGCTCGTGGAAAGTTTTCTTTTGCGTCACTCAGCGCCACTGATTGGGATGAATTGCTCGATGCAGCGTCGAAGGGGCGTAAAAAGCATACCACTAGACTATTGACGCACCTGCAAGGGCTCGCTGAATATGGGCGCCGAGGCTTCATTGCTGACTACCCTGGACAGTCTCTTCCATCGGCAGGCAATAGTGGAGGCGACGCCTTTATCGCCGATGATATTTCTGATGCCTTCGATGATCACGAGAATTACTCCAATGAAATCGAAGCTCCTCCCAGTGATGTAACATACCTCCCTTTATCTGACAGATACGTCACGGAAATGGGTCGTCGGTGCTACTTCTACCTGAATGAAATCGGTCCCAATCTCGCCACCATTTTCGAAAATCATCCAGATATGGAAGAAAATCGCGCAGAATGGTTTCCTCGCGGACGAAAAGGTGCGCCGAAACCCCAGACTGTACGATTAGCGCGCACCGAGGCGTGGAAACAGAAGCTCGCGGACTTCAAATGGACTAAATCTGATGGGTCGCCGCTCACTGAAATACCATTTACTTGCGATTGTCTAGTGTTCCCGCCGACAAAATGGGACGAGCTTGAACGTCTGATCAGCCGGCACGTTGACTCAATTTTACACATTCTTCTATTGCTGTCCGGAGGACGGAAGAGCGAAGTCCTTTCGCTCAAGCGCTCGGTCGTTTTAAGGGAAGCTGGCACGGTGGACGAGTTTGGCATCGTCGAAGGCCGGACGATGAAACCGTCTCGGACCTCCCTCGGCGATAAACGGAATTGGCCTATACCCGCGCAGGTCGTCGGCTGGCTCAAAACTCAGGCAAAATTGGCGGAAGTGCTAGGGCCGCGTGACAGCGACGGTTTCTGGTGGAGCATGAGCGGAACGAGTGCTGGCGTGGCCCGCATCAGCCCCCACTATCGTTGTACCCAGTTCGCAGAGCGACACGGCCTAGCCCACCTTAACGATGGTACAGCACATCCGCATCGGTACCGAAAAACGATAGCCCGACTCGCCTTGCTGGCTCTCACCGGCGCTCCTATGCTGGTCATGGAAATGTTCGGTCACTCCGACATTATGACGACCATGCGCTATCTGTTGGCGGACCCGGGTATTCTCGCGGACTTGCGTGAAATGCTCGGCGAGCGTCGAGTCGAAGTCGCCCTCAACATTGTCGAGGATCTCGACCGGAGTGCCGGACCTGCATCGGCCACCCTCCGGTCCCAACGAGACCGCTTCTTTGACGAGCTGAACATCCCTTTCAACGAACGGGCCCAACGCGTTACCCTCATGCAGTTCGTGACCGCGAAGCTGCTGGATGGCGCAATGGACATTAAGATTATCTATCCTGGCGTTGTTTGCATTCGAGCATTGGAGCAGACGGGTCTTTGCGCAGTTGGCGGTCGCCAGATCGATCCCGCAGCATGCCAATCCAAGTGCCGCTTTCGCTTGGACCTGTCGCTCCGGATCGACGAGGTCTACGAGACTATTGAGGACCTGTTCGACCACTACCACGAGGCCATCGTGGACAAACTCGATTTGCCGCGGAAATTCTTCGCTGCTCAGATCCTCGATCAAGTTGAAATTTTTCCTGAAATCAAGGATCACTATCGCAATGATGATCGCTTCCTTGCCCTGATCAGCAAAGCCGCATGAGCGAACCAGAACTGTCTTTGCAGCAGGCCAATGCGGCGGCGCAACGCGAGAAAATTAGGCGGAAGCTCTCCGCGACGATCGTCCAGATTCGGCGCGAAATTAGAGGGACGGCGGACGCATTGACAGGGCGCTGCCGCTACATTGTCGATCGAGGTGATGGGCCGAAGCAGTTCAAACTATCTAGGCGTGAGGTACTTCGTCGCGCCGACGTAGACAAAAACACTCTCAACAGGCCGTATCACAAGAAATCCCTTCGCGCCGTCGATCGCTTGGTCTCATGGGCAGCAGAAAGGTGTGCAGATCGTGCAAGACCAGCCCCGGTTGCTCACGATGATACGGGAGAAGCCACGGCCGCACAGGAGAAGCCACTTTCATTTGCCAAAAGGGCATTTGCCGAGCGCGATGATATTGCGGAGAAATTTGCCGCGAATGAATATAAGCTCATTCAGGCCGAACGTGATCTCCGAATCTGTCAGATCGAACTGCAATCTGAGAGGGATAAGAACCAGCGCTTGATCGATGAAGTAATTGATCTCAAGCGGGTCATCATCAGCCTGCGCCCAGTCGAGCAGGATAACGTGGTGGATTTCCCTTCGGGCGCGAATAAGTAATGAATTTCGGAGGTTCCGATGCCGCCGTGCATTCTCGCTTTTCTCCGGGAGATCGTCGAGTGACCGTATTGTCCACGTGCCTTTGGTTGCAAATGCGAGATCAGTTCAAAACACCGAAAAACCCATTTTTCTCATTATAGGACAGTCAATTAAATGACAGTCGATGCCAGATTCGGCATTTATAGGCCCTTCTTCGGCAATGGGATTTATATCTATGACTGATCTAATTCAAGTTGTTACGGCGGTTGATGATCCTGCCCTCAACAGAAGTATCGAGATGACTTTGCATTCTGCGGGTTTCAGAACCACAATCGTGCAAGCCCAGGATCGAGCAATGGTGGCGGATGCTGGAGCTGAGATGCTTGATCAAATTCGCGACAACCTCATCAATCCCACTCAAGTGTTCATCCTTCCGCCGAATATTGTGGACCGGATGCATATAAGGGATAGCTTACTCGGAGCATTGGGTCGAGACGCTTCTGATCCGCGTGAGTATGGAGGATATCCGCCAGTCATAATTGTTACCGGCCCGATGATAACTTTGGCCTTACGGCCGAATATATTCTCCATTTCCGAGTTCAACGATTTGAGCACAGATCAGCTGTCTGTTCTCTTCCATTTCGAGGATAGCGTTCATTAAAGCAGACGCCAGAGCGATCTAACCTGGTAAAAAGAACGACGGACGAGAGCCGTCGTCCTTTCATTTTCCGCCCAATTTAATGTCGTGTTCTGCTGATCGCTCTACGCCAACTGCGCGCGTCCGCTCATCTATCCGGTCCAGCATAGCGCGTTTGCGGGGCGTGCGTCGTAAACCCGTGTTACGCATCTGTTTTGCGCGTTCGGGCGTGTCGATGATACCGAGCGTGGTCTTCCGGGCTCGAATGCCGGCCAGAAGGTCGGAGAGGGTGATAATCATTCTGCTCCTTTCTTCGACTTTACATCATTGAGAAGCTTACCGCATTTCGCTCACGGCAGGTGATTCAGTCGATGGACTTCGGGAATGTATCTGGCTTCATTCCGGTGAGGAGCTCGTCCAAGTCATAGGACCGCCCCGCTAGTCAATGACGACGCGCCCTTGCGCATTGCGAATTTGATCGAGCACCCTCTTTACAAGCGCCCAAGGTCCATCGCTGCGAGCATGCGAACGTACCTGCGTGCGAAGATCGAATGCTGCCACCTGCAATCGCGGCGTGTCTCGCTGAATAATATGGGCGGAATAGCCGCTCACCTGCGATAGACCGCTCTCATTGACGACTTCCATGCGCCCGATTTCAAACGCACTGGCTTCATGGCCTCCCGGCCATATTTCGACTTTCACGACAAGCATCTGATCTCCTGCTCAGTCGAGCGTGATATCCTCCCGCGTGCCTCTCTCGCGGAGACGATAGCGGGTGTTCTGAGTACGTATCAGCCCGCGCGGCACAATAAGGCGCATCGGTGTTCGGAGAGCCGAGGTGATGACCCATTTGCCATCAGGGTAGCGCTGGCGTTGATCATTGAAGATTCTCCCCGCCAAGCGCAGTTCCTTGCGGGCCGGATCAAACGTTCTCATACTGGTGACGAGCAGCCATTCAGCGAGGTCAGCATCAGGGGGAACCGGCGACCGAGGCTGTACTTTTGGCATCAGTCATCTCGCCCCCAAAACATCGCAAAGCCGTCATGATCGAGTTCGTCCGGCCGATCTCGCAGTTGCAAATGCTTCGGCAGTGCAAAGGTCGAAGGTATCCCTCGCTCAAGGATCTCTTCCGCAGGAATGGACAAGCTGACGATCCGGGCATCAGCATTTATGATCTGCGTTCGGACCTCGCCCCGCCACGCACGAAGGTTGAGCGAAACCTCGTCAATCTGAGTGATCCCCTCCCGCTCGAGGAACTCCATTAAAGGGCCAGTGATCTGCTCGAGGCTGCTGGGGCTAAGCTTGCCGTTAAATTTCAAGTGCATTGGGTCACCCCTCTGTTTCGACAAGGGCGACCGGCAAAAGCCGGGTGTTGGAAACCTGATCGGTAGAGCAGGCGCATGCGCCTTTACCCTCACGGGTTGGACATGCGCGCATGCCACCCGGCCTCATAGAGAAACCGAGTCTACCGAATTCGGGGTTTCCACGCCCCATCGCCGGGTTTGATCGACGACACTGCGTAGGTCGCAGATCATCCGCGCATCTGCAAGTCGTCAGTTCGCGTTAACAGCGGCTGCTGTGGAGATCCGCGTTAGGCACGATCGTCACGCCAAACGGGTCTCCATCCGCCTGTCGATCTCAATGTACTCCATGTCGATCGAGAATTTCCAGCTATGACGGGCTGGAAGAAGTGCCACTGCTCGGTCGCGGTATCAGCCAAAAAGACGTAATCTGGGCAGTCGCTCCGTCCAGCGAGCGCGGCTTCGAGCGCGCGGCCTATGACCACATGGTTGCTGAGCGCAATGTCGGACCATTCGAGAATGAGGAAGGTCGTATCGCCCAGAACCGTGCATTCAGTCAGCTTGGGCAGTTTCTTGTCCAAGGCCGTCCGCATACGAATCAGTCGCTGTTCCTCAATATCAACCCCTGCCTTTCGCGAGAGAAACAGCGCCCCGTCGTGGCGCCCACTTTCGGACCAGTGCACACGCAGCGACAGCGTTAGCGGGATGCCATCGACGACGGATTCCCGCCGCCCTTGATAGCCGTGCGGGGCGTGATGACGATCCTTACGGAATGGGCACTCTTCGTGAAGCTCCTGGCCGGCTTCGATGATCCAATCGAGCAAACGCTCCCGCAGCTGCTCATGTGTATGTTCCCGGATGCGAGAGCGTGTTTTCCGAAGGAGGCGCATGTGTCCGGCTCTGGCCGGTAGGCGACCGTCCGGTTCCGAGTTGGGTTTCTGAGATAGCTGACGCTCACTCGGTGTCGGCTGCCGACCAGACTCAGTCGTTCACAACTGCTCCCTATAAGGTCTGGGTATGCCGAAAGCGGCCGATCATTCCGGTCCAAGCGGACCATCAGCATCGCGCCCCATCATCGGTCGTCAGCAATCTATCGAGAACGCCCGAACTTTGCGAGACAGCTTGGCGGGCTCAGCCCGATGAAGATGGGCAATATGCCTACGCTACAGCGCTACGATAGCGTCCGCCATGCGATCCACTCACATTGCCCGGCTCCCAGAACAAAATTCTAAGTCGCTTAGAAAACGGCGGTGAGATTGAATGACCCATAGCGCGTCCATCCCTTTGCCGGTGCGTTGGGCGCTTCACGGAGCAAACGCCCCTTCGCCAGCAAAAGCCCATCAAATTCGAAACGTAGTCGATCAGGAACAAGCCAGTAACGAAGCCGCACTTCAACTTGATTCCCGGCAAAGCTTCCCGACAGCCCGCCGGCATCGCGGACGCCGGTCGTAGAAAAACTGTCTTCACGCGCGTCAGCCCACATCGCGCGATAAACGACTAACCAGTCGAGCCGCTTGTTCGGTGTCGCCTCTAGTCGAACACCAGGTGTCACGAGATTGGCGCGCCCGATGGCATTATACAGGCCGGCCGGTGCCAGCTCGGCGCGGCGCATGCCGAAAAGCGTATCGAAGCGCCCGTAATGGCCACCTGGTTTGTGGCCGCTCGCCCGATCGAATTCGATCGATAGGCGCGGTTTCCAAGGACCGGCAAAGCTAAAGCCGACATCCGCGTGCAGAAAGCTCGCCCTTACCAACTGCGAAGGCGCAAGCGCGGCCGTCGACATGCTGATGTGACCGGTCTGATAGAGTGCTTCCATCTCGAAATCGACCTTGCCGGCGCGCGGTTCTGCGATGAGCCGGCCACCGATGGTATCGAGCGACCGATCTCGGGTCGGACGGCCTGGCGCATCGCGCTCCCCCAAATGAAAATAGGTCATCTCAGCCATCGCCGGGCCGATCGCCTTCGCCTTACTGATCTGGCCGCCCCAGAGCACGAGATCGAAACTCTCGCGGTCGAGCCTGACCTTGCTGCTGCGCAGGCTGGCATTGTCGTCAGGAAGCCGAACCTGCGGCAACGTGTATATCAGCGTCGCCTTCCAACCGCCGCGCGCCGATATATCCGCGCGAAGCCCGGAATAGCCATTGGTAGTGTTACGATAGTCGTCGGCGGCGACCAGCCGGCGCGAGCCGAGATTGAGCATCATGCGCCCGGCGGTCAGCGTCAGCTTCGAACCCTTCCCGAACACATTGTCGAAGTCGCCCGCGACATAGGCTTGGACCGGCTCGAGCGTGTTGACCTCGTTGGTGGTGACGGGCGTCCCATCACCCTCGCCCCACACGCGGCTGTCGTAGAGCTCGATCGCCGCACGCCAATGGTCCGAACGATATTCGGCGAGAATGTTGGTGCGCAGGTTCACGAGATCATCGCTTTGATTGAATCCGACACGCGGCTGACCGTCGATGACCTCGTAGCGCAGGCGCATCGCGCCCGAGAGCGACAAGCCGTCGCCTGCCTGCTGCGCCTGCGCGGCGCCTGGAGCGGTAGCCACGACCAGCGCTGATACCAGCCAAGTTAGTTGTGATATATGTGTTCTATCGAATCGCATTGTATGATATACATGCACCATTATGGCATCGATCGAAACTGCGAACTGGCTGGCTCTGCTCCATCAGCTCCCGACCAAGCCACCCTATCTGCGGGTGAAGGTCTGGCGGAGGCTCCAGACGATCGGGGCGGTGCCGCTCAAGAATGCTGTGCACGTCCTTCCCAAGAGCGATGCGAACGAAGCGACCCTACGCGTCTTGCTGGAGGAGATCGTCGTGGCGGGCGGCGACGCCATCCTGCTCGATGCGATCCTGCTGGCGGGACAGAGCGATGCCGACGTGCGCGGATTATTCGATGCCGCGCGCGATGCCGATTATTCCGAGATAGCGCAGGCGGCCCGCCTGCTGCTTGAAACCGGGCCGGCAAGCGGCGCCGAGATCGTGAAGCTGGAGAAGCGCCTCGGCGACGCCGCAATGCTCGACTTCTTTGGGGCACATGGGCGGCAGGATGCCGAGGCTGCGCTCGCCGAGCTTGACCGTCAGCGCTACCAGCATCCCGACGTCAGTCGGTCGATGCCGGCCTCGGACGAACCGCGCGATCTAATCGGTAAAACCTGGGTGACCCGGCGCGGCGTGCATGTCGATCGCATCGCCTGTGCCTGGCTCATCCGCCGGTTCATCGACCGCAATGCAGTCTTCAAGTTCGTCGATGGACGCAGCTATGCGCCCGAAGCCGGAGAGCTTCGCTTCGACATGGCCGATGCAGAGTTCACTCATGAAGAGGATCGGTGCAGCTTCGAGACCATCGTCATGCGCGCAGGCCTGGGCGAAGACGCCGGACTCGTCGCAATCGGCGAGATCATCCACGACCTCGACATTGCTGACGCCAAGTTCAACCGGCCTGAAACAGCGGGTCTCGGCGCGATGCTGTCGGGCGTGTGCGCATCCACCGACGACGATCTGGAGCGTATCGCAAAGGCCGGCGATGCGCTCGACCAGTTCCACGCCTTTTTCAGTGCCCGGAGGGTCGAGCGATGAGCAGCGTTATCACCGACGAGCAGATCGCGCTCCGGCTCAAGGCGCATGATCACGGCATTGCCTTTGGCGAAGCGGTGCGGGTTTGGGCGCGGATCGCAGCACTGAGTTTCGGCGGCCCGGCCGGGCAGATCGCGGTGATGCACCGCATCCTCGTCGATGAGAAACGCTGGATCGGCGAGGAGCGATTTCTCCACGCGCTCAACTACTGCATGCTCCTGCCGGGGCCGGAAGCCCAACAGCTCGCCATCTATATCGGCTGGCTGCTCCACAAGACGAAAGGCGGGCTGGTCGCAGGCACATTGTTTGTGCTGCCGGGCTTCCTCGCGATCCTCGGGCTCAGTTACGTTTACGTATTACTCGGGCATGTCCCGCTGATCGAGGGCCTGTTCTTCGGGCTCAAGGCCGCCGTGCTGGCGGTGGTGGTACAAGCGGTGGTTCGCGTCGGATCGCGCGCGCTCAAGAACAGTGTCATGCGCGGTATCGCCGTCGCCGCCTTCGTCGCGATCTTCTTCCTCGGCGCGCCGTTCCCGCTGATCGTGCTGCTCGCCGGCATTGTCGGCTATGTCGGCGGCCGATCTGGCAGTCCAGCGTTTCGCGGCGGCGGGGGCCATGGTCCGGGCGGCGGCGCGATCGTGCATGACCGTGATACCGCGCTGGGAGAAGCGCTGCCCGAGCATGCCCGCGCCAATCTCGGGTGGTCGCTCAAGATCTCGGGCGCGCTGCTCATGCTCTGGCTTGCACCAGTGCTGGCGCTCGTCCTGTTGCTTGGTTCCGACGACGTCTATGCGCGCATCGCCACGTTCTTCAGCCAGATGGCGGTGGTGACCTTCGGCGGCGCCTATGCGGTGCTCGCCTACGTCGCGCAGCAGGCGGTCGACCAATATGGCTGGCTCAAGCCCGGCGAGATGCTCGACGGGCTCGGCATGGCGGAGACCACGCCCGGGCCGTTGATCATGGTCACGCAGTTCGTCGGCTTCCTCGCGGCCTATCGCGATGCCGGCGGGCTGGCTCCGCTAATCGCCGCGACGCTCGGCGCCATCCTGACCACCTGGGTCACCTTCGTGCCGTGCTTCCTCTGGATCTTTGCCGGTGCGCCGTTCATCGAGCGGCTGCGCGGTAACAAGGCCTTGTCGGCAGCACTGACCGCGATCACGGCCGCGGTCGTCGGCGTCATCCTCAACCTCGCCATTTGGTTCGCGATCCACACGCTGTTCGGCCGCGTGCAGCCGATCGGAATCATGGGCCACCGCTTCGACGCGCCGGTGCTGGCCTCGATCAACTGGCCGGCGGCGCTGCTGTCGGCCGCCGCCGCACTGGCGATCTTCCGCTTCAAGCTAGGTGTGCTCACCGTCCTCGCCGGCTCCGCGGCGATCGGCGCGGCCTGGTTCCTTTTCGCTCAAGGAGTATGAGCCCATGACCGACGTTACACGACGAGGTGCTGTAAAAACCCTTGGAGCGAGCGCCTTGCTCGTCGCCGCAGCCGATGGTGCGGTTGCGCAATCGGGCGTCGCCGCTCCCGTACCCGCCTTCACCGGCAGCTTCCAGCCCAAGCCGCTCAAGTTCGATCCCGCCAAGCTGCCCGGCCTTTCGGAGCGACTGCTGAAATCGCATTGGGAGAACAACTATCAGGGGTCGGTCAAGACGCTGAACGCAGTGCGGTCGCGTCTTGCCTCGGCCCTTGCCGACAAGGATGCGCCGCCAGCGATATATGGCGGTCTCAAGCGCGAAGAGGCGCACCGGACCGGCTCGGTCGTGCTGCACGAACTCTATTTCGACGGGCTTGGCGGCAACGGTCAGGCGGGCGGCCGGATCAAGCAGGCGATCGACGCCGCCTATGGCTCGTTCGCGACCTGGGAGGCCGAATATCGGCGCACTGCCATGTCGCTCGCCGGCGGATCGGGCTGGACGATCCTCTCCTACAATCTCCACACCGGCGCGCTCGGCACCAGCTGGTCGTGGGACCATATGCATGCGCCGGCCGCCGGCATTCCGCTGCTGGTGCTCGATATGTACGAGCACAGCTTCCACATGGACTATGGCACGCAGGCCGCCAAATATATCGACGCCTGGTTCGCCAATCTCGACTGGGAGGAGGTCGACCGGCGTTACGCGCGGGCGGCTGCCATCGCGCGCGGCTGACGAGAGCCCCTCACCAATATTTGGAGATGGCGCGGAACTGGTCGATCGCGTGCTGTGGGCCTTCGCCTTCCTCGGCGTGGACGAGGCAGTGATCGATATGGTCGTTGATCAGCGCTCGCTTGGCGCTGGCGATAGCGTTTTCCACCGCCTGCAATTGCTGGGCGATGTCGACGCAGGCGCGCTCCTCCTCGATCATCCCGACAATGCTCTTGAGGTGCCCCGCCGCACGATTGAGGCGCTTGATGATCGCGGGATGGGAGGAATGGGTCTGATGGGCCATGCAATCCTATCCCACGGGCGACGATCGCTGTCGAGAAAATATCCCCCCGGGGGGATAGACATGTATCCCCCAGGGGGGATATGGGATGTGGGTGTTCGAGGTGCTCGCCAATCGCGTCTATCGCCATCTGTTCCTCGCCCAAGTGATCGCGCTGGTCGGCACCGGCCTCGCGACGGTGGCGCTCGGGCTGCTTGCCTATGACCTTGCCGGCGGCAATGCCGGTGCCGTGCTCGGCACGGCGCTCGCCATCAAGATGGTCGCCTATATCCTCGTCGCGCCGATTGCGGGCGCCTTCGCCGATCGCGTACCGCGCAAGGCCCTGCTGGTGGCGCTCGACCTCGTCCGGGCCGGCGTCGCGGTGTTCCTGCCGTTCGTCAGCGAAGTCTGGCAGATCTACGTCCTGATCTTCGTCCTGCAATCGGCATCGGCCGCGTTCACACCGACCTTTCAGGCGACCATTCCCGATGTGCTGCCGCAAGAGCGCGACTATACCCGCGCGCTCTCTCTTTCCCGGCTCGCCTACGACATGGAGACACTGACCAGTCCGGTCCTGGCGGCCGCGCTGCTCACCGTGATAAACTTCCACTGGTTGTTCTCGGGCACCGCCCTCGGCTTCCTTGCATCGGCCGCGCTCGTCGTCAGCTCCGGCCTGCCCAGCCTCGTCAGTCAATCGACCGCCGTCCGCGACGGCATATATGCCAAGACCACGCGCGGCATCCGCATCTATCTGCGCACGCCGCGTCTGCGCGGCTTGCTCGCGGTCACGCTTTCCGCCGCTGCCGCGAGCGCGATGGTCATCGTCAACACGGTCGTGATCGTCCGCGCGCTCGGGCTCGGCCAGCGCGAGGTCGCGATCACGCTCGCCGCCTATGGCGGTGGTTCGATGCTGGCCGCCTTTGCACTGCCGCGCATTCTCGACCGGTTTTCCGATCGGCGCGTGATGCTGATCGCGTCGGTGGCGCTGGCCATATTGCTCGCGGGCCTTGCCGCAGCCGGCTTGACGGCGCCGGGCCACTCGCTCGCATGGCCGGTCATTCTCATCGGTTGGCCGTTCCTCGGCATGGCTTATGCGGCAAGCATCACGCCATCGGGCCGCCTCATCAAGCGCTCGGCGAACGCCGAGGACCGGCCGGCCCTGTTCGCGGCCCAGTTCGCGCTCAGCCATGTCTGCTGGCTGATAGCCTATCCGCTCGCCGGGCAGCTGGGTGCGGCCTCTGGGTTGTCAGCGGCGTTTGCCGCCATGGCGGGTCTGGCGGCTTTCGGTACGGTTGCGGCTTTGCTGGTCTGGCCGGCACGCGACGCGACCACGGTCGAACACAATCATGACGATCTTCCGGCCGATCATCCGCACTGGCGCGATCACGGAAAGTCGGGACACGACTATGTGATCGACGATCTTCATCCACGCTGGCCGCGCCGGTCATGACAGCAATATTTGCGATAGTGCGGGATTACTTGCCGCTCATGCACCGTGGCGATAGGTTGCGCGCCATGGCCCGACCGTTGGTCCTTGCTTCCCGCCGCGCGCCGGCGAGCCGTCTGCAGTGCGTCGCCGCATTGTTGGGACTGCTCGCCATGATCGGCGTGATCGGGCTTGCGACCTGGCATGACGGCCTGCCGCACAGCCATGCGCCAGTTCATGCCGCGAGCATCGATACCGACCACCATGACCATGCTCCCTCGGATCAGCCCGATCCGTCGGACGCGCTCCATCTGGCAGCTCATGCCGTTGCCCAGACCGTGGACCTCTCTTCGCGACCGCTGGTTAGCGTAACGCTGTTCATCGTGTCGCTGCGCTGGACGCTGGTCACCACCAGCCTGCCGGTCTCGGCGAGGCCCGTCGAGATATTGCGACCCCCACGCGGCTGAACGCTCGGCGCCGATCTGGCGCGCGTTCGACATGCCGTTAAGGGGATTGATCCATGAGAGCCTATTCAGGCCGGCTGCCGCGCATTGCGGTGACCGGCATGCTGGTCGCGAGCGGCGCGCTGCTGCTTGTCCAGTCAGTGCGCGCGCAGGTTGCGCCGCCCTTCGCCACCTTGCTGCGCGACAGCGAGAACGCACCCCGTTCGGCAGCGATTGCCGCCGATGTCGCTCGCGCCGAAGGGCTTGCCGAACAGGCTCGTGCCCGCCCCAACCCGACCGTCAGCGTGATGGCCGAGAACATCGCGGGCCGCGCGCCCTATCGCGGCTTCGACGGGGCGGAGAACACGCTCCAGTATAACCAGCCGTTCGAACTGGGCGGCAAGCGCTCGGCGCGTATTGCTGCCGGAGAGGCCGAGGTTGGCGTCGCGAGAGCAAGAGCCTCGGGTGCCAGGGCGACCTATGCCCACGATCTCGCGCTCGCCTACGCCATGGTTGAAATCGCCCAGCGCCGCGTCGAACTGGCTGATGACGAGGTCGAGGAAGCCGAGGCCGACCTGAAGCTCGCACGCGCGCTGGTTGATGTCGGCAAGGAAGCAAGATTGCGGAGTCTTCAGGCCGAGTCCGCGCTGAACGCGCTGCGGGCCGATCGCGACCTCGCACGCGCCAATTTGACCGGCGCGCTGGCGCGGCTGTCCGCCCTTGCCGGTGCGCCCCAGACCTTTACCGGCATCAGCGGCTCGGTGCTCGCCATGTTCGAGCGGCCGGCGATCGTCGGCCCGGTCGATGCCGGCAGCTCGGCGATCTACCGGTTGGCGCTCGCCGAACGCGACGCGGCGGCGCTGCGCATCCGGGTCGAGGAGAAGCGCGCAATCCCGGACGTCACCGGGCAGCTCGGCGTGCGCCGTCTGGAGCGCGACAATGCGACCGCGATGATCGTCGGGGTCTCGGTGCCCCTGCCGCTGTTCGACCGCAATCGCGGCAATGTCGCCGCGGTCCGCGCCGAGGCGCAGGGAGCGGCCTCGCGCGCCGAGGCTGCGCGGATCGAGACCGAAGCCGAACTGCGCGGCGCCATCGCCCAGGCCGAGGCGAGCGAGAGCCGCGTGACGGCCGCGCAAGCGTCGCTCGCAACGGCCGATGAAGCCTATCGGCTCGCCCGGATCGCCTATGAATCCGGCAAGGCACCGCTGATCGAATTGCTCACCGCCCGCCACAATCTCGGCAGTGCTCGCGGGGTCGTGCTCGACACGCTCGCCGCGCGCTTCGCCGCCAACGCTACGCTCGCCCGCCTCCAGGGCCGCACCATCACCGGAGACCTGATCCCATGACCTCCGACAAGAACCGCCTGTATATCGGCTCCGCCGTCGCTCTCCTGCTTGCCGCCGGCGCCGGGTTCGGCATCGCCCGTTTCACCCAGCCCGCGCCACCCGCTGCGCAAACCCCCGCCGCCGAGGCGAAGCCGGGCGACGATGTCGCCATCGACGCTGCTGGTATCCGCAGCTCGCAGATCGTGGTGGCGCAGTCTGCCTCAGGCGAACTCGACGCCGCGATCGCAGCCAGCGCCACGGTGGATTCGACTCCCGACGCCGAAGCGGTGCTGACACCGCGCGCGGCCGGTACCGTCGTTCGCATCTTCAAGCGCATCGGCGATCCGGTGCGCGCAGGCGAAACGCTGGCGCTGGTCGAGAGCCGCGACGCTTCGGCGATCGCCGCCGACCGCTCGGCGGCAAGTGCCCGGGTCACGCTCGCCACGAAGCAGCTGGCGCGCGAGCGCAGCCTGCTGGCCCAGGGCGTCAGCCCGCGCGCCGATTATGAAACCGCCGAAGCCAATCTCGCGGTTGCCCGCGCAGATGCGATGCGTGCCAGCGCCGCCGCAGGGGCCGCGCGGGTGGCGGGTGACGGCCGCTCGGTCGCAGTGGTGAGCCCGGTCAGCGGGCGCGTGACCGCCGCGTCGGCAAATCTTGGCCAGTTCGTCTCCGCCGAAGCTGAGTTGTTCCGCGTCGCCGATCCCAGCCGGTTGCAGATCACGGCGAGCGTGCCGCCCGCTGATGCGACCCGCGTGCGGGTGCGTGACCGCGTCGAGTTGAGCCTCGCCGATGGCGCGATCATCGCCGGGCGGGTCCGGTCGTCGACCGGGGTCGTCGATGCGCAAACTCGGGGGGCGACCGTCGTCATCGAGGCGAGTGCCGGGAGCAGCGTGCTTGCGCCAGGGCAGCTCGTGCAGGCGCGTATCTTCGCCAGTGGCGGCGCGACCAAAAGCGGCGTGATGGTGCCACAGGATGCGGTGCAGACGCTCGGCGAGCGCACGGTAGTGTTCGTTCGCACAGCCGCCGGGTTCAGGGCGCAGACGGTGCAGGCAGGCGCGCGCAGTGGCGGGCTGGTCGCGATCGTCTCCGGCCTCAAGGGCGGGACACAGATCGCTACGACCAACGCCTTTCTGCTCAAGGCCGAACTCGAGAAGGAGTCGGCGGAATGATCGGTCGCATCCTTGCGCTCTCGGTTCGCGGACGATGGCTCGTCGCGTTCCTCACGCTCATCGTCATCGGCTTCGGCGCGTGGCAGATCACCAAACTGCCGATCGACGCGGTTCCCGACGTTACCAACCGGCAGGTGCAGATCAGCACCTTCGCGCCCGCGCTCGGTCCAGTCGATATCGAGAAACAGGTGACCTTCCCGGTCGAGACCGCGCTCGCCGGTATTCCCGGGCTGCAGATGACGCGCAGCTTCTCGCGCAACGGCTTCAGTCAGGTGACCGCCGTGTTCGAGGATTCGACCGACATCTATTTCGCGCGCCAGCAGGTGACCGAGCGGATCGCGCAGGCGAAGGACAGCCTTCCGGCCGGCGTCCAGCCCAATCTCGCGCCGCTCAGCACCGGCCTTGGCGAGATTTTCTTCTATTCGGTCGCCTTTCGTCACCCCGACGGCAAGGGCGGTGCCGAGCATGTCGATGGCAAGCCCGGCTGGCAGACCGACGGCAGCTACCTCACGCCCGAGGGTGAGCGGCTGACTACCGAACTGGCGAAGGCAGCCTATCTGCGCACCGTGCAGGACTGGATCATCCGTCCGCAGATGCGCAACGTGAAAGGCGTTGCCGGCGTCGATTCCAACGGCGGCTATGTGAAGCAATATCTGGTCGAGCCGAACCTCAATGCGCTCGCGACCTACGGCCTCTCGATCACCGAGCTGGCCGATGCGCTGGAGAAGGCCAATTTGTCGGCAGGCTCCAACTATGTGCGGCGCGCCGGTGAAAGCTTCCTTGTGCGTGCCGACGCGCGGCTCCGCTCGATCAGCGAGATCGAAGAAGCGGTGGTCGCGACCCGCGGCGGCACCCCGGTGCGGGTCAAGGATGTCGGGCAGGTCGTGATCGGCGGCGCGGTGCGAACCGGCTCGGGCAGTCGCATGGGATCGGAGGCGGTCATCTCGACCGTGCTGATGCTGGTCGGCGAGAATAGCCGCATCGTCGCCAACAGCGCCGCCGAGCGCCTGACCGAGATTAACAAGGCGCTGCCGCCCGACGTCTTCGCCGAGCCGGTCTACAACCGATCGAAGCTGGTCAACGCGACGATCGCGACGGTCGAGAAGAACCTCGTCGAAGGCGCATTGCTGGTCATCGTTATCCTGTTCCTGCTGCTCGGCAATGTCCGCGCGGCCCTGATCACCGCGGCGGTCATCCCGATCACCATGTTGATGACGGCGGCGGGGATGAATGGCCTCGGCGTCTCGGGCAATCTCATGAGTCTGGGCGCCCTCGACTTCGGCCTGATCGTCGATGGCGCGGTGATCATCGTCGAGAACGCCCTGCGGCGCCTTGCCGAACGACAGGAGCATGAAGGGCGGTTGCTGAGCATGGACGAGCGGCTTGAAGAGACCACGCTTGCGGCCAAGGAGATGATCCGCCCAACTGTCTATGGCCAGCTCATCATCTTCCTCGTGTTCGTGCCGTTGCTCACCTTCCAGGGTATCGAGGGCAAGACCTTCTCGCCGATGGCGGTGACGCTCATGGTCGCGCTGGCGAGCGCGTTCGTCCTGTCGCTGACTTTCGTTCCGGCGATGCTGGCGATCCTCATCAAGGGCAAGGTCAGCGAGACAGAGGTCAAGCCGATCCGATGGTTCAAGGAGAAGTACGCCCCGCTGCTCGAACGCGCAGTCGCTCGCCCTTTGCCGTTCGTACTCGGCGGCGCGGGCATATTCCTCGCGGCCGTGCTCGCGTTCGGGCTGCTCGGTGAGGAGTTCATGCCTCAGCTCGACGAGAAGGACATCACGGTCACCAACTTCCGGGTGCCGTCCGCCTCGATCGATCAGTCGACGCAGATGCAGCTCCAGATCGAGAATGCCCTCAAGACCCTGCCCGAGGTGGCGCTGGTCTTTTCCAAGAACGGCAACGCCGATCTCGGCACCGATCCAATGCCGCCAAATGCTTCGGACACCTATGTCATTCCCAAGCCCGAGAGTGAGTGGCCGGCCGAGGTGCGGAGCAAGGAGGATATCCTCAAGCGCATCGAGGCGCGGATGAAGCCGCTGATCGGCAACCGCACCGAGATTCAGCAGCCGATCCAGATGCGGTTCAACGAGTTGATTGCGGGCGTGCGCGCCGATGTAGCGGTCAAGCTTTATGGCGACGATCTCGACCAGATGAGCGGTGAGGCGCGGCGCATCGCGGGCGTGCTGCGCTCGATCCCCGGTGCGGGAGATGTCAGCGCCGAACAGACCGACGGTGCGCCGACGTTCGACGTCAAGATCGATCGACTGGCGGCGGCCCGCTACGGTCTGACGGTCGAGGAGGTTGCGAACACGGTATCCGCGGCGCTCGGCGGTCGCGAGGCCGGCCTTCTGTTCGAAGGCGACCGACGCTTCTCGGTCGTGGTCCGGCTTCCCGACGCGCAGCGCGACGATCTCGAAACGCTGGGGGCTATCCCGATCATGCTGCCCGCTTCGGACGGGCAGGTCGCGCGATCGATCCCGCTGAGGGAAGTGGCGCGGTTCAGCTACACGCAGGGTCTCAACCAGATCAGCCGTGAGAATGGCAAGCGCATGGTCACCGTTCAGGTGAATGTTCGCGGTCGCGATCTGGGCGGGTTCGTCTCGGACGCGCAGGCACGGATCGGGGCGATGACGCTGCCGCCGGGCATGTACACGGAATGGGGCGGCACGTTCGAGAGCCTGCAATCGGCACGGCTGCGGCTTTTGATAGTCGTGCCGATCTGCTTCGTCGCGATCTATGCGCTGCTCTATCTGGCGCTTGGCGGGTTTATTCCCGCAGCCATCGTGTTCTCGGCCGTGCCGATGGCGCTTGCGGGCGGCGTCTTCGCGCTGCTGTTGCGCGGCATCCCGTTCTCGATCACTGCGGCGGTAGGGTTTATTGCATTGTCAGGCGTCGCGGTCCTCAACGGCCTCGTGATGATGAGCGCAATCAGTAAGCGACGGGACGACGGTGCGGGCGGGGACAAAGCAATCATCGATGGCGCCATGGAGCGCGTGCGTCCCGTGCTGATGACGGCACTGGTCGCAAGCCTCGGGTTCGTTCCGATGGCGCTAGCAACCGGAACTGGCGCGGAAGTTCAACGACCATTGGCGACCGTCGTGATCGGAGGTCTCATAACCTCCACGGCGCTCACATTGCTCGTGCTTCCGGCAATTGCTGCATTCGTCGATCGATGGCGGACCCGATTTGATGGAGTGCAAGCGCAGACCCCAGTCATTTCACAATCTGGCTGAGACGTCGCAGCTGCGGCCGCTTTTGACAATAGCCGCCATTGGCGCTGCGGGCGCCAAATGGCGGCTTAGTCCCAGCCCCGGTCACAAGCGGACTGGCGACTCATGGGCACGCCATTTTCCCAGTTGAACGGCTTGGTTGGGCGCGTAGAAGCCTTTGCCGCCCTCGACCCATCGTTGCCTTTCAGGTTCTCATTTCAGTTTCCCAGAACCAAACATTCTCTGGAGCCCCGACCACGGCGGAAAGCCGGTGTAAACGACTGTCCAATCAGGAGCCGGATTGCGGGAATAGCTGACGCTTACTCTGACTCCGCTGCCGACGAAAAAAGGTCGTTTAGATCTGCCTGGCAGACGTCCAAATCAAAAAGCAACTGTCGATGGGGCGCCACTAGGGCAACTGCCTGATTGCCTCAATTTGGACATGAGCGAGGAAGCATCTCAGTCTTCCCGCAAAATCTTTTCCTGCATGTGAGAGCAGTAGGAGCAAAGCCCTTCATCGAGCCCGTCTAGATAATCCTGTATGCTGATGCCTGCTCCGCAGCGAAAACATTCAGCGTTAAAATCCAAAGCTTCGCCGCAGTTCGCACAACCGTCTTCCCCTTCCAACAACGTCGACCGCCCGCAAACGGGACACTGATAGATCGGGCCATCCTCGAATGCATCCTTGTAACGGACATACGCCTCGGCTCCATGCGCCTTCTCGATCGCCTGTTCGATGGCATCGGCTACATCTACATCTTGCCCGCAGGTCTTGCAGCGCAGCTGTGCGTAATCTTGGCTCTCGTTTTCGGGTTCGACCTGCTCGACGAGCTCGGACTGACAATCTCCGCATTTGATGACTTCAGCCATGATTGAGGAAGATCGCCATCTAATTTTCTCTAGTGTGGCCCGCGCTTCCCGGAGCTCTTGGTCGTACAACTCCTTAGTTTCCAGCATGGTTGTCCATGCTTCTCCCAAAAGCGCGACTGGATCTTCCTCCATCTGGCGAAACAGGGAAGCCACAACCGGAAAACCCTTGCTGATCGCCGCGCGGATCGCGGTCGCCGACTCCGATGTGTAGTGATGTTCCATATCGTTGCGGATGGTGTTGAGCGCTTTGAGCGCCTTATGGTCCAAGGATATTCCGAAATCTTTGGCGCGTTCACCGATTTGCTGAAAGTCTATGGTCGAATGGCCTACTTGTGCCAGCTCGATGCCGCCCTGACCGTCTGGCACAGGCTTAAGAGGCTAATGAAAAAGCTGGGCTGAGGTGGAGCAGGGGGGCGGCAGCCACAGCGCTTCAGGGCCTGAGGCTGCCGCGTTATGCTTTAGGCTTGAGTACGCGTGGGCTCCGCAAATCCGCTCGGCCGTGCGCGTTCAAGCTTGTCTGCTTCGCGGCGGTCGGCATACTTCTTGTAAGCATATCCGCCTGCCGCCACGGCAATCAGGCTCAGCGGACTTAGTCGACGCAGTAATGTCGGCACGGCCACGCCGAGAAGTGCACCGCCCGATCCATTGAGGCCCTGTACGTGCTTCGAGGCGTGGCTGCCGGCGATCGCCCCGATAATCTTGCCAATCATGCGATGGTCTCCTTCGCTTTCATCAAGGGAGTACAGGCAGATTGGTTCCGGGCCGTTCGCTCGGAAAGAGAAGGCGTCCTGCAATTCAGTCAAGCCGGAGGTGGGATCTGCATGTCCTGTAGAGCGGCTGAAATCATCGCTGCCAGCGTTTCCTCGGCGCGCGCGCGGATCGCCGCATCCTTTGCCTCGAGGTCGTGGCGAACCCATTGCGGGGCACGTTCGATGACCTGAAGAATGGTTGTAGTGAACGGATAATCCATGGATCAGCCTATGGGCACAAGCCGTGTACCCTGTCCACTAGATACGGGGCGAAACAGTTTCGTTGTTACCGATAGTGAATGGGTCGATGTCGGTGCACGAGGCACAATGGTCGCGCAGAGATACGTGGTACAGGGCGCGCTCGACCTTGTTAAATCCGACGAGGTCGTCTGTCGTCGTGATCGTACTGCATGCCATGGGGCCATCGAATTGATGCCGGCCAGATGTCGAGACCGGGCAGGGTGTGGATAACTTTGCGGATAATGGGCGGAGAACTTGCGGATACACAGTGGATCGCTCGATGATCATCGGCGAACCAAGGTCAGATCCTTCCCTGTCGGAAGTCTGTTTCGAAACAGAAAAGCCGACCCAAAGGCCGGCTTGAAAAGTTTTGGGAGAGGATGCCTGAAAGGCATGGCGGCATATGATAGCAGGGCAGGGGTTTGGCAATTGCGCGGATTGCACTGGAGCGCCCGTTCCGTGCATGCGTTCTTTCAGCCATCCCATCGGCGCTGTCAGTTGAAGGAACAATGTGCCGGTCTTCTGACGAACGAATACCATCCAGTGTATGGTTTGGGTGCGATTCAAATCGGCGCAGCCGCCAAAACGGGCAGTTTCCCTCTTGTGTTAAGTTCTTTTGCTCGTGAAAAGCGAGCCGTCGCAATCTCCAGATCCATAAAACGCTGCAGGAGCATTATCTACTATGGCCGAAACCGAAAACCCCGCCGATCTCACGGCACTGACTGTAGAACTCCTCAGCGCCTATCTCACCAATAACACTGTCGGATCCGAGGATTTGCCCCGACTGATCCGGGAGACCCGTCTCGCTCTGACCGAAGATACGGCACCCAAGCCGGTTATGGAGGAACAGCAGACGTTCACGCCGGCGGTGTCGATCCGCAAGAGCCTGTCGTCGAGTGCGCATATCGTTAGCCTCATCGACGGCAAGCCGTACAAGACGCTCAAGCGCCATCTGGCGTCGAACGGGTTGACCCCGGAGGCCTATAGGGAGCGGTACAAGCTGCCCGCCGACTATCCGATGGTCGCTCCGGACTTCACAGCCAAGCGCCGCGCCATTGCCGAGCGGATCGGTCTTGGCAATCGTCCGAAGCCTGCTGTTTCGGAGAGCGCCGAGAAGCCGGTCACCGCGGCTGCATCTGCCGCGAATGCCGAGCCGGTTACCGACGGCAAGCCAGCAAAAGCGGAAACCTCGGCGGCCAAAACGCCAACCGGCAAGGGCGCATCGCCGAAATCGGTAAAACCTGCAGGCAAGTTGAAGCGGAAGGCGGCTCCCAAGCCAACCAAAGTTGACGGGGATGCGCCAGTCGTTGCTGCCTCTGAAGGTGACAAGGCTCCATCGGTCGAGCCGGTCGCACCCGAGGCGAAAGCCAAGCCCAAGAGCAGCTCGACTTCCGAAGTGACCGGAGTGAAACCCACCCCAAAGAAGCGTGCGGCGGGGAAAGGCTCACAGGCGGACGGCGCGTCGGCTGCTATCGCTGCGGCAACTCCGTCGGCAGCGCCGGAACCCGATGCGAAGCCGCCACGCAAGCCGCGCGGCAAGCTGGGGCTGTTCGGCAAAGGGCAGGCGACGCCCAGTGAAGGTGCTCCCGCTGCTGAGGGCGAAACCAACTCTGAACCGCTGCAGGCCGACAAGCCGGGCAAAGCGCCGAGGCCCAAGCGCATGGCGCGTACGCCCAAGCCGACCACGGACGACGCGAGCTGAATCTCGGCCCCACTCACCGGGCCAGTACTGCTCGGACATAACGAATCTGGCGGTGGATACTGAGGCCCGCGCCCATCAAAGAAGAAGGAACTGCTATGAATAACAATGATCTGGCCGAAGCGATCGCCACCGACGCCGGCCTTACCAAGGCGGATGCCCGCAAGGTCGTCGACGCCGTGTTCGATGCGATCGCTGATGCAGCGGCCAAGGGTGAGGAGATTTCGCTCAACGGCTTCGGCAAATTCAAGGTGAAGGATACGCCGGAGCGTGAAGGACGTAATCCTGCCACCGGCGAAGCGATGACGATCAAGGCGGCGCGCAAGCTTGCTTTCACACCCGCCAAGGGAGTGAAAGACAAGCTCAACGGTTAATTCTCGGGAGGCGGCGTTTCAGGAAAAGACCGCCTCCCTCTTTGTTCTTACAAACCTATGGCTGTCTCGTAGTGGGCACGGCTTACCTTTCCG
Source organism: Novosphingobium guangzhouense (assembly GCF_002896965.1). Lineage (GTDB taxonomy): Bacteria > Pseudomonadota > Alphaproteobacteria > Sphingomonadales > Sphingomonadaceae > Novosphingobium > Novosphingobium guangzhouense. Next base: position 35,591 of record NZ_LYMM01000048.1, read on the forward strand.
CCCGCCGTGATCAGCTTGGCCCATTGACGATTGGCAAAGGGCACGGCGGATTATCCGGCAGGTGCATGCCGCGACTTCTGTTTATCTGCTTGAGGAGATCAATCGCCGCGAGCAGGTTCGACCCGCTGCCCGAGGCCTTGAACGTAAACGTGTCGAGGAAGTTGCTGGAAAACCGACGCAGCGTTGCGTATCGTTCGGTGGCCGAAATCAGGGTGTCCTCCTGGGTGAGATCAGCCAAGGCATCGACGTGAGGACGGGCCGCCATCAAGCGGTGCCAACCTACCATTTCATCGATCAGGACTAGAGGATCGCCGCCGGTTTCCTCCGCCATGTCGAGTGCGGTGATAGTCGCTCCGAACAGCCGCATCAGTTTGCCGACGGATGGTGCGGTTTGCTGATACCGTCGTTCCTGCCCCGCTTGGCGCGGGCGAACAGTCCGCCGATCAGGCGTTCGAACATCAGGATCGCCGCATCGGCAAGTTTGACTTCAAGTGCGACTACTGCGGCTGCCAGCGTTGCCCTGCGGCGATTCCGGAAATAGTCGGCAAGTAGAAACGGGGGAGCTACACCGCCTTCGCGCATGAACTGGCTGAAGCGGAATCCTGTTGTGGCAAGGCTGATCCCTGGATCAATTCCAAGCTGCCGTAAATGTTTCAAGCGCGTAAGCAGCGCGTTCATGTTCTTGGCCGATGGTGATCCGGGCATGTCCCGAAGCCACGCCAAGGGAGTTATATCTAGCGCAGGGTCACCGACCAGGAGCGCATCGAGCGATGCCAATGTTGCGTCGTCCAACTCCGCGACGATCTCTGCGGCCGCAAGCTTGCGAGCACGGGCCCGGCCGGCAAGCCCGGACCGTTCGAGGGTGTCGGGAGGCGGCAGAATGAACCGGTCCGCCCTGAGACTGTCCATCAGGGACAGGGCAATGGTCTCTCCACGGTCGCTCAGCATTGCTGTCCGGCATGCCAGGTCGATAGCGTAGGCAACATCGGTGCGCGTGAATGGGTGGAGACCGAGGATATTGGCTGCTGCGGCGCTATGATCGGTTTGTGTCTGCGGGCGTTGACCGTAGTGTTCGAATATGTCCGGCGAGACGCAAAGCTGTGCAGCTAGGTAGCTGAGTATAGCCTGCGGGATAGGGATATCCGAGTTGGTGCGCAGCCCAAGCCCCGAGCGGCGCGGCAGCACGAGGTGAACAGCGACACCGAGCCGATTGACACCACCTCGACGCTTGCCGATGGCATCGAGATCTTCGGTCGGCAGGGTGCAGTTTCTGACGATCGAAAAGTGATCCGTTCGCAGCAGGAAAAGCCGCTCGAGTTCGTGCCGCGAGAGAAGATTGCGCCGCGCCATGTCACCTCATCCGAGTCGGGGTGCCCCTGTTCGGTCACGCTAGACCCGGTTGCCAGGGGAGGCATGCACAAAGATAAGGTTAAGCGTTCGTGATTTGTCCAGCTTAGCGTTGCGTGTGGATGGCTCCCGCGTTGCGGTGCGATTTTCTGACGTTCTGACATGCCATATCGAGTGCAGTCGCGTGTCCGGCCTTTATGTGCAGCCTTTATACGGCTGCTGGCCTTGAAGGATTCCGCCAGCCCTGGCCTCCTCATCGTTTACGCGGACTCGAAGTCCTGTACGCTAAGCAGGTTTGCCGAAGCTCGGTGGATCGAATGGCTTGCCTTCAGTCGGTCTTCACACCTCAACCTTGTTTTGCCATCGCCTGCCAATCAGGCTGCGATCGCCAATTCCTTTCTTTCATACTCGACGCCGCGCGTCATCACCACCCATGCAATACGCGCCATCTTGTTGGCCAGAGCAACGGCCACGACCTTGGGCGGACGGCGATCAAGCAAGGCTTTGGCCCATTCAAAGCCTTTGACGCTGCCCGCCCGGACATGCCGCAGCACTGAAGTCGCACCGACGACCAGCAATTGTCGCAGGTAGCGATTGCCGCCCTTGGTAATCTTGCCCAGGCGGGTCTTGCCACCTGACGAGTTTTGCCGGGGCACGAGTCCAAGCCAGGCGGCGAAATGGCGGGCCGACCTGAAGCTCTGCGCGTTGGTCACCATCGACGCGAGCGCCGAGGCGGTGATCACACCAACGCCGGGGATGGTTTCAAGGATGTTGCTGACGTCGTTGCGATAATGCCAGCGGGTCAACTGCTTATCGATCCCGGTGAGCTTGTCCTGCAGTTCCTGAATGTGGCGCGCTAAGACGCCGAGTGTCTCGCGCGCCAGTTCCGGAAGATCGAGTTCGTCCCCTTTTGCAAGCCGATCGACCATGCGCACCACCTGCGCCACGCCGGTACCCGTCACAAGACCGAATTCGGCCAGATGGCTGCGCACGGCATTGAACATCATCGTCCGCTGCTTGATCAGCAGTGCCCGCGTTTTGTGCAGCACGCCGCCAGCCTGCTGGTCAACTGACTTGATTTCGACGAACCGCATTGTCGGCCGCGTCACCGCCTCGCAAATCGCTTCGGCATCGGCGGCATCGTTCTTCTGCCGCTTGACTAATCACGAGGTCCCCATAATGCGGAGGAACGCGGCCTGATTGGCGGATTTTCGTTGTTTTCGGATCGACTTGCTTCGCATTATTTGGCGCCGAACCTCTGCGGGTCAATAGACCAGCAGAGGAGCCGCCAATGTCGGATAAACATCACGAACTAATCGCCACACTTAAGTCGTCGCTTATCGGTCAGCGATACAGCCCGGTGGTGGCGAGGAATTACTGCGCCTACGCTTCTGGATTTCTCGATTATCTGGAGCAGCGGGGTATCCCCGTCACGGGCGTGATCGACGTGCATGTGGAACGATATCTGCGGCACGCAATCGTCCAGTTCGAAAAGCAGCGTGGTCGACGTCCCAGTGCGCGCTGGCACGAGGTCCCACGCTCCGGAATTCACGCACTGATGCGGCTTGTTCACGGCCAATGGCCGCCAGCCATCAAGCCAGCCTGTGAGGCCGATGAGGTCCGATTTTCAATCTGCGACGAATACGAAATCTGGCTGCGTGAGGAACGCGGGATGGCTTGCGCGAGCGTCGCAGCGCTGATGTGGGAAGCCCGGAACTTCCTGGCTTGGCAGATCGATTGCGGAAACGACGGCTTGGCGGATCTGAGCGTCACTGACGTTGACCGTTATATGGATTTGCGCGCGCCGAAACTGACGCGCTGTTCGCTGAAGTCTGTGGCAGAGCGGCTTCGCTCGTTGCTGCGCTACCTCCATATCACAGGTCGCGTTACGACGGATCTGTCAGGGCATGTGCTGGCGCCGACGCTTTATGCATATGAAGGCGTACCTTCGGTCCTGAGCCGTGGGCAGATCATCGCCGTTCTGGAGAGTGCCGAGAAGGACAAGTCACCGGCGGGGTTGCGGGATTATGCGATCCTGCAACTCCTCGCAGCCTATGGTCTGCGGTCAGGTGAAATCCGCCATCTCCGGATCGAGGACATCGACTGGCGAACGGAAGCCATCCATGTGCGTCACCACAAGACGCGAGCCAGCACATTCCTGCCCCTTCTTGAGCCGGTCGGCGAAGCGGTGCTCGCCTATCTGCGATCCGGGCGCCCCTCGACCGATGCCAGGGAGATCTTCGTTCGTACACGCGCGCCCTACCGAAAGCTCGATAAGCTATACAGCATGGTTCGGCGGCGGCTCCGTGACGCTGGCGTTCAACCGCCTGGTAAGTGCGGCCCCCACATCTTCCGTCATGCGCGCGCGGTCGAAATGCTGCGCGCCGCGGTGCCTCAAAAGGTCATCGGCGACGTGCTGGGACATCGTTCGACAGGATCGACGGCTCCCTATCTCAAACTTGCTACCGAAGACCTCAGGGCCATCGCGCTAGACGTGCCGGGAATGGAGTTGGTGGCATGACCGCACGCTGGCCCGATCCCGACCGAGCGATCATTGGCCGCTATGTCGCGAGCCTTGATCTGCGCAGCACGAAAAGCCGAGCCGGTTATGCCCAGGTCTTGCATGGCTTGCAGGATGTCGCTGAACGTTACGAGGCACTGGATCAGGAAGTGCTGCTGGCCTGGCTACGAGAATCGGCCGTTCGTCGAGCGCCGTCCACGCTCTTGCACCGCACCCGCATCGTTGACCGGTTCCTCGAACGCCTGGCGAAAATCGGCGCGATCCAACGCAATCCCGTCGCCGCTCTGCGCGATGAGTGCAATATCAAGCAGTGCATGCCGATCTGGCGGGCATTGGCGTCGCGGAATCCGCAAGAGGCACTTGCCGAACTCCGCCAGCCCAGACCGTTCGGAAGCGTGCTGGGCGAAATAATGGCCGAGCATGTCGCGATGATGCGGCGCAGAGGATACAAATACACATCGCAGCCCCAGTTGCTTTTGCGGTTCGACCGGTTCCTCCAGTTGCATCCGGGACCGGAAGCCGAGCCGCTGAGCTTCATGATGGATCGATGGGCAGCAACGAATGGCACGCTTCATCACGCTGAGGAATGCGAAAAGCTCGCGCGCGTCTTTGCGAAAATCCTGCGTCACCGCGACCCGTCGATACCCATGCGCCGACCTGACCCGAGACCGAGGAAGGAGGCCTCCAAGCAATGGCGAACGCCTCATATCTACTCGCCTGCCGACGTTCGGCGGATGCTCGAGATCGCACGTAACTACCCGTCGCCGCAGGCACCACTTCGCCCACAGAGCATGTACACCATGCTGCTCCTCGCCTATTGCGCGGGCTTGCGGCGCGGTGAGCTTGCCCGTCTAGATCTTGGTGATGTTGACCTGCACGCGGGTAGCATTACCATCCGGCAGACCAAGTTCTTCAAGACCCGCATTTTGCCACTACCGGGCAGCGTTGTAGTCGAGCTTCGGGCCTACATCGATGCGCGCCGGCGTGCCGGTGGATCACAGGACGCACGGTCGGGTCTGTTCTGGCACGAGCGAGGCGACGGCCATTACACCCCGGAAATGATCACCTGGTTGCTCTCCGACGTCATACGCCGCGCCGGGTTGAAACCATTGCGAGGAAAAGCAGGCCCGCGCGTGCATGACCTGCGCCACTCGATGGTCGTGAACAGAATCCTCGAATGGTACCGAACGGGCATCAATCCGCAGGAGCGCTTGCCGTTCCTTGCGACTTACCTCGGCCATCGGGATATCAACTCCACGCTGGTCTACATTACGGTCACGCAGGAGTTGCTGCACCTCGCCAACGAGCGGTTCCGCACGATGGGCGCACAATGCCTCAGCCTGGGGCGGGAGGCGCAGCCATGAGCAAAGCCGACCCGTTCCCGAAACTGTTGCGCGCGTTCTTCTACGAATGGCTGGTCGAGCAGCGCAACGCGTCCATCCATACGGTTCGCTCATACCGTGACACCTGGCGGCTGTTGCTGCGGTTCGTCGCACAGCGTGCAGGAAAGAAGGTGGTGGTTATCACGCTGGCCGATCTGACGTAAGCGCCGACGGAACCTTTCAATTACCCACAAGTGCGCCCGGCGAGATCAATTCCAAGTTTCATGTCCATAAGGCGGGACCAGCCACGCCATATGACGGTATTGCCGGGAGGCGGGTCG
>NZ_LYMM01000049.1 GCF_002896965.1 Novosphingobium guangzhouense
GGTATCTCCGAATTTCACCCTGAAACGAGCGACAGACCAGTCCCCCTCCTTCGAACGCAGATCGACGGTGACCACTGCGGCGCCTTTTTCCGCAGCCTGTTAAATGGCCCGGCGGCATATCGCCACGATTGAGGAACAGGCAGACCGAATTGTTCGCCAGCTTGGCGGGCGATGGACTGGAGACTTTGCGATGTGCCGGTGCCCGGCTCACGCCGATAGCACCGCGAGCCTGTCCGTGCGGGTGGGCAACCGTGCAGTCCTGTTCCATTGCTTTGCCGGTTGCACGGCCGAAGCGATCATGGCCGCTCTTCGCTCCGGCAAGATTATTGCGCCATCAGACCATGATCCCGGTCAGCGCCAGGAGAGCAAGGCCGACCTCAACAAAGTCGCTCTTGCCGTATGGCGTCATGCCGAACCCTATGTCGGGACGCTGGCAGATCGCTATCTGCGCACACGCGCGATTTTGCCCGATGGCATCAATGCGCGCTTCGACCCTCGCTGCCAATGCGGAGCGGGTGCCGACAAGGCTTTCGCGCCTGCACTGATTGTCCCCATCGAGGAAGATGCTGGCGTCGTCGCGATCCACCGCACTTTCCTCACGCCCGACGGACGGTGGAAAGCCGACATGCCCGAACCCAAGCGGATGCTTGGCAATCCGGGGTCGGGCGCGGTGCGCTGGGGCGGCATTCCTCGCGATGGTGTGCTGCGTCTTGCTGAGGGTGTGGAGGATGCGGCCAGCGTGATGAACATGCTCGAACCCAGCCACTTCGTATGGCCGGTGCTCGGCATTGAGCGGTATCAAGGCATTGCCATTCCCGAAAGCGTTCATAGCGTCATCCTCTACAGCCAGCATGGCGTCGAGGCGGCGGGGGCAGTGGAGCGTGCCACACCGCATCTGACCGGAAATGGGCGCAAGCTGCTCACCAAGCTGCCGCCCCATAGCGGCGACTGGAATGACCTCCTGCGCGAAGTCCGTGCAGTATGAAGCTCTTTCCCGGTGTGCCACCATTTCAGCGCCGGATGATCGGGACGACCTTCGTCATCGTAGCTGTCTATTCGATCAGCCAGAACAAGGCATCGCTGGTCGAGGCGTCACGCACGCAGCTTACTTCGCCCTCTCCGCGGATCATCGATGGTGATACCGTCGATTTCACCAACGGTCGGGTAAGGGTTGTCGGGATCGATGCTCCTGATGACGATCGTCCTCAGTTAAAGGCCATGGCAAGCCAAGCGCTGCGCGCGTTGGCAGCGCGCGATGGCGGGATGGAATGCTCGGCCTCGCTGTTCGACTATGCCCTGCGGCGCGAAAAACAGTGCCGCACCGACCCCAAGAGCTATGGCCGTCTGAACCTTGCGTGCCAGTTCTCCGGCAATAAGGCCAGTGTCGGCGCCACGATGGTCGCGCAGGGTTTTGCAGTCGATTATCGGATCTATTCTGGCGGTGCCTATGTCGATCTGATGCGCAAGGCTGCGGCGCAACGGGCGGGTCTATGGGGCATCGATTATGAGGGGATGCGTCAGCTTGCCGTGCAGCGCGCGCAGGTGCCGAAGGGGTGCGATGTTGGCACGATCAAGAAATAGCGCTGCCGTACTGCCCGCCAGTCTTTCAGGATGGAGTGCCGACACGTCTGAAGCGTGCGCTGGTGATTGACCCGGTTCGCCTGTCGCTGTGCTGATCGGCCGCTGGGGCGCGGCCACGGCGCTAGTGATTGGCGCGGTGCTGCTTGGCCGGATCATCCGCGACATGCCCTATCTGCTTCTCAACCGCCTGCCCGGCCTGGTGCTCTATGAAATAGGGCCGGGTCTGCTGCTCACACTAGCGATTTGCGCCGCAGTCGCCCTCACACGGGGGCATTTTGGGGAAGCGACAAGATTGGCCGTATTTGCTGTCATCGCCGTCGTCGCCAGCTCCATCGTTATCGGCAAGACGTTTGCTGCTTCGGAAATCGCGCTTGGGTCAGGCAACTGGTTTAACAGCATTGCAGCGAGTTTCGCGCGATCGATCTTCCCCAAAAGCTGATCGGAATCGCTCGTCGCCTCATGGTATCGGCGGCCGATCTCCGTATACTGGAAATTGCTCGACCAACTGTAAAATGCCTTTGTAAAGCGGGCGACATAGCTGCACGCGAACTCATAATAGAGAAAGGCGAGCTGGCGCTGATACGGCTCGCCGGCATACCCTTCATGATATGCTGAATTGCGATGGTCATGGGCGGCGAGGACAAATTCCGCTTCCAGCGGCGTCAGCTCCCCGACGAAGGTGAGCACTGCGAGCTGCTGATGCAGATTTCTGCTGCGCGCCATCTTTCGGTGCTTGGCGGTGATGCCGCAATAATCCCCGCCGATGGCTGTGTGGACGAACAGAGCCTCCTTCGCCATCAACTCCACGGCATTGTCGATCAGGATGATCGCAAGCCTATTGTGGATGGGGTGGTCGAGCCGCAATTCGACCGCTGCGCGGTCGAGCTGCTCGGCCATGGGGAGAAGTTTTTCCATTGTCGCAGGACTGCGGGATCGCCCCTTGCCGGTCAATCTTGCATTACTGGTCGTATGGCTCTCGCGTTCGGTGGTATCGCTCTGTCCGGGGGCGCAACGCAGATGGCCGATTGGCACGTCTCTGCGTTGCGGCCCCGGACAGGGAGCCGCATCCTGTCACCCGAACAGTTCGCTGTGGGAACCGATGCGGGCAAGGACAAGCGCCTCTTCTGTCTTGCGGTAGATCAGCACCAGATCAGGCTTGATGTGGCAGTCCCGGTAGCCCTTCCACTCGCCGGTCAGCGAATGGTCGGAGAGGTTGGCCGGCAACACCTCATCCATGACCAGCATGTTGATGACGGGTTGGAACACGTCGTCCAGGGCGGCGTCGGATCGCTTTTCGCGCTTGTAATCGCGTTTGAAGCGGCCCGTAATCTCTACGGGTCTCATTCCGCGCCTCCCTTGGTCGGCAGATCCACCTTGGCCTTGGCCGCTGCATCGATGACCGGCTGCGGGATCACAGGCGGCGCACCGTCAGGCGGGAACGGCGTCCATTCCACCAGCATGTCGCCGGCCCCGATTTCCAGTGCGGTTTCCACCAGCGCGGCATAGCTGGTCGCGGTGAGGCCCGGCGTCTTGACCGAGTTGTGCCACCGCAGAATGAAATGCGGGTTGAAGATGATCGCATTGCCCATCGGCCCGGACTTGCCCGGCTTGATGTCGATGAACTTCAGTTCCTGAAGCTTCTTCATCCGGGTCGCCCAGGTATGTTCCCCGCGCTGACCGCCAAATCCCGACGCATTGGCCATATCGCCATGCTTGTTGAGGATCACGAACGAGTTGTCCCACGTGTGGCACCACAGCGTCAGATAGGTGGACGATACCGGCGCCCCCTTGGTCATCTCGTCCATGATCTTGAGGATCAGTGGCATCGTTTTAGGGATCGTTGCAAACCCCTTGTTGGCCTTGCGATTCCACAGCCAGGTTTCCATACCCGGCCAGTGCAGTTCGCGCATGGCGAGCTGCTTTTTCGTAATCGCACTCGCCTCCCTGGTCGTCGCCATTTCTTATACTCCTTGTGTCGCGGCCCTGTTGCGGCGACAAACAGGTTTTGCGCTATTTATTGCATTTTTTCAATGACTTAGGTATTTACTCGCGCAACATAGGATGTGCTCTCGTTGCAACTACGATATGCTTATTTGCAAGGAATGATGCAACTAAAATCCATATCCGCAACATATGTTTCAAGCATACCCGTTTTTAGCTAGTGTTTTCAGTGTGTTGCGAGCGCGGTGTCTGTGCTCATAATGTGCTTATGTACTCCCACGTGCTCTCTGTGCTCAACGTGCTCCCGGGAGAGTGCAGAGAGGGGTAGTGCTATTGACACCCCGGCGTTAGGAGATCATTTAGGGTTTGTAGCTACATTGTGGCTCAGATGATTTCAATGGGGTGAGTGAAGTGGCAGCGGCCGACGTAGTGCGTGCTCGGATTGATTCCGATCTGAAGAAGGAAGCCAGCGCTGTCCTTGCGGGGATGGGGCTGTCTGTGTCCGATGCGATCCGGCTGATGCTCGTGCGCGTAGCGTCCGACAAGAACCTGCCTTTCGACATCCGCGTTCCCAACGCCACGACCCAGGCCGCGATGCGCGATGCGTCCGAAGGCCGGGTGGAGCGGTTTGCCAGCGTTGCCGACCTGATGGGTGCGCTCAATGAGGATGATGACGAGGACTAGCCCCGTTATCATGAGCCGGGTTCGCTCGCTGCGGCCGGTTCAGACATACGAAATTCAAAACGCCGTCCCGCTGTTGCTTCCGGCATCACGGGGCGGCCTTTCTTATTCAGGGCACCTCGCGCCTTTCCCCGCTTCCTGAGCATGTGTTGTGTCATGACAATCCGAGTATGGGCGCGGCCCTGACAGGCACGGCTCTATCGACCCTTACAGCGCCGACCGGGCCGCCTCCGGCGTCTCGGTAGGGTAGACGCGAGACGCCTCTTTCGAGGACGCCCCAGCGCCTCCCCCCGAACCGTGCTTGCACCTTTCAATGCACACGGCTCTCCATTCTGCTGGGCATCCGACCACCATGGTGGGCAACGTGGCACTTTCGGCACAGGACGATTGTCCTGCGCCGTCGTGCCGATTGTACCCAAGGCGTCAGTTGGTCGCGCCGCTTGTCCTTCAGGCGATTGGGATGATGCATCTCGAACGGGCCATCGGTATCGCCACATGCCTCGCATTGCTCGGCACTCAGGCGTGTGACCAGATCGTTCGAACTCTGCGCAAGGCGAGAGCCTACCGTGATGGTATCGACGATGGGGTTATCCCACGTCTTCACGATCAGATGCTTCAGTTTCCACACCTTATGGACGCGCGGCTCGCCCCGAACCATAGTCGTAACACCGTGGTCCGACCCCATCTTCAGATATTCCTCGGCCTGCCGCCTCGTCGAGCGTCGCCGGCATGCCACAGTCGCGAAGAGGCTCCTGAGCACGACCAGTTCCAACTTGTCGAGTGACGCTTTCACGCCATCGGCGATCGCATAGTAGTTCGCGAAGCCTCGGAACTCCGAGTTGTAGGCTACGATGATCTCCGCCACACTGGATTCCATGAGCTGCGGACGCACCCGACCATTCCTCATGTCGAGGTTGCCGAGCTTTTTGCGTCTACAGAACGCATAGACCCGCTCCCGTGGCACCCACAGCTTGATATTCCCCCGCGTTGGCCGACGAAGAACGCTACGCGTTCCGCCGCCGGTCTTTTGCCGTCCAGCCATTGTTCCGGCGGAGCGCAACGTGAAGGCGCATACATGGAAGCCTAAGAACGGTGATCCCTTCGATGCATCGCGAACCCCGGTTTTCTCCGGTGACACCGCCAGATTGAGCCGATCAGCGAGGAAGCGCTGGACATCGGCCATGATCCGGACAGCGTCCGCCTTGCTGCCGATCACGCCAACGAGGAAGTCGTCAGCATAGCGACAATAGCGCAGGCGGCGGAAGTTGGGGTCCATGTCATCGACGGAAGAGAGTTTCCGCCGATCCTGTTTGACAGCTTCGATTCGCGCCAGTCGGACGCGAACCTCGCCATCGCCCGCACCACCGGCACGGACTGCATCGATCTCCTTGCGGAGAGCAGCGATTTGCTGAGAGCAGGCAACATACGCGGGGTTCGCCCGCCGCCTGTCGCCTTTGTCGAAGCCCCGCCGCATCGACTCCATGAACTCGTCAAGTTCATGGAGATAGATGTTGGCGAGCAGGGGCGAGATAACCCCGCCCTGTGGAGTACCGCTATAGGTCCGCTCGAACTTCCAGTCGTCCATGCACCCGGCCTTGAGCATTGTCCCGATCAGATCGATGAACACTGGATCATCGATCCGCCGAGCCAAGAGGCCGAGCAGGATGTCATGGTCGATGTTGTCGAAGAACCCACGGACATCCACCTCGATCAGCCATTTCACGCCTGTCCAGGTTTTACGGATCTCTTCGAGAGCCGTGTGACAGGAGTGACCCGCGCGGAACCCGTGACTGTGTTTCGAGAACACTGGTTCATAGATCGCCGCGAGGACCATTCTCGCCGCCTCCTGAACGATGCGATCATCCGCCGTTGGGATACCCAATGGGCGCATTTTACCATTGCCCTTGGGGATATAGACCCGTCGCACTGGACGAGGGCGGTAACGGCCTTCCGCCACGCTTTGAACCAGACGGTCAAGCCTCGCCAGCGTCATGCCGTCGAAGGTCTGTCCGTCTACTCCCGGCGTCATCGCACCCCGATTTCGGGATACTCTGTCATAGGCCCGCTCATATAAGCAGCGAGACCGCATGAGGCGGTTGAGACCGTTGATCCGCTTGCCCGCCCGCGACAGGGCCGGAAGCTTCTCGAGACGTCTCAGGATAGTAGCGGTCTGCATCAGCAGTCCCTTTCCATTGATCAATCGAGTTTACAGAACTGCCGTCCTTCGCCCGGAGGCAGCGGATTTCGACAAGGATCGCTCCTGCTTATACCGCTGCCCTGTCCGCCTTGCGGCGGCTGTCCCGGCCATTACACCGGGCGTTTGACTACTATGACGGCTCCGTCGCCATGCAGGTCCGGCGAGCCGTCCTGTTTAGGCGATCCCGCAGTTACGCGAGTGAGGAGTCGCGATGCGGTTAGGTGCCCCGTTCGTTTCCTTGATCCCCTGACCGGGGCCACGCCGAACGGATTGGCAGCGATTCACTGGGACGTGCTCCTCGCTCCGCTCGAAACGGTGTGTCAGCCGCGTTCACCGTCACCTACCTAGTGGTCGTTGGAAACTGGGATTCAGACAATCCAGTCTTCACCATACGCATCTTGCCTGCTGGTCAGCCGTCAGGCTGCGGCGCCTAACTTCGATCCATACCCTGACATGCTATGGTCCCGTTCCCCTTTCGGGGTCTCAGCCGATTCATCACCAGCACCGGTAAGTCGGTCAGGCATGAGCTATGCCAATAAGCTCAGTTCATTCGAACACTCCGTTCTTCTTCGCGCCACAACGGCGCACGCCCTGCGGGTGACGATCCTCGCGTGAGGGGTGTGCCACGTGACGCACCCCTGCTGCCGCGCCCTGCGCGGTGCTGGCCTAGTAGGCGTCCATGGCCCTCCCCGGGAGGCCCGCTTGCCGCGGGGAACACCAAGGGCGGCCGCCCTTTCGTTCCCGAAGGAAAATCGACAGCCCCGTGCGGTCCGCCAAGCGCGGCACCCGACGCCCTGATGGGCGTCGGCCGCGCTAGGGCGGCCTGCCCGCGCCAGGCCATCGATTTTCCTCCTCCCTCTCCATCCCGCTCCTCGCCGGAGAGGCAGAGCCGCATGCCGCAGAGCAAGCGGCTTTCAGCCCCCAAGGAAGGAGAAGAAGGACAATGGCTTACACGCGATACAAGGGCGATCCCTACTGGAAGCGGGCCAAGGTGGACGGGACCAGCGCGGATGGCAGTCCCTACCGCAAGGGCGAACGGGTGTTCTTCTACCCACGTACCGGCACGACCTACGCGGGCGACAGCCCATCGCAACCGATGTGGCCGACGAGCTGATGACGACCAGCGATGTGCAGGCGGTAGAAGAAACCATGGCGACCTGCTTCGCCTCCATCCCCGAAGAAGGCCGGTTCGAGGCGATCCGGGCCATGACTGGTGACGACAAGATGGCATTGCTGGCTGGACTTGTCGCAATGACAGTGGATGGAACCGTGTTTTCAGGTGGTCGCCCCGGTACGCGGCATCATCATTTCGAGCAGATCGCCCGCGCCAGTGGTGTGGACATTGCTTCGCGCTGGAAGGCTCCCATCGCCCTGTTCGAAAAGATGCGCCGTGCCGCGTTGATCGATGTGCTGCGCGAGGAAGTGGGCGCGCCGAGCGCGGAGAATTGCGCGACCATCAAGAAGAAAACCGACCTTGCCGTCAACATCTCGGAACGCCTGCCCGCAGGATGGTTGCCAGCCCCGATGCAGATCGGTGCGTTCGATCAGGCCGATGAGGCGATGGACGATCAGGACGGTGAAGGGTTGGACGAAGAGGACATGGCCGAGAACGAACACGCCTGATCGGTCGGGGGCTGGTGCAAACCGGCCCCCTTCCCCTCACCGGAACACCGTGCATGGCGGCCCGTGCTCCCGGCGCACCCGCCATGCTGGCATGACGGGCGCGCGCGCCGTTCCTGGCGGACCTGCGCTGCGCCGCGCGACCAAGGCCGCGCGGCGCCGGTGGGACTATGTTCCATAGAACCAGAATACCGATGATCTCGGTGCGCGCAGGCTATCGGGCTACCGTCAAAGGATGCGTTGCCACCAACCAACATCATGCCATTTGCCGAACTTCCGCCCGACTTCGCGATAAATGCCGAGTGGGGTAAATCCCATTCTTTCGTGAAGGGCGACGCTCCCCTCATTGGGTTGTGCGATGCCGGCAAAGGCCGCGTGGAAGCCATGTTCGGCTAGGTCCGCTGTTCGCCTTTATCTGCCCGAAATGGCTATGGCGGAATGGTCAGTTGCCGGATCGACGGGCAAGCCCTTCTGCTTGCGTTCCGAATAGCGATCGACAAGCTGCTGCGCGTGCGGGCGCATCAGCACGGTGAAGCGCACCAGCTCCTCCATCACGTCCACGATCCGGTCGTAATAGCTCGACGCCTTCATGCGGCCCGCTTCATCGAACTCTTTGTATGCCATTGCCACGGACGACTGGTTGGGGATCGTGAACATCCGCATCCAGCGACCGAGCAGGCGCAGCGTGTTGACCGCGTTGAACGATTGCGATCCTCCCGACACCTGCATGACCGCAAGCGTGCGCCCCTGCGTCGGCCGCATCCCTTTCATCTCCAGTGGCAAATGGTCGATCTGCGCTTTCATGATGCCGGTAATCTGCCCGTGCCGTTCCGGGCTGCACCATACCTGGCCTTCGGACCACATCGACAGTTCGCGCAGCTCATGGACGGCAGGATGATCGTCTCCCGCTAACTGATCCGGCAGCGGCAGTGTCGAGGGATCGAAGATGCGGGTTTCCGCACCGAACAGATGTAGAAGCCGCGCGGCTTCCTCGACGGCGAGACGGGAGAAGGACCGCTCGCGCAGGCTGCCATAAAGCAACAAGATGCGCGGCGCAGGGTCCAGCGCGCCCAGCCCCGATGCGGGCCGCTGGTGGATATAGGCGGGATCGAGCGCGGGCAGGCTGTCGGCGTCATGGAGGGTACGAAGAGGCATTCAGGCAAATCCAATACGCAAGGCGAGAGCCGCGAGGGTGATGAGCAGGACGGGAACGGTGAGCGTGACGCCCACCCTGAAATAATAGCCCCACCCGATCCTGATCCCCTTCTGGCCAAGAACGTGGAGCCACAGCAGGGTCGCAAGCGAGCCTATGGGTGTCAGCTTGGGGCCAAGATCGCAGCCGATCACATTAGCGTAGATCATAGCCTCCTTCACCGCGCCCGTTGCGTGCGCAGCGTCGATCGACAGCGCCCCTACCAGTACGGTCGGCATGTTGTTCATCACGGAAGACAGGACCGCCGCGATCATGCCGGTTCCCAGCGCCGCGCCCCACACGCCGCCTTGGGCGGTTTTGTCGAGCAATGCGGCGAGATGGTCGGTCAGCCCGGCATTTCGCAGGCCATAGACGACCAGATACATGCCGAGAGAGAAGATCACGACCTGCCATGGCGCTTCGCGCATGACCTTGCGGGTCTGAATTACATGCCCCCTGCCCGCAATCGCGAGCAGCAGGATTGCGCCGGCAGCGGCGACGGCGCTGACGGGCACACCCAGCGGTTCGAGCAGGAAGAAGCCGAGAAGCAGCAGCGCCAGCACGATCCACCCGGCGCGGAAGGTCGCGGCGTGGCGAATGGCTTCGCGCGGAGCGCGCAGCGCCGCCACGTCATAGGTCGCAGGTATGTCGCGCCGGAAAAACAGCATCAGCACGCCCAGCGTTGCGGCGATAGCCGCCAGATCGACCGGCACCATGACGCTCGCATATTCGCCAAAGCCCAGACCGAAGAAGTCGGCCGAGACGATGTTGACGAGGTTCGAGACGACCAGTGGCAGGCTTGCTGTATCGGCGATGAACCCGGCAGCCATGACGAAGGCGAGTGTGGCCTTGTCGCCATATCCAAGCGCCCGCAGCATAGCGATGACGATCGGTGTCAGGATCAGCGCCGCGCCGTCATTGGCAAAAAGAGACGAAACGGCCGCGCCCAGCAGCACGACCAGCGCGAACAGGCGGCGACCATTGCCCTTGCCCCATCGGGCGACATGGAGCGCGGCCCACTCGAAAAACCCGGCTTCATCGAGTAGCAGGCTGATGATGATGATCGCGACGAACGCAGCCGTCGCGTTCCAGACGATGCCCCATACCACCGGCACATCCGATAGCGAGACAACGCCCAGAAGCAGCGCAACCGCCGCGCCGCCCAGCGCGCTCCACCCGATGCCGAGACCCTTGGGTTGCCAGATGACAAGCGTGATCGTGGCAACGAATATCAGGACAGCGAGCATCATCAGCCTATGCGCTGGCCCGAGGCGTCCACTACCTGTTCGCCATCTTCTTTGGCGAACGCGCCAAGCTGGCCGGTGGGCAGCAGATCAAGCACGGCTTCGGAAGGACGGCACAGCTTCACGCCCAGAGGCGACACGACCAGAGGCCGGTTGATGAGGATCGGGTGCGCTATCATCGCATCGACCAGCGCGTCATCCGATAATGCGGTGTCGCCCAGGCCCAGCTCTGCATAAGGCGTTCCCTTCTCGCGCAGCAGAGCGCGCGGGCCGATCCCGGCGCGGTCGATCAGCTCGACGTCGCAAGCCGGAAATGGACGGCGGTCGATGCATTCGTGTATCTCGCCAAACTCCATGGGTCGGTGACATGGACCGAAGACGACCATGGCCTCTTCCCCCTTAAGGAGATCTGGCCGCCGGCCGATGCCGGTCGCATGATGGGCGGGGTTTTCAGATATTCGATGACATGGGGTTCGATGCCCGCGTTGCGGATCATCGCCAGCGTGTTGCGCGATGTGCCGCATTCCGGGTTGTGGTAGATGATGATCTCGGTGGTCATTCGCTTGCTCCCGCTTTGGCGCTGGCGCCTTCGCCCTGGCCGATTTCTTTGAGGTGACGGCGCGTTGCCATGTCGTCGAGGCTCGTCAGCGGCAGGGCCAGGAACAGCGCAATGCGGTTCTGCAAGAAGCGCAGCGCCTGCATGAATGCTTCACGCTGGCCCTCGCCTTCCACGGCTGCGGGGTCTTCGATCCCCCAATGGGCTGTGAGGGGATGCCCGATCCAGACCGGGCAGGTTTCGCCAGCAGCATTGTCGCAGACGGTGAAGATGAAATCGAACTTCGGCGCATCGGACGCAGCGAACTCGCCCCAGCTTTTGGAGCGCATTCCAGCGGTCTCGAACTCAAGGCTCGACAGCACGGAAAGCGCCATGGGATGAACCTCGCCCTTGGGCTGGCTTCCCGCGCTGTAGGCGCGAAAACGGCCTTCACCGAGCTTGTTCATGACGGCCTCGCCCAGGATCGAGCGAGCGCTGTTCCCGGTGCACAGGAACAGGACGTTGTAGATTCTATCGGTCATTGGGTTGGGTTCTCAGCAGCAGGGGGTGAGTTCAGCGACCAGCGGCGCACACAATTCCGCGTTGCCGCCGCAGCAATCCTTGAGGATGAACAGCGTCAGCGACCGAAGCCCGTCGAGGTCGGCCCGGTAGATAATCGAGCGGCTATGGCGTTCGGAGCGGATCAAGCCGGCGCGGGCGAGAATGCCCAGATGCGCCGACATGGTGTTTTGCGGCACGTCGAGCTGGCGGGCAATTTCACCAGCGGCCATGCCGTCCGGCTCATGGCGCACCAGCAGCCGGAAGGTGTCGAGGCGGGTGCCTTGTGCAAGCGCACCCAATGCGGAGATGGCCGACTCGTTTTCCATATATCCAGCATAATGGATGTATTAGAGATCGCAATCACCTTTGCCTTCTTGTTCAGCGCTAACCGCGCCGGTATTTGCGCGGGGGAAAACCAAGGGCGCTGCCCTTTCGTCCCCGAACGACAATCTTGCCGCCCGTGTAATCCGCCAAGCGCGGCGCCCTACGCCCTGTAGGCGTTGGCCGCGCTAGGGCGGCTCGCCCGCGCCAGCTTTCCCAAGATTCTCGCCCTCCCTCCCCATCCCGCTCCTCGCCGGATCGGCAGGGTTGCTGCGGCCCACGGCCTTGCGGCCCATGCCAGATGAAAGGAACGAGAGATGCAGACCCCTGAACAGACCGACGCTATTCGCCGCCTGAACGATGCAGCGCGCAGCATGCCCGGCCTCACGTGCATCGCGAATGCCACGATAGGATTTCAGTCCCTCCCCGACGCCGACCGTTCCGCCGCTTTGGCGTTGATCGCGTCGTTCTCGAAATTTGACGACAACAATGATCCCTATGGGGAGCATGACTTCGGGGCTGTCTATCGCCAGCGGGACGGCGAGTGGACGCAGGAGCAGCCCGACGACGACAGAGTGATTGCGGTGACGATTTTCTGGAAAATCGACTATTATGATTCGAGCCTGGCATTCGGGAGTAACGCGCCCTGGGATGAGCAAATCACCAAGCGCGTCATGACGATCATGTTAGCCAATGAATACTGATAGTTAGTCGAAAGAAAATGCGTCCAGTCGGATGCGGCATTCGCTCGGCCGGGCAACTGGTCGAGCAAGTGATTTGTTGAGAAATCGCTATGGATGACGTACAGTTAACGGGGAAAGGATGGACTGTATGGCAATGATCGACCTCGAAGCGCTCCGGGAGCGTATTCGAGCGATGGATTTCGAGCGGGGCACCCCGGATCAGATCGCGCTTTGGCGCGAGGATGTCGCGGATGCGCGCGCCAATCTGGTCATAGAAAACATGACCCCCAGCGACGACGAAGATGCGATGTTCGCCTTGATGCTGGACGAAGGTGTACCGCCTTCACTGATGTCCTCGATCATTCTCGGGTTCTACAAACCGGGAACCGGCCTAATCGCAGCCTGACCTTGGCCCGCGACCCCTACTCTTACCCTGACACCGATACGCTGCGAAACCGGCTTGGAATAACTGACGATACGATGCTGACAGAAGCCGAGCGGCGATTGACGCTGGCGCGCGGCGCACAGGCCGCGCGCATGTATTTTCCTAATAGCGCAGATGGCTATCGCGCCCTGCACAAGCATCTGTTTCAAGATCTATATGATTGGGCCGGGGCGGATCGCACCGTCACCATCGCCAAAGACGGATCGAGCTTTGCCGCACCGCCTTACATCGCCCGCGAACTCGACAAGCTGTTTGCGGACATGACAGCAAAAGGCGACCTGCGCGGCCTCTCCCGCGATGATTTCTTCGACCGCCTTGGCAATCACATCAACGAACTCAATGCCATTCACCCCTTCCGCGAAGGCAATGGCCGAACCATGAGGCACCATGCCGCCATGATCGCCCGCGACGCCGGACACCCGATCCGTATCGCTTCGATCGACAAGACGCTCTGGATGGATGCATCGCGCCACGGTTTCCTCACGGGCGATCATCGCGGCATGGCGAGCGTTCTTGCCGACGCGGCAGTGCGCCGCGATGTCGCGCCTGAAGCCCGGATCGGTGCCCATGGCATCGCCATGCTGCCCCAGCGCGCGCCGCCGACCGGGCAGCGCTACCGAGTGACGCTTGGCAAGGTCCGCGAAGAGCTGGACAGATACCTGCCCGCTGCGCGGCAGCAGGCGGCAGAACGCTTGCGGGCGCTAGGCGCTGGCGATGCACCAATGGAACAGATCGCCCACGCACGCACCGAACTGGCCTATGTTCGTCACGCCAAGGGGCCGGTCTATCAATCGCACCTTCTCACCTATCTGGGCGTGCGGCAGGTCGATGCAGTCATCCATGCCCAGCAGACGCCGCTAGAGCGCGTGCGTGAGATAGGCGCTGCGCTGGGGGTGCAGATCAATTCCCAGCAGCCCGCGCAGCTCCAGCGCGCTGTTCGCTCGCTGGAACGCCCGATCCTGCCCCCCGGCCACGCGCCGGGACAGGAGCGACTGGCGGCGCTGTTCTTGAAGAACGCGCCAGATAGCAATCTGGCAGACAGTCGCCTCGCTGCTGCGCAGGGTATAGTCGATGCAGCGATGCAGACCGCCCGTGAGCGGGGTGAGAGCGCCCGCATGGTCAACACCATCGCGGAATCGACCCGCCAGCTGGTGGCGGAGCGGATTAGGACTGGTTGTTCATTAGATATTGACGCCAGTTCAACGCCACCCGAACCGTTTATAACTAGGTGTTTGATCCCACGGTTTGATGGTGCGATCCTTTCGTTGGAATGGAAGGAAGCATTATGGGACAAGTTCGTCATGGGAGCGCCACGACCACGCACGCCGTCCGAGCAGCAATACAGCGATCGCAAGCTTCGCTCGCGGCGTTGAGCCGGGAACTTGGGATCAACCCGAAGACGGTTGCCAAGTGGCGCAAGAGAACGACGGTCGAGGATATGAAGAGCGGGCCGAAGGCCCCTCATTCCACGACCCTGTCCGAGGAAGAGGAAGCAATGATTGTCGCGTTCCGGCGGCATACGCTGCTGCCGTTGGATGATTGCCTTTATGCGTTGCAGCCATCGATCCCACATCTGACTCGATCGGCACTGCATCGTTGCCTGCAGCGGCATGGCATCTCACGCCTGCCCGACGTCGAGGGGGACAAGCCCAAGCGCCAGCGCTTCAAACGTTACCCTATCGGCTTCTTCCACATGGATATTGCCGAAGTGCAGACTGCCGAAGGCAAGCTCTATCTGTTCGTCGCCATCGACCGCACCAGCAAGTTCGCGGTCACCCAACTGGTCGACAAGGCTGACAGGCGAACAGCATGGGATTTCCTCGAACACCTGCTCGAAGCCGTGCCCTACCGGATCCATACGATTCTGACCGATAATGGCATCCAGTTCGCCGAGCAGCCCCGCAACCGCAACACCGCATGGTCGCGCCAGATGCGCTTCGACATGATCTGTGAAGCCAACGACATCGAGCATCGGCTCACCAAACCGAACCACCCCTGGACCAACGGACAGGTCGAGCGGATGAACCGAACCATCAAGGAAGCGACCGTCAAACGCTTCCATTACGACACCCACGAGCAGCTGCGCACGCACCTCAATGACTTCATGGCGGCCTACAACTTCGCCCGAAGGCTCAAGACACTCAGCGGCCTCACGCCCTACGAATACATCGTCAAGATCTGGACTTCAGAACCAGACCGGTTCATCCTCAACCCGATCCACCAGATGCCGGGACTAAACACCTAAGCTGGACCGTGATCGGCGCCGATAAGCAAGACTGATGCTCCAATTTTACCGGCGATCTTTGCGGGATCACCATCTATCTGATGCTGGTTATTTCTATTGCAGGTCAGGTGGCTGATGACTCTCAAACTTCCTCCGTTTGCGCCAGAAGATGAAATCTTCCGGCATGGAATCCGTAAGGCGGAAGCGCGCCTTCGCGCAGATGCACTGGTTTCTCTCTCAGATGACCACTGGAGAGATCGAGCAACAAAGGTTGAAAAGGTTCAACATGCTGTTGACCTAGCTAATGCATTGTTTGGTTCGGGCAAAATCACCGCCGATGAATATCTTCTATATGCGACCTATCGTGTAGATGATTACCATACGACCCTGTGGCTATCTGGAGCATATCCCGAAGTAGAGAAGTTGGCGTTGGAAATTCATCAGATCGAGAGCGATCATGACCTTAGCAATGGGCAATATTGGTTGCGGGGCGAAGGACCGCCCGAACATGTTGTAGCTACAAATTTGCATGAGGCAGCACTTGATGAGCGCTTCGTGGTAGCACTGGAAAAATTTGGCCTTGTCGAGATCGCCGAGCTTTGGCGAACCGATAGAGCAGAATATGACCGCCGCCATAAAATCGGACGTTTGACGGTTTTCGAAAAGGAGAACGTCCAAAAGTCGGTTTCTGATTCAATCGAAACCTATGAAGAAGAGGCCCGTCGCTGCGCTTCAGCGGAAGCATATTGCGCGGCATGTGTCATGCTCGGATCTGCTGCTGAAGCGCGGATTCTGAGGATGTGCCTTGTCTACTACGGTGAAGTAACAGAAGTTTTGGCAACAAAAACCAAATCGCAGAAACCGCGCAACCCCGACCCGCTGCACTGGACATTGGAGACGTTAATATCGCTCGCTGAAGAGTTGGGGTGGCTACCGGACCTTGAGAATGGCGAGATCACCGTCAAGATTGCCAGTTGGCTATCGTCTCTGCGGGATACACGGAATCTTCTCCATCCTGGACGGCACGCCCGCGATCGCCCCCATGACGTCATTGGTCGCGAAGAATATGACGATGCCAATCATGCCTATACTGCTCTGCGTCTTTCTCTGGAGCGTGTGATGGTTCGGAAAATGACATCAGGGGGCTGAACCGCACACGGATGGGTGTGTCGATCCCATGGCTTGATGCTATCAGCCTCTTTTTAATGCACTTTTAATAAGGATTTTTGATGTCCGACACTCGCTATCGCCTCGGTTTGGCTGTCACCCTCCAGCAGATGCCAGATATTGCTATGGCGCTTGCCAACGATTTCCCCGAGCTTTCCAAGGCGGTTGAAAAACAATGGCTGGAGATCATGAATAGTGGCGTGAACATTTTCGGCCCTTTTGAGCATGCAACCCCTGAGCCGGTGGCTGGGCTTACCGAAGGTCGCATCGAGCTTATGACTGGTATTGCCGAGTAACGATCCGGCTAGGTGGCGACCGGGATTTCTTTGATCTTGGTCGTCCAAGCTGGGCTTTTCTGCGACCGTTTCGTATCGAAGGAGCGGGCACCGCATCCTTGAGCAGCCAAGGCAATTGTGTTGCGACCGAAACGCGCGTTGATGCCATCGAGCGCGGCCAGAAGGCCCGGAGCCTTGGGATCCGGCACGGAAAACAGGTCTGTTTGCCCCTTCCCTTCCGGTGTCAAATCTTCAAGCAGCACGCCGCATTTGGTATAAACCCCACCAGGCTGAAACATGGCGTCCATCATTTTTCCCGCGATCCCAACGATCACGCGCGGATCGTTGGTCGGCGGCGATAGGCGTGTGGTGCGCGTGGCCGAAGGCGGGTTGGATCGATAGCGTGAACCATGGGCGAACGCGATCAACCGCCCCTCAGCCAATCCCTGCGCGCGTATTTTCTCGGCGGCGCGCGCGGCGCGGCGCGCCATCGCTTCGCGCAGTTCTACCGGATCGGTCACAGGTTCGCCGAACTGGCGTGTCACCGCTGTCGCTTTCCGTGGTTCAGGCGCGATCTTGAAATCATCGCATTCGACGCCGCCCAGCTCGCGCACCAGACGTTCGAGCACGACAGTCCCGACATCGCGGGCCACTGCGGGCGGCAGCGCTGCCAAGTCAGCTGTCGTCCTGACGCCTAACGGGCGCAGCCGCGCTTCCAGCGCACCGCCCACGCCCCAAACTTCCCCAACGGGCCATTGCTCGAAAAGGCGCCGCCGCAACTCAACATCATGGAGATCGATGACACCGCCCCACACCTTTTCCGTCGCCTTCGCGAGCGCGTTGGCGACTTTCGAGAGCGTGCGTGTTGGGCCAAGCCCAATCCGGGTTGGCAAGCCTACCGATCGCACGATGTCTTCGCGAACCAGGTGAGCGGTCTTCACGTCGCCAAGGCCGTTCTGCAAAACGGGCAGACGGAAGAAGCTCTCATCGATCGAGTAAATCTCGATCGTGTCGGAATGCCCAGCGATGACCTCGTTGAAGCGCCGGTTCATGTCCGCATACAGCTCGTAATTGCTGGAGCGAAGCTGGATACCGTGACGTTTGATCCGATCCCGCATCTTGAACACCGGATCACCCATCCGGACATGCAGCGCCTTGGCTTCCTCGCTGCGGGCAATTGCACATCCGTCATTGTTGGAAAGCACGATGACCGGCACCCCTCGCAGTGACGGGTCGAACACGCGTTCCGCGCTGACGTAGAAATTCGCGATGTCGACAATGGCCCAGGACATGTGCCTATCGCCGATAGTCGCGGACCCCGGTCCGCACGACGCCCCAAATCTCGACGCCTTCTGCCGGTGTCGGCTCATAGCATTGAAGGCTATTGCGCGCTTCGAGCAGCATAGCATTGCGACGCCCGGTGAGCTGGCGGCAGACAAAACCGCCATCGACGATCGCGATCACAATATGCCCTTCTACAGGGCGTGTGTCGCGATCGACTACCACCACATCATTGTCATGGATGCCCGCATCGATCATGCTGCTCCCGCTGATGCGGAACACGAAACTAGCCGCCCGATCGAGCCGTAGCAGTTCGATCAGGCTAATCGCATCATCTTCCAAATCTTGGGCGGGGCTTGGAAAGCCGGCACCTGCCGCGCCGACGATACGAAGAATGGTCCCCTTCGGCACGTCGGCAAGCGGGACCGGCTGCATCGTCGGCAGCATGTATGATTCCCTTCCTGTCTATCATAGCGCAGATAGGAACGAAAAGTGAACATGGGAGATATTCGGTTGGGCGTGTTATCCCTGCCTACGGTTACAGCCTCAGTCGATTCTTGGCGAAAATCTCGAAGTTATCAGCATTGCGGCTCAACTTTGAGGCTCCCTCATTGAGGGCCTTGATGCGTTCCGCCACCCAATCTGGAGGATTCATCTTGTCGGTATGGTCGGGGTGAGCCGAAAAGAGTGGTCCCGCGCCGACTGGTCCGGTCCCCGTAGCCAATAAGCCAGAGAATGCTTTTATTTCCGCCTGCAATGGCGCCCACCGCTTCTGGAGACCGCGGTCCAAAAAGCGGCGCCGGCTTCCTTCCCAATCTGCCAGTTCAAACAATCCCTTCTGCGGGGTGTCGGAAAATGAGTTGTTAAAGTCGTGGTCGCGCAGGAAATCGATCGTTGCCTCGTGTAGTCACCCCATAATGCCGGGCGCGGCATGAAGTATGTGAGCGACACC
Source organism: Novosphingobium guangzhouense (assembly GCF_002896965.1). GTDB lineage: Bacteria > Pseudomonadota > Alphaproteobacteria > Sphingomonadales > Sphingomonadaceae > Novosphingobium > Novosphingobium guangzhouense. The sequence continues at coordinate 18,901 of NZ_LYMM01000049.1, forward strand.
TTCCTGACCGAACCGACGCGATACTGGGAGTGGCGCCTGACAGCTGGCGGATGGTGATCGGCACCAAAGTGAACGGACCGTTCCTGATGGCGCACCGCCGTTCCCGCCATGCGCGAGGCGGGAGGCGGCCGGATCGTCAACATCTCGATGAACCGCGAGACGATGCGACGGCGCGGCTTCTCGCCCTATGGGCCGTCCAAGGCGGCGCTGGAATCGGCAACGGCGATCTGGGCGCAGGACCTAGCAGGCAGCGGCATCACGGTGAACGCGCTCCTGCCAGGCGGAGCGACGCTGACCGGCATGATCCCCAAAGGACTGCCGGATAGTGCACGCAGTGGACTGATGTCGCCGGAGATCGTGGTCGCGCCGCTGCTCTGGCTCTGTTCCGATGCTGCCGCAGCGGTTACGGGCAAACGGCTGGATGCCCGGCGGTGGACGGGGCCGCAGCCGGCGGGCGCGCCGGGCATGACGCGCTCGAGGATGTCGCCTGGTAGGGCAGCCACGAAGCAGCACTCGCCTGACCAGCCGGGACCCCGCCCTTCCACGATCGCAGCATCGTCCAGACGAGCAGTGCCTAGCGTTGCTGCGCCGAACGATCCCCGATCGTCCGATCGCCCCACCCTCCTCCTAACGATGCCCAGACGCGGACCAGCGCATTCAGCTGCTGCTCCCGGACAGTGATGGCGTTGAGCTCGACCGCAAAGAGGTTTCGCTGAGCGTCAAGCTCGTCGAGGTACGAGGCATATCCTCCACGGTAACGATCGCGAGCGAGATTCAGCGATCGCTGCAGGATTGACCGCCGAGCCGATACGTGGACGATCTGTTCCCGCAACCGCTGCTCGCTGGTGAGGGCGTTCTCGACCTCGCCGAATGCGCGCAGGACCACATCGCGATAGGCATAGGCTGCCTGATCGCGGCGCGCATTCGCCTGATCGACCTGAGCTGTCAGGCGGCCCCCCTGAAAGAGAGGCGCGAGGATACTGGCCCCGATGTTCCAGATGGAAACCGGATCATAGTCCAGCTGATCGACGATCAGCGCACCCGCAGCCGCGGACAGCGCGACATCCGGCATGAACTCGGCGCGCCTTGAGGCGATCGTCCGGTCGGCGGCGGCCAGGCGTGCTTCGGCGGCCGCTATATCTGGTCGCCGCCGCATCAGTTCGGACGGCATCAGCGCCGGGATCCCCGGAATGGAGAGGTTCGCAAGCTCGCCGCGCGCAACGACTCCGGGCAGATCGCCTGTCAGCAGGCGCAGCCCGTTTTCCTGCAACCGCCGGGCCTGTTCAAGCTGTGGGATGGCCTGGGCCACTGCCTCATATTCCGACTGCGCCTGCGTCAGCTCCAGCTGCGAGCTGTAGCCCAGCTTCGCGCGATCCTCGGCGATCCGTCGCGCTTCGGTGCGCAGAGCCAGCGTCTTGCGGGTCATATCAAGCTGCGCATCGATCGACAGCAGGGTGAGATAGGCCTGCGCCGTCGCACCTGCGACGGAGAGCCTGACGGCATCGTAGTCGGCGGCACTGGCGACATAATTCGCACGGGCCGCGTCGCTCAGCGCCCGCAGTCGGCCAAAGAGGTCGAGCGTCCAGTTCGCGCTGAGCTGCGGCTGTATGGCAAGAACCTCGGTTGCCCGCCCGGTGACCTGGCTCAGAGCGCGGTCGTAGGCTATGCCGGCGCCCGCGCTTAGCGTGGGCGCCCGGGCGGCTCCCGCAAGCCTAACCTGTGCCTCTGCCTCTCCGATACGAGCCGCGGCCGCCAGAACGTCGGAATTGTTCTCCATCGCTCGGACAATCGCAGCGCTTAGCGCCGGGTCCGCGAATTGCTTCCACCAATCCGTCGATATCGCAATACCGTCGATGTCCGCTCGATCGCGCCATTGCTCCGGCGGGGTCACGCTCGATCGTGGCGGCGCGGGCAGATACGCAGGTGCGCAGCCCGCGACGAGAACGAGCAGCGCCAGCGCCGGGCAGCCCGCGGGCTTCATGGCGCGACTTCCTTCGGAGAAGGCGTCCCAGCCGTATCCACCCGTGCCACCACTGACATGCCCGGACGAAGCCGCCTGGCGAGCGGCTGCCGCGGATCGATTCGGATACGGATGGGGATGCGCTGGACGATCTTCGTGAAGTTGCCGCTGGCGTTGTCGGGCCGCAGAACGCTGAACTCGGATCCCGTTGCAGGAGCAAGCTCCTCGATACGACCTTTCAACCTGGCGTCATCGAGGGCGTCCACGGTGAACGAAGCGGGCTGACCGAGGCGCATCCGGCCGGTCTGCGTCTCCTTGAAATTGGCGACCACCCATAGCTGCTCTGGCACCAGGAACATCAGCTGGGTCCCGGCTTGGGCATATTGTCCGACACGAACCAAGGCTTCACTGATCTGTCCATCGCGCGGCGCACGGATCACGGTATTGGCGAGATTGATCCGGGCAAGGTCGACCTGAGCCTGAGCCTGTGCAACGCGCCCCTCCAGGGCACCGCGGGATACTCGGTTCGCCAGGATGACCTGTTGCTGCCCATCGATGGCAGCTTGTGCGCGCTCGATCGCGGCCGCGGACGTGCGCTCGGTCGCGAGGACCTGATCGCGCTCGCGGACGCTGACCGATCCTCTGGAAGCCAGTTCCGAAACGCGCGCGATATCGGCGCGAGCGCGCGCACGTTCGGCGTTGGCCTGCGCCAGGTCGGCTCGACGGGTGCGAAGCGCCGCCTCGTTCTGGGCCACGGTTTGCGGCCAGTTGCGCAGTTCGGCCTCTGCCACCTTTAGCTGCGCCAGCGCCGCGTCAAGCTGTTGACGGTATATCCGGTCATCGATACGCAGCAATACCTGTCCGCGTCGCACATGTGCGAAGTCGCGTACGTTCGCCTCGACGACGTAGCCCGCGACTTGCGGCGCCATGGCCGTGATCTGGCCGCGAACATAGGCATTCTCGGTCTGCACCATCGTACTGGCGAAGGGCCACAGCCGCCACGCATAGAGGATCAGCAAGCTGCCCGCGATGAAGATCGCTGCCATGATCGCAAGCGTACGCGGCGGCGCTTTGATGGTTTTGGCGGGCGGAGGAGCGTCCGGAATACCTGCATCGGTCGCCGGATCCTGATCCGCCGGATCGGTCCGCGGTCGATCCTGGGTCTGCTCTGACTGCGTCATCGTGCTCTCATGCTCTGGATCATGCCGCCGCAGGTGGCGGCGGTGCTTGGCGGGCGGCGCGCAACTGGACGGCGACACGCCACAGGCACCACAGAAGGAAGGTGAACGCGATGATCGCGTTCAACCGGAAGACATCGTTGTAGGCGCGGATGCTCGCTTCGCGCGTGGCGGCTTGCTGCAACAGCGCCGTACCGCCCGCCCCGCCGATAACCGGATCGGTGACGCGCGCTGCATAGATGCTGCGCTGGATCGCAAGCCTTTGCGCCACGACCGGGTTGGTTGGGTCGACGTGGCTGGTGATCTGCCCGGAATATTCATGCTGACGGTATTGCTGAAAGGTACCGTAGATCGCCGGCCCAAGCAGTGCGCCGGCGCTCTGCGTCATGGTGAACAGGATCACGAACGTGACGATGTGGTCCGCACCTTTCTTGAGCGCGCCCATGACACCGTGGAGGATGAGCGGAGCCATGACGAGCGCGCCTGCCATGGCGATCATCGCTTGGCTTGCCATCATGTTGTTCGGTCTTGTGTCGTTCGTGGCATCGCTATCGAGCAGACTGGCGATCAGGACGAGGATCACCGCGGCGATCGCCATCGGCATCATCGTCTTGGGTCCGAACGTCGCGGCGCCGATCGCTATGCCCGACAGCACGCCTGCGATCACCACCAGGTAGAAGAGCCGGAACTGGTCGGGACCCATCCCCAGCGTTCGCAGCAGGCCGGCTGCCGCGTAGCTTTGTTCCGACAGGATGAGCCGGAAGGCCAGAGCCGCGATCACGAACCGGATGACCTCGCCGGTCCCGATCCAGCGGGTCTGGATGAGCGGATTGGCTCGATGATGTTCAACGAGGAACGCCAGCAGCAACAGCGCCAGCGAAGCTAGGAGGGCCCAGGCCATCCACGGCTGCTCGCTCCACCATTGCAGCTGTCCCTGCGCCAGAACGCCCGCGATCAGGGCAAACGCCGGTGCCAGTAGCAGAAACGTCAGAAAGTCCGTCCTCTCAAAGACCTTTATCCTGATCCCCGGCGGCAGCTTGAGCGAGATGACCGCCGCGAGCGTACACAGCGCAAGGGCGAACTCGAAAGTATAGAGCGTGTGCCAGTCGCCCAGATCCAGAAGTGCTGGTGACAGCAACCATGCCAAGGGCAAAGCCAATTGTGTCAAGCCGAAGCCGACGACGATCGCCTTGCCCATCAGATGCTTCGGAAAACCTTGCATCACATAGTAGAAGCCAAGGGAGCTCAGCGGGGCGCCGACGAAGCCTGACGCGCCTCTGACAAGCAGTGCAGTCGGATAATCATCGACGAACAAGTGAAGCGCGGTGATGGCGAGATACGCCGCAAGCGCAACCTCCGCGAACCGCCGAATGCCGAACTGCTGCCGTGCCTTGAACAGGATGAGGTTTGCCGAGAGGTTCACCATCACGTACGCTGCGGGTAGCCATGCCCCCCGGACGGGGGTCAGTCCCAGCGCTCCCTGGATTTGAGGCAGATTTGCCGACACAAGCGCGTTGGCGAGTCCGCTGGTGATCGTGATGAGTATTCCGACGGTGAGGTAAGCGACGCGGATGGACGGCCGATGCCGGATAGACGCCGGCGAGCCAGGAATCATCGGCACCTCATCGGGATGCCAATCAGGCGTACGCTCCAACAGGACCGGGACCGGGCGTGATGTGGACGAACTCATCGAGCGAAAGTAACCTAAGCGGACGTTGATTGTCCGGCTATATCGATCATGTTGGAGCGGAACAAGGATGCGTAAAGATGCCCGAGCCCGGCGCGACCGCCTGATCGCCGCAGCTGCAGATGCCTTCCGCGACGAGGGGTACGGTGTTGCATTAGAGCAAATCGCACAACGTGCCGGTGTTGGCCGAGGGACGCTCTACCGCAACTTCTCTGTAGGCCTTCGGTGAAGGCCGCAGATCAGGCGGCGTCGCGTTGATCCTCTTCGGCGCGCCAGTTCCAGGGAAGCAATTCATGGAGACGGTTCTGAGGGATGTCAGCGATGCGGGCGAGAACGTCGGCAAGCCAAGCCTGCGGATCGATGTCGTTGAGCTTCGCCGTGCCGATGAGGCTTAGCATGAAGGCAGTGCGCTGACCGCCGCGATCTGAACCGGCGAAGAGCCATGATTTTCTGCCCAGGGCTATACCTCTGAGCGCCCGTTCCGCCGCGTTGTTCGAGAGGCATATGCGGCCGTCGTCGAGGAAGGCTGCGAAGGCGGGCCATGCCTTGAGCATGTAATCCATGGCCTCTGCCACATCGCTGTTCTTCGATAGCTTTGACCGATTGTCTCGCATCCATTCTTCCAGATCGGCCACCAGCGGTGCGCTGAGTTCCTGGCGAAGGGCGAGACGCTCCTGGGCGGATCTGCCGTTGATGGCGCGCTCGATGTCGAAGATCGCGTCGATGCGGCGGACCGCCTCCACCGCCAGCGGCGAGATGACGGCCTTTTTGCGGCGCTTCTTGAGCTGTGCGGCGACATCGGCCAGCTCAAAGAAATAGCGACGAGCGTGGCTCCAGCATAGAGCACGGGTCAGCGGCGCCGGCAGGCGATCACCATGGAACAACGCATTGTAGCCCGCATATGCGTCAGCTTGAAGGATGCCTCTCCAACTGCGCAGATGGCCCACAGGATGTTCGCCCCGTCGGTCGCGGGAATAATGGAAGATCGCCGCAGGCGGCGCGGGCCCACCGAAAGGCCGGTCGTCCCGGACATAGGTCCAGATCCGGCCCGTATCGGTCTTGGTCTTGGCCAGCACTGGCACTGTCGTATCGTCGCCATGCAGCCGCTCGGCGGCAAGGACGTGGGCTTCGATCAGCAGGTAAAGCGGCATCAGCGCGGCGGTGCAGGCGCCGACCTGGTCGGCCAGGGTAGAAAGGCTCAGGTCGACGCCTTCCCGAGCATAGCGATCCCGCTGGCGGTTGAGCGGTTGATGCGCGCCGAACTTCTCGAACAGCAGCGTCGCCAGGAAGCTGGGACCAAAGAGCCCGCGGGGCGTGACGTGGAAAGGCGCCGGCGGCTGCGTGATCCTCTCGCAATCCCGGCAGGAGAACTTCTCCCGCACGGTCTGGACCACCTTCCACTGGCGCGGCACGACCTCAAGTGTCTGGGTAATATCCTCACCCAGCTTGCACAGCCGATCCGAGCCGCAGCAGGGGCAGGCATCGGGCGCGGCGATGACGACGCGTTCGCGTGGCAGATGCTCAGGCAAGGGCTTGCGGGCGGGCCGCTTGCGTTCAAACGGTGCGACGTTGGTCTTCGCCGCCGCCAAGGCAGCCAGAAGCTCATCTTCGCTGGCAGCGGTCTCGCACTCCTCGAAGGTCAGTTCCATCTGGTCGAGCAGATGGCGCGTGCGTTCGGATCGCTGGCCAAAAAGGGTACGACGCATCTTCTCGTTCTGCAGTTCGAGAAGGGCGTTGCGGGCTTCCAGGTCAGCGTTGATGGCCTTGATGCGGGCGACTTCAGCGGCGACAGCCTCGGCAGCGGCAAGCCGCTCGCGAAGGCTGTCGATCTCTGCTTGCGCTTCGGTCCCCATGGCCAATGGCATAGCCGAAAAGCACCGGAATCCCTAGCTTCTTAGGTCATGCCGGGGCTTTTATCCGGCCAATGTCGGACGCCAAGTGGCCTGCGGATTACGCCAATCGATCGCCTCCAACATGCAGGCCATCCGCGAGGGGGAAATGGCAATCACGCCGTCCACAGCCGAGGGCCAAATGTACTTCCCGCGCTCGAGACGCTTGGCATAAAGCGACATGCCCACGCCATCGTGCCAGATGATCTTGCAGAGGTCGCCGCGGCGTCCCCTGAAAATGTAGAGATCCCCGGCGAAGGGATCACGTCGGAAGCTCTGCTGCACTTGGAGGGCCAGGCTGCGCATGCCGCGCCGCATGTCCGTGTGTCCCGTTGCGATCCATATCCGAACGCCGGAGGGGAATGGGATCACGGCTTGACCGACCGTAGCACCGCCGACACCAGCCCAGGTGATGCGCCAGCGGGAATGCGCACGATCGCCCGCTCGAACTCCACGGTGATCGCAGATCCGATCACTGGCGCCGGGTCAGGGTGGACCTGCACCTCTGCAAAGCCCTGCGCTGCCTGCCCCATCTGCCGCCGCCATCTGTAAATCTGGTTCGGCCGCAGATCGGCACGGCGGGCAATCTCCGCCACGTTCGCACCGGGCGCCGAAACCGCCGCAACCAGTTCGCGCTTCTGCTCGTCAGTCCATACACGCCGCCGCTCCGGCCCTGAAATTACAGTGATCTGGCTCATCGCACCGTCCTTAGTATCGGTGCAAACACCGGCGCTTGCACCGGTGCCATCTCGAAATATCAGCCGATCACCGCAAGGCGGCCCTCACCGGAGCGATACACTTCTCTGACCGCGACGCGATGATCGTAGCAGTCCTCGAGAGGCGCCTTGATGAACTTAAAGCGGTGGTCTCGGATCTTTCCGATGAACCCCGATTGTTTGAGGAGTTTATCAAACAGTATGGCGGAGTGGCCGCCTTTCACGCCAAGGCTAGCATAGGGATCGGCAGCGGCTCTCTTGGCCAGGCAGTGTCGAGGCTGAGATCGGAAGCTGACGACGTCATGCATCACATGCTGTCCCGCGCGATCGCCTCCAATGCGCTTCCAGGTGATGTCACGACTGAAGATGTCCAGCTTGCGGCAAGAATGATTGCCGGTGTCGCCGCTTATCTCGATGGCGATCAGGACGAGATGTTGGATCGCGCCATGCGGATCATCGCGAGCGGACTTCGGAGCCTTGGGTGAGTGGCCATGGTAGTTTGCGCTCTTCTGGTAAGCGCCGACGGAACCCGGCCTTGACGCTAACCGCTTACGCTGCGCAGCAGCGCTTGTATTTCCTGCCCGAACCGCATGGGCATGGATCGTTACGGCCGACCTTGTTGGCCTGGATAGATCTGAGCGCATTCGCGTCACCATCATGCAGCAGCGCCAGCTTCCTCATACCGACGATTGCACGGGGTAGAAGCGCAGCATGTTCGTCGCGGATGGCGTCAGCGTCTTCGCGTTCTTCGATCTGCTCGTCTGTCTCGATGAAGCCAACCAGCAAACCAAGGAAGGTTGCTGTTCGCTCGTCGTCGGCCAGGCCTGACCAATATTCGGGATGCAGCTTCATGGCTCTATAGAAGCCCTTCATCCATCCCCGGACCGTGGCGTGGTCCGCCTTCCGCCCCCTTTCAGAGAAGCTGGGCTGATAGCTTGGCCACCCCTTTTGAAGCTCGGCTTCAATCGCCTTGAACCGTGTCAGAACGGCGGCGAGGGCCTGCTCCATTCTGGCTTGATCCGTCACCGGGGGGAGCACGGTCCACAAGTCGGCAATCCAGTCGGCGATTTCCAATTCTGGTGTCACCAGCACGCCGGTCAGGTAGCCGTCCATCTCCAGTGGCGGCAGGAGACCGGGATCCCAGGCGAGAGGTGTGAGCAAAGCGGAGTGAGGCTGTGATGTGTTCATGCAGCCTGAGCCGTATCGCGTAGGGCTCGCCAGCGCCATGGCAGGAGTTCGTCGATCCGGTTGATCGGATGGCTGCCGATGCGCGCAATGACGTCGGTGAACCAGGCCTCTGGCTCTACGCCGTTGAGGCGGCATGTTTCGGCGAGCGAGTAAAACAGCGCCGAGGCGTCCCCACCCTTGGTGGAGCCGACGAACATCCAGTTGCGGCGGCCCAGAGCAACGCCGCGCAGGGCATTTTCGACCAGGTTGTTGCTGATCTCGAGCAGGCCATCGTCACAATAGCGAACCATCGCCGCCCAGCGGTTAAGCGGATAGCGGCATGCCTTCGCCAAGGTGCTGTCCGAAGACAGCCCCTGCATCTGGGTCTCGAGCCATGGTCGCAGCGCAGCCAGTTTTGGGCGGGCCAGCTGTTGGCGAACCCGCCGTCGCTCATCGGGCGGTGCTCCTTTGATGTCGCGTTCGATCGCAAACAATTCGCTGATCCTCACCACCGCTTCAGCCGCTACCGGCGACGGGTTCTTTTCGAGGATGTCGGTGAACTTGCGCCGCGCGTGCGCCCAGCAGCCGACCTCCGTCACCCCGCGCGGTGTCTTGGTCTTGGGGTCATGATACAGCGCGTTATAACCGGCATAGCCGTCCGCTTGAAGGTATCCGCGGTAACCGGCAAGGTGGGCTGCGGGATGCTTGCCGCCGCGCCCGGTTGTAAAGCGGAACGCCACGGCAGGCGGGCTCATATCCCCGCTTGAACGGCAGTCGCGCAGATAGACCCAGAAGTAGGCGGTGTGGCTACCGTCTTCGCCCTGCAGCAAGGTCACGGGCGTTTCATCGCCGTGTATCTTCGGAGCCTCCAGGATGTAGGAGAGCAACCGTTCGCCAAGCGGCGCCATCAGCCAGGCCAGCTTGCGCGACCAGCGGCCCATCACGTCACGATCAATTTCCACACCTTGCCGACGCAGGATGACCGACTGGCGATGCCAAGGCTGATGATCGACGAAGCGGCTGACGACGAGATGCGCGAGCAGTGCGCTGCTTGCCATCACCTTGGGCAATGGCAGATCGATGGCCGGCGCCTGGCGGATTGTTTCGCAGGACCGGCAGGCGACGCGAGGGCGAACATGACGCAGGACACGGAAGCAGGCAGGCACGTAATCCAGCACTTCCGTGACATCCTCGCAGATGACAGTCTCGCTACCACCGCAGCCGCATGGCTCGGCAAGATGCTGCGTTGTCTGGCGCGGGATATGTGCAGGGATCGGCGCCCTGGTTCCAGCTTTGCGGATCGGTTTCGCCTTCGACGCCGCAGGGGCGTCATCATTGGCTGGCTCCGGAGCATCGACCTCCTCGAACATCAGCCGCAGCTGCGCGATGTCCATTTTCTCGGAGCTGCGACCGAACTGGACACGCAGCAGCCGGGCCAGACGGTGCTCCAACTTCTCGATCGTCAGACCCTGAGCTTTGACGGTCTGCTTTGCCGCCCCTAGTTCGGCCCGCTCCAGCTCCATAATCTCAGCTATCTCCCGCAGCATTTTCTGCAGGAGGACGGGGTCTGTGGGAAGGCGATCAAGGTCGAACCGCATGCCCCGAACTATAGCGCAAGCCGCGATCCCATCCTACAAAAAACGGCTGTTTCCTGCGGCTTTATCGCTCAAGCGAGGGTCGGCGTGAGCACCTCGTCGTGAACAATCGCCTGCCGCCAATCCAGCCCCTCGATCAACATCGCCAACTGCGCAGCCGAGAGCCGGGCGGCTGCTCCACCTTGGGTTTTGGGCCACACGAACTTTCCCCGCTCGAGACGTTTTGCATAAAGACAAAGTCCCGATCCGTCCCAAACCAGTGCCTTCAATCTATCGCCCCTTTTCCCGCGGAACAGGAAAACAGCGCCGGAGAAAGGATCGAGCAGGAGGATGTTGCGCACCTGCGCCGACAGGCCATCGAAGCCCTTGCGCATGTCGCACGGCGCCAGCGACAGATAGATCTTCGCCGACGGCGGCAGCGTCAGGCTCAACGTTCAAGCTCCCCGACAACCTCGAGCGCCAATCTCAATGCCTCCCTGTCGACCAGCCTGTCGATCGACACCGTGAAGTCACCGCCGCGCCGAATTTCGATCCGGCCGGCGTCAGATGGCGTGGCCAGCGGTTCGGCGGGCTTCAGCTCAACCGGCACGAACCCGGTCATCGCGCCGCGCAGCAATTGCTTGCGCCACGTGTAAAGCTGACCGGTCCCGATCCCAAACCGACGCGCGACCACCGCCATGATGGCGCCGGGCTGCGTCGTCTCCTTCAGGATCGCCAGTTTCTCTTCGTCGCTCCAGTGCCGGCGACGTTCCACCCGTACGACCGCTCCGCCATCTCGGCGAGCGCTCATACGAGGCTCGTTTGACTGCTCGATATCCACTCGCAAGGCCTCCATGTGCCCTGCGAAATTCACACCAGACCCAATCCACACAAGGCCGGGTTCCGTCGGCGCTTACCTCTTCTGCTCCTGTCACATATTGCAACGATCAGAGGTGAATGCCGGCAACAGTACATGATCCAAGGAACATCGCCCGTTTGGCACCGATAATCTGGCAAACCCGCAAGACGACCTCATGGTGGCATCGCCAACGCATGTCGCTACGGCGGACCATCGCAGGTCCGAAACGAAGGGACACAAATGGCATCAGGTGGATTCCAATAAAGTCATCCGGCGGCGCAGCGAGCGGCCGCACGCTTCGCGCGCCAGCTTCGCAACAGTTCGATCTGTTTAGAGTGTTCATCATCAACGGGCGACGGTTCATACGGAGGAGACGAATTGACCGAGAGGATCCGGGATGCTGTCCCCTTGGCTGGTGCGCTGTTCGTTTGATCCAGGAGTTCGCGTAGCAGCTGCCGCCCCCTCAATACGCGGCTCTTGATTGTCCCGACAGGAACCTGTTCGATCGTGGCTGTCTCTTCATAGCTCAAACCCTGGATCCCGATGAGCTGGATGCACCGCTGCTGCTCGGGCGTCAGGCGGGACCACAGGCGACGAACATCGCTCAACGTCACGACCGACTCCTGGTTTGACGCCACCGGAATATCGATGAGTTCGGCGGTGTCGCTCGCATGTCCCGCACCTCGACGGCGAACCTGCGACAGAAAAGAGTTGCGGAGGATACGGAAGGTCCAAGCCTTCAAATTCGTACCGGGCTCAAACGACGCGCGGTGGCGCCAGGCCTTCAGCACGGTTTCCTGAACAAGGTCCTGTGCAGTATCGGAATTCCTGGCCAGCGATCGCGCATAGCTCGCCAGCCTAGGCATCAGGTCGCTCAATGCGGCGCCAAATTCCGGCCACTCCTCAGTCGATACATGCGATCGGTTTTCCAATAGTTCGGACAAGACAGGCCCCTGTTCGATGAAATTAGGCGGCAATATATATACCGCCCGGTTTACTTTTCGGAAAAACGCCACCTGTCCTGGATTGTTCCACTCCCTCAGCGCCTCTGCCTGCTTGCGAACCATGCCCAGGCTGCTGGCAGCACCGCAGATGCCATCATCATTGCGCCGACAACATCATGGTCGCGCTGAAGGATCGCGCCGGCGATAAGCAGTCCGGCTGACAGGAGGTTGGGATCGGCGCGCCGGGGCGACGTCGGAGTTGGGCAGACCGCGCCTCCCTGTAATTCGATCGGCAGCGCGCCCGACCGCGCAACCCGCTCGGCGAAGGCCACCAACTCGGGCGAAGCGGCGGCCAAACGGCCAAGGCTCGTCGCCAGCCGGCGTCCGCCCCGCTTGAGGCCGGCCGGGCCGATCCGCTCCCGCAGCAGTTCGCGCGCGATCGGTGCGGCGCGCGCCGCGATGTCGAAGCCGGGATCGAGCCGTCGTACGAACCCTTCGGCGATCAACAGGGTGCGCAGCAGCAGGGCCAGATCGGGTGGTAGCGCCAGGCGGTAGGTGCGCAGCAGCGCGAAGACGCGACCGAAGACTTCGGCGAGCTCGATCTGCTGGAGTACCGCCCCGCGAAACTGGCCGATCAGCGCGTCGAGTTCGCGGGTCAGCGCCTGGCGATCGACGTTCGTTTCGCCAGACCATTGCAGCAGCACGTCCGTCACCGATCGCGTGTCCTCGCCGGCGATCGCAAGGACGAGCGTAACAACCTCGTTTCGTCGGGCGGGGCTGAGCACGCCCACCGCCCCGAAGTCGATGAACGCCAGCGACGCATCGGCGAGGACAAAGACATTGCCGGGATGGGGGTCCGCATGGAACCGGCCGTTGAAGATTATCATCCGCAGGACTGCATCTGCATATATGCCGGCGATATCCGCACCGCAGTCTCCCGCTCCATCAAGGATAGCGCGGACGGGCATGCCGTCGAGCCGCTGCTGCACATTGATCCGGCGGCCGACCTGATCCCAGTAGAAGGCGGGCGTGCGAACGCCAAGCGGCTGCAGAAACGCGCCGATGCTCTCGCAGGCTGCCGCTTCGGCACTGAGGTCCATTTCCTGCGAAAGGCTCTCCGCGAAAAACCGGAGCAGTTCGTCGAGCTTGAGTCGGCGGATCTCCGGTGAGTGCCTCGCTGCGAGCCGCGCTATGCGGCGAAGCAGCCGCAAGTCGGCATCGACGCGTTCTGCGATTCCCGGCCGGCGTACCTTGACCACAACCTCGGTGCCATCGCGCAGGGTGGCGCCATGAACCTGCGCAATCGAGGCCGCGGCGATCGGCTCGCGGTCGAAGCTCGCGAACACGTCCCCGATCGGGGAGCCAAGCGCAGCCAGGATCGTCGGCTCCAGCGCCTCGAACGGCAACGGGGTCACCCGGTCCTGCAGCGTCGACAGCGCGCGCACCCATTCCGGCCCGAGCAGGTCTTCACGGGTCGCCAGCACCTGCCCCAGCTTGACCGCAACGGGTCCAAGGTCCCGCAGCAGCGCGACGACCCGCTCGGGCGTACCGACGTCCACCGGCTGCTCGGAACGACCGGGCAGCAGGCCCAGGCGAGAGGCGAGCCCGTTCAGGCCGTGGCGCCCCATGATCTGGATAAGCTCTGCGAGGCGCGCACGCTCACCGATCTGAGGCTCGTCGTCCGTGGCGGGCATCACTTGCTGCAACCATCCCCGTCTCGCGGGCGGCAGCCATCAAGGAACAGGTCGATACCGCGCGAGATACGATCGCGCGCCGCCTCGTCATACGCTGCCGGAGACAACCCCAGCGCTGCACGGCGCATGGGGGCAACCACGACGAGTGTGACGAACTGCTCGGCAGCGAACACGGGGTCGGCCAGCGACAGCTCTCCCTTGGCATTGGCGTGGGCGAGGATCGATGCCACCCACTGGACGGCCCGCTGGTAACCGAAGTCGTGGATGTTCGCCGCGAGTGCGGGGAAACGCACCGCTTGCGCAATGACGACGCGTTCCATGGAGGCGATCCGGGGCGTCAGGAGCCACTCGAGCAGGCGATCGGCAATCACGCGAAGTCTCGACCCGATGTCGGGTTCGTCGCTGCCAGAGGGTTCGAGCGCGCGCAGTTGCGTATCGATCTCGTCGAGGATCACCGCCTCGAACACGCGCGCCTTGCTACCGAAGCGCGCGTACAGTGTTCGTTTGGAGATGCGCGCTTGGTCCGCGATCATGTCGGCACTGGCGCCATCGAACCCGTGTTCGAAGAACAGTTGGCGAGCGCTCTTGAGGATGTGCGAGGTCAGGCGGAGCGCGTCCTCGGTGGTCGGTCTGCCCATCTTTCGGGGGCGCCGCGCCTTTTTCTTCTCATCATCGCTCAATCTCTTTCTCCTGGACCGAGGATAGCGCGATCCGACCACTTTGACGAGCAATGCCTTAAGGGCCGTAGGCTCCGTGGCCGCCGGATCGGACTCCTCCCACGGCTTGAAAACGTTGCAAGCAGATTATTTCACAGGCTCTGCGTCAGGCTTGTATGTGGGGAGGGACGGAGAGCCTAGACCCAGCCCCTCCTGATCGATACGAACGGCCGTCTCCCTGACGGCGCTTACCTTGCCCCTTACTGAACCTATTGTCTCGACCAGGCGGTCCTGCTGGGCGGTCGCCCGCTCGATCTCGGGCCTCAGAGCCTCGGCGCGGGCAGCGAATCCTTCAGCTGAGTCACGAGCGATCCCTAATTTGCGGTTCGCCTTAGCAAGAGCGGATGGACCGCGATCTTTCAAGGTGACCCTCAGACTTTCGGCGCGATTGCCTGACCGTTGCAAACCCTCTCCCAAGGTAACCATACGCCCTCGCGCACCCATGAGTCCCTCCGACGCCGTTCCAACCTTGTCTGCCCACCCCGCGGAGTTGTGCGCGAGCGCCGCAAGACGCTCGCTCGCGCGCTGCTGCTGAGCGGCACCAAGGTTGCGTGAAACGGAGTCCACGGTGCGGCTGATCTTCTCCACAAGTGCTATCGGGTCTCCCCCACCACCAAGAAGCCCGCCCTCCTTGGCAGGAATGATCGGGAACTCCCCGTCTTTTGCGGCAACGATCGGGAGCGCATCATGTGTTGCGCCATCGAGACTGATGTTCGCCGTTCCGCCTAATGCTGATCGGACAATCGTAGCCTTGACGCCGGTAACGATAGGGATTTCTGGTTCCAAATTGACAGCTACCAGAACCACGGACGGGTCTTGGCTGTCGAATTCGACAGATGTAACATGCCCAGCCGGCACGCCCGAAAATGTCACCGGTGATCCCTTTTCAATGCCGGCGACGCTTCCTGAGAAGCGGATCATATAGGGCCTGCGGTTCCCGTTGCGAGGCTCCAACAGCCACAGCGTAAAGACCAAGGTGCCCAGCAGCAAGCACGTCACTGCGAGAACCAGAAAGCTGTTCGACCGTGTCTCCATCGAGATGATATCCCATTAAGACGGCAGGTAAGTTTTAGGCCGTACCGTTCCCGCACATCAGCCAGTGCCTGGAGGACGCCGATTCTCGGTGTGCGAACAGCACGGTGAGCCTGCCCTATTGCACATCCCCTCACGATAAGTATACCATATCGTACCATAAACGGTTTTGGGTGTGATTTTGCCGTTCTCTGAACCCGTCATTCATTCCGAAAACAACATAACGAAAATTTCGGGCGATTGGTTGGCCTCAACGGTCCAATCGGCGGGAGCAGCGGCCGATGGCCGTTTGCTGGCTTCAGACGAGCAGATCGACTGGAGCCAATTAGGGCGGGTCGACAGTGCAGGCGCGTTCGCGCTTGTTCAGGCGCTTGGTGCCAGCGATCTAGGAAACGATGTACCAGATCGACTTCGGCGTGTCCTAGACATCGTTGCCCCCGCGATCCAGGAACATGCGACCAAAAAACCCAAAAAGTCTTATGGTTTTTTCACACGCTTAGGCCGCAAAGTGGTTGCAGGGCTGAGCGAACTATATGGTAACATCTTGTTCCTGGGCCGCTCTGAGGTGGGCGTTGGAAGAGCGGTTATCAACCCTCGCAGGTTACGCGTGCGAGCGCTAGTAAGCGTGATGCAGCAGGGAAGTCTCGAGGCGCTCCCAATCATCATGACGATGACATTCTTCATCGGGGCAGTGGTGGCTTTGGTCGGCACGAACCTGCTGCAGAACTTGGGGGCATCGGTTTTCACCGTTCAGCTCGTTGGGGTATCGGTGTTGCGCGAGTTTGGGGTGCTAATACCGGCAATTCTTCTGGCTGGCAGATCGACGTCTACATTCGCTGCCCAAATCGGAGCTATGCGAATGAACCAAGAAACAGATGCAATGGTGGTCATGGGTGTCGATCTCACGGAGGCGCTTGTAACCCCACGCGTGCTGGCGATGATCATTACTCTCCCGCTTTTATCAGTCGCAGCGATGATTGCCGGCATTCTTGGTGGCCTGCTTGTGAGCTGGGCTTCTTTAGATATTTCACCAGTGTTTTTCGTAGAGCGTCTTCGGCAGACGGTGGACCTCCAGCATTTCTGGCTTGGTCTGATCAAGACACCTGTAATGGCCATCATCATTGCACTGACTGGCTGCCGCCAGGGAATGGCCGTCCGTGGCGACGTCGAGGTGTTGGGTAGAAACGTCACGACCGCAGTCGTTCAGGCATTGTTCGCCATCATCCTCCTCGATGCGGCTTTCGCCCTCGTTTTCATGAAACTGGACCTGTGATGGCCGAGCGGGAAAGGGTGATCGAAGTACGCGACCTTAAAACAGCGTTCGGTAGAAACGTAATCCATGAAGATTTGGACCTCGACGTCTATCGCGGGGAGATTCTCGGAATAGTTGGCGCTTCGGGCGGCGGAAAATCCGTGTTGCTCAATACGATGTTGGGATTACAGCGACCAGTTTCTGGATCGGTAGTATTAGACGGTCAGGACATCTTTGATAATCCTGATCGACAATGGCTCGCATCAAATATGGGCGTGATGTTTCAAAACGGTGCGCTATTTTCATCCCTAACGCTTCAGGAGAATGTCGAAGCGCCGTTTCTTGAACATACTGAGATTCGAGGCGAATTTCTAAGTCGATTGGCCCAGATGAAAATCTCTCTGGTCGGGCTTGCTAATGATGCAGCCTATAAGCGCCCGGCAGAACTTTCCGGTGGCATGAGAAAACGTGCTGGCGTTGCACGTGCACTAGCGCTCGATCCCAAGCTTCTTTTTTTAGATGAACCAACGGCCGGCCTCGATCCCCTCGCGGCTGCAGAATTTGACGACTTGATCGTATCGCTGCGTGATGCCTTGGAATTGACTGTCGTCATGGTCACCCACGATCTGGACAGCCTGTTTCAAATTTCTGATCGAGTAGCGGTTCTGGCGGACAAAAGGATCGTCGCGTCTGACGCAGTCGAGAAACTGCGTGATTCTGAAGACGAATGGACACGCTCTTATTTTCAAAGCCGAAGAGCACGGCGATTCAACTCAGGTGGCGACTAAATGGAGAGGCATGCCAATTACGCTCTGGTGGGTAGTCTGACAGTTGGTCTGCTGGTGGCAGCGATCGGCTTCATTCTTTGGCTAGGTAACGACCAATTCGGTAAAGGCTTCGACCATTATCGAGTTGTTTTTGACGGACCTGTGCGCGGCCTAACCGAAGGTAGCGAAGTTGATTTTAACGGCATCAAGGTCGGGGAGATCACGAAGCTTCGTGTAGATCCATCGAATTCTCGCCGTGTGATTATCGATGTGAAGGTCGAAGAGAGTACGCCCATAAGGGTGGATACATTTGCCTCAAAAGAGTCCCAAGGTGTGACAGGTGTCAGCATTATCCAGTTAACTCCTGGTTCGCCTACAAGGCCACTGCTTCGCGATGCGTCGCGTGAGCAGCCCCCGATAATAAGGGCGAAGCCCGGATCGTTGGATTCGGTGCTGGAAGCGGGAGGGCAGACCCTCGCTAAGGTTTCTGAATCATTCGATCGGGTCAATCGGGTGCTTTCTGACCGAAATATCGCAAAGGTCGATGGCATGCTCGCTGACATCAGATCAGTGACGGCAGAACTTAACAGTCGTAAGGCAATGTTTGCGGATGCTCAAAATGCAATCCGTCGCCTTGATTCAGCGTCGGGTGACATCGAGCAGGCTGCGGCGGCTGCGAGAACCGCTATTCAGGGCGATGGTACGCAAGCCTTTGCAGACATCCGAGAAGCGGCCGCGAATGCGAAGAGCGCGACGAACGATGCACGGGCTATTATAGCTAAGCTGAACGCGAGTGCAGAAGGTCTTGAGGGGCCAGAAGGTAATCGCGTGGCGGGGGCTCTACGTGGGCTTGAAAGGGCTGCCGAGTCACTCGATCGACTTACCCGACAAATACAGCAAGATCCGCGTTCTGTTCTCGGAAGAGGGAAAGCGCGAGAAATGGAGCTGCCAAAGTGAAAAGTTTGCTAAAAATCTCTTCAGCGCTCCTCTTAGTCTCGCTGTCGGGCTGTGTTGGTGGGCTTCTGGGCGGAGGTAAGCCTGCGGACCTATATTCCTTTCGCAGTGAGCCCCCGCAAAGGCAGCCTGATGCCGATGCACGGGTTGTTGCTGTCCGCCAGCTTTCATTTCCGAATAATCTGCGGCCTGACAGCATTGAAACCAATGCCAACTCGCGGGTTGCTGCTCTCGCAAAAGCACGTTGGTCCCAACCCGTCCCGGAGATGTTCCGTCTAGCTCTGATTGACCAGTTGGAGCAGTCTTCCCGAACGCGAGTTGCGCGAAGCGACTTCCAAAAACCGGCGGACATCATGTCGGCGGAAATTTCGCAGTTCACGGCCACCTTTGATCAGGGACTGAAGGCTCCCCCATTGATCACTATTGTCGTGCGCGCAGAGGTCGCAAGCGGGGCAGCACGTGATGTGGCAGTGCGGTCCTTCGAATCGCGAACAAGAGCCACTGATGCGACGGTGACGTCCATCGTTGCAGCTTATCGTGCTGGCGTCTCCAATATCACACAAGAGATTACCGTGTGGTACAGGAATATCTGAATATTATCATAGTAGATAGGGATGGATATGACGAAATTTTCAGCTGCCTTTACCATCTTGGTACTGACTTTTGCGTCTGCCGGCGCGGCTCAGGAGGGACACAAGGAATCCAAAAATACCGGACCGGATTCAGTTCGATCTATTGCCTCCCAACCAGCTAAAGACGTTGGAGCGGTAAAGCAGGATATCCCACCCATTCTCTTAAGCGCTTCTTCTAACCCATATGATCGGGCATCGACCCGCACCTGCAACGAGATAAAGCGTAATATCGCTGAGTTGGACGATGTTCTCGGACCGGATTTCGATGTAGGAGCGGACCGTAACGAAAATCGTCTTGGTAAAGTGGCGGAAGCTGGTGGAAAGACGATTGTCAACTCGATCATACCTTTTCGTGGCTTGGTGAGGGAAATAACAGGCGCAGCCCCAGCACAACGTCGCCTCAATACCGCAATCGATGCGGGGTTTGCGCGGCGGGGCTTTTTACGGGGAGCCGCCATATCTCGAGGCTGTCGTCTCTGATGAGCTCACGCTAATAAGCTCAGCATTTAAAGGTGGGGTACATGTGACTTCCTCGATCATTAAAGATTGGGGGTGGAACAACGCGAACCCAACACTCGCCGCTCTGTCGGGCTGCCGGAGTTAAGCTCCATACGAAAATCAATCGTAAGCGTGGCCTGAGTACCGCTATGCAGCTTGAGCGACGTGCTGCTGGGTTGGCTGCCAGTTCCACGGCATGAGCTCATCCCAGCGAGTAGCGGGCCAGTCGCCAGCGATCTTTTCGATGACATCGGCGATGTAGGCCTGCGGTTCGATGCCGTTGAGCTTGGCGGTCTCGATGACGGAATAGATGGCCGCAGCCCGTTCGCCGCCAGCCTTCGATCCGGCAAAGATCCAGTTCTTGCGGCCGATCGCCACGGGGCGGATCGCGCGCTCGGCGATGTTGTTGTCGATCTCGGCAACGCCCTCGTCGATGTAGCGGGTGAGCGCATCCCAGCGCTTGCGGCCATAGCTGAGCGCCTTGGCCATGTTGGACTTGGGCGACAGGCGGCGCAGCGCATCGTCGATGATCGAGCGTAACTCGTTCACCTGAGGCCTGCTTCTGTCCTGCCGATGCCGGCGGCGCTGGTCGGGCGGCTGCCCGCGTATCTCTTCCTCGATCCGATAGAGAGCGGCGATCCGATCCAGCAGGTTGTTCGTCAACGGCGTCGGGCTGGTGGCGTGGTTCTCGAATATCTTGCGCCGGAAATGCGCCCAGCAGGCGACTTCCTGGATGCGGTTGCTCCTGTAGAGCTTGTCGAAGCCCGCATAGGCATCAGCCTGTAGCAGCCCGGTAAAGTCCTTGAGCTCGCTTTGCGGGTGCACGCCGCTGCGATCAGGGGTGAAGCGATACC
Organism: Novosphingobium guangzhouense; assembly: GCF_002896965.1. Taxonomy (GTDB): domain Bacteria; phylum Pseudomonadota; class Alphaproteobacteria; order Sphingomonadales; family Sphingomonadaceae; genus Novosphingobium; species Novosphingobium guangzhouense. The sequence goes on from NZ_LYMM01000049.1 coordinate 39,274, forward strand.
AGGCCAGCGCGGGCGTGGATGCTCCAGCAGCACGATCATCGACGACATAGGCCCAGAGCCTCGCCTGCACCGTCTTGCCCTTGCCGGGCATCAGCATGGGCACGGGCGTGTCATCGACATGGATTTTGCTGGCCTTGATCCCTTCTTCCCGGATGCGACTGACGATCGGATCAAGCAGATGTGCGGCCTGTGCTGCCCAGCCTGCCAGCGTCGATCGGTCGATATCGAGGCCCTGTGCCGCCATCATCTCGGCCTGGCGATAGAGGGGGAGATGATGATCGAACTTGGCGACGACGACATGCGCGAGCGTGGCGAAACTGGCTTTGCCCCGTGCAATCGCCTTTACGGGCGCCGCGGCCTGCACGATCTGCTCGCAGGATCGGCAGCTATATTTAGGACGGACAGTGCGGATGACGCGCCATTGCACCGGCGCGACATCGAGCATCTCGTCGCTGTCCTGCCCGAGCGGGCGCAGGGCGCCTCCACAGGAAGGACAGGTGCAGGTGCCTGCTTCCGGCTCAATCCGACGTTCGGCCCGAGGCAGATGCGCCGGCAAGGCGCGTACCGGCGCCGGTCGCTCCCTCTGATCCGCCTGGACCTTGCGGATATCGGCAAGCTCAGCTTCGCCTTCCAACTCCTCAAGGGTGAGTTCGAGCTGTTCGATCTGGAGGAACAGCTGGACACCTCGAAAAACCTCTGGCGTGTAGCGGTCTGAACTGATTCACTTCGTCGGCGATGTGGCGGAGGCGATGATGGCAGGACAGCCCGGTTTCTTTGATCTTTCGGACCGGTACG
>NZ_LYMM01000050.1 GCF_002896965.1 Novosphingobium guangzhouense
TGCGGGCGCGCGAAGCCCACCGCAAGGAAGAACGGCTGCGCGCCGCCCTTGAGCGCATCGAGGCGACCGATGGCATAGTCCGCCGTGCGTCCGTCCGCATAGGCGTCGTCGGGCACGTCGGGGTCTTCCCAGGCGACGCCCTTGGGCAACGTGCGCGAGAATTCCCAGACGTCCTCGTGCGGCAGTTCGAACTCGTTGAACAACGCCTCCTCGCGCGTGTGGCCCACCGCCAGCGCCTCGGGCGAGACGTATTCGATGACGTGGTCCTTGTGCGGCGGGACGGAGAAGCTCTGCGGGTCGCCCACGGTGCCGTGGCCGATGTGGAAGACCTTGCCCATGCTTTCCGCGCGGTAGCCCGCCTTCATGAAATACTGCGGCAGCGTCACCGTGTTCGGCATGAAGTCGCGCAGGTTCATGCCGAAATCGTAGATGCCCGAGGACGTCGAACGCGCCCCGCTCATCAGGTTGAGGCGGCTGGGCGCGCAGACCGCCTGGTTGGCATAGGCAAGGTCGAACCGCGTGCCGCGCGCGATAAGGCGGTCGATGTTGGGCGTGATCGCGGTCGGATCGCCGTAGCCGTGGATCGCGGGCTTGAGGTCGTCGATCAGGATGAAGAGGATGTTGGGGCGAGCCGCCGCCTGTGACTGCGATGCGGCCGGAGCCTCCTTCGCGAAAGCCTGCGGCGCGCCGGTCAGCATCGTGAATGCCAGCAACGAGGTGACGGCGCGGCGCGTTCTTCTGCCAAGGTTCATGCGCATTCCCTTTCGTATTTCATCCCGTCGACGACCCGTGGCCGCCCTTACAGCTTGCCCCGCACGCCGAACACGAAGCGGCGGTCCGCGGCGCGGTACTGCCCGATCGGGCCGTCCGCGAAGATGGCGCGCCCGATGCTCGGCTCGTTGGTCAGGTTGATCGCGGAGAACGTGACGGCGAACCGGTCGTTCACGTCGTAAGAGACGCTGGCGTTCACCTGTGCGCGGTCGTCCTGATACCACGGCAGGTTGTTGCTGAGGTCGGTCGCCTCGGTCCGCAGGAACGGATCGCGCTTCGTATAGCGCACGCGCACGTTCAGGCCGTATTTTTCGTAGAACAGCGTGATGTTGTAGTTGTTCTTCGAAAGGTCGCGCAGGGGCAGGGGAAGCACCGCCGCCGTGCCGCCACCCGCCACGATGCCGGGCACCGTGAAGGTCGCGTCGCGCTTGCCGTCCTGATAGGTGTAGTTGGCGATGACGCCGAACCCGTCGAGGAAGCCCGGCAGGTAGGTGAAGCTGTGCTGGAAGGCCACTTCGAGGCCCTTCAGCGTCGCGCCGCCCGCGTTCTGCGGCTGGTTCACGCCCACGCACTTGCCGACGTTGCCGGTCAGGTCCACCGCCACCGGGTTGAAGATGCCGGTGGCGCAGTTGCTGGGATCGAAGGGGCCACGGGCAGGGTCGATGAGCGTGGGCGAAATCGCCACGGTCGTTACGAGGTCATGGTACTTCTTGTAGAAGCCGCCGATCGACAGGATCGAATTGCGGTCGAAGTACCATTCCACCGCCGCATCGAACTGATCCACGGTCTGCGGCTTCAGTTCGGGATTGCCGGTGCCGACATAGACGTCGCCCACCAGCGGGAAGTTCACCGAAGGCGAAAGCTGCGCGAAGTCGGGGCGACGCATGGACCGGCCGTAAGATGCGCGCACGATGACCTTGTCCATCGGCTCGATGGAGAGCATCGCGCTCGGCAGCCAGTACTTGTAATTCTTCCTGTCGACGATCTGCGAGATCACGCCGCTGGAGATCGCATTGCCGATGGTGGTCTGGTCGGTGCTGACCCAGCGCACGCCTGCATTGCCACGTACCGCCATGCCCGCGATCTCGGTATCGAGGTTCGCCTTGGCATAGAGCGCGACGGTCTTTTCTTTCACCCGGAAGCTGGCGGCGTAATCCTGCGGTGCGACTGGCAGCAGGCCGAACGCCTGACGCGCTGCGGTCGGATCCTGCGTCACCGACGCCGGCACGACGAAGCCGCCGATATACTGGTATCGGGTGTCGGCGAATACGTCGTTCTGCGCGATGTCGAACAGCTCAGGGCGCTGCGCGGCGCTGAAGCCGGGGAACGTGCGCGAAGCCTGGGTGAAGCGGTCACGCTTCGAATTCGATTGGTTAAGGCGGGTGCCGAACTCGATCGAGCGCAGCGGACCAAGGTCCGCATCCCACTTCAGGTCGAGGCGCTGGGCGTTCTCGATGTTGCGGAACCGCGTCTCGTTGTCGCGCGCGATGAACGCGCTCCAGTAGGCGGGGTTCGCCTTGTTGGCCCACAGCGGGCTCGACGGATCGGGCGCGAAGTAGAGCAGGTCGTCGGTCATCTCCAGGATCACCGGCGGGCTGATCTTGCCGCGTTCGTTGTTGAAGTTGGGGCCGGTCGGGTCGCTGTACTGCGACACCATCTCGAAGCCCGCCTCGTCGCTGGTGGACCCGGCGCGGCTGGCCTCGAACTTCACGTTGAGCGCACCCTTGGTCCATTCGCCGCCGACGGCCGCGATGTAGCTTTCGGTGAAGCGGCTGGGGCTGCTGTTGCGCGAACGCAGGCGGGTGTCACCTACGAGGCCGCTGGTCATCAGGCTGTAGTCGAACCCGCCCGAACTCATCGGGTCGATCTGCGCCTGCGAGAGATAGGGCAGTTCCGAGATGTCGCTGGGCTGGTGAAAGAAGACGCCGTATTCCGCGCCCGTCACCGACTGGTCGATGTACGTGCCGTCGACGAAGAGCTTGAGTTCGGGAGATGCCTGCCACTCGATCGAGCCGGTGAACGACTTGTTCTCGCGGTCGCGTACGGTGTTGAACTGCTGCGCATAGTTGGGGCGCAGGTACGGATCGCTGGTGCCGTCGCCGTCCAGATCCACCGTGGTGCGCGCGGCGTAGCGCACGTTCAGCGCATCCTCGCGCACGGTCTGCTTGCTGTAGCCGGCGGACAATACTACGCCGATCTCGCCGATGCCGGTGTCGAAGCTCTTGCCGAAGACGGCGGAGATGCGCGGGTTGTAGCTTTCGGAATACTCGGCATATTCCATATCGGTGCGGATCGAGGCGATCGGCGCCTTGAGGCCGAGGCCCTTGTAGGTGCGCAGGTCGACGATGCCGCCCACCGAACCTTCAAGCTGGTCCGCCGTCGCCACCTTGGTCACCGCGACCGAGGCGATAAGTTCGGCCGGAACGTCGCCGAAGCTGATGCCGCCGCGGCTGTCGCCCGAGGGCGTCGTGGCGCGGCCGTTGATGAGCACAAGGTTCTGCGACGAGCCGCGGATCGAGACGTTGCTGCCCACGCCCTGCGCGCGGTCGATCTGGATGCCGGAGATGTTCTCCAGCACTTCGGCAAGGTTCTGGTCGGGCAGTTTGCCCACATCATCGGCGTTGATGACGTCGACGATGTTCACGGTGTTGCGCTTTTCGCCCAGGGCGTTCGCCAGCGAGGCGCGAATACCGGTTACGACGATGTCCTGGCCCGCCTCGGGCTCCGCCAGTGTCGTCTCGGTGCCGTTCTGTACATCCTGCGCGCACGCCATACCGGCATTGAGCGCGGCAAAACCGGCTCCGAGCATGAGGATGCGACGAGCGCCCCTGGAATTCAGCATCGAACTTCCCCCATTTCCGACACCGGGATGCGGCGGTCGGTGAATGCCGGCCACTCCCGTTGTCGGGTTGTGGCGCAGCCGTTGCGGCCTGATAGGCAACGAAAAGAACGGGCCTCAAGTATTAATATTATAAATACTAACCTTTGAGCGCACGCTTCCGATCCTGGCCTAAAAGTAAGGCTTTTCCGACATATTGGCCTGTCACTTACCGCTGGCTTCGAGGCGCGGAACGCCGATCGCTTCCGGATCGCCGATGTCGATGGGCACGAGACCGAAGTGCATCCGCCACGGGGCGGTCACGTCGTTTCCGAACATGGTGTACCAATACCGGCCCTCCTTGTCCCTGAACGGCGTCCCGTGCCCGCCATGCGGCGCCCCGATCCGGCGCTGGCTGTACGGCCCCATCAGGGTCTTCGAGGACGCATACATCATGTCGTAAGTGCCGTCCGTACGCAGCGGCCCGTTCCACTCCGCGCCGGTGAGGAAATAGACGCCGCCGACCTTGATGAGTGCATTGCCTTCGTAGCCCACCGCGTCGCCATCCACGTCCACCAGCTTGCGCACCGGTCCGTCGAAGCCGCCGCGCGCGGCGTTGAGTTTGCCGATCCTGCCCCCGCCCCAGAGCAGGTAGAAGCCGTCCTCATCCTCGAACGGGAAGCCGTCAATTCCTTCGACGAGAAAGCTCTTCGCAGTGTTCGCATAGGGCCCTTCCGGCTTTCCGCTGGTCGAGCGGTAGAGCCAGGTCTTGCCGCCGACGCCGCGTTCCATGACGGAAAAGGCGAGGTAATAGGTCTTGTCGCGCGCGCTCCAGTGGATTTCCGGCGCCCAAAGTTCGGCGACATGGTCCTTGAAATCGTAACCCATGCCTTCCCAGTGGAAGACGAAACCTATGTCTTCCCAGTGCTCCAGATCGGCAGAACGCCACAGTTTCACGCCGCCGTCCGGGCGCTGCTTGCCGAAGCCGCCGAGCGTGCCCGCCAGGTAGTAATTGCCGTCGCCGCCCAGCGTGACCGATGGGTCGCGGATTGTCTCGCTGGTGACCAGCGGATGGCGGGAGGCGACTGCGCTGTCTTCCGTGATGACGGAGGCGGCCTGCCGCAGCCGGCCGTCAGGTGCACGTTCCAGCGGGAGGAGCCCGACCTGCTCGCAGAACAAGGCAAAATCATCCTCGCAGCGCGGGTTGTAGACCGTAGCCAGCGTGCCGTCATCGAGGCGGAAGATCGAGGGTTTCCCGGCATGAGGCGCGACCAGCATCCGCATCGAGAATGGGCCGTAAGGCGTCGGTCCTTCGGCGACGAACACGTCTTCGGTCGCGGTGCGCAGGCGGCCGGTGACTTCGCTGGCGGCAAGCAGGTAGCGGTCGTCATCGCGCAGCATCATCGCCCCGCGCCGACCCACCCGCGTGCGCACCGGCCAGTCCTTTCCGACCGGCGGATGCTTGGCGAACAACGCCTGATCGGGTTTGAGGAAGCGAGGCGTCTCCGCAAGCCCGGCATATCCCGGCGCGAGCTTCACGATCATGCCGCCACCCCACAGGAGGTAGCCGGTGCCGTCCTGGTCGATGAACAGCGATACGTCCTCGGCCCCGTCGACGAGGCAGGGAGAAGCAGTGAACGCACCCTGCGGACTGGCCGCCGATCCTGTCGCTATGCGAGCGCAGCCGCTCTTGTCGGCGAAGGCCAGGTAGAGCCGGTCTTTCGCCACGGTGACGGACGGGGCGATATAGCGCTCGGCAACGTCGCCGGGAACTATGCCGGGGCCGGTGATCCGGGCGGGGCCAAGGTTCTTCCAGTTCCTGCCGTCCGGGGAGGTCCACAGTTCGACGCCATGCCGATCGCCGTTGCGCAAGGTCGTGCCGGTCAGGATCCAGCCGCCGCCCGGCAGCCGCGCCATCGAGGCATCGCCGATGGAGCGCGCGTCGAACACGGTCTTGACCGGCTTTGCGTCGGCGGCGGGCATGACCGCAGCGTTGCGGTCCATGGAAGGATGGTCGAGGAAGATGTCATCCGCGACCTTGGCCGGGACAGCGGCGAAAGCGAGGGTCGGAACGATCAGGGCGGCGACGCCGCTGAGCAGGGTCTTCTGCAACGTGTCAGTCCTTCTGTTCGGCGATGAAATCGTCGATCCATGCATAGTTGGGCGCGGCGCCTCCATCCGTGTCGGGCTGGATGGTCCGTCCCGCGAAGACGCTGTTGAGCAGCCAGGGCGTCTTGTTCGGTCCCCATTCGGCGGACATCGAACGTCCCTGCTTGAACCCGTAGGTGGCGACGGCCAGCCGTCCGGTGTCGCGGAAGATTTTCATCTGGTTGCGGATGTAGTGCCTGCGCGTCTCGAACCATGGGCTGAGGCGCAGGAAGTCATCCCACTGCGCCTTGGGGAACGGCGCCTTCAGCGCGGCCGCGATGACCTGCCAGTTTTGCGTGCCTGCGGGCAGGTTGTACTGCGTGGCATAGGCAGGAGACACAGCCTGTTTCATCTGTTTCTTCCACCACCAGACGAGCGAAAATTCGGTAACGGTGAACTTCTGATCTGGCCGCATTCGCGGGAGGATGTAGTCGAGGAAGGCGCGCGAATCCGCGATATCATCGATGTGCGGATGGATGTTGACGCCGTCGAGTTCCGGCGTCGCCTTGACGAAGGCAAGCCAGCGCTCGGTCGTGGGGGTGCGCCAGTCCGGCTTTTCGAGCTGGTTGAGCGCCCCCATGTACAGGCGCGTCCTGCAACGAGTGCCGCAATGATCGCGTCGCCGGTCGATGACTCGTCTTGCGATCGCCTCGTAGAAGACGTTGAAGTCCTCGTCCCAGTCTTCGCGGCGGCTTTCGATGAAAGGCTCGTTGCCGATGACGAGGATGTCGACCTTGCCCATCACCAGCGGAAGCACGGCATCGACACGCGCCAGTTCCCGAGCCATCGCCGGGGAGCCGGGTCTGGGGAAATCCTTGCGATTGTACGGGAACTTGAGCGTCAGCATGGTATGATAGCCGCGCTGCCCGACCTCAAGAATAGTTCGCACGGCGCCATGCTGCGCGGCGCCTGCATCGACCTGCGGCATCGGCAGGAAGATACGCACCCAACGCGTATGCGCCCTTTCGAGATCGCGATAGTCCACGTCCTCGAAATGCTCGTTGTAGTTGGCGCCCAGCGCCGCCTGTGCATGGACCGTGGAGGGCGCGGCACCCGCCAGAAACAGGGCGAGCACGCCCGCACCCGTGTCCTTCAGATATCCCATCGTTTGCTCCCTTGAATGTTCATTATCGGCTATCGGCGGGTTCAGGGACGGCTGCGTCCTCCCCGTTCGATCCTGTCGAGCCAGGCCGCCAACTGCGCCGCGCGCCGTGGCTGCGAAGCGGCGAGGTTCCTGGTTTCGCCTGGATCGTCCGCAAGGTTGTAGAGCTGGTCTTCCGGCCGAGTACCGATGGGGTTGCCATGGAATTGCTGCGGCTTGACGCTGCGGCGGATCAGTTTCCAGTCGCCCGCCCGGATCGCCAGTATGCGCGAGCCGCTGCTGGAGACGGTAGCGCCGGTCGTCACCATGAGCTTGGTGTCCTCGACCACGTATTCACGCCCCCTGTCGGTCTGGCCGAGAAGCGGCGCAAGCATGTCGAAGCTGTCGACGGCCGAAGCATGGGGCAGTTGCTGCCCGACAAGCGCCGCAAGCGACGCGATCATGTCGACATGATCGACCAGTGCGGATGAAACGTGACCCGGGCGAACGTGCCCCGGCCAAGCGGTTATCATCGGAACGCGGGTTCCACCTTCGAGAATGCTGTATTTTCCACTGCTGAAGGGGCCTGCGGGACGATGCGCTCCGGCGAGTTCCACGGCCCTGTCCTCGTATCCGTCGAAGAGGATCGGGCCGTTGTCGCTGCTGAAGACGACCATCGTGTCCTTCGCGATGCCAAGCCGGTCTAGGGCGCGCATGACTTCTCCAACCGTCCAGTCGAGTTGGAGGATGGCGTCGCCGCGCGGACCCATGCCTGACTTCCCGACGAAGCGCGGGTTGGGCGCGCGCGGTACGTGAGGTTCGTTGACGGCGTAGTAGAGAAAGAACGGCGCGGCCCGCTTTGCGGAGATGAAGTCCACCGCCTTTTCCAGCAGAAGGTCGCTCAGGTTCTCGTCGTTCCACCGCGCGGCCTTGCCGCCCGTCATGTAGCCGATGCGGCTGATACCATTGACGATGGTGTTCGAATGTTCCGGATCGGCGCCGTAGCGGAGCATTTCGGGATGCTTGGCGCCGGTCGGCTCGTCGCCCATTTTAGCGCCGTAGCTGACCGCGATCGGGTCGTTCTGGTCGAGATTTGCCACCCGGCGCCCGTCGATGAGCACGGTAGGCACCCGGTCAAGCGTCGCCGGCATGAAAAAGCCATGGTCGAAGCCGATGTCGAGTGGCCCAGGACCGATCTCTCCATTCCAGTCGACCTTTCCATCGCCGAGGCCAAGGTGCCATTTGCCGACGAAACCGGTGTTGTAGCCGGCCTGTTTCAGCATGGCGGGCAGCGTGTAGCGGCCGGGTCGGATGAGCGCGGGTGCATCGCCCGGCAAGATTTGGGTGCCGGAGGCTCGCCACGGATAATCGCCTGTCATCAGCGCATAGCGGGATGGCGTACACGTAGCGGAAGGCGAGTGGGCGTTTACGAACCGTGTACCCTGTGCCGCCAAGCGATCGATGTTTGGCGTATGGATCGTCGTTGACCCGTAGCAGCTGAGATCGCCGTATCCGAGATCATCCGCATAGACGACGACGATATTTGGCTTTGCAGCAGTGATCGCGGACATCGCTTTCGATGCAACAACGGCAGCTGCGCCTGCCAGCAGGAGGCAGCGACGGGTGATCTTTGAGTTCATGCTTCTTTAGAAACTCGTGCGGTGGCTTTGCGAATTAACATAGACCTATAAATATGATAAAAAAGTTTGACAATACAAATACAGGCATGGCAGCCTTTTGGTGTCGGGCGAGAATGCGCCTTGAACAGAACAAATTTGGGATCATGCGCGGCGCCGCGTCGGCATGAGAGTACGAGGACAGCATCCATGCCAGCCGACCCCGGCGAAGCCGCCTTCATCCGGCGGCGCGACTTTCTGCGTTGCGCTTCCGTAGGCGCGATCGTCGCCTCGGTTGCGACGCCTGCCATGTTGCAGGGGGCGGCCAGGGCGACTACCTCGAAGCCGGGCGCGGGCGGGCGCAGGCCCAATGTGATCCTCCTTCTGACCGACCAGCAACCCGCAGGGCTGACCAAGCGTTCCGGCTTTCCCTTCGATACGATGCCGACGATGGACCGCTTGGCGGGCGAGGGCGTCGATTTCCGCCGCGCTTACTGCACGATGCCTGCCTGCACGCCGAGCCGCACATCCATGCTGACCGGCCGCTGGCCGTCCGCGCATCGCGTGCGGATGAACTATCAGGCCGATGCGGCCTTTTACGAAAAGGACGTGTACCAGGTCGCGCGTGAGGCGGGCTATCGCACCGGTCTGGCTGGCAAAAACCACACCTACCTCAAAAAGGACCAAGTCGATTTCTGGCGCAACTACAGTCACGAAGTCGGGGACGAGACCGGCGGCGACAAGGCGCAGAACGCGGCTTATGAGAAATGGCTCAAGGAACTGAGCTTCAACGTCTCGACCAAGCCCACGCCTTTCCCGGTCGACGTACAGTTTCCCTATCGGATCGTGTCCGACGCTATGGACTTCATCGACCAGTCCGGCACGCAGCCCTTCTTCCTGCAGGTCTCCATCCCTGAGCCGCATAATCCCGAACAGGTGCCGGAGCCTTACTGGGACATGTTCCCGCCGGCTGCTCTGCCCGAACGCGGCGCCGGGCTTGAGGCGCTTGAGAAGCTCGGCGACCGGGCGCGTTGGCTGCACCGGCTCGAAAACTATGGCTATCGCGATACCGAGAAGAACTGGCGGCGTTATGTCTCCAATTATCTCGGGATGCTGCGCCTGATTGATGACCAGGTGAAGCGGCTGGTCGGCCATCTGGAAGCCAAGGGCGTGTTGCAGGACACCATCATCGTGCGCGTCGCGGATCATGGCGACTATCTCATGAAGTATGGCCTCGGCCGGAAGGGCGTCGGCCTTCCCGAGACACTGGTGCACATCCCGATGGTCTGGCACGGGCCGGGCATTCACGATCGCGGCAAGGTGGGCGAGACCTGTTTCGTGTCCATGGCCGACGTGATGCCGACGCTGTGCGAGGCGATGGGGGCGCCGATCCCGCGCGGTATTCAGGGACGCAGCCTGCTGCCGTTGCTGCGCGGCGAAGCGTATCCCGAAGCCGAGTTTCGCAGCATTTACGCCGAGGCCGGCCTCGGAGGGCTGTACTATGAACAGAGCGACAATGTCCCTTCTTCGATAGCGGGCAAGCAGGGCGACGGTTTCGACGAACTGAACATGGTCACCCAGAGCGGCAACCAGAAGATGGTTCGCATGGGCAAGTGGAAGCTCATCTACGACATGATGGGCTATGGCCAGTTGTACGATCTCGACCGCGATCCCGATGAACTGACCAACCTTTTCAATCGACCTGAAGTGGCGGCCGAGCAGGGGACGCTGCTAGCCGAACTGCTGATGTGGACGATCCGCAACCAGGACAGCCTGCCCACCGGGCCACAGTTCCGCAAGTACCAGACCAAGTGGCCAACGCAGCACAACTGGTATGCGCCGCATCGTCACGCAGAGCCGGGAATGCCCTTCGTTCCCTGAGCCGCACTACCTTTGAAGGCGCCCTTTACCGGGCAGGCGTGGGGGCACGCCGCAGACCGCTCCGGCGGGACAATAAGCACTCAAGTCGTTAAACAGGGGAGAATTTCCAACGTGACCGCTCGTAAAGTTCGTTTGTTCCTGACTGCCGCCGGCCCGGCTCTTGCGCTGGTGACGCTGGCCGATACATCCTCGGCGCAGGAGGCGGCAGTGCCGCAGGGTGTGGGCGCCGAGGCTCCGGCAGAAGGGGAGATTGTCGTCTCGACCTTCCGGGCCAGCCTTGAAACGGCGCAGGCGGTCAAGGAGGACTCGGACCAGATCGTCGATTCGGTGGTGGCCGAGGATATCGGCAAGCTGCCCGACGTGACCGCCGCGGAATCGCTGGCGCGTGTTCCCGGCGTGCAGGTCGACTGGGCGCAGGGCGGCGCTTCGGGCGTGCGCGTACGCGGCCTGCCGGACCTGACCACGACCTACAACGGGCGAGAGATCTTCACTGCCGAAGGGCGCTCGGTCGCGTTGCAGGACTTTCCGGCCAGCACGATCGCGCGGATCGACGTCTTCAAGTCCGCCAGCGCCAACCTGATTGAGCCGGGGATCGCCGGGCTCATCGACGTGCGTTCGCGCAAGCCGCTGGATTTCAAGGGCGACCGCATCGCCGGAGGCATCAGCGGGCTGCACTGGTATCAGTCGCAGAAGATCGGACTCGACGCCAATCTGCTGGTGTCCAAGCGCTGGAATACCGGGATCGGCGACATCGGGTTCCTGATCGAAGGCTCCTATGCCGACGTGAACTTCCTCGATTCCGCACGCAACGTCAGCCAGACCATCCTCAACCGCAACGTGCAGGGGCTGGGCGTCATCCGCTACCCCTCGTTCGTCAACATCGACTACCCGACGGCCAACCGCTTCCGCCCCTCGGTCGCCTCCGCGCTGCAGTGGCGGCCGAGCGACCGGCTGGAATTCTACGCCGACTTCCTGTTCCAGGGTTTCCGGGGCAAGGGATCTGGGCGCAACCTGCAGATCAACTCGGGTGACGCGGCGGTGCTGTCGGACATCGAGTTCTTCCCCGGCACCAACCTCGTCAAGAGCATGACCGCCAGTGCCGGCGGGATCCCCACCGGCGCGCAGAACGTGATCGATGCGAAGACGGACACCTACCAGGGCGGCGGCGGTTTCATCTGGAAGGGCGACCAGCTGCGCGTCACCGGCGATGTCGCCCTGACGGACTCCACCTATACCCAGTACAGCTTCGGCATGAACTATGCGCTGCGTACGCAGCCGACGCGTCACTTCGAGTTCGACGCCGATGCGGGCGATGGCGGCGGCACCGTCACGCTATCGAACTTCGATCTGTTCGACCCGACGAACTACCGCATGTCGGGCCTTAACGAGAACGGCGTACGCAATCACGGGCGTGACGTGCAGGCGCGGCTCGATCTCGACTACAAACTCGATGCCGTCGGTATCTCCAACATCCAGGCCGGTGCGCGCTTCAATACGCGCGACGCGGAATCCTACACCTACACCCGCACCGCCACTGCGCCCGCCGGGTTGTTCTACAACACTCTGCCGCTCGACTACGCTCGAGTACCACCCGGCTTCCGGGGTGACGATGCGGCAGGCATCCGGACGTTCCTGACGCCCACCCGCGGCAGTATCGTCGAGAACATGGACACCCTGCGCGGGCTGGTCGGCTGGGCCGCCGGCCGCCCGCAGTTCGGCGATCCCGTCTACTATGGCAACGAGAAGGCCTATGCCGGTTACGTGCAGGCGCGCTACGCCTTCGATGTGGCGGGGATGCCGGTCGACGGCCTGTTCGGCCTGCGCGCGATCCGTACGGAGGACACGATCCACGGTTTCAACCGCGCCACCGCGAACGGGGTAACCACCGTCACGGCCGTCACGCGTGAGAATGCCTACAACGATTTCCTGCCCAACGTCAGCGCGCGCCTGCGGATCATGCCCAAGCTCCAGATGCGCCTAGCCTACACCCACACCCGCAGCCGTCCGGCGTTTGGCCAGCTGAATCCTTCACTCACTATCGGTGCGCCATCGACGGTCTGCAACACGGAGCCGACTTCGCCGGACTGCGTGCGCACGGCAAGCGGCGGCAATCCGGATCTCAAGCCGATCGACTCGAAGAACTACGATGCCTCGCTCGAATGGTATTTCAACCGCAGCGGTTCGCTCACCGTCGGCGCGTTCCAGCGCGACGTGGAAGGGTTCATCTCGAACTTCACCGTCGATGTCGAGGATTCCGAGTTCGGCCGTCTGCGCATCACCCAGCCGTTCAACGGCGGGAAGGGCCGGTTGCGCGGCGTCGAGGCCGGGTTCCGCACGTTCCTTCGCGCGCCCTTCCTGCCCGAATGGACGCAGGGCTTCGGCGTCCTGGCGAACTACACGTACATCGACCATGCATCGCAACTGCCCGAGGATCTCGCCGCGACGCTGCCCGGTATGCAGAAGATCGCAGGCGTTTCCAGTCATCTCGCCAACCTTGCGGCCTTCTATGAGAAGCCGGAGTTCTCGCTGCGCGTTTCGTACAACTACCGGTCAAGCTACGTCGTCAGCTATGGCCGTGTGAACGATCCGGCGCTCGGCGCGGGCGTGCTGGGGCCGACGCTGCCGGTGGTCGAGGACGGGCGCGGCATCCTCGACTTCTCGGGCACGGTGAATCCGACCGAGAGCATCACGCTGTCATTCACCGCCTCGAACATCCTGGGTGCTGCGGCGACCAACCAGCGCCAGTTCAACGCCGAGGGACAGGCTTATCCGTGGCAGACCCGCTTCCTTGAGCGCGTCTATCGCCTGGGCCTGCGTTTCCGCTTCTGAGCATCGGCGGGAGGCGGCCCGCACCTGAACGGAGATGGAGAACAGCGCATGAAGACGACGAAACGCGTGGCCCGCTTTCTGCAAAGCCTGGGCGGTGCAGCCACCGGGCTTGCCGCCTGCGTCCTGCCGGCGCAGGCGGCGGACAAGCCGCAGCCGACGCGGCCCAACGTCGTCGTGATCCTGCTCGACGACGTTGGGTTCTCCGACATCTCCAGCTTCGGCAGTGAAGTGCCTACGCCGAACATTGATGCGCTGGCGAAGGGCGGGCTGTCGTTGACCCAGTTCTACAACACCGCCCGATGCAGCCCGTCGCGGGCCTCGCTGTTGACCGGGACATACCCCCACCAGGCCGGGCTCGGCCATCTGGAGGGCGTCGACATCCCCGGATCGAAGGGCCTGCGCAGCAAGCTGCTGGACCGCGTGGTCACGCTGGCAGAAGTGGCGAAGTCGACGGGCTACTACACCGCAATGGCGGGCAAGTGGCACGTCGGCATAGGCCATGGCGTCGGCCCGTGGCAGCGCGGGTTCGACCGGTCGCTGACTTCCGCCTTCGGCTCGCTCTACTATCCCGGTCAGGCGCAGCCCCCTGCGACGCGCTTCCTGTACATCGACGGAGAAAAAGAGCCGACCCGCTCGCCACGCGTGGGGAAGGGCAGATGGTACGCTTCCGACATATTCGTCGAGTGGCAGGCGAAGTTCGTCCATGAGGCGCAGGCGCAGCGCAAGCCGTTCTTCCTCTACATGCCGTTCACCGCCGCACATTTCCCGCTGATGGCGCCGCCCGAGGACGTGGCGCGCTTCAAAGGTCGGTACATGCGCGGCTGGGAAGCGATCCGGCGCGAAAGGTTCGAGCGGCAGAAGGCGCAGGGCATCATCGCCGCCGACGCCGAACTGCCGCCGCCGTTGCCCAACACGTACGACTGGGACGAGTTGTCCGCCGCCGACAAGGACCGCTTCGACACGATGATGGCGGTCTATGCCGCCGTCATCAGCCATGTGGACCGCTCGATCGGCACGCTGGTCCGGAACATCGAGCAGGCGGGAGAACTCGACAACACGCTGATCCTGTTCATGTGCGACAACGGCGGCAATGCGGAGAGCGGCCCCGATGGCAGGCTGGCGGGCAAGGGCGCTCCGGGCAGCGCGCAGTCGAACGTCTGGGCCGGGATGAACTGGGCGACGCTCCAGAACACGCCCTTCCGGTACTTCAAGCATTTTACCGAGGAAGGCGGCATCGCGACGCCGTTCATCGCCTATTGGCCGCGCGGCATCGCACCTGCGTTGAGGGGGACCAAGGTCCGCGATCCGGGGCACCTGATCGACGTGATGCCGACGGTGGTGGACGTCACCGGTGCAGCGTATCCCGCGACGTTCGGCGGTCACGAGATCATCCCGATGCAGGGGCGTTCGATGGCCCCGGCGTTCTCGGGCAAGTCGCTGAGCCGGGACAGGCCGCTGTTCTGGGAGCACGAGGGCAACCGGGCGGTCCGGGACGGGCGCTGGAAGCTGGTCGCGCGGTTCCGGCAGCCGTGGCAGCTTTTCGACATGAACGCCGACCGCGCGGAACTGCATGACCTTGCCGCCGGAGGGCCGGACCGCGTCGTCCGCATGGCGCGCCAGTGGGATGAGTGGGCCGCCGCAAGCGAC
The DNA here is from genome assembly GCF_002896965.1 of Novosphingobium guangzhouense. Lineage (GTDB taxonomy): Bacteria > Pseudomonadota > Alphaproteobacteria > Sphingomonadales > Sphingomonadaceae > Novosphingobium > Novosphingobium guangzhouense. Next base: position 14,792 of record NZ_LYMM01000050.1, read on the forward strand.
GTTGATCCGTGGGAGGAGGCTTACGACAACCATCTCAAGGGCCGCGCACGCATGAACTGGGGTGGAGCCGACACGATCCAGCGGCCCGAGGCAGTGGTGAAATAGAACGCGACACGGACGTTACCAGCAAAAATGGGGAGATATCGGATGCCAGGGTTCAGAAAGCGTCACCTTCTTCGGTCGTCGACCATGCTTGCCCTTGCGCTGTCGCTGGCAGGACCAGCGATCGCGCAAGAGGCCACCGCCGATCCGGCCGCAAGGCCCAATCTGGTGATCTTCCTGGCGGACGATCTCAGCTATGCCGATGTTCCGATCGGTGGCGACGCGAATGCGCGGACCCCGGCGTTGCAAAGACTGGCGTCTGAAGGCGTATCGTTCGACCGGGCCTTCGTCGCTTCGCCCGCCTGCGCGCCGAGCCGCGCCGCGCTGCTGACCGGGCTGATGCCCGCCCGCAACGGCGCCGAGGGCAATCACGACCGCACGAACGCCGCGATCCGCAAGCTGCCATCGTACCTGCAGGAGCAGGGATACGAGGTCGTCGCCTTCGGCAAGGTTGCGCATTACCAGCATACCGGCACTTACGGGTTCGACTATTACGCCAACGACACGTTCCACGATCACAAGGGTATCCCTGCCGCCGCAGAATGGCTCAAGGCGCGCAAGGACAAGCGGCCGCTGGCCCTTTTTGTCGGTACCAACTGGCCGCATGTTCCCTGGCCGCGCACGACCGAGGGCTATGACCCCGCTGCCATGAAGCTGCCGCCCAAGACTATCGACACGCCGATCACCCGCGATGCCCGCGCGCGCTTCTATGCCGCGGTCTCGCGCATGGACCAGGACCTTGCCGCGACCATGGATGCGGTCGATGCAGTGCTCGGTAAGGATACTTTCGTGCTCTATTCGACGGACCATGGCACCCAGTGGCCGTTCGGCAAGTGGAACCTCTACGATACTGGCACGCGGGTGCCGATGATCGTGCGCTGGGGCGGACACGTAAAGCCGGGCACGCGGACCGATGCGATGGTGAGCTGGGTGGATATCCTACCCACGCTCGTGCAAGTGGCCGGCGGCAAGGCGCCCGCGGGCATCGACGGCATTTCCTTCGCCGGGGCGCTTGGCATGGGGCAAGGGCCGGTGGGTCGCAAGGAGATCTTCACAACGCATAACAACGACGTCAGGGTCAACGTCTATCCCATGCGCAGCATCCGTACCGACCGCTGGAAATACATCGAGAACCTGCACCCCGACTGGACGTACACCACCCATATCGACCTCAAGGTGCAGCGCACCGATTCTGGCGCCTATTTCCCGTCCTGGCGTGAGGCCGCCGACAAGGATCCCGCAGCAAAGGCCGTGGTCGACAGCTATTACAGGCGTCCGGCGGAGGAACTGTACGATCTTCATGCAGACCCGGATGAGAAGCTGAACCTGGCGACCGACCCCCGTTACGCGAAGCAATTGTCGGCATTGCGCAACCGCCTGGCGGCGTGGCGCAGAGCGCAGCACGACGAAGGCGTGGTGCCGGTGCAGCCGCGACTGGAGCGTGGCCCCATGGAGGGCGAGGGCGAGTGAACTCAGTGGCAGCAGCCAATACGGTTGCCGAGCTGTCACTATTATAATATTTATATTTTAAGAATCGCTCAAAATTGCGATCGGGCGCGAAAGGCGCCGAACAAGGGGAGAGATTTATGCGGAGTATTCTGCTTGGCGCCGTGTCGATTACGGCGGTCTTCGTTTCCATTTCGGGTGCTGCTGCTCAGGAGACGACGCCCTCGGAAAGCACGGCACAGGCCGAGGGCGTGAGTGCCGACGTGGGTGCCGATGAGGTCGCGGACGGGGGCCCGGACATCATCGTCACCGGCGTTCGCCAGTCGCTGGAACGCGCTGCCGAAGTGAAGCGCAATGCCGTGCAGGTGGTCGATTCCATCGTCGCGACGGACATCGGCAAGCTGCCCGACCCGACCGTCGCCGCCGCCCTGCAGCGCGTTCCCGGCATTCAGGTCCAGAACGACCGCAACAACGAACTGTCCACCGTGCGTATTCGCGGCCTGACCGATATCCTCACGACCGTGAACGGGCGAGAGGTCATCACCACCACCGGGCGCGGCTTCGACCTGCAGGATGTTCCGGCTGAGGCGCTGGCGCGGATCGACGCCTTCAAGTCGCAGACATCGGACCAGATCGAGGGCGGCGTCGCCGGTGCGATAGACTTGCGGCTCAACCGCCCGTTCAGCTTCCGCAAGCCGACCCTGGTGCTTACCGCGCGTCAGAACTACGCGACCATCGCCGATGCGAGCAACCCGCAGTTCGGTGTGCTCGCGGCCGGCAAGACGGACACCTCGATCGGCGAGATCGGCGCACTGATCAATGTCACATATTCGCAGGCGGAGAACATCCGCAGCGTAACCAACCTGGGAGAACGCCGCTATTCGGGCGGAACACCCCTCAACGTGCCGGGCCTGCTGATCCCGCAGGTGCTGCGCAACATGCCCGATGTCGGAGACATCACCCGCGTCCAGGCCAATGCCGCCGTGCAGTGGCAGGCCACACCTTCGCTCCAGTTCTATGCGGATGGCCTGTATACGAAATTTCGCAGCACGACGGGCTTCGTCGGCTTCAACCCGCAGCCTTTCACCAATGGTTCGCGAATTTCGGAGATCACGCCCAGCGATTACTGCTTCGATGCCCGCGTCAACGCCGGTGGCACCAATCCGCAACTCGTCAACAATGCCGACGGCACCGTGGGTATTCAGCCTTTCACCGTGCAACGGGTGTGCGAACTGAAGAGCGCACGTTTCGACAACGTCGTCATCAACCAGAACAGCTCTTCGGAAGACGTCACGCAGCGCAACAAGATGATCGCAGGCGGCCTGAATTTCGAGCAGGACCGGGTCAAGCTGGTGCTTGACGTGGCTTACCAGACCTCGCGCTCGTTCCTCCAGAACTTCAATGCCGAAGTCGGGCAGCGCGTGCCGACGGTCTTCGTCGAATTCAATGACAACAATGGGCCGTCGTTCACCATTGACCCGTCGATTCCTTTGAGTTCGGAAAACCTGTCGCTGCGCAACTCGATCAACCAGAACTACACGCTGGGGCAGGGCAAGCTGTTCCAGTCCCGCCTCGACGGGGAGTACGAGGTCGGCGGCATCCTGCCCAGGATCAAGACGGGCTTGCGCTATGCAAAGCGCAATGCGCGGTTCCAGGAAGTGCGCCAGACTAACACGGTGCAGTCGATCGGCTTCGGCAATATTGGCACGCCGACCGAGGCGAACGCGCGGCTGATCTCCAGCCTGCCGCTCTCGCCCGACTTTCTCAGCATCATCGGCGTGGCACCGCGTCTGAACGGCGGCGTGCCGTTCTTGGGAGTTAATCCTGCGTACCTGCGTTCGGAACGTGGACGTAACGAACTGCGTTCGCTGTTCGGCCTGCCGCTGCGCCAGCCGGACTTCGATCCGACGAAGGAATTCAACGCTCAGGAAACCACGTATGCGGGCTATGTGGAGGGATCTTACGAGATCCCGCTGGGTTCGCTGACCCTCGACGGCGTCATCGGCACCCGCGTCATCCGGACCGAGCGCACGATAGCCGGGTTCGAGCGACAGGGGGCGATACTCAGCCCGATCACCGCGAAAACGTCCGATACCGACATCCTTCCCTCCGCGACCGCGCGTTTGCAATTCCCGGGCTCTTTCCAGACGCGCGTGACGTATTCCCGCTCGATCCGGCGGCCCGACTTCGCCTCGCTCAATCCCAGCGAGTCCCTGACGTTGGTAGGCAACGTGTTCCTGCTCAACACCGGCACGCGCGGCAACCCGGCACTGCGACCGCAGAAGTCGGACAGCATCGACATCACGGCGGAATACTATTTCCGCAGCGGCTACATCTCGGTGGCCGGGTACTATCGCTCCATCAAAGATCGCGTCGTCACCTCGAACACGCAGGAGACGATCGACAGTTTGAACTACCTGATTTCGACGCCGCGCAACGTGGGGTCGGTCGATCTCAAGGGCGTGGAAGTCAGCGCGCAGTATTTCTTCGACTTCCTGCCCGGAGTGCTGTCCGGACTGGGCGTGCAGGGCGCTTTCACGATGGCCGATTCCAAGATCAAGGGTGACGACAACCTTGCCGGCTATCCTCTGGTCGGGGTATCCAAGTACAACTACACGGCAGGTCTGCTCTACGACAAGCACGGGTTGAGCGGCAGGCTGATCTGGACGCACCGCTCCAGTTACATCAACGCCGACAACACCGGTGGCGTCGCGCTGCGGCCGTTCGACGCGGACCGGGTGAACGATCCTTATGTGCCGGTGTTCCTGACATATGTGCGCCCTGCCGGTCGCCTAGACTTCAGCATCGGCTACGATGTGACCCAGGCCCTGCGTCTGGACATCGGCGGCACTAACATCCTGCGCAGCAAGACGTCGAGTTACTGGGGCGACAAGCGCGTGGTCTTCCAGCTCAACGGGGACGAGACGGTATACAGCCTCGGCGCGCGGGTGAAATTCTGACCGGCATGGCGAGTTGCAGCTCTTCCGAACCGCCCGCGCCGCTGGAAGACATCGGCCGGATCACGCTCCGGCGCATCACCTGGCGCCTGATGCCTCTGCTCTGCCTGCTGTATCTCGTTGCCTACATCGATCGGCAGAACGTTGCCTTCGCCAAGCTCCAGATGGTCGGCGACCTCGGGCTCAGCGAAGCGGCGTACGGGTTGGGATCGGCGCTGTTCTTCCTGGGCTACTGCATCTTCGAGATCCCCAGCAACCTGATCCTGGAGCGGGTCGGGCCGCGCCTGTGGTTCGCGCGGATCATCGGGGCCTGGGGGCTCGTCACGCTGGCGCTGGCCTTCGCATGGACACCTGCGAGCTTCTATGCGCTGCGCTTTCTGCTCGGTGTCGCGGAGGCTGGTTTCTTTCCCGGGGTGCTCTATCTGCTGACCTTGTGGTTTCCGCAGGCGCAACGGGCAAGGGCGATCGGCCTGTTCCTGATCGCGAGCACCTTTGCCAACGCGGTGGGCGCCGGGCTTGGTGGCCTGCTGCTCGAACTCGACGGTGTCGGCGGCCTGCGCGGTTGGCAATGGGTTTTCATCGCCACTGCGGTTCCCGCGCTCCTGCAGGTCCCCCTCGTGCTCACCCGGTTGCCGCGCCGCCCGGAAGACGCACCCTGGCTGACCGGGCAGCAGAAGGCATGGCTGGCGTCTACACTGGCGGCGGAAGGTGGATCGCGGGATCATGGCAACCCCTTGCGCGCGCTGGGCGATCGCCGCGTCATCGTGCTGTGCCTGGCCTTCGTAGGGTTTCCGCTTGCGGCCTATGGCCTGAGCTACTGGCTGCCGACCATCGTTCGCGGTTTCGGCGTCGGCGACGCCACCAACGGGTTGTTGAACATGATCCCCTGGATTGTCGTCGCAGCCGCCCTGTGGGGGCTTCCGGCCCTGGCGGCGCGCAGTTCGGGGTTCCGCCGCTTCATCGTCGCCCCAGCTTTCCTCGGAGCTTTCTGTCTGGTGATGACGACGGTGGTGCCATGGCCGGCGCTGCAATTCGCGGCGCTGTGCGTCGCGGCCGCCGCGATCTTCGCTGGGCAGCCTTTCTTTTGGGTGCTCCCCGGCCGTTTCCTGAGCGGGGCCGCCGCGGCGGCCGGGTTCGCCGCGATCAACTCCGTGGGCAATCTCGGCGGGTTCTTGGCCCAGACGATCGTTCCCCGCATTCACGACGCCACGGGCAGCGATCTTGCGCCGATGCTGTTCCTGGCCACCATGCTGGCGCTGTCGGGCACCGCCATTTTCCTGACAGTGCGTCTTATCCCGCGCTCCTAGCGTAATTTCATTCGTTTCATTTGCACCATCAAGGAGGATTGGATGTTTCGCTCTTCACTGTTGTTGGGGGTCGCGCTCATCCTCGGCATTGGCCAAAATGCCGCCTATGGACAGACTGTCTCGCCGCCTGCGGCATCGGTTGGCGGCGGACCGAGCTATGTCGGCCCGATCATGACCCGCTGGGGTAAGGCGGTCACCGCCGAGAATGCCTGGCGCAGCTATCCCCGCCCACAACTGGAGCGGGACACCTGGATGAACCTGAACGGCCATTGGGATTACGCGATCCGCCCCGCGAACGCGCCGCGACCGGAAACCATGGACGGTAAGATCCTCGTCCCCTTCGCGGTTGAATCCCGGCTGTCCGGAGTGGCGCGCAAGCTGCTGCCGGGAGACCGGCTTTGGTACAAGCGCACGTTCGCTCTCCCGGCAAAATGGCCGGGCCAACGAACGCTCCTGCATTTCGGCGCGGTCGACTTCGAGGCAACCGTCCTCGTCAATGGTGCCGTCGTGGGCAGTCACAAGGGCGGCTCCGACCCGTTCAACTTCGATGTGACGGCCTACCTGCGCCCTGGCGACAACGAACTCGTGGTGCAGGTGACCGACCCGACCTCCACCGGCGACCAGCCGCGCGGCAAGCAGACGCTTGATCCGCAGGGCATCTGGTATACGGCAGTCAGCGGGATCTGGCAGACCGTGTGGCTGGAGCCTGTGGCCGACCTTCATATCGCCGATCTGCGCGCCGTGCCGGACATCGACAAAGGCGAATTGACCATCGATGTGGCGCTCAGTGGCACTACCACGCCCGCTGATGCCGTTCGCGTCACGGCCCTCGACAAGGGCAAGGTGATCGCGAGTACGGTGATGCGCGGCAATCGGCAGGCAAAGCTGAAGATTCCGGGCGCCCGGCTATGGTCGCCCGACGATCCCTATCTCTATGATCTCATGGCCGAACTGGTGAAAGTCGCACCTCCGCAGGGCGGGGCGGGCGGCAGGCCCGGCTTGCCGCCGATGACCACCGAGGAGCGGCAGGCCTACGCGAAGGCATCTGTCGTGGGGGAACCTTCGGATTCCGTCAGAAGCTATTTCGGCATGCGCAAGATTTCCACCGGCATCGACCCGAGGACCGGCAAGATGGCGCTCCTGCTGAACAACAAGCCGTTGTTCCAAAACGGTACTCTCGATCAGGGATGGTGGCCCGAAAGCTTGCTGACCCCGCCGTCGGAAGAGGCTGCACGAAGTGACATCGTCTTTCTCAAGAAGGCGGGATTCAATATGCTGCGCAAGCATATCAAGGTTGAGCCCGCGCGATATTACTACGATGCAGACCGTCTCGGCATCCTGATCTGGCAGGACATGCCTTCGGGAGCCTTGGGCGATCAGGCCGTGCGCCGGGGCAGCGAATGGCAGGCGACGTTCTCCTCGGCGGGCATGGCCCAGTACCAGCAGGAAATGGCGCGGATGATCGGCGCCTTGCGGGCGTTCCCCTCGATTGTGATGTGGGTCACCAATAACGAAGGCTGGGGGCAATACGATGCGAAGACCGTTGGTGGTATTGCAAAGAGCATGGACCCCAGCAGGCTGGTCAATACCGCGAGCGGGTGGCTCGACGTGGCCGACAGTGGGTCGGACGTTTACGATATACACACTTACGAGGAAGTGCCCCTTACACCTGGACAACAGGCTGACAGGCCGATCGTGACGGGAGAATACGGCGGCGTGGGCCTCCCGGTTCCGGGTCATGTGTGGTTCACCGATCGCGACGCGCGCATCTACCAGTTCGCTACCGACACCGAAGATTTCCGGCGGCGCTACCGGATCAAGTTCGATGCCATCGTCCGTCAGGCGAAGGAGAACGGACTCTCGGCATCCGTCTATACCGAAACGACCGATGTGGAAGGAGAGCTGAACGGGCTCTTGACCTATGATCGTATGGTCGAAAAACTCCCAGCCGAGGAGTACGCGCGCATGGCGGGTCCTTTATTTATCGGGAAATGAAGAGGTGATGTCCGAGTTGGGGTGCAAACCCGCGCCGCCAATGTTTCCTTTGGCAGCTCTCCCGACCGGCATTTTGCAGTTTGCCCCAGCTATGCTTATGCCGGAATCCGAGCGGCATCTACCTGGTGCATGCGACCGGTAAGCTGAAATTCCGAAATCGGCCAAAGCAGGCCGGAAGGAGTTGGTGTGATGTCCGCGGGATTACCCGCCTAGTTTGAGCAATCGAAATCGCGGGGCTTCAAGCTACCCCTCTAAGGTTTTAGGCTTGCAAGTATAACCCGGGTTCGAATACCATGCAGGGAGTCGAACTGAGCCTACAAGCTTCAGATTTCGCACGGAAAGTGTTTCGTGGTTCCATTCGTGGATCCCTCCAGTTGACCGTAGAGGGCAAGGCCTTGGAAATCAGCCACTTAAAGGCTGAATTCGAATCCCACCCTCACAGCGGCAAAGGAACCAATATAAATTGGAGCTTAATACTTGAAAGTCTGCGCGCGGTCCCCCCTTATATGACGGGGTATTGTGTGTCGCTGCGTTCGAGAAGCCTTGAGGGGGGTCAAAGAAGCAACGTTTACGATAACCGATGAGGGCTCATAATCTATCCCATCATTCACATCCTTGATTTAGTTCATTGCGTTCCAACCTCGATGTCCGGAAAATGTCATCAATGCGAGCGATGGGACGGCTTACGAGAACTGCTGGCGGTGGCAGCGAAAGCGTTAGCATGTCCGCCCACGCGACCGCGATTTCCCGGCGGCGCTCCATGAAGGCCGCCCGGTTATAGGCTCCCTCGACCTTCTCCTTCGGAACATGTGCAAGCATCAGGTCTATGACCTTGCGGTCATGCTTCTTGCCGTGGCGCTCTGCCCACTCGTTCATGATTGTCGAAAACGCGGCGCGAAAGCCGTGAGGAACGTGGTGGCCATGATACCCGGCCCGGTTGAGCAGATAACCGATTGCATTTTCGCTCATTGGACGGCTGTTATGACGAACGCTGGGGAAAACGAGTGGGCCAGCACCGGTTATCGGCCAAAGAACTCGCAGCACCGCGATGGCCTGGCTGGTCAGCGGAACCAAGTGGTCGCCGCCGACCTCTTGCTTTCGCTCAAGGTCGCCTTTCATTCTGGCAGCGGGAATACGCCAGACAGGCTCGTCGCCATTCAAGTCTTCGAATTCGTTCCAGCATGCCCCACGTAATTCGCTCGGGCGCACTGCGGTGAGGGCGAGCAGCCTAAGGGCTAATCTGGTCACGGGACGCGCGTAGTCGGTTTCAGCATCGTCAATCATCTTGCGCAGCCGCCCGAGATCGGTGATCGCGGGTTGGCGTCCGCGAGGCAATGGTTTCAGGACAGTCGCAAGCTTTTCGGACGGATCCTTTTCGGCGATCCCCTTTGCGATCGCATACGTGAAGACGGCTGATATCCGCTGCCGGAGGCGCTTGGCGGTCTCAATGGCTCCACGATCTTCCACCGCTGTGAGCACCTCCAGGATTTTCGGAGGTGTCAGAGATGAGATTGGAAGGGAACCGATCTTAGGAAACACGTCGCGTGCGAGACTGTGTATAATGTCATCGGCATGGACCTTAGCCCAGCGCGATTTGACCTTGTCATGCCACTCCCGAGCGATGCGCTCGAAAGTGTGTCGACTGGCATTAAGGTTTGCCTCGACCTTCAGCTTCTTCTCGTTTGATGGATCTTTGCCTTCACCTAATTGCGCGCGCGAATCGTCTCTGTGTGCTCTGGCCTGGAGCAAGGTGACCATGGGATAAATCCCGAATGCCATGGTCTTCTGTTTGCCGTCGTAAGTGTAATTCCATTTCCAGAGTTTCGATCCGTTCGGCTTCACCAGAAGGTAGAGCCGGTGGCTGTCGGTCAGCTTGTAAGACTTGTCGCGTGGCTTGGCCGCGCGGATTTTGGCATCGCTCAACATCGTCATCTCCGAGACCACGTTTTCCAAACGCCGAGACCACGAATCGATACCACGCCTCGAGTGGAGGCTGGTGGACGCCCGTGGCCGGGTTGAGCTACTAAGTCTCGGTATTGCGGGAGAAATGTCCATCCAGGTGGACATCCATGGCCCTCTGTGGAGGGGCGCATGGCGGAGACGCCGGGATTCGAACCCGGGGTGCCCCCTTAAGGGCACGACGGTTTAGCAAACCGCTGGTTTCAGCCACTCACCCACGTCTCCGAGTGCGGCTTGGAGCGGTGCCTATAACGAGAGGGTTTAGAGGCGGCAAGGGGGGATTATCGAGATAATGCAGATTTCTCACATCCATCGCTTCAGGTGCCTTGGGCGTTCGTTCCGCCGCAAAACCGACTCGGATCGTCGCCCGTTCATTGCTAGGTCAGGCGTGGTGGATTCTTGTGAAAGGATACCAGTTTTGGCCGTGCATGGGGCGCGGGCGATGTGGGAAGCGCCGTTCAGGCATTGGGAACGCAAGGTAGTCACGCCATGAAGGGTCATTCTATGCAGGGTCGCACATCAACCGGCCGGGTCAGCGGTCGGGCCATCGTCGGGGTGGCGACGGTGCTGCTCGCGGTTTCAGCACCGCTTTCAACGGCCTTCGCGCAGGTCACGACCGTTGATCCTGACGCGGCAATTGATTCGGATCTCAATCAGGGCACCACTTACACCCCCGTTCCGCCTGCGGCGGAGCCGGGTAACGGAACCCCGGTAGACAGTGCTCCGCCGGCCGACTGGAATGGCGGACAACCTGCCTATCCTGCCCCTTCGCCGGTACCGGCTGCTCCGGCGGCTCCGGTCGTTGCCACGCAGGATGGCAGTTCCACCTACCGCGAAGACGACCTTATCGGCGCTGCGGAAGGGGTATTCGGCAAAGGCGCGAAGGGCCTGGCGGATATCATCAAGGATCTTCTGGCCAAGCAGGGCGAGCCCAATGCCTATATCGTCGGCCGCGAGGCGGGCGGGGCGATTGCCGTCGGTCTTCGCTATGGTTCGGGCACGCTCCATCACAAGATCGAAGGCGACAGGCCCGTTTACTGGACGGGCCCGTCGATCGGCTTCGATGCCGGTGCCAATGCAGGCAATGCCTTCGTGCTGGTTTACAACCTTTACGACAGCCAGGAACTGTTCCACCGCTTCGGTGCAGGCGAAGGCCAGGCGTATCTCGTAGGCGGTTTTACCGTCAGCTATCTGCGCCGGGGCAACACGGTGCTGATTCCTGTTCGGGCCGGAGCGGGCCTGCGGCTCGGTGCGAACATCGGCTATATGAAGTTCTCCGAAAAGCAGCGCTGGTTGCCATTCTGACGTAATGAAGTTGCGCATCGACGCTCCCACTCAACTAGGTGGTTGCGTCAGGCGGCGGGCGGGGTTAAGTGCCGCCCGCCATGCTCAACGACCTCAAGCAACAGCCCGCCGACGCGCTTCTTGCGCTGATCAAGCTCCACAACAACGATCCGCGTGCAGACAAGATCGACCTTGGTGTCGGCGTCTACAAGACCGCGGAGGGCGATACGCCCGTCTTCGCCGCAATCAAGGCGGCCGAGAAGAAGCTGGTCGAGGAGCAGGACTCCAAGGCCTACCTCGGCCCCGAAGGTGACATGGGCTTCGTCGAGAAGCTGATGCCCTACGTGTTCGGCAAGGCGAACCCGACCATGGACGGTCGTATCGAAGGGATGCAGACCCCCGGCGGCACCGGGTCGCTGCGCCTCGCCCTCGCGATGGTGAAGCGCGCCGGTTACAAGCGCGTGATCGTCGGCAAGCCCAGCTGGCCGAACCACAACCAGATCTGTGCCGACCTTGGCCTCGAAGTCGTAGAATTCAATCATGCCACTGCCGCTGGCGCGGACATGGATGCCGTGCGCGGTGCGATCGCTTCGGCGCAGGAAGGGGATGCCATCCTGCTGCACGGCTGCTGCCACAACCCGACCGGCATCGATTATACCAACGCCGAATGGGACGAGATTGCCGGACTGCTGGCTGCATCGACCATCCTGCCGGTGCTTGACCTTGCCTATCAGGGGCTCGGCCAGGGCATGGAAGAGGACGCTTACGGCCTGCGCCGTGTGCTTGCAGCGGTGCCGGAAGCGCTGATCTGCTATTCGTGCGACAAGAACTTCGGCCTCTATCGTGACCGTGTCGGCGCGCTCTACGCGATGGTGGCGGACCCGGCTGATCTCGCCAAGGTCATGTCGAACGGTCATTCGCTGGCCCGCGCCAACTGGTCGCAGCCGCCAGATCATGGCGGCGCTGCGGTCCGCGTCATCCTTGAGGATGAAGCTCTGACCGCGCAGTGGCTCGCCGAACTGGACGAAATGCGTGAACGCATGCGCGGCGTGCGTGCCAGGCTGCAGGCGGCCGGCAAGACCGGCGGCGTCGATCTTACCCCGGTGGGTTCGCAGAACGGCCTGTTCTCGATCATCCCCTTCACCCCGGAACAGGTGCAGGCGATGCGGTCGGAACACGGCATCTACTTCGCCGCTTCGGGCCGCATCAACGTTGCAGGTCTCACTACCGGCAATATCGACCAGTTCATCGCCGCAGTCGCGGCAGTGACGGCCTGATCATGAACCGTCAGCCGGTTCTCGAAGGGGACCGGCTGACGCTCCGGCCCCTGCTCGAAGGCGATTGGGACGCGTTGTTCGCAGTCGCGTCCGATCCCGAAATATGGGCAGCGCACCCATCACACGATCGCTGGCAGGAACCGGTGTTCCGCGCCTTCTTCGCTGAGGCGCTGGAGGGCGGCGGCGCTTTTGCAATCATCGACAAGTCTAGCGGGGCTATTATCGGCTCCTCCCGCTACGGTCAGCCTGACGCGGAGCAGCCCGGCGAGATCGAGATCGGGTGGTCGTTCCTGTCCCGCAGACACTGGGGCGGCGGCTTCAACGCGCAATTCAAGCGTCTCATGCTCGCTCACGCGCTGGAGCACTTTGAGCGCGTCATCTTCCAGGTCGGCGCCGACAACGTAATTTCACGCAAGGCGATGGCGAACATCGGCGGGCGTCTGGTGGAGGGGCGAACGCGCAGTTATGAACGCTGCGGGATCATGGTGGAGCATGTGATCTTCGAAATCACGCGAGAGAGTTTCGCTCAGGGACCGTTGGCCTGATCGTCTGATAGTCCACCTGTCGATCAATGGTTGCTGCGGCGATGGACGCGCCTCGCAGATATTGGCCTCGTCACGTTTTTCCTGCCAGACGTAACGTGGAGCCTGCATGACAATAGATCGTCCCGTAGGGATCGCCCTCGTGGGCTGCGGGCGTATCGCACCGCTGCACCTCAAGGCGATCGCGCGCAGCCCGGAGCATGCCCGTCTGGTTGCGGTGGTCGATCCCGATCCGGCTCGTGCGGCTGAGTTTGCAGGCGAATACGGCGCGGAACATGCATGCACTTCACTGGATCAGGCGCTGGCGCTGGATGCTGTAGAGGCGGTGGTTCTGTGCACGCCCAATGCACTTCATGCAGATCAGGTGGATCAGGTGCTGCGAGCAGGGCGTAACGTGCTGGTAGAAAAGCCGTTTTCTGAAACTGTCGCCGATGCCGAGCGGATTGCCACCCGGGCCGAAGAAACCGGGCTGGTACTGGCCGCGGGGCACACCTTTCGCCATGTTGAGGCAGTGCGCACGCTACAGGACCGCCGCGCCGAATTTGGTCGCCTGCGCGCCGTCAGCATATCGATGTGCGTGTTCTGGGATGGTCCGCAGGCGCCTTGGTGGGCAACCCGCACGCGCGAGGAAGGGCTGGTTCTTACCCTTTTCGCACCGCACGCGATCGACTTTCTGCAACTTGTGGTCGGTGAGATCGATCCCCTGCGCATCCATGTGGAGGCGGCGCGCTTCCAGCCGGACTGGGTGGCTGAGGACGAGGCGATGATCCTGCTGCGCTACCCGGACGACGTGCTGGCCTCCATCCACGTTTCCTACAATCAGAAGCGCACGATGAACCGCAAGATCGCGCATTTCGAGAATGCCACCGTCCGGGTCGAGAATGGTGACGAACTCTGGATTGATGATGAACCTGTCGTCATGCCGGATCGCGCGCCGGTCGAGGACGATGCGCTGTTCAATGACGGAATTACGCACTATTTCGCGACGCAGATCCGCGAATTCGCGCTTGCGGTGCGCGGACTGCCGAACCGCAGCGTGCTGCATCCCTCCGCTCTGCGCCAGACCCGCCTCAACCGCGCGATCGTTGCGGCCGCGCGGCACGACGGCTGATCAATGCGCCAGCGCTGCGCCTCCGCGAGCGGGGACGCAGCGCCAAATGATGAGGGCTGCAATGCACATCAGCGCCGCAGGTACGATGCCGAAGGCATAGCGGATCGCGTCCACGGCCTCGGCACTCTGGGCGATGCCGCACTTTGCGGCGGATGAATCGAAGCCACCGACGGCAAGGATGGAGCTTGCCACCAGCGTGCCGCCCAGCGCGATGCCGGCCTTTTCGATGATCGACCAGATCGCGGCGAACGATCCGGCAGTGTCACGCCCGGTTTCCACACGCGCCTGCGCCATGGCATCGGTGAGGAGGGACAGCGCGATCAGTCCCCAGCCGGAGTTGAACAGCCCGATGCAGGCCGAGCACACGTAAGTTACCCAGATCGGCCCCGTACCTGCGTTGGACCACACGATAAGTGTGATGACATGGCCGAGCGCGCCGACCAGATAGGCATTGCGCTTGCCCAGAACCTTGGCCAGCGCCACCCATAGGGGTGAGACAACCATGACTACGCCGCCCGCAATGGCGACCAGGATGCCAAGCTGCACAAGGGCATCGCTGCGGCCCATGTTGTAGGTGATGAAGAACGCCATCGCCGCGGAGCACGTGCCCGCTGCAACCGTCATTGCCGCCGCTGACAGGCACAGGACGCGGAACGGCCGGAAGGTCAGTGTGGAGAGCAGGCTGCGCAGGGACAGGTCACGCTCAAGCGGCACGGTGACCCGTACCTTGCGCACTGCGTTCCAGGCGGTGACAAGGCTGATCGCGGTGATCCCGCCCAGCAGTGCCGCGCCTGTGACATAGGCGCCGCGATCCGCGCCAAGTTCGTGAATGAGCCACGGCACCAGCGCGGAGCCGAGCAGCAGTCCTGCTCCCGTCCAGGCGTGCTTCCATGCCATCAGCACGGTGCGCTCCTGCGGATCGCTGCTGATTTCCGAAAAGTGGGCCAGGAACGGCACCGAAAAGCTGGCGAAGGTTACCATGTAGAAGCTGAACGCGACTACGACGTAGCCGACCTGCACGCTCATTTGCGCGTTCGGCACGAAGAATGTGGCGATCATCGCGAAGGGGGCAAGCGCCGCGCCGACCAGCAGCCAGTTGCGTCGAGCGAAGCGATGGAGATTCCGGTCGGAGACGACGCCGATGGTGAAATCGCTGAGCGCGCCGATCATCACCTTGGGCACGAAGATCGCCGCGCCCGCAATCGCTGGCGGGATGCCGACGATGCTGGTCAGGTAATAGAGCAGCAGGATCATCGGCGCGTCGCGGAATAGCTGATTCCCGACGTTCCCAAGACTGTACAGCGCCTTGGTCCGGGTCCGAAGCAAGCCGCCTTGCGGCGCGGCTCCATGCATGCCGTTTGTCTCCAAATGATCGTATGGCCGCCAGCCTAGGGGCAGGGTGACGGATCATTGGGAGAAAGACGCAAAGTCACCGACAGGCGGCGACTCTATTGGGGGGCTCAGCCGCGCAGCGACTGCATGCGCTGGAGGTAGCGGGCGAGCACGTCGATCTCCAGATTGACGCCGTCCCCTGCGCGCATGGCACCGATGGTGGTCACTTCGGCAGTGTGGGGAATGATGTTCAGGGTAAAATGACAGGTGCCGTCAGGCTCGTCGCTGACTTCGTTGACGGTCAGGGAGACGCCGTCGACCGTGATCGATCCCTTGGGCGCAAGGTAGGGCGCCAGGTCCTTTGGCGCGGCGATGACGAAGCGGCGTGAGTCGCCAACCGGTTCGATGTTGATGACGGTGCCGACCCCGTCGACGTGGCCGGTGACGATGTGCCCGCCCAGTTCGTCCCCCAACTTGAGAGCCGGTTCCAGGTTGAGGTATGCGCCTTCCTGCCAGCGGCCGGGTACGGTACGCGCCACGGATTCGGCTGAAATATCAACCGCAAACCAAGCATCACCCGCCACGCCGCCTTTGTCCACCACGGTCAGGCATACGCCCGAACAGGCGATCGATGCGCCCATCGCGATGCCGGCCGGATCGAAGGGGCAGGCGATGACGGCGCGCAGGTCGCCGGTCTTGCGGGCTTCGCGGATGGTGCCGACAGCGGTGACGATTCCGGTGAACATGGGCTAGCTCTCGTTAGAATTTCGCGCGTCGTAGACTTCGAGCGTGTCGCTGCCAAGCTGTCGTCGTTCGACCATGTGCCAGCGGCCGTGAGCCTGCGCCAGCGATGGCAACCCAAAATTGCCCAGCCCCGGCCGTCCGCCAAGCAATACCGGCGCGCGGTAGATCAGCAACCGGTCGACAAGACCCGCCGCCAGAAATGTGGTGGCGGCCTGCGCGCCGCCTTCTACGAAGACGTGCAGAATGCCCTCCATTCCCGCGATGGCTTCAGGCGAAGGGAGCGCGCGCCAGCCTTCAGGCGCAGTGCTGCGCGTCAGCACCCAGCGCTGCGGGTTGCGGTTTTCCAGGCCCGGCAGGCGCACATCCAGTCGGGGGGCATCGGCTCTGAACGTACCGCCGCCGACGAGGATCGCGTCAGATCGGGCGCGCATGGCGTGGGTGTGCGCGCGTGCCTCAGGCCCGGTGATCCACTGGCTTTCGCCGCTTGCCATCGCGATGCAGCCGTCGAGCGACAGGGCAAGCTTGAGTGTCACTTCCGGGCGACCGTGGCGCTTGGTGATGAGGTAGCCTGACAGGCTTTGCGCGCAGGCAGCCGAAGGCAGGTATTCCGCCTCGATACCCTCCGCGCGAATACGGGCGATGCCGGCGCCGGATGTACGCGGATCGGGGTCCATGCAGCCGATTACCACGCGGGAAAGGCCGGATTTCGCGACAAGATCAGCACAAGCGGGGCCGCGCTGAGACTCGTGTGCACAAGGTTCGAGGGTGACGTAGATCGTTGCTCCGCGCGCGTTTTCCCCTGCTGCGGCCAGCGCCATGGCTTCGGCGTGAGGGCGCCCGCCGGGCTGGGTCCATCCGCGCGCGATGACCCTGCCATCCCTGACGATCAAGGCGCCGACGCCCGGATTCGGGCGGCTTAGCGGACGTGCGCGGGCAGCGAGGGCGGCTGCTGCGGCTAGCCAGCGCGCGTCCTCGCTTGGGCAATGGTTCACTGCTTGGCGGGATCCGGAGCGAGTTTGGGATTGGCGATGCCGCCATCTTTCAGTGTCTTTTCAACACGTTCCCGCTCTGCCTTGGCTTCGGCGGCTTCTTCTGCGTCGGCTTCGCGGGCGATCTTGTCGACGTCCATGCCGGAATAGCGGCCGATCGCCTTGTACAGATCGCGCACTTCCTTGTCCCGGCGGGCGAGTTCGCGGGCGTTGGATTCCTTGGCCTTCTGGTTGGCGAGGTTTTCCGCTTCGATCTCCGCGTCGGTGCGGTGTTCCTTGAGGACGGAGATCCAGGTCACCTTCGGCGGCGGGTGCGGAGCGCTGCCTTCCTGCGTAAACATCAGATAAAACACGCCAAAAGTGCATGCCGCCGAGACCGCGGCGATACGCCAGCGGTTGTGCCCGGCCTGCTGCCAGACCAGCTTGAAATCCGCGACCATGCCGGTCGGGTTTGCATCTTTCCAGATTCCGCTGCGCTTCAACATGGCACTCATGTAGGCCCTAACGGCACCTAAAGCTACCCGAACGGCACATAGAGCGACCGACCATGCGCTTTCAGCCACCGATTGGCTTCGTGGATCGAGCCTTCGAAGATCGTCTTGAGGAAATGGTGGAACGCGGGCGAGTGATCGAAGTGGACGAGGTGTGCAACCTCATGAGCAACCACCGAGCGGCGCACAGGATCAGGCGCCATGATCAGGCGCCAGTTGATCCGGATCGTCCCGTCATGCGCGCAGGAGCCCCAGCGGCGCTGCGCACTCGACAGACCAAGGGCGGGACAGGGCTGCGCGGCGCGTTCGCAGTATTCGGCAAGGTCTGCAATCAGCAGATCGCGCGCCTGTTCCTGCAGCCAGCGCAGCACGCGGGGGGAGAGTGAGGTAGCGGGGCCGCCCAGGCGCAGTTCGCCATCGTCGACCACCGGCTTGCGCGGTGCCGTCTCGTCGTGGATCACCACCAGGGGATCGCCCCGAAAGGTAATCGTCGTGCCATCTGCCATCGGCGCGGCGGGGGGCAGGGCGGTGAGCTGCTTCGCCAGCCAGTCGCTGCGGCTTCGAGCGAAAGCGACAGCCTCTGCCGTGCGGGTCCAGCGCGGTACGGAAATGCGCACTTCGCTGCCGTCGGGCGCAAGGCGCATGGTCATGCGGCGGGCGCGTTCAAGGTGGCGGACGATGATCGGCAAGGCGCGGCCTGCGACCTCCACCGTAAGGTCTTCCCGAGGATCGCGGCGCAGCCAGTCGAGCATGGGGTTAACCCTTGCTTCCCGCCGTGGAGGGAGGGAGGATATCCCACGGCGCACTGCCGTCCTCTACCTCCCACTCCTCCTCATCGTCGTCGCCATAGGGCCAGACGATATGCTGTTCGAGCGGACCTGCAACCGTCTCGGAAATGACCTTGCCCGCAACCGACATGCCCGCTTCGTGGATCGTGTCGCGACTGCCGCTGATCAGATAGTGCCATTCGGGCAGCGGATCCCCATCGGCGCGCAGGCGATAGGCACAGCTGGGCGGCAGCCAGGCATAGCGGCCTGCGCTTTCCGGCGTCAGCTTCAGGCAATCGGGCACGAAACTGCGGCGATTGGCATAATCGCTGCACTGCGCCGTCTTGAGGTTGAGCAGCTTGCAGGCGACGTTGGTGTGATAGATCTCGCCGGTGTCATCGTCCTCGACCTTGTGGAGGCAGCACTGGCCGCAGCCGTCGCACAGGGCTTCCCATTCCGTGCGGCTCAGCTGGTCGAGGGGGCGTTCCCAGAAGGGTTTCGATCCGCTCACTTCACCCACTTTTCAAGCTCCGCCTCAACTGCCTTGCGGCCCTGGTCTGACGGCAGCATGGCGACGGGCTTCCCATCGGGATCGAACAGGTACGTGATACGAACATGGTCCATCAGATAGCCGCCGGGAGTGTCTGCCCCCTTCTTGTAATATATCGCGAAGGCCTTGGCAGCACTTTCGATCTGCTGCGGGGTGCCGGTCAGGCCAAGCAGTTGCGGGCCGAAAGCGGAAGTCCACTGGCCGACGATTTCCGGCGTGTCGCGTGCCGGATCGACGGTGATGAAGATCGGCTGAACTTTCGCGGCCTTTGCAGGTTCGCGCTTCGCGAATTCCGCGAAGCCGCGCATCGTTTCCTGCATGTCGAGCGGACAGACATCGGGGCAGAACGTGTAGCCGAAGTACACGATTCGCCAGCGGCCCTTGAAGCTGTCCCAGGTGACCGGCTTGTTGTCCTTGTCCACCAGCGTGAAAGGCCCGCCGATGGCCGCGCCTTCAAGCGGCGGGCGTTCACCCCCCGATCCATTGGCAGGTTGCTGCGAACAGGCAGTGAGCGACAGGCCCGCCAGCAGTACGAGTGCAAGGGGGGCGAGACGACGTGCAAGGTATGTCATGGCGCCCACGCTCATGACCTGCTAGACGCTTCCATGCAAGGCGCGGTTGGCGGGGCTGCGCGAAAGACCTGTGGTGGAAGGACATTGGAAGTGTTGAAGATGACGATACGTCGCGTTGTGGGCCTTTCTCGCGTGGCTCTCAAGGTGGCCGTCCCCGTCCTGGCGATGAGCCTGCTGGCGCCGTCTCCTGCCCGCGCCGACTTTTCCGAGGGATACAAGTTCCTTGAAGCGGTAAAGAAGAAGGAAGGCGACAAGGTCGAGGAAGCGATCATGAAGTCGTCCCAGATCGTCAACGCCAAGGACGTCACCAGCGGCGAAGGCGCGCTTCACATCGTCACCGCGCGCCGCGATCTGACCTGGCTCAGCTATCTCATCGCCAAGGGCGCCAACGTCAACGCTACGGACGATCGCGGCCGCAGCCCGCTGGAACTGGCGGTGAACCTTGGCTGGCGTGAAGGGGCGCAGCTGTTGCTTGACCAGAAAGCCAGCCCCGATACGTCGAACGACGCGGGCGAAACGCCGCTGATCTTCGCCGTCCACCGCAAGGACCTGCAATTGACCAAGGCGCTGCTCGAAGCGGGCGCAAATCCGGACCGTTCGGATAATTCGGGCCGCAGCGCGCGCGATTACGCCAAAGTTGAAGGCGGCGGCTCGCAGCTGATGTCGGTGATCGAAACTTACGGCAAGAAAGGCGCGAAGACCGCCAAGCCGGTCTACGGCCCGACTTTCTAAGGACATTCGTAAAATGACCCAAGAAGCCGCCTCGCTCGACGAACTGCGCCTGCAACTGGCGCCGCTGGTGGCCGATGCCGCTGTGTTCGACGGCTGGACCGCCGACGCGGTCGCATCCGCAGCCCAGTCGGCGGGTGTCGATCCGGCGCTGGCGGCTTATGCCTTCCGTGATGGGGCGATGGCGATGATCTCCGCCTGGATCGGGCACGTCGACGCGACGATGAGCGCGTCAGTGGCCGGTAGTGCGCTGTCCAACCTTTCGATCCGCGAACGTATCCGCCGGCTCGTCTGGGCGCGGCTTGAAGCAGTTGCCGGTCGTGAGGAAGCCCTGCTGCGGGCCCTGACGATCATGGCGATGCCGCAGAACATCGCCGCATCGACGCGTCTGGGCTGGCACAGCGCCGACGTCATGTGGCGGCACGCGGGCGACACGGCAACCGATTACAATCACTATACCAAGCGGGCGATCCTTGGCGGCATCTATGCTGCCACGCTCCACGTCTTCGCGCGTGACACCAGCGAGGACAAGGCCGAGAGCCGCGCGTTTCTCGATCGGCGCATCGCCGGGATCATGCGTTTCGAAAAGGTGAAGTCGCAGCTTCTGCGCAAGCCCGACGAACGCTTCAGCATGACCCGCCTGCTTGGCCGCATACGGTATCCTGCGCGCTGATGATCCGGCGACGTTCCTTCCGGCAGTCGGGCGGCCACCGCGACGCAGTGGAGCAAGCGCGTTTCGTTTCAAATTCTTGCATCCGCCAAAACCCGTAATTCTGCTATTGCGATCCGGTTGCAATTAAGGATGTTATCTGGCACCGCGCAGCCCATGACTCTCGATATGCTTCCCATCGGCCGGTCCGCGCGCATCGTCGCCGTCGACTGGTCCGCGCTCGTCCAGGAAGAGGCGCGAAGGCTCCGCGCCCTGGGCTTGGAGGAGGGCGCCAGGATTGCGGTGTCGCATCGCGGCATCCTGGGCGGGCGCGATCCCATTGCCATTACCGTGGGCCGCATGACGGTGGCCGTGCGCCGCGCGCATGCCGCTGCGATGGAGGTCGAGGAACTGTGAGCCGTCAACGTAAAATCGCGCTCGTCGGCAACCCCAATGCGGGCAAGAGCGCGCTGTTCAACGCGCTGACCGGCGCGCGCCAGAAGATCGCCAATTATCCCGGCGTTACCGTGGAGCGCAAATCGGGCCGCTTCGTCCTGCCCACCGGCGAACCGGTGGAGATGACTGACCTGCCCGGCGCCTATGGTCTGGATTTCACCAGTCCGGACGAGGAAGTGACGGCAAAGGTCATCGCCGGCATGTTCCCCGGCGAAGCTGCGCCCGATGTGCTGGTGGTGGTGCTCGATGCGTCGAACCTCGAACAGCATCTGGTTTTCGCGCAGGAACTGCTGGCGCTTGGCAAGCCCACCGTGGTCGCCCTCAACATGGTCGATCTGGCCGAACGTGACGGTCTCGTCCTCGATGCCGCCGTGCTGGCCGAGGAACTGGGCGTGCCCGTCATCCCGACGGTTGCAGTGCGTCGCCGCGGCCTTGCCGAACTGGGCGAGGCGATCGCCAGCGCCGGGGAACGCCACGCGGGGCCGGCCCTGACCGATCTTGGCGCGACCGAACGCCGCGTCGCCGCACATGCCATGGCATCGGCCGCAGTGCTGTCGGAATCGAAAAGCCATCGCCTGCACGCCAGTCTCGATAAGGTTCTGCTGAATCCGTGGGCAGGGCCGCTGGTGCTGCTGGCCGTGCTGTTCGTGGTGTTCCAGGCAGTCTTCGCCTGGGCCGCGCCGTTCCAGGATGGGATCGAGACGGGCGTGGGCGCGCTGCACGATGCGGTTCAGGGCGCGCTGCCCGAAAGCCTGCTGCGCGATCTGCTGACAGAGGGTGTGATTTCCGGCGTCGGTTCCGTCATCGTCTTCCTGCCGCAGATCATCATTCTCTTCGCTTTCATCCTTGCCATGGAAGCATCGGGCTACATGGCGCGCGCGGCGTTCCTGATGGACCGCATGATGGCCAGCGTCGGGCTTTCGGGCCGCAGCTTCATCCCGCTGCTCTCCAGCTTTGCCTGCGCCATTCCCGGCATCATGGCGACGCGCTCGATCACCGATCCCAAGGACCGGCTGACGACGATCCTGATCGCGCCGCTGATGACCTGTTCGGCCCGCCTGCCGGTCTACGCCGTCATCATCGCCGCGTTCATCCCCAATACCAATGTGTGGGCCGGGATCGGCCTGCAGGGACTGGTGCTGCTTGCGCTCTATATCGCGGGCGTCGTGGGTGCCATGGGCGTGGCCCTGCTGCTGCGCCGGACGGTGGCGAAGGGCGGCGCATCGGGCTTTATCATGGAGATGCCCAAGTACCAGATGCCCCGCCTCAAGGACATGGCGATTGGCCTGTGGCAGCGCGCATGGATATTCCTGCGCCGCGCGGGCACGGTGATCTTCACCGTCACGGTCGTCCTGTGGATCATGCTGAGCTTCCCCAAGGCCGGGCCGGGCGAGAACCAGGTGGATGCCTCCATCGCAGGCAAGGTGGCGAACGGGCTTGCGGTGATCGTGGCCCCGATTGGCTTCGACCGCGACATGGCGCTGGCCCTGATCCCGGCGATGGCCGCGCGCGAAGTGGCCGTCTCCTCGCTGGCGACGACTTATGCCGTGGCTGCGGGCGACGACGAGGAAGAGCAGGCGGCCGAACTGGGCGACCAGATCAAGGCCCGCTGGACCCTGCCGATGGCGCTGGCGTTCCTTGCATGGTTCGTCTTCGCGCCGCAGTGCATGTCGACCATCGCCGTCGTGCGGCGCGAGACCAACGGGTGGAAATGGGCCTCGTTCATGCTGCTCTACCTGTTCGGCCTTGCTTACCTGGCCGCGGGTGCGACCTACTGGATAGCGGTGGCGGCCGGGCTTTGAGGGGTCGGGGAAAAATGCCGCAGCGGACTCGCATCGGCGGGCCCTGATCGGCTACCCCGTCCGCCAATCTGAAACACGAAAGCGATTCCCAATGGCAGGCAGCGTCAACAAGGTCATTCTCGTCGGCAACCTGGGGGCCGATCCCGAGGTCAAGTCGTTCCAGAACGGCGGGCGCATCGCCAACCTGCGCATCGCCACGTCCGAAAGCTGGAAGGACCGCGCCACCGGCGAACGCAAGGAGCGGACCGAATGGCATTCGGTGGTGCTTCAGTCCGACGGCCTCGTCGGTGTGGCCGAACGGTTCCTGCGCAAGGGCTCGAAGGTCTATATCGAAGGCCAGCTGCGCACCCGCAAATGGCAGGACCAGAACGGCAACGATCGTTACACCACCGAGATTTCGGTGGGCGGCATGGGCGGCGTGCTGACCATGCTTGACGGCGCGCAGGGCGGTGGCGGCGGCCAGCGTGGCGGCGGCGGTGGTGGCTGGAACGAAGGCGGCTCTTCGGGCGGCGGCTTTGGCGGCGGCCAGCGTTCGGGCGGCGGATCGCGCGGCGGTGACGAATGGGGCGGCTCGTCCGGTGGTTCCTCGGGCGGCTCGTCCGGCGGCTTCGGTGACGATCTGGACGATGATATCCCGTTCTGATCGGCTGCGCTCACGGTCGTCCTTCCGTTATTGACGCAAGGGCGACGCGGGCGAACATTGCAGCGCCGAGATGCCTGCCGACGAACAGGCCGGACAGGCGGCTCAGCGTATCGAATTGTGTCCTTTTCGGGGGGGGGGGGGGGCCCCCCC
>NZ_LYMM01000051.1 GCF_002896965.1 Novosphingobium guangzhouense
GCAGCCCGAGACCATGGCCGCGCCCAGCGTCGCCCCAAGGGCCGCCCCAAGCGCCACCGGCCCGCCCGCCAGCACGCCGCGCCGGGTGGCTTCACCCCTCATAGCGCCCCCACTCCCGCGCGAAGCTGCGGACGAGCGCCTGATTGTCGAGCCGGTTCACGGGCGTCGGACGGCGGGCCATGTCCGGCGGAAAGTCGAACATCGCGCGCTCCGCCGAAGGGCTGAGGAAGCGCAAGTCCGGCGGCAGGCGCACCTCTTCCGCAATCGGGCCATGCGCGGCCAGCGTGAAGCCCCATTCCCCGAAACTGGGCACATAGGCGTGATAGCCGCGCACGCCAAACCCTGCGGCCTCCAGCGTGCTGGCGACCGTCCAGTACGATTGCGGTGCGATCAGCGGAGAAGTGCTCTGCACCGTCATCACGCCTTTGGGCGCCAGCAAGCGGGCCACTTCGCGATAGAACGTCTCGGTATAGAGTTTGCCCAACGAGAACTCGGTCGGATCGGGAAAGTCCACGATGACCGCATCATACGCCTCCCTCGCCTCGCGCACCCAGCGGAAGGCATCGGCATTGCGCACAGTCAGCCGGGGAGAGGACAGCGAACCGCCGTTGAGCGCGGCCAGCTGGGGCGTGTCGCGAAACAGGCTGGTCATCTCGGGATCGAGGTCCACCAGCGTGACCTGCTGCACGCGCGCGTCGCGCAGTACCTCGCGCGCGGCCAGCCCGTCACCGCCACCAAGGATCAGCACCCGGCGCGGATCGGCCACGCGGCCCAGCACCGGCCACACCAGCGCCTCGTGATAGCGGTACTCGTCGCGGGTGGAGAACTGGAGGTTGCCGTTGAGGTAGAGCCGTAAATCGTCGCCGCGCCGCGTGATAACCATGCGCTGGTAAGGTGTAGAACGCGCGTAGATCACCGGCTCAGCATAGAAGGCAACTTCGGACCAGCGTTGCAGCCGGTCCGCCGCAAGGAGCCCGGCAACGAGGCTAGCGGCCACCAAGAGCGCCGCGATCACGTCCACCGCGATCCGCCGCTGCCCCCTCAGCGCGACCAGCAGCGCCAGCGCGACCGCCACGTTGGCAAGGCCGAAGACGAAGCCGGTGCGGATCATTCCCAGCCAGGGCACCAGCACCAGCGGGAACAGCAGCGAGGCGATCAGCGCGCCGACATAGTCGTATGTAAGGACATTGGAGACGAGTTCGCGGAACGCAAAGCGATGTCGCAGGATGCGGATCAGCAGCGGGATTTCCAGCCCTACCAGCACGCCGATCGCCAGTACCAACGCATAGAGCACGACGCGGAAATCGCCTACCATCGGGAACAGAAGGAACAGCCCCGCCGCCGACCATCCGCCCAGTGCCGCGATCAGGATCTCCACGCGCACGAACACGCCCATCTCGTCGCTGCGGACATGGCGCGAAAGCCAGCTGCCCACGCCCATGGCGAAAAGGTAGGTGCCGATGACGGTCGAGAACTGGGTGACGCTGTCGCCCAGCAGGTAGCTCGCCAGCGTGCCCGCGAGCAGTTCGTAGATCAGCCCGCACGTCGCGACGACCAGAACCGAGACGAGCAGGATCACCGCCAGCGAGGCGGGTGCCCTACCTTCGTCCGCGTCGCCTCCGCCTCGGGTACTCGCGCCGGTTTCAGCCATGAATGGCGGCGGCGATGATGTTCGATATGCCCAGCGCTACCGCACCGGCCAGCAGCGCGACCGCAAGGTTGCGCCGCTCGATGATCTCGCGCCACAATTCGCCGGGGGTCAGTTTGTCGACCAGCACGAAGCTGAAGACGAAGATCACGATGCCAAGCGCCGCATAAAGCAGGGTGGCGAGAAAGACCGAGAGTGTCAGCATGGGCCGTCTCCTTTGGGGTTCATTTGTGTGTGGGGCCGCGCACAAAGGCCCCGCCGCTACGCCCGCCCGAAGCGGAGCGCTCCTCGTCGGAATAGGGCGACCAGGCGTAATACGAGGCGCTGATCGCCCCCGCGAGGATCATGGTGGCCCAGAAGAGAAAGATCGCAAGGCGCACCGTCACCACTCTCGCTCCTTGCGCATCTGCCGCCAGAGGGCGAGCGAAGGGAACAGGAACAGCAGGAATGCTGCCGTCCACCAGTTGCCCCACGGGATCGCGCCCGTCTCCGCACGCACGGCCACCGTGATCGTGGTCGGCAGCGAATACCAGCCCAGTTCGGCGGCGGTCGGGTCCGAAGGCCAACCGTGGGCGGCGGCGTCCACGTAGAGGTCGTAAGTGCCGCGCGGAACTTGTCCGAACACCGTCGTGTCGCTGCGGCTGCCCTCCGTCCAGGAACCGTCGCTGTCGGTCCCGGAATACTGCTCGACGATGCCGTAACCGTCGATTGACTGGCCGGTCGCCCTGTCGACGAGCGAATAGTCGAGATCTACCCAGGTGTTCGTCAGCTGCTCGGCGCTGGCCTTCACCTTCACGAACTGGTGCGGGCGGCGGACCGAGATCGTGCCGATCTTCATGCCTTCGCGGGTCACGGCATAAGGCGCGTTGACGCTGCCGGATGCGCTGTCCACGGGGCCTGCTATCAGCACCATGGCCAACAACAGCACAAACAGCGCGCCGAGCGCGATGGCGAACATCATGGGGATGTCGTTTTCGCGGCGTTCCGTGGCCGCAAAGGGCGCGAAAGGCTGCGCTGCCGCGCGGCGACGCGGCTTGGGCGCGCTTAGGCCGAAAGCCTGCTCCACCGTATCGACATCGATCTCGACCAGCTCGGTCCAGTTGACTTCGCCGCCGCCACCCTCGCGCGAGAGGACGATGCCGCCGCGTTCGAACACGGCGGAGGCGACCTCGTCGCCTTTGCGAATGCGCCAGTAGAATTCGCCGAGCACCGCGGTGATGCGCACCGTGCCCGGCTCCTCGTGCCGAGCGTAGCGCTTGCCCCGCCATGTGACGGTGTCGTCATCGCCCTGCGGCAAGTCCAGCAGCATCGTGCCGAACTGCCACTCCCCTTCGCTCAGGATCAGCCAGCGATAGCCCGCGTAAGGGTTGAACAGCAGGAATTCGGCCCAGCGATAGCTCCCCTCGCTGCGCCGCAGGGCGCCCACCACCTCCCATTCGACATCGAACAGCGCGCCCCGCATACCAGGCTTGAGGCGAAAGCGCGCAGCCGCCGTATCATGCGCCTCGATCAGCGCGACTTCGGGGCGCGAGACGTCGAGCAGCGAACCGCAGTGCAGGCATGCAAGATTGACGCTGAAGCCCGCCGCGCGCACTTCCAGCGCACCGCCGCATTGCGGGCAGGTGATCGCGCGAACCGCCGTCATCGCTCCAGTCCCGCCGGGATCGTCCACCCTTCCATCTTGCGCAAGTTGCCGGGAGCCAGTGCCGCAAGCTCGCTGTAATGGCCCAGCCACGCGCTTGGGCCGCGCTCGTCGCGCTGGATGCTCACCGCCTCGCTGTCAGGGCCCCGAAAATCGATGCTGGCCATCACGCGGCCCGGCAGCGTGGCGAACGGCAGGTCGCCTTCGCTGCCAAGGCACTGCGCGTCCTTGCAGTCGACGGCGGTCAGGGTGACGTCCTCCACCTCTATCCGGGTGCCGACGGGAATGTCCCCGTTTCCTGCCGCAAAGGGCGCGATTGCCGGATGTTCGAGCAGGTCCGGGCGCGCGCGTGTCAGCATGAAGGCGCCCATCGCCTCACCCAGCCAGTGCTCGCTGCCATCGCCGCCGGACAGCAGCCACTCGTTCCACGATCCGTCGGCCCAGCCCCAGCGCACCCGGCCGATGACGGTGAGCAAGGCGTCCCCAATCCGGAAGCTGGTGCCCAGCTGGATCGGCGAGACATCGGGCGGCAGCACCGCAACCTTGCCGACTTCCTCAAGCGACAAGCCGTTGCGCAAGATCAGCGTATGGCAATAGGCGCAAGTGACATAGGGCAGCACGCTGCGCTCAGGCAGCGGCGCACCGCAGGATGGGCAATTGCTCACGCTGTCCCCCCGAAATGCCCGTCAGCGAATGCGCGAGAGTAGCTCGGCCTTCTTGGCGTCGAACTCTTCCTGGCTGAGCGCGCCGAGCGTCACCAACTTGTGAAGCTTCTCGATCGTGGCGATGGGGTCTTCGGCAGGCTGCGCGGGCGCGGCAGCTGCCGTGGTGCCCAGCCCCTGCGCCATCGCGCCGCCAAGCGCGGTCGCCGCTGCAACGCCCGCGCCGATCCCCGCGACAGAGCCGCCTCCCTGCCCGGCGGCAGCCTCGATCGCCTCCGCCGCCTGGAAACGGGTGTAATTGGCAAGATCGCCCAGCACCCGCATCGACGATCCCTTATCGAGATGGGCCTGCACTTCCTCAGGCAACGAGATGCTCTCGACATAGAAGCTCATGCATTCGAGCCCCCACTGCGCGAAGGCCTTGTCGACTTCCACCCGGATACGGTCGGAGAACGCCTGCTGGTTCGCCGCAAGGTCGAGGAAGGGCACGCCGCCCCCTCCCAGCGCCGTAGCAATCGCGGTCTGGATGGCAGCGCGAAGCTGCGGTTCGAGCGAAGCGACCGTCACGCCTTCAAGCGTTCCGACCACCCGTTCCACGAAAGTATCGACCCCGGCAATGCGGAAGGAATAGGATCCGAAAGCCCGCAGCCGCAGCGCGCCGAATTCCGCATCGCGCACGGTAACGGGCTGGCCCGTGCCCCACTTCAGCCCCTGATGTTCCTTGAAGGACAGGAACACGACGTCGGACTTGAACGGAGAGGTAAAGCCCTTGTCCCAGTGCATCAGGCTGGTCAGGATCGGCAGGTTCGCCGTGTCGAGCCGGTGCAGGCCGGACTCGAATGTATCGGCAAGGCTACCCTCGTTCACGAAGAGCGCCACCTGTCCTTCGCGCACCGTAAGCTGCGCGCCGTTCTGGATTTCCCGCCCCTCGAAAGGGACGCGCCAGGCAAGATCGCCGGGCTTTTCGATCCAGTCGATCACATCGACGAATTGCTTTTTCAGGAAACCGAACATCAGGCCCGCCAAGATTGAGATGATCCGACGTTACACGCAAATCATACTCACGAAAGCGAGAAACTCAGCCCGCCCACATCTTTGCCAAACCGTATCCGCATTTCTTTTGTCCGCGTCGATATAGGCTGGGGTGGTTAGGGCCATGTCTAAACTAGATCTGCAACGATCCCTTTGAAAAAGGCAAGGAAACCCGCAGGACTGAAAAGGGAGCGCGTAGCTGGCAAACCGATGCAAGCAAGGAGGGGAACTAAGGCTCGCGTTCTCCAGGCCAAGATTGCTGATAGTCCAAAGGCGACCGATTGTAACGGTCGGGCATGTTACTCCGGGTGCGCTGTCTGGTCAGGTCGGCTTCAAATTCCGCAAACGTGGCACGGATGTTGACGAACATCTTGCCTATGGGATCAGCGGGGCTATGCACGCGCGCGCCAAGCTGGACCTTCTCCCCTCGCGCGCCTGGGTCCGATGGGGCAAATCCGTCGAGCTTGGGGACAACAAATGTGTCGCCATCACGAACCGTTGCAAGGGCTTGATCCAGCCCAGCCCGCATCCGGTTCGTTTCAGTGACGCTCTTGTCGGTGTAGATGCAGTCCGCAGCCACACCTGTCTACCACGCCCACGTCACGCCGGTCGGATGCGTTCATTGAGCGATCCGCTCTGCCCCGCATCCACCTCTCGCGCGGTCTCTATCAAACTTGCCTCTCGAATCGAGAGTGCCTATCGGGATTTGCGAACGAATCGCAAGAGTGCCGAATTAAGATCCTTTCCGGATTCCGTGCGCACGAAAGGCTGCCCATTGAACGACCGGAAAACGCCAGCCACTAACGATGACGAGACCTTGGCGATGCGCACCTTCATGGCGCAGCGCCAGACGCTGACTGCCTATGCCGCCAAGGTGATCGGAAGCCGGGAACAGGCCGAGGACATCGTACAAGATGCCTGGTTGGCGCTTGCGGCACAGCAGGCTGGCTCCGAAGTGCGCGATCCGGCGGGATACCTTCGCACCATCGTGCGCAACCTCGCGATCGACAGGCTGCGCCAACGGATGCGCGAAAGCCGGCTGTTAGGCGGCGACATCGAAGGGGCGGCGCGGTCAGTGGCCGATGACAGCAGGACGCCCGAACAGGCGACCAGCGCGAAACGGGATCTCGCCTGCGTGCTCAGAGTGCTGCGCAGCCTGCCGGACCGTCAGCGCGTCGCCATCGAGATGCACCGCTTCGGCGAATACAAGCTGCGCGAGATCGCCGAGCATCTGGGGATATCACGCTCGCTTGCCCACCTCCTCATTTCCGACGGCATCACCGCCTGTACGCTTCGCTGCGGCATCGAAAGGCAGGCGCGATGACGATGAAATATTTATTGGAAAAGCGTCCGGCCCGAACGTCTCCCTTGCATGACACCTGCCATCATGTCCTTTCTGCCACCCGACTGTTGGCGATTATCACGTGCCGCACGGCCGGGAAGGTCAGGACGTGAGCGGTAAGGCGCGCACTACGCAGGAACAGGCGTCGGACTGGCTGGTGCTTCTGCACGATGCGCCGGAGGACAAGCAAGTTCAGGAAGGTTTCGAAGCCTGGCTGGACGCTGAACCGCAGAACGCCCTCGCCTGGGTGGATGCTATTGACGCTTTCGATGCCATCGGTGCGGTAGGATCGGAGATGGAGGCGCACTGGGGCAATGCAAATGCGGCGCCGGTACGTCAATCGAAAGGCATCCCTCCAAGCCGGCGAGGAAGAGGGTGGGTCAGGCGATCCCTGCCTTCCCGGCGCGCGCAGATTCTTGGTGGCCCGATCGCGGCCGCGCTCGCCCTGTGGTTCGCGCCGGCCGCAATGCTGCACGTCCGTTCTGACTATACCACCGCAGCAGGTGAACTGCGCACGTTGCAACTCGCCGACGGCAGTGTCGTCCGCATGGGGCCCGGAAGCGCAATCGCCGTCGATTATGGCAAGGATGCGCGAAGGGTCAGGCTTCTCGCAGGAGAGGCATGGTTCGACGTCACACACGATCCCTCGGCCCCATTCACGGTCGATGCGGGCGAGATCAGCACGGTGGTCCTTGGCACCAGCTTCGACGTAAGACGAAGCGGCGGCGCAACCGCTGTTTCACTAAAGCGCGGCCGTGTCCGCGTCGTCAATCATGGCACTGCATCGCCAAGCTCGCGCGAGCTCATGCCCGGACAATGGGCCAGAGTCGGGGCGGATCACGCGTTCGAAGTCGGACAGGGCAATCCGGAGCTGTTTGGTGCATGGCAGGCTGGCACGCTAGTTGCGCGCGATCGACCGATTGCCGAGGTAATCGAGGAACTTCGTCCTTGGTATGATGGCCGGATCTTGCTGCTCAATTCCGGGTTGGGCGATCGGCGCGTTGACGGCGTCTATAATGCCAGGAAACCGCGTAATGCACTCGACGCGCTGGTTTCGGATGCTGGCGGCCGCGTGCGGCAGATAACGCCATGGCTGATTATCATCTCGTGAAAACCAACCGTTTTTCAGCGTTCTGAGCCGGGATCGCGAAACTTCCAAAATTTTCTTTGGAAAACCGGCTTCGGCAATCGTCTCACTCCCAATGGTCGCCAAATGCACATGATGCGCAATAGCATCACGTCAGGCTTGAAGGAGTTTCGATCAATGCGCGGGGTAATGAACCACAGGAGCGGAAGGCCGACGATGATGGCGGCGGCTCTCCTGGCAACCACGGGAATGGCCGTGACCGCAACGGCCATTCCTGCATCCGCGCAGAGCACGCAGACGGGCACCTTCGACATACCCGCGCAACCATTGCTCGACGCGATCGTCGTATTCAATCGACAGTCAGGTATTCAGATCACGGCTCGGGGCGGAATCGGTGCCGGCCGTTATTCGAAGGCGGCCAAAGGCAAACTGACACCAGGCCAGGCGCTGGATAACATGCTGGAAGGCACCAACCTGCGCTGGCGCTGGATCGACAGCCGGACAGTGGCTTTGGAAGCCGTGCCCGATGAACAGGCAGATTCAAGGCCGCTTCTCACCTATGCGGCACACCCTGCGCGGGAAGTCGCGGACACTTCGGCGCAGGTTCTGCCTGAAGTGGTCGCTGACGGTGAACAAGCGGAAACCTACAGTATGGGCGCCGGCGCCGACTTCGGCGAAAGCACCATCAGCGAAGCGGATATCCAGGCGCGTTCGGCGGGATCGGGCGACGCGAACCAGTTGCTCAAGATCCTGCCGAGCGTCCAGTTCATGAACGATGAAGGCCTGGCCACGCGCGAGGACATCATGGACCTGCGGCCGGCGGATATTTCCATCTCGGGCGGGCGCTATTACGATAACCTCGTCACGCTGGACGGGATCGACGTCAATTCACGGATGGACACTACCCAGTCCGTAACCACCAGCACTTACGAACTGATGAGCGCCAGCCCGCAGTCGATCTGAGTCGATACCAACCTGATCGGCGAGATGACGGTGCGGGATTCCAACGTCTCGGCACAATACGGCCGCTTCACGGGTGGCGTGCTCGATGTGAAGACCCGTGCGCCGAAGCGGGCATGGGGGCTGACGAGTTCGGTATCCTACACCTCTGACGCGCTGACGCATTTCCGCATCTCCGACAAGTCGCGCGCAGCGCTGGAAGACGAGGACATGCCGGAAAAGCCCGCGTTCGAGAAATGGCGCTACGGCGTCACCCTCGACGTTCCGGTGTCCGGGGACGTGGGGCTTCTGCTTGCCTACAACCGTTCACGCGCCGATGTGACCTATCAGCGCTCGGCAGCCTATGGCAGCACCAAGTTCGGCCAGACCAGCAAGAGCGACAACTTCCTGGCCAAGTTCGATGCCGATCTGGCGGACGACCTCAAGCTGACCGGCCAATTCGCCTATTCCCCCTACAGCAGCGAATATGCCGACGCGGGCGCGGTGGAGAACACCATCACATCCAAGGGCGGAGGGATCACCAGCAAGCTGGAACTGGCCCACTCCGGTGAAAACGAGTGGACGATAACCGGCATCTTCTCGCACAGCGATACCGGCCGGGAAGCCGAATCGAACCGCTACACACTGCCGTCGTGGACAAGCAATGGCAGCGTCTGCTCGTCCACCAATTGCCTTATCGGCGGCTTCGGTGATCTGGACCAGACGCAGGATACTTTCGGGCTTTCGGGCAAGTGGTCACGCGATCTGGGGCCGGGCAGGATTTCAGCGGGCATCGACTACCAGCACATCGACGCCATGCGTCGGCGGCCGGAGGACAACTGGTTCTACAACGGCAGCACTGCGCAGACCCTGTCCAGCACCATCGTATGCGCCGATGGCGACAGCATGACCTGTGTGACCGGCGACTATGCGCTGACACAGGGGCAGCTCTATGCCGCCTATACCGCGCGCGTCCGCCTGGACAGCGTGGCGGGGTGGGGCGAATATTCGGTGAGTATCGGCCGCGTCTCGGTCCGTGCCGGCATGCGCTACGATTACGAAAGCTACCTTGGCAACCACACGTTCGCGCCGCGCCTTTCCGCGACCTATGACCTGCCGTGGAGCGACTGGAGCATCTCGCTGGGGGCGAACCGCTATTACGGCCGATCGATGCTGGCCTATGCCCTGCGTGACCAGTACCCGGACAACTACAGCTACAAACGCGCCGCCACCGTCAGCGGGGGCAGCAACGTCTATTCGGACGACGGCTGGTACATGTCCGCGACCAGCCATTCGCTGAGCTATTCAAGCGGCGGCGGGTCGAAAACGCCCTATTCGGACGAGCTTTCCGCCGCCCTGTCCGGCAGGGTGTTGGGCGGTATGCTGCGCGTGAAGGGCATCTACCGCGAAGGCAACAACGAATTCACCCGTTCCGTATCCGAGAAGGTGACCAAGACCCTCGATAACGGCGGGACCTCCACATACACAAATTATGTCATGACCAATGACGGATACAGCAAGTACAAGGGCGGCTCCATCGAGTGGACGCGGACCTTCGGCAAGCACGCGATCGCGCTGAACGCCAACTATTCGAAAACATCTTCCACCAACTGGGATTATTTCGACGGCGTCGACGACATCACCGAAGGCACTATGGTGGCGTTCAACGGCCAGATCATGTCCGTTGCCGACGTCGAGCAGATGAACCAGCGCGCCAACATGGCATCGCCGCTGATCATCAACGCCAGCTGGACCGGGCGCTGGCTGGATGACCGCCTGACCACCAACGTCAATCTACGCTACCGCAACGGCTACAAGCGCATTGAGGACACCGAACAGAGCACCACGATCGAGGGCACCACTTACGATCTCTACGATTACGTGACGTACGCGGATTCGATCGACGTCAACCTCAACGCCCGGTTCGAAGTGCTGCGCACCGCGCTGGGTGGCCTGACGCTTGAAACGCGGGTGGCCAATCTGCTGGACCGCATCCCTTCGCCCAACAGCACCGCGACCTCGCAGCCCTGGCAGTTCGGTCGCTCGTTCTGGGTCGGGGCTACGTACCGCTATTGATGCTCATGCCTGTCGGAAAAGTCCTGTGCCGCCTTCTGGCAGGCGCAGCACTGTGCATCGTCGCGGTGAAAGCGTCGGGCAAGGGCGAGCCTGCCGCCGTCGAGAACATGCCCTCGACGGCGCAGTTGCGCCATCTCTATGCTGGGCTGCCCGAAACGTGGCCGCGCCCGCAATTGAAGGAGGGCGCGCATTTCACCGAGTTCGCACCGCTGTCGCCCCTGCCTGCCCCCACGGCGCAGGAGAAGGCTCTGGCCGCGATCGGAAAGCGCCTGTTCGACGACCCGGCGCTTTCCGGCAGCGGCCAGATCGCCTGCTCGTCCTGCCACGCCGCCGAACTGGGGCTGGGCGATGGCCTGCGCACCGCGTTCGGAGACGGCCGCCAGCGCGGACGCCGCAATGCCATGTCGCTCTACACCGCCGCATGGATGACCCCTTTGTTCTGGGACGGCCGCGCTGCCAGCCTTGAAGAGCAGGCGCTTGGCCCCATCACCGATCACAAGGAGATGGCCGGTGACCCGAAGGCCGTGGCCGCCCGCATCCGCCGCGATGCCGGATATCGCGCCGCCTTCGCGGCCATCGACGGGCCGGGCGCGGTCACGATGGTCGATCTCACTCGCGCGCTTGCCGCATACGAGCGGACGCTGGCTCCGCCGCGCTCGCGCTGGACCAGGGTGTTCTCCGCAGGAGGTCAGATCCTGAACGACGAGGAACTGGCCGGGCTGCACCTGTTCCGCACCAAAGCGGGCTGCGTATCCTGCCACAATGGCCCGCTGCTGTCCGACCAGCGCTTCCACAACCTTGGCATCAGCTACTACGGCCGCCCTTTCGAGGATCTGGGCCGGTACGATGTGACCGGCGACAGCGCCGACGTCGGGCGGTTCCGGACCCCCTCGCTGCTCGGGATCGGACGCACCGCGCCTTACATGCACAATGGCCTGTTCCCGGCGCTGGAGGATGTGCTCGCGCTCTACAACGCTGGTGGCGGCAAGGATCGCAACCGGCCCAGCGGCAAGGCGCCCCCGCCGACGCATGACCCGCTGCTGGCACCGCTTGGCCTGACGCCGCAAGAGCGCACCGCGCTCGTCGCTTTCCTGAAGGTGTTGTGACCATGCCGGCACAGTTGAAATCCGCCGTTCTTGCTGCGGGCGTCCATGGTGTCGCGCTCTTGCTGGCGTGGGCAGGCTGGCGCAGCGCGCCACCCCTCCCACCGGCTACCGAGCGAGGACTGCAGGTGACGACGATGGCGCTCAGCGCCGCGAAGGCGGAAGAGCAACGGTCCCGGCCCCGGACCAGGCCTGTGGAACCGGCGAAGTCACCCGCCACCGAGGCCACCCCACAGGCTCGGCCGATGCCCGCCAGTCCATCGCCACAGCCCTTGCGGATCGCCCTTTCGGAGCGGGAACAGGCAAGTGCCGTGAAGATCGCCGCCGCCCCGCCGCCGCCTCCCGGCAAGGCGGGCAGCGCCGAAGGTGCGGCGGGCGATCCCTCCGCGAGCACGGCCCCTGCAGAAACCCAGACAGCAACATCCACCCCCTCTCCCGCCGGGCAGGCCGCGCCCGCACGGTCGGTGAAGGGTGCGGACACTTACGCCCTTCGCGTATTCCGGCATATCCGCGCGGCCAAGCAGTTCCCCGCCCATCTTGCCCGCACGGGCGTGCAGGGCCGGGTGCTGGTTCGCTTCGACATCACGTCCGCCGGCGATGCCACCGGCGTCGGCATCGCGCGCAGCAGCGGCGTGGCGGTGCTTGATGCGCTGGCGCTGGAGCAGATCCGCGCCGCCGTGCCTTACCCCCGGCCACCCCGCCAGCTTGAGGCCGTCCACCTCCATTTCATCGTGCCCATGACCTATCGCCCCGCTTCCTGAGCGACGGTGAAAGCACATTGCAACGAAGGGCACCCACCACCGCCCTTCGCCTCCCATAAAAAGAGCCGGAGCCCCGCGCTATACCATGAAGACCTGCCTGACTGCCCTCGCCCTGATCCTTGCCGCAACGCCGCTGGCCGCGCAGGACAATCCGCGCCCCGACAACCTGTCCTGGGCCTTCGAAACCAGCGACGTGCCGGTGGACCGTGGTTTCCGCTTCGGCCGCCTGTCCAACGGCATGCGCTACGTGATCCGCCATAATGCAACGCCCGCCGGCACGGCCATCGTGCGCATGGACGTGAAGGCAGGCTCGCTGGACGAAGGCCCTGCCGAGCGCGGCTTCGCGCATTTCCTGGAACATATGGCCTTCAATGGATCGCGCAATGTTCCCGAGGGCGAGATGGTCCCTTTGCTCGAACGCGAGGGGCTGGCGTTTGGAGCGGACACCAATGCCTCCACGACTTTCGGCCGGACGCTCTACAAGCTGGACCTGCCGCGCGCAGATGCGAAGCTGCTGGGCACTGCCCTGATGTTGATGCGCGAGACTGCCGGCAACCTCACCCTCACGCCTGAAGCCGTGGCGCGCGAACGCGGCGTGGTCATGGCCGAGATGCGCGACCGCAATTCCTACGGCCTTCGCAACACGACTGACAGCATGGATTTCTTCTATCCGGGCTCTCTCTATACGCAGCGCCTGCCGATCGGCACCACCGAGACGCTGAACGCCGCCACCGCTGCATCCTTGCGCGCCTTTTACGAGCGCGAATACGTGCCCGCCCATGTGACGCTAGTGGTGGTCGGCGATATCGACGTCGATGCGGTGGAGGCCGACATTCGGCGCCGCTTCGGAGATTGGCAAGCGCACGCTTTCGAGGCCCAGCCCGACGCCGGACCGATCAATCTGGCCGACCGGGACCGTATCCGCATCTACACCGACCCTGCCCTGTCGGAACGCGTCACCCTGCGACGCCACGGCGCCTACATCGATGCGCCCGATACGCTGGCGAACCGCGAACAGGCTACGCTGCGCGCGGTTGGCTATGCCATCGTCAACCGCCGTCTCGGCCGCCTTGCCCGCAGTGCCACCCCGCCTTTTCGCAGCGCCG
Organism: Novosphingobium guangzhouense; assembly: GCF_002896965.1. Lineage (GTDB taxonomy): Bacteria > Pseudomonadota > Alphaproteobacteria > Sphingomonadales > Sphingomonadaceae > Novosphingobium > Novosphingobium guangzhouense. The sequence continues at coordinate 13,399 of NZ_LYMM01000051.1, forward strand.
GATTTGGTACCGGCGACCTGTTCGAGACGGCCCGCTCGACCGCGCTTTCGGTGAGCACCGTCGATGGCGGGTGGCGCGTCGGCCTGCTTGCCGCCAGGGCGGAGTACCGACGCGCCCTGCTGCACGGCTTCACGGTTGACGAAGTGGCGGAGCAGGTAGCGCGGCTGCGCACGACGGCCCGGAACGCGGCCGCGTCAGCCGATACCCGCAGCAACGGCGCGCTGGCGCAGCAGGCGCTGGCGCTTGTCGAAGGCCGGGTCGTTCCCACCGCGCCGCAATCCGCGCTGGAGCGCTTCGAGGCTTTCGCACCCGGCATCACACCTGCCGCCGTCCTCGACGCCATGCGGGAAGAAGCCGTGCCGCTGGGGCAGCCGCTTATCCGCTTCGAAGGGCGCAAGGCGCCCGAAGGCGGCGAGCAGGCGCTGCGCGCGGCATGGGCGCAGGTAGAGGACAGCAAGGTTGCCAGCCGCACCGAGGCCAGGGCGAAGCCGTTCGCCTACACCGCGTTCGGCACCCCCGGACGGGTGGTGAGCGATGCGAAAGGGCCGCTGGATATCCGCCAGATCCGTTTCGAAAACGGCGTCATGCTCAACCTGCGCCGCACCGATCTGGAAAAGGAGCGCGTCCGTGTCAGCCTTGCCATCGACGGCGGCGACCGACTGAACACTTTGAAAAACCCCCGCGCCACACGACTGGTAGCCAACCTTGCCGATGGTGGACTTGGCCGCCATAGCGTGGATGAACTCCAGACCATCCTTGCCGGGCGCAGCGTCGGCGCAGGGTTGGCAAGCGGACCGGTCGCCTTCAACGCCGGAGCCGCGACCACGCCGCGCGATCTTCAGTTGCAGCTGGAACTGCTTGCCGCGCTGATCACCGATCCGGGTTATCGCCCCGAAGGCGAAGTGCGCTATCGCCAGGCCATCGACGCCACTTTCGCGAAACTTGACGCAACGCCCAAGTCCGCGCTGCAGGCCCGCTTCGGCGGGTTCACCAGTGGCGATGACCCGCGTTTCACCCTTGGCACCGCCGATGACTATCGTGCCTTGTCCTATGCCCGCCTGAAGGGCGATATCGAAGAGCGCCTGGCCCATGGCGCAATCGAGATCGGGCTGGTCGGCGATTTCGAAGAAGAAGCCGCGATCGCCCTCGTCGCCCGCACGTTCGGTGCCCTGCCCCGGCGCGATGCGGTGTTCGGCGTGCAGGATCAGCAATCCCCGCGCGTCTTCCCCAGCGGGCCGGCCGGGCAGGTGACCCGCCACGTCGTCCACCACCAGGGGCCCACCGATCAAGCGATCGTGCGCATGTTGTGGCCCACTCGCGACGACGAAGACCCGCTGGAAGTCGCGCGACTGGAACTGCTTCACGAAGTCATGGATATCGCGCTGATCGAACAACTGCGCGAGGCGCTGGGCAAGGCCTATTCGCCCGGTTCCAGCAGTTCGATGTCTCATATCTGGAAAGGTTACGGTTATTTCCAGGTCAATGCTTCGGTTGAGCCTGCCGAGATCGATGAAACCCGTGACACCATCCGCAACGTCATCGCCAGCCTGCAAGCAGCGCCTGTCAGCGAAGACACCCTGCTGCGTGCCCGCGCACCGATGCTTGAACGCCTGCGTAATGCGTTGAAGAGCAATGGTGGGTGGATGGGACTTGCAGCGCGCGCTCAGTCCGAACCCGATCGCATCGTTCGCTTCCAGAATGCGGAGGCCGTGTTACGCTCCATCACCGCCAACGACATACAGGAGATGGCGCGCCATTACCTCGACGTGAATGGGGGCATGGAAATCCTTGTGCTTCCTGCGAGTCAGGCGAGTACGCACGGAGCTTGAGTGCGCCTGACAGTTTTCTGCATGAAAATGGCAGTTTGGAAGTAGGCGAGCGCGGCGGGTCTTTTGCTCAAAGACCCGCCGCGCTCGCCTAACAGCGATGTTCCGGCCGCCCGCATTCTGCCGATGAGCAACCGGGAATGGCAGCTATCGGGCCGCTTCCTGCCGTGTTGAGTTTCGCGATAGAAGCTGGGTGCCCTCAGAGGATATACTTCGAAAGGTCCGCATTCCCCGCAAGACCTTCCAGCTTTTCACGCACATAGGACTGGTCGATCGTCACCGTTTCGCCCTTGCGATCCTCCGCTTCAAAGCTCAGCTCTTCCAGCAGCTTTTCCATCACCGTCTGCAGACGGCGAGCGCCGATGTTCTCGACGCTTTCGTTCACCTGAGCGGCGATCTTCGCGATCTCGCCGATGGCGTCTACCGTCACTTCGACCGTCACCTCTTCCGTGCCGAGCAGCGCCTTGTACTGCGCGATGAGGTTGGCCCGCGTCTCCGACAGGATACGCACGAAGTCCTCCTCGGTCAGCGCCTTCAGTTCGACGCGGATCGGCAGGCGGCCCTGCAACTCGGGCAACATGTCGCTGGGCTTGGCGACGTGGAAGGCGCCGCTGGCAATGAACAGGACGTGGTCGGTCTTCATCGGGCCGTACTTGGTGGCGACCGTCGTGCCCTCGATCAACGGGAGCAGATCGCGCTGCACTCCTTCGCGGGAAACCGAGCCCCCGCGCACGTCCGACACTGCGATCTTGTCGATCTCGTCGAGGAAGACGATGCCGTTGTGCTCCGCATTGGCAAGCGCAACGCGAGCGACGTCATCCTGATCGAGCCGCTTTTCCGACTCTTCATCGACCAGCTTGTCCCAGGCGTCAGGCACCTTCATCTTGCGGCGCTTCATGCGGCCACCGCCCAGCTTGCCCATGATGTCGCCAAGGTTGATCATGCCTACGGAACCGCCCATGCCGGGAATCTCCATCGGCCCGGCAGGGCTGTCCTCGACCTCGATTTCCACCTCGGTTTCGTTCATCGCGTTTTCGGTGATGCGCTGGTGGAACGCCGCGCGGGTCGCTTCCGAAGCACCTTCGCCGACAAGTGCGTTGAGCAACCTGTCCATCGCCGCCTTGCTGGCCGCCTCGCGCACGGATTCGCGGCGGCGCTCCTTCTCGATGCGGATCGCTTCCTCGACGAGATCGCGGGCGATCTGCTCCACGTCCCGGCCGACATAGCCGACCTCGGTGAACTTGGTCGCCTCCACCTTCACGAAGGGCGCATCCGCGAGCTTCGCCAGCCGGCGACTGATCTCGGTCTTGCCGCAGCCCGTCGGCCCGATCATCAGGATGTTCTTGGGCGTCACCTCATCGCGCAGATCGGCGCCGAGACGCTGGCGGCGCCAGCGATTGCGCAGGGCCACTGCAACGGCCTTCTTGGCCTCGGTCTGGCCGACGATGTGCGCGTCAAGCGCGGCGACGATCGCCTTGGGCGTAAGATTGTCGTTCATGTGTTTTCCCGGTTCAGACGGTCTCGACCGTCACGCGGTCATTGGTGAAGACGCAGATATCGGCAGCAACCTGCATGGCCTTGCGCGCGATGGTTTCGGCATCACCTTCATAGGCGTCGATGGCACGGGCAGCCGCCAGCGCATAATTACCGCCCGAGCCGATCGCGGTGATCTGGCTATCGCCGCCTGCAGCGCCCTCGGGCTCCAGAACGTCGCCATTGCCGGTAAGGACCAGCAGCGTTTCGGCATCGGCAACGATCATCAGCGCTTCGAGATTGCGCAGGTACTTGTCGGTACGCCAGTCCTTGGCGAGCTCGACAGCCGCGCGCATCAGCTGGCCGCGATATTGCTCCAGCTTGCGCTCAAGACGCTCGAAAAGGGTGAAGGCATCAGCCGTGGCACCAGCGAAACCGGCAATCACCTTGCCGCCTTCCCCGATGCGCCTGACCTTGCGGGCGTTCGGCTTCATCACCGTGTTGCCCATGGAAACCTGGCCATCACCGGCGATGACGGTCTTGCCGCCCTTCCTTACGCCGATGATGGTCGTTCCGTGCCACTGAATGAGGCCGTGGCTCGCCCCGTCGTTGTTCATGAGCGCGGATATATGCCGCGCTCCGGCCGGTTCAAGTCAGGAGATCAGCTGCCGTTCGGGCCGGGGCCCTGCGGGGCCTGGCCCATGCCACCGGCACCAACCGCACCAATGTTGCCGAACAGGTCTTCAAGCAGGCTGCGATGACGGCCCAGCGTCGGCGTGACGTGACCGTCCGGATCGATCCGGGCGACCTGTTCCGCACCGCGCTTGTCCACGGCAACGACGTTGTTCGCCGCATCGAAACGGACACGCAGCACCGTCTGGCTATCGGTGCGCGGCTTGCGGAAGGGCGGAGTCTTCACCTGCTGCGAGACATAATACCAGTCCTTGGTGCCAAACTGGCTTTCGAACGTCGGGCGACCGAGGGTCTTTTCCACCGACATGCGGTTATCGATGCCCGGCTGCACCGAATCGAGCAGCGCCTGATCGATCAGATAACCGCGATGGTCGCGGATCGACGAGCAGCCGCCGACCAGAGTGGCGACCGCCAGCGCAATGCCTGCCGCTGCCACCTTGAGACCAACCTTGCGCATTTCAACACTCCAAACCGCAGGAACAGAAGCGGCAGGCATTGCCAGCCGCGCCCATACCCATATATCGCCAGACGGCCTTAAGCCCCCATAAGCGCCCGCGCAATGGGCGTTGGGGCAGACCGGTTGAATTGCTCCTTAACGGACACCCTCGAAGAAAGGCCCGTCGTTATCGTGTCCCTGCTCTCTCGCCTTCTCCGTAAAGGCCCCGATTCCCGTGAAGCGGTGCGTCCGCTCTGGCATCGCGTGGTCGAAATCGCGCGCGAAAAGGCATGGTACGCCGAATGCGGCGTGGCCGATACCGTGCCCGGTCGTTTCGATGCGGTAACGCTGGTGCTGGCCCTGGTCATGCTGCGTGCCGAACGGGACAAGGACATCGACGACACGCTGATCAATCCTTCCGTGCGACTGACCGAGCTTTTCGTCGACGATATGGACGGCCAACTGCGTCAATCGGGCGTGGGCGATCTTGTGGTCGGCAAGCGCATGGGCAAACTGATGAGCGTTCTGGGCGGCAGGATCGGAGCAATGCGCGATGCGCTGTCGCAGGACGACGCAGCGCTGGCGGCGGCGTTGGAGCGCAACGTCACGCTGGTGGAAGGTGCCGACACCGCCCGCCTTGCCGCTCGGGTCCGCGCGCTACATGCCGCGATCGACGCCCTTTCCAATGAAGACCTGCTTGCTGCTAGGATCGCACGATGACCCCTGAATTTTCCCGCCAGCTCGACGTGCGCCAGATTGAAGGAAAGCACGTCCACCTATCCCCCAATGAGGCTGAACGCGCTGCGCTGGCAGAACGTTTCTCACTCGTGCGGATTGACGAACTCGTCGCCGAATTAGACCTGTCGACCAGCGAACGCGAAGGCGGGTTCCAGGTGGAGGCGCGCGGCACTCTGAAGGCCAGGATCATCCAGCCCTGCGCCGTCTCTGCCGAAGACATCCCGGTTTCGATCGACGAGCCGCTGTTCTTTCGTTTCGTGCCGATGACGACCGGCTATGAGCCGGACGAGGAATTCGAATTGACCGCGGACGAACTGGACGAAGTCGAATACGATGGCACCCATGTCGATATCGGCGAAGCGGTGGCGCAGAGCCTGGCTCTTGCCATCGATCCTTTCCTGACCGGCCCGCAGGCCGATGCGGCACGCAAGGCGGCCGGGATCGGTGCTCCTGAAGACAGTGGGCCGTTCGCCGCGCTCAAGGGGCTGAAACTGGGCGGCAACGACTAAAGCCGGGCGCCATTTCGCCAGCTTCAGGGTGCGGCTGATGAACCGCACCGTCACGCCTCCTTCACCGAAACGCAACGGCAGTTTCACACGGCGCTCATAATGGCGCCGTCAGGACCACATTGCGAATAGTTCGGGGGGAACGCGTCGCATGAAGAGCCTGACGAAGATGTCGCTTGCGACGGCCGCCGCGGTCGTCGTGCTGAACTTGTCCAAGCCGTCTCCGGCGGCCGCACCCGAACGCCCTTTCGCAGCTTCGGTGCGGGATGACGGGACGCTTTCGGTCATGACCTATAACGTCAAGGGCCTGCCCTTCCCGCTCGCCTATGGCCGCGCCGAGGCTCTGGGCCAGATCGGCGAACGCCTGCGCAAACTGCGCCGCGCGGGGCGGCAGCCTGACGTCATATTGTTGCAGGAAGCCTTCATTCCCGAAGCCAAGGCAATTGCCCGGCAGGCAGGCTATGCCCACGTGCTGCTCGGCCCCGACGTCAAGGATGCCGCAGGCAGCGGCCCGGCGGCTGACGTGTCGGCGAACAAGGCGTCTTGGAGCCGGGGCGAAACGGTCGGCCCGCAGGTCGACAGCGGCCTCGTCATCCTGTCGGATCACCCGATCGTGAAGGCCAGCCGCATGGCCTTCTCCCGAACGATGTGCGCCGGATTCGACTGTCTTGCGAGCAAGGGCGTGGTCATCGCCTGGATCGCCGTTCCCGGCCGTAACGCCCTCGTTGCCATCGCCGATACGCACCTCAATTCACGCAAGGCTTCAGGCGTTCCAATCGCACGCGCCAACCTGGCCTTCAGCCGTCAGGTGGCGGCAATCCGCGGATTTCTGCGCCGACAGGTCGATCCGCACACCGACCTGATCGTGGGGGGAGACTTCAACATCGGCCAAGATGCGCAGCGGGTCCTTGCCGCACGGGATCTGCTTGCGGGCGGGCAGGAAGCGGTCCAGGCAGCCGACTGCGCCCCCGACCAGCAGGCAGACATCGCCGCAATTCGCGCCCGCAACAAGGACAAGCTCTATTACCGTGGCCGAATGCGGCTGCGCAGCCTTGACGTGCCTTTGGGGAACGGCACCGGCGAGGATGCCTTTTCGGACCATCTCGGATACGTGGCGCATTACCAAATGTCGTGAAGGGGGGCGCCACCGTGCCCCCTTCCGCACCGTCAGAATGCTGCCGTCAACGAAGCCACAACAGCAGATCCCGCAATGGAGCCATGACCGTCCTGGCCTTTGCTGAAGTTCGGTTGCAGCAGGGCGGCATCGGACTTCGCGATGTCCGTATCGACGTAGGAGAGGTTCAACGTCAGGTTGCGCCAGGTGGCGTCCATGCCGAGCGACCAGTCCCAGTACGTCCCGGTAGGGGCAAGGCTGGTGCCGTTGGGGCCGAGGCCGGGGTTTCCGTCCGAGTAGCCCAGGTGCGCCTTTGCCGTCAGCGGCGTACCCGCGATGGGCAGTGTGCCATCGGTCCACAGGTAGATGTTGTCCTGCTTCTGACCCCGGCTGTCGGGGGCGTTGGAGACATTGGCTAGCGCGTATTGCCGGGGTGCATAAGCCACGCCCGCTGTCACCGTAGCGGGGCCGGCCACGCCCGAAACCTTGACGTAAGGCTCTGCAAAGTCGGTATTATCCGCTCCGCCCGGATACATGTACCAGGTAAACCCGATGTCGATCGTCGCCTTGTCCGACAGCCTTGTCCGGTAGCCGCCGATCAGATCCAGCTCCATGTTGGACCCACCGAAGGTGCCCCAACCCGCAAGGTTCGAGGCCCAGATTCCTACATAGACGCCGCTGTCATGGGCGAGCGTCAGACCGCCCTGAACCGCCATTCTTTTGTCCGATTGCGATACGCCGCGGAACCGATAGTCCGTTGCGATCGCCGCCGATCCCGCCACTGTGATGGCCCCGGAACCCTCTTCTTCGCTGGCATGAGCCGGGGCCAATGGGGCGAAAATTGCAAACAGGGCGGCAATCTTGGTCGTGATCTTCATGATGTCCTCTTGAGTGACCCGCCCCGGCGTGCAGGGCGATTCGAGGAGCACCAACTAGATCGGACAAGCGTTCGGTATCGAGAGCACAATTTGCAATATTACATATATTTTTCATATGTTTATGAGATTTTCGGCGGCACGCCCGCGCCCTTCCCATGCACTGTCGGTGCATCGGGTTGCGCCCCCTCTCCCAGCGTAACGGACCAGCGCCCCGGCACCGGCACCGAGCGGCACAGAACGGCACCTAACGATACCATAACGGCACCTACGAGCAGCAGAACCACCAGAACCGCGCATAATCCAAGCTCTGGAAGTGTTGCCTGCGCCGGAGGGTGTGCATGTACCTTTGCGTAAAGCGCCCGCCCCGTCGCTGCGGCCATCGACAGGATGCCAAGTCCCACCAGCCGCATCCCGATCCGCACCGCCAGAGTCTCATGCCAGGGGACCATCTTTCACCTCCGGTTTCAGGAGGCACTCCAGCTACGCAGCTTCACATAGCAATTCGAGAGCGGAACCGGCGGCGCCGCATTGAGATTTCATAGGATCAGGCCGCTTCGGCGGGCAAAAACCGAAAAATCATATGCCGATCCTATGCGATGTGCAGCGGGTCCATATGGAGATAAAATGCCCACCTGTGGCATGCCCGCAGCCCGGCCGAATCCAAGAGGCATGACTTGACGAGCGATCAGACCATCTCCCCCTCCGCTCCGGACTCGGCCCCGGAAGCCGGCCATGCCGCAGGGCCGCAGGGCAGGCTGGGAACGCTGGCGCTGGGCGCGCTGGGCGTAGTGTTCGGGGATATCGGCACATCGCCGCTCTATGCGCTGAAGGAAAGCTTCGTCGGCCATCATCCGCTGGCGGTGGACGCGGCGCATATCTTCGGTGTGCTGTCGCTGATCTTCTGGACGATGACGCTGATCGTCACGGCCAAGTACGTCTTCATCGTCATGCGCGCCGACAACGAAGGCGAGGGCGGTTCGATGGCACTGCTGGCGCTGATCGGGCGCAGCCTTGGCGAAACGCGCTGGACGCCGCTGATCGCGATGCTGGGCGTGATCGCCACCGCGCTGTTCTATGGCGATGCGATCATCACCCCGGCCATTTCGGTGCTGTCCGCGGTCGAAGGACTCACCGTGGTGGAAGCATCGCTGGGCGAACTGGTGCTGCCGATCGCCATCGTCATCCTGCTGGGCCTGTTCCTGATACAGAAGCACGGGACAGAGCGTGTCGGCACGTTCTTCGGGCCGGTCATGGCGGTCTATTTCGTGGTGCTGGCGGTGCTGGGCGTGATCAACATCGTGGCCCATCCGGAGATCGTGGGCATCCTCAATCCCTACTGGGCCTGGCACTTTTTCGCTCTGGACCCAAGGCTGGCGTTCCTGGCGCTCGGCTCGGTCGTGCTGGCGGTGACGGGGGCGGAGGCGCTCTATGCCGACATGGGACATTTCGGCCGCAAGGCGATCAGCATCGCCTGGCTCTATGCGGCGCTGCCGTGCCTCATGCTCAATTACATGGGACAAGGCGCGCTGCTGCTGGACCAGCCCGAGGCAGCAAGCAACCCGTTCTTCCTGCTTGCACCGGAATGGGCGCGGCTGCCGCTGGTGATCCTGGCCACGCTGGCAACGATCATCGCCAGCCAGGCGGTGATTTCGGGCGCGTTCTCCATCACCCGGCAGGCGGTGCAGCTGGGCTTTCTGCCGCGCCTGCGCATCCTGCACACCAGCCCGACCGCCGAGGGGCAGGTCTATGTTCCCATCGTCAACTGGACGCTGCTGATCCTTGTCGTGCTGCTGGTGCTTTCGTTCCGCTCGTCAAGCAGCCTTGCGGCGGCATACGGCATCGCGGTGACCGGCACGATGGTGATCACCGCCTGCATGCTGGGCGTGCTGACCTTCAGCGTCTGGCGCTGGCCACCACTTCTGGCCGGCGGCGTGACCGGGCTGTTCCTGCTGATCGATGGCGCCTATTTCCTGTCGAACGCCACCAAGATTCCCGACGGCGGCTGGTTTCCCCTGCTGGTGGCAGGCGTGGTCTTCGTCATGCTTACCACATGGTCGACCGGGCGCAGGATCCTGCGGCGCTCACTGGCCGTCGGGGCAATAGACCTTGACCTGTTCATCAAGTCCACCGCCCAGTCGGTGCGCCGGGTTGCGGGCACCGCCGTCTTCCTGTCGTCCACCCGCGAAGGCGTGCCGCCCGCGCTGCTGCACAACGTCAAGCACAACAAGGTATTGCACGAACGCGTCATCGTGCTGACGGTGGTGACCAACGCGGTCCCCCACCTGCCCGAAGACGCCCGCATGACCATCGCCCAGCACGGCTCGGGCTTCTTCCGCATGACGCTGCGCCACGGTTTCCTGGAAGATGTGGACATTCCCGCATCGCTCAAGGCTGTTACGTCCTGCGGCGCGCCGATCGGCAAGATGGACACCAGCTACTTCCTCAGCCGGCAGACGCTGATCCCCTCGGAAAAGCCCGGCATGGCCATCTGGCGCGAAAAGCTGTTCGCGTGGATGATCCGCAATGCGGCCACTCCGATGGAATTCTTCAACCTGCCGACCAACCGCGTTGTCGAGCTGGGCTCGCAAGTGGAGATATAGGCGGCCTGGAGCAAGGTCTGACTGGGGAGGGAACCGCAGGTTGACCTGACCGAGCGAGCCTTTCTTTACAAGCGCGCACCGGGCAGCTGGCTCGCCTGTTTCATCCAATCTTCAAGCTGCACCACGTCGATGTCATCCGTTTCCCTGATGTCGAGGTAGCGGACGTTCTCCTGTTTCGATTTACCGGGTGGCACCGGACGAAGGGCGGCGCCTTGAAAGAACGTCACCTTCACATACTTTTCAAAGCAATGGAACGAGGTGAACCAACCCTGTCCTTCAACGCCGTAGAAAGGGGAGTTCCACCTAACAGCCTTGGCTGTGCCGGGAACCGCTCTCTCAATCGCAGCGGCCAATACGTTGCCTACTCGGTTCTTCCACCCGGGCATCGCATCTATATAGGCCCGCACCGGTCCCTCGCCTTCACCCTTGGCTATTTGAGGATTACCGCCCGACAATAGCTTCGCTTCAGCCATACGCTTGCCTCCTGCCAAAGCATGTTAGCACGAATTGACAGTCATGTCCGCAAGGCCGCGCCTTCAGAAAGCCCGCCTTCCTTCACCTTCCGCCTGCGCCGCTGCTTCAGCGGGTCAATTCGTAACCGTCCGGTGTCGTCACCACGCGCGCGCTCAGGCTGAGGGATACAGCCTTCAGGAACTGGTCCGGCCGGTCGAGGTCGAAACGGCCGCCGATCTTTTCGCGTGCGAGGTCGGCGTTGCCTACGGTGATCTTGCGGGTAAGGTGGCGGTTGAATTCTGCTGCGGCCTCGGCCACCGACTGGTCGAGGAAGACGATCTCCCCCGCTCGCCATGCCATCAGCGAGGCGACCTGTTCGGAACTGCGCGCCTGCAGCCGGGGGGTGCCCTGTTCGGCCACGATCATCGAAACGTTCGGCTTCAGCATGAGCCCGCCCGCGCCGCCGGGCAGCGGGCCGGGTATGGGCATCGCGGCGCCATCCACCATGGTCAGTTCGGCCTGCCCCGCCGTCACCCGCGCATCGAACAGGCCCGGCGCCAACGGCAGCGACGCCGCGTTCGCGCGCAGTACCGTGGCCCCGCCGCGCCGCAGATCAAGTGCCACTTCGCCGCGATCGAGGCGCAGCAGGCGCTCGTCATCGCGATAACGCCAGGACAGCGCGCTGTCGGTGTTGAGATAGGCGACGCTGCCATCGGGCAGCGGCACGCGCCGCGTCTCGCCCACGCCGGTGCTGGCGCTGTCCCAGGCATAGGCCCGTTGCGCCATGAAGCCCGAACCCAGCATCGCCACGGGCACGCCCACGGCAGCCACCTTCAACCACTGGCGACGGCTGGCGCGCAGGGGCGCCTCATCCACGATCGGCACCGCACGCATGCCCTCCCAGTTGGCGACGATGCGGGCATAGGCAACGGCGTGGGCGGGATTGCTGCGCCGCCATGCCTCGAAATCCTCGGCGCGCGCGGTCCCCGCATCCAGCGCCGCGAACCAGCGCGACGCTTCGGCAAGGAGGGCGTCCTGACCCAGGGGATCTTTCGTCATCGTCATGTCGCGCGGCGTCTGGGTGCTCTAAAAGGGCCGACCATAGGGAGGTTGATCAACCTGCCCTGCATCTATCAAGCTGTCGCCCGTCAGAGAAGCATCTTCTCCCGCGCCTCGGCCGATGGCTCTGCCGCGCCCCTGTCCTGCGGGGTCAGCGCGTGGGTGAGCAGTTCCACCGCGCGCGCCAGCCGCTTTTCGAAAGTGGAAACGCTGATGCCCAGATCGCTGGCGATTTCGCGCGGGGTTTCCTCTGCAAAGCGGCGACGCACCAGCGCGATGCGGCAGCGTTCCGGCAGCGCGGCAATCGCCTGCTGCACCCGCGCCATCTGCGTGCGCCCGGCCACGACGCGGAACGGATCGGGCGTGTCGTCGGCGATCTCGAACAGGACAGGCGCGGGCAAGGGCTGCATCGTCACCACGCGCGCCTGCCGGATGCGCTCTATTGCCTGATTGTGGATCATGCGCATGACGTAACCCGGCGGGTTGGCGATGGCGCTCCACCCGTCGAGCGTGAACAGTCTGGTGTAGACTTCCTGGACGATATCGCCCGCTTCCTCGTCATTGCGCACGGTGCGACGCGCGTAATCGATATAGGCCCGCTCGTGCGGCAGGACTTCATCGACGAACCAGCGGTCTATCGGGCGGACATGAGGCGCGGTCACGGGGGAGGAAGCTCGAACAAGAAAGTGAAGGCGCGCCGCGACTAGGGGACGAAGATGTAAGTTTGGCTACAATCGCCGCAGATTGCCGGGACGAAAGGGCATCGGCAGAAACCCCCTCGCCCCGGCGCCCCCCGTCAGTCGAGCATCGTCTTGCGCAGCTTTGCGAAGTCTGCATCGGTGAGGCCGAGCGTGCGCAGATAGGCTTCCGATCCGCCGTACTGCTTGTCGAGATAGGCGAAGAACTGCGCCAGATGCGAAGCACCGGCAGGCGTATAGAGCGGCTCTGCCTTGCGCGGCTTGCCGTCTTCGCTCGCGACATAATACTTGAGGATGGGGTTGCCCGGATAGTCCTTGGGATCAACCTTGGGCATCTCGAACTGCGGGCGGCGCAATTCGGTCGACAAGTGGTAGTCCTTCAGGATCGTATCGCGATCGACCCCCAGCACGTCATAGAGCAGCCCGGTAGCGATGCCCGTGCGGTCCTGCCCGGCAGAACAGTGATAAAGCACCGCGCCCTCATCCGCGATCAGGCGGCGGAACAGCGAGCGGAACTGGGGCGCCAGCATCTTTTCCATGCCGGCATACATGTTATCGCCGCCGCCCTGGCCCATCTTCGCCATCAGGGGCTTGAGCGAATAGTCGTTGGCGATGAACAGAGCGCCGACCTTGTCGTCAAGCATGTCCGGCGCGACCTCACGCTCCTCGATCGAGCGCAGGTCCACGACGTTGCCGATGCCCAGCTGGCCAAGCAGCGCATAGTCCGCATCGGTCAGAAGCGGCATCGCGCCCGAACGGAACGCCTTGTCCCACTTGACCATGCGCCCGTCCTTCGTGACGTAGCCGCCTACGTCGCGAAAGTTACTGCCCTGCTGAAGCGGCAGCACCCGTTCTGCAACGACGGTGCGCCCCTTGCCGCCCGCCCCTTCGAGGATCACGTAGCGGCGATCCGTCGCCGCGATCGGCAGTGTGAGCGCGCCATCCTTGCTGGTGGCGGCAAAGCGCTGGTCGCCCTTGTCGAGCACAGTGTCGGCGCTGATCCAAACCGATACCGGCGCGGCGCCTTCACGCTTCAGTTCCACGGTCGCGGCGTCAAGGCGGGTCAGCGTCGCCAGTTCACGGGCTGTGGCGGGCGATCCTGCCAGAACCAGCGCGGTCAGCGCCACAGTCGTTGCAATCTTTCGCATGTCCATTCTCCCTGTCATCAATAGCTGAAGCGGACGCCGAACAGGTAGCGCGCACCGATCTGCTCGACCTCGGTCGGCGTCGCGGTGGTGCCCTGATAGGCGATGTACTTTTCGTTGGTGAGGTTCGCGAGATCGGCGAACAGCGTGAAGTTGTCCGTCAGCGCATAGCGCAGCGACACGTCCAGGTTCTCATACCCCTTGCGCGATTCGCCGCTGCCCATGCCGCCCAGCGTATCCAGCCAGTCCGACCGCCACTGATAGCTGACGCGGGCGGAAAGACCGTACTTCTCATAAAAGACCGAGGCGTTGGCGATCTTGTCCGACATACCCTGGAACGCCACGCCCTTTTGCGCGGGCGTATCGAAATGGCCGCCAAGGAACGTCACGTTGCCCTGCACGCCCAGCCCGTCGAACGCGCCCGGCAGGAAGTCGAACTGCTTGAGCACGTTGAACTCCACGCCGTAGAGCTTGCCCTTGTCGCCGTTGTATGTGCCCGAAAGCAGGTAGTTCGACCGGTCGATGCCGTCCGCGTCGTAGAAGTCCGAACCGACCGCTTGCTGGCTCTGGTAAAGCACATCGTCCACCCAGCGATGGAACCCGGCGATGGAGATCATGCCGTTGCCGGGCAGGTAGTATTCGATGCTGGCATCCAGCCCCCAGGTATATTCGGGGCGCAGGAACGGATTGCCGCCGGTAACCGTGCCGGGGCTGTTGCTGTCGTTGATCGACGCGCCCACCCGCATCGCGCCATAGGCCGGGCGCGAAACGCTGCGCTGGCCCGACAGGCGCAGCACAAGGTTGTCGGTCGCCGAATACTTGAGGTTCAGGCTTGGGAAGAAGTCCGTCTTGGTGGTGTTGAGCGCCAGCGGCGAATAGACCCCGCCCGCCAGCACCGAGCCGGAATTGTCGAGCGTGTAACGCTCTACGCGCACACCGCCAACGGCGGTCAGCGGGCCGGTTTCCACTTTCGCCATGGCATAGCCTGCCAGCGTCTGTTCGCGCTGGAAATAGCGGTCGGTGCCGGGAATATCGAGGGCCGGATCGTAAAGCCCGGCGCTCTGCAGGCGGCCCAGCAGACTGTCGATATCGCGGCGCATCGCCACGTTGTCCACGTAGTTCAGCGTGACGCCGAGCGGGAAGCCGGTGTCCCATGCCTTGTCAGTGACGTAGCTGTTGATGTCGAACGCCTCGCCCACCGATGCGCTGCTGGCCAGCATCACCATGTTGGAGATCGACAGGTTGTTGCCCGAAATGTCGCGGTCGATGTAAAGGCTGCCCGCAGACAGGGTCAGGTCGCCGGCCTGCTTGGACAGGTCCAGCTTGACCGTATAGCTGTCCGACACCGTCTTCTGCCGGCCGAGCAGGACATAGGCGCCTGCGTTGTTCAGCGTCGCCTGATCGAACGTGCCGTCCACACTGACGATCGGGAAGCGCGGATCGGAATTGTCGTAAGTCAGGTCAAGGTTGTCCGCCCCGCTGGTGGATGCCTGAACAAGCGGCAGAAACGTGGTGTTCTCGGTCTTGGCGTAGTTGAACTTGAACGAAGCCTTGAAGCCGTCATCGCCCTCGTAATCGCCGCCGATCGTGCCGATGTAATTGCGGTTGCGGTATTCGCCGAAGTTGAAGCTGCCGCGCAGCGGCACACCGGTCAGGTCGCCCGATGCCAGCGAACGCGTGCCGCCCGTCGCACGGTCGAGGCGGAATTCATACTGGTTGCGCTGCTCGTTGTCGTTGAATTCCGAGAAGATGGCCTTGGCATAGATGCGCTTGCCCTCTTCCGGCTGGTATTCGACGCCTGCGAACAGGCCGTTGTTCCAGCGTTCCAGTTCATACTGGCGGACGTCGAACTCGGTCGGGCCATTGGCATCGTAAGCGCCGACTTCGCGGTTGTCGGTCAACTGCTTGCGGCGATAGTGCGATCCGCCGACGACGAAGCCGAACGTGTCGTTCGACCATGACAGGCGCAACGAACCCTGACGCTGTTCGCCCTTGCCAAGATCCATGAAACCATAGCCCGCATCGCCCGAGACGTGCAGGCCCTTCTGTTCCATCGGCGAATAGGTCTTGAGGTCGATCGTGGCGACCACGGCGTCGGCCTGCAGGTTCGAGGTCAGCGACTTGTTGACCACCATCTGCGACAGCAACACGGCCGGGATCGCATCGAAACGGAAGGCGCGCGTGTCGCCGCCTTCGTCCACGCCCGCCATCGGGATGCCGTCGATGCTCACCGAGGTCCAGCGGTTCGGCGCGCCGCGCACCTGGATGTAGCGTTCCTGCCCCTGATCGCGCTGCACCGCGACGGCGGGCAGGCGCGAAAGCGCGGCAGCGGCGTTCTGGTCGGGGAAGCGGCCGACCGCATCGGATGCGGCAACATCGGCAAGGTTGTCCATCACCCGCTTGGCCTCGATCGAATCCTGCTGGGCCGACACGATAGATCCGGTGACGACGATGTCCTCTCCAATCGCGGCGTCATCGGCGGCCTCCTCGGCATGGGCGACGGCGGCACCCGACAGTGTAGCGACCATGGCGCCGGAAAGGACGCCGACGATCGCCGTCGAGCGCAGAAATAGACAAGTGTTCAGTTTCACGACGAGCCCCCAAGAATGAATCAACCTGTTAGGTTCGTCGGGGCAGCTAGAACGCCTGTATGTAGGTTGAATGACACTTTTCCGGCACTCGCACAACAGCACAGCAGCGCTGGTATCGCTCGATCGCCGACGCGCTGTCTGCTAGGATGGTGTGATTGCCAGTCGAACGCGATCTATCGTGAGCACCATGAAAACCGCAGAAACAACGTCATACGAACGCTTTATCGCGGCAGTTACAGGGCAGTGGGAACTGTCCGGGGCGGCGGGCATGTCTGCCCGGCAAATCGGCGGAATGACCGATGCTCCGGTGTCCTCGATCTATCATCACTTCGGCTCTTTGGAACACTTGTTCCTAGCATCGCAACGACAGTGCATCGCCGATGCGAAGCTCTGGTGCGAAGAGCAGTGGCGCCAGATCGATGGTCTTGCGGCATCGCCTGCCGCATTCGCAGGTTTCTTCGCGCAGATCATCGATGGGTGGTGTGAACAACGGCGCGCGCTGGCCTTCGCCTGGCGCGAATGCCAGTTGCTGGCGCAGCAATCGCCCACCTTTCAAGAGGCATCCCGTGATTGGGCCAAACTTTGGGAAGGTTTCTGGAGCCGGGCCGGCGACCGCTTCGGGTTCGGCGTGCACAGCCTGGTCGCGCAGCGCGTGTTTGAAAACGAAAGCTTCCTGCACATGATCCGCTGGCGACGGCTGGCCGATCGACCTGCGCTGGACGAGATGGCGCGCTCACTCGCCGCATGGCTCACCGGCACCGCCATGCCTCCCGCCCCGTGGCGCGAATTTGCCCGGACGGAGGCGCTGCGTTCCATGCCGGTGCTGCCCGAACGGGACGAAACCGCAATGCGCATCGTCAATTCGGCTGCATCCATCATCGATGAGGACGGCCTTGCCCGCCTTACCCACCGCGCCGTCGCGGAACGCGCGGGGCTGACGCTGGGCACGGTATCGCACAAGTTCCGTACCAAGCCCGCCCTGCTCGAAGCCGCATTCGAGGGGCTCTATCGCACCAACGTGGAGCGCATGCAGACGGACACCCCCGCCCGCCCGGACCGCCCCAACGACATTGCAGACGACCTAGCAGGCATGATTGTGCGCGGCGGCAATGCGCGTGGCAGCGACGAACTGTTCATCGCCACCGCGCGCGATCCCGCACTCAGCCAGTTCGGGGGGCAGTTGCGCTATCTGCGCGGTCGCACGTCACGCGGCGCGCTGCAGGATCTCATCGGCGCGAAGCGCGAAGTGGGCGTTACCGAAGCCGCGCTGTTCTCGGGCTTCCTGACATCGCAATTGCGCGCGCATGTCGGGCTGCCCGTCGACGAAACCGCCGGGCGCATCCGCAGGGAAGTGGATACCCTGCTCGCGCTCGCCCGGACGGTGCCTGCGTGAAAACGCGCGCCTCAAAACTGGGTGCGCTTGGTATACCCGTTGTCGACCACGATGTTCGCGCCCGTCATCGCCTTGCAGCTGGGCGAAACGACAAAGGCGATCGCCTTGGCCAGTTCCTCGCCGGTTGTGAAGCGGCCCGAAGGCATGTTCGCCAGCGTGGCATTGTAGAAGTCCGGCGCTGCTTCCTTGATCTTGGGCCAGGGACCGTCTTCGGTCATCACCGGGCCGGGGGTGAAGCAGTTCACGCGGATCCCTTCCGCCGCCAGCGTCTGCGACAGCGCGGAAGAATAGTTCATCACCGCCGCCTTGAGCGCGTTGTAGGGCTGGACGCCCATGAATTCTTCTACCGCGCCCGTCGAGGACAGGCACACGATCGCCGCGTTATCCGACTTGCCAAGGTGCGGACGGGCCGCCGCAATGCCCCGGCGCATCGGCAGGATATCGGCCTGGATCACCGCTTCCCACGCCGCATCGGTATCTTCGCCAAGGTTGGTGGAGGTGAAGCTGATGAAGATATCGCAGCCACCCAGCGTCTCTGCCGCCTTGTCGACGAAGGCCGGAACCGCGTCCACTTGCGTGACATCAAGCGCCTCGCCATAGCTTTTCACGCCGGAACCGGCGATCTCGGCAAGGACATTGTCGACCTTCCCCTGCGATCGACCGCAGATGGCCACATCGCAGCCCTCTGCCGCCAGCACATGCGCCACCACGCGGCCTATGCCGCCGTTCGCGCCCACGAGGATGGCCTTGAGGCCCTTAAGTCCGAGATCCATGTCTTGCGCTCCTCTGCCACGCGCGTGGTTTGTATGATGGGCGTGGTTTCGCCGCTTGGGCCGGGCAACGCCACTATTTCTTTGATCAGGAATGACCGCGCCCGCGCCGTGCTAGCGATTGCCAACGCTGAAAGACCACGGTGAGAGGAGTGATAAGCATGTCCACGACCACGGGCCGCCTGAACGGAAAGCGCGCCGTCGTGCTGGGGGCAAGCAGCCCCGACAACATGGGCCAGCATATCGCCCGGCGCCTGATGGCCGAAGGTGCAAGCGTACTTGTCTCCGGCCGCAAGGAAGACGTTCTGGTCGACTTCGCTGCGCAGCATGGCTGTGCATGGAGCGCCTGCGATCTTACCGACCAGTCCAGCGTCGATGCCCTTGCCGATGCCGCCGCGCGGCAATTGGGCGGTATCGATATCGCCGTGAACGCCACCGGCTGGGGGCTTCTCAAGGGCTTTCTGGAAACCACGCACGATGAACTTATGGCGATGACCATGCTGCAGTATGTAGGGCCTTTCCATTTCTATCAGGCCATGGTGCGCAAGATGGCCCGCAGCAACGGCGGGCGCGGTGGCTCGATCATCCAGATCAGTTCCGCTACGGCCACCATCATGCTCAACGACCACGCCGCCTACATGGGCACAAAGGCCGGCGCCGACCACGTGATCCGCTGCGTTGCCCATGAATTCGGCGCAGAAGGCGTTCGCGCCAACTCCATCTCTCCGGGGCTGACCGAAACCCCGATGACGTCAGAGGCTAAGGACGTCCCCGGCCTGTTCGACGCCTTCCTTGCCGGTTACCCACTTGGCCGCATCGGCACGAGCGACGATATCGCCGCCGCCGTCGTCTGGCTGGCCAGCGACGAATGTTTCATGACCGGTGAAAACCTGCAGGTGAACGGCGGCCTGACCCTGCGCCGCAATCCCATGAAGTCGGAAATCGACGCGGCCGTCGCTGCCGCTATGGCGACAAGCTGAGGCTTGCGCAGCGCAATATTTCCTGGGGAGGAAGGGGCGGCGGCGGCATCACAGGATGCCGCCGCCACTTTTATCCCTGACCTAGACGACCAGCGCCTTCACATCGGCGCGCAGCATATCCTTGCGCACCTTTCCCGCGGCGGTGCGGGGAAATTCGTGACGAAACTCGAAACGCTCGGGGATTTTCTGTTTCGCCAGGCCGCTGTCCGCAACGTGAGCGGCCAGCACCTGCGCGCTAGGCGCTTCGCCTGTGGGGATGACATAGGCGCAGATTCCTTCACCCAGCCGCGCGTGCGGCATGGCGACCACGGCGGCTTCGCGCACGGCAGGGTGAGCATGTAGCACGTCCTCGATCTCCTTGGCGGAAATGTTCTCTCCGCCCCGGATGATCAGATCCTTCTTGCGCCCGGTGATCGTGATCGCGCCATCTTCGGTCCGCACGCCAAGGTCGCCGGTGCGGAAGAAGCCGTCTGCGGTGATGGCATCGCGCGTCTGCGCCTCGTCCGCATAGCCCAGCATCATGCCGGGGCCGCGCGCCAGAATCTCCCCTTCCTGTCCTTCCGGCAGGTCGCGGTCCTCACCGTCGACCACGCGAACGTCATAGTCGACGACCGCGCCGTCCGTCGTCGCAGCAAGGGCTTCGACGTTGGGCCAGCCGAACGTCACCAGCGGCACTTCCGAAGCGCCAAAGACGCGGAAAGCGCGGCAGTGCGCGAAGGCGGCGTTAGCCGCCGGGATCAATTCCGCCGGAACCGCGGCGCCGCCACAGGCAAAGAAGCGGAACGATGGCAGACGATTGCCGCTTTCGCGCGCTGCGGCGGCCAGTTCGACAAGGAACGGGGTCGCCGCAACCGTACCGACCGCCTGATGCCGGTCGATCAGCGCCAGCGCCTCGGCCGCATTCCAGCTTTCCATCAACACGGTGCGGGTGCCGCAGATGAATGGTGCCTCCAGCCCGTTGGCATAGCCTGAAACATGCGTGACCGGCGAAGGCATCAACGTGGCGTCACCCTCTGCCAGCCCCCAGTAGGCACCGCTTTCACGCAGGATGCGGGCGATCGAGACGTGGCTGTGCAGCACGCCCTTGGGCCGCCCCGTGGTTCCCGACGTGTAAAGCACCATCTTCACGCCCAGCGGATCGACGGTCGGCCGGCCAAAGGACAGCTCCCGCCCCTCCGCGACAAGCGCTGCGTAATCGTCCGCGCCCTCTCCGCGCACGGTGAAGACGTGGACAAGGCCGGGCAGCGTATCGGCAATGCGGCGCGCCATTGCTGCGTAATCGAACTTGCGGAAACTGGCAGGCACGAACACCGCCCGCGCGCCGCAATCGGCCAGCATGAGCGAGACTTCATGGTCGCGGTAGATCGGCACGATGGGGTTGATCACCAGCCCGGACATCGCAGCGGCAAGATTGATCACCATCGCTTCGCGCCAGTTCGGCACCTGGAACGCGATCACATCTCCGGGCCTGAGGCCGCGCGCGAAAAGCGCCGCGCTCAACGCCTCCGCATCGGCGACGGCCTGCTCGCGGGTAACCGTGATATCGCCCTCTGCCAGCACGACGAATCCAGGGTCGGCCTCTGCCAGCGCGCTTGCCTGCTGGGCAATGGTGCGTTCGTCCCACAGGCCAGCCCCCGCATAGGCGGCCAGGTGCGGCGGTGGGGTTTCAAGCCATGCCCACGGGGGGCTCATCCTCTCCATCATGGTCCCTTGACTGCCGCACTCCACGCCCCCCTGTCGCCTATCACCTTGCGCAGCTTGTCGCCACCTGCAGGCTCGCGCAGGATCGCGGCCATAAGTAATCGGGAGAAGACCGTGGAACGCGTAAAGCGCATTGGGGACGTGGCCGAGATCATGCTCGACTACGTTGCGAACAAGAAAACCTTCCAGACCGATCGGCCGCTGCGCGTGCCCACCAGCAGCTATACCGACAAGGACCAGTTCAAGGCAGAAATGGAGCTGGTGTTCAAGCGCGTGCCGCTGATGCTGGCCTTCACTGCCGAAATCCCCAACCCCGGCGATTACAAGGCGATGGACGCGGTCGGCTCTCCGGTGCTGATCAACCGCGACAAGCAGGGCAAGGTGCGCGCATTCCTCAACGTCTGTTCGCATCGCGGCGCGCCGGTCGCACCCGACGGCAAGGGCAATTGTTCGCGCTTTACCTGCAAGTACCATTCGTGGACTTATGGCGCCGATGGCAAGCTGATCGGTATCGCGGAACCGGGCACTTTCGGCGAAGTCGACAAGAGCACGATGGGCCTGCGCGAACTGCCGTGCGAGGAACGCGGCGGCATGATCTTCGTATGCCTCACGCCCAACGCCCCGATGAACCTTGATCACTATTTCAAGGACTTCCTTGAAGATTTCGACGCGCTGGATTTCGCCAACTGGACCTATCTGGGCAACCGCACGATCCACGGCGCCAACTGGAAGATCGCATTCGACGGCTATCTGGAAGGGTATCACTTCAAGTCGCTTCACCCCGAAACGATCTTTCCGCGCACCCTGTCCAACTGCACCCATTACGAAGGCTTCGGCCCGAACATCCGCATCGGCTTCCCGCAGCATTCGATCGCGGAACAGCTCAAGGACGTACCCCGCGAAGAGTGGGGCAACCGTGAGAATTACGGCTACGATTTCGTGCGAATCTTCTTCCCCAACGTGTCGATCTTCATCGCACCGGAGATCACGCAGGTCGCCCAGCTTTTCCCCGGACCGACGCCGGCCGAGAACCGCACCGTCCTGAACTACCTGCGCCGCGATCCGATCCGCGACGATGCCGACCGCGAGGCGGTGGAAGGCGCGATGAACTTCTTCCGCGATGTGACTTATGAGGAAGACTACGTCATCGGCCTGGAAATCCAGCGCGGTCTGGAATCCGGCGCCCATGATGACCTGACGTTCGGCAAGAACGAGCGCGGCAACCAGTATTTCCACGAATGGCTGAACTGGTATCTGGCCGACGACGCATCACTGCCCGAACCGCAGATGTAGCCCGGTTCCGCCTCGGTTCGATCGGGGCGGAGATGCTGCACATTTCAGGAGACAACGCGGTGCACAAACTATCCCTCGCCTCCGGGGTTCTGCCGGAATTCGGCGCGGTCGACGTCATCGAGGCCGCTGCTTCGGCCGGGTTCGACGCCGTTGGGATCTGGGTCGATCCGCTTGAATGGACGGCGCAGCATACCCGCGATGCGCGTGCAGCATTGGCGCGCACCGGCCTGCCCGTTCTTGACGTCGAAGTGGTCTGGATCCGGCCTGACACCACGCTGGACGATCACCGCAAGGTGATCGACGTGGGCGCAGAACTTGGTGCCGCGAACGTGCTATGCGTATCGTCCCATGAAGAGGGGGAGACGGTGGAACGTCTTGCCGCCCTGTGCCGCCATGCCGAAGGTTCGGGCATGCGCGTCGCCCTGGAATTCGGCATATTCACAGAAGTCAGGGATCTCACACAGGCCCTTGGCATACTCGACCGGGTCGGGCATCCGCTGGGCGCGGTTCTGATCGATCCGATCCACGCCGACCGATCGGGCACCACCGTGGACCAGATCGCCGCGATCGATCCGGCGCTGTTGCCCTATGCACAGTTCTGCGACGCGCGCGCAGAACGGCCCGATCCGGCAGACTTCGACGCGATCATCGCCGACGCCATCGACTTGCGCGAACTGCCGGGTGAAGGCGCGCTGCCTCTGGCCGCCATGCTGCAGGCTTTGCCGCAGCATATCCCGCTCTCGCTCGAACTGCGCAGCGCCGCATTGCGCGATGCGTTCTCGCACCCGGTGCTACGTGCGCGGGCTGTGCTGGACGGGATGCGCAACTGGATGGGCGTGCTGGCATGACCGTGACCGTTATCACTCTGCTCAAGCGGCGCGAAGGCATGAGCGTCGCGCATTTCCGCGCCTATTACGAAAGCAGTCACCGGCTGATCGGCGAAAAGGTGCTGGCCGGCTACGCCACCCGCTACGTGCGGCGGTTCCTGTCCCCGATGGACGGGGCGGAGCAGTCGTTTGACTATGACGTTGTTATGGAGATCGATTTTCCCAACGACGCCGCCCGCATCGCCTGCTTTACCGCGCTGGCCGACCCGGAAACGCAGGCGATGATCGGCGAGGACGAGGAAAAGCTGTTCGACCGCAGCCGGATCCGCGCCTTCACGGTGACCGAATGCGAATCCGCGATGGCGCCCCTAATGACGCACCATCGCTCCACCATCCACCCATAGGCCGTGCCCCGAAACGAAGCGCGCGTCGTCACTGCACAGAAAGGCGACCACATCGGCGATATCGCGCGGCTGTCCAAGGCGGCGCAGCGGTGCCTTGGCTTCCCAGAACGTGCGATATTCCGGCATCTGATCGAACGCGGGCGCGGTCATCGGCGTGTCGATGGCGCCGGGTTGCACGCAAGTGGCCGTAACGCCGAAAGGGCCCAGCTCCGCCGCGACAGACTTGGTGAAGCCCAGCACCGCATGTTTCGAGGCGGAATAAGCGCAAAGCCCCTCATCGCCGTATGTCGAAGTGGTCGAACCGATGGTGACGATGCGCCCTGCCCCATGCGCCTTGAGATGGGGCGTCGCCTCCCGCACCAGCCGGAACACCGCGATGAGGTTCACATCAAGAACCCGCTGGAAATAGGCGTCATCATGACCTTCAAGCGGATGAAACGCGCTTATCCCGGCGCACGGCACCACGGTATCCAGCCCTCCCATACGCTCCACCGCCGCTGCGACCAGCCGGGCATTGGCATCCGCTATCGTCAGATCGGCTACGAAATCCACATCGCCCTGGATATCGGCAGTGAAGACCTGCGCCCCGTCCGCCGCCAGCCTTTGTGCAACCGCAGCACCGATCCCCGATGCCGCCCCGGTGACGACGGCCCGGCGGCCCTGCAGCCTGCCCGTCATGCGATCTTCAACACCAGCTTGCCGGTATTCGCCCCGGAGAACAGGCGCATGAACGCCGGATAGGCGTTCTCCAGCCCTTCTTGAACGTCCTCATCCGCTCGGAGCTTTCCTTCCGCCAGCCAACGCGCCATCTGGGCCCCGCCCTCTGCAAAACGATGCGCATAGTCCGCGATCAGGAAGCCGTGGATCGTCGCGCGCCGCGCAAGGATCTGCCACAAGTTACGAAGACCAAGCTTATCCGGCGAATTGTATTCCGCGATAAGACCGCACAGGACGATCCGGGCGTGATGCGCCAGCGTGAAGACTTCCGCCTCCAGCACAGAGCCTCCGACATTCTCGAACACCACGTTGACCCCATCGGGCGCAGCCGCGGCGATCTCTGCAACCAGGGTGGCGTGGTCCTTGCCCTTGTAGTCGATCGCCGCATCGAAGCCGTAGTCTTCGATCAGGCGGCGGCATTTCTGCTCACCGCCCGCGATACCCACCACCCGGCAGCCCATGATCCGGCCTATCTGGCCCACGGCCGAGCCGACCGCCCCTGCCGCGCCTGAAACCAGCAGCGTTTCGCCCGGCTGCGGCTTTGCCACTTCGGTAAGCCCGAAATAGGCGGTCAGCCCCACCGCGCCCAGCGCGGACAAGAAGTTGGAGGGAGTGGCAACGGCAGTGACATCGATCGGCATCGTGAAGCCGCCCGGCATGGCCACCGAATAATCTTCCAGCGCGTTAAGCCCCATTACCCACTGGCCTGCCGCGAAGTCCGAGTTGTCCGACGCATGGACCACGCCCACCGTCGTCGCCCGTACCGGATCGCCAAGCGGGATCGGCGGCATGTAGCTTTCCACGTCATCCATCCAGCCGCGCTGCGCCGGATCGAGCGATGCATAGTGGTTGCGCACCACGATCCCGCCGGGCGGCGGCGTGGGAATAGCCTCGCTCACCAGCATGAAATCATCGGGAACGGGGGTTCCTTCGGGTCTGCGGGCGAGCAGGAAACGCCGATTCTCGGCCATGGCATCGATCTCCTCTGTTTGCATGACTGGTCCGATTTCGGACGCGATGCCGCACCTGTGCAAATCGACAGGTAGGGCCAGCGGCCATCCGATGCATAGTACACGGCGGAAGACGGCCAAATGCACAGATTCACGGCCGCACCGGGAGGATAGACTGATGGTATCCGCACATGTTCGCGGAGCGCGGAGCAGCGCGCTCTTCAAACTCGCCCTCGCAACCAGCGCCCTGACCAGCATTTCCGCGCCCGTGCTGGCGCAGAGCGCGGCACCCACGCCGCAGGCGGCCGACACGGCAGTCGTCGATCCGAACGAGATCATCGTTTCGGCCCGCCGCCGCTCGGAAACGCTGCAGGAAACGCCGATCGCCATCACCGCCGTCAGCGCTGCGATGCTGGAAAACAAAGCCTCGGCCAACATCGGCGACCTTCAGGGTGCAGCGCCGGGCCTGCTCATCACCCAGCAGAATTCGGGCGCGCAAGCGGCCAACATCTCTATTCGCGGCCTGACGTATGCCGACGTCGAGAAGTCTCAGACCCCGACAGTGGGCGTCGTCGTCGACGGCGTGACGATCGGCACCAGCACCGGCCAGTTGCAGGACGCTTTCGACATCGCCCAGATCGAAGTGCTGCGCGGCCCGCAGGGCACCCTGTTCGGCGCCAACACCATCGGCGGCGTCATCAACATCACCCGCTCCAAGCCGACCATGGAACCGGGCGGCAAGGCCGAATTCACCTTCGGCCGCTGGGCCACCTGGGCGGGCAAGGCCATCGTCAATTACGGCGACGGCGAAACCTGGGGCATCAAGGGGTGGTACTTCCACAACGAATCCGATGGATTCTACCACAATGCCATCACCGGCAAGAGTGGGGGCGGCAGCAATTCCGATGCTTATGGTGCCAGCCTGCTGTTCGAACCCGCCGGCTCGGGCTTTGACGCCCAGCTTTCGGTCGAGAACGTGGTGCAGGAATTCGAACCGGTCGTCAGCAACCTGACCAACAGCACCGAAGCCTTCTGCGCGCTGATCCCCGCCAACGAATGCGGCCGCAACAACACGACCGACCTCTACACGATCTTCACGCTCCCCGCGAAGAGCAAGTACCGCGCGCCCAACGCGACGCTGCAGATGAATTACGATCTTGGCGGCATCAAGCTGACATCGATCACCGGCTGGCGCCACAGCAAGGAAGAGCAGACGCAGGACTTCGACGGATCATCCAGTGACCTGTATTATGTCGACCGTCGCCAGCGTTATACCCAGTGGAGCCAGGAACTGCGCGCCGCCGGCAACCTGTTCACCGGCTTCGACTATGTGGTCGGGGGCTACTACTTCCACTCCAAGTACAATCTGACGCAGTGGACGCGCTTCTTCGGCTTCGATCCCTCAACTCCGCCGATGGAGTTCGACACCAACGCCCAGACCAACATCGGAAAGACCACCAGCTACGCGTTCTTCGGGGACTTCAACTGGGCCTTCGCGGACAAGTGGCGCCTCTCGTTCGGCGGGCGCTGGAGCCATGACAACAAGAAGCTGACCAACAGCTTCGCCACGCAGGGGCTGATCGGCACGGGAGACGCGAACTTCACCAAGTTCACGCCCAAGATCGGCCTCGACTGGCGGCCAAGCCCCGATACGATGCTCTATGCCAGCTGGTCTCGCGGGTATCGTTCGGGCGGATTCAGCCCCCGTGCCGCAACGGCCGATACCGCCAGCACGCCCTTCCAGCCGGAGACGGTCGATGCCTATGAAATCGGCGCCAAGCTTGCCCTGTTCGACCGCAGGCTGGAACTGAACCTTGCCGGCTATATCTCCGACTACAAGGACATGCAGCAGAACCTGACCGTACCCGGCGGGCCGCTGGGCAACCAGACGATCACCGGCAACGTTCCGGGGGGCGCGATGATCAAGGGGATCGAGGCCGACGCAACCCTGCGCATCACGCCCGAATTGCGCATCACCGCCTCTACCGCCTACATGAAGTCGAATTTCCGCAACTTCATCACCTGCGGTGCCTATGCGGCAGGAACAGCGGCTGCGAACGACTGCGGCACCGGGCTGGTGCCCTTCAACTACTCCGCCAACCGGCTGATCTACGCGCCCAAGTTCACCGCTTCGGTCAATGCCGATTACGAAGTGCCGACCAGCTTCGGCAAGGTCGTGGCAACCGCAGGCTGGCGCCACATCAGCCCATATGACGAGCAGATCTCGCAAGGCTCGCTCACTCCGACGCTGGACGGCGCGGGGGATGTGACCGCCGTGACCGTCAACGGCAACGATCCGCGCGTGCGCACCACCACGCAGGATCTCGTCGACGCCAGCCTGACCGTGAACTTCGATGTCGGTGACAAGGAAGTCTACTTCCGCGTCTTCGGCCGCAACCTCGCCAATGAGAAGACGACGACGCACGCCTTCACCGTGGCCGGGCTGTTCTCGTTCGGCATGGCGCTGGAACCGCGCACTTACGGGGCCACGGTCGGCGTGAAATTCTGATTTTGGATCAGCCCCCTGGGGCGCAATCGGGGTGTTCGGCGATTACCGTCGGACACCCCCTGTTTTGATGGAGTAAGGACGATGGGCCGTCTCGAAGGCAAGATCACTCTCGTAACCGGCGCGGGCAACCCGCGTGGCCTGGGCGCTGCGACGGCGCACCGCTTCGCGCAGGAAGGGGCCTACGTCTACGTCACCGACCTCAGGCTGGAAGATGCCGAAAGCGTCGCCGCCGCGATCCGCGAGGAAGGCGGCACGGCCGAAGCGGTCGCGCAGGATGTCACCAGCGAAGCGTCATGGGACAGCCTTCTCTCCGCCATCAAGCAGGGTCATGGCCGCCTTGACGTGCTGGTCAACAACGCCGGCATCGCCATCCTGAAATCGCTGGCCGAACTGACCGCAGCCGATTGGGAAAAGCAGAACAAGGTCAATCTCGACAGCGTGTTCTACGGCACCCAGCGCGCGGTCGCACTGATGCGCAAGGTTGGACACGGGGGCTCTATCGTGAACCTGTCTTCGATCGGCGGGCTGGTGGGCGTGCCGATGTGCGGCGCCTACGCGGCGGCAAAGGGCGGCGTGCGCCTGCTTTCCAAGGTGGTGGCAATGGAATGCGCTGCCGAGAACATCCGCTGCAATTCGGTCCACCCCGGCATGATCGAAACCGCGATGCAGGACGTTGCCCGCCGCGATAACCCGGATGGCTTCAAGGAAATCGTATCGGGCATCCCCATGAAGCGCATGGGCACGCCGATGGATATCGCCAACATGAACCTGTTCCTCGCCAGCGACGAGGCGAATTACATCACCGGCTGCGAATTCGTGGTCGATGGCGGCGTTACCGCAATGTGATGCCGGTTCCTCTCCGGGCATCTTCTGGGGAGGAAATGGTTGCGGTCCGGCCGGTCCGGTTCTACAGCCGGGCCATGGCCAAAGCAGACCGTCTCGAACGCCTGGACACCCGCCGCGCGGACCTTGAAACCGATTACCGCGAAGCGCTGGTTGCTGCGCTCAAGGTCTGTGCAGCGGGCAAGTGGGGCCTTTTCGACCACAACGCCGACCGCACCGCACGCGCCGCCGTGGCCCCGACGATCGCCGAACTGACCGAACTGGCCGAAGAGATCGACGCCGCGCGCGAACAGCTGTTCATGGAGCCCTTTGAACTGCATCAGGAATTCCTGCGCCAGCGCGGCCCGGTGGATTCGCAAGCCGTGGGCGAGCCCAAGCAGGCCCGCGCATGGCTTGAACGGCTCGGCGCGGCCTGATCACAGCTTGACGACCACCTTGCCGATGTTCTTGCCGGTCAGCATCCGCTCATAGGCCGCAAGGACATTCTCCAGCCCCGCCGTCTCGTCGAAGCGCACCTCCAGCTTGCCCTCGTCCAGCCAGGTGCGAAGCTGAGGCATGAACTCCGCCCCGCGTTCAAGGAAGTCCGGGATGAAGAAGCCCTCGATCCGCAGGCGCCGCATCAGCACCTGATCGAACTTTGCAGGCCCCGGCATCGGCGCATCGGTGTCATAACCTGCTACCATACCGCAGACCGCGACGCGCCCGTAATGCGCCATGTTGCCCAGCACCGCGTCGAGAATCGGGCCACCGACGTTGTCGAAAAAGGCATTCACGCCGCCCGGCACGGCAGCCAGCCGCGCGCTCACGTCCTCGGCCCGATAGTCGATCGCCATGTCGACGCCGACCTCGTCGGTCAGGTAGCGGCACTTGTCTGCCCCGCCCGCGATCCCGATCACTTTCGCACCCAGGTTGCGGCCGACCTGACATGCAAGGCTGCCCGTTGCACCTGCGGCGGCTGACACGACCAGCCATTCGCCCGGCTTGACCGCCGCGACTTCCCTGACGCCGACATAGGCCGTCCACGCATTCATGCCCAATGCGCCAAAGTGCTGGCGCGGGTCTGCGACGTTCGCGTCCACCACCTCCAGCCCCGTCAGCGCCG
Organism: Novosphingobium guangzhouense; assembly: GCF_002896965.1. GTDB lineage: Bacteria > Pseudomonadota > Alphaproteobacteria > Sphingomonadales > Sphingomonadaceae > Novosphingobium > Novosphingobium guangzhouense. The sequence continues at coordinate 43,098 of NZ_LYMM01000051.1, forward strand.
GAACCACCGTGGCGACGTCTGCCCATTGCCCGAAGCCGCGCACCAGCGCACCAACAGGGTAAGCGGCATTCGCGCTCTCGATCACGCAGCCCAGCACCAGTCCGACCATCTTCGATCCCAGCGGCAGCGGCGGCTGATAACCGTCTGTACGCGGGCTCATCCACATACGGGTTCCGGCATCCATCGACAGCCATTCGACCGCGATGCGCACTTCGCCTTCGGCCAGTGGTGTGCATTCTTCTTCCTGCAGGCTCAGGAAGCGAGCGAAATCGGTGTTCCCCTCGGGATGGCGATCCAGTCGCCAGAAACGGCAGCGCGTCAATTCAGGTCTCCTCCGGCGGACCCTCGCCCGGCGGCTCGCAGAGGCCACCTGTCCAAACTGATAGGACTATCCGTTTGCACAGGGCTCTCACGCACGGGGACGGGTCTAACCAGCCGGAAAGAACGATTACAAAATTACGGGAGGTTTCTGAAATGCGAGTCCCCAAATCCGTCCTGCTCGTCTCCACGGCACTGACGATGACCGCAGCGCCGGCGATGGCGCAGGACGTTGCCCCTCCTCCTCCGCCGGCAGCACCGCAGGATGACGCAGCCCAGCAGCAGGGCGGCCTTAACGACATCATCGTGACCGCCCGCAAGCGGCAGGAAACGGTGCAGGACGTACCCGTCGCCGTTACCGCCATCTCGGCAGAGCAGATCGCCACGCGCGATGTCACCAGCGTCGAAAAAATCACCGCCATCGCCCCGCAGTTCAGCGTCGGGCGCGCGTCCAACGGGTCGGGCGCGCAGCTGACCCTGCGCGGCATCGGTTCGTCGTCCACCTCGATCGGCATCGAGCAATCGGTCGCGGTCGTCGTTGACGGTGCCTATTACGGGCAGGGCCGCGTCATCAACGAAGGCTTCTTCGACCTCGCCCGCGTGGAAGTTCTGAAGGGCCCGCAGGCGCTGTTCTTCGGCAAGAACGCGACAGCCGGCGTGATCTCGATCACCACAGCCGACCCCACCGCCGCGTTCGAAGGCATGGTCAAGGGCGGCTACGAGATCAAGAGCCAGCAGTACCGACTGGAAGGCTATTTGTCCGGCCCGCTGACCGACACCCTCGGTTTCCGCATTGCGGCGCGCTACACCAAGATGGACGGCGGCTATTATCGCAACGAAGCCGACGACATAACCTATACCGAACTCGACGCCGCCACCGGCGACCTCACTTCGCACACCGCCACCCCAGCGGCGCGCAAGGCCCCCGGCGAGGAAGAGTTCCTGACCCGCGCCACCCTGAAGTGGGAGCCGACCGACAACCTGACCGTCAGCCTCAAGGGCAGCTTCGATCAGAGCACGGTCAACAACTCGTCCTGGAACTACGTCGCCTATCGCTGCGGCAATGGCGAAACCTCGCAGCTCAACGGCTATGCCTGCGGCAAGGATTTCGTCACCCACCAGAACAACATGCCCGCCGACATCGCGGCCAGCTATCCTTATGCGAAAAGCGACGGTTCGCTGTATAACAAGTACCGTTCCGCAGGCGGCACGCTGAACGTCACCTATGATGCGGACCTGCTCCAGATATCGTCAGTCACCAACTACCAGTGGAACAACAACCGCTGGACCTGCGCCTGCGATTTCCAGTCCGGCGGCAGCGAGAACGGCATCGGCCCGACCTGGGCGACCGAGAACTCTTCCTGGAAGGCGTTCAGCCAGGAACTGCGCGCGCTGACCCAGTTCGACGGTCCGTTCAACATGATGGTCGGCCTGCTCTACCAGAAGACCCGGCGCGACTTTGACCAGTTCGTACTGACCGGCGGCGTTTCCAACTCCGACGCGCCCGAAGGCTACCAGTACGTCACCACCGCCAAGAACAGCTTCACCAAAGGCGAAACGATGGCCGTGTTCGGCCAGATGACATACAAGATTCTGCCCGACCTCGAACTGGCAGGCGGCGTGCGCTATACTGATGAAACCAAGAACAGCTTCTTCACACAGCCCTACAACAATCCGCTGGTACTGGGCATCTTCCGTGATCAGAACGACCCTGACGGCCTTGGCGAAGTGACGGCACGCCAGCACTTCACCAACTGGTCGCCTGAAGCCACGCTGACCTGGAAGCCGACGCCGGACCTGATGATCTACGGCGCCTACAAGACCGCCTACAAGTCCGGCGGATTCTCCAACGGCGGTATCAATTCGAAGCTGTCCACCGATCCCACCGCCGACCTTACCTTCGATCCGGAAAAGGCCGAAGGCTTCGAAATCGGCTTCAAGTCCACGCTGCTTGACCGTCAGTTGCGCTTCAACGTCACGGCGTTCAGCTACAAGTACAAGAACCTGCAGGTCGACTTCTTCAACTCCCCGATCTTCGCGTTCCAGACGCTGACTGCCGACGCTCGCACCAAGGGCGTGGAAGCAGAGTTCGAATTCGCCCCTAACGGCGTGCCCGGCCTCGATATCCATGGCTCCATCAACTACGACAAGGCCACCTACATCGATTTCCCGCTAGCCCCCTGCTACGCGGGCCAGACCCCGGCGGAAGGCTGCAACCTTGCGGGCAACAGCCGCCAGGATCTGACCGGCGCGCCGCTTTCGGTCGCACCGCGCTGGACCGGAAACCTGGGTATCGGTTACGAGATGTCGGTCGGCTCGGCCAACAAGCTGGGCTTCAACATCGACAGCAAGTATTCGGGCAGCTACCTCGCATCAGGCTTCGGCAATCCGCTTTCGCGCCAGAGCAAGTACGTGACGCTGGACGCGGGCATCCGCTTCGGCGCCGAGAACGACAACTGGCAGGTCACGCTGATCGGGAAGAACCTGACCAACCGCTTCTACGTGACGGGCGTGGTGGACGGCCCTTCGACGGGCGGCGGCACCGGTACGGCTGCGGGCGTGAAGGCCGACCAGCTTGGCTTCGGCACTCTTCCGCGCACTGTCATGGTGGAAGTGACCAAGCGGTTCTGATGCGACCTTCGGCCGGGGAGGCGCATACCTCCCCGGCCGGATGCCTTTGGGGTCGCCCTGAAGGTTACACCGCGAAGCGGCGCTGGCCCCAGTTGACCGACCGCGCCTCGCTGGTGGTGCCGCTGACGGTGTGTTGCGCGATGGTGGGCACAAAGTGCCATTCGCCCTTCACCGCATCCGGCGTCACCTGCATCGAAACATAGCCGCGACGGCTGGTGTCGACGAACGAAAGACCGGGGTTGGCGGCCTGCATCGCCTTGCCAAGATCGGCGGGCGGCACGGCGGGCAGATATTCTTCGTAGCCCGGCGAAGTTACCGAATGCCCGGCGTACTCGACACCCACGGGGCTGCCATCGAACGTCAGGTTGTTGCCCCAGGCATTGTGGCTGTCGCCCGAAAGGACAACGAGGTTGCAATTCGCATCTGCCGCCGCCCGCAGCAGGCGATCGCGCGCAGCGGGATAGCCGTCCCACGAATCCATGTTGAACGGCAGCCCGGCCTTCGATGCCGCCGCGATCGCCATCAGCGCCGCAGCCACCTTGGGATCGCCGCCACTGGTGGCAAGCTGGGCGATCTGCGCCGGCGCCTTGAGCGAGCCCATCACCACCTGCTGCGCCAACACCTGCCAGCGGGTGCCACCCTTGGCCGAAGCCGCCATGTCTTTGTAGAGACGCTGCTCCTGCGCCGTACCCATCAGCGTGCGTTCCGCCGCCATCCACGGCCCGTCGCGGAAGGCGGCAAGCGCCTTCATGATATCGCCCTGCCCCTTGATCGCCGCGCCGATGTCCAGCTGCTCGCTGCGACCGGTCAGGCGCGTCTCCGGGCGGAAGATCGTCGCCAGCGAGCCGATCTGGTAGCTTTCGTATGCCTCGTCCGACACGGGCATCCATTCGCGATAGGCTTTCTGCGAAGCGGCCTTGCGGACCGACCACAAGCCTTCCTTGTCGGGCGAGTGGTTCTCTGCGCCGTTCTCGTAGGAATCGTTGGCACTTTCGTGATCGTCCCACTGCGCCACCATCGGGAAGTTGCGGTGCAGTGCACGCAGATCGGGATCGAGACGGTAGCTTGCCAGCCGCAGGCGATAATCGGCCAGCGTCACGGTCTCGTTCAGCGGCTCGATCGGGCGGCCCGGCATCGGCTTGTCCGGGTAGTGGCCGTAGTCGTATTCGTAATAATAGTCGCCGACGTGGACGATAAGGTCGAGGTCGTCACGCCGCGCGGCATGGGCATAGGCGTTGAACCAGCCGAACGGCAGGTTCGCACAGGAAAACAGCGCGATGCCGAACCGGCTGACATCCCCGACCGGCAAAGTGCGCGTACGGCCCGTTTCGCTCTTGGTGCCATCGGGCGCGATGAAGCGGTAGAAATACCACTTGCCCGGTGCAAGGCCGGTGACGGTCAGCTTGGCGCAGCAGTCATGCGCAGGAGATGCTACCACCTCCCCCCCGCCCATGACCTTGGTAAACGCCGCGTCATCAGCCACTTCGCAGCGCAGCGTAGTTTCGCCGCTGCCGACGTAACGGGTCCACAGCAGCACCGAACCGGCGGCCGGTTCGCCGCTCGCGACACCGTGCGTAAAGCCCCGCGCCGTCAGGATTTGCGCGATGCCCGGCGTCGACAGCGCAGCAAGGCCGAAAGTGCCTGCCGCAAGCAGCAAGCGGCGGTCGACAACGAGAGTCATGGGTCTGTCCTGTCCGTAAAGGCTTCAGTAGCGGGCGGTAAGCTCGATGCCGTAAGTGCGCGGCTCGGCGGGGATGAAGGTCGGGTAACCGAACGAGCCGCCGGTATTGCCTGCATCCATCAGATACTTCTTGTCGGTCAGGTTGCGCGCGTAACCGGCAATCTGGAACTTGCCCTGCATGAGCGAGAAACCGCCCCGCAGATTGACGAGCGTGACCGGGTCCTGGCTGATCGCCTCGGTGTTAGGGATCTCGAAGTAGATCTTGCTGCGATACGTGATGCTGGGGGTCAGGAACACGCTGGTGCTGTCGTTAAGCGGCGCGTTCAGGTTGAAGCCCGCCGACCACTGCCACTTGGGCTGCAGGCGGAACTTGTCTCCGGCGAAGGCGCCGTTAGACGCCTTGTCGTCGATCCCGCCGCTGATGAAGCCGACATTGCCAAACGCGCTGAGCCATGAGGTGAGGCGCGCGTCCAGTTCCGCCTCGACGCCAATGTTGCTTGCCGAACCGGCGCTGCGCGTGACCGTGCGACCATCCTCGATCACGGAGACCTGGAAGTTGTCGTACTTGTCGTAATATACGCCCAGCGAGCCGGAGAACATGCCCGCCGAACCCTTGATACCGCCTTCAAAGTTCCAGACGGTTTCCGAAGCGATCTCGTCTGCATAGGCGACCGTGTTCGCTGCGTTCGGCAGCTGTACGACCGGCGAGCGGCGGCCCTTTGAAATCGTGGCGTAAAGGTTCACATTAGGCGCCACGCGGTAAAGCGCGTTGAAGCGCGGCAGCACAGCCGCATAGGAACGGCGTGCGTAAACCGTCTCTCCGGCGGTGTCGGGATAAGGCAGCAGGATCGCGCCATAGATCGGTGCAACAGGCTGGTTCGACGCAAAGCCCGAACGGCGTTTCTCGATCAGCACGCGTGCACCGGCGGTCAGTTCAAGCTGCTCCACCGGCGTCCAGGACACGTCGCCGAACATCGACCAGGTCTGGTTGCGGCCATAATTCTTGGTCCAGCTGCTGTAGGGCAGTTGCGTCAGAAGTCCGCCGGTGGCCAGGCCAGCCGCGGCAGAGGCAGGCACGCTGTTGTCATCAGCCACGCAACCAAGGCCAGGAATGATCCCGGCATAGCATTGCAGGAACGTGCCCAGTTCGGTCGAGAACGGGACGTACTGCGAGGAATCCTCGACGAAATAGTTCCATCCGAACGAAGCGCGCCACTTGGGATCGCTGTACGTGAAGCGCCCTTCGTGGCTGGCCTGCCAGCCCTTGGCATGCTCTGCGAATTCGAGGAACCACGCCGCCGAACCATCGGCGTCGAACACTTCAAGCGCATCGAAATTGCGGTATCCGTTGACGGTGGTAAAGTTCCAGCCGTCCGCGAAGTCCCAACTCAGCGTCAGGTTGGCGTCATAGACGTCACGGTCAAGGCCCAGCTTGTCAGAGCCCAGAAGTTCGCCCGACAGCGGTGAGCCGCCAAGATATGCCGCATCGTAGAGGCCATCCACGGACGTGGAGCCCAGGCTCTTCGACAGGAACGGCGTGCCCGAATTGCGCTGGCGATCGTACGTGAGCACGAAGTCGGCGGTGAAATCGGTCGTCGGCGTAAAGCGCACCGAACCGCGCAGGCCAAACTGGTCCTGCGCGTAAAGATCGTCCTGACCGGGAGCGAGGTTTTCGATGTAGCCGTCACGCTTCTTCCACTGCCCGGCGATACGCGCGGCGATGACGTCATTGCCAAGGTTTACGAAGCCCTCGATCCGCCGGGCGTCGAGGTTGCCGTATGAGCCGGTCAGCGAAGCAGACGTTCCGGCCTCGGGCTTGGCCGAGACGAAGCTGATCGCACCAATCGTGGCCGCCGTGCCGAACAGGGTCGCCTGCGGCCCCTTGGCAACTTCGACGCGATCGAGATCGTAGATGCCCTGATACGCCCCGCGCGAGCGCGAAATGTCGACGCCGTTGTAATAGAGCGTGACGCGCGGTCCCTGCTGGGCCGAACCGCTGTCGGAAGTGATCCCGCGGATCACGAAGCCGGGATTGTTGGCGCTCTGGACCTGCACGTTGAGCCCCGGCACGTAAGCCGAAAGTTCGCCCACCTCGGTCACGCCAAGATCGCGCATACGCTCACCACTCTGGACGGAAAGCGTGATCGGCACATCGACCGCGCGCTGTTCGACCTTCTGGGTCGTTACGACGATCTGGTTGGCGTCTGCATCCGCTTCATCCGCAAGGGCAATCCCCGGCGCGCCGGCCAGCGCTGTACCGGCGAGAAGCGAAGATGCATAAAACCCGAATTTCATGGAAAATTCCCTGCGTACCTATGATTGCTGCAGGGCGTTATCGTCCACTAATGAACGTTTTGTGGCGAACGGTTCGGATCTTTCATCCTGATTGATCGGCGGTCTGGCAATGTCACCTGCTGCCGCGCTGACAATTCAGATGCGTCAAACCGCCATGGCAGGCCGCTCCGTGGCCTGAAGCCGCTCGATATCCTGCCGGGGCGGCGCTCCGAACAAGCGCCGATATTCGCGACTGAACTGCGAAGGACTGTCATAGCCGACCGCGAATCCCGCCGATCCTGCATTCGCGCCCGCCACCAGCATCAACCGGCGCGCTTCCTGCAAACGCAGCTGCTTTTGATAATCGAGCGGGGTCATATGCGTCACCGCCTTGAAATGGGCGTGAAGCGATGACGGGCTCATCCCCGCAGCGCGGGCGATCTCCTCAATGCGTAAGTGGCTGTCGAACCGACTACGGATGGCCGCAATGGCGCGGCTGATCTGGCCGAGGTGGCTGTCCGCCGATGCCATGTGCCGCAGCATCGCCCCATGCGGCCCCTTGAGCAGATAATAGAGGATCTCACGCTCGATCAACGGCGCCAGCGCGGCGATGTCTTCCGGTCTATCCAGCAACTGCACCAGACGGCATGCCGCATCGATCAGGTCAGCGTCTCCGGGATAGACGGCAAGCGCGGGCAAATCGTGGCGCGGCCCCATGCGCCCGTCGGCCACAATCAAATCGGCAAGCGCTGCCTGGTCGAAATCGATCTTGCAGCACAGATACGGTGCGTCCTCGCTCGCCTCCAGCACATGGCCGACCAGTGGCAGGTCAACCGAGACGAGAAGATAGCGCTCCGCATCATAGACAACGCTGTGTTCGCCAAGGGATACCCGCTTCGACCCTTGGGCGATCAGGCAAAGCGACGCCTCGTAGACGGCCGGCACCGGCTCGCTCGGCTGGTTCGCGCGGATCAGCGTGAGCCGGGGCACGCTTGTACCCTCCATCCCCGACGTGGGCGCATGACGGGTGATCGCGCGGGCAAGATCGTCGATGTTTCTCATACCCCGATGATCCACGATCCCAGAGGGCACCGCAAGACGCAAGCGACTGTTCCGGAGGATCGTGCAAAGTGTTCGGGGGATCGCTCTACCGCTCGATGCCGCGCCGGTGACACCTTGCACTCATCACTTCAAGCGAAAGGAAGCATCATGTCGGAACTCAGCAACAAGGTCGTCCTCGTCACTGGCGCATCGAGCGGTATCGGCGAGGCAACGGTGCGCGAACTGGCGTCCGCCGGTGCCAGACTGTTCATCGGCGCGCGGCGCGGGGAACGACTGAAAGCACTGGCGGAGGAATTGGGCCAAGAACTGGGCGGGGAACTGGGCGATACCATCGGGTGGGCCGAACTCGACGTCACGGACGCAGACAGCTTCGAAGCGTTCGCCGCTGCCGCGCAAGACCGGTTCGGGCGCATAGACGTTCTCGTCAACAACGCGGGGGTCATGCCGCTGTCGCCGCTGGCAGCGCTGAAGCGTGACGAATGGAAGCGGATGATCGACGTGAATATTCATGGCGTACTCAACGGGATTGCCGCAGTGCTGCCGGGGTTCATTGCCCGCAAGAGCGGCCATGTCGTGAACGTCGCCTCGGTCGGTGCGCATCTGGTCCTGCCGACTGCCGCCGTCTATTGCGGCACCAAGTATGCCGTCTGGGCGATCACCGAAGGTCTGCGGCAGGAACACGACGAAATCCGTTCGACGATCATTTCTCCGGGTGTGACCGCCACCGAACTGGGCGATGACATCAGCGATCCGCAGGTGGCCTCGGCGCTCAAGGAATGGCGGCAAAAGTCGCTCACGCCCGATGCGATCGCGCGCGCCATCCGCTACGCGCTGGAACAGCCCGAGGGCGTGGATATCAATGAAGTGATCGTGCGCCCGACGGCCGCAAACATGTAATCCGCCACAGGTACACCGGCTTTCGGAAAGCGGACGGCCTCATCCGAAAGCCGGTGCCTGCGGTATCAGAGAAACTCGTCCGCCGCGTCGTGGCTATCCCCGCCGCTGGTCGTGGCGGACGGGGTTTCCTGCCGGGGCAATGCGATGGCGGGTGCCTCTGCGAAAGGCTTGACCCCGAACGCCGGGTAGATTTCAGAGGGGAAGTAGATCGTCCCGTCCTTCACCACCATGGCGATGCGGTGCAGTTCGGTCAGGTCGTTCAGCGGATTGCCCGGCAGAAGCAGGAAGTCCGCCCGCTTGCCGCGTTCTATCGAACCCAGTTCCTGATCGTTGCCCATGTAGCGCTCCGGCCCGATCGTGCCGATACGCAGAACGTCGGCCGCGGGGATGCCCGCCTCGCCATAGATCTCCAGCTCGCGATGAACCGACAGGCCGGTGCCATCGTCCGTCCCCGGAAGCAGTGTCACGCCGCGATCGTGGAGCCGTTTGACCACGCGCTTCACCGCATCGAACGCCCCCTGATAGGCGGCATCGTCGCCCGGTCCGGTCAGCGGCGCGATGCCCTGGCGACGGCGGCGCTGCAGGCCGATCGGCAAGTGATCGATATAGCTTGCCACTGCCGGAGCAGGCTTGCCGTCACGGCTGAGCATCAGCAGCTCCAGCGTCACCGCCGTGGGGTCGAGCGCGATGTGCTTCGCCACCATGGTGTCCAGCGTGGACTTCACGCGCGGTGTATCAAGGTCCAGCCCCGCAGTGCGCCGCATTGCCGTAAGACGCAGCGGGGTGCGGGTATCCTCCTTGATGTCGAGCACCCAGCCCAGCATCAGCTGGTTGATATGGGTGATCTCGTCATAACCGGCAGCGATCATCGCGTCGGCATTGGTGAAGGCGGGAACATGCCCGGTCAGCCCCATGCCCAGCCGCTTCGCCTCCTTCGCGATCGCGGGCACCCAGGCGGGGTTCATGCTGTTGTAGATCTTGATCTGCCAGTAACCGCGCGCTGCGTACCAGCGCACCGCCTCCAGCGCCGCCGCCTCGCTGTCCACCACGATGCCGTGGCGCGCGGAATAGGGGCTGCGCCCTTCGAGGAAGCCGTTGGGCGTGATCCGGGGGCCGGCCACTTCACCCTTGCCGATACGGTCGATCAGGCCGGGGAGGAAATCGTTGTGATTGCCCATGTCGCGCACGGAGGTGACCCCGGCCGCGATGTAGAGCATCGCCGATTCCAGCCCGATGTGCGAATGCATGTCATGCAGGCCCGCCAGCAGCGTACCGCCCTTGCCGTCGATCAGGGCCTCGCCGGGGGTGGCGGGCTCGTCAAGCGGCTGGATGCCGGTGATGCGCCCATGGGCAAAGACCACCGACACCGGATCGCCCAGCGCACCGCTTGCCGGATCGAACACACGCACGTTGCGAATGCGGACCGACGCATCGACATTGTGGGCAAAGCGCTTCTGCAAGGCTGCATAGCGCGCGGCGGTCAGCCGGGTGCCCAGTTCGTTAAGCGCCGGAACTTCTGCCTCATGCCCTTCGCGCACGGTAGCGCCGCCGCTGCCCAGAGTGGCGAACAATTCACCCTTCGCGTCCAGCAGGATCATTTCGGGCGAAAGGTCGATGCCGCTGATCGAATAGGCTTGGTACTTGCGGCCGGCGATCGTCGCCGGGCCGAGCTTTTCGATGGCCAGTTCTCCGCCGGGGAACGCCGCCATGCGCCCGTCGGCGTCCCTCAGCAATGCGCGGGCGTATAGCCCCAGTGCCCAGGGGCTGGCGTTCTGGCCGACGTAAAGAGCAGGGCCACTTGCGGTCGTCTGCCTCTCTCCCATGGAATCGGTCCAGCGAACGGACGTACCTTCGCGCGCGAAGCGTTCGTGGACATCGCCGCCGAACGTCGCCTTGCCATCAAGCGTCCAGATGGCCGGCAGTCCGTCGCGCCCCAGTTCGATGGCTTCGCGCATGGTCGGGCCGCGACCGTTGTTCTTGACGTCATATTCGATGGCAACACGCGCACCCTGCACGTCCGCATCCACGAACCCAACCTTTTCGCCATTCGAGACGACGCTGTAGCGCACGTGCTCTGCGTAGGCAGGAGCGGCCAGAAGCGTGGAGGCGAGCAGGCTCGAAGCGAACAGCGCGGCGCGCAGGGGCATGCGAAACATCAGGCGAGCGAACTCCGGTAAAGATGGGCGGCGGCGGCAAGATCCTGTACCGCATGGCCAAGAGACTTGTAGACGGTGATGTCCTGATCAGAACGCCGCCCCTCAATGCGTCCGAGCAGCACTTCGCCTATCTCCCCGACGATGTGCGCATCTTCGATAAGGCCGCTGTCCCTGGCCACCAGGAACTCCGCAGCCGCATCCAGCGCCGAGGCGCGGCTGTCGGCGATATAGCGGCTGTTGACCACAAGCGCGCTGTCGACCTCGACCGGGCCGGGACCGCTGGAGCCGACAAGGTTGACGTGGGTTCCGGGCTTCACCCACTCCCCCCTGACAACAGGTTCGGATGCCGTTGTGAGAGTGCAGATGACGTCCGCAACGCCCGCCGCCGCGCGCAGATCCGTCGCGGGCTCTGCGTTGAGGTGGGCATATTCGGCAGCAAGCGCCGCAGCCTTTTCCGGCGAACGGCCCCAGATGATCACGCGATCGAAATCGCGCACCAGCGGCAGCGCCTTCAGGTGGGTATGCGCCTGCCCGCCCGTGCCGACGATCAGCAGCGTGCGCGCATCCGCGCGGGCCAGTGCATCGGTGGCCACAGCGGTTGCGGCGGCAGTGCGGATATGGGTGATCTCTTCCGCATCGGCGACGCAGACCGGACGGCCTTCCTCGGGCTCGAAAAGGACCACAAGGCCCCGGTGACGCCGGAGGCCCGGAGAACGCGGATCGGCGAAGACGCTGATGGTCTTCGTACCGAACATGTCGTGTTCACCGAGCGCTCCGGGCATCTGAGCAAAGGTGCGACCCGGGCCCAGCGAAAGCATCGTGCGCAGCAATTGCCGCGTCTCCCCCGAGGAGAGCGCCTTCATCGCCTTGCGCACGACAGCGATGCAATCAGGGTAGGACAGCTTTTCGCGCACCGCCTCGCTGTCGAAGATCGTCAGCTCATCGCGTTTCATCGGTGCCGTCCTTTCATTCCCTGTACGCACTTCCTAACCGCAACCCCGGCTTAATGCTTGCTCGACTTGCCGCATTTGCCTAGGCTACACGGAAATTCAATGCATCGATGACAGGGATGGCGCATAATCATGGCGGAGGCACTTGACCGGCTGGATCTCAAGATCCTCGACCGGCTGCAGATCGATGCGTCGGAATCGTCAAGCGAGATCGCAGAACGGGTCGGCCTTTCGCAATCGCCCTGTTGGCGCCGCATCCAGCGGCTTAAGGAAGAAGGCTATATCAAGGCGCAGGTCGCCGTGCTGGATCGCGAAAAGTTCGGCGAAAGCATGTATATCTTCGCCCAGCTCAAGATGGGCCGCCTGAGCGACGAAGCCCGGGAAAGCTTCATCCGCGCGATCGAGGATATTCCCGAAATCACTGAGGCCTATACGCTTTTCGGCGAAATGGACGTGATGCTCAAAGTTCTGGCGCCCAGCATGGCATGGTATCAGAACTTCACCTTCCGCCGGCTCCTGCGCCTGCCGGGGGTGGAGGATATCCGCTCCACGGCGACATTGTCGGAGATGAAGTGCACACACCGGCTGCCGTTACCGTCGGCGCCCTGACAAGGCGAAACCCACGCCTACCAGCACGAAGCCGCCAAGTCCGGTAAGGCTTATCCGCTCCTCCAGCAGGCCGGCGGCGAACACCGTCCCGAAGACCGGCATCAGGTAGAAGAACAGCCCTGCGCGCCCCGATCCGATGAGCGCAACGCCCCTGTTGAACAGGAAGAATGCCAGAACCGAAGGGCCCAGCGCCAGATAGCCGAGCGCGGCCATCCCCTTCACATCGCCCAGCGGCAACGCGGTGCCCGCCGCGATCTGAAAGGGCAGCATGATCAATGCAGCAGCGGCGAATGACAGGAACAGGAAACTTGCCGGGTGGATCGGCGGGCGGCGGCGCAGCAAAGTCGCGTAACAGGACTGAGACAGCATCGCCCCCCCCGCCAGCAATGTCCCGGCGTTCAGCGCACCGCCGGCCCCCGGCTTGGCCAGAACCACGAAAAGCACCCCTGCCAGGGCAAAGGCCATGGCGCCAATCTGCTGCCTGCTCACGCGATCGCGAAACAGCAGGAACCCGAAGGCGACGATCGCGGTGGGCATGGCAGACTGGACAAGCAGCGCCGAAGTAGCATCAGTCTGACGCAGCGCGATGTAGGCCAGCGTGTTGCTGCCCGCCAGACCCAGCGCGGCCAGCAGAAACAGCGTAGGCCAGTTGCCGCGCAAAGCGGGAAGGTCCGCCTTCAGGTGCGGCAGCGCAAAGGGCAGCGCGATCGGCATGGCCAGCGCCCACCGCCAGAACGACAGGCTTACCGGCACCATCCCGGCAGGCAGGGCACGGCCAAGCACGAAGTTGCTCGCCCACAGCGATGCGGCCAGCGTGAGCAAAAGGTATGGGCGATTCCAGAGCCCGGGCGCAGCATCCGCCTGCGTCCCGGCCTGCAACCTGATCGTATCGACCGGCATGAAAGGGCTTTCGACAAAAGTGAACGCCCGTCATTTTATGCTGCAATGCACACAATGTCCGTGTGGATGGCCTGCGATTTTACGCCTTCAAGCACAGATGGCGCATTTTCATGGCATGTTTCGCATCAACGGTGCACAATGCTGCAATGCCACGTGACCTTGACAACTTCGATCTCAAAATCCTGGAATGCTGGCAGGAGCGGGGCGACATCGGCCCGGTAGAGATGAGCGAACTGGTTCACCTGTCCGCCTCCCAATGCTCCCGCCGGATGCAGCAACTGCGGATTGGCGGGTATGTGTCGCGCATTTCGGCCGTTCTTGACCGGGAAAAGCTGGACATCGGGGTCACTGCCTACATCATGGTGACCTTGCGCTCTCACGAAGCGGATTGGCTGGCCAAGTTCAACCGCCGCATCGACGCTCTTGCTGAAGTGCTGGAATGCCAATCCCTGACGGGTGAAGCAGATATCATTCTCAAAGTCGCCACGCGCGATCTTGCCACGTTCAACCGGTTGCTCGTCAACGAAATCCTTGCCGCGCCGGAAGTCGCGACTGCACGCTCAAGCATCGTGCTTGAAGACCTCAAGAGCACCACGGCGCTACCCACACGCTACGCACGGGACCGCTACAGTCGCGCATAAATGATGCTCGACACCCCGGCGCGGCGCCTCATTACGCGACGCCAATGCCGCGCGGCCTCGATACGATGGCTGGCAGGAGGATTATGACCATGCCCGATCGCCGCGTCGCCCTGTCCCTGCTCTGCGCCCTGCCTGCCGTGATTGTCGGAGCCTCGGCAAGCGCCGCGCCAGAGCCGAATCTGCGCGTAACGCTGGCGCCCGCCAGGCCCGATGCGGACCAGCATGTGCGCTACGTCGACGTCACGGTGACAGCCGAAGGCATGTCCGGGGCGCAAGGAGCTCCCCTGCTGCGCCTCCCCCTCGTCGCCAACACCGTGGTCACCAGCGGCGCGCAGATCACCGGCCTGACCATCAGCGACCGGCAAGGCACGATCGCCGCGCGTGTCGAGGACATCGACGAGGACGCTTCGAACCGCACACGTTTCTGGCGTGCGCCGCGCCAGATCGAAGGCACCGTCACAATACAGTACCGCGTTCCTGTCGATGCCGACGCCCCGCCTCTGGCACTGCCCCAGTATGAAATGCGCACCGAACTTGGCGGCTTTTCTGCGGCAGGCAACGCGTTCCTGATCCTGCCGGATGACAAGACGCCGCGCCGTGCCAGCGTGGAATGGAATTTCTCCGCCTATGGTCCGGGCGGCAAGGGCGTTTCCAGCCTTGGCGTAGGAAACGCCGCCAGCCGCACGGCTCTTCCGGCCGGCGACCTTTCCTCGATGTATTACATGGGCGGAAAGCCCGGTGTGCATCCTCCCGCTGCGGATGGCTTCTTCGCTGCATGGCAGGGCACACCGCCCTTTCCCATGACGCCGCTGATGGACTGGGCTTCGGACCTGCACCGATATTACGGCACTTTCTTCGGCTATGCCCCGCCCAGCTTCGGCGTGTTCGGCCGCACCAATCAGCGCAATCCCGGCAGCGGGATCGGCCTGACCGACAGTTTCGCCTTTACCTTCAACGACACTTCAAAACCGGCTGAACTGCGTTCATTGCTGGCGCACGAAATGCTGCACGCCTGGGTGAACTCGCTTGAAGCATCGATGGACGCGGCCGGAGGGCTGGACCGTTCGTGGTTCGGAGAGGGACTGGCGGTTCACTATCAGCGCCTGCTGCCATACCGCGCCGGCCTGATCACCGCAGAGGATTTCCTGTCCGACCTCAACGAAACGGCGGCGCGGTATTATACCAACATCAAGATCAACGTGCCCAATGCGGATATTCCGGCAGGGTTCTGGCGAGACACCCGCATCCGTGTGCTGCCTTATGATCGCGGCTCACTCTATTTTGCCGCCACCGATGCCGCTATCCGCCGTGCAAGCGGTGGCAAGCGTTCGCTCGACGACCTTGTGCGCACGATGCTGGCCGAACGGCGCGCTGGACGGCCGATGGACGAGGCGCTCTATCGCCGCCTGCTGAAAGCAGACCTTGGGGATGCAGGCATCGCCGCTTTCGAAGCTATGCTGAGGGGGCAAGTGGTACTGCCGCCCTCGGATGCGTTCGGCGCACAGTTTCGCCGCGTGGAAAAGCCGCTCAGGCGCTTTGACCTGGGGTTTGATCCCGCTTCGCTGCTGGCGCGCCCGAAGATCGTGAAGGGGCTTATTCCCGGATCAAATGCTCAGGCGGCGGGCCTGCGCGAAGGGGATGAAATCCTGAACACCTTCTCGCAAGACGGGCTGCAGGGTGATCAACAAGCGTTCCTGTCTCTGGAAGTGAAGCGCGGCGATGAAAAGCTCAGCTTGCGCTACCAACCGCGCGGCGAAACGGTTTCCGCTTATCAGTGGGAATCCGCACAATGACCGCTCAACCCTTGAAGATCCATACCAGTCGAAATGGCTGATAAGGATATATGCATACAATTGAACACTTTGAATTCAATTTATATGCATATAGCCGCTTCAATAAAACCTGCGGCGTTCCCATATGAAGATCATGTCACAGCATGATACGACCATAAATCGCAGGGCGATTATGCTGGCCGGCGCCGCTCTTGCGGTTGGTGCCTGCTCTCGCTCGTCTTCAACCCTGCGCTCCGCCACGCCACTCAGCGCGCCGACCTTGCCTCCGAAGGGGCGTCTGCCGAGCGTGCCCGCGATGGTACGCCAGGACGCCCCCAACGCCGTGTTCTCAACGGTCAGTCCGGCACTGCTTGGCAAGGCGCTTGCCTCGCTGGATCGCCATGGCAGCCGGATTAAACACCGCGACCGCATCGCGATCGTCGATTTCTCTGCCCCGTCATCGGACGCACGGCTGCATTTCCTCGACGTGGTCGGCGGCAAGGCGTCGCGACTTCTGGTAGCCCACGGATCAGGTTCAGACCCCCGCCATACGGGCTATCTGGAGCGGTTTTCCAACGCGTTCGGGTCCAATGCGTCGAGCGAGGGCGCTTATCTGACGCAGGACTATTACGTGGGCAAGCACGGCCGCTCGCAACGGCTTATTGGGCTGGACGCCACCAACAACAACGCTCTCGACCGCGCTGTGGTGGTGCACAGCGCCTGGTATGCCAACGAGGACATGATCAGGGCACACGGCAAGCTGGGCCGCAGCCAGGGTTGCTTCGCGGTGGGCGAGAACAAGCTGGACGATGTGTTTTCGTTTCTCGGCCAGGGCAGGATGATCTTCGCGGCACGATCCTGATCGCAGGAACCCGCAACCTTGCATTCGCCCGCTCGTTGGTTCCGACAGGCAATGCCCGCGGAGAATGCACAACGATGATCATCGTACACCACCTGGAAAACTCTCGCTCGCAACGCGTGTTGTGGATGCTGGAGGAACTCGGGATGCCTTACGAGGTCAGGCGCTATGAACGCGACCCGGCGACGATGCTGGCCCCACCTGAACTTCGCCGGATCCACCCGCTGGGCAAGGCGCCCGTCATCGTCGATCACGATCCTTCGGGCGCCGAACGCATCGTCGCCGAAACCGGTGCGATCGTTGAGTATCTTGTCGCGAAGGCGGACGGGCGACTTGGCAAGCCTTACGCAGACGACGCGGCGCTGCGCTACCGCTACTTCCTGCATTACGCGGAAGGTTCCCTGATGCCTCCGTTGCTGGTCAAGCTGGTCCTGGGTCGCATTCCGCTGCTGGGCAAGGCGGCGCAGAAAAAGCTGCAGCCGATGATCGACGTTCATCTGGACTTCGTGGAGCGCGAACTGAACGCAAGACCGTGGTTTACCGGCGACACCTTTACCGCGGCGGACATCATGATGAGCTTTCCCCTCGAAGCAGCCAAAGATCGTGGCGGCCTTGATATCGGGCGCCCCGCGACGCTGGCGTGGCTAGACAAGATTCACGCGCGGCCCGCATATCAGGCGGCGCTCGCAAAAGGCGGACCTTACCGATACGCCTGAATCCAGGATTCATTTAAGATCACTCTGCAGCCCTCTTCTTTTGTTGCGCTGCAGCGCAACTTTTCCGTAGGCGCAGGCCCCATCCGGCGCTAGTCAACCGGGCATGTCGTAACCGGCGAGGGTCCATCCTTCGCCGCGAAAGGATTGCCCGATGAAGACCCCCAGCAACTTCCTTGCCGCACTGCTGCTCTGCACAGCGCCCCTTGCCATCGCTGCGACCGAACCTGCGGGCATCAACGAAGCCGCGATGGACACCTCGGTGAAGCCGGGGGACGAGTTCTATCTCTTCGCCAACGGCGCCTGGCTTGCCAAGGCGCAAATTCCGGCCGACCGCAGCCGCATCGGCGCTCACACCGTCGCTGCCGACGAGACCGAACGACAGCAGACCGCCCTGATCCAGAAGATCATCGGCGCAAGGCAGAAGCCCGGCACGGACGAGGCGAAGATCGGCGATTACTGGCGCGCCTATCTGGATACGGCCACGATCGACAAGCTGGGCATAGCCCCGCTCAAGGCGGATCTAACGCGCTACGCCGCGATTGCGGACAAGGCCGCGCTGATCAAGGTGCTGGGCGGCCAGACCGAGGCTGACCTCGACCTGTTCAACAACAACAACGACATGGCCACCGAAAACCTCTTCGGCCTGTTCATCACTAAAGCGCTGAAAAGCGATGAGGTGGTGCCTTATCTGTTCCAAGGCGGCATCGCCCTGCCTGACCGGGAATATTACCTATCGGCCGAGCCGCGCATGGTCAGCATCAGGGCCGATTACCTGAAGTACATCGCCGATCTGCTGCGCCTATCCGGCATTGATCAGCCCGAAGCCCGCGCCGCGCGCATTCTCGCGCTGGAAAGCAAGATCGCACAGGCCCACCCGACCAAGGCCGACACTGCGGACTTTACGCAGGGCGGAACCCTTTGGACCCGCGCCGAGTTCGCCGCCAAGGCGCCGGGCATGGACTGGGACGCCTACTTCACCGCTGCCCACATGCCGAACCAGCAGACTTTCGACGTCTACAGCCCGTCCGCCATCACCGGGCTTGCCGCCCTCGTCGCGTCCGAACCGCTGGACGCCTGGAAGGACTGGCTGGCTTTCCATCGCATCAACGCCCAGACGGACGTGCTGCCCGGCAAGTTCGACGCCCTGCACTTCGCCTTCTTCGAAACCAACCTGTCTGGCACGCCGCAGCAGAAGACGCGAGAAAAGCGGGCGCTGGCGTCGATCAACGACGACCTCGGCATGCCCTTTGGCAAGCTCTATGTCCGTGAATATTTCCCGGCTTCCGCCAAGGCGCAGGTCGAAGACATGTCCAGCCGCATCAAGCATGCCTTCGCGCGCCGCATCGACGCGCTGGACTGGATGAGCCCGGAAACCCGCAAGGAAGCCAAAGCCAAGCTGGAAGGCATGGTCGTGGCGGTGGGCTACCCTGATGTATGGCCGGACACTTCGATGGTCGTCATCAAGCCGGGGCAGGCCTATGCCAACCGTATGTCCGCGATCCACGGCTACACGCTGCAGCAGATCGCCAAGCTCGGCAAGCCACAGGACCGGGGCGAATGGTGGATGACCCCGCAGCTGGTCAACGCCGTCAACCTGCCGGTGCAGAACGCGCTGAACTTCCCCGCTGCTATCCTGCAAAAGCCGTTCTTCGATCCCGCTGCAGACCTTGCTTCGAATTATGGTGCGATCGGCGCGGTGATCGGGCACGAGATCAGCCACAGCTTCGACGCCAGCGGCGCGGCGGTGGACGGCGACGGCCGCCTGCGCAACTGGTGGACGCAGGAAGACCTCGCCCACTTCGAAGCGCAGACGCAGGCGCTGGCAACGCAGTATGACGCCTACCAGCCGTTCCCCGACCTGCATCTGAACGGAAAGCTGGAACTGGGCGAAAACGGAGCCGACGTGGCCGGCCTTGCCGCCGCTTACGATGCCTACCGCGAAGCACTGGGCGGCAAGGAGCTGCCGGTGATCGATGGCTACACCGGCGATCAGCGCTTTTTCATTGCCTATGCCCAGAGCTGGGGCGACAAGACCCGCGAAGGCGCGCTGCGCCGCCAGGTCATCGGCAATCCGCATGCCCCCGGCCAGTACCGGGCGCTGACCGTCCGCAACATCGACGCCTGGTACAAGGCTTTCGACATCAAGCCGGGCGACAAGCTGTACCTGCCCCCCGAAAAGCGCGTAAAGCTGTGGTAAGCCGTTAGCAGACGGGGGTTCGGTAAGGCTCAGCCTGTCGAATCCCCGTCTGCACAGACTAATCCAGCGCGATTAGTCCTTTATACTCCGCGCGGTGCGTGCTGGCGGTGGATGTTACGGAACGAACGGCTCTGGAACAGCCACTTGCCGCCCACTTTCACGCAAGTATCCTCATATACGCCGCGATCGCGCATAGTGACGCCGTCCTGATCGTAGACTTCCGAGGTGTAGCTGCGCATCACCGCGCTTTCGCCGCTGATCTCGATCGAACCGGGCCATGCCTCGAACATGATGCCCGGATAAGCCTTCATCGCTTCCACCCACATGGCGACGATGGCCCGGCGGCCTTTCGTGGTTCCCAGTTCGGGATAGTCCGGCAGCGACCATTCCGCATCCTCGGCCCAAGTCGCGCCCCATGCATCGGCATCGTGGCGCGTCACCGCATCGGCATAAGTCTCCAGCAGCTCGCGAATGGCGAGGCGGTCCTCGAAGGGGCCGGTGAAGGGCATTTCGGCATTCTCCCGTTTCGTTTCGGAAGGATGCTAGCCCCTGTCCCGGCGGGCGAAACTATGCCTTGTGCGAGTTCATGCCGTTACGGGCCTTTCGTTCGGGCCAGGAGCCTCGTCAGGCACCGCGACCTCGATCATTCCGCCTTCGATCCGCAGCGCAAAGACGCGCAAGTCCGCATAGGCGCCGCCGATGCACCGTCCTGTCGCCGCCTCGAAGCGGGCGCCGTGCAAGGGGCACATGATCGCGCCGCGGCGCACCCGGCCGGGCGACAGTAAAGCCGCCTGATGGGTGCAGCGGTCGTTCACGGCGCGAAAGCCGTCCTCGACCCTGATTATCAGCACGCTCCAGCCGCGCAGGAGGATCGCGGCCTTGCCCTCTTCGGGAAAGTCGGCCTCGGCGATGACGGGGTGGTAGGTTTCGCTCATGGTAGCCATCGTTTTTCCGGATCTCAGATGCGGACCAGCGTCTTGCCGATGGTGCGGCCAGACATGAGGTCGATGAAAGCGGCGGGCAGGTTCTCGAACCCGTCGCGCAAATTGGCCAGCGGGCGCAGCTTGCCTGCCGCCACCCACTGGTCCAGTTCCGCCTGCGCCTCTGCCAGCACGTGCGGATAGTCGTAAGTGATGAAGCCCTGCATCCTGATGCGGTTCACCACCAGCTGCCACAGCGTCCTGACGCCGTAAGGGTGATCTGCATCATTGTACTGCCCGATCATGCCGCAGACAGCGACGCGCCCGTGCAGCCTCATGAGCGGCAGGATCGCTTCCAGCATCTCTCCGCCAACGTTGTCGAAATAGACATCCACGCCATCGGGTGCATGCCGGGCGACTTCCACGGCGATATCAGGCGTCGCGCGATAGTCGATCGCGGCATCGAAGCCGAGTTCACGGATCACGTCTGCCTTTTGCGCGGACCCGACGATGCCGATGACCCTGCATCCCCGCGCCTTCGCGATCTGGCCCACGGTGGAACCGGTCGCGCCTGCCGCAGCGCTGACCAGCACGGTTTCGCCTGCCTTGGCCTCGCCCACGGCGAACAGGCCGACCCATGCGGTCAGGCCGACCGGGCCCAGCGCGCCCATGTAATGATGCAGGTCGGTCCCCGGCTGCTGTTCGACCTTCTCCAGCCCCCAGCTGTCGCCCGACAGGATGAAATGGTCCTGCCAGGTCGCAAAGGCCCGGACCAGAGTGCCGACCGGATAGTCAGGGTTGCGGGACGCCACGACCTCTCCCAGCGACATCCCGTTGATCGGCGCGCCCAGCGCAACGGGTTCGATGTAGCTGGGCCGATCGTCAAGGAAACCGCGAATCGCCGGGTCCACCGACCCGACCCGCATCGCCACCAGAAACTCACCGTCACCCGGTTCCGGCATTTCCGCTTGTGCAAGCTGGAAATCTTCAGGCACGGGCATTCCTTCCGGACGCCGCGCCAGCAATATCTGTCTTACCTTTCCCATGCCCCTTGCTTAACCCCGCAGGGGCCAAGCGGAAGGCTGGCCTAAACGCTAGGTGCCCGTTCTCTCTGCCTAATTCCTGCCGCCTGAGGCAGAAACAACAAAGGCACAGCCATCGGCCGTGCCTTTGCATATGCTTTCGTTCAAACGGACAGGCTCAGCCCATCAGGGCGATCGCCTGCTGTTCACTGAGCACTTCGGCGTACTTCTTCGACAAGTCAAACAGGTTCGCTTCATGCGGGCGCTCGTCCCGATCACCGCAGGCATCGGCTACTACCAGAGGCACGAAGCCGTTCTGCAGGGCATCCAATGCCGAAGCGCGAACACAGCCTGATGTTGAGAAGCCGGTGATGAACAGGCTGTCCACCCCCATACTGGTCAGCGTCGCCGCCAGCGAAGTGCCGAAGAACGAAGAGGCATACTGCTTCGTCACGACCACTTCATCCGCACGCGGCTGAAGCGTGTCCGGGAAGGCGCCCAGCGCAGAACCTTCAAGGAAAGCCTCCAACGCGGGCACCTTCTTGTAGAACAAGCCGCCGTCCACACCACCCGCGCGATAGACGACGTTGGTGAAGATCACCGGCACGCCCGCCTTGCGCGCCGCTTCGGTCAGGCGCTCACACGAGGCGAGCGCGGTCTCGAAACGAGGCGAATAGAGCGGCTGGCCGGGCGTGAGATAGGCCACAACCACGTCCACCAGCAAGAGCGCCGGCTTCTTGCCAGGCTGCAATGCCCCGCCGAAGCCGCCACGGTTGTAGTCGTCGAGCAGGTCGGTCATTCCGCAGCCTCGGCCAGTTCCACTTCGTCGCGGTTCCACTTGGGCGCGGTCGGTGCAGGCAGGCCGGTTTCGGCCAGGCAGTTCTTGCGCAGCGTTTCGATGTCAGGGCCAAAGTCGAACACGCCGATCTCGCCGCGATCGCTGCGCAGCTTGTCGCGCAGAGCCTTGGTAGCGGCTTCATCGACTGCGCCGTCGACGATGACTACACCGTAGTCCTTCGCACCCTCGACGGTAACGAGGCCCTGCCCGATTTCCTTGAGCACCAGTGCCGGATCGCGATCCAGCGGGTCGCCCCAGCCGCCGCCGCCCCAGGTGATGAAGTGCAGCACGTCACCCGCCTCGACCGGGTAGTCTTCCAGCTTGTTGCCGACGACGATCTCGGTGCCGTCGGCCTTCACCAGCAGCTTGCGCGCGCGCTTGCCCGGATGGCCGCCGTTGACACCCCAGGGCGGTACGAACCAGCGGTCGTCGTGGATTGCGATCACGCCCGGCTCCAGGAAGCGGTAGACCATGTTGATGCCGTTGCCGCCACGATGCAGGCCCGCGCCGCCCGAATCCGGCACCGTCTCGTACTTCTCGATGACGAGCGGGAAGTAACGTTCAAGAAACTCGTTCGGAACGTTGGTAAAGCCGGGGAACAGCGAGTGCCCATCCGGTCCGTCACCCAGCGGACGACCGGGAATGCCACCGAAGCCGATCTGGAACAGCTGGAACCACTTGCCGGCCTTGTCGGTGCCTGCGTAGAACAGGTGCGGCGACGACGAGAAGCCGGCGGCGTTGAGGAATTCCGGGGTCTTCTGGCCGAGCAGGCCGCCCAGAATGTCAAACAGGCGACCCAGCACGTGGGTACGGCCCGAAAGCGCGGCCGGGAACTTGGGCTTCAGCAGCGAGCCTTCCGGGATACGCACGTCGATCAGCGGATAGTAGCCGTCGTTGAACAGGATCTGCGGATCGAAGACCATGATCATGTAGATGCCGAAGAACATGCGCATCATGTTCTCGTTCAGGAACATGTTGATCGATGCCTGGCTCTGCGGATCGGTGCCATCGAAGTCGAGGACGACGCGGCCATTCTCGCGCCACATCGTGCACTTGATCTTGTATGGCCCGAAGCCCATACCGTCGTCGCAGATGTAGTCTTCGAAGCTGACCTTTTCCTCGCCGATCGAACTGGCGATCAGCTGCTGCATAGCGCGGTAGTTGCGGTCAAGCAGCAGGTCCGTGGCCGAAACGAACACGTCATCGCCAAAGCGCTCGGCCATTTCCACTACGCGGTGCGCGGCGACGCGGCACGATGCGATCAGCGCGTTGAGGTCCGCCTTGCACCACGCCGGGGTGCGCGACTGGTGCATGACCAGCTTGATCAGGTCCTCGTTGTATTCACCCTTCTTCCAGATCTTGACGGGCGGGATGCGCACGCCTTCCTGGAAGATCTCGGTGGCGTGGATCGGCATAGAGCCGGGGACCATGCCGCCGATGTCGCTCTGGTGCCCGAACATCGAGGTATAGGCGATCAGGCGGCCGTCCTTGAACACGGGCAGCAGCACGAGCCAGTCGTTGCAGTGGCTGATCGCACCACCGACCGAGTAAGGGTCGGACAGGAAGATCATGTCGCCGTCTTCGACCGTACCGTCGAACCCGTCGAGGAACGGGCCGATGTAGGAGCCGAACTGGCCCACGATCATGCGGCCCTGATGGTCCGCGATCAGCGGGAAGGCGTCACCCTGTTCGCGGATGCCGGGCGACATGGCGGTGCGCACCAGCGTGGCGTCCATCTCTACGCGCGCGTTACGCAGCGCGTTCTCGATGACTTCGAGGGTGACGGGGTCGATATCGACCTTGTTGAAGGGCGTTTCGTTAGCCTGGATGATACGTGCGGGCATTGTTTCTCTCCCCTCAGGCCAGGTTGATCAGGATGTTGCCGACCGCATCGACGGTACCGACACAGTCGCCTTCGATGAGCGTGGTCGAGTCCATCTCGGTGACGATGGCCGGGCCCTTGATCACATCGCCAGCGCGCAGCTTGGCGCGGTCGTAGATTGCGGCAGGGGCCATGGCACCGTTGAACCACAGTTCGTGGTCGCGCACCTTGGCGTCGACCGGATCGCCGTTGCCTTCGGGCAGACGCAGCGCTTCCAGTTCAAGCAGCGGCCCGAGCGCCACGGCGCGCAGGTTCACCAGTTCATGCTCGGTGTCCATGTTGAACGTGAACAGACGCTCATGCTCTGCATCGAAGCGTGCCTTCACACCAGCCAGACCATCGGCCTTGAGAACTTCGGGGCTGATCGAGAGCGGCACTTCGAAGGCCTGGCCTTCGTAACGCACGTCGAGTTCGAACTGCACGGTGACGTCAGCATCCGCGATGCCTTCGGCCGTCAGTTCCTTCGTGGTCTGCGCGGCCATCTCTTCCAGCAGGGCGATGACTTCGGCTTCCTGCGTTTCCGAGAAGCGCTTGGAGAAAGAGCGCGCCGTTTCAGTGCGCATGCGCGTGGTCGCATCGCCCAGCGCGCAGAGCACGCCCGGAGAAACGGGCGAAACCGCAGGCCACGAACCCATTAGCTTGGCGACGGCGTTGACGTGGAGCGGACCGGCTCCGCCAAAGCCCATCACCGCGAAGTGGCGCGGATCGTAGCCCTGCTGCACCGAGATCATGCGCAGCGCGCCGAACATGTTCTCATTGACGATATCAATAATGCCGCGCGCTGCTTCCATCAGGCCGATGCCCAGCTTGTCGGCGATGGTCTGCACCGCCGCCTTGGCGCCTTCGCGATCAAGCTTGAAGGTGCCGCCCAGGAGGTTCTCGGGCAGGTAGCCGAGCACCACGTTGGCGTCGGTCACGGTCGGCAGGGTGCCGCCCTTGCCGTAAGCCACCGGCCCCGGAACCGCACCCGCCGATTGCGGGCCGACGCGCAGCGCACCGGTCAGTTCGGGCACATAGGCAATCGAACCGCCACCAGCACCAACCGTCTTCACGTCCAGCGCCGAGGCACGAACAGAGAGGTGGCCGACTTCGGTGGTACGCACGCGGCGCGCCTCCAGGTTCTCGATCAGCGCGACGTCCGTGGAGGTGCCGCCGACGTCGAGCGTCAGGATGTTCTTGATCCCGGCATTCTTGCCAACCCACAGCGCGCCCGTGACGCCGCCTGCAGGGCCGGACATCAGCAGTGCGACCGGCTGCTCTTCCGATTTTTCGGACGACATGAGGCCGCCGTCAGAACGCAGTAGCGAAAGCGAACCCGCCATGCCGCCGCCGCGCAGATTGTCGCGCAAGTTGCGCACGTACTTGCCCACGACCGGACGCACGGCCGCGTTGGCCACGGTGGTCAGGGTACGTTCGTATTCCTGCATTTCCGGCAGGACAAGGTGGCTGAGGGAGATCGGCACTTCGGGCATGATCTCTGCCGCCAGTTCCGCGACGCGCTTTTCGTGCGCGCCGTTGAGATAGCCGTTCATCAGGCTGACGGTGAGCGCTTCGACGCCCTGCGCCTTCAGCTTTTCAAGGGCGGCGCGAATGCCGGCTTCGTCGATCGGGCGGATTTCGTTGCCCTGGGCGTCGATGCGACCGGCGATTTCCACCGTATCCTCAAGCGCGGCGAGCGGTTCAGGCTTGGGCCACACGATCCAGCCTGCAAGGCCGCCGGGCACGAACGAGCGGGCGATCTGCATGACCTGCCCGTAACCCTCGGTCACGACAAGACCGACGCGCGACCCCTTGCCTTCGAGCACCGCATTGGTCGCGACGGTCGTGCCGTGGAGGAAGTACTCGATATCCGCAGGCGTGATTCCCGCCTTCTCGCAGATCGCGCCAAGGCCGTTCAGGATGCCTTCCGAGCTGTCATGCGGGGTGGAGGGCGTCTTGTGGCGCCAGAACGAGCCATTCTTCTGATCGAGCAGCAAAAGGTCGGTAAACGTCCCACCGACGTCCACCCCCAGGCGATAAGTCATGAACCCAATCTCCGTTAGATTGATATCTAGCAAGCATCGCGAAGCCCGCAATGACAGACCGGTGCCCCCGAATGATCGGCAGGTGGAGAGAGCTTCCCGCACTGCGGAACGATACATTGCGCAGCGCCGTTCCACCCGATTTTCGAAGGCTTGTTGAGATTACCGCTCAATACAGTTTCAGACAGATTGGTGCAGATGCGGCAAAATCCTGCGACACTGCGCAGTCATATCGGCCCCATCGACAGCCTCTGATGGACGACGCCGAACATGACACGCCTGCTTCCCGCCTTTGCCGCCCTTGCCATGTCTTCAGCCCTCCTCAGCAGCGTCGCCGCGACAGCATTGCCCCCTGCGCCCCCTGTCATCGGCGCGGAAAACCCGGTGTTCCTCGGCCGCATGATCGTCACCGCCACCCCGCTCTGACACGGCAACAGGCAATACCTTCATTGCCCGCCAGTCGATAAATCCTCGATTGGTGAATAGAGGCAGCGGCGTCGATTTGCCGTTCGCCAAGGCTGAGGCAGCCTCCACGTCGAACTCCGAAGCAATGGCCCCGGACCCAATCATGCGGGCCGGCCATCCGGACCGACAGAGAGGTACATCGAATGCCCCTTACCCGCACCACCGGCAGCTACGTTATGGGCCCCAGCGACGACCGCTCGAAGTGGGTCGAATGGGAAAACTTCATCGTCACCACCAATCCGGACGGCACCCATACCGCGCAGTCGATGACGCGCTTTCCCGGCACTTCGCTGGTGCGCCACGTCACCCAGACGGTCAACGCCGCTTTCATGCCAATGGACGGCCATCTGCGCCTGTTCGTGGGCAACGAATTCCAGGGCGTGCTGGTGCGCCGCGTGGTGGGCGATGAGGTCACATCGCTGCTCATCGCGCCGGACGGCAGCCCGATCGAACAGGCCCAGCTCCCCGGCGGCGGCGACCTTGTTCTGGGCTATCACCCCACCGTTGTCGAAGGCTGGAAGTTTACCCAGTGCGACCGCACAGTGGAAGGCACCCAGCATGTGCGCATCCTCACCACATCGGCCACCTGGAACGGTGGCCAGATGACGCACGGCAAGGAAGTGACGCTGGCCATCGAATATATCGGTGAAGAGGAAATCGAAGTCCCCGCCGGCAAGTTCGTCTGCGATCACTACCTCTGGCACACCGGCGCCATCGATGCAGACATCGAAGTCTGGACGACAGGGCAGGATCGCATCTGCGCAAGGGTAATCGGCCACGCCAAGGGCGTGACTTACGAACTGGCCGAATTCGACCAGAAAACATTCGGCGACACCCTCGAATTCGATTTCTGATCCGAAAGGCACACTTGATGCTCAGGGTAGCCACGGCACAGTTCGAAACCGGCAAGGACACCGGCCGCGTTCTTGCAGACATCCTGCGCCTTGCCGACGAGGCAGCGGCGGGCGGGGCAAGGCTGGTCCACTTTCAGGAATGCTGCAACTACCCCACGTCCTACTCCGATCGTGAACACGCCTGGCGCGAAGCGGTCACCCTTGACGGGCCGCTGATCACCGCGATCCGCGCCAAGGCGCGCGAACATAGCCTTTTCATTGGTTTCAACGCCGCAGTGCGCGGACCATTCCCCAAGGCGTGGATGGTCAACCACCTGATCGGCCCTGACGGCGAATACATCGGCTCCAACAAGAAGCAGGTGCTGATGTGGATCGAGCGCGACGCCTTCTTCCCCTCGGACGAGGACGGGCGGGTCTACGACACCGCGATCGGGCGCATCGGCATGATATCCTGCATGGACGGGCTGGTGCCTGAAACTTCGCGCACGATGGCGTGCCTGGGTGCGGACATCGTGCTGAACTCGCTCTGCTCGAACGGTGTGGACGAGGCGAACCTGCATATTCCGGCGCGCGCGGCAGAGAACGGCTACTTCATGATCTCCGCCAACCGGGTGGGGGACATGGTCAAGGGACAGGATCTGCAGGATCTGATCGATGCGGCGGGCATGACACGCGACTTCGTGAAGGGTGCAGGCGAAAGCCAGATCGTCGGCCCGGACGGTGTCCCTCTGGCCCGCGCGACGCATGATGACGTAGGGCTGGTCTTCGCCGACATCGATCTGTCAAAGCTTGAACGCGAAGAGCGCATGGCGCGGCGGCGGCCCGAACTCTACGCCCTGATGGGGGAAGAGAACACCACGCTGGCAGCCCTTACCGAAGGCCGCGCTCCCGCCGGGAAGGTGGCGCTGACGACCATCGTACCGGACGGCGCCACTTTCGATGAACGGCTGGCGCAGGCCATCGCGATGATCGCGGCGGCGCCTGCGGGTCTGGCAGTGCTTCCCGAATTCTTTGCATGGGATTTCGGGGATGATGCCCGCCTCGACGAAGCGACCACAGCGCTCGTCGAAACCGCAGCCCTAGCGGGCACCTACATCGTCGCCGGATTGCCTGGGCGCGAGGGCGGCAAGCGCGTCAACCGCGCCGTCCTCTACGGACCCGAAGGCGTGATCGGTGAGTACCGCCAAATCCACGACGATCCCGCGTCAGACGAGATGGTGCTCGGCGATCGCCTTCCGGTGTTCGATCTGCCTTTCGGCCGCATCGGGCTGCTGCTGGGCGAAGACCTGCTGTTTCCCGAAGCCGCCCGCGTGCTGGCCCGCAAGGGCGTGGACCTGATCGCCTGCCCTGCCGCCTGGCGCACGGACTGGCACCACGAACTCATGCTCACCGCACGGTCGGCCGAGAACCACGTCACCATCGTCAGCGCATCGCGCGCGGACGCCTCCTGCCCCAAGCCCGGCACCGTCTGCACCACGCCACCGGAATACCGCTTTCCGCAGACCAAGCAAGTCAACGCACCCGACCGCCACATGGCGCCCTCGATCACCGGCGTGTTCACCGTAGAGATCGATCTTGCCCCTAACCGCGACAAGCGGCTGATGGGCGCAACCGACCTCATCATGGACACGCGCCCGGAACTCTATGGTGCGATTCTTGCGCTGCGCGAAAGCATCCCGGCGTGAGCCGCCCCCCCATTGGCACCTTGCGCGGTGCGGCCAGCCTCGACGATGAAAGCTACGTCGATTTCGTGGAGGGGATGCGCGCCTTCAACCTTTCACGCATGGTGCCGCGTCTGGTCGGGGCGGGTGATGCAATCGGTGCAACGATGGAGACTCAGTCCCCCCGCCCCCGCGTGCAGGACCTGTTCAACGCGCTTGACCATGCGCCCGCCGCCCAGATGGCGCGGCGCATGATGCGATCGACCCAGATGATGATGTGGCGCGGCACCGGCGATACCTATCGCCGCATCGCAGGCGAACTGGAAGGCTGGCTGGAGCACGCCGAGTCGGCCGCGCCTCACCTGCTGCGGATCGACCCGGACTTTGCCTATCCCGAATACTTCCGCGCGCAGGACATTCACCTGCAGCCGGGCAACTATCACGACGACCCGCTTGCCGGGTTCGTGTTTCACTATGGCTCCAAGGTGTTCTTCACCGGCGGCAACGATGATGACCGGCTGCACAACGTCATGGCCACCTGGTGCCCGATCGAAGGTGCGCCGGAACGCATCGTCGACTTTGGCTGCGGCGTCGGCCAGTCCACCACCGCCTTCAAGCTGCGCTTCCCTGAGGCCGAAGTCCACGGCATCGATCTTGCTGCGCCGATGCTGCGATATGGCCATGCCCGCGCGCACGAGTTGGGGATCGAGGTCCACTTCAGCCAAGCCGACGCCTCCGCCCTAGAATTCGCGGATGACAGCGTCGACGCAGCGCTGGCGATGATCCTGTTCCACGAACTGCCGCGCGAAGTGGCCGAAGCCGTCGTGAAAGAGGCCGCGCGCATCCTGAAGCCCGGCGGCACCTTCACTATCATCGATTTCCCGCACATTCCTGTCGATGAACTCAGCGGCCGCCACTGCATGCGCCTGTTCGACAGCTGGTATAACGGCGAGCCTTACGCCCCCGCCTTCGTCCATTCCGACTTCACCGCGCTGCTCCAGGCCCACTTCGACGACGTCGATCCCGATTATCGCCCTGCCGCCACCTCCACCGGGGCGCTGCAGATCCGCGTTTGCAGGAAATCCGCATGAGGCCCGCCGATGTCACCTGACGAAGTCACCGACCTGCGCCGCTGGCTGGACAAGAGCGAGGGGCTTGCCGATGGCCGCCCGTTCCTGGGCGACCGCCGCCTCGACGCGATGATGGACGTCATGCTCGAAATGGCAGCGCAAGTCTGGGTGCTCAAGCGGCGCAATGCCGTGCTGGAGGGCATCCTTGCCACTCAGGGCACGCTCAGCCCAGCCGCTATCGAAAGCTTCACCTTCACTCCCGACGAAACCGCCGCGATGCGCGAAAGCCGCGCCGCCTTCGTATCCACCATCTTCCGAAGCCTTGCCGAGCTGCCGCTCGCACCCGAGGCCAGCCAGCAGGAGCCGTCATGATCCCGACCATCGACACCGCGCCCGTCAACTTCAAGCGCGGCTATTCCAGTTGCTTCCTTGGTCAGCTCCATTACCGCGAGCATGGCGCGGGAGAGCCGATCCTGTGTCTCCATCAGGCCCCGCAGTCGAGCGGCATGTTCGACACCGTGCTGCCGATGCTGGGCGAGCATTTCCGCACGATCTGCCTCGACACCATCGGCTATGGCATGTCCGACCTGCCCGGCCGGCTCGTCGAGCCTGAGGAATATGCCCGCACCATCGTGGAATTCCTCGACGACATGGGGCTGACCGATCCGATCGCCGTCATCGGGGTCCACACCGGCGCCTATTTCGCCACTCAACTGGCGGTGCAGTACCCGGAGCGGGTCAAGAAGTTCGTGCTGTCCGGCCCGGTGCTGCTCCACCCCGACGAAGGCGTGGTGCCGATGCGTGCACCTGCGACCATCGCAGAAGAAGACGGCAGCCACCTGACCCGCCTGTGGCAGCTGCGCTGGAAGAACGTTTCGCCCGTGAAGAACCTCAAGGCGTTCGAAAAGCTCTACGTCGCAGCTCTGACAGCGGGTGAGAACGCACAGGCCAGCTACTATGCCGCCAGCAAGCTGGACACGCTCAAACAGCTGCGCTTCGACGTGACGGTGCCCGGTTTCATCGTGTGGGGTGACAAGGATCTTTCGGCGCCGGGCATCATGAAATGCCTGCATTTCCTTGAAGGCAAGATCCCGGACTACCGGATAGAGGGCGGCACGCTCGACACGATCGAGGAATTCCCGGAAGAGTGGACCCAAGCCTGCGTCCGCTTCCTCAAGGAAGGCTGAGAGACCTTGGCCCCGCATTCGCAGACCGGCCATCCGAAGTTGGGAGACTTCGCCGCGTCGAGCATGGCGGACACGCAGGGCAAATGGCTTTTGCGCGAAAACCCCGCCCGGCCCGACGAACTGGCCGGACGCATCCGCCGCGACAGTCCGGCCGAAGTGCACGCTGCTGCGTCTGCCGCCGCGCAGGCACAGCGCGAATGGGCGGCACTCGATTTCGAGGCACGTGCAGCGCTGCTGCGAAAAGCGCTCGGCAGCGTTGAGGGCGTCGACGCCCTTGCCCGCACGATGGCCACCGAAATGGGCAAGCCGGTTGGCGAATGCGCCGGAGAGATACGCTTCGCGCTGGCCTTCGCCGCCGACATGGAAGAGCGCGCCCGCCGCCTGCTCGCAGACGATGTGCGCGGCGAAGGGCCGGGACGGCGTGTGGTGCGGCGCGCGCCCTATGGCGTGATCGCGGCGATCGTTCCGTGGAACGCACCGATCATCCTGGCCATGACCAAGATCGCCCCGGCCCTGCTTTCCGGCAACGCGGTCCTGGTAAAGCCCTCTCCCTTCGCTCCGCTTACGCTCAGCGCCATCGTGTCCATGATCGCTGCTCACCTGCCCGCCGGCGTGCTGCGCGCCGTCAACGGTGGCGCGGAAACGGGAGAGGCGCTGATCGCTGCGCCCGAAGTGACCAAAGTTGCCTTCACCGGCGGCAGCACTGTCGGCCGTGCAGTGCTGGAGCAGACCAGCCGCCGCTTCATTCCCAGCGTGATGGAACTGGGCGGCAACGACCCCCTGATCGTGCTGGAGGATTTTGAGCTCACCACCGCGCGCATGGAAGCGCTGGTCTGGGCCAGCTTCCTCAACGCAGGGCAAGTCTGCATGGCAGCCAAGCGCCTATACGTCCACGAAGCGCTCGCCCCCCGTTTCATCGATGCCTACGTCGAGACGGCGCGGCGGCTGCTCTACATGGGTGATCCGCTTGATCCGCGAACCAACATCGGACCGGTCATCAGCGCACAGGCGCAAGGCCGCATCAGCCGGATCGCAGCGCAGGCACGGTGCGACGGCGGGGTGGTCGTCCCGCTGCTGGGCCACATCTGCGACCATCCGGAACAAGGCTACTTCGTACCGCCGCAGCTCGTCACCGGGCTGACCGACGATGCCGAACTCGTGCGGGACGAACAGTTCGGTCCGATCATGCCGATCGTCACCTGGAAGGACGAGGCGCAAGTGCGCAGATGGGCGTCCAACGGTGCCTGCCTCAGCGCATCTGTCTGGTCCTGCGATACGCAGCGGGCGTGGGATATCGCCGCCTCGCTCCCTGCCGGGCTCTGCCTCGTCAACGCGCACAATCGCAGCGGCTTCTCATTCGACCTGCCGTTCGGCGGATCGGAGGCGAGCGGTTTCGGGCGCGAATACGGCGACGAGGGGCTGCTTGAATATTCCATGCCCAAGGCCCTCCACCAGCCCTCTGCGGACGCGGTGGCCAGCGCCTATCCGGGGAAAAGCTGATGCTCGAAGCGACCTGCGACACCGCCATCCCCCCAACGCGGGTGCAGGAGCCCCCAGTGCGGAGGGAGCCGCCTGTCTCCCTTGCCACCAGGCTGGGCTACGGCAGCGGCGCGGTGGGGGCGCAGATCTTCCGTGACACGCCCGCGCTGATCCTGCCGATCTACATGATCACCGTGCTTGGCATCCCGGCGTGGATGGCGGGCATCGCGATTCTGATTCCCAAGGCCTGGATCGTATTCTGCGATCCGCTGGTCGGCGGCTGGTCCGATCGCCGCGCCGCAAGCTGGGGACGCGCGCCCTTCCTTGGCGCGGGAGCGCTGCTGTCAGGGCTTGCCTTCGTGCTGATGTTCAGCGCGCCGGATTTCGCATCGCCGCTGGCGAGCGCGGCCTACATGTCGCTTGCCTTCGCGCTTGCATCCACCGCCTACAGCCTGTTCTCGGTGCCTTACCTTTCCGTCGCGTCCGAGATGAGCGAGAGCCCGCGCGAACGCACGACGATCCTTGCCTATCGCCTCGTCTTCCTGGCCATCGGGGTTGCGATCGGCGCGGGATATGCCCTGCCCGTTGCCCAATGGCTCGGAGACGGCTGGCATGGCTTCAACCGCATGGGGTTGCTTTACGGTGCAGTCTGCCTTGTCAGCATGGGCGTAACCTGGGCCACGGTGCGCCGCACGCGCCTGATCACCCTTCCCCGCCCCGAAGGCGCGACGGGGAAGGGTGATATCCTGGCCTTGTGGCGCAACCGCAGTTTCGTGAGCCTTTCCACCACCTACTTCGTCGCGCTGACGGCGCAGGGTATGACGTATACGGTCTTCGGCCTGTTCTTCCTCTATGTCCTGCATGATGCGGGCGCACTGGCCATCGTCAACGTCTTTGCCGCCGCCTCGGTGCTCGTTGCCCAGCCGCTGACTGTGTGGCTGAGCAAGCGGTTCTCCAAGCGCGCGCTATTTGTAACCGGTGTGCTCGGCTGGTCGCTGTTCTGCCTCTCGTGGATCACCGCGGGTCCGACCGAGAACGCATGGATTGCCGCGCACATCGGCATTCCCGCCCCCAGCATGGCGTTAATGGCACTGCGCGGGTTTCTGTGGGGCCTGTTCAATTCGATGTACCTGCTGATGGCGCTGTCGATGCTGACAGACACCATCCAGCACGATCGCGAAACAACCGGCGCATCGCGTGCGGGCGTCTATTCCGGCGTGTTCAGCGCGCTGGAAAAAGTCGCGTTCGCGCTTGGCCCGGCAATCACCGGCGTGCTGCTCAGCCTTGGCGGGTTCGTCGGCGCCAAGGGCAGCGGAACCGTGCCTCAGTCTTCCGCCGCGCTGACCACACTGGTGCTTTGCTTTGCGGTCTATCCGGCCGTGCTCAAGGCGCTGAGCCTGATCGCCTTCATCCGTTACCGGGGAGATTGACCCGATGACCGCCGAACCAGTTCCGCCCCCCTCTCTCGCCCGTCAGGAATCCCACAAGTCACTGCGCCG
The DNA here is from genome assembly GCF_002896965.1 of Novosphingobium guangzhouense. Lineage (GTDB taxonomy): Bacteria > Pseudomonadota > Alphaproteobacteria > Sphingomonadales > Sphingomonadaceae > Novosphingobium > Novosphingobium guangzhouense. The sequence goes on from NZ_LYMM01000051.1 coordinate 77,659, forward strand.
CGCCCTTGTGGAGCGATTGCGCGACGGGCGCACGGACCTTGCCGATGCCGTCATGGAGATCGACGCCCGCGCCTACGTCGATCCCGAACGCCACGCGCAGGAACGCGCAGCGTTCCGCAAGCTGCCGATCATGGCCTGCCTTTCGCTCGACGTGGCGCAGCCCGGCGACAAGCTGCTGTTCGACGCGTTGGGCCCAGAGATCGTGATCCTGCGCGACGGCGACGGACAAGTGCGCGCCTTCCTCAACATGTGCCCACACCGCGCAGCGCGCCTGGTCACCGAATGCGACAGCCGCAAGCGCATGACCTGTCGGTTCCACGGCTGGACTTTCGACCTGAAGGGCCGGCTGATCGGCCTGCCCGGCGCGGAGGGCTTCGCCGGGATGGAACGCGAGGCGCGCGGCCTTGTCGAACTGCCGGTGGCGGAATGGGCGGGCATGGTCTTCGTGCGCGCCGATCCCGATGGCGGCCAGATCGACCTTGCCGAATGGCTTGGCCCTTTCGCGGCGGAGCTGGAGCACCTCGAACTCGGCCGCGCGCGCCCGATGCGCCATACGCAGCTGGAAACGCGCACCAACTGGAAATGTGCCTGGGACACGTATTGCGAAAGCTACCACTTCGCGACCCTGCACGCGACCACGGTGGCCCCGCGCCTTGTCTCCAACGTGATGGCACTGACCCCCTTCGCCCGCCACGCCCGCATGGGCTTTCCCCGCAAGGACTGGTATGCGCTGGCCGACGCGCCGGAAGCCGAATGGCCGGACGAGAACTTCGGCGGCAACTATTTCATCTTCCCCAACATCAACCTGAACGTATCCTCCGGGCCGAACGGAGAGATGTTCTACGGCTTTTACCACCTCTACCCCGGCGAGACGCCCGGCAGTACGGTAACGCGCATGGCCACCTATCGCCCCGGCCACGCCGACGGCCCGCAGCCGGATGAGGACTGGCAGGTGCTCCACGGCTTCATTGAGGACGTGGTGCGTACCGAGGACTACAGCGTTTCCGAGGAAGCCTATCGCAACCTGCTAAATGCGCCGGAAGGCTTCAGCGCGGTGCTGGGCGCGAACGAAATTCTGGTACAGAAGTGGCACCGCGACTGGGCGCGGCAGTTGGAGGAACTGGCGGCGAGTTGACGCCCGCGCCCTCAGGTTCGCGCTAGCGCCGCCGCCATCGGCACGGACGCTGCGCGCGCCAGGTAGCGCCCATATCCGCCCGCCCCGGTGACCTTGCCGTCCTGCATGATCGTCTCCCCGCGCAGGATCGCCCGCACCGGCCAGCCGCGCAGGGTCCAGCCTTCGTACAGGCTATAGTCCGAATACGAAGCCAGCGCGGCGGGATCGACCACGCGGCTCTGCTCCAGATCCACCAGCGTCACGTCCCCGTCCGCGCCGGGGGCAAGGCTGCCCTTGCCTTTCATGGAGAACGCCTCCGCCGGCTTGCTGGTCAGCAACTGCGCGATCCGGTCAAGGGATAGACGCCCCTTGTGATAGCCCTGATCCAGCAGGACCGGCAGGATCGTGGCCGTGCCGGGAAAGCCCTGCGATGCCTGCCAGACGGGCTTCTCCTTGGTCGCCCGCTTGCGGGGAACATGGTCGGACGCGACAACGTCTATCGCACCGTCCGCCAGCCCCTCCCACATCGCGGCAACGTCGTCCGGGCTGCGGAAGGGCGGGTTGGCCTTGCCGATCGAACCGATATCCGCGTCCCAGTCATGCGTCAGGTAATGCGGGCAGGTTTCCACCGTCACCCGGTCATAACGATCGCGCCAACGGCGCACCTCGTCCAGCGCCATGCGGGTGGAAATGTGCGGGATATAAATCTGCGCACCCAGCTTTTCCGCCAGATATAGCGCACGAATGGTGCTTTCGGCCTCGGTGATCGCGGGCTTGGAAAGGTTCCAGTCCTTCAGCGTCATTCCGCCCCCGGCGATGCTGGCGCGGCGGAATCGGTTGACCAGTTCGATGTTCTCGGTGTGGACGACGATGGTGACTTCGCCAAGGCTCGCCGCCTTTTCCAGCAACGCATAGAAGTACCCATCGTCGGTGCCGTCCAGACCGAGATAGCGCCCCTCTTCGCCCTTGAAGTTCATGAAATATTTGAAGGACGTGACACCGTAATCGGCCACGTAGCGCGCCATCTCCTCTACGTGCCGTTCGCTGGCGACGGAGAAGTGGAAACCGAAATCGACGTGCGCCCGCGCGCGGGCGTGGGCATATTCGGCATCGAAGATATCGCCGTAGCCCTCGCTCGACAGGAAGTAGCCGAGGATAGACGTGAACCCACCGATGGCCGCATGTTGCGTTTCGGTGGTGTATTCGGTGATCGGCTCTCCAAAGCCGAAGTGGACGTGCGTGTCGATCAGCCCCGGAAAGACATGAAGGCCCGACGCGTCAATCGTCTCGCGCGCGGCAGCCCCGCTGCCGGAAGCGAGGCGCGCAGCAATTCGGCCGTCGGCGATGGCGATATCGCCGGGCGCAGTACCGCTTACGGGATCGACTATGGTGCCGTTGGCGATCAGAAGATCGAAGCCGCTCATTGCAGACCCTCTCTGGTTGGGGGCATCGTGCCCTCGGGTACGTGGAGCCACGGGAGTAGCGCCGCGATCTCGTCCTCCCCCCGCTGCCGGACGATGACGGTAAGGTGCGGTTCGCCCCCCGCAGCGGACGGCGGTGCCTCAGATACCGCCAAGCGCGTGCCCACGCCCTGCACCAGCAACAGGCGCCCGCGCGTTTCGACCAGTCCCTTGCAGCGCAGCAGGTCAGCACCGAAGCTAAGTTCAAGCGCCGCCGCAAAAGCGGCAAGCCCCGCGCGCGTCACGGGCTCGTTCAGGCGGAAGCTGCAGGCCCGCACGCCATGGGTATGCGCTGCGTGGGAATACGCGGCAGGGCTATCCGTCCCGGCAAGGCGAGGCCCGCGCGGAGGCGCAAGCAGAAGCGCCGGATCGGTCAGCACGTCTGCGGCCGTGACCACATCCGCCAGCGGATTGGCACCGGCGATCCAGATGCATTCTTCCGGACTGAGCGGCGTGCGCAGGTCCAGCTTGGTAAGCACCAGCCGGTCGGCCAGAACCAACTGGCGCAGCGCCTCGGGGTGACGCTCCACCTGCGCCTGACCGCCCAGCATGTCGAGCGCAGTCACGATGACCCCCAGCGACAGGAAATGCGCCAGCAGCGGGCTGCGGCGGATCACCTCAATGATCGGACCCGGATCAGCCAGGCCAGTGGTTTCGATAACGATCCTGCCAAAGCGCGGCAGCTCTCCCGCCGAACGGCGCCGGCACAGGTCCAGCAGGGTTTCGGGCAACGAATCGATGACGGCGCAGCACAGGCATCCGCCCTCCAGCAGCGCCACCTGCCCCGGCGCGCTTTCGACCAGCAGGTGATCGAGCGCGATTTCGCCCAGTTCGTTCACCACGACGGCAGTGTCGCGAAAGGCGCCCTTGGCCAGCATCCGGTTGAGCAGCGTGGTCTTGCCGCTGCCCAGAAAGCCGCTCAGGATCTCCACAGGGATGCGCTCGTCTGGCGTCATGCGTGCAGCCTAGGATGCCCTGCCGTGCTGCCAGCACTTATGCGCAGCTTTGCCCGCCAGCCGAACAAACTCCACCTGCCGGATAGCGCCCGCGCCCCGCCTCCCGCGTGGCCACGGCACCGATAGTCTTCGCGCTTATGACCAGACACGAATTCAAGCTGCGGCTCACTGCGCCGAACGCGGCAGACAAGCGCACCGTCCTGCTGCCGGGCGTGGCCAATCCGCTTGCAGCGCGCGTGGCGCAGGATCTGGGCTACGAAGCGCTCTATGTGACCGGCGCGGGTGTGGCGAACACCGAACTGGGCCTGCCCGATATCGGCATCCTGGGCCTTTCCGACATGGCGCAGGCGGTAGAGCGGATCGCCGCCGTGGTCGACGTGCCCCTCGTCGTCGATGCCGATACCGGCTATGGCAATTCGGTCAGCTGCTATCACGCGGTGCGCCGCCTCGAAGCGGCCGGAGCAGCCGTCATCCAGATCGAGGATCAGGTCTTTCCCAAGCGCTGCGGCCACTTCGAAGGCAAGGACGTTGCCCCCGCCGCTGAAATGATCGGCAAGATCAAGGCGGCGGTGGACGCCCGCCGCGACCAGAATACGCTCATCATGGCCCGCACCGACGCCAAGGCGGTGGAAGGCTACGAAGCAGCCATCGAACGCGCTGCCCGCTATGCCGAGGCAGGCGCCGACATCCTTTTCGTAGAGGCGCTGACCACCGAAGCCGAACTGCGCGATGCCCCCTGCCGCAACCCCGGCCTGCCGCATCTCGTCAACGTGGTCCACGGCGGCAAGACACCGCCCTTCCCCGCGAGCGAGTTCGAAGCGATGGGCTATGGCCTCGTCCTCTATGCCAATGCGGCGCTGCAGGCTTCGGTGCTGGCAATGCAGCAGGTGCTGGGCGCGCTGAAGGACGACGGCTCGCTGCAGAACGTGGGCGATCGCCTTGCCGATTTCGTACAGCGTCAGAAGGTGGTGCGCACCGCCGAATGGGACGCGATGCGGCTTCACTACGAAGGCGACATGAAGTCATGAACAGGCCGTGGACCGGCATCGTCTCCGAAGAGGAGGAGCGCCGTTACCGCGCGGCCGGTTTCGGTCGGCCCGGTGGTATCGGCAAGCGCCCGGCCCTGCTCATCATAGACGTGCAGTATCGCACCATAGGTACCCGTGAGCTACCGTTCTGGCACGCGATAGAGGAGTTCAAGACCAGCTGCGGCGATGCGGGATGGCAGGCGGTACGCCACATTGCCCCCTTGCTGGCGAAGTTCCGCGAACTGGGCCTGCCCGTGCTATACCCCCACGTCGCCCCCAAGGAGGCGTTCGATCAGGGCCGCCTCGCCGCCAAAGTGCCCGAACTCATGACGATAGCAGCCGAAGGCTACCGCTTCGTAGAGGAAGTCGCACCGCTCCCCGGTGACGTACTGCTGCCCAAGAAGCACCCCAGCGCCTTCTTCGGAACGCCGCTGGCCAGCTATCTCATCGATCTGGGCTGCGACAGCGTGGTCGTCACCGGCTGCACGACCAGCGGCTGCGTGCGCGGCAGCGTAGTAGACGCCTTTGCCTACAACTTCCGCGTCACCGTGCCGGAGGAATGCGTCTACGACCGCAGCCCCACGGCCCATGCGGTGAACCTGTTCGACATGGCCTACAAGTACGCCGACGTGGAGCCGCTGGCGCAGGTGCTGGCGGCGCTGGACGGATTGAACACATGACGGATCACCCTGAACTTCCACGCACCGTGCGCGGCAAACGCCCGGAATTCTTCACCACTGAAGGCGTCGACGAAGTTCTGTCGATGGTGCTGGTTCTCGCACAGGAACTGCATGTCGTGCGCGAAAGGCTCGACACGGCAGAGCGCGTGATGACCCGTCACGGCATCAACCTTGCCGCAGAAATCGAAGCCCTCCAGCCCGACGAGGCGCTGCTGCGCGAGCGCGAGCAGGCGCTTCAGGATTTCTACGGCAGGCTCTTCCAATTCTCGCGCCAGCGCCGCAGCGAACTCGAACACAAGTACAGCGACCGCGCCTATCACGAAACGCTCGACAAGGTCGCGACAGGAGATATCTGATGAAGCATTCTTGGCCCCGCCGTCATTACGCAGACGGTCCGTTCGGGCAGGTTCACTTTCAGGAGACGGGCGAAGGCCCCGCGCTGCTGATGTTCCATCAGGCCCCGATGACATCGGGCCAGTTCGACAATGTCTACGCCCCCCTGGCCGCTCGTGGCTATCGCGCGATCGGCATCGACATGCCCGGCTTCGGCATGTCCGACCCCACGCCCGATACTCCCACCGTCACCGATTACGCGCAGGTCATTCCCGCCGTGCTTGATGCACTGGAGATCGAACGCACGGCACTGCTAGGTCACCACACCGGCGCACTGGCGGCGACCGAGGGGGCCGTCCTGTTCCCGGACCGCATTTCCGCGCTGATCGTAAACGGTCCGCTGCTGGTGAGCGCCGAAGATCGCCGGAACTTCCTCGACAACCTGCACCAGTGGGAACTGGCCTACGGCGCGCGTGAACATGCAGGGCATATGGCGGAACTGTTCGATATCCGGAACAACCTGGCCAGCGGGACCATCCCCGATGCGCGGCTGAGTGATTACGTGGTGCAGGCGCTGATCGGGCGTGGCGCCTTCTGGTACGGCCACAACGCCGCCTACATGTACGATCAGGAACCGCAACTGGCGCAAGTGAAACAGCCGACGCTGATCCTGTCTAACACCGGCGACATGATCTTCGGCCACGCGCAGCGCGCCCATGAACTTTTCCCCCACTTCGCCTTCGCGGCGCTGGAAGGAGGCGGCGTCGACATCGTCGATCAACAGCCCGAAGCATGGGCCGATGAAGTCGCGAAGTTCCTGCGCGGAGCCGGCTGGAAGTGAGCACGCGCCGGGTCCTGCTGGTAGGTGCCACCCAGGGCCTCGGCCTCGCGCTGGCCCGGCACTATCTTGCCGAAGGCTGGGACGTTGTAGCGACCACGGTCTCCCCCTCCCCCGCGCTGGAAGCGTTGGAAGGCATCACCGTTCTGCCGCTCGACATCACAGATGAGCGGCAGGCGCTTGCCTTGCGCGATACCCTTGCCGGGCAGCGGATCGACGTGCTGCACATCGTTTCGGGCATCCTGCCGCAAGGCGATGTACCGATCTGGGAGCGTAGCGACGAAGAAATCTTGCGCGTCCTTCAGACCAACGCGATCGGCGGCGTGCGCCTTGCCACTTTGCTGGAGCCGTTGGTGCCAGAAGGCGGAACATTCGCCTTCACCAGTTCAGGCATGGGATCGATGGCGCGCAACACGCTGGCCGGCGCAGACCTGTACCGCGTCAGCAAGGCGGCGCTCAACATGCTGGTGCGCAGCTTCGCCGTCACGCACGGAGCACCTTCGGGGTCGGCACGTGCCGTGCTGATCATCTGCCCCGGCTGGGCGAAAACCGAGATGGGCGGCGCTGACGCCACCGTTGAGATCGCCGACAGCGTGGCGGGTATCTACCGCCTTGTCAGCACCGCCGAACCCTCTCCGAAAGGCGCCCCCTTCCTCGAATACACCGGCGAAACCGTTCCCTGGTGAGCCCTGCAAAGGACCGACCATGACCTACCAGATCCCCAAGCATCTCTCCGGCCGTGTCGTCCATCTCAAGGAAGGCGACGAGGAATGGGGGCGCGAAGCCTTCACCATGTCGGTCTGGGACAAGGGCCGGCTGATGAACGCCACCATCGAGTTCGACGACCGCAAGGTGCTACGCAACGCCACATGGTCGGTCGATGGCGCCTGGAACCCGATCGAGGCACAGACCCGCGAATTCGTGGACGGCGACCTCAAGGCGCACTGCTGGTTCCGGATCGACGGGACGGCGGTAGAGGCGGAAATCTTTTCGCAGGAAGCAGGGCGGTTCTCGCAGCGGCTGGAGGCAGGCAAGCGTATCGACTACCTCGGCATGCACACGATCCTGGCCGACGTGCTGGTCGCTGCGGCCTGCGGCACCGCCGATCCGGGTGTGGAGAAGCCGGTGACCTGTGTTACCAACTCGACCTCCGAATGGGGCATGGGCCATTACCGCGCGCACTGCGTAACGCCGCTGGTTACCTACATCGCCCGTGAGGAAATCACCGTTCGCGCCGGAGCATTCGAAGCCGAGCACTTCAAGGTGCGCTGGAGCGAGTTCGTGCCCGAATACGCCGACTTCTGGGTGACACCCGGCGATTACCTGCCCCTGCGTCTGCAGGGTTCGTTCGGGCCGGTCCGCTACGAGTTGGCCCAGATCGATCTGGGTCTGGACTGATGCTCAACGTCTTCCAGCAAGCCGACCATCCGGTCCTTCCGCGCGCCAGCCATGACGAAGCGAGCCGCCAGAATTTCGCCAAGGGGCTGCGCGGCTTCATCCAGCGAGAAGTCCTGCCGGGCCTGACCCCGCTTTTCGCCAAGACAGCAGCGGAATCGAAGTCGCTTGGCGTCGATCTGGCGAGCCGCCATGACGTGCGAAAAGCCATGAAGACGGAGCCCTACTTCCAGTCCTACGCTGCGCTCAATCGCACCGCGCAGGAACTGCTGTGGCTCTCGGTGGTGGACACTATCGAACGCGACTGGCCACGCCTTGCCGCCGAAGTCAAGGCGCGCGAGGGACAAGGCGGCGAACTGCGGATTCCCAGCGCGTTCAACGTGCCGCGCTACGTCACCGCACTCGACATCCACTGCATGCCGGGCGGTTATGCAGCGCAGAGTGACGCCGAACAGTTCGCGGCCGGCGCACTCTATGAACGGGGCGTCTATCTTTACGGCATGGGCTACGGCGGGCCGTTCAACGATGGCAAGGGCCGTTCGGTGGTGAACTATATCCGCCGCACGATGCCGGATTTCGTGCCGGCCCGCGTACTCGACATGGGTTGCACGGTGGGCCACTCGACCCTGCCCTACAAGGAGTTCTTCCCCGAGGCCGAAGTCTGGGGCATCGACGTGGCGGAGCCCTTGGTGCGCTACGCTCACGCCCGCTCCGTAGCGCTGGGCGAAACGGTGAACTTCGCGCAGATGAACGCCGAGCGGACCGAGTTCGACGACGGTTCATTCGATCTTGTCGTCAGCCACATCCTGCTGCACGAAACCAGTGGCAAGGCCATGCCCCGGATCTTCGACGAATGCTTTCGCCTGCTGCGTCCCGGCGGCGTCATGATCCACTGCGACCTGCCACCGTTCGACCTGATGGACCCGTTCACCCAGTTCATCCTCGACAACGAGACTTATTACAACAACGAGCCTTTCTGGGGCGCCATGCGCGAAATGGATCAGGTAGCGCTGGCAAGAAAGGCCGGCTTCGATCCCGAGACGATCCGCTTCGACACCGCGCCGATGGTGATCCGCGAGTACGCGGGCGCCGAAGCAAAAGGCTACGATGCCGCCAAGGCGGATGAACTGGCCGACCGCGAATTCAAAGCTGGCGAGTATGCACCCGGCGGCGGCTGGGAAGTGCTGATCGCACGCAAGTCCTGACACACCAAACCGATCGAGAGAGATGCCGATGCCCCTGCCCGATGCCCTCGACAGTGCCCCATCGCGCCTGCCGGACAGCGAAGCGGACTTCTTCGGCTCCGACGTCTACCGCCGCCACGCCACCCCCGCAGGCGTGTTCCGGCCGAGCAGCATCGCAGACTTGCGCGCCATTGTCCTCGCGGCGGCCGAAGCGGGACTGGCGATCCATACCCGCGGCGGCGGTGTGTCCTATACCGATGCGCACTTGCCCAAGCGAGCCGACAGCGTGGTAATCGACAGTTCGGGTCTCGGCCGCGTGATATCCATCGACGAAACCGACATGACCGTCACCGTCGAGCCGGGAATCAGCTGGAAGGCGCTGGACGATGCGCTCGCCTCGTACGGGCTGAAAGTGCCTTTCGTCGGCACCTTCAGCGGCCTTGCCGCAAGCGTCGGCGGCACGATAAGCCAGAATGCCAACGGTCACGGCTCCAACGCCAACGGCATTTCAGCAGACAGTGTCATAGCCGTGGAAGTGCTGCTGCCGGACGGGACATTCGTGCGCACCGGCACAACCGGCTCACAAGCGCACTGGGGCCATTTCCGCAACTATGGTCCGGACCTCGCCGGCCTGTTCCTGGGAGATTCCGGGGCCCTGGGCATCAAAACGGCGATCACGCTGAAACTGCTGCGTCGCAAGCCCGCACATGAGACCGCATCCTTCACTTTCCCCGACTTCGCCGCTCTGCACGGCTGCATGTCCACGATCGCGGCCATGAAGATCGAGGAGAAGTCATTCGGGCTCGATCTTGCGCTGTCGCAGGGCCAGATCGCCAGGCAGGACACCGGCACGATGCTCTCCGTAGCAAAGGGCGTGTGGCGTTCGTCTCCCAACGCGCTGGCAGGAGCGCGCAGCCTGGTTCGCATGGCAGCAGCGGGACGACGGGTTCTGGCCTCCGCGCCTTACGCTGCGCATTACATCGCCGATGGCTATTCCGCCGTGGAAGCGCGCGCCAAGATCGACGCCATTCGCAAGGTAGCGACTGGCTTCGGGCGTGAAATCGCCAACTCAGTGCCGACGGTCGTGCGGGCAATGCCGTTCCAGCCCTTGCACAATATGCTGGGCCCCGCAGGTGAGCGCTGGGTGCCGTTGCATGGCCTGCTCCCCCACTCGCGCGTGGCCTCGTTCCATGCCGCCTTTAGCGCTTACGTAGAGAGCAAGCGGGCCGAGATGGACCGCAAAGGCGCCTACATCGGCGCAATGTTCTCTTCGATCGGGGCAGGAACGTTCCTTTACGAACCGGCCCTGTACTGGAAGGACGAACTGACACCCTATCATGAACGGATGATGGAGCCGCGCTACCTCGCCAGCCTGCCGCGCCATGCCGCCAATCCCGAAGGTGCCGCGCTTGTCGAGGAAATCCGCACCGAGATCATCGGTCTGATGCATGCCCACGGCGCGGGCCATTTTCAGGTGGGCAAGCTTTACCCCTACGCGCGTGAACGTGACGAGGGTGCGCTGGCTCTGCTGCAGGCAATAAAGGCGCAGGTGGACCCCAGGGGGCTGCTCAATCCGGGCGCGCTGGGCATCTGACGCCGCAACTGCGCGAAATCCTGATCGACCGTGTGGATCAGCTCTTCGCGCTGATCCGCACCGGCAGTCGCTCCAGCCCGCGGAAAGTGAAGCTGTTGATCCACGGCCGCCCGGCAGAGAGAATTGCCACGTCATAGCTACCGAAAAGCTCGGTGAAAAACTCGGCGAGTTCCATCTTCGCCAGCAAATGGCCGAGGCAGAAGTGCATACCCGGCCCAAACGCCATGGAGCGATTGTTGTCGCGGTCCGGATCGATCTCGTCCGGCCGCTGCCACATGCGCGGATCACGGTTGGCGGATATGTTCATGCCATAGACGAAATCGCCTTTGCGGATCGTCTTGCCATGCCACTCGAAATCCTCGCGCGCTATGCGCAGCATGCCCTTGGCCATGCCGATGTAGCGCAGCAGTTCGTCCACGACTTGCGCTGCATCAGAAGAACTTGAAAGCAGGCGCTGCTGCAGCACCGGCCGTTCATGCAATTCGAGCATACCCAGTGTCAGCATATGCATCGTGGTCTCGAAGCCTGCGATGATGGTCGCATGGCAAGCCCCCAACAATTCATCATCGGACAACTGGTCGTTTGCATCGCGCGCCTGAACAAACTGGCTAAGCAGATCTTCTTTCGGGCTTTCGCGACGTTCGGCGATAAGCTTGAGCAGTTCAACGTTCATGTCGGCGAGGGTCTGGTGATAAAGGTCCACCATGTCTCGCGTCAGTACGGCTGCGCCGGTCGCCTGCTGGATCGCCCCAGCCCAGTCGGCGAACTGATCGCGCAAGTGGTCCGGGATGCCGAACATCGCAGTGATTACCCGCGCCGGAAGTTCACGCGCGACCGCGTGAACGTAGTCCACCTCGCGCCCGTCCACTTCGCTCAGAATGTCCGCGCTGATCTTGCGTGAGGCGGGACGCAAAGCGTCCACCACCTTGCGCGAAAACGCATTCGCCATCAGCCGCCGCAGGCGGGAATGAACCGGCTGATCGACGTTGGAAATCCACTTCTCCTCGAATTGCGCGACCAGAGGATATTCCGCCCGAACATCGGCCACGAGCGTGGAGAGAAACGGCACGATACGCGACGCGGACAGCCGCTGGTCCCGAAACGTCGCCATGACATCGTCGTAGCGCGTCACGATCCACGCCTGCTGCTTTTCGCTCCAGAACACCGGGTCCTGGCCCTGGAGCGCGCGCAGCGGACTCCAGGGATCTTCGAGGAAGGCCGGGGAGCCGAAGTCGACATCCTGCACCGGTTCTGCGATTCCGGTTTCTCCGGCCATTTGCATCACTCCTTGGTCATCAGTTTTATGCCGGGATGCCGACGCATCATGCCCGGCATCTGCTCAGGCACCGCACTGGCTTTGTTCACATCTTGTAGCGAAAGCCGATGCGCCAGACGCGCGGCTCCAGCGGGATCTTGTAGCCGAACACACCCGGTACGAACTCGGCCGAAGCGAACCAGTCCTTTGAATCGAACACATTGGTGGCCTGCGCATAGATCTGTATGTGATCGCCGGGCAGCTTGTAGGTGATCGACGCATTGGCGCGCCCGATGGCCGGATTCTGCGAGGCTTCCGATAGCGATACGAGCGAATTGTAGGACGAACGCCAGCTGTAATCCGCGGCGAGTGTCATTGTGCTGTCGCCCACCGGGATATCCGCCGTGCCGCCGACCTGATACTGCCAGCGAGAGATAAGCGGCAACCGCGTCGCCCCGGCAGTCGCCGCCTGAGATTCAGGATCGAGTTCCTGATATTTGTCGTAAGTGTAAGTCACGTTCCCGAAAAGGCTGACACCCTCCACGGGCCGCAGGGTCGATTCCAGTTCGATGCCCTGCACTTTGGCTTTGGCCGCGTTCTGGATGAGATAACTGCCTGCGACATTCCCCAATGCCAGCGTCTGCAGGTTGTCGAGGCTCTCATGATAGGCCGCAAGGTTCAGTTGCAACGCGCGATCAAGCAGGTCCACCTTGGCGCCGACTTCGTAGGACCATGCGAATTCCGGAGCATAAGGCCGCCCGTACCCGTCCGGTTCACCCGAATTGAGCGAGTTGAAACCTGCTGCCCGATAGCCGCGGGCCACGGTGGCATAGACCATCGCGTCAGGAGAAAACTTGTACTGAAGGTTGAACTTGGGCGTCCAGACGTTGGCCTTGATGGCGTAATTCAGTTCATGCATTACGCCCAGCGCATCCGGCGTGGTGCCGAAGAACCGCTTGGTATCGTGGGTGTAGCGGATACCCGCCGATGCAGTCAGGCCGGGCACGACCTCGTAGTCTGCCTGGGCATAACCCGCATAGCTTTTCGAGGTCGTATCGATCGTCGAAGGCTGGAGCTGATAGCCAAGGTAGATATCCCCCGCCGTGCCCTGTTCTGCATGTTCACGGAAGTAGAAGGCGCCCGCGATGAAGTGGAAACGATCGTCGGCACTGTTGGCAAGAAACTGGAATTCCTGCGTGAACTGGTTCTGGCGCCCCAGACTGTCACGATAGAACCCGACGATCGGGTCCGCATCGCTGCCCGGCGCCACGTAGCCCCCCGCAAAGTCGAGCGCCCAGCGCTCCTTGAGGTGCTGGTAGGCGGTGATGGAACGCACGGTGATCGCATCGCTCAGATCGTAGCCAAGCCTGCCGGAGAACGAATACTGCTCATTGTTGCCAAGGGCGGGAAGCGGCGTGCGAGTCTCGTAGAAGCCGATCGCCGGATTGTAGGGAGATGTCGGCTCGATCGGAAGGAAGTGCTGGCCGTCACTGGTGCTCTTGGCATAGCGCGCGGTGACCACCGCCTCCAGCTTGTCGACATTGGTCACACCAAGGGCAACCTGCCCACCGTAGCGGCGGAACTTGGTCACGTCCTCGCCGGTGTAGATGTTATGCTGCCAGCCCTGGTTGCGGTTGTCGTAGAAGCCCGAGGCCGCCAGCGCGAGGTTCCCGGTGATCGGCGCTCCGACGCTGACCTTGGCTTTCACTTCCTCGAAACGGGCGTAGCTGATGTCGAAATTCGCCCAGTGCTCCCCATTCGGCTGGCGGGTGACCAGCTTGATCGCCCCGGTCATCGAGTTGCGACCATAAAGCGTCCCCTGCGGCCCGCGCAGCACCTCGACCCGCTCGATGTCGGCAAGGTCGTAGTCAGCCGCGGAAAGGCGCGACTGGTAGACGTCGTCGATGTAGATCGCGACAGGAGATTCAGAGGTGATGGTGCCGCCGTTCTGTTCCAGCGCCCCGCGCATGGCGACCTGAAGCGTGCTTGGCGATGCGGTGCCCTGGCTCAGGTAAAGGCCCGGCGTGTTCTGCGCGATATTGACCACGCTGCTGATCGCGCGATCTTCCAGCATTTCGGGACTGAAGGCGCTCACGGCAATCGGAGTGTCCTGCAGCGACTGTTCACGACGCTGCGCCGTGACGACGATGTCGTTGCCGCTGACGGCCTCCGACGTAGTCTGAGCAGCCTCCTGCGCCATTGCCGGCGCAGTTGCGAATGTGGTGGCAAGAGTGGTGCTGAAAAGGAAACCGAACCGACTGGACATGACGATTTTCCCTGAACCTTTGTTGTCCGAGGAAGGTGCCTCACAACCGATTTCGGACAATTTGAGTCGAGTTCGTTGATCACCAGCCGATGATTTATCACTAGGCGGACAGCCATCAGAATCCGTGCTTGCCCGCGAACAGCGAAGGTTAACCGCGAAGCAGGGTCGCATCTGTGCCACACCGGCAACAGGTTGGAATCACATCTTATCGGGAACCCAAGTCACGATGATCAAAGACAATTTCACCGGCCTGAACGTCGTCGTCACCGGCGGTGCGGGTGGTCTTGGCAAGGCCATCGTCACGGCATTCGCTGCAGCTGGCGCCACTGTCATCAGTGCCGATCTTGCCACCTCCGGCGAAATTGCAGGTGATGGCAAAGTCATCGAACGCAGCCTCGACGTGACCAGCGAAGATTCCTGGATCGCGCTGATGGACTATATCGATCGCGAGCTTGGCGGCATCGACGTACTGGTCAACAATGCCGGCATCTACCGCCCCAACATCCCCTTCGAAGACATGCCCCTGGAGCTGTGGCAGAAGCACTTCGCAATCAATTCGGACGGCGTATTCCTTGGTTGCAAGCACGCCATCCGGCGCATGAAGGCCAGCGGCAGGGGCGGTGCGATCGTCAACATGGGCTCGGGCATGTCGATCACAGCCAACCCGACCGGGGCAGCTTATTGCGGATCAAAGGCCGCGGTTCTGATGACCACGCGCACTGCAGCGCGGGCTGCGGGGCGCTATGGCGTGCGCGTCAATGCAGTGCTGCCTGGCGCGGTGCCGACGGAAATGCTCATGGGCAACAAGCTGGATGGCGAGAGCGACGGTGACTTCCTCGCTAAGATGGAAACCTACAGCCCGCTCGGTCGCCTCGCCACGCCTGAGGACATCGCCAATAGCGTGCTGTTCCTGGCCGATCCGGCCAACAAGGCGGTCTCGGGCGTGTTCATCCCGGTCGACGGCGGGAACATTCCCGGCGCCTGAACTCAGCCGCAGTCCGAACACAAAAAACCCGCCCTGCTAAACGCAGGGCGGGCTTTTTTTCTCAGTGCAACGGGCCGATCAGCGCTCCAGGCCGGGCGACGGCTCAAGACGAGCCGCGTCCTCCCAGTTCTCCGGTCCCGTCGAAATCTCGGCCGGGTCGAGCCGGTAACGCGAAAACACCAGCAGGCTGAGGAACTGCGTGAGCACGGGAACGGCCGAGTAGAGGAGCACCACGCCCAGCACCGCGTTCTGGCTCTGCTGCACCACGCCATGGGTAGAAGACACGAAGCCGAACGCACTCATGATGATCCCCGCCACCAGCGGGCCAAGGGCGAATGCCAACTTCTCGGCGGCACTGAAGATGCCGGAAAACACACCTTCGTTCGCCGAGCCGTGGCGGCGGCGGTGCAGGTCGACGGTGTCCGTCAGCATCGAGAACGAAAGCAGCAGGAAGCCCGTGTTGACGACACCGATGAACACGCCGCGTGCCAGCACTAGCAGGCCTTCGCGCGTCAGGTCGCCGATCAACGGCAGGGTCAGGACTACCGGGCTCTCAGGCTCGACGAAGTACCACGTCACGGTAACCAGCATCCACAGTACCGAGCCCACGACGTAGCACTTCTCCTTGCCGAACCGACGCGACAGGTAAAGGAACGTCGGCTGGCTGAGCAGGCTGCCGCAAGCCATGGCGATCACGAACGTCGGAATGATGTGCACCAGGTTCAGCGCGTAGACGTAGTAGAACCCGATGACGGTATAGCTCGAAGCCTGACCGATGCCCTGGATGAAGGTGGTCGCCAGCAGGATCATGAACGGCTTGTTCGAAGCGACCGAACTCAGCTGATCCAGCATCTTGCCCGGTGCCTGCGTTCCCTTGAGCAGCGGCACGCCACGCAGGCCGAAGGCGGGGATAAGCATCGAAACGAGGCACAGCGCCGCAAAGGAGAACGCCATGACGTGCCAGCCATGCGCCCCGCCGCCCAGCGCGAATACCAGCGGCTGCGCCACGCCCACGCCGATCACTACGCCGCCGATCGTCGCCGCCATGCGGAACGTCAGGATACGGGTGCGCTCATGCGGGTCGTTCGAAAGCTCCGACGCGACTGCAAGATACGGCACCGAATAGATGCTGAAGGCCGTGGAAGCGACCAGGAACAGCACACAGACCGCAGCAGCAGCGACATAGGGGCTGGGATATTCGACAATGGCGAAAAGGCTGGCGAAGCCAAGGCTGGTCAGGATCGCGCCGATCCCCAGGAAGCCTGTGCGTCCCCAGGCTTCCTTCTTGCGATCGGAAAAGACGCCGACCAGCGGGTCGCACACGATCACCCAAAGCTTGGGGATCAGGATGACGATGCCCGAGAGCCAGGGCGGAATGCCCAGGATCGTGGTCATGAAGATCGGCAGGAGAACGGCCGGCGTGTCGCGGAAAATCTGCGCACCAAGCTGCCCGGCGCCATAAGCGGCCGCCGTGCGGGTAGGCACCCGTTTCAGGTCATGTGTCATGACGATGTTGCTAGCGTCCTTGAGGGAGGGAGGAGGACCAAGGACAGGACGCTAGCTTACGCGCGGGGGTGTATGGAAGAGCGAGATGACGTTGTCCGCAGAGCGAGAACCCTTGCGGCAGGCCAAGACCCCTTCAGGCGGCTTCGCGCACCCTCGCCGGCGTGAAGCCCAGCGGCAGGCCCGCATCGGTGACGAAGCCATAGAGCGGCTCGCCCGGCAGCGCTTCGGCTACGATCGAACGGACCTTGAAGAGCATATCCAGGTCGATCCCCGTGTCGACCCCGATGGCTTCGAGCATGAACGCAAGGTCCTCGGTCACGATGTTCCCGCTCGCCCCCGGTGCGAACGGGCAACCGCCGAGCCCCCCCAGTGAGGCGTCAATGGTGTCGAGCCCGCAATCCAGTGCCGCCAGCACATTGGCAAGGCCAAGGCCACGGGTGTTGTGCAGATGGATGCCGGTCAGCGCCGTGTCGCCCACCACGCCGCGTACCAGTTTCACCAGATGCTTCACGGCGGAAGGGTCGGCGTAGCCCGTCGTGTCGGAAAGGCCCACTTCGTCACAACCAGCTTCCATCAGCCGTTCCGCCAGCCGCGCGATCTGCGCGTCAGGTACGGAGCCTTCCAGCGTGCAGCCGAACACCGTGGAAAGGCTGCCCTCGAAATGCGGACGCTCGGCTTCGGGCAGCTCGCGGATCATCGCCGCGATCCGGGCGGCTTCCTCGACCACCTGATCGTGCGTCCGGCGCAGGTTCTTGAGCGAGTGGGTTTCCGAAACAGAAAGCGGCAGGGTCAGCTTGTGCGCTCCGGCAGCGATCGCATCGGCAGCGCCGCGCGCATTTGGCACCAGAACGGCAACGGTCAGGTCCGGCAATGTGCGCGCAAACGCCACGATCTCTGCGGTGTCGGCCAGCTGCGGCAGAAGCTTCGCGGGAACGAAGCTACCCACTTCAATCTCCCGCACCCCGGTGGCCGCTTCGGCGGCGATCCATGCCTTCTTGGCCTCGGTCGGCATCACTGCCTTGACGTTCTGGAGGCCATCACGGGGGCCAACTTCGCTGATCAGAACCGACACGTCTGGACGCTCTCTTCTTGCCTATATTGTTATATCTATATATCATTTGTTTCCAGCCTGTCCACCGGACTTTTTGCCGCTGCGACTGATCACTTGGGGAGCCGTGAAATGACCAAGACTGCCGTGTGCATCTATGCCGAAGCTGATGGTGGATCGCGCCTCGTCGACCTTGAAATTCCGCTGACCCGCAAGGTGATCGCAGGGGACGGCACCACGCATTGGGAAGGAATCGCGCCGGCTTCGATCTGGGGTATCGCCACCGGCGATCCCAGCCACTGCACCGACTGGCACCCCTGCGGCATGGCTGGCTTTTCCATCACGCTGGAGGGCAAGTGGGAAATCGAAGCGACGGATGGAACCCGCCGCCGCCTTTGCCCCGGCGACATGCTGGTGATGCTTGATACTACTGGCAAAGGTCACCGCTCATGGCCAAGTGGTGACAACCGCTGCCTGACGATGGGCGTCGGCTTCGGTGACGGCGTGGAAGAGCGGATGCGTACCCTGCTGGCCGCGACCCTCGCTGCCGCGTAAAGTCCGCAAGGTTCAGTTTTCGACGAGATCGCGCACGCGCGCGGCCAGCGTTTCGACGACGAAGGGCTTCGTCAGCACCTGCATCCCCGGTTCAAGATGGCCATTGCCGATGACGGAATTCTCCGCATAGCCGGTGATGAACAACACTTTGAGATCGGGCCTCACCTGCCGCCCTGCGTCCGCCATCTGGCGCCCGTTCATGCCGCCTGGCAAGCCGACATCGCTAACCAGCAGGTCGATGCGCACGTCTGACTGCAGCACCCTTAGCCCGGATGCGCTGTCGGCTGCTTCGATCACCGTATAGCCAAGATCTTCGAGGATATCCGTGATCAGCATGCGAACGCTCGGCTCATCGTCCACGACCAGCACGGTTTCGCCCGCGCCGACACCCGAAACCTTCACCTCGACCGAATGAGATGCGTCCTCTCCCGCATCGCCGTAATGGCGCGGCAGGTAGACACAGACCGTCGTTCCGTGCCCCACCTCCGAATAGATGCGCACCTGCCCGCCTGACTGCTTGGCAAAGCCGTAGATCATCGACAGGCCCAGCCCCGTGCCCTGCCCGATCGGCTTGGTGGTGAAGAAGGGGTCGAACGCCTTGGTTATGACGTCCGGGGGCATGCCCGTGCCGGTATCAGTTACGCAAAGCGACAGGTACTGTCCTTCGGGAACATCGTGGGTCCGGGCGCTGGCATGGTCCAGCCATTTGTTCGCGGTTTCGATGGTGATGCGCCCGCCATCGGGCATCGCATCGCGCGCATTGATGCACAAGTTGAGCAGCGCGTTCTCCAACTGGCTGGCATCCACCAGCGTAGGCCAGAGCGCCGCCGCGCCCACCGTTTCCACCCGGATCGCAGGGCCTACCGTGCGCTGGATAAGGTCCGTCATCCCGTTCACCAGCACGTTGACGTTCGTTGGGCGCGGATCAAGCGTCTGCCTGCGCGAGAACGCCAGCAAGCGATGCGTCAGCGCCGCCGCTCGCCGCGTCGCGCCTTGGGCTGCGACGAGATACTTGTCGACATCGGCGATGCGGCCCTGTTTCAGCCGCGTGCCCACCATTTCGATGGCCCCGGAAATGCCGGCCAGCAGATTGTTGAAGTCATGTGCAAGCCCGCCCGTCAACTGGCCGACCGCTTCCATCTTCTGGGCCTGGCGCAGTTGCTCCTCGGCCTTCATCAGTTCCTCGGTCCGCTCGGCGACGCGTTGCTCTAGCGTCTCGTTCAGCGCCCGAAGTTCGGCCGAGGCGCGATCGCGTTCCTGTTCGATCGTGCGACGCTGCTCGATATCAAGGAGCACGCCTGGGAAATTCAACGGCGCTCCGTCCGGGGCAAGTTCGACGCGGCCATTCGCCTCGATCCAGTAGTATCGCCCGTCCGCTCGGCGAACCCGGTACTGGTGGGCATAGGCTCCGCCTCGCCGGATCGCCTCGTCCATGGCGGAGGCAAGCCCGGCCCGATCGTCGGGATGAACCCTTGCCACGATCTGCGCCAGCGACAGGTCTTCACGCCGAAGGGCGGGGTCGAGGCCGAAGGACTGTGCGAAAGCCTCGTCGACCGTGAAGCGGTCTTGCGGGATATCCCAGAACCACGTGCCGATGATCGCACCCGCCGACAGCGCCAGTTGCACACGCTGGATGTTCTGCCGGGCCAGCGCCTCGCTGGCGAGCAGGGCATCCTGAGCACGGCGACGCGCTTCGATATCGCGGAACAGCACCGACACCTGCTTGCGACTTGCCGGCTCTACGCGTGCGGCGGAAACCTCGATATGCCGGCCGGCCGCAAGAAAATAGCGTTCGAAGCGGATCGGCTCGCCGGTCAACAGCACCCTGCCGTACAGTTCGGCCCAGCCTTCCGCATCGTCAGGTTCGAGTTCGCGCAAGGTCATGCCGACGACATTGGGGATGCCGGACTGGCGTTCGTAACCCGAATTCGCCTCTACATGGATGTAGTCGCTGAGCGGGCCGTGCGGGCCGTCGAAGAACTCGATGATGCAGAACCCGTCATCCAGCGCTTCGAACAGGGCGCGCAGCCGCTCCTCGCTGCGTTCAAGTGCGACAACGCGTTCGGCTTCAGGATCGGCAGGGTCGTTCATCAGGGGCGGGCTTCGATCTTCCGGTTGAACGCCAGCCCCTTAGCACGGACAGGCTGCGACGAAAGCGCATCGGGCGGCTTCCCGTTCCCGGCGAACGCACAATCTTGCTCTATCCCGGCGCATCTACTCCAGTTCAGGCCGCCACGGGCCTGTCCAGATAGACCGCGCCATCGCGCCGCTGCGTTTCCAGACCGAACAGCGCACCGATCAGCGCCAGAGATTCCTCAGGTGCATCCAGCCTGAAGCGGCCGCTGAACGTCAGCGCCGCAAAGCGCTCCTGCCCCAGCCGCAAAGGCACGGTGCTGTAACGAGACAGCCGCGCCACTGCACGGCCGAGCGGCATCGCCTGTGCATCAAGCCAATCCGTCTGCCAGTCTCCCGCGTCAGGATCAAACGTACCGCGGCTGCTGATCCTGTCAGCCCCGATCATCGCCCATTGCCGGGCAGGAACCACCAGCCGGCTGCCCGAGGCACCATCGATGCCGACTTTGCCGGAGAAGACACGCAGTTCGCTGCCGTCGGCGCCGTAATCGACACTGAAGCTGGTGCCGAGGGCGGTCATGCGCGCCTGCGGCGTGTGCACCTCGAACGGCCGTTCCGGATCATGCCGTACGTCAAAGCGTGCCGCGCCCTGCTCCAGCACGACCGCGCGGCGTCCCTGCGCAAAGTCCACCGCAACGCGGGAAGACGCGTCGAGCAGCAGGCCCGAACCAT
Organism: Novosphingobium guangzhouense; assembly: GCF_002896965.1. Lineage (GTDB taxonomy): Bacteria > Pseudomonadota > Alphaproteobacteria > Sphingomonadales > Sphingomonadaceae > Novosphingobium > Novosphingobium guangzhouense. The sequence continues at coordinate 98,661 of NZ_LYMM01000051.1, forward strand.
CAGGCAGTTCCAGTCGCCGTCGCTGGCCAACCGCGCTTGCAAGCAGGGTCGGGCCGGGCATACCATGGCGGCTCTCACCGCCCATTATCCAATATCCCGCCGCAGGCAGTGCAAGCGCACCGGCAAGCCCCGCCGCAATCGCCCGGCGGCGAGTGGCAGCGGGAGCATTCTGGCGCCACGCCCCCGGTCGCCGCCTCGTATCGGGACGGTTCGACGGGAGCGCCGGCGCCCCGGTATCGCTGCTCAACGCCTCTGCCAGCGCAGTGTCTGCCACCAGCCGCGTCATCCGCGCGAAGGCCCGTGCATGGTCAGGCGATGCATCAAGCCATGTCTTCAGTTCCTGCCGTTCAAGCGCCGTCAATTCATCAAGCCGGTCCGCCCAGTCGGCGGCAGTTTCCAGGATCGGGGCCGCGCGTTCATCCATGCTCGTTGTGCCCTTCTTTCTCCCCGCCGAGATCGTCTTCAAGCGCCAGCGCCAGATCAGCCATCGCCCGCACCAGATGCTTCTTCACCGCCTCCACGCTGATGCCAAGCTCTTCCGCGATCTCCTGCCGCGAACGATTTTCCATGTGCCGTAACCTGAACACAGCGCGCCGTGCCGGGGTCAGCCGCGCCAGCGCCGCTTCGAAGCGTTCGTAGCGCTGGCGATAATCGAGCACCTCGTCAGCAAGCGGCAGGTCGCATACGAAATCCAGCATATCGGCATCACCGATCCGCCGCGCCCTACGCGCGCCTGCAAGGATGACGGAATCCGCCACTCGATAGGCGTAGGCAAGCGGGTGCTCTATCGCCTGACGCCGCTCTTGCTCCATGACCCTGACCAGGGCTTCCTGCACCACATCCTCCACGCTGTCCGGATCACGCATGCGCTTGCGGACGTAATTCCGCAGCCGGTCCATCCCCCCCAGCAGGGAATTGCCGGCCTTGCTCATCAGCATTGCGCGGCTCCCTTCTGGCGGCCGATACTTTCGCGCCACTGCTGTAGAGCACGCAGCGGCCCGGCCGGGGACAGCAAGGCCGCAGGATCAATAAGCATAGCGCAGCCCTACAGCGATGGTCCGACCGCTGCGCGTGCGCGCCAGCAGGCGTTTCGCATTACGGTCGGTATATTGCTCGATCGGCGTATCGGTGAGATTCCGCGCCTCGATCGATGCCTGCAGGCCGGGCCGCAGCATGGCGTGAGCGGCAAAGTCGATCGTCGTACTGCCCCGGATCCAGGTGCCAATATTCCCGTTGTTCCCCACCCCGTCACGATACGTACCGCGATAGGCCAGAGCGACGCGTGCGTCCCAGCTGTGCCCGGTGTAGTAAAGCGTCGCATTGCCGGACCAGCGCGAAAGGTCGATCAGCGGCAGCGAAACGGCCGTGTCGTCGTACAGCACGTCGCTATGGCCAGATGCGAAGGTCGCATTCGTCTGCACGCCCAAACGGTCAAACGGTGCAGGAAGAAAGTGCAGGTCACGCTGCACCGACGCCTCCACGCCCAGGATCGAGGCGCCCGATCCATTGAGCGGACGCACCACGTTATAGAGCGTGTCGGCATCGACGCCGGAATACAGGAATGCAGTGGGCAACCCGGTCTGCGAATAGGGCATCAGCGTGGTGGCGGAAGTAATGAAGGAATCCATCCGCTTGTAGAACGCCCCCAGTGACGCATAGCCATCGCGCCCGATGTAGTGTTCCAGCACCAGATCCAGCGCGGTTGCGGTAAAAGGTCGCAGCGATGGATTGCCGGTCTCTACCGTGCCGCCAAAAGGCGTGGAGTTCACTGCAGCGGCCGCCCGCAGATCGGCAACGTCGGGCTGGTTCACATCGCGACTGAAGGCAAAGCGCAGCCTCAGGTCTGCCCGCACATCCAGCCACGCGCGCAGCGATGGCAGCCACGCCTCGTGGCGATTGCGCTGTCCCCTGTCCAGCGGCTGATCATCACCGCGCACCTCACCCGACGATGAGGTATCCGTCCGCAGGTACTGCAGCCCGAGTTCGACTTCCGCAGGCATCGCCCCGACTGCAAGATTCCACCGCGCCAGCGCGAAGGCGGCATAACTGTTTTCCCGCACGCGGTAGGCCATTCCCGGCAGGTTCGCCGATGCGGTGAGATCGCGCGACTGTCCCGTCGCCGCGAAAACCGCATCGACATCAGCCACGACGTAACTGGCCCACGATCGTATATCGAGGGGGTAGGTTGCGACGAGAGGTGCATCCTCGCCATAGTCCTGCGTCACACGCCGTTCATAGCCGTCGTTGCCGTAGAAGCGGTAGGTCGCGCCCGCCTTCAGTTCCAGCGCTGGCGCAAGGTAGCGCGACAGTTCGATCCGGGCGGCGACGTTCTCGTTAAGGATGGCGTCCTCACGCGCATCGGCGCGCATCAGCGTCCAGTTGGAGGCATCCACGACATCGAAGCCATAGCGATTGCGTGGATGCGCGCCCGTCGCCACGAATGCGAAGTCCTTTCCGGTGCTCTCAAGGAACGCCTTGTCGAATATCGGTTCGGAAAAATCGGAGCGCGCATAGCCGACGCGTGCGCTCAGCTTCGTATCACCCAGCGGACGCTCTGCCGACAACGCGAGTTGCGTGAAAGCAGTCCGATCCTGCGTGATCTTGCTTTCCGAGCGCATGTCGACGCCGCTGAAATCCCCGGCCACCATCGTGTCACCGACGATCTGCACGGAATTCAGAACTTGCGTGCCATCGACAGTGCTGGTGGTGAGGCCATTCGTTCCTGCTGCAGCGAGAGAGTTTTCCTTGCGATCGTTGTTGAGCCGCGCATGAACGGCATCTAGGGCCAGATGCAGGCCGTTCGCGTCTTCATGCTCTATCGCACCGACAAGATTGAGCCGGTCGAAGCGGTTGCTCCAGCTTGAATAGCTCTGCCCGCGCGACATGTAGACGGGATCATCTGCATCACCCGTCAGCCGGGCACGGTCGGCCTCGCTCACATCCGGACCGATATTGGCCGCGCCGAACGTCACGGGCACCCAGTCCCAGTTGCGATAACCATACTCGGTCACGCTGTTGCGGCTGTAGGATGCGGCCAGAAGCAGCCCCCAGGAACCGCTCCGCCGCGACAGTTCGGCCGTGAATCGCGGAGCCACTCCTGCGGCATTACCGGCACTTGCCGCGCGCACGGCAAGCAGGCTTACGTCGTCTGGCCGGTCGAACGGCCTCAGGGTATGCAAGGCCACCGTCCCACCCACGCCACCTGCATCATATTGTGCCGACCACGCCTTGCGCACTTCGATCCCGCTAAAGAGCGCCGCATCGAAAACGGAATAGTCGAAGCGCCGCTGACGGCTGGCTGAACCGCGGTTGTCCATTCCCGATGCAGTAGTCGCCAGGGCTTCCATCCCGTTCAGCGTGGTGCGGGTGAACAACGGACCAAGCCCGCGCAGCGAAACCTGCCGCCCTTCACCGCTATCCCGGCTGATGGCGATACCGGGCAGGCGCTGCAGGGCATCCGCCGCGTTGGGATCGGGGAAAGCGGCGACATCCTCTGCGCAGGTAACTTCGACGATGCCGGTTGCAGTGTGCTTGACCGCAACAGCCAACCGCAGGCTTTCACGATAGCCGGTGACGATGATCGGCTCTCCGACAACCTCCACCGGCGCTGCAACCGGCATCGCCACCGGCTTTGTTGCGCGCGATGCGGGGGTGACGAGGTAGCCGCCGGGCATGGCACGCACCGCCAGCGGCAGGCCGAGAAGCAGGCGGCGCAGGGCCTCGTCAGCACGGAGCCGTCCAGAAACGCCACGCTCCACCTGCATGTCCGGGGATGCAGAGGTCACCACCTGCATACCGCTTTGCCGGGACACCTGAGCCAGTACATCGCCCAGCCGACCCGCTGATACATGAAGCTGTTGCGGCCGGTCACGCACATCGCGCGCCGATGCTGCAACAGGCACCCCAAGGGCAGCAACCAACCAGAGAGCGGCAACGCTGCCGCGGGAGTGCGAATACACGGAAGGTGCGCCCTTTCGCGGGCGCGCCTAACAATACACCATGACAGTGATGTGACTTCACGCCATGCAACGTCCCGGCCCGTGCAGATAAGACCGGACCGGGACGTCGGCCCGGATCAGAACTCGAAACGCACACCGCCCATGATCGTGCGCCCGGCACGGGTCACGACATAAAGGCGCTTGGTGCTGTCGGAATACTGCTTTTCCGCCTGATTGGTCAGATTGATACCGTCGAGCGTCAGCTGGATGTTGTCCGTCAGCTTGAAGTGCGCTGCCATGTCGACATAGAGCGTACCTTCATAGCCCGACAGGTCCTGATCAGTGCCCAGCGTACTGGTTACAGGCGCCGCGCTATAGACATAGCTGCTGCGATAATTGCCCGAAACGCGCACATCGAACCGGGCATCCTGATAATACAGCGTGGCGTTGGCATTCACATGGCTCAACCCTTCCAGCGTGGTGTTGGTGCCGCCGCTGTAGACCGTCGAATAATCGTACTTCGAATCCACATAAGTGAAGTTGGCGGAGGCACCGAAACGGTTGAACGGGGCCGGCAGGAAGGTGAAGTCCGACTGCGCAGCCAGTTCGATACCCCACAGGTCCGTCTTGCCCAGATTGATGGGCCGCGAATAGCTGGCCACCTCCGTCGCAGCGGTCAGGCCATCAGCCAGGTCAAGAGAAAGGCCGGTCGAGCCATATGTCACGTTGGTTGCGGTCTTGGTGACGATGAACCCGTCCAGCGTCTTGTAGAACAGCGCCGCGCTGAGCGATCCAGTATGGCCGATGTAATATTCGACCGACAGATCGAAATCATTCGACTTGTACGGCTTGAGGTTGGGGTTGCCGGTAGAAACCGAAATCTCGCGCTTGCCGGTCGTCGCATCGGTGTCGCCGATCGAAACCGAACCATTCATCGCCAGCGCGCTGAGGGCCGGGCGGTTGATGTTCTTCGCCGCCGAAGCGCGAACGACAAGGCTGTCGTTCACGTCGAAGATCAGGTTCACGGCGGGCAGGAAGCCCTCGTAACGCGACTTCGCTTCGATCAGGCTGCTGCTGTCATTCAGCGTGCCCACACCTGCCGAATAGATATCCGTGCGATAATAGCGTCCGCCAAGGTTGCCGCGGAAACCCACGCTGCCAAGGGTATGGTTCCAGTCGTACTGGATAAAGGCCGCCCCCGTGCGTTCTTCCACCGAATAGATGCTGCTCTTGGTCGTGAGGTAATCGGCACGATTGACGCCAAGCGCCTCAAGCGCCTTATCGTAGTCCACGATCACCCAGGACTGGCCGGAATAGCCGTTATAGACCTTGGCATAATCGCTGATATCCGCGCTCACCGCACCCGATTTGAAATCACTCAGCAGTGCGTCATCGGTCTTGCGCTTGTAGCCCGAATTCTCGAACCGGCGCCATTCACCGCCCACGCTGATCTTGTCGTCGGGGGTCAGTTCGAATTCCAGGCTGCCCTTGACGTTGTCAAAAGCGGTGTCCTGATAGCTGGAGCTGATATCGATTTCGTGCGCGTGATAGTTCGACGCGTCGGCGGTGTCCCAGCCGTATGTGTTGACCAGCGAATAGTTGCCGCCACGGTAGTCCGAGATCACGTCTCCGTAGGCCTCGGTGTAGAAATGGTCGTCCACCGGCATATCGTAGCTGGACCGCTCGATCCCCCCGAGGAAGCGGAAGGTGAGGCGGTCGGTAATGCCGGTGTCGCCGCTCAGGACCAGTTGCTTGAAAGTGTTCTTGGTGTTCTGGACCCGCGTTTCGGTAGCCGTCTGGCCTCCCGAAACGTCAAGGTAAGTCACCTCGTTCTGGTCGTTCCATTCGATCGCGTTGATGGTCGAGGCAGGGTAAGTCACGCCCGCAAAGGTTTGCCCGCCGCCAAGCCAGGTCGAGCCACCGCCCCCGCGCGAGGCAAGATGCGTTTCGAAGCGATCTGCTTTGTACTGGCCATAAAGGCCATCAAGCGTGATGTGCGTGTTGCTGCCGGGATTCCACTGGATTGAACTGGTGATGCCAAGACGATCCTGCGTGCTGTCCCACACCGACAGTCGGTTTCCGCGCGCAAAGCGCAGCGTGCCGGAATTGATCTTGTCCTGCTCTTCCTGCGTCAGCCCGGAAATGTCCGATCCGTTCGCGCTGTTAAGACGCCAGCGGTACGTGTCGAAACCTTCCTCACGCGTCTTGCGGTGGCTGTAGGCGGCCGAAACGAGGATGCCGAAATCCCCCCAGTTCTTGGAAACAAGGCCCGTCAGACGCGGCTGGAAGTCTTTGGTCAGGCTGTTGGTGCCGCCCGAGGCCGAGATCGCGAACTTGTCTTCCTTGTAATCCAACGGGCGTGCGGTGAAGAGCCCGACGGTGCCGGCAAGGCCGCCTTCGGTCTGTTCAGCCGAATAGGACTTGCGCACATCGACGCGATTGAACAATTCGGCCGCGAAGATGTTGAAATCGAACGCACGGTCGCGCGTGCCCTGCCCGCGGCTGTCCTGCGGGGAATCGACGTTGCCCAGCACTTCCATGCCGTTGAGCTGAACGCGGGTGAAATCGGGGCCAAGGCCACGCAGGCTGACACGGCGACCTTCACCGGCCTCGCGGTTGATGGCCACACCCGGCAGGCGCTGCAGTGCTTCTGCAAGGTTGAGGTCGGGGAAGGCGGCGATATCGTCGGCAACGATCGAATCCTGGATGATCGTCGACTGGCGCTTCACGTCGCGCGCAAGATCAAGGCTGGCACGATACCCGGTAACAACGATCGCTTCTCCGGCATCATTCGCCGCGGCGGCATCCTGCGCCAGAGCGGGCTGGGCGAACAGCACAAGTCCCGTCGATACCAGCCAGAGGCTGCGCTTCGTCCACATTGCAAAAACTCCCCTTGTTCCGATCCGGATGCGCCGCAACGCAAGATCGCGTGCGACGGTCGGGCGGGGAGAGCGGCCAGAAGCGAAAACGGGGACAGAAAAAAGTTATGAAACTTCAGAGACTTTTCTATTACACTTTTGTTTCAAAACATATCTCAATAATAAACTTTCCAAACTTGCTTATTATTTCACCATCAATAATGAATAATTATTTCTGCATAAAAAATATTATAGAATTTATCTTTCACCTATACTCATGAAGGATAATCGCTTTCCACCAATAACGCGCACTTGGTCACATGCCTTCGATTTACGATTGACGGAGCCCCTCGCGGAAGGCCAGACGACCGGTAACCCCGCAATACCGAGGACCTCCATGACCAAGCCCGAAGCCCCCCGTCCGGGTTCGCTCAACCCAGATCGCCGCCAGTTTCTCGAAGGGCTCGCAGTGCTTGGCGCGGCCACGGCTGCCGGGGCTCCCGCTGCCGAAGCGCGTACAAGCAAGGGTTCATCCCCGTCCCCGGTTAGCGACGCAAAGCTGCGTGAGGCGATCGACACTGTCGTCGTGATCTACGCAGAGAACCGCAGCTTCAACAACCTCTTCGCCGACTTTCCGGGGCTGGAGCAACCGCTGTCCAAGGTTTCGGCCGATCGCTTCACCCAGCGTGATCGCGACGGCAAGCCGTTCGAGACGCTGCCGAAGATCTGGGAGGGACTCGTGCCTGACCGGCAGGTGGTCGAACATACCGAATACCTCATCGGCCCTGACGACCTTGCGTCGCTGCCCAACGCGCCTTTCGCGCTGAAGACCAAGGATGGCGATCCGCTGCCGCACGGCGTTGTGACACGCGATCTCGTCCACGCGTTCTACCAGAACCAGTGGCAGATCAACGGCGGGAAGAATGACGGCTTCGTCGCATGGGGAGACAGCGGCGCGCTTGTCATGGGGCATTACGGCGACACTCGCGCCCAGCTTCGGCTCTGGCAGGTCGCGCGTGAATTCACATTATGCGACAACTTCTTCATGGGCGCATTCGGCGGTTCGTTCCTCAACCACCAGTACCTGATCGCTGCGCAGCCCCCCTTCTATCCCGACGCGGATAAGGGCCCCGCTGCCCGCCGTATCGCCAAAGTTGAAGGCGACGACCCCAAAGGCATCCGCCTGAAGCTTGATCAGAAGACCGCCGCCAGTGCCATGGATGGCCCGGCCAGCTTCGTGACCAGCACGCTGTCGCCGGACTTCTGGGCGGTGAACACGATGCTGCCGCCCTATACGCCCACATACCTGCCCGACCCCGACAAGCCCGGTTATGCGGACTGGGCAAACGGCCAGACGCTGGTGCCTCAGGACCACCGCACCATCGGCGACATGCTTTCAGCCCGCGACATCGGCTGGGCCTGGTATGCGGGCGGCTGGAATTCGGCGTTGGGCAAAGATGCCTCGTTCCCGGCCCGCCCAAACCTGCAGCCGCATCACCAGCCGTTCAACTACTATTCCCGCTTCGCGCCGGGCACGAAGGACCGCGCAGAGCACTTGCGCGACGCAGGCGAGGGCAGCACGGCACGCACCAACCACTTCCTTGCCGATGCCGAGGCGGGCCGCCTGCCGCCGGTGAGCTTCTACAAGCCGCAGGGCAATCTCAACATGCATGCGGGCTATTCCGATATCGATGCCGGCGACCGCCATATCGCCGCCGTCATCGACACCTTGCGCGCCAGCCCGCAATGGGAACGCATGATGATCGTCGTCACTTTCGACGAGAACGGCGGCTGGTGGGATCATGTGGCCCCGCCCAAGGGCGACCGCTGGGGGCCGGGCACCCGCATCCCGGCGATCGTCATCTCGCCGCACGCCCGCAAGGACTTCGTGGACCACACCATCTACGACACCGGATCGATCGCACGCTTCCTCACCCGCCGCTTCGGTCTGGCCAAGCTGCCGGGCCTGACAATGCGTGAAGAGGCGATGCGGGCAGCCGGCGGCGTCGCGCCCGGCGATCTTACAGGCGCGCTCGGCCTCTGAGTAAACAGCGGATTGTCAAAGGCTTGTCATGGTCGGAGGGCATTCGCCCTCCGCCATCATCTCAGCCTGCGGAGCCGCCATGCCATTTATCGCCCCTCTCGTCCTTGCAGCCGCCGTGATACAGGCCCCGACCGAGCCGAAGATGAACGACATTCAGGTCGTCGGCACGCACAACAGCTACAAGCAGGCGATGAGCGATGACGTGCGCGCGCGTATCACCGCATATAGCGAAAAGCTGGCGCAGGCCCTCGACTACGCGCACCGGCCGCTGGCACAGCAGCTCGACAAGGGCGCCCGTCAGCTGGAAATCGACGTTAATTACGACCCCAAGGGCGGCTATTACGCCAAGGGTGCCAGTGATGCAGAGCTTCTGAAGCCCGGCTTCAAGGTGCTTCACATGGCCTTCAGCGATGCGGCCAGCAGCTGCGAACGGCTGATCACGTGCCTTGCGCAGATCCGCGACTGGTCGGATGCCCATCCCGACCATGCTCCCATCATGCTGATGTTCAACGCCAAGGAAGACGCAGACCTTGAGCATGGCAAACCGGCAATGCGCTTTGACGAGAAGGCGTTCGACGCGCTGGATCGCGAAATCCTGTCGGTCATCCCGCGCGACAAGCTAATCCTGCCTGACGATGTTCAGGGCCGCTACCCAACGCTGCGCGATGCGGTGTTGGCGGGGAACTGGCTGACGCTTGCGGCTGCGCGCGGGAAGATTTTCTTCGCTCTCGATGAACACGAGGCAAAGGTCGCTATCTATCGCGGAAAGCGCAAATCTCTGGAAGGAAGGGTTTTCTTCGTAAACACCGACGAAAACTCGCCCGCGGCTGCCTATCTGACGATCAATGATCCGATCGCGGAAGCCGATCGCATCGCCCGCGACGTCAAGGCCGGCTACATCGTGCGCACCCGTGCCGATGCCGACACCTGGGAGGCACGCAACGGCACTCTGGAGCGCCTCAGGGCCGCTTTGAGCAGCGGTGCCCAGTACATATCGACCGATTATCTCTGGGAAGACGCGCGCCTGCCCGGTTACCGCGTGGCCTTGCCGGAAGAGGCAACGGTGCGCTGCAACCCCGTCAGGCAGCCCACCGCTTCAACGAGGGATTGCGGTACGAACTGAGGCAGCAGGGCGACCGGACCAACCGGCCGCCCATCTGTCTTCGATCAGGCCACGCCCGAGGCGACGAACCACGATCGGAACACGCCCTCACTCTCCGACCCATAGCGAAACGGGCCGCTGCGCGCTGCCGGACTGGTGGCCTGATAGCCGGTTTCAACCGAGGAGAAGCCAGCCGCTTCAAACAGCGAACGGTAATCCGCGCTGAGCGCACCGCGCCAGTTCGGCTCGTTGTTGTATTGCGCTTCCAGTTCACCCGACAGTTCGACCCAGGCATCCGAATTGTCATGCAGCAACGGCACTTCAAGGTGGACCGCAACACCGCCGGGGCGCAGCAGACGGCGGCTTTCAGCGATGATCGCCATCGTTGCAGCCTGCGAGGTTTCGTGAAACATCACGCAGCTGAACACAAGGTCGAAGCTGCCATCCGCAAAGTCAGTCTTCTCCGCGCTCTGCTGCGAGAAGTGGACGCCCGCGCCAAGGTGCTCGGCACGCGCATGGGCATAGCGCAGCATCGATGCGCCAACGTCGATGCCGTGGACTTCGGCCTCGGGGAAGCACGTTGCCGCAGGGACGGTGCTGGTGCCGATGCCGCAGCCCATGTCGAGGATGCGCGCGGGGTTCAGGTCCGGGAAGCGGGTGAGGACGTGCGCCATCGCGGTCTGCCCGCGCAGGTCGTTCAGCATGCCCCCGTTGCGGCCCAGCATGTAGACCGCGCCGCCGCGGTCCATCATCGCGCCCTGCAGGATCGAGCCGTCGTCATGGGCATTGCCGCCCGGCATCAGGTGAATGTCCCCGCGCCGAATGTAGTCGGGCACCGCAAACTCCGGATCGGTGCGTACCGAACCCCTAGGCGCCTCGATCGCGGCCAGTTCTTCCAGATCACCCGCCTGACGTTCGACGCTGGCGGCAACGCTGGACCACAGCTGGCGCTGCGATTCCCGCTTGAGCGAGAGCCAGGTGGAAAAGCTTTCATGCCGACCCATCCGCTCGCGCAGTGCAGCGGCAGTATTGTTGGCACCTGCGGAGGTCTTCTGTTCGGCCGCGGCAATGCGGGCCTGCACCGGCTCGATCTGGCTCATGACGTAAAGCTTGAGGTCGCGCACGAAGAGCTGCTCGGCCAGTTCGTCATGGCTCGGCACAGCGATCAGCGGATGGTCCAGCTGGGCACGGCGTTCGGACATCTGTTCGCTCACGACAGGGTCTCCTCGACAGGGGCGTTAATCGCGGCCAGTTCGGCCTCGGCGGCTTCGCGCAAGGGGCGGAACACCTTTTCGAGCGTTGCCTTGCGAAGCGCTTCGCGCTGCGCGGCGGCCTCGACATCCGGCTCGAAGGCATCGATCGCGCCGCCGGGTAGTGCGCCCGATGCGGCCAGCAGACGCTCGGCCGCATCAAGACGCGCGCGCATTACGGTCACTTCCGAAGTCAGGCCGACGATCATCGCCAGCAGTTGCTCGTCCATCGGGCGGCTGCCGTCGATGGCATCAAGCCGGTTAGGCGTGCGGGGCAGGGATTTGCCCAGGGACTGGCTGGTCATGACTCGCGGAAGCTCTCGTTGCGTCAGTTGGACTGTACTCCCACTGGCTGCAACGTCGAGGCTTGCGGCTCAACTTCATCCTTGGCTGTCTCCGGCAGGCGGTAACGCAGCATGATGATGCTGGAAACGACCGCGGCCAGCGCGGGGACCAGCGAGACGGTGACCATGATGCCTGTCTTGACGCTGGCGGGCTGCTCTTCCGCACCGGCGCCCGTGGCCGAAACGAAGCCGGTCCAGCTCATGATCGTGCTGAACACGAAGATGCCGAAAGCCGAAGTGCCCTTCTCCACCATGACGAACACCCCCGCCAGCATGCCTGCGCGGTTCTCACCCTGGATACGGCGGGAATAGTCCATGGTGTCGGTCAGCACGGTGTAGAGGCCTAGGAATACGCCCCCGCTCGCCGTGCCGGACAGGGCGCAGGCAATGTAGATGAGCGGGAACGGAGAGCCCGCCGGGATCAGCGCCCAGACGGTATAGGCGATCGCACATAGGCTGCCCGCGCTGACCAGCGCGTTGCGGCGGCCGAAACGGCTCGCCATGCGAACCCAAAGGACTTGCGAGATCACCATCATCGCCGTCTGCACCGCGAAGATCGTGCCGAGCGCGGTGTCGGTCACGTGCAGGACATGGCGGGTGTAGTAAGGGATCGCGGTTATGTGGACGGCAAGGCCCGAAAACAGGATCAGCTTGAAGCCCATCAGGCACAGGAACGGCTTGTTGGACCACAGTGCCGCCCATGTCGCGCCCAGCGATCCGGTCGGCTTCGTCTCCGCCTCTACCGGATGGCGTTCCTTGAGGAGCAGGAAGGCCGCGATGCCGCCTAGTGCAATGGCAATGCCCAGCACCAGCGCGACGTGGCCGTGCCCCGCCCGGTCGCTGCCCAGCCGCGCCAGCAGGAACGGCGCCGCCGAAGTCGCCGCGAAACTGCCCAGCGAAGAACCGTAGACGCTGAAGGTCATCAGCCGCGAACGAGCATGGAAATCGTCCGTGATCGCGCGCCCGATCGCAAGGTAGGGGATGCGGAACATGGTGTAGGCGGTCGAGTAGAGCAGCAACGTGAAGCCCACATAGAGCCACATGCTGTCACCCTGCAGTCCACCCGGCACGTTGAAGAGCAGGATCATCGACAGGCCCGCCAGTAGCCCGCCGCCCAGCAGGTAGGGCCGGAACTGACCGAAACGCGTGCGGGTACGATCGCCGATGTAGCCCATCAGCGGGTCGGTCATGGCATCGTAAATCTTCGCCGCGACTGTCAGCATCCCGGCCAGCGCAATGGCAAGACCAAGCGAGTCGGTCATGAACCGCAGGTGCAGCAGCCCGACGGCGCTTACCAGTGCGGCGGAAGTGAACGAGCCGATCGCCCATCCGATGTACGCGCTTTTCTTCATGGGGCATCTCCCTGCATGATGCCGGATTACTTTATTCGGACCACACCTTGCTCATGTCCGAGCTGCCGACCTTGGGGCAGCCCTCCTTCGGCAACTGGACTGCGACCATGAACGAGCCTTGCGGGCCGGACTTCGAGATGTGTCCTTCCCCGGTGCAATCCTCGGCATAGGCCAGATCGCCGTGCTTCAGTTCGTACTCGGTCCCATCATGCAGACCGATGATCATGGAGCCGAACAGCGGGATCAGCAGCGTCGGGTTGTTGGCGACATGGAAGCCGAAACCCGCATTGGGCTGCGATCCGCCAAGGGTCACGCGAAAGGCGGTGCGGCGCAGCAGCGTGGCGATTTCCTGCCCGCGCGGCTCGACCACATCGAGCTGTTCTGCGCGGGTGAGCCCGTCCGGGCCGGAGTAGAGGTGAAACACCCGCTTGATCCAAGGCATCGGGTCGCCGGTGCCCTTGAACTCCATCGGAAAGCCCTGCCCCGGCAGTGGCTTGACCGCAGCGGGAGTCTCGGCGGCATCGGCGTAATGGGACAGCCCCATCATGGCCATGAGCATGCCGCCACCGGCGAGGAAATCGCGCTTGCTGTGCGTCGTCATCGCGGGCGCCCTCCTCAGGCGGCTTCTTGGCGCGACGGCGTAAAGGCACGCGGCTCGCTGTCGGGGCGGTGCCAGATCAGCGGCAGGTTCTCGCTGGGAGCGGGATGCACGCCTTCAGGCTGGGCAAGCACGTCGACGCCCGGCACCGGCGTCAGTCCTTCGCGGGGGCACCAGTAGCTGTCATCGCCGATCATGCGCATGGCAAGTCCGGTCCGCGCAAGGGTGTCGGAATCGTTGCCCTTGGAATAGTGCGGAATGTCGACGTGGAACAGCACCGCGTCGCCCGGCTCCAGATCCCAGGTGACGAAACGGAACGGGAAGCCGGGGTTGTCGCGTTCAGCCTGGAAGTCGGGGAAGCGGAACGTGCCGTCGCCCGCCGGACCGAAGCGCGAACCCGTTTCGATGCAGAACTTGTGATAGCCCGCAACGAACTCGATCTGGCCGTTCTCCTTGTTCACCGGCGACAGGGCGACCCACAGATTCGGGATCATCGTGCCGGTGAAGGGCCAAAGGTGGTCTGCATGCCACTGCATGATCGAGGGCGAAAGCGGCGGCTTGCGGAACAGGTGATCGTGGAACATCTGCACGTTGTCCGCGCCGATCACCCGACCGACGATCTCGCCCGCTGGCGAATTGAAGACGAAGTCGCGGAACGGCCCCGGCTTGCGCCACAAGTGCGCGACCGAGATCATCGCCCCGTGCGAAGGGCCGGTCTGACCATAAGCCTCGGGATCGCTCTCAACCGCGCGCGCCGCTTCCTGCATCTTGGCGATCCATTCGGCGTCGAACATCTGGCGCAGGCAGACCACGCCGTCACGGGCGTAATCGTCGATATCCTGCTGGGTGATGGGATTGAGAGGTTCCTTGTTCATCGTCTTTCTCTTCTCAATGTGTGGAGGATCGGGGCCTTGATGGCCCGGAGTGAGCGGCAAGCCATGCGCGGGCGCGCAGGATCGCGTTCTGGCGCACGTCCTCGTAGAAAAGGCCGAGGTCGTGATAATGCATGCTGTCGCCCGGCAGCGGCTTGAGGCCGAGCGCCGGATCAGGATCGACTACCAGCAACCCGCGCTCGCATTTCGCGGAGACGGCGCGGGGGACGATGGCCCTGACGGCGCTCTCGTCCGGCGCGCCAGGGACCGCGCCCTTCGCGGCATCGCGCAAGGCGGCTGGCTGCGAGCGATCGAATGTCAGCGGGTTGATGCAAAGTATCGTAGGGTCCGCGCCCTGCGGCAGCACCGTGCGGTTGTACCCTTCGGCAAACGACGCCGTCTTGACGAGGTCCGCGCTCGGCAGGATCGAACTCCAGTGGACTACGCAGCCGGTGCTGTCGGGCTTGTCGCACATCTTGAGCTTCGAGCCAGGCCGATCATACTTGGACTCCGGGAAGGTGATCCCCACGTCGTAAGCCGCGACCATCCGTGCGGCGAGGGCCTTGCCGTCGATCTCCTCGTCCAGAAGCCGTTCGAGATGCGCGGCGCCCTGACTGTGACCAACGAGGATGAACGGGCGCCCCTTGTTGTAATGGTCAAGGTAATACTGGAACGCCCGCTTCACGTCGCCATAGGCAAGCGCGAAAGCGTCATCCCGGATCTTCCCGCCTTCCTTCTGCGCGCCGCTGGTTGCCTGCCGATAGCGCGGAGCAAAGACGCGGCAGCAGCCGTTGAACACCCCGCCCTGCCGCGCGATCACGCTGCCGTCGGTCCAGCCGTTGGTCGCCTTGTCCGACACCGGCTGGTTGTAGCGGTCCATCGAACGGTCGGTCGTCGGGTGGATGTAGAACACATCGACCGGCAGGTTCTGCCGCGCCGTGGCTCCGGGAGCGACCGCTGCGGCAGCGCCCTCGTTCTTGCCGTCAGCCGCCCAGCTTGATACGCGGGCGTAATCGGGCGCGGGCGGAACTTGCGCCATAAGCGGCGCAGCAGTGGCAAGGCCGGCGATGGCCGTCAGGATTCGAAATAGAGGCTTCACGTCCGCTCGTTCTCTTGTCTGAAGAGGAGATGGAGCCGGGATTCGGAAGGCCTCGCCGATCCGTCACGACCCCTTCAACCTGATCGGACGAAAGCGGGTTGAAAAGCTTACAAATCTCGGCAGGCGATAGACTTTCCTTATACTGTAGCGGTCAGGGCACGATCATTGCGGTGGGCGTGCCGCAACTGCGTGGCGAACCGGCGCACCGACGCGCTCTTGTAGCTGCCGTGAACGCTGAGCAGACCTACGGCCGGCGCCTCGACGCGGGTATCAGGCACGCGGCACAGCGTCCCCGCCTCAAGTTCCGCCGCAACAAGATCGTCAGGCAGCATGCCCAGCAATCCACCGTCGAGCACCAGCGATCGGATCAGGTTCATCGAACTGGAACGGACCGCCGCCTTGGCGGGCGTCATCCCCAGACGCTGCAGCATATCGAGCAGGCCCTTGGCCTCGTCCTGATCGGGGGCAAGATTGGGGACTGCAACTTGCGCCCAGTCATGCGGGGCGAGCGGCTGGCCGGACGCAATCTCGGCGAAGATCGGGTGATCGGGCCGCGCGAAGACAGAGTAGAACTGGCGGACCAGCGGATCGAAGTCGAACTCTTCGTCACCCGGATCAACGCTGGCGTTGGCGCAGAAGGCCAGGTCGATCTCTCCCTGCCGCAGTCGCTCATGCAGTTCGGAACTGTATCCCTCGACGATGCGCAGGGCAACGTCGGGGTCGGTTTCGCGGAATTGCGCCACAGTGCGGGAGAACTGGGCATTCACCATCACAGGATGAATGCCCAGTTCGATGATCTGGGCGCGGCTGCTGCGCTCTACTTCGGCGAGCAGACGGTTCTGTTCGCTGACGATCAGGCGGGCACGCACGATCAGGCGTTCGCAGGCATCGGTCGGCTTGATGCCGCGCGGGCCGCGAATGAACAGCGAAAGGTTCAGGCTTTCCTCGAGCTGGCGGATGCTCCAGGTCAGTGCCGGCTGCGACATTCCGAACATTTTCGCGGCCTTGCGAAAGCTGCCGGACTCGTAGACCGCGATCATCCGCTCGAGTTTGGCGATGTTCATTGCTGCCTCCTTCGTGGCGTGTGGGCCCGACGATCGATCAAGCCTATAAAGAAGAGTAATAGATAATTTGGATTATCCGCCCTGCGAAGGGATGGCACGGCATGGGTTCACCCAACCTGCGGCCGCGCCCAGTGTGATCGGTGCCGAAACGGGGCGCCGGTGCCGCGCGCCGCCCTTACGGAGCCGTCCCATGTCGCTAGAAATCCTCGGAGTCCTGCTCCACCGCAATGCATCGGAGATCAGCCGAGGGGGCGGCCCCGCGTTCGACGTCGAGATGATCGGCAAGATGGCGCGGGCTTTCGACGAGAACGACTTCGACCGCGTCCTGATCCTGCAGAACTCCTATGCGCCGGACCCTTTCGCGATCGCCAACTATGCTGCGGCAGTGACGCAAAACCTGGCTTTCATGGTCGCGCACCGCCCCGGATTCATCGCGCCCACCATGGCGGCGCGCATGTTTGCCACGCTTGACAACCTGAGCGGCGGCCGCGCCGGGGTTCACGTCATAACGGGCGCCAACGACACCGAACTGCAGTGCGACGGAGACTTCCACACCAAGGAAGAACGTTACCATCGCAGTGCCGAATACGTGGAAATCATGCGAAAGGTGTGGTCAAGCAGCACCCCGGTGGACCACAACGGCACCTACTACCGGTTCAACAGCGCCTTGTCCGAACTCAAGCCGGTAAACGGTGCGATCCCGGTCTACTGGGGCGGCTCTTCACCGCTCGCGCTGGAAAAGGGCGCCGAAGTCGCCGACGTCTACGCCATTGGGGGGCTCAAGCCGGTGGACCAGATGGCTGGCGCCGTCGCCCAGATCCGCGATGCCTGGGCGCGCACCGGTCGTCCCGTTCGCATCCAGACTTCGGCGCGCGTGATCATCGGCGACACTGAGGAAGCCGCGTGGAAGGCCGCCGCCGACGTGATCGAGGCATTGCGCGAGACTGCGCTTGAACAGCAGCGCAAGATTGCCGGCAGCGATGAGGCTCTGAGCACCGGCATGCGGCTGGACCCAAGGCTGGCTACCACCAAGGGCGGTTCGGGGCGTGATGAACTGGAAGCGATCGCGGGCGGCAAGGAACTGCTGGACAAGCGGCTGTGGACCGGGATCACCAAGGCTTCGATCAGCTTCTCCACGCCGATGCTGCCGCCCGCGCTGGTGGGTACGGCGGAGCAGGTCGCCGATGCGATGATGGACTATTACGCCATGGGCATCACCGGGTTCCTGATCCGCGGCTTCGACCTTTACGACGACATCGCCCTGCACGGCCGAGAGTTGATCCCCACGCTGCGCCGCCTTGCCGCCGAGCACGACGCCCGCGTCGGCCAGGCCCGGACCCAGCTGGCGTGAGGACCATCATGAAGCGCTTCATCCCCATTTTCGCCGCAGCGTTTCTGTCCGGAGCCTGTTCCGCTGCCGATCGCCCGGCCTCCACGCCGCCACCGGTTTCGCCGCTATCGCCCGGAGCCGACGCTTTTCGCGTGCTCCACATGTACGGCGGCGACGATGGCGAATCCTACCTTGAGATCAAGGAACTGCCGCGCACCGGCGGCGTCCCCGGAAAAAGCGTGCAGACGCGGCTTTACGCCACCGATGTGGAAATCGGCGACGCGCTTCCTGGCGACTTCATCGACTTTCATGGCGTATCGACGCCGCGCTTCCTGATTGTCCTGTCAGGGCAGCTGGAAGTCGGCTTCGGAGATGGATCCAAGCACGTGCTGTCCAAGGGCGATATCGTGCTGGCCGACGATGTAACCGGGCGCGGCCACACATCGCGCACCATCGGCACGGAACCGGTGCGCATCCTCACCGTGCGGCTGCCCAAGGACAACAGCTTCCAGCCCAAACTCAGTTCGTGCCCTGACGGCATGCCCGTGGAGCAGTGCGTCAGTGCCCGGCTCTACGGCAAGCAGGAAGCCGGCAAGGCTCCGTCCGACAAGAAGTAACCCACACCCAACCTAAGGAATCGACGTGGCAGCATACATCGTAGCAACCGTGGTCATCACTGACGCCGAAAAGTTCGGCGCCTATGTGAAGGCCATCGCCGGCCTCAGCGAAAAACACGGCGGCGAATACCTCGTGCGCGGCAAGGTGAGCGAAGTGCTCGAAGGCGACGTCAATCCCGACGAGCGCGTCGTCGTTTCGCGCTTTGAGACCGAAGAAGCCGCCCTCGCCTATGCAAAGAGCCCGGAATACAAGGCTGGCGCAGCGCTGCGCGAAGGTGCCGGCACCGTCCAGACGCGCCTGATCATCGCGCCCTGAGGCAGCGATATCGTCTGACGAAATGACGAAGGCCGTCCGCATCGCGGGCGGCCTTCGCATTTGGTTCATCGGCAGGCGGATAGAGTCCCGGCGAACCACCTGACCGACATGGTGATCAGCTATATGGATCATGCGCGGGTAGTGATTTTACGAGGTACACGAGAGATGAAAGCGCTTCGCGGTCTGGCCGCAACTCTTCCGCCGGCAGGTATGACGCTTACGGGTCTGACCATGGGCCTGTTCCTTGCCGTGGCCCCCGCCTCGGCCCAGACGGCCAATGCGCAGGCGGGCAAGCGCCTGTTCATGCGCTGCCAGGCCTGCCACTCGACGGCGGCGGGTCAGCCCAACAAGGTCGGCCCCAACCTCAACGGCTTCTTCGGCAAAAAGGCCGCCAGCCGCCCCGGCTTCCGCTTTTCGCCGGCTCTGACCAAGAGCGCCGTCAAATGGGATGACAAATCGCTCAACGCCTGGCTTGAACGACCCAGCAAGCTGGTTCCGGGCACCACCATGGCCTTCCCCGGCATCGCCAAGCCGGAAGACCGCGCGACACTGATCGCCTGGCTCAAGACCGCGACGAAGTGAGCAATACGGTGGGGAGCGCGGGCGAACCCCGCCGCGGAGAATTCGCCCGAGGCTGGAAGATCGTGCTGGCCGCGACGCTGGGCGTCGGCCTTGGCCTGTCCCCGATGCCGGTCTATACGCTAGGTATGCTGGCCCCGGCGCTGGCCGCCGATTTCGGCTGGTCGATCGCGCAAGTGATGGGCGTCATGTCGATTACGACGCTGACCGTCGTTCTCTCCGCGCCGCTCACCGGCCTGCTCACCAACCGTTTCGGCGCCCGCAACGTTGCCCTGTGCTCGGTCGTGCTGTTCGGCCTTGGCGTGTTGTCGCTGGCGTTTTCCGGCGGCTCCATCCTGGGCTTCTACCTGACCTGGGGCTTCATCGCGCTGGGAGGTGCGGGCACCCTGCCGATCACCTGGACGCGCCTCGTCAACGAACATTTTCATCGCAACAAGGGACTGGCGCTGGGTCTGGCGATGATGGGATCGGGGCTGTTCGGCATTTTCGCCAAGCCTTACGTGCGCTGGCTGATAGAGCAGTGGGGCTGGCGCGGCGCATTCATCGGGCTTGGCCTGCTGCCGCTGGTTCTGGCGCTTCCGGCCGCCTTCGTCTGGTTCCGCACACCCGAATCGCCTGCGAACGAAGCTAGCGCGCCCGCCGTCCCGATGGGCGGCATGACCACGGCACAGGCCGTGCGCGACTGGCGCTTCTGGCTGCTGGCGCTGGCGCTGGTGCCGATCTCTTTCGCGCTGGGCGGCGCAGTGCCCAACATGGAGGGCATCCTGCACGCCGGGAAGCTGGATAGCGGCACGATCGCCTCGCTGACGCCGCTGATCGGCCTGTCCGCAATCATCGGCCGCCTCGTCGGCGGCTGGCTGCTCGACCGGTTCTGGGCGCCCGCGATCGGCACTATCCTGCTCGCGCTGCCCGGCCTGTCCTACTGGAGCCTGATCGGCGCCACGATCGACCCGCAGGCGGCCGGTATCTCGATCTTCCTGATCGGCTTCGCGCTGGGCATCGAGTACGATTTCATCGCCTTCATCGTCGCCCGCTATTTCGGGATGAAGCACTACGGCACGATCTATGGCTGGCTCTATATTCCCTTCGCCATCGGCGCCGGGTTCGCCGCGCCGGTGTTCGGGCATGACTTCGACGTCAACGGCAGCTACGTCCTGTCACTGAGTTGTTCGGCCGTTGCGCTGCTGGTCTGCGCAGGGTCGCTGCTGCTGCTTGGCCCCTACCGCACGTTCGAGGCGTCAGAACGCGCCTGACGCAAGTCCTGACGACATTGCCCTCGACGAAGGTGCGGCCTGCAGGAACCCTGCCTGCTGCACCGTCTGCCGGAAAGACCGGCTGACCGGCACTTCCAGCCCGCCCTGCAGCACCAGCCGGGGCGCTGCCGCGCTCCCCGCCACCCGGACCACCGCGCCCGATGCCACCCAGAAGCTGCGGTGGACCTGCAGGCCGCGCCCGCCCAGCTCGCTCACCGCCTGCGACAGCCGGTAGAGGATCAACGCATTGCCCGCACTGGTGTAGACGCGCAGGTAATGCTGTTCGGCCGCCAGTGCGAGCACGTCGCCGCGCAGGCTCACCGGCACCCTGGTCATGAACGGCAGCACGCTTTCCACGCTAACCGACGTGGACGGCGCTTCCGGCAAACGCGGCCGATAGCCGAAACAGGGCATCTTCCAGAGGTGGAAAAGCATCAGGTTGATCAGCGGCCATTCGATGTAGCCATAGATGTGCGTCTTGAAGAACAGCGCCGCGTCCAGCCGGATCTGCGGCATCGGGCGCGTCATCGGCAGGTCGGGGAACATCGCCAGATAGGCGTGGACCCATAGCTTGAGCGCCCCGTCCGAGGGAAGCGAGGCCACGACGACTCCGATCACCAGCGTCGCCCACAAGGGCATTCCCCAGCCGCGCAGCGGCCGCGCAAGCGCACGGGTGACGATGTCATTGGCCCACCAGCCGCAAAGCGACAGGCCGATCCAGAAGGCGATCGCGTGTTCCTTGGGCCAGGCAACCGTGCGCCCCGCTTGCGGCCATCCGGCCACGAAGCCCAGGAACACCGGTACGCCGATGAAATGGACGCAAAGCTGCCACGGAGTGAGCCCGAACAGCAGCGGCTCGTCCGAAAGCCAGAACCCCCTCGTGAACATGCGGTGACCTGCCATGCCGAATCCCCGTATCGCTGCCCCGAACCGTTGCCTCTTCATTGAAACGGGCCGATCCTGCGGGTTTGCGGGCCCCGACTCCGTTCGTGCAACACGAATGACGTTCGTGAAGGCCCGTCCGCGCATCAATGGCGTTCAGGAATTTTGATCGCCTGCCGGGAACGCTTGATTGCACCGGCCCCGCAGCACCCGTCACCCTGCGTCCAGAACACCATCCATGACACTGGCCAGGGAGGCCCACCTTGAATCGCGAACTTTCCCGTCGGACCCTGCTTGCCACCGGCATGCTGGCTGCCGCCGCCGCCTACCTGCCCCGCATGGCCTTCGCCGCCGAGAAGACCGACGTGGTGGTCATCGGCGCCGGTCTGGCCGGGCTCAATGCCGCGTTGCTACTCGCCGAGAATGGCTGCCGTGTTACGGTACTGGAAGCCGGCAGGCGCATCGGCGGCCGCGTCTTCACCTCGACCGAGATCGAAGGCAGCCCTGAACACGGCGCATCGCAGATCGGTCGCTCCTACGCCCGCGTCCTCGACCGCTGCGAAGCGCTGGGCGTGAAGCTGGCGCAGGGCTCCAACATCTACGACAATTATGCCATCTCGCTCGACGGGCAACTGATCCGCCCCGGCCAGTGGGAGAACCACCCGCTCAACAAGACCGTGGGTGCGGAACGCGGCGTCGTGCCCTTCGCGCTCGGCAGCTATTACCTTGCCAAGACCTATCCCTGGAACACGATGGACGGCTGGGCCTCGCCCGAGGCGCTGGCGAACTACGACGTATCCGAGGCAGACTACCTTCGCCGCGTGGGCGCATCGTCCGCCGCGATCGACCTTGTGGCGCGCGGATACGGCGACGGTGACCTCGATGCCATTTCCGCGCTCACGCTGATGCAGGAAATGGGCCGTGCCAAGTTCGAAGGCAAAGGCGTGCCGACTTCGGCCAAGCAGGACCGTTTCCAGCAGGCCTCGTTCCTGTCCTACCGCATCCTTGGCGGCTCCTCGCGCCTGACAGACGCAATGGCGGACGCGCTCAAAGGCGCGGTGCTGACCGGCAAGCAGGTTACCGCCATCGACATGACCGAGACCGGCGCGACAGTCACCTGCGGCGACGGGTCCAGCTACAAGGCGGATTACGTTATCTCCGCCCTGCCCTTCACCGCGCTGCGCAAGGTCGCGGTGACGCCCGCGCTCACCGGCGGGCAGGCGGATGCGGTCAAGCTGATGCCCTACAGCGGTCAGAACCAGGTCTGGCTGCGCGTCAAGGCGCCCTATTGGGAGCAGGACGGCATCGAAGGCTCGATGTGGACGGACGGCCCGGTCAGCATGCTGCGCCAGTCGATCGCGCCCGATGGGTCGCGGGACAGCGCCGTCGCGATCACCAGCGGGGTCAAGGGCGACGCGCTCGATCGCATTCCGGCGAAAGAGCGGGGCGAATATGTCCTTTCCGAACTGGCGCGGATGCGGCCCTCCACCAAGGGCAAGCTGGAAGTGCTGGGCGTCTTCTCGTGGAAGCTCGACCCGCTCATCCACGGCTGCCGCCACGGCTACCACCCCGGCCAGATGAAGGCATTCCGCCCGACGATGGCCCAGCCGCATGCCCGGATGCACTTCGCGGGTGAGCATACGCGCCTGATGGAAGTGGGTATGGAATCGGCGATGGAGACCGGCGAGCGCGCCGCTCTGGAAATCCTCGACCGCATCTGACCACACGACAGACCGAATTCCCGACCGCCCGCAAGGGCGGCGGGACGGCGCGCGCCTGCATCACCGGCAGCGCGCCAAGCGCCGGGCACCAGAACCCGGCCTCAAACGACGCAGACGGAACAAGGTTCAGCACAAAGGGGGAAGTACCATGATGAATGCCAGAATCCTGCTAGCCGCAGGAGTATCGCTTGCCACGCTCATCCCAGCCGTCGCCCATGCGCAAGTCGAGGACATCGTCGTCACCGCGCGCAAGGAAAAGGAAACGCTGCAGGAAGTGCCGATCTCGGTCGCCGCCTTCGATCAGGAGGTGATCGCCCGCTATGATATCTCCGATCTTGAAGACATCGCCAAGCGCACGCCCAACTTCACCTTCTCCAACAACCTGGGGCTGTACGGCGGCGTCCCCGTGATCCGCGGCATCGGCGCGCCGCGCACCGGCAGCAACGCATCGGTCGGCCTGTTCATCGACGGCGTCGACACAGGCAACGCGGGCGGCATCAGCCTGCAGTCTTTCGACGTCGAACGCATCGAAGTTGTGCGCGGGCCGCAGAGCACCCAGTTCGGGCGCGGGGTGCTGGCCGGCGCGATCAACTATGTCTCGCGCCGCCCCAACCTTGAAAAGATCGAAGCCGAGTTCGGCGGCGAGATCGCGGAATACGGCATGTACCGCGTGGAAAGCCGCGTCAGCGGCCCGGTGGCGAATGGTCTGGCGTTCTCCATCGCGGCGCAGCGCCGCAGCTTCGACGGCTTCTACAACGACGCCAACACCGGCGACGACATGGGCAATTCGGACAGCACCGCCCTGATCGGCGGTATCCGCGCCCAGTTCGGCGCGGAAAAGCAGGCCGAACTCTACGTCCGCCTTGCCTATAGCGATGAACACATCGGCCAGCCTGCCTGGCATCAAGTGGCCACCAACACCCAGACCGGCACCCTCGCCAGCCAGCGCTGGTACGTCGGCACTCTGAAGGGCGATCCCGACCAGCTGGGCAGCAACGCAGCCGATTACGGCAACATCGACCTCAAGTATTATCGCGCCGCCGCCCACTTCACTTACGACTTCGGGGGCGCCACCTTCTCGTCGATCTCGGCGTATAACCGCAGCAGCCAGAAGCAGGACGTCGATTCCGACTTCACCGCCAATCCCGACCTGCTTTCCGGCTCCACCCTGCTCGGCAACTTCCGTAGCGCGCTGGATGTCGATGTGGAGGATTTCAGCCAGGAACTGCGGCTGCAATCGTCCGGCAGCGGCCCGTTCAAGTGGCTGATCGGCGGTTACTTCCGCACGGAAGACTATACCAGCGACGACTATTCGCCGACCGCCGCGCAAGGATCTTCCAGCGTGCTGGCGCCTACGCCCAACATCCTGACCCGCGATACGAAGACTTACGGCGTTTTCGGATCGCTCAGCTACGAAATTACGCCGGGCCTGACCGTGTCGCAGGAACTGCGCTATTCGGAGGACAAGATCTCCGAAACCTCGCAGCCCCGCACCGCCGCCGTGGCGGGCGCTTTCGGCGCAACGTTCAGGAACTGGCTGCCGCGCACCATCGTCGAATGGCAGGCGACGCCTGACCACATGCTTTACGCCAGCCTCGCCAAGGGCAACAAGCCGGGCGGCTTCAACAACGCCGCAGGCACCGGCTTCAGCGCGGTGCCCGACGAGTACAAGGCTTACGGCGAAGAGGAAATGTGGAGTTACGAAGCAGGCTTCAAGACCGCCTGGTTCGACCGCAAGCTGACCTTCAACGCCTCTGTCTTCCACCTCGAATGGTCGGACATCCAGGTCAACTCGCAAGTGCAGGTCAACGGCTATCCGGTGGGCATCACGCTTAACGGCGGCAAGGCGCGCGGCACCGGCGCGGAGATGGACCTGCACTTCCAGCCCAACCCCGGCTGGGAAGTCTATGGCGGCCTTGGTTACGCGCCGATCCGCATCCTCGACTACGTGGACAGCCGCGTACGCAATGCCGGGATCACCACCGACGGCAAGGACCAGCTTGCAGGCAGCCCCGACTGGACCGGCAACGCGGGCGTGATCCGCAACATCGAACTGGAAGACGTGGGCACGCTGTTCCTGCAGGGCGACGTCAGCTATCGCAGCACGACGTATGCAACCGAGGCAAACCTGGCCGAAACCGGTTCCAAGACCACGGTGGACGTGCAGGTCGGCCTGCGGCGCCCCGGCATTCGCGCATCGCTTTACGTGAACAACCTGTTCGACGACAAGGCGGTGCAATCGGCCCGCGCTTACGTCAACCCGACCAATTACGCGCGCAGCTTCATCGTGCAACTGCCGAACCGCCGTCAGGTCGGCCTGCGGTTGTCGCTGAAATATTGATGAGAATGCCTTCCCGAGCGTGCTCGGGGAGGTCCTGCCGACGAAGTCGGTGGCGGAGGGGGAATATCCCGCGCCTCTCGCCCTCCACCACCCTTCGGGCGGCCCCTCCCCGAGCGTGCTCGGGGAGGGAACGGGGCTTATCGAAGGTCCACGATAACCTTGCCCATAGAGCGGCCGGACAGCAGCCGTTCCACAGCATCGAACACGCCCGGCAAGCCCAGGAAGCGCTCCTCGTCGAAGCAGACCTTCAGCTTGCCTTCGTTGTACAACGAAAACACCTCTTCCCGCGCAGGCGACCAGAACTGCGACAACAGTCCGTTCATGAAGCCGCGTACCGAGGCGCCCTTGTAGTAAAGCTTGTGCGCGATGCGCGGGGCGGTGACGATCTCCGGCCGCCCTTCAAGGTCCGACGCCGCACCGCCGACTACCACGCGCCCGTGCGGCGCCACGTTGTCGAGGAAGGCGTCGAAGATTTCACCCGAAACCGTGTCGATCGCCACGTCCAGCCGGTTGGGGTATTCGCGCGCCAGCACTTCGGGCACCGATTCCGAACGATAGTCGATCACCCGCGCCGCGCCGAGGCTGCGTGCGAAATCCGACTTCACCGCCCCGCCACAGACCGCCACGACCTCGCAGCCCTTGAGCGCGGCAAGCTGCACGATCAGGTGCCCAAGCCCGCCTGCCGCCGCCGAAATGGCAACGACTTCGCCAGGCTTCGCCTGCCCGACATGGAACAGCGCCATCCACGCCGAAACGCCGGTGGAGGCAAGCGCCAGCCACTCCGGGCTGTCATCCGCCACTTTCACGAAATGATCGCGCGGGGCGATGTTGTACTGGCGATAGCCGCCCGGAAAGCGGGTGGTCACCACCGCATCGCCGGGGGCAAGATCAATCACGCCATCGCCCACCGCCTCGACCGTGCCCAGAGCTTCCACGCCGGTCAGCGTCGGCAGGCCGATCTTCACGTAGTCCACCGCATTGCGGGCGATCTGCGTATCGAAGATGCCGTTCACGCCCGCATACTGGTTACGCACGCGCACTTCACCGGGGGCCGGATCGCGCAGGTCAAGATCGACGATGCGCGCGGCCTCGCGGAAGCTCTCGCCGAACTGGGCAAGCTGAACCGCCTGATAGGTCGTCATCAGGCCTGCCCTTCCGGGAAACCCAGCACGCCGGGGTTGAACAGCCCCTTGGGGTCAAGATGCCGCTTGAGCGTGTCGAGCAGCGCCGTGAACGCCGGATCGCGGCTCTCGCGATAAGGATATGTGCGCCCGATCTGGAAATGGCCGGTACCATACCGCGCGCAGATCGCGACCACGCCCTTGCGCAGGAACTTCACCGCCTCGGTTGCCGCCGGGTTTTCGGGCCGCTGCGTCAGACGCGCGACGTGCGAGGCTTCCATCGATTGCTCGTGGATGGGACGCCATCCGGTAGGCCAGAAGAACACCGGTTCGATGATCAGCGCATTGCTGGCCATGCCGGTGAACAGGAAGCCGGTGTGGATTTCGTGCTCGGTGAAAAGCGATGCGTTCTCGGCGTAGAACTTCTGGATCTCTGTGAAGATTTGCGGCGCGGTGGACAGCGGGCAGACCCCGTGGACCGGAATCCATGCCTCGCCGGTCGGGCCGACCATTGAGTTCAGCGGCGGGAACGGGTTGGCGCGGATGATCCTGGCGATCGAATTCTCGATCTCCGTCCCCTCGAACTGGCGTGCGATGCGGCGAGCTTCGGCCATGTCGAACGCCACCGCGTCCTTCGATCGCCCTTCCGCGATGATGTGGAGCGGATAGTCGCCCTTGGGGATGAAGTTGCGCCCGCCCAAAGCCACCTTGGCGGCCGACAGCAAACCCTTGCCGAGCGACTTTTCCTTGCCGATCACCGCGCCCAGCGTCTTCACATCCGACAGCAGCGACATGCGCTTCATGCGCACTTCAGTCAGGCCGGGGTCGAAGGCGCACATCTCGCACGCGATCCCGGCGCGCGACATTTCGCCCATCGCCTCAAGCAGCTTCTCGCCGCTGGGGAACGAGAACGAGGCGTAGTCCTCGTGCGCAGGGGCGGTGATCAGGCGGAAGGTGACTTCGGCCTTGATGCCCAACGTGCCGCAATCGCCGCAGAAGATGCCCGCCAGGTCGGGACCGAAGTGGCGGTAGAAGGGATGCTCGCCGCCTTGTCCCCGCGCGCCCGTGCGGATCACTTCACCGGTGCCGGTGACGACCGTGAGCGCGACCACGCTTTCGCTGCTGGTGCCGTACTGGCTGGCGCCGAACATGGCGTTAAGCTGCGACAGGCCGCCGCCGATCGTCGAAGTAAGGCCCGACATCGGCCCCCAGAACGGCGTGCGCAGCCCTTCCTTCGCCAGCGCCTCGTTCAACTGAATCCAGCTGACGCCTGCCTGCACCGTCACCGTCATGTCGGCACGGTTGACCTCAATCACCCGGTTCATGCGCAGCGTGTCGATGGAAACCGTGTGGCCGTTGGCAGGGACGTAAGCCGAAGTATAGCTCATCCCCGCACCGCGCGGTGCGATGGAACAGCCCGCGTCCCCGATGACCTTGACGACTTCGGCCAGTTCCCCGGTCGTTGCAGGCGCCACGATCAGCGCCACGACTTCGTCGGCGCGCGACCAGATATCCTCGCTGTGCAGCTTGCGCTTCGCCTCGTCGACGGTGACGTTTTCGGCCCCGACGATCGCGGCGAGGCGTTCGGCCAGTGCCGGGGTTGCGGTCGGTTCGGGAAGCGTTGCGCTCAGCGGGTCCATCGTCGTGCTCCGGTGATTAATCGTGATTTACTGCTGTCAGGTTGGGTTGATCACGCAAAGAGCCGCAGGGCGACCCTCCGCTCTGCGATCATCAGCCCTGTGCGATCGCTGCCGCCCCCTCGCCCGCCAGCCTGCCGAGCGTCATGGCGGTGCAAAGTCCCATCGCCGGGAGGTAGCCCCAGGACGACGGGCCAGAGACGCTGCGTGCCGCGCCGCCGCCTGCGAAACTGTTGGGCAGAGCCGAGCCGTCCTCACGCAGAACCCGCGCATTCCGGTCTATCTGAAGCCCGCCTTGCGTGTGGTAGATCGCGCCGACGACCTTGAACGCGCCCAGCGCGCCCGAGGGCGGAAGCTCGTCCCCCCAGACTCTGCCTTGCGCGTCGGGTCGACCCTTGGCCTGCGCCTGACGGGCCTCTTCCAGCGAAGCGGAGAGCGCCTGCGGATCGACGCCGATACGCTGTGCCAGCGCCTCGACGCTGTCGCCCCGACGGGCAACATTGAGTTCGGTCAGGGCCTTGGTGTCGGGCTGGTAGGCGTTGCGCCTCTCGATCTCCTCATCGAAGATCACCCAGACGTGGCCGCCGGGCTGCGCCATGACGGGGTGGACCATCCCGGCGATGTCCTCCTTTTCGTCCACGAAGCGCAAGCCATTGATATTGATGAGGATCGCACCGTCGATGACGAAGCCCGGAGGTACACTGATACCTTGCGGTTCGGTCAGCATCGCGTAACCCTGAAAGGCACCCAAGTCGCCCACAGCGGCACCTAGCGACACCCCAAGGCGGATTCCGTCCCCCCGGCTGCCCTCATGGCCGTTGTTGCGCGCGTCCGCCATCTCGGGGATGTACTGGCGCAGCATTTCGTAGTTGCCGGCAAAGCCGCCGCTGGCGATGACAAGGGCCTTGCACCCCACCCGCTCCCGCTCTCCGCCCGGCCGTTCAATCTCGACGCCAAGGACGCGGCCCTCGTCGTCTGCGATCACATCGACGACCCTGGCCGGATTGAGAACCATCACCCCGGCATCGGCCACCTTCTGGTGCAGCAGTTCCAGCAAGTCCTGTCCGGCATGGCCCGGCCAGCCATGCACCCGCATCCGCGTGTTGCCGTAGGCCGGACGGAACCCGGTATCGAGTTCGAGCGGAACCCCGTGGGTTTCGACCAGCCAGTCCAGCGTCGGGCCGGAACCATAGGCCAGCGCGTGCGCGATCTCGGGGTCGGTCTGGCCTTTGGTCTTGGCGAGGATATCTGCAAGGAAAGTTTCCCCGTCGTCCTGCTCGCCCGCTGCGGCTTGCTGTTTGGTGCCCGCCGCGCAGAAGACGCCCATCGACATGCCGGTGGTGCCCATCGGCCGCGCGTCGGCTTCGACGAGGAGCACTTCGGCCCCGGCATCGCAGGCCGCCAGCGCAGCCGTGGCTCCGCAAGCGCCGCCGCCCATGACAAGGACGTCGACAGTGAATTCGAACTCCATGTCGCTCACGATGCGGCGCCAACCTCTACCGCCACATCTTCCGAAGCGATGTCGTCAGGCCGGCCCACCGCCTCGTTCTCCTGTTGCACGATGCGCAGGATGCGGGCGATGTATTCCTGGTTCCACAGCGCCCGCTCGGTGGCGGCGGCGCGGTCGGGCACGAAGGCGTCGATCTCGCCTTGCGAGAGCACGCCCTTCTCCAGCAGCAGGCGCTCCAGCGTATCGGTACGCTGGCGGCTCACCGCCAGTTCCTGAGCGATCGACATGGTGATGGCAAGGACACGCTCGACTTCGGCGTCGAGGAAGTAGGGGCGCTTGCCGGCAGGCTTCGCGCCCGCGCCGCGCAGGGCATCGGCGATAGACATCAAACGGTTGCTCCGATCACGTGCCAGGCCGCCTTGCGGCCGTAGTCTTCCTTGTCGTCGTCAGCGGCATCAGGGAACAGATCGCGGTCGACCACCGCCGTCACCCCGCCGTGGATCAGCTGGTCACGCTCGAACCCGGCCGCGATCATCTCGGCGTCGAGGTCCATTTCGTGCATCCGGCTCCAGAACGGCTCGTTGTTGTAGTAGGCGTCCCAGTCACGCATCGCCTGTTCGAACAGCGGCATTTCGGGCGCATACTGCGGCTGCTCGACATGCAGGACGATGCCGCCCGGCTTCAGCAAACGGCGCGTTTCCGCCATGATCCGGCGCAGCGACCCGGTGGACAGTTCGTGCAGGAACATCGTCGTCTGGATCCAGTCGAAGCTGGCATCCGGGAAGATCGACAAGTCCTCGCCGCTCGCCTGCACGAAGCGCACGTTGTCGACGCCCAGCGACTTGGCACGGCCAAGGCCATAGCGCAGAACCGGCGCGCCGAGGTCCACGATCGTCATTTCGGCCTCGGGGAACGCCTGCGCCAGCGGCAGGCTGGAATGGCCCACGGTGCCGCCGATCTCCAGAATCTGCTGCGGCTGGAAATCGGGCAGGTTGCGCTTCACCCAGCGCGCGACTGCGTGGCCGCCACCGTCCGAATACTTGCCGAGAAGGCCGCTGGTGGTGACGAACCCGGCGTGATCGTAATTCGCGCCGTTGGTCACGTCGCCGGGGAAGTATTCGGTGTGGTAACTGCCCGGCATGCAGTGATGATCGACCGCCGAGACATAGCGCGGCTGCTGCAACGTCGGATCAAGCTTCAGCCGCTCATCGCCCTCGGTCAGTTCGCGGGCCTTCTCGGCCAGTTGCTCTGCCTGACGCAGCGCCGTCCAGCGACCGGCCTGCTGGCGCTGCTCCATCGTCATGCGTCGCAGTGCCGACCATGTCTGGAACGCGGGATCCTGCAGCAGCGCCTTGCGTGCTTCGTGGCGATTGGCGATCGGGCGCGCTTCAAGGGCTTCGAACGCAGGCACGACGCGCTTTTCGTAAGCCTGCTTCACGCCGGGCACGACATTGGCCGCCAGGTGGCGATTCATCTGCGCGAGGAAGTTGATCCGCTCGATCTCGTCATGACTGGTCTGCGGAAACAGCGCATGGCGGCCAATTACGCGGTAGTCGGGCGGGCCGTCATAATCGGCTGCTGGGTCATTTCTGGACATGGTCAACCCTCGCTTTATATGTCATGCTTGTATATCAAATAACAGGTAGCTTGGCTCACCTCAAGGAGGAGATTACCCGTGACTCGCATCATCGTGCTGCTGAACCTCAAGCCCGGAAAGAGCGTTGCCGATTATGAACGCTGGGCGGAGACTACCGATCTGCCGACCGTGAACGGCCTCAAGTCCGTGTCGAACTTCGAGGTGCTGCGCACGGCGGGCCTGCTGGGCGGCGGCGCCGCGCCTTACCAGTACGTCGAGATCATCGACGTGGCCGACATGGACCTGTTCGGCGAGGAAACCTCGACCGAGGCGATGGGCAAAGTGGCCGCCGAGTTCCAGGACTGGGCCGACCCGATCTTCATCATGACCGAGAAGTTGTCAGGGGTTCAGGGCGCATGAGCGGCAGGTTCGACGGTAAGGTGGCTGTCGTCACCGGCTCCGGCCGCGCGGGCGGGTTGGGCGAAGGCATCGCCCGCCGCCTTGCGGCCGAGGGCGCGGCCGTGGTCATCTCGGATATCGGCGCACAGGCCGACGCGGCGACGCCGGGTTCGATGATCGGCTCAAGCGCGGAAATGGACGCCATCGCGGCATCGCTGCCTAAAGCCTCGACCTTCCCTTGCGACGTGCGCGATCCCGATCAGGTCCGCGCGCTGGCCCGCCATGCGGCAGACACGCACGGTTCGCTCGACATCTGGGTGAACAACGCAGGCATCGGCTATATCATGAAGCCGATGATGGAAGTCTCCGCCGACGAATGGCGCGCGGTGATCGACGTCAACCTGACCGGCGCATGGTACGGGCTGCAGGCCGCCGCCGAAATCATGATCGCGCAAGGCAAAGGTGGCCGCGTGGTCAACATCGCCAGTCAGGCGGCAAAGTCCGGCTTCATGCACGCGCAGGCCTATACGGCCTCTAAGCACGGCCTTGTCGGGCTGGTGCGCTCAGCCTCGATCGAACTGGGCGCACACGGCATCACCGTGAACAACGTCTGCCCGAACCACGTCACCACCGGCCTTGGAAAGTGGCAGAACGAACACTTTGCCGAGGTGCAGGGCATTTCAGTGGACGAATACCTTGCCAACATGGCCGCGCGCATCCCGATGGGCCGCCCCGGCATGCCCGAGGACACCGCTGCTGCGGTAGCGTTCCTGTGCTCGGACGAGGCGATCTATATCACCGGCGAAAGCATGAACGTCTCGGGCGGTGAAGAACCGCATTGATCCTGTCGTCGTCCCGGACCTGATCCGGGACGACGAATGACTAGCCCAGCAGTTCCGCCAGCACCTGCGCCACATCCCCGGCCGCATCCAGCCGCCCGACAAGCGCATGCAGATCCGGCACCAGCGCCACATCCAGCCCGCCGAACGCGAAGCACTTGCCTGCTTTCTCCAGTTGCTGCTCCAGCGTCAGCGGCCACTCCGGCGCGCCAAGCTGCTGCGCCACGTCGACGCGGAACGAACGCCCGTCCACCAGCCGTACTTGCGCGAAGGCGGGCACGAAAGCCGCAAGGTCGGGGTTGTCGTCCGCAACAACGGTGATCTTCCCGGCAATCGCGGCCAGCGCCGGATCGCCCAGCCGCTCGGGCGTGAAGGCATCGAGGCCCACGTCGCCCTGTGTCAGCACGACCGCGCCCAGCCATGCAAAGCACAGCCGCGCATAGGCGACCGTCATGTCCGCCTGCGGACGGCGGCCGACCAGCCGATGGATCAGCGGCGGCGCGTGGTATTCCAGCGTTTCGAGATTGTCCGCCGTCACGCCATGTTGCGCCATCAGCGTCTTGAGCGCCACGATCGCCCCTTGCGCGGCGCGGCCGGTGGGGAAAGGCTTCCAGCTCACTTCCTCGACGCGCCAGACCTTGCCCAGCTTGTCGAGTTCAGGCTGCAGCACCGGCTCGTTCTCGAACAGCGCCATGTAGCCGAACGGCCCGCCGATCGCCCCTGCCGGAGACGGCACTCCGGCGCGCGCAAGGTCGAACGCCTCGACCGCAGAGCGGGCGGCGGCGGCGACCTGCAGCGCCAGCGTGGGCTTGCCCTCGATGTGCGACTGCATCGTCCCGCTTGCCAGTGCAAGCGCGTGGCCGAAAGCGCGATAAGCTACCTCGGCTTCCACCCGACGCAGGCGCGAAAGCGCCGCGACGCAGCCGAAGATACCCGCCGTCGCCGGGCGGAAGAACTTGAGCGGCCCCTTGACCGCCACGCCCAGCGTCGCCACCACATCGATCCCGGCGACCACTGCGGCAAGGAAATCCTCACCTGCCACGGGAGAGCGCCCCGCCTCTGCCAACAGCGCCGCGCAGACGGTCGCCATCGGGTGGGCGACCGCCGGTTCATGCACGCAGTCGTATTCCTGCGAGTGTATCTGGTAGGCGTTGACGTAAGCTGCATAAGGCGCAGGCAGCCGCAGGGCCGGCGCGCCCAGCACCATGCCCTCGCCTGTAGCGCCGCCAGTCCAGACCTGCGCGGCCTTGCGCACTTCGGCGGCGTAAATGGCGCGATGGCCCGCCACGCCAACCGCAAGACTGTCGAACAGGAAGGCCCGCGCCGCCGCCTGCGCCGAGGATGGCAGCGCCCCCCACTCGACGGACAGCGCGTGATCGGCAAGGCGAGCGGCGGGGTCAGCCATCGTCACCGCGGTCATCAGGCGACCTGGATCATCACCTTGCCGAAGTGATCGCCCGAATGGAGGTAGCCATAAGCCTCACCAGCATCGTCGAAGCCGAACACCTTGTTGACCACCGGCTCCATGCCGTTGATCGCGATGGCGTTCACAAGGCGCTGCAGCATCGCGCGGCCACCGGCGGCGATGCCGTGGATGGCCAGGTTCTTGCCGATGATGGTGCCGAAGTTGGGCAGCGGATCGCTGACGGTGCCGGCCAGCGCACCGATGATGGCGATGCGTCCGTTGGGCGCCGCCGCCGCGATCGACTGGCGCAGGGTGGCAAGGCCGCCCGTCTCGACGACGATGTCCGCGCCGTTGCCGAGCGCGGCGAAGATCGTCTTCTCCCACTCCGGATCGTTGCGGTAATTCACCGTCACGTCGGCGCCGAGTGCGCGAGCCTGCTCCAGCTTTTCGTCGCTGGACGAAGTGATGGCGACGCGCGCGCCGCACATGCGGGCGATCTGCAGCGCCATGATTGAAACACCGCCAGTGCCGAGCGCGAGAACGCTGTCACCCGCCTTCACCTTGCCCACTTCGACGATGGCGTTCCACGCAGTCAGCGCTGCACCGGACAGTGCCGCAACCTGACGGTCGGTCAGCGAATCCGGCACCTTCACCAGCGCGTGCGCGGGGACCAGAACGTATTCGGCCAGCCATCCGTCATGCGTTACGCCAAGGTCGTGGCCGAAATAGGCGGGCGAGAACGGACCATCAGTCCAGCTGACGAAGTGCGGCGCGGTGACGCGCTGGCCGATCTCCACACCGGAAACGCCTTCACCCAGACCGGCAACCTCACCGACGCCGTCCGACACCGGCACACGGTCTTCGGGGCGAGGCGCGCCATACTTGCTGGAGACGATAAGCAGGTCGCGGTGGTTGAGCGAAACCGCGCGAACCTTGACGAGCACCTGGCCAGGGCCGGGCTGCGGCACGTCTTTGGTCACTGCGGTCAGCGATGCGATGCCCTGCTGCGAACCGATCGTATAGGCCTTCACGATACCCCCAAGCGTTGAATGATGCTTTTTGTATCGTACCTATAACAATAACGGTGCGCAAGCGCCGGGTCGCGCGATCGGCGGCTCAATTAACCGCGTAGCGGGTTCCGTGAAGATCGAGCCGGATCGTGAACTTGTCCGAACGATAATGCGCATAAGTCAGCAGAAACGGTCGTTCGCTGGCATCGTAGCTGGTCCGGTTGATCCGCAGCAGCGCGGCCAGCGGGGCAATCTCCAGCGCCTGTGCCAGTTGCGGATCGGCCTGAAGCGCGCCGATCGTCTGGTCCGCATGGACCGCCTTGTACCCCGCGTCGGCCAACAGCTGCAGGATCGGCCCCTTGGCCAGATTGCCCGGCGTGATCAGCGGCGCCAGATCGCCCGGCACGTAGCTGACGACATAGCCGATCGGCGTCCCGTCGAGGTATCGAATACGCACCGCACGGATCACGTCCTCCCCGGCATCCACCTGCAACGCGGCGGCGACGGTGGGGTTCGGCTTTTCCCGGTTCACTTCGATCACATTGACCGTGGTGCCGCTTCCCAGCGCCATCAGCGAATCCATGGCCTGATCGATGTCCGCCTCGATCGGCTTGGCAGGGCTCTTGAAGATGACCGTCGTGCCCAGTCGTCGCTTGCGCTCGACATAGCGCTGCTCGGCCAGTTCGTTCAGCACCCGGCGCGCGGTAATGCGTGATACGCCGAAAAGCTCGGCCAGTTCATGCTCGGTCGGCATCGCGCTGCCGAAGGGGCGCTGGCCGCTGAGTATCTCATCACGCAATTGCAGGTAGATCTGATAATAGAGCGGCACTGCAGCGTCGCGATCGACCACCCCGATACTCCCGAACTTTACACGATGGCAATGCGCGGACTGCGCAAGCCTGATCGTCAAACCTCGCGTAGATATGTCAATTGTGTAGAGCACGGCAAATTCGCCAGGCGAAAAAGTCGGGCAAGAAAAAGGGGCACCCAAGCGCCCCTTTTCCTTTCGTACTTTCCGGTAACGCTCAGAACTTGAACCAGACGCTGCCGGTGAAGCGGCGCGGATCGCCCGGAAACAGCGACAGGAAGTTCGCGGTGATCGTCTCCTGCTTGGTCAAGTTGGTCACCCCGAACGATGCGCCAAAGCTGCCGTCGTTCTGCTCATAGGATACCTTGAGATCCACGAAATCCTCGCGCGGGGCCGCCGCAGTGTTGAGGACTGCGATGTAGTACGAGGAATTGTGGCGGTACGATCCGATCAGCTTGACGGCGCCGTCCAGCGCA
This sequence comes from Novosphingobium guangzhouense, assembly GCF_002896965.1. Classification (GTDB taxonomy): domain Bacteria; phylum Pseudomonadota; class Alphaproteobacteria; order Sphingomonadales; family Sphingomonadaceae; genus Novosphingobium; species Novosphingobium guangzhouense. The sequence goes on from NZ_LYMM01000051.1 coordinate 134,942, forward strand.
TCGACCGGGATGGTATACGTTGCGCCGCCGGTGAACTGGAATGTCGGCGTGCGCACCGGCCGGGTATCGGTGGAGATCTGCAGCGCTTCCGACACGTCCGGCAGGATCACGACCGACGAATATTCGCCGTGCGAAAGCGAACCGTTGGCGAAGAATTCGAAGTTGCGAACCGGTGCGAAGACAGTCTCGAATTCAAGGCCGTAATCCACCAGCGTACCGGCATTGCGCGCAAGGCTGACGATAACCGTCTCGCCCGGCGGCACGATGCCCGAAGTGATCTGCAGGTTCCTGGTCCGCGCGTAATAGCCGTTCAGGTTGATGCGTACCTTGCGGTCGAACAGTTCGGACTTGATGCCGCCTTCGTAGGACCAGGTCACTTCCGGATCGAACGCCAGCACGCGGGTCGCCACGGCGGCATTGCCGTTCCAGCCGCCCGACTTGAAGCCGTTCGTCGCCGAGGCGTAGAGCATGACCGAGGGCGAGAGCTTGTAATTGATGGCAAAGCGCGGGGTCACGCGGTTCTGCGTCAGCTTAAGCGGGATGCCCGCCGCGCGCACATCGCCGCTGTTGAAACCGAAGCCGGGGAAGCGCTCTGAATCGAAATATTCGATCGTCTTCTTCTCGTAAGTGTAGCGCGCACCCACGGTCAGGGTCAGGTCCGGAACGACCTCATAGTCGCCCTGAAGGTATCCGGCTACCGTTTCCACCTGCTGTCGGAAGTGGCGATCCTGCAGGAGATTGAAATCCGTCGCGGTCGCCGCACCCTGGAAGTCGGCGGAGGCGAGATGGTTGACCTCGCGCAGATAGAACAGGCCGGCTACGTACTTCAGCTTGTCGTCCAGCGCCTCGCCGGTCCACTTCAGTTCGGTCGAAACCTGGTGATTCTTGATCTTGTCCGCCAGGATATACGCGGCATAGACGTTGGTGGTCGTGCCGTTGTAGTTGTTGATGTAACCCTGTTCCTGTTCGCGATACCCCGCGATCAGTTCCAGATTGCCCGCATCGGTGTTCCAGTTGACATCGGCCGTCGCCGCATAGCTGTCCGTCAGCGAACAGTTACCGCTTACCGTGGTCAGCAGGATGTTCACCGGATCGCCCTTGCAGTTGCCTTCGGGCAACGCATTGCGGGTGTTGTAGAAATCGGGCGTAGTCGTCGTCTTGTAACGGTCCGATGCGATCGGCGCGGCATAGACGCCAAGGTAAGTGCCGGTGTTGCGGGTATATTCGCCCGACAGGTCGATGGTCAGATCGTCTGTCGGCAGGAACCGCAGGTCGCCGCGAAAGCCATAGTTACGTTCACCGTTCAGTCGGTCCCCGGTCGTGACGTTCTTTAGGTAGCCCTCGTCGTAGACGTAGTAGGCCGACCACTTCGTCAGCACCCGTTCGCTCACCGGCAGATCCACGGTGGCCTTGGCGGTGACGCGGTCATACGAACCGTAAGTCGCCTCGAACTTGCCGCCGAACTGGTCCGATGGCTTCTTCATGATCACCGAGACGGCACCACCCGTGGTGTTGCGGCCGAACAGCGTGCCCTGCGGGCCGCGGAGCACTTCGACACGGCCAACATCGAAGAACTGGTAGTTGTTGGCGTTCTGCCGCGCGACGTAGACGTTGTCGACGTAAGTGCCGACAGGCGGGTCGAAGGTGGCAACCGACTGGCTGTTGCCAAGCCCACGCAGATAATAGGCGTTCGCGGTGCCAAGGCCCGCATTGTGCGTGGCGATCATGCCGGGAACCAGCTGCGCGGTCTTGATCGCGTCGTTCAGGTTGAGGTTGCGGATCGTCTCTTCGCTGAAAGCGGTCACTGCCACCGGAACGTCCTGCAGGCGCTCGGGACGGCGCTGCGCGGTGACGATGATGTCGCTGCCGAGATTGCCTGCGGGCTGGGCATTGGCCTGTGCGTTGGTCTGGGCGTCGGTGCCCTGTGCCTCCTGCGCATGGACAGTCGTGGCAGTGATGGCCAGCAGCGCTGCAGCGCCCAGAAAGCGCGCACGAATACCCCTCGTCGAATCAAGCATGACGACTCCTCATTTTCTGTCCTGGAACCTTGGAACGCGGGCGCATCCTGCCGCCGCCGCTGCGAACTTATTTGTTATGCATTGATGACATAATAGATTGCGCGCTGTGTCAACCCGCCATTTCAATCCTGTGTCGATTTACATCAAAGCTGGGGTCGGAAAGTCACAGGAGGGATGAAAGTCGTTATTTTTCATGTAGTTTCGGATAAGCCCCCATCGCCAGCAGCAGCACGGCGCCGACAATCAGGCATGCAGAGCCTGTCCGCAGGGCAATCGTGTAATTGCCGATCGTATCGAAGGCATAACCAAAGACCACAGGCCCCAGACCGCCCGCAAAAGCGATCACTGCATAGAAACAGCCATAGATCGCCCCATAGTGCCGCTGCCCGAAGAAGCGGCTGATCAGATAGGCCAGCAGATCGAATTCGAACCCCGCACCAAAGCCGAGCGATATGACCGCCAGTGTCGCGGTGAGAGGCGACAGCGCCGAACTTGTCAGCAACCAGCAGCCCAACGCCGGGAAACCGAGGATGACAAGCGCGATCAGCGGCGCCCAGAACCGGTCGAGCAGCCAGCCGCCGATCAGTCTTCCGGCGATCACAGACAGCCCGAAAGCGGCGGTAATCTCGCCGATCTGGGGCAGCGTGAAAGCGCGGGTCTTGAGGATGTTCTCAAGGTTGGGCGTCGGCGCGGTGAGCGCGAAGGCGATGAACAGGAATGCCCCCGCCATGATCCAGAGCCGTCGGTCGCGCGCGGCCTCGGCCAGCGTCAGTCCGGGCTGGGGTACGACTTCGACGACATTGACCGTCTTGCCTGGAACCGTGGCGCCACGCGCCATTTCGCGGAAAAGCAGCGCCACCACGGGCAGACCGACGACGATAGGCAGACAGCCGACCACGACGACCGCCGTGCGCCAGCCATACGTCTCGATCAGATGGGCGCAGAGCGGCTTGATGATGAATCCGGTGATGCCCGTGCCGCAGCTTGCAAGGCCCAGCGCCATGCCGCGCCACTTGTCGAACCACTGCGTCACCACGCGCGTCCAGGTTGCGGACAGGGTGCCGACACCCAGCACCGCCATGATTACCCATTGCGCATAATACAAAGTCAGTGACCCGTTGCTAAGCGCCAGGCTCATGAACGAGAGGCCGAACAGGGGTAGCGATACGAGCGCGACAGGCCGCGCGCCGAACCGATCGATGGCGATCCCGGCAAGCGGGCTGGCAATCATGACCACGCCCGACTGCACCGTGATGCTGGCCATCAACGCGGCAAAGCTCCAGCCGAATTCGGCGGAAAGCTGCGGTGCAAGCATGCCGATGGTGTAGAACGGAATGGGGCTGAGCCCCAGCGCCACCCCGACCATCGCGGCAACCACAACCGCCCACCCTCGCGGGTCGTCGGGGCGCGGGGCAGGACGCGAAAAGTCACTCTGGCGCATCTTCACTCGGTTCGATCTCCGGGCTGGACAACCCGATTTTTATCGATCACGAATAGATATATGTCTATATCAAAATGAGGGTCACAGCGTCATGTCCTCCCGGCAACCCGCCGCCGCTTCCGCATCCACCAGGATCGCCCGGCGCTACGTCGACGTCCGGGGACGGCGCGTTCACTTGCGTGAAGCTGGAAGCGGCAAGCCCGTTATCCTGCTGCACGATTCGCCGCGATCTTCGCGCTTGCACCTTGATACGATACGGCTGCTGGCGCCGCATTTCCGGGTCTTTGCACTCGACACGCCCGGTTATGGCAACTCCGATCCGCTGCACGCAGAGACGCCCGCTATCGGCGACTTCGCTGCGGCTCTGGGCGATGCGCTGGAGGCCCTTGGCCTTGTCGACGCACCGATCTACGCGACGCACACCAGCGCCAAGATCGCGCTGGAATATGCGGCCTCCACCGCCCGTCCGCCCGCGCTGATCCTTGATGGCCTGTCCTTCCCGGAAACGCTGGCCCCGGCCGCATTCATCGACGCCTACATGCGCCCTTTCATCATCGACGCGCATGGTGCCTATATCGCGGCGGAGTGGACCCGCACGCGCGACATGCTGCGCTGGTTCCCGTGGTTCGCCACGACGACCGCGGGCCGCATGGCTATGGAAACGCCCTCTTCCAAGTGGATCGAGCAGTACACCATCGACCTGTTCAGCGCCGGGCCTGACTATTCCGGCGCATATGCTGCTGCCATGCGATACGACTGCGGCTCGGCGCTCCGCGCGATCACGGTCCCCACGCTGGTCGCCGCCCGCCGAGACGACGTTCTCTACGGCTACCTTGACCGCATCCCGGTGGCCGAAAACCCGGCGCTGAGCATCGAACGGCTCGAAAGCGACCGCACGGCATGGGGCGAATGGCTGCTTGCCCGCCTGCACGATGCGGCTGCATCGTCGGCGGAAATCCCGGCTGCTGCACCATCGGCCACTGGCTACATCGACCATGCCGAGGGCCAGATCCACGTCCTGCGCCGAGGCCCGCAAGGCGACCGTCCGCTGCTGATCCTTGAGGCATCCTCGACGCTGTCCGCAATGGGATGGCAGGACGCGCTGTGCGCCACCCGTGACACCGTAGTCCCCGACCTGCCCGGCTTCGGCGAATCCGAAGCGCTGGATGATGCCTCTGCAGCCGGCTACGTCGCTGCACTGGCGACGCTTGCCGCGCATCTTGGCGGCAAGGTGGACGTGCTGGCGATCGGGCCCGCCTCATACCTCGCCCTCGCCTTTGCAGAAACGCAGCCGGGCATGGTGGGTCAGCTGATCCTCGACGGCGCGACTGACACCGCCGCCGATCCCGCAGCGCTTTGCCCGCCGCTCGCATTCGACATGGCAGGCGGACATCTCCACCGCGCATGGCACATGCTGCGCGACGGGCAAGTGCAATGGCCCTGGTATTCGGGCACGATCGCCGCGCAGCGCAAGACAGAGCCCGTCCTGGACGGCGAAGCACTGCACCGCGCGCTGCTGGGCGTGATCAAGCAGCCCGCCCGCTATGGCGATGCCATGCGCGCGGCATTTTCGTCCGTCGATGCGTCGGCGCGCATCAAGTGTCCGACGCTGGTATTCACGCGCGAGAACGATCCGTTCTATGCCGCCGCACCGGGCCTTGGCGGTACGAACACCCCACGCCCCGACACCATTGCCGAGGCAGCCGCGCTGGTCGCACAGTTTCTTGATACGAGCGCCGCCGCAGCGGAGAGCGTGGCGTGAAAGTGGGAGCCTCTCAGGAAGTCTGGCCGGCCCGCGGATATGCCTGGTACGTCATCGCGCTGCTGACGCTGGCTTATGCGCTGGCAATCCTCGACCGCGTCTCGATCGCTCTGCTGATCGAGCCGCTGGAACGCAGCCTTCATCTGAACGACACGCAATTCGGGCTGCTGCAGGGCATGGCCTTCAGCATGGTCTACAGCCTGCTCGGCCTGCCGCTGGGTATGCTCTGCGACAGGTCGCGTCGCGTGCCGGTTCTGGTCGGTGGCCTGACGGTGTGGAGCCTTGCCACCGTATGCTGTTCGTTCGCCTCCAACTTCGAACAACTGTTCATGGCCCGTATGATGGTGGGCGTGGGCGAAGCAGCGCTGGTGCCGGTCGCAACCTCGCTGATCGCGGACTACTTCGCGCCGGATGTGCGCCCGCGCGCTTATGGCGTGTTCGTTGTTGGCAGCTCTATCGGCACGGCGGCGGCCATGGCGCTGAGCGGGTTGTTCATCCGCTGGGCGGACGCGCTGATCGTCGGGCTGCCTTCGCTGTTCGGGTCGAGCATGCCCTGGCAGATCGTCTTCGTGCTGTGCGGCCTGCCGGGCCTGGTTCTCGCCCTGATCGTGCTGGCAAGCGTGCGCGAACCTTCGCGCAAGGGGCACGACACGCAAGTGACCAGCATCAGCCTGCGGCCAATCCTGACGCTCTTCGCGCAGCGGCCGGTGGCCTATGGCTGCTTCCTCATCGGGACGGTGATGAACCTTGTGTGCGTCTATGCCATCGTCGGCTGGTTTCCCGCGCTGTTCATCCGTGCGCACGGGTGGGACGCGGCGCATACCGGCTATGCGCTGGGCGCGGTGGGCTTTCCGGTGAGCGCCTTTGCCGCCGTCAACAGCGGCTGGGTCATCGCATGGCTGCTGAAACGCGGCCATCGCGATGCACCGGTGCTGGCGGCGATGGGCTGCGCGGCATCGATGGTACTGTTCGGCACTGCGGCCTGCCTTGTCCCCTCCGGCTGGATGGCGCTGGTGTTCTACGCCCTTAACGCGCTGTTCCTGAACTGGAACATTTCGGGCGTCTATTCCGGCATTTCCGCGATGACGCCCAATCGGCTGCGCGGGCAGGTGATGGCGATCCACACGATCTGCTCGGGCCTGATCGCGTTGACGGCGGGCAACTTCATCGTCGGTTTCCTGTCCGACACCGTGTTCACCGGGCCGGGCGGCATAGCATGGGCGCTCGGCATCGTCTTCTTTGGATGCGGCATGGCCGCTGCGGTCATTCTTGCGGCGGGACGCACTGCGTTCCGTGAGGCGGTGATCGCCAATGAAAGGGAATAGCATGGCAGCCGCAATCATGGCCGACGACGCGCTGGAACGCGATCTGGCCGCCATCCTTGGCCCCGACGGCCTGCTGACGGACGATGCGGCGATCACGTTGCACTCTTCCGATCTGCTGGCCCGTGCCGGGCGGTGCCGTCTGGTGATCCGGCCGGAAAATCAGGAGCAGCTGGTCGAGGCGGTGCGCCGAATCGCGCCCACCGGGCTGCCGCTGATGCCGCGCGGTGGTGGCCTGACCTATGTGGCTGGCTATGTCGGCAGCACGGACGACTGGGTTGCGGTGGACCTGCGGCGCATGAACCGCATCCTTTCCATTGACGAAGAAGACATGGTCGTCACCGTGGAGCCGGGCGTGACGTGGCTTCAGCTCTACGAAGCGCTGCAGGAACAGGGACTGCGCCTGCCGTTCTTCGGCACGTTCTCGGGCCGGGGCGCAACGGTGGGCGGAGGGCTGTCCAACGGCGCGCTGTTCCTTGGCACCGCGCGCTACGGCACTTCGGCGGACATCGTGCTGGGGCTGGAAGTGGTGACGGCGGGCGGTGAGGTCGTCCACACCGGGCAGAAGGCCGTGGCGAATGCGCCCAAGCCTTTCCTGCGCAGCTTCGGCCCGGACACCACCGGCCTGTTCATCCACGATGCGGGCGCGCTGGGGATCAAGTGCAAGGCCAGCCTGCGCATGATCCGCAAACCGGCGCACACCGACTTCCTCTCGTTCGGCTTCCCGGACCGCGACGCCGCCATCGCCGCGATCTGCGAGATCGGACGCGCCGAGCTGGCAGAGGACGCCTATGTCATGGACCCGGACAAGACGCGTCAGGCGCTTGCCGCACCGTCCGACCTGATCCGTGACGTGAAGACGCTGGGCAAGGTCGTAGCGCAGGAACAAGGTTTGCTGCGCGGCCTCAAGGCGGGGGCGAAACTGGCGCTGGCAGGGCGCGACTTCATCGACGACGGCTGCTTCTCGCTCCACCTCGTCCTTGCCGGTCGCAGCCGCGCCAGCGTGGAAGAGGACATAGCCGCCGCGCGCCAGATCGCCGCGAAGCTGGGCGGCAGGGAACTGCCCAACTCCATCCCCAGGGCCGGGCGAGCAGAGATGTTTTCGCCGCTCGATGCGGTTCTGGGAGCGACAGGGGACCGCTGGGTCGCGCTCAACGGCAAGGTGCCGCACAGCCAGGCCAAGGCGCTAGTGGACGATCTGGAACAATTGTTGACGGACAACGCCGAAGCGCTCCGCGAAAACGGCGTGGTCGTGTCGCGCCTGATAACGATCATGGGCAACCATGCCTTCAGCTACGAGCCGGTGTTCAACTGGCACGACGAATGGTTGCCGATGCATGAAGCTACCCTGAGCGCAAAGGCGCTACGCGATCTCCCCCGCCCGCCGGCAAATGAGGCGGCGCGGGCGCTCGTCATGCGGCTGCGGCAGGAGATCGTCGCCGTGTTCGCCCTTCACGGTGCCGCATCGAACCAGATCGGGCGGACGTACCCCTATGCCTCGATCCTGCGACCGGAATCGCGGGCCTTGCTGGAAGGGGTGAAGCGCACGCTGGACCCGGACCTGCGCATGAACCCCGGCGCCCTGGAACTGGGCTGAGACGAAGATGCCGCGGCCGCACATCGAATTCATCCAGACCCAGAACGTCGACTGGCGCACGCGGCCGGATGGCGCTCTGGAGAAGCTGCTCAGCCACGATCCGCTGAGCACCGATGCCACGCTGATCGTGCGTCTGCCGCCCGGCATTGTGTCCGGGCCGCGCACGGCGGGAGAGCCTGCCTTCGAGTATTTCGTGCTGGATGGCGATGCAGAATTGGACGGGCTTGCCTGCGCGCGCCACGCTTACGGCTTCGTCCCGCAGGGCTCCGGGTCGGGCGTTATTTCCTCAGAACATGGGGCGACACTACTGGTGTTCCGCCATGCGCTCGACGATCCTAACACGCTGTCTGGACGCGCCGAGGCCATCGCCATCGACACTGCGCGGATGCCCTGGGATACCTCGACCTATGATCCGAAGCTGGGCCACCTGCGCCTTGCCCGTAAGGTGTTGCGGCTCGGCCCGAACGACAGCGGGCGCACCTTCCTGCTGACCGGCCTGCCGCATGGCGTGCCCAAGGAAAGCCACCTCCCCACCGAGGCGCACCATCACTGTGAGGAAGCCTTCATGCTTCAGGGCGAGATGTGGGCGCCCGAAGGCCGTATGCGGCAGGGGGCCTACTTCTTCCGTCCGCCGGGCATCGTCCACGGGCCGCATGTTTCGGAAACCGGGTTCCTGCAGATCATGCGTTCGCCGGGCTCGAACAGGGTGGTGAACCAGTGGTCCGACGATCTCCAGCCGCTGCCCATCGGCGCGGCCTATGCGCCTGTAGTGCCGGAAGGAACGCCCGCTGCATGGCTGCGCCCGCTGGAGGATGCTCCGGCGTACTGAGGCCGACGGCCGGCGGGGCGCGGGGCCTCACAGCCGCCGCGCCCCGAACCCGATCAGCTGCGCTCGAACTCGACCAGTTCGTACCAGGTCTGCATGTAGCCACCGACGCCGCCCTGCACGAAGACAGCATCGTCGTCTGCCGTCACCCACACGTCATAGTCGGGATGGCCGCCGTTGGTGGTGGCCATGCCCCCGTCCGGATCGGTGAACTTGTAATGGAAGCAGTCGAAGGTGCCTGCCTTCACTGTCACCGTCTCCTCACCCACATAGGCAAGGTGGATGTTCACTTCCGAAATCATCGGCGGCGTCGCCCCGCGATGGTCGGGCGAGGGCAGGAAGGTACGGAACGAACGGGTGTGGGCACCAAGCGAACGGTCCATCTTCTTGGTGATATAGGCATCGCCCGCGATCGGGTGCGTGCCGAAGCCATCGAACTCGCCTTCGATCTTCATCCTCTGTGACAGGCGTCCGATCGAGGGGCCGTAGCTCTCACACTCGACATACCCGTCGCGGATCATGAACAGGCCCGAACCCATGAACTCATCGCCAATGGTGAGGCGCACGAAGCAGTCCATCGGCATGTCGTTTTCGTCGAGCGAATACGTGATGTCGCGGAGAACCGTCGGCGCCGGCTCGTCGATCTCGCAGATCGCGCGCATGGATCGCTTGCCATCGCCGTGAACCGTGAACACGAAATTCTCGCGCCCGCGCTCCTGGCCTTCGCGGCCGGGCTTGCGTGAGGTGTAGAGGATCTTGCCTGTGATTCTCCGGTGCTGTTGCATGGTCTCTCTCCTTGAAAGGGGGGCTTAGACGGGCGTTGCGATGCCAAGGAAGCTGGCGGTCAGAACCAGCACCCAGATGGTGATGACGCTGATCCGCGCGCGGCCGTTGACCTGCGCGATCACGCGGTCGCTCTCGGGCGTGGGGCCGTGGTCGCGCATCTGCACGATGGCACCGAACAGCGGCACCAGCTGCCGACGCACCAGCAGGCCAAGCGCGACGCAGGTGCCGAGCACCAGACACTTGAGCGCGATGAACAGCGGCAGCTCGATCTCCTTGGAAAGCGCCAGCATTGCGGTTGCCCAGAGTGCGAAGACGACGATGTAGCGGATCGCAAGGTCGATCGTCTTGTATGCGGCGCCTGCGGGGCCGTGCTTGAGGTGGACAATCCACGCCAGTGCCAGCCAGGCAAGGCCCACGATCCAGGCTGCGACCACCCATGCGTCGGCGATCTCCACCCAGCCGCGCTGCCACACCAGCGTGAAGCCGGTCGGGAAGGCCATGATCAGCGCGGTACGCGGCGCCATGTCGATGTTGTTGAGAATCTTGAGCGCCATCATCCGCTCTGCAACGGAGCGCTTGGGATCGACCATGAAGGTGGAGCCATAGAAGGCCCCAAGGTCGCCGCCGAGCCAGTAGACGGGGATGAGGACGTGCAGCAGGACAAGAAGCGATGCGCCGATCACGGTGTTGTTCTCTCTCTTATTGGGCGGATGCGAAGAAAGCCTGCATCGCGCTGAGGCGACCTGAGGCGAAGGCGGGATCGTCGAAGCGCGCCAGTTCGACGTAGCTGCCGGTGGGCACCACGGCGGACAGTTCACGCGTCTGGTCTATCAGCGGGTCGTTCTCACCCGCCAGCAGCAGCGCCGGACGCTCGAGCAGGGGCAGGCGGTCGAAACCGTTCCAGCGGAAGGCGGCGCGGTAGTTGAAATGATAGGTATCGTGCGCCTTCATCACCTCGGTCGCCCAGGCATGAAGGTCGGCAGGCGCACCCATGCCGTTGTCACGGCGACCGGCGCGGGTGCGGTTGTACCACGGGAAGAACATGTACTGATCGCGGCAGAACTGGAACAGGTTGACCAGATAGGCGCCGTTGATGTCCGGCTCGAACGGGAAGGCGTAATTGGCGAGGATGTCTTCCAGCTCCTCGGGCGTGAATGTGCTGACCCCGTCAAGCACCACGCCGCGCACGCGATCCGGCGCAAGAATTGCCAGCTCCGTTGCGATGCAAGCGCCGGTGTGCGAACCGTAAAGATCCACCCGATCCAGCCCCATCGCGTCGAGGAAGCCGAGCATGGCCTCGGCCAGCCGCACAACGGTGGTTTCTTCCCGCGCGAGAGTGGGGCTGTCGCCGTTGCCGGGGGTATCGGGCGCAATCACCCGACGCGTAGCGCCCATATCCTCGATCAGCCGCACCAGTTGGCGCGAACTGCCCGGCGATGCGTGGAGCATGACAAGCGGCAGGTCTTCGTTTGCGCCGCTCTGGTTACCGGCATGGCGGTAATGAATCTGGCCGTGCGCAACATCGGCGAACCCGCGCTTCACGATCGTCATGGCATTCCCCCGTCAGGATATGGGCTTCAGAGGACGCGACCGCCTTCGATCACTTCCAGCAGCGCGCCATCGGGCATGCGCAGCAGACCTACCTTCGCGCCGTTGTAGAGCGGCCCTTCGCGAACTTCCGGACACACCGCCCAGTGCCCTTCGAGGCGAGCGAAGTCGGGCACGTTGATGGTGCAGATCGACACGCCCGGCGGCAGCGCGCCTTCGATTTGCGGGCGCGCCGTCGCGGCCTGCGGATACTGGTCGAGTTCGAGGAAGGTCTCGCCCTCGTACTTCGCGGTGACGAGCGCTACCTTCTCGCCTTCCGGCAGGTCGAAGGCGAGCGAGATCATGGAATAGTGGATCGAGACGGGATCGATCATGTCGAAGCCCAGCACATCACGCACCCAGTCGATCGACGCCTGAAGGTCAGAACAGGCGAGGACGAGGATGAACGGCCGGTCCACCAGCGAGCGCGGCGTCGGCAACCCATGCTCCGCGCCGTTGACGCGGATTTCGGTGAGGTAGACCGTCTCCAGATCCGGCCCGCGTACCTGCATCGGCTTAACCGTGGGGAACCCGTCGAGCGGCTTGGGTGGGCCGATCACCTCAAAATCGGGCGAGGCGAGCATACGCTCGTTCACGGCCTCCACATCGGTGACGCAGATTTCGATCGCGGCCCAGCCGTATGTGCGGATCGGCGCATAGTCCGGCACCACGTCACCCTCGACGAAGCGCAGGAACACGTCCGAACCCGAAGCCGGGCGCATCAGCACATAACCTTTGCCCGCGCTGGCCGGCGCCTGCCACAGCGCAGCAAGATCATCGCTGACGACGCCCTGCTCGACTACCGAGTAATCGAGCCAGCGCGTATAGCGTTCGGCCACTTCGGCAACATTGCTGACGGTATGGGTGGCGCAGCGCAGGAGTGTCATGAGCCCTCAATCCTTTTCGGCCCCGAGGGGCCCTTTCACCGATATTGATATAATAATATATCAAATGGCAAGCGGAAATCGCGGCTGATTGTCAGTCCGCCAGATATATCCACGGGCGCACGGCAGCGTCGCGAGCGAAGAAGCTTTCGATCTCGGTACGATGGCGCAAGGTGAGTTCGATGGCATCCGCGCCTTCGATCAGCATCGTGCGCGCCTCGTCCTCCATGGAGAAGCGGAAGACCGCAAGGCCCATGCGAACTTCGCATGACGGCATGTCGATCATGACAGGCGTGCCATCCGCGAAACCCGCCGCGATAGTCTCGACCGTATCACGCGGAAGGACGATCGGGGCGATACCGTTGCGGATGCAGTTGCCCTGGAAGATCGGGCTGAACGACGGCGCGATAACGACACGGAAGCCGTATTCGGCGAGCGCCCAAACCGCATGTTCACGGCTGGACCCGCAGCCGAAGTTGGAGCCGCCCAACAGGATTTCGGCACCTTTGCTCTCGGGCTGGTTGAGCACGAAGGTCGGATCAATATCGCGCCCGCCAATGGCAGTATAGCGCCATCCCGCAAAAAGCCCGTCGGCAAGGCCGTCCTTCGATACCGAGCGCATCTCGCGAGAGGGGATGATCGCGTCGGTATCGATGTTGTCGCGCAGCAGCGGCACCGCCTTGGATTCAAGCGTGACGAGCGGGGTCATGCCGCGATCTCCGAGACTGGAGCGATTCGCCCGGCGATGGCCGAGGCCGCCACCGTCTCGGGCGAGGCCAGATGGGTGCGCGTGTTCGGCCCTTGCCGGCTTTCGAAATTGCGGTTGGTGGAACTGATCACGCGCGCTTCGGGGGCAAAACTTTCCCCGCCTGCAAAGAAGCACATCGAGCAGCCCGCCTCGCGCCATTCGAACCCGGCGTCGAGGAAGACTTCATGCAGCCCCTCGGCCTCGGCGGCGGCCTTGACCTGGGTGGAGCCGGGTACGCAGATCGCCTTGACGCCATCCGCCACCTTGCGCCCCTTGAGGATCGCGGCGGCGCGGCGCAGGTCGGAAATGCGGCTGTTGGTGCAGGAACCGATGAAAGCCGCGTCGATCGGCAAGCCGGCAACGGGCTGACCGGGTGTGACGGCCATGTAGTCAACCGCGCGCTGCTGGTCGGCCTTGCTCAATGCATCGACCGGGACCGGCGCACCCAGCGGCGCGGCGTGCTGCGGGCTGTTGCCCCAGGTCACCATCGTGCGGACCTGCGCGGCATCGAAACGATGCTCGGTCGCGAAGACCGCGCCCTCATCGCTATAGAGCGCGCGCCATGCAGCGATCGCCTGCTCGCGAACCTTGCCCTTGGGCGCGTAGGGACGCCCTTCGAGCCAGTCGAAAGTCTTGTCATCCGGCGCGATCACCGCGCCTGCGCAGGCCATCTCGGTCGCCATGTTGCACAGCGTCATGCGCGCTTCCATGTCGAGCGCGCTCACGGCGCTCCCTGCAAACTCGATGATGTGGCCCTTGGCCCCGTTCGAGCCGAGCGCGGCGATCAGGTGCAGCGCCAGATCTTTGGCGGTGACGCCTTCGCGCAGCACGCCGTCCACGGTGATACGCATATCAGGCGGACGGTTCATGCGCAGCGTCATCGTCGCCAGTACATGCTCCGCCTCGGACGAACCGATGCCCCAGGCAAGGCCGCCAAAGGCCCCTTGTGTGCAAGTATGGCTGTCCGGGCAGACGAGGATCGCGCCGGGCAGGATGATCCCCTGCTCGGGCGAGACGACGTGCACGATGCCCTGCCGGGGATCGTCGATGTCGAACAGGGTGATCCCATGGCGCTTCGCACTTTCGCGCGTGGAGACGATGAACGCGGTGCCGGTGGGCATCAGCGTCTTGTCGGTGCGGCCGGGGAAAGTGTCGACGATATGGTCCATCGTCGCGAACACGCGCGAGGGATGCATGACCGTGCGGCCCGCTTCCTCCAGCGATTTCAGCGCGACGCCTCCGGTCCGCTCGTGCAGGAGCAAGCGGTCGATGGCGATGACTTCCGCGCCGCTTTCCAGCGTGGTGACGCGATGCGCGCTCCAGATCTTTTCGGCAAGCGTCAGTGGCCCGCCGTCAGCCGCGCCGGTCATTTCGCAGCGCTGTCCGCCGGTGCACGCAGCCCCTCGATCGCACCCGAAGCGAGCAGTGCTTCGATTTCGTCCGCGCCGAAGCCCCAGCCGCCGAGCACATCCTCGCTGTCCTCGCCGGGCGCGCGAAGGTCATGGCGCACGCCGGGCAGCGCGCCGTCGATCTCGACCGGCAGCGCAGGCAGGCGCACCGAGCGGCCGTCGGTCAGCGTCAGGTCCACCAGCGCACCGTTGGCGTTGAGGTGCGCGTCTTCCAGCAAGTCCTGCGGGCGGGCGATCGGCGCGAACGCGACGCCGCTTTCCTCCAGCTTCGCCAGCAGGTCTTCGCGCGTGAAGCCCCTGGCCAGTTCGCGCACGCGCGGCAGCAGCGTTTCGCGGGCGAGGACGCGGGCGTTGTTCTCCGCCAGCGCCGGGTCTGCTGCAAGATCGTCCAGCCCGAAGGTTTTCGTGAACGCCTGCCATTGGCCGTCACTGACGACGCCGATGAAGACCTGCTCCTCAGGGCGCGCCGTTTCGAACACGTCGTAGATCGCCCAGGCCGAAATCCGCTCAGGCATCGGGCGCGCGGCGTTACCGGTGACGGCAAGCTGCGCGATGTGTTGGCCGACGAGGAACGCGGTCGTTTCGTAAAGCGAGGAGCGCACGACCGCGCCTTTGCCGGTGCGGTGGCGCTGCTCCAGCGCGGCAAGGATGCCGATCACGCCGAACATGCCGCCGGTCACGTCGATCACCGAGGCGCCCGCGCGAAGCGGGCGGCCGCTTGGGCCGGTCATGTAGGCAAGGCCGCCCATCATCTGCGCCACTTCGTCAAGCGCCGCGCGCTTTTCGTAAGGGCCGGTCAGGAATCCCTTGGCGGAATAGTAGATGAGGCCGGGGTTGCTTTGCGCAAAATCGTCGGGGCCGAGGCCCAGCTTGGCGAGCGCGCCGGGGCGGAAGTTCTCGATCAGCACGTCCGCCTGGTCGACCAGCCGCTTGGCGGCGGCAACGCCCTCGGGCGACTTGAGATCGATGGCGATGCTCTGCTTGTTCCGGTTGTACATCGGGAAGTAGCCGGCGCCCGAGCCAAGCAGCTTACGCGTACGGTCTCCGCCGATGGGCTCGACCTTGACCACAACGGCACCCAGGTCGGCCATAACGACACCTGTGGAGGGCCCCATCACCATATGGGAGAACTCGACCACCTTGATGCCCGAGAGAGGAAGGCCGCCTTCCTGAATCATGTCGCGTTCCGTCTTGACTGTCATTTTGGTATATCTACAGTACAAATCAGCAATCGCAAGGTCCGCGAGGAGCGAGAGCGCGGCAGTGTTCGCGTCGCGAACAATCGGCCCGGCCCTCCTATGGCAACGACCCGATCGGGCGCACCTCTTCCCCCGTGGGGCCATGTAGCCAGATAATGGAGCACGAGAATGAGTGAGATCGTCGGCACGCGCATGATCCGTGAGGACAAGACCGCGCGCGAACTCTTCGAGCAGGTGATGGCCAACCCCGCCCGCACCAAGTTCGGTTTCGGCGAGAAGCTGGCGATCGTCAACGTCGACTTCCAGAACGCCTATACCCGGATCGACGAGTTCAAGACCGCTTACGAGACGGACCCGCGCCAGATCGAGTACACCAACACGATCTCCGCCCTGGCCCGCGCGAAGGGCATGCCGGTGATCTGGACGCATGTGGCCTATGCCGAGGATGCCAGCGACGCCGGGGTCTGGGGCACGCGCACCAATACGCCGGACTCGCTCCAGAACATCAAGTACGAAAGCCGCCGCCACGCCTTCGACGATCGCTGCGAAATCGCGGCCGAGGACATGATCTATACCAAGCGCATGCCCTCGGCCTTCTTCGAGACGCCGCTGCAGAGCCTGCTGATATGGCACAAGGTCGATACCGTGGTGATCACCGGCGGCTCCACCTCGGGCTGCATCCGCGCAACGGCGGTGGATTCTCTCAGCCGCGGCTACCGCACCATCGTCCCGATCGAGACTTGCGCGGACAAGCATGAAAGCTACCACTTCGCCAACCTGACCGACCTGCAGCTGAAGTACGCCGACGTCGAGCCGGTGCAGACCGTGATCGACTGGCTGGAGGCCCGCTGATGCGCGAAGGGCAAGCCGATCCGGGCCTGTACGACTACACCCCCTATCGCGGGCGCAAGCCCTTCGCCTGGCCCGACGGCAAGAAGGTGGCGGTGTGGGTTTCGCCCAATCTCGAATTCTACGAGCTTGATCCCCCCGCCAACCCGCACCGCAAATCGTGGGCGAAGCCGCACCCGGACGTCGTGGGCTATTCCCACCGCGACCACGCCAACCGCGTCAGCCACTGGCGCATGGCGGACGTGATGACCAAGCACGGCTTCCCAGGTTCCGTCTCGCTGTCGGTAGCGCTGTGCCAGCACCACCCGCGCGTGGTCGAGGATGCCAATCAGAGGGGCTGGGAGTTCTTCAGCCACGGCATCTACAACACCCGCTATTCCTACGGGATGGACGAGGCGCATGAGCGCGCCATCATCGAGGATTCGATCCGCACCGTGCGCGACGCCACTGGGCAGACGATCAAGGGCTGGCTGGCCCCCGCCCTCACCCACACACCGCGCACGCTGGACCTGATCGCGGAATATGGCCTGACCTATACTTGCGATCTCTATCACGACGACCAGCCGATGCCGGTGAACACCGCAAGCGGGCGCCTGATCTCGATGCCCTACAGCCTTGAAGTCAACGACCATTACGGCTTCTTCGTCTACAACATGAGCCCGCGCGAATACGCCGACACGCTGATCCGTCAGTACGAGCGCCTTGCCGCCGAGCCTTCGGGCACGGTCATGTGCATTCCGCTGCACTCGTACCTGATCGGCCAGCCGCACCGCATCGGCCCCTTCGAGGAAGTCCTGCGCCACATCGCCGCAGACGACCGCGCGTGGATCACCCGTTCGGGCGATATCGCAGACCACTGGATCAAGACCGTGGGAGACGCCGCATGAGCCTCGACCCCACCTATCTCGAATACCCGCGCCGCCGCGAAGGCTACGACCACGATCTCTACACCTGGTCGCCGATGCGCGAACGCCCGCCCGTGGCATGGCCCGGCGGCAAGGCACTGGCGGTATGGCCGGTCGTCAGCCTAGAATGGTTCCCGATCATTCCGACCGACAAGCCGTTCCGCGCGCCCGGACACATGCAGACGGCCTATCCGGACTATCGCCACTACACATCCCGCGAATACGGTTCGCGCGTGGGCGTATACCGCCTGCTCGACGCGTTTGCGAAGGCGGGCGTGAAAGCCTCCTTCGCCACCAATGCCGCCATCGCGGAGCGCTACCCCTCGCTGGTGGCGGACGTGGTTGCGGCGGGGCATGAAATCATCGCGCACTCGACCGACATGAACGGCACCATCGCCTCCGGCCTGCCCGAAGACGAGGAGCGCGCGCTGATCGCAAAGTCTTTCGATGCGCTGGAAAAGGCCACCGGCACCCGCCCGCGCGGCTGGCATTCGATCGCGCGTTCGCAAAGCTTCGCGACCCCGCGCCTTCTGGCCGAAGCGGGCGTGGAATATTGCTGCGACTGGGTGAATGACGAACTGCCCTACGTGATGACCACCGAGGCGGGCGAACTGGTCAACATTCCGCTCAACCACGAACTTTCCGACCGCCAGATCATCACCGTGCAGCAGCACTCCGCCGACAGCTACGTGGAGCAGATGCTAGACGCGGCAGACTGGCTGACTGCAGAAGCCGCGCGCGAAGGCGGGGGCCGCATGCTGCCACTGCAGCTGACGCCCTACATCATGGCCCTGCCCTATCGCATCGGCTCGCTGGAAACGCTGCTGGAAACGCTGGCCGCCCGCCCTGACGTGTGGTTCGCGACGGGCAGTGAGATTATGGATAGCTGGAAGGCGTAACGCCCGCACCAACCTGATACCGAAAGGCTGGGACTCCTTGCGAGTTTCGGCCTTTTGCTTTTCCGGCGCACGAAAAAGGCCGGGCGATTGCTCACCCGGCCTTTCCCTCCCCTCCAGGAACAGGTCAGAAGCGCAACGTGGCTTCCATGCCGAATTCGGGCGGACGCGGCGCCGATGCGTAGAGGCATTGCTGGTTCGTGCCATAGGTCGCGGTGTCGCGTTCGATGAACATGCAGCTTGCGGTCGCCCCCGCAAGGCCCGAACCGGTTGCGCGCTGGTTGTTCAGGATGTTGCGGCCAAACAGCGCGAAATCGATCATGTCGCTCGTCAGGTTAAGCCGCGCATCGACCGTCCAGGCCGAACGCACCTTCACCGTGTTCGACAGCGTGGCGTAGTAGCTGCCGCGATAGCTGCCGTCGACGCGCAGGCTGGGCTGGAACCCGCCCACTTCAGGAAGCTGGTACTCGCCGCCGACGAAGCCGTTCCAGTAGGGCACGTTGGCCTGTGTCAGCCCATCAAGCACCACCGAACCATCGGCCGTGACCGGGAAGCCCGCCGTCGAGCCCGAACTGATGAGGATCGGCGTTTTATTGGTGAATTCCTGCTTCGCATAGCCAACCGAGCCGCGCAGCGTCAGCTGCGGGGTCACGCGCCAGTTGCTTTCCGCCTCGAAGCCGAGAATGCGCGAGGAACCTACGTTGCCAACCGCAGAAACCGTCACGGTCTGGCCATCGATGGTGCGCTCCAGCGTGCTGACCAGCTGCTGGTCCTTCACTTCGTCATAGAAACCGGCAAGGTTCAGTGTCAGCGCGCCGCCAAAGAAGCTGTTCTTGCTGCCGATTTCGTAGTTATAGAGCTTTTCTGGGTCGGCGTAGACAGGCTGGGTGACACCGCCCACCGTCACATAACCGGCGCGCGCGCTTTTCACGCCCTTTGAGAACAACGCATAGAGCATGTTCTGCGGCGTCGCCTTGTAACTGACCGTCACGCGGGGCGAGAAGTCCTTGGATACTTGCGAGTAATCTGTCGCAGTCGGGTAAAAGGCGCAATCGGGGCACGCGGGCGCGAAGATCCGTTCACGCGCGTAGCGCCCTTCGAGGCTGAGGGTCAGCTGCTGGGTGAAATCCCAGTCCAGCCCACCGAAGATTGCGCGGTTTTCCAACCGGTCGTCGCGGGTACGGCCAGACGGGTTCGCCGCCGTGGCGAAGGAAGAAAAGCCCGTGTCGTCGCGTTCCCAGAAATAATAGGCGCCCACGCGCCAGCGCAGCGGCTTGTCTCCGGGCGAAAGCAGCATCAACTGGTGGCTGGTATTGGTGAACTTCTCGTAAGACGGGAACGTCCCGAGCGACGCGGCGCGCAGTGTCACCTCATCGTTGGCAAGCGCATCCCCAAACACCTTGTCCTGGCCCACGCCGCTGGCGCGCGGGGCATTGGGCGCATCAGCCGTGCGCGATTCATTGACGTAGCCGCCGCGGTAGCTCAGCTCGTAATCGCCGAACATCTTGGTGACGACGGCGCTGGCGAAGTAGCGATCACGCGCATAGCCGTCCGCGCCGCTGGTGCCGATATTGTCGATGTCCGGATCGGGCAGGTACTTGGGAAAGAACGAACCGTTGCCGCGTGCGAAGGGGGCGGTAGCAATGCCGGACTGCAACCATTCACGCGGCTGTTCAACCACCTGTGCGGCCACCGAGTCCCGATCATGCTGGTACATGCCGCGCAGCTTGATGGAGAACGTGGGATCGGGCTTGAAATAGAGCGTACCGGAAACCGCTTGCGTGCGCTCGCGCCCGATCGGCGCGCCGCCGTCGCGCGACTTGGCGATGGCGCCGTTCTGGAACACGGAGCCCGCGACCGAAGCCCAGAGAGCGTCCTTCACCAAAGGCGCGGTTATCGTACCGCCGAAGTAGTAGCTGGCATCCGGTGCCGAATTCATCAGGCTGCCGCGCGCCTTCACGAAGCCGGTGACTTCGTCGCCCGAGGGATCGACGGTGACGTAGTTGATCGCGCCGCTATATGTGGCGCGGCCGAAGTTGGCGCTCTGCGGTCCCTTGATAACCTCGACACGCTGCAGGTTCTCAAGGTCGAGCGACGCGAGCTGGCCCGACAGTGCCACGCCGTCGATGAACACCGAAATGCCCTGGTAGCGCTCGTCCGAGGTATTGGGCGCAAGACCGCGCAGTGAATAGGCCGAAGGATCGTTACGACCCGAACCCGCGAACAGGCTGAGGTTCGGCGTAACCTTCTGAAGATCGCGCACGTCGCGGATCTGCGCGCTGGCCAGATCATCGCTGGTAAGGGCGGTAATGGCGAGCGGAACTTCCTGCAGCGTCTCCTTGCGGCTCTTGGCCGTCACGATGATCGCATTGGAAGAAACTTCGTCATCGGGAGAAACTTGCGCATTGGCCGATGTACTGCACAACATCATACCGATTACTACAAGACTTACCGAAGATGAAACAGACCTCATCATTACCGACTTCCCCTTGATATGTTTAATTTTATGGATATTCGCCTCAGATAGCCCCAAGCTAATTCACACGATGATAGCAACAACAATTCACGAATAAATGTTCGGCAGGTGAGCATTATTCAAATCTTATCAGATATAAATAAATCTTTCGCTTGACGACTGGCGGCGATGGTGGACCGGCGACTTGCCGCCAGCCCACTTGTTCAGACTGCGCCCGCGATGCGGCGGCGCAGAACGGGCACCAGCCCCTCGCCAAACAGCCGCACGTCGTCGATCGTGTAGAAGCCGTTCAGCAGGAAGCGATCGACGCCGATGGCGTGATACTTCTCCAGCGCCGCCGCGACCTGATCCGGTGTGCCCACCAGCGCGGTCGCGTGGAGCCGCCCCTCGGTGGCGCGGGTCATGCCGGTCCACAGGCGTTCATCCAGACGTTCGCCCATGGCAGCCTGTCGCTTCAACGCCAGGGTGCCGGGATCGTTGTCCCCCTTGTCGCGGCCGATCTGCTTGCCACTGGCCATGTGGTCCATCACCGTGCCCAGCAAGCGCTCCGCCTTCTCCCACGCCGCGTCTTCGGTATCGGCTACGATTACGCGCATCGACATCGACACATCGGGATTGCGTCCGTGCCGCGCCGCTTCCTGTTTGAACCGGGTGATCGTCGCGCCGGTATCGGCAAGCGTCGCGGGGCCGATCGCGTAGACGTCGCAGACTTGCGCCCCCATCTGCACCGCCGCATCGGAATTCCCCGCCCAGAACACCGGAATCTGATCCTGCACCGGCTTCACCAGCGCGAAGGCACCGTTGAAGCGATACCATTCGCCCGCATGGTCGAAGGGCGCATCGCTCGACCACATGCGGCGCAGGATCTCCACGTATTCGCGGCTGCGGTGGTAGCGCTGCTCCTTGGTCAGATAATCGCCGTCTGCCTGCGTCTCAACGTCGCTCGCGCCGGTGATGATATGGATGCCCGCGCGCCCATCGCTGGCCTGATCAAGCGTCGCGAACATGCGCGCGGCCATGGTCGGCGCGATGAAACCGGGACGGTGCGCGACCATGAACTTCAGCGTCTTGGTCACCGCCGCGATATGCGCGGCGGTCGACAGCGGATCAGGCCATGTCGCCGTCTGCCCGACGAGGACACGATCGAAACCCGCCTCCTCATGCGCCACGGCGTAATCACGCAGGAATTGCGGGTCATAGACTCCGCGTACCGGATGAGCCTCGGACGAATCCGCGAAGAAGTGGAGGCCGACGACTTCGAAAGCCATCACTGCACCTCCATCGAGGCTTCACGCTCGGCAACCTTGCGGCGCAGGGCGGGAATGATGTCACGACCGATGATCTCGGCGTCCCCGATCGGGTCGTAGCCGCGCAGGATGAACTTGTGCACGCCTGCATCCCAGTAATCCATGATCGCCTCGACCAACTGGTCAGGATCGCCGACAAGGGTGCCACTGTTGCTGTGCGCGCCACGGATCTCGTTGATGCCGTTCCAGAAGCACTTCTCCAGCCGCTCGCCCTTGCCTGCGAGTTCGGCGGTGCGCGCGAAACCTGCAGCACTGGCGGCGACCTTGTTCTTCTCCGCCTTGTCCTCCAGCGCGGCGATGCGGGCCTTGAGATCGGCAGCCTGCGCCCACGCCTTGTCCTCGCTCTCACCGACGACGAGGCGCAGCGAGACGAGGAAGTCGGGCTTGCGCCCCAGCGGCTGCGCAGCGGCGCTCACTTTCTGCACCACTTCGGTCATGCCCGCCACGGTGTCGCTCAGCGTCGCGAAAACGTCCGCGCAGGCCGCCCCCGTAGCAATTGCCATCGGCGACATACCGCCGAAGAACACCGGGATCGTCCCGTTCAAAGGCTTGATCTCAGCATAGCCGCCGTTGAAGCGATACCACTTGCCATCGTGATCTACCGGGCTCTCACTCGCCCAGATGCGGCGTAGAATATCGATGTATTCAATGCTGCGGTCGTAACGTTCTTCCTTGGTGTGGAAGTCACCGTCGCACTGCATCTCGATGTCGCTGGCGCCAGTGATGATATGGACGCCCAGCCGCCCGCCAAGCAACCGATCAAGCGTCGCCAGCATCCGCGCGGCCATGGTCGGCGCGATGAAGCCGGGGCGGTGGGCCAGCATCACGCCCAGCCGCTCTGTAACGGCGCCGACATAGGCGGCGGTGGTGAAGTTGTCCGGCATCGTCGCCGCATTGGCGATCAGCACGCGGTCATAGCCCGCCGCTTCCTGCACTTTGGCCAGCTTCACGATGGCATCGATATCGTAGTGCGAGACCGGCACCGGCGACAGTTCGGAGGCCATGTTGTGGTTGATGAGACCGTTGATTTCTATCGGCATGGATGTTCCCCTGGAATTTGCACCAAGGCTACGTGCGGCCCCATGCATGGCCTCAGCAGCCGGGCGCATATCTCCGCATGACGATCAAAATCCCGGCAATCGCCAGATTTGCGGCGCAGAACGCATAAGCCGATGCGGCAGGCTCATGCCCCGCCCCGGCAGAATCAATCTTGCAGTGATCAACTCCACAGAGCGGACATGCCCTCGCCTGCCGGTTGTATCCGGCGCGGCCAGCGCATTGCATGGCCGCTTGATCGAGGTCATTCCGATCTCGGAAACCACCGGAACGATGCGCATGTCGACATCCCTTTCACGCCGCACCCTTCTTGCCAGCGCATTGCTCAGCGCCACTGCCGCCTGTGCGGGCGCCGCATCGCGCAACGTCGTCGCCGCACCGATGCCTGAACGGCGCTCGTTCGAACTGACCGGCCCCGGTGGGCGCGTCATCTCGATCAGCGAATGGGCGGGCACCAGCGGCAAGCGCGGGACGATCCTGTTCTCTCACGGTGCAATGTCGGCGCCCTGGTATTACGACCGCATCCTCCAGCCGCTGCTGGCCTCGGGCTACCGCGTGCTCGCCCCTCTGCATGTCGATTCCGCACAGCACCCGCGCACAGCCGAATACAAGGGCCTTGCCAGCTGGCGATGCCGGATCGAGGATATGCGCACCCTGATCGCGCACCTCGGGGATGCGCCGTTCATCGCCATGGGCCACAGCTATGGCGGCCTGATCGCCACCGTCCTTGGCGGCGCAGCGGGTGTCATCCCCGAGGGGCTCGAAGGCCCGCTGGTGCCGCGCCTTGCGACAAGCGTGGTGGCATTCTCGCCCCCGCCGACAATCCCGGTGATGATGACCGCAGAGGGCTACGGCGCACTTGCCGTCCCCGCGCTGATCCAGACGGGCACTATCGACCTGCTGCCCGGCATGACCCCAAGTGATGCCGAAGGCTGGCGCGCGCACCTTGCCGCCTTCGATTCCGCCAAGCCCGGCGGAAACCGCTACGGCCTCGTGCTGGAGGGGGTGAACCACTACTTCGGCGGCGCCATCTGCGATTTCAGCCAGCCCGGACCAATGCAGCTGGATGGCCTTTCGCACGCGAATGCGGTGGCGGGCCTGTTCCTTGATGCCTTCGCCACCGGCAAGCCCAGTCCCAAAGCCCTCGCCCGGCTGGATGCCGGAGTGACCGACGCGCTCCCCATCCGCCTGATGCGGCGCTGAGGAAAGCGACGGTGACCGACGTTCTGGGCTGGCGCAAGTTGCTGGGGGTGATCGCCCCATCGACCAACACGGTCGTGCAACCCGACATGGAACGGATGCGTCCGCCCGGCGTCACCAACCACCTCTCGCGCATCCACGTAGAAGACCCGGTCGCGCTATCGAACGACGATTTCATCGCCGGCACCACTGCCATTGCCGAGAATACGCTGGATGCGGTGCGCTCGGTCATGACCTGCCGCCCTGGCTATCTGGTGCTCGGCATGTCGGCGGTGACATTCTACGGCGGCGTCGAAGGCTCTCGCCGCTTCAAGGCGCAGATCGAGGCGGAAGCCGGCGTGGGCGCGACCACCGGGGCCGAAGCGATCGCCGCCGCACTGACGGCGGTGGGGGCGAAGTCGGTCAGCTTCGTCTCGCCCTACTACCCGGTGGCCAATGCCGAAGTCCGCCGCTTCCTTGAAGAATCGGGTTTTACGGTCAGGCGCGACCGCGCCCTGCAATGCCGCCGCTGGACCGACATCGCGAAAGTGGAGCCGGAAACGCTGCACGACGTCATCGCCGAACTGGACGGCGACGATGTGGATGCCATCGTGCAGGTGGGCACCAACCTTTCCATGGTGGACCTTGCGGCCGAATGTGAAGGCACGCTGGGCAAGCCGGTCATCGCCATCAACACTGCAACATACTGGCACGCCCTGCGCGCTTGCGGAATATCCGACACGCGCCCCGGCCTCGGCAGCCTGTTGAGCGCGTTCTGATCCGCGCCATCCACCCTGCGGCCATATAAGGAAACGGCATTAGGCCATCGCTGCTGCCGCCCGTGTTCTTCGCTCTCAGGCACGACCACAAAGAACGGCACGGAGAACGGTGTGGCAACAGGATCAGGTACGGCGGCCCATGGAAGTGCCGCGAGTTCGCAAGCATGGTCGATCAGGATAGGCTCGCTCCTGATCCCTCTTGCCCATGCGGCGGGGCAGAACGTGGTGACCGTACTCGGCCTGCGGTTCATGACCGACAGTCTGGCAATCTCAGCCGGGACCGCAGGACTTATCTTCGCGCTCGTGAAGATCTACGACGGTTTCCTCGATCCCACGGTGGGTGCGTGGAGCGATCGCTTCCAATCGAAGTGGGGCCGCCGCCTGCCGTTCCTGTTCGCGGGCGGACTGGCGATGCCGCTGGGCGTGGTCATGCTGTTCGGTGCGCCGGACGTGGGCTCGGTGCTGCTGACGGAAGCCTTCGTCACGCTGGCGCTGGTCATCCACGCCTCAGGCTACACGCTGATGACGATCCCCGGCTTCGCCATGGTGGTCGAAAGCTCCACCGACCCTGACGAGCGCGCACGCCTCATGGCCTGGCGCACTTATGGCAACGCCATCGGCACGCTGCTGGGCTCCACCCTGCCGACCTGGCTGCTGGGCATGATCGGTCCCGGGCGGCAAAGCCATATCATCCTTGCAGTGCTGGTCGGGATCATCGTCTTCGTGGCCACCACCGCAGCGGTCCGCCTGCTGCGCGATGCGCCGCGCACGGCCCCCAGCGCCGAGGCCGCGCTGAAATCGCGCGGCCGCTTCCAGCTGTGGCGTCAGCTGGTGCTCGTATGGGCCAACAAGCCGTTCCAGATCCTGGCCATCGCGCACGTTTTCCTGCTGTTCGGCACTGTGATCGGATCGGCCACCCTTGCCTACTTCACCCGCGTGGTGCTGAAGGTCAGCGACGCCACGCTGGGCACCTATTTCATGCTTTCAACGGTCGCCATGGTCGTGTCGATGCCCGCCTGGGTCTTCGGTTCACGCCGCCTTGGCCGCAAGGCATGCTACATGATCGCCCTGGCCGTCTATGGGTCCAACCACCTGACCTGGCTTCTCGCCGGCCCCGGAGAGAGCATCGTCGGCGTGGGGGCACGGGCACTGGTCGGCGGCTTTGCCGGTGGCGGCATGATCCTGTGCGCCTATGCGCTGCTTTCCGATGCCGTGCGCTACGATTTCGTGCGTAGCGGAGAGCGCCGCGAAGGCGCGTTCGCCGGGATCACCACCCTGCTCGACAAACTGTCCTCAGCCGCATCTCTCGCCGCGCTGGGTGCGTTTCTTTCGGCGATGGGCTATGTTTCATCCGCCAGCGGCGCCGCAGGGACACAGGGCCTGCGGGCGGAGTGGGCGATCATGATGTGCGAATCCGTGATCCCGGCGCTGGCGATGGCAGGCGCCTTCATAACGATGTGCTTCTACAAGCTCGATGCCGGGGAACTGGCCCTGGCAGAAACCGCAACCCCCGCGCTCGACCCCGCCGTCGATCCCACGGGCGAACCGGCCTGAACGAAAGCGAGCCCCGGTCCGTCAAACCGGGGCTCGCGTAATCCCGCTTCAGTTGGCGTGCGTTCGGTTTTCTGTCCGGACTGCAACCGGCAAATGATGCAGCGTGCGGCCTTCCTCTGCGTCCGGCCGGCCGAGATGGGCGCGCAGCTTTTCAGCGAAGAGTTCCGCCGAACGCTTGACCTCTGCATCGGCCCGGAAGAGCAACCCCGCACGCAGCGGCTTGGGTGATCGCTCCACGTCCAGCCCAACCGCGCCGGTCCCTTCCATCAGCACATCGGGCAGGATACCAAGCATTCCTTCCTCAAGAACCAGCGCCTTCATCAAAGAGGCCGAACTGGTCTTGACCCCGGCGCCCGGCATCCCGGAATTGCCCACCGCGAAGTAATTGCGGATCGCCGCCAGCCAGTGCTTCTGATCCAGCATGGCCCAGGACCAGCGCGAAAGTTCGGCCGGCGTTATGCCGCTGCGGTGTGCCAAGGGATGTCCCGGCGCGGCATAGACCGAGCAGGATGTGCTCCTGATCCGTTCGTAGGCCAGCTTTTCCTGCATCGTCGTTGCAGGGACCGTAGTGAACACCAGATCGACCTTGCGGTCCATCAGCGCCGGAACGGTTTCGTCCACGTGCCCCTCAACGATCCGCAAGGAAACGTCAGGGTGTTCGCGCGCAAATTCCGCCACCACGCCGCGCAGTCCCATCTGAACCTGCAAGGGACAGATCGCCGCGACCAGTTCCTCGCCCAGCCCCCGCTTCGCCAGCGCGATCCGCTGCTGCGCACGCTCCTGCTCATTGACCATGAGCCGCGCATGTTCCAGCAAGGCGCTGCCTGCTGCGGTCAGTTCGACGCCGCTCGAACGGCGGTCGAACAACCGCGCATCGATCTCGTCCTCCAGAGTCTTTATGCTGCGCGTAAGGGCGGGCTGGGTAAGGAACACCCGCTCCGCCGCTCGTGAAAAATTCCCGAGTTCTGCAACCGCTATGAAATGCCGCAACTGACGAAGATCCATGATCCCACCTCAGGCTGTATGACGGAAAGGGACAGGGTTTCCCGGACCCTGTCCCGGGTCCAGAATTTAACGCCCCCTCCCCGCAGTGCGGACAATCGTTGCGCCTATTTCCCCTCAGCAGGCGCAGCGGGAAGCGCGTCGATCCACGCCTTGAGATCGCGTCCCGTCTCTTCTGGCAATTCGATCATCGGGTAGTGGCCGACATCGGGATAATGGATGATCTTCATCGGCGCATTGGCAAACATCACCCGCGCATCATCGGCCCGGTCCTTGGGGATCACGATGTCGCGGTCACCCCATTGCAACAGCACCGGCACTTTCACCGCCGCCGCCGCATCGCCCGCGCCGGATTTCCAGACCGCTTTCTGGTTCGCCTGATAATAGGTCTTCACCCGTGCGAAGCCACCGGGGATGTTGTTGGTCATGTAGTACCAATGGACCGTTTCGGGCTTCAGCCGTTCCGGGCGACCGTACAGTTCGGCCAGCGAATGGCGGTAGAAGACTTCCGGCATATAGTTCGGAACGATGTTGTCATGTACCCACAGCATCGAAGACACCAGCTTCGACGTTTCGGTGGGAGGCGGCGCCTTGAGCGGCAGGGTAGACACTGCCAAGGCCCGAACCTGCTCCGGATGGCGCGCCGTATACATGGTGGCGATCGTCGCTCCGCTAGAGCTTGCAACAATCACGAACTTGTCCAGGCCCTTCTGCTTGACGAACCGTTCGATCAGTTCGACGACCGATGGCATACCCTGCGACGGGCGGGGATCCACTGACAGTCCGTAAGGCGGCCAGTCGAAGCGGATCACGCGGTATGACCCCTTCAACTGATCGGCCCAACCGTCCCATATCCGCAAGTTCGACATTGAACTGTGCAGCATCAGGATAACCGGCCCCTGACCCTCATCGCGGACGTGCAGCTTGACGTCGCCGACCATCTCGAATTTAGATGGGCCCGTCGCCTGCTCGGCAGCGACCTGTTCATAGCTCGGGTTCCACCACCCAAGACGCATGGAGCCAAGCCCACCGACGGCAACGACCGCCACCGCCGCCAGCAACCCTCCGACGATCTTCGCGGCGCCGCGCCCGCCGCGCCCGCCGCGCCCGGATTTACCGGCTTCCTGATCCTGAACACCCATCGCTGATCCCCTGTGCTGAAAGGCGGATGATGCCGGGCGTGCGGTGCCGGCTCCAATCAGTAGATTGCAATGAGCCATACCCGAACCGCATGGCGCTACATGCCAAGGCGAATGCTCTCCGGCAGGCGAGAAAACAGCGCTTCTTTTCCGATCTTGAACGCGGAAATGACGATATCTCGCCGCGCAACAGCCAAAGGTGTGTGGATTCAGCGCTGCACACCTGCCGAGGGAGACCAAGCCATGCGACATGCCCCACCCGCGCCCTATGTGATCGCTGCATGCGCCACGACGCCGCAATGCGTTTTCTCGAACGGCACCATCGTTCGTGATGCGATCGACAGCAACATTGCGCAGTGCATCGCGGCAACCGAGCGCTCGGTCGGGGATCATGGCGCGAAGCTGGTCGTTTTTCCCCAGTTCGGCCTTACGGGCTATGCCATGGTATCGTCCGATGCCTGGCACGACGCGGCCTTTGATCTGTCAGGCAAGGAAATCGATGCCATCGCTGCCGTCGCTCAGCGGACCGGTACATGGATCGCGGTACAAGTGCCTGAGCGCCATACCGCGTTTCCCGGCCGCTATTTCCTCTCGTGCGTCATCGTGGGCCCTGACGACGGTGTCATCCTTGCGCATCGCAAGGGATACTCGCTCTCCTTGCGCACCAGCCCGACGGATGTGCACGACCGTTTTGTAGACGCATTCGGTCCTGAAGCCTTCCATCCCGTGGTGAGCACCAGAATCGGCCGCCTGGGCGCCACCATCGGTGCAGAGTTGCACTGGCCGGAAGTCTGCCGCTCGCTGGCGCTTAAAGGCGCGGAAGTCATCGTCAATCCGATCGCCGCGGCACCGCACATAGACTATCTCCAGCGTCCGGGCGCGCTCCACGCAAGATCCGTGCGCGCGTTCGAGAATATGGTCTATCTCGCCTCCGCCAATATCGGCGGACATCCTGATGCCCCCGCATCAACGGCCTATGATTTCAAAGGCACGATGGTCGCCGAAGCAGCAGCAGGGGCACCGGACACGATGCTTGCCACCGCTGACATCGCGGCATTGCGCAAATGGCGCGAAGAACCCTCGGCAAACTTCCTTGCCCAGCTTCAGCCCCGGACTACGGTGCTTGCTTCAACGGACCACCACTGGCCCAACAATGGATGGGCACAAGTTCCGGCGGCAGGTTTCGAAGAACTGGTAACCGCAGAGGCGACCGCGTGGGCGGATCTCACCGCCCAATGGGAGTGAGAAAACCTACCATCCAACCGATTGCATAGCTATCTGCATTTAGGTATGCATATAGTCGAAAAATGACGGTATATGTCGCCAAACCTTCGGCCGGAAATTGTGCGAACTGACCCTGATTGCGATAAGGTATGCACCGAAGAAGTGCTTTGCTCCATGGCTTTCGGCCGGTTGGCTGGAGGACTGGCATTCTGCAGCGAAGCGGCGCTGCGCGTATTCGCGGGAAGGGTG
Organism: Novosphingobium guangzhouense; assembly: GCF_002896965.1. Classification (GTDB taxonomy): domain Bacteria; phylum Pseudomonadota; class Alphaproteobacteria; order Sphingomonadales; family Sphingomonadaceae; genus Novosphingobium; species Novosphingobium guangzhouense. The sequence continues at coordinate 165,136 of NZ_LYMM01000051.1, forward strand.
CTGCGCCAGACCTTGATCGATGCTCTCCGCCAGGAAGGCCATGCGTTCACGGACCTGCGCTTTCATGCATGGTTCTCCGGCCTTACCACGCTCTCTGACGAGCCCCCCCGGCATGCCCGACCTGCCCGCGCCCTGTGCCACACCATCCTTACGGAGATAACGAACTGGAGTGGCTCAGCCTTGCCTTTCGTTGCGGCCCAGTTGCGCGAGGCCATGCTGGCTCCATCCGAAATCGGCCGGGGAGACGAACATGAGGAGGCCCTTCGGATCGTCAATGCCGCCCGCGTATTGACCAGCACCCTGCCCGACACCCATCGACAAGACTTGTTCGCTGACATCACAAGTCTGCGCGATGCGCTGTCCGCCGATCTCGACTTTGCACCACCGGAAGCCACGCCTCCCCCTCTTCCTGGCGATCGGACACTAAAGGCAGGAGCCACGACCGCGCCGGCCCCTCTGTGGGCCATCGATATTGCTTACGGACGACGCCTAAGTCAGACGCACAGACTGCGGATCGCCCTGCCCTTCCCCGGCCTCATCCGGCCATCGGCGATTGTCGGGAGTTCTCCGTCTTCTCTGGACATCATGCAACCGCAGGCGATGCGCGAAGTCATGGAACGCATGACCGAATGGCTTACAGACGCCGCCCGCCTTGCCGCTTTTGCCCATCAGCCTGTTCACGGTCGACGCGCAAACTCGCGGGCACCGACGATCATGGAACTGCTCGCCGGCTTCGGACCCTTGCGCTCCCGGCAGATGGAAACAGCCCTTGGCGCAACACGGGTCGGGGTCGCCGGAATGATCGCGTCATGGGATACTGTCGGCGCGATCAGTCGAACGACGATATCCGGCTCCCATCTGCTTTCGCTGCGTACCCCCGCAACCGAGACAACGCAGGACGCCCCACCGCATAGCGACGCTGCATTTTCCGCCGAAGCTCTCGACGATTACAACGCGTCACTCGAAGCGATCGACCGCTTGCTCAGCCAGCGCCACTTTCGCGATTAATCCGCGAAATGGACATAATTTGAGATTTCCTCAGGACTGTCACAGAGCTTCAGCGCTTTCGCCGCGAAAAGTCGCCGAAAAAACCTTCCCGGAAATACGCCTTCCAGCGTCAACACCCCCACCTCCCGACCCAGAGCACCTAAAACGGCAAAACTCGCTGCACGGGCCTGTGAGGCGGAATTTTCGATTTCCGCCTCGATCTGCGCACCAAATTGCAGATCAATGTCCTTAGTTTTCGATCAGCCCGCGAATTGCGTTCATCAACTCGTCTGTGGAAGCACCAGAGCGCGGCACGATCTTTAGGCTGAGCCCCGTACGCGCGGAACGGGTATAGCGCAGCATCGGCTTGCCATTCTGCGCCTTGACGATCAACTCGCCTCCGCTCGCCTTGGTCTTGACCACAGTGGCACCGATAAGCCGCTTGGCCACTTCGGGGCCTGTAAGCTTGACGCCAAGATCTGCGCGTTCAGCGCGCAGCTCGCGCCCCTCTTCAATCATGAGCCCCAGCGCGCGCGCATCGCCCGTCAGCGGCTTGATATCCCGCGCGACGCGAACGGTGATATCGTGCTTGTCCGCGAAGACCTCGATGATCTCGTCAGGCAAACGTGCCACATCGAGAAGCCTGCTCAACCATGATCGGGATATCTTGAGATGCTCAGCCATCTCGCTTTGCGACCCGTCGTAGAACTCGTCGAGGGCGCGCAGGTATTCGTTCGCGCGCTCCCAATCCGAAATGTCCTTGCGGGACCGGTTTTCGATATCGGAAACCCTGAAGGCTTCTTCATCAGATACATGCTGGATGGTGACAAGATAATCGTATTCGGGGTGGTGATGGGCGCGCAGCCATTGCACCGTCCACCATCGACGAACACCGGCGATGATCTCGAAGTCATAGTCCGGGTCGTTGGTCAGCCTTCTGACGATGGCCGGTATCCGCTGCTTCTTGGCAGACAGGAAGGCATCGATCAGATCCCGGCAGCTCTCCTCATCAAGATGATCAAGATCGCGATTGTGCAAGCGCCAGGGACGGCACCGCGCCGGGTCGACCCACTCGGTCCGGTCCGTGACCACCTTGCCCGAAGCAAGCCGGGCAAGGGTCTGGCTGCGACTGGCCATGATGCTTTCGGACGGCGCTGAAGTGTCGAGATCGGCATCCTCAAGCCCCTCTGTGAGACTGCTCCCAAATCCGCGATTACCCTTGCTCATAGTCACTTCCTGTCCGCCGCAGCGCGCTTTCCATCGCCGGTTGCCACGTGGCAACTCCAGCCCTTCTATCAATTTCCCGTGATGCCATCCGAGAATTGGAAGGCATCAAACACAACCATCATGCCATTAAAAACAAACGGTTTTCGCCGTGTTGCCACGTGGCAACGCCTTAATCGAACTGCCCTGCCCGGCTATCCCACGTGCGCAAAACGTCCTGCTCAATGTCATGGCAAACATCGTTGAGGAACCGCACGCAACGGTTGTGCACCTCATGCGATGTTACCGGGCGGTCCAGTTCGTAGACCGTCTTCATGCGCGAGCTGGCGTTGTCGATTTCCGCGCTGACCTTGAGCACCGATCCGATCATCGAGCCGCCGAAGACCTGCCGCATCATGCTGAGAATTTCGCGGTGCATCGACTTGCTGTCGTCTACGCGGCTCGCGACCAGTCGGATGAAATTGTACGCCGGCCGGACCCGTCCGCCCAGCTGCTCCAGCTGCCGCATCGTGGTCCGGGCCATGTCGATGAATGAAACGGTCGATGCGAAATCGATGACGCTGGGCGGCGCGGGAATGACCATCGCATTGGCTGCCTGCAGCACGGCCATGGACACCATGCCCAGAGCCGGCGGCGGATCCATGATGACGATGTCGTAGTCGTCAACGACCTCATCGATCGCCTGCGCAATGATGTCGATGATGTCGAAGCTCTGGTTCTGGGCAAGATAGCCGGCGATCTCATATTCGAGATTGTAGAGCTTGAGGTTGGCCGGGATCAGATCGAGGCCGAAGAAATGCGTCTTCCTGATGATGGAGCGCACACCCAGGAGTTCCGGGTTATGGAAATGCCCATAAAGCGTATCGTCTTCACCAAGGTCGACGTCAGGACGATACCCGAACATCATGGTCGAGCTCGCCTGGCTGTCGCAGTCGATGAACAAAACGCGGTAACCCCTGATCGCAAAGTGCTGCGCGAGGTGAAGCGCCAGGGTCGACTTGCCGACACCGCCCTTGAAATTGGACACCGATATGATGGCAGGCGTATCTCCCGGTGCGCGCCAGGGGCGCGTGCCGAAAACCGCCCGCATGTGATCGAGCTCCTCCAGCGTATACTGCACACGATGGCCCGAAGCGGTCCGGTCCCGCTCCGGCAAACGCCCATCGCGTTCCGCTTCCCGAATCGCCGATGCCGTACGCCCGACGAGTGAGGCCGCTTTGGAAATCGGGAAGGACGGCCCGACCTTATGGCCGGTCTCCGGATCGAGCGCGCCATCGCGAATGCGCTTGAGGATGGTGAGAGCCTTGCGGTGAAGCAGGCCAAGGCTATCTTCCAGCAGTTCGTCGCCGCTGGTTTCAGAAGGAGCAGGGGTCGTCGCCATAGATACCGTCTTGTGAGTTTGAGCCCCGACCCTACCCGCGTTGGAAGTTTCGAGCAACGACCCGTCCACCAGTGTTACAAAACGACCGATGATCTTCGTGCTCTTTTGCGCCGGAAACGCTTCCAGCAGTGCTGTGCGATCCTCATGCACCGATGATCTCGGTGCCGTTTACTCCGCCCCGCACATCTGCTGCCACTCCGAATCACGCAATTCCGAGCATGTGCGCAGGCTGAAACCCGCGAGGACATGCGGCACCGATGATCTCGGTGCGGCGCGATGATCTCGGTGCGAAAGAGCGATGATCTCGGAGCCGTCCAGACCGATGATCTCGGAGCCCATACCTATTACAAGAATCCCTAATCAAAATCCGATTCGCGAATCGGCTTGATTGAAAAGATGGGAAAACAGGTGTGGGCCACTTCAACGCACCGAGATCATCGGTGCTGTTGTAGGTTTCAACCACCAATTCCTGCCGAAACTGCCAACATGCTTGCCAATTGGGGTGAAACCTGTTGTCTAGGTTGCATATTCACAGCCCCTGAGTCGGGGCAGAGCAGGGTGACATGAGCGCGGATAGCAGTAAGCCAATTGGACACCAGTATGCTCTCGCCATGCTTGATGGCGGAGAGGAACGTGTTCGTTCGCTTGCCCAGATCGCAGGCTCGCAAATCACGATGGATGCGTTTCTGCGTGTCCGCGACGAAGAACCGGTTCCAGCGTTCCTGCATTCGGCGCTTTGCGCAATGTCCTTGCCGACCAAGCGCCCCAAAGACGAGACGCAACCCATTTTGCGTGAAGATGGGAAGTATGCCCTTGCGATCAATCCGCGGCCTGTGCTGCAGACCGTGGACGGCAAGCCTGTGCTACGCAGTCTCGGTGTACCTTACGGCGCCTATCCGCGTGTCGCGCTGATCTATCTGCTCTCGCAGGCAGTCACCAAGCGATCTCGCGACGTTTATCTTGGCCGCAATTTCACCGAATGGATGCGGCGGCTTGGCTATCAGACGGTGTCTTATGGTCCGCGCGGCACTGCCAATCGCATGCGAGAACAGGTTGACCGCTTGCTGGCCTGCGAATGGCAGATCCGCTGGGACGGTTCCGAGGCCGGCGATAACGCGTTCGCGGTGCGGGACGTCAAGATTTCCAATGAATACTCCGGATCGCTTGAGAAGAACGGCGCATTTGCGCGCGAAATCAGGATGTCGGAAGGGTTCTATAGCCACCTCATAGAGCATGCGGTGCCGCTTAACGAAGTGGCGATCCGCGAGCTTAAGGGCACGCCGACGGCGCTCGATCTATATACCTATCTAGCCTATCGTCTGCCGCGCATCGCTGCTGACCGCGGGCAGACCATATCTTGGGATCAGTTGGCCCGTCATCTTGGCAATGACGCCGACAGCAAGCGCTTCCGTCAGACCGTGCGCGAAACCATGCAGCTTGTGTCGGCCGTCTATCCCAACGCCAATGTCGATATGTCGGGCCGGAAGGTCGTGCTCTATCCGTCGCCGGCACCCTTGGAGCGTAAACTGGTTGGGCCGCATCTGCGGCTGTTGGGTGCGCCTGCTCCAAAAGAGGCACCGAGATCATCGGTCACCGCCAAAGTCAAAACTGACGCCGGGGCAAAGGAAACGCTGCTCGATTTCCCAAGCGGGAGCTTGAATTTCGGAACCCGCGAAGCGGCATTCCGCAAGATCGGTCTCGACAAGGGGCACCCCTGGTCGGTGGATCAGATGGCGGATGCATTCAGGGCGGGGTTTCCGGGTATTTCGCGGCAGCGCAACGAAACCGAGTGGCTTCGGGTGTGGGACGCGTTTGTGGTCAGCTACGCCAAACGACGGGCGGCGACCGAGACGGAATGACCGATGATGTCCGAGCCGTTTTGATGGCGCTGCCGGACTTATAGCCCTGCGCCCTGCGGATCGAGCAGGTTTCGGAAGTTGCAGGTAACTGGCGACGCATTGCGCAGATGGATCATTACCAACTGGCTGGAAAACGGCATTTCGATCGGCCGAAATACCAGCATGTCGACGTTGAACCGGGCGAGCGAACTGGACAAGATCGTGATCCCCAGGCCTGCTGCGGTTAATCCGACCAGAGTGCCAAAGCTATCGGCTTCCAGAGCTACGGTGGGGCGAAATCCCAGCGAATCACAATGCGAAACAAGCATTTCGTTGAAGCCTGCGCCGTTCATCGAGCCGAACAAGATCAGTTGTTCACCATCGATATCAGACAGGGTGAGGGTACGTTCCAGAGCGGCGAGGCGATGGTCGCTTCGCATCGCCACGATCATCCCTTCGTGATGCAGCGGTAGCGTCTTCATGTGCGCCGGCAAGGCTAACGCGGAAAAGGTGCGCAATATGCCGATATCCAGCGTCCCGCGTTCGACGCCATCGATCTGATCCTCGCGTGGCAATTCGTTCAGTTCCACGTTCACCTCCGGATACATTTTCCGGAAGCGGGCCAGGGCATCGACGATGTAAGGCGTGAATGGCACGGATGGCGAAAACCCAAGGCTGAGTCGTCCGACTTCCCCGAAGTGCGCCAATTTGGCGATCCGCGCGGCGCGATCTGCCTGTGCCAAAGTCTCACGCGCCTGGGGCAGAAAGTGCAGGCCGGCCTCGGTCAGCTTCACGCTGCGACTGGTGCGATCGAACAGGCGCACCTCCAGTTCATCTTCCAGTGCGCGGATTTGCTGGCTGAGCGGAGGTTGCGAGATGCCAAGGCGCTGCGCGGCATTGCCGAAGTGCAATTCCTCCGCAACGCAAACGAAATAGCGCAGATGCCGCAGTTCCACCAATAACGCTCCGATTGAGAGGTTTTCGATATCAATCGTGCGTCCATATATATTGGACAGAAAAGATCCAAGCGCGCATCGGCGATTTTGTGAGGGGATCCTCTCACGATGCGGCCGGCCAACACCGCTCCCCCAATGCCAAGGCGGGTGACCGATCCGTTTTCCTGATCGCCGGGTTCCCGTCCGGCCCTGCGTCCCGCGCGTGTTCGCGACGGGGCAGGGCGGTGCCTGGCTTACGAAGAGGATGACGTTGAAGGGGCCGTAAGGCGCGGATCGACCGTGTCTTTGCGGCGCATGGAGAAGTCGATGATCGGTATCGTCAAAGTCGCCCTGAACCGCCCGCTGACGTTCATCGTCATGGCCATCCTGATTGCTGTTGGCGGTATTTTTGCTGCGCTCAGGACGCCGGTCGACATCTTTCCCGAAATCAAGGTGCCGGTGATCGCGGTCGCCTGGCAATACACGGGCTTGCCCCCGCAGGACGTGGGCGATCGCATGGTCACGCCTTACGAGCGTGTGCTGACCACTACGGTCAACGATATTGAACATATCGAAAGCCAGTCCTACCAGGGCATCGGCATCGTAAAGATCTACTTCCAGCCGGGCGTGGATATTCGCACGGCGACGGCGCAGGTTACCTCGGTTTCGCAGACGATCCTCAAGCAGCTTCCTCCAGGCGCGACGCCTCCGCTGATCATCAACTATTCGGCTTCCACCGTGCCGATCCTGCAGCTTGCGCTGTCGGGCAAGGGCCTGTCGGAGCAGCAGCTATTCGACCTTGGCCAGAATCAGATCCGTCCGCGCCTTGTGACCGTTCCCGGCCTTGCCATGCCGTTTCCTTCCGGGGGCAAGCAGCGCCAGGTGCAGATCGACCTTGATCCACAGGCGCTGCAGGCGAGGGGCCTTTCGGCGCAGGACGTTGGCAACGCCATCGCCGCGCAGAACCAGATCAATCCGGCCGGCTTCGTGAAGATCGGGGCGACCCAGTACAGCGTGCGCCTCAACAACTCGCCCAGCACGATAGACGCGCTCAACGACATTCCGGTGAAGGTCGTCAACGGCGCGACCATCTATATGCGTGACGTGGCTTTCGTGCGCGATGGCAGCGCGCAGCAGCAGAACGTCGTGCATGTCGATGGCAGCCGTTCCGCGCTGCTGACGGTGCTCAAGAACGGCGCGGCATCGACGCTGGCTATCGTCAACGGCGTCAAGGAGAACCTGCCGGCGATCCAGCAGACCTTGCCCGATACGCTGAAAGTTCTGACGGTTGGCGACCAGTCGCTGTTCGTGAAGGCTGCGGTCAGCGGCGTCATCCATGAAGGCGCGATCGCGGCTGCACTGACGTCGCTGATGATCCTGCTGTTCCTTGGTTCCTGGCGCTCCACCGTGATCATTGCGCTGTCGATCCCGCTGGCAGTGCTGGCGGCGATCATGGCGCTGGCGGTGTTCGGCCAGACGCTCAACGTCATGACGCTGGGCGGCCTGGCGCTGGCGGTCGGTATCCTCGTCGACGACGCGACCGTGACGATCGAGAACATCAACTGGCATCTGGAGCAGGGCAAGGGGGTGGTCGAATCCATCCTTGATGGCGCGGCGCAGATCGTGACGCCGGCTTTCGTGTCGCTGCTGTGCATCTGTATCGTCTTCGTGCCGATGTTCTTCCTGCCGGGTGTCGCGGGCTACCTCTTCGTGCCGATGGCGCTGTCGGTGGTCTTTGCAATGATCGCATCGTTCATTCTGTCGCGCACGCTGGTGCCGACCATGGCGATGTACCTGCTCAAGCCGCATACCCCCCACGGCGAAAATCATCACAACGCAGGCGAGCCAGGATCGCGCAATGTCTTCGTGCGCTTGCAGCGCGGCTTCGAGGCGCGGTTCGAAAAGGTGAGGGCGGTCTACATAAGCCTGCTGCGCCGCGCACTGGGTTCGAGCAAGCCGTTCATGATCGGCTTCCTGGCGATCGTGCTGATTTCCTTCGGCCTGCTGCCGTTCCTGGGCAGCAACTTCTTCCCGGCCGTGGACTCCGGCCAGATCGCCATGCACGTGCGCCTGCCGTCCGGTACGCGCATCGAGACTTCTGCGGCGCAGTTCGAGAAGGTAACGCAGGAAATCCGCCGGATCATTCCGGCTGACCAGATCGGTACGATCACCGACAACATCGGCCTGCCGGTCAGCTCCATCAACACGATCTATTCCAACAGCGGCACCATCGGTCCGCAGGACGGCGACGTGCTTGTCAGCCTGACCGAAGGGCATGAGCCCACCGAACACTTCGTCGACAAGCTGCGCGCGGAACTGCCCCGCCGCTTCCCCGGCGTTACCTTCGCGTTCCTGCCGGCCGACATCACCAGCCAGATTCTGAACTTTGGCTCGCCTTCGCCGATCGATGTCCAGATCGGCGGCAAGGATCAGGACGCGGCGCGTGTCTATGCGCACAAACTGATGACCAGACTGGCGCGTATCCCCGGCATCGCCGACATGCGCCTGCAGCAGCCCGCGCGCTCTCCGCAGCTTGACGTCGAGGTCGACCGCGCGCGTATCGGCCAGTACGGCCTGAGCGAGCGTGACGTAACGACCAGCCTTGCCAATTCGCTGGCGGGCACGGCACAGACCGCGCCGGTGTTCTTCGTGAACCCCGAAAATGGCGTGTCCTACCCGGTCGTGGCGCAGGCGCCGGAATATCAGGTCGGTTCGATGAATGCGCTGTCGGATATCCCGATCTCTGGTTCCGCGGGCATCCCGACGCAGCCGCTGGGCGCGCTCGCCTCGCTCTCGCGGTCAAGCACCACGCCGATCGTATCGCACTACAACATCCAGCCGGTGATCGACATTTACGCAACGACCCAGGGGCGTGACCTTGGCGGCGTGGCGGCAGAAGTGCAGTCCGCGATCGATTCGCTGGCCAAGGAACAGCCAAAGGGCACGACGGTAACGATCCGCGGCCAGTACCAGACCATGAACACGGCGTTCTCCGGCCTTGGCTTCGGCCTGCTGGGCGCGATCTTCCTGATCTACCTGCTGATTGTCGTGAACTTCCAGAGCTGGGTCGATCCCTTCGTCATCATCACGGCGCTGCCCGCCGCGCTTGCCGGTATCGTGTGGATGCTGTTCGCGACGGGCACCACGCTTTCGGTGCCGGCCCTGACCGGCGCGATCATGTGCATGGGCGTGGCGACGGCGAACTCGATCCTTGTCGTCAGCTTCGCGCGTGAAAAGCTTGCCGAACTTGGCGATTCCACCAAGGCGGCAGTCGAGGCGGGCCTTGTCCGCTTCCGCCCCGTTTTGATGACCGCGCTGGCGATGATCATCGGCATGGCGCCGATGGCGCTCGGTCTGGGTGAGGGCGGAGAGCAGAACGCGCCGCTTGGCCGGGCCGTGATCGGCGGCCTGATCTGCGCTACTATCGCCACACTCTTCTTCGTCCCTACCGTGTTCAGCTTTGTCCACCGCCGCCGCACCCATGGCGACGAGCCGACCCGTTCGATGGAAATGCAGCCCAGCCATGCTTGACCCCGAAACCACCGAAACCGTCGCCGGATCTGAGTCCGGCCCCTCCAGCGGCACGCTCAAGAAGGTCGGCATCGGCGCGGCGGTCGTCGCGTTGGCCGTCGTGGCTTTCGGCGTCGCCAGCCGGATCAGCGCCACCAACGACCTGGAGGCCGTGGCGGCCGATGCGGCAGTTCCCACCGTCAGCATTGTCACCCCGGCGAAGGCAGAAGGCGGCGACGGGCTGGTGCTTCCCGGCAATATCCAGGCCTACAACAGCGCAGCGATCAATGCGCGGACCAACGGGTATGTGCGCCGTTGGCTTGCGGATATCGGCGATCACGTAAAGGCCGGGCAGACGCTCGCCATCCTTGACGCCCCCGAGATCGACCAGCAGCTGGCGCAGGCCAAGGCCGATTACCAGACCGCGCTGGCCAACCAGCGTCTTGCGGCGACGACGTCCAGGCGCTGGCAGTCGATGCTCGCGCAGGATGCCGTGTCGCAGCAGGAAGCCGATGAGAAGGCGGGCGACCTTGCCGCCAAGACGGCGCTGGCCAATGCCGCCCTCGCCAGCGTTCGCGAACTCAATGCCAAGCACGGCTTCACTCAGCTGGCGGCGCCGTTCAGTGGCGTGGTCACCAGCCGTTCGGCGCAGATCGGCGCGTTGGTGGTGGCGGGGAACGCTGCATCGCAGCCGCTCTTCACCGTCTCCGACGTCCATCGCATGCGTATCTACGTGCGCGTGCCGCAGGTCTATTCCTCGCAGATTCACGCCGGGATGAAGGCCAGCCTCAGCCTGCCTGAATTCGCGGGCCGGGAATTCGAGGCGTCCCTGACGCGCAGTGCCAACTCTGTCGATACACAGTCGGGGGCGATGCTTGTTGAGCTTCAGGCGGATAACTCCGACGGTGCGCTCAAGCCCGGTGCCTTTGCGCATGTGCGCTTCGCGATCGATGGCGCGGGCAATGGCCTGCGTCTGCCGGGCAGCACGATACTTGCCGCAGAAGATGGACCCAGCGTGGCGATCGTCGGCAATGATGGCAAGGTTACTCTGCGCCGCGTCACGATCGCGCGGGACGAGGGCAAGACCGTGCTGGTGTCGGTAGGTCTGAAGCCGGGTGACAAGGTGATCGACTCTCCGCCGGACTCGATCCGTACCGGCGACACCGTGCGGATCGCAGCTCCTGACGGCAAGGGTGCAAAGGGAGCCGGCGGCAATGGCTGATCGCGTGGCCTTCAGGGGAAGGGTCACGCTGGCCCGAACGCTGTCGCTGCCGATTGCTCTCTCGCTGGGGGCTTGTTCGATGGCGCCGGATTATCAGCCGCCGCAGACCGCCGCGCCCGCGCAGTTCAAGGAAATTGCTGGCTGGACAATGGCGGCACCGCGCGATGGCGAGGGCAGTGGGGCGTGGTGGAACGCCTATGCCGACCCCACGCTCGCTGATCTGGAATCCCGCGCAGCCAAGGCCAGCCCGACGCTGGCTGCAGCGCTGGCGCGCTATGACGCCGCTCGCGCTGCAGCGCGGGTAGAGCGATCTGACCTTTTCCCGCAGGTCGGGGTAAGCGGCCAGGCATCGCGTGAACGGCTGTCCGAAAATCGACCGCTCAGCACCGGCACTGCGCGCGAGTACAGCGACTATACCGTTGGCGGATCGATCGATTACGAACTCGATCTTTGGGGTCGTATTCGCAATCAGGTGAAAGCTGCGGGCGCTGAATCGGATGCCAGCCGCGCCGATCTCGCCTCTGCGCAGTTGAGCCTGCAGGCCGCGGTTGCCGATGCCTACTTCCGCTTGCGCGGACTTGATGCGCAGGCACAGGTGCTGGACCAGTCGGTGGAAGCGTTTGCGCGCGCCTATGACCTCACGTCAAAGCGGCATGATGGCGGCGTCGCTTCGGGCATCGACGTCAATCGCGCCCGCACGGTGCTTGGCAACGCCCGCGCGCAAGTTGCGACGATCGCCAACCAGCGCGCCGCAACCGAGCATGAGATCGCAGCGCTGGTCGGAGAAGTGGCTTCCGGGTTCACGCTGCCGGTCGCGGTCGATGATTTCGCGCCGCCCGCGCCACCCGCTGCGACGCCTTCCGATCTCCTGCAGCGGCGGCCGGACATCGCCGCTGCGGAGAGGCGCGTGTTTGCGGCCAATGCCCGGATCGGCGTTGCGAAAGCGGCCTTCTTCCCGTCTTTGACGCTCGGTGCGGCGGGAGGTTGGGAGACGACCAACGGGCAGCTGCTGACGACGCCGAACACGTTCTGGTCGCTGGGGCCGCTCACCAGTCTGCTGACGATCTTCGACGGTGGCCGCCGTTCGGCTCAGGTGAAGATCTCGCGCGCCGAGTACGAGGAAGTCGCCGCCAATTATCGGGAAACCGTGCTCACCGCTTTCCGGCAGGTCGAGGATGCGGTGGCGGCGATGCATCACTTGTCGTCTGCAGCCGTGGCGCAGAAAGAGGCTTCCGATGCCGCGCAGCGCACGCGCGACATTGCAATGTCGCGCTATCGCGATGGCGCTGCAGGCTACCTCGATGTGGTGACGGCGCAGACTGATGCGCTTGATGCGCAGCGGGCCTATATCTCGGTGCAAACCCAGCGGATGCAGGCAAGCGTGGCCTTCGTGAAGGCGCTTGGCGGTGGGGCCGAGGCCCCGTTGGCGGTGTCGGCGGGAGACTGAGTCCGGCTCAGTTCAGCCGCAGCTCTCCCTGGGCTCTGGACGGGGGCGCGTAGTTCGAGCGCCCCATCAGGCAACGGGCTCCGCCGACCAGCGTGTAAACCGCATGACGGCCAGCGCCCCGGTTGTGGTGATCGATGCGAAAGCCCTGATAGTGGCGCCGGATCAGTCCAGCCTGCACCAGTTCCGACACTGCGCGGCTGAGGTTCGTCTTGCCGGATTTGCGGACGCGTTCGTGCAGCTCAGCGGTGATGGCTGCCGCCGCGGCTTCGGGTTCAGATGGAGCCTTGCCCGATGCGAGCAATTCCGTGCGCACCTTTTCCGCAAGCATCAAGCGCTTGGGATCGCGCGCGCCCATGGGAGCCAGCGCGTCGCAAAGCCAGTCACGCAACAACGTCGTGCGCCCGTCGCGCTGGATGAAGGGGCCCGCGCTGCCGTCCGGCCGTGCGATCTCGGCGATCAGGCTAAGTACCATGAAGGCATAGCGCGGCCGCGAACTTGCCTGTGCCACGCGGTCCAGAAGATCCGCCATTTCGCTGGCCTGTCCGCGATGCGGAGGGAAGGGCGTGTGAAGGAACATAGCGTGGGAAAATAGAGCACATAAACGGAATCCTGAGAATCCCTTTTGCCGGCCGGGTTTTCGCTTTGTCAGTGATGACACTTTACCGAAGGGCAAAGTGTCACGGATGAGCCTTTGCAGGAGCGATCGCTTCAAGGCGATTCGGCCGCGCAAGTAATGGCGCAGACCAATTCCCGCCTTGCCCCGTGTCACTCAGAAGAAACGAATACTGGTCGGACCAATGCCGGATGCTCAAGTGCCGACGATGGCTCCGCATGCCTGCGGGCACCGGCAATTATGGCGGAATACTTTGGAAAAGTGTCATTCGCCGCACTTAACCTCGCCGTTCCGCAGGCCTGTGGGACAAATCGCTGTGGCGAATGGTGCCGCAGGCTTCATCGCGGGGAAGATGTTGGCGCTGCCTGCTTCAATACCCGTCAGCCCGCCCGTATGGTCCGCAGGCCGATAGCGGGATGGAACGTCTCGCGATTGGACGGACAGATTCCCCGGTCCAAAGGGGATCGCCGCAAGTGCCCCGCCGCAAAGGACGGGGATATCGCCAGTCGATTTTCGCGCCTTGCGGCCCTCGCCGTTGGACGTTTCGGCCGGAACGGTAAGACCAATGATGGGGATGATGTGATGAGGCTGCTTTCGTCTGTACTGCTGTGTTCCGCCAGTCTGGCTGGTCTTTCGGCGCCGGCTTTCGCGCAGGACGCGGACACTTCCGCCGACGAAGCGGTTTCCGGCAACGTCATCATCGTGCAGGCGCGTCGCCGCGATGAGGCGGTGCAGGACGTTCCGGCGGTGATCGATACGGTCACGGCGGACGATGTGGCCAAGCTCAACATCCGTGACTTCAAGGAAGTATCCACGCTGGTCCCCGGCCTTCAACTGACCACCGAGGCGAACGGCGTCGGCGGCGGCGGCCGCCTGCGCGGCGTGAACTTCGACGTATCCGCCAGCGGGACCAACCCGACGGTTGAATTCTACTTCAACGATGCTCCGATCACGGCGGGCGTGATCCTGCAGCAGATGTACGATATCGGCCAGATCGAAGTGCAGCGTGGCCCGCAGGGTACTTTGCGTGGCCGTGCTGCGCCGTCCGGTTCGATCACGATCGGCGCAAAGAAGCCCGATCTCTATTCGGTGGGCGGCTTCACCGACATGACCGCCAACGATATCGGCACGATCAACTTCAAGGGCGGCTTCAACCTTCCCATCATCGAAGGCATCGCCGCTATCCGCGTTGCCGGCGTATGGGATGAGAACGAGGCAGATCGGGTGCGCCCCATCACTTCGGGCCGCGATCCTTTCTCACGCACCAAGAGCGCACGCATTTCCGCGCTGATCCAGCCGACCGACTGGCTCAAGCTTGAAGGCATGTACCAGAAGATGGACCGCAAGGCCCGGCTGTATGACCAGGTGGCGTCGTTCAGCGAGGTGAACCCCGACGCGGTTGAGAGCCCGGTCTACATCGACAGTTCCGATCGTCGTTCGATCATGGAAGATCCGCGGCCGATCCATCAGGTCTATGATATCTACAACTGGCGTGCAGAGGCTTCGGGCTTCGGGCAGGTGCTGATCTATCAAGGGCAGCACTATACCCAGAAGATCACTGGCGTCGAAAATTCGGACGAAGCCAATTTCTTCCCCGGCACCACTGTGCAGGACACCTATTCGTCGCCGAAGGCGACGTCGCACGAACTGCGACTGCAGAATGATGCGCGCATCGCCGGCATCTTCGACTATGTCGTCGGCTTCTTCGACTACAAGAACGACAACCCGACTTCGCTCAACCGGCCGACCATTCTCGGCTTCCCGAACGGCACGATCTACGATCTGGTCAACACTCCCATCCGTCGCACCAACAACAGCCATGAACAATCGTTCTTCGGCAACCTGACCGCGCATCTGGGGGAAGGGACCGAAATCTCGGGCGGCGTGCGCCACATCTCCTACACTTCGCTTAGCGGTCTGTACGTCAACAACGCCGAAACCAATACCGTTGGGCAGGACTCCAAGAAGTGGATCTACTCGGCCTCGGTGAAGCACAATTTCTCGCCGGACTTCATGGTCTATGCCAGCACCGGCAGTTCATGGCGCCCCGGCATCAACGTGGTCGGCGATTTCAGCCAGCGCATGTCGGAACTGGAGGAAAGCTTCGTCAACCTGCCTCCGGAAAGTTCAAAGTCCTATGAACTGGGCTTCAAGAGCACGCTGATGGGCGGACGCATGCGCTTCAACGCCACCGCCTATCATCAGAAGTTCAAGAACTATCCCTATCGTACCGGTGGCCGCGGGGTCTACTTCGTCGACTACACCAATCTGAACAACCCGGTAGTCACGCAGTTCAACTTCGTCGGCGCGGTCCCGGTAGAGGTGAACGGCATCGAGGGCGACCTGTCGATCGACGTGATGCGCGGCTGGAATCTCGGCCTCGTTGCCAGCTATTCGATGGGCAAGATCAAGGGGGGCGTCATTCCCTGTACCGATCTGAACGGTGATGGCGTACCTGACACCGTGACTTCCGCCCCTTCGCTGGATGACCTTCGCGACGCGGTCGGCAGCGACAATATCGCCGCCTGCCAGGTCAACCAGCGCTCGGGCTTCCAGTCGCCGTTCAGCGCGACACTGACCAGCGAGTACAGCTTTGCCGTCAGTGACCACGTCGATGCTTATGTGCGCGGGCTGTTCAACTTCTTCGGCAATTCGCGCGTAGACCCGGTGAACATCTACGATAACGTCGGCTCTTACGGCCTCGTCAATGCCTTCACGGGTATCCGTGATGCCAAGGGGGCGTGGGAAGTCTCGCTCTTTGCCAAGAACCTGTTCGACACCACCAAGACGCTGACCCGGACCGACCCGTTGTTCACGTCCTATCGCAACGTCCAGGCGGGCGGCGCGGCGACGACATTCACCAGCACGTATACTGGTGTGACGACGACCGCTCCGCGCGAATTCGGCATCAACGTGCGCTACGCCTTCGGCAGTCGCTGACGGTCAGGTTGTCGTTGCTTGCCCGGTCAGGAGGCCGGGCAGGCGACGGCGCAGCAATGCCACGAACAGGCTGACCTTTGGGGACAGGTGCTTGAGGCGCGGGTATACCGCCCAGATCGGCTCGTCGTCCGGGCATTCCCCGGCCAGAATTTCCTCAAGCCGGCCATCGGCGATTGCTGCGGCCGTGTAGAAGGCGGGAAGCTGGCACACGCCCATGCCCTCCAGCGCGGCTTCCAGCACCATCGTGCCGTTGTTGCAGCGCCAGCGTCCTTCGGGGCGGAAAGTCTCGCCGCGCTGGAAGTGCCAGAGCGAGGCTGAGCCGACGAGGCAATCATGTTCCTTCAGATCGGCAGTCCGCTGCGGGCGGCCACGCTCTGCCAGGTAGGCAGGGGCAGCAACCGTAACCATCGCCCGCGAAGCGACGCGCGTGGCGACGAGCCGTGAATCTTCAAGATGCCCGGTGCGGATGGCGATATCGTAGCCGTCGCGGATCAGGTCTACGACGTCGTTATCGAGGTCGCACGCGATCGCGAGTTCGGGATATTCATGCGCATATTCACGAAGCACCGGGCCGATGAACCGTTCTCCCAGCGTGTAGGAACAGGTGATCCGCAGGTTTCCGCGCGGAGAACCCTGTGCCGCCACGGCCGCGATCGCGTCCTCGCGTTCGGAGATCAGGCGGCTGCCGGTCTCGTAGAAGATGCGGCCCGCTTCGGTCAGGCCCAGCGACCGGGTGGTGCGATGGAACAACTGGCTGCCCAGCTTCGCCTCAAGCCTGCTTACAGCGCGACTCATATGAGTCACAGAGGCACCGAAGCTGCGGGCACCGGCCGTAAAGCTGCCTTCCCGCGCGACCGTGACGAATTCCTCGATACCGTCCCATGCTCCAAGCATGATTTTCACTCACTAGTTATAATGCTTTGCCTAACAAGCCCATTCACGACAATCCTGCAAGGCGCTACAACCGCCGCCAACAGTCCATGGATATAGTGAGACACCCCGCATGAAGACCCGCGCCGCCGTAGCCTTCGACGCGAAGAAGCCGCTCGAAATCGTCGAAGTCGACCTTGAAGGTCCGAAGGAAGGCGAAGTCCTTGTCGAAATCATGGCAACCGGAATCTGCCACACGGACGCCTACACGCTGGACGGTTTCGACAGCGAGGGTATCTTCCCCTCGATCCTCGGCCATGAAGGCGCAGGCATCGTGCGCGCGGTGGGGCCGGGCGTCACCAGCGTGAAGCAGGACGATCACGTCATCCCGCTCTACACCCCCGAATGCCGCCAGTGCAAATCGTGCCTCAGCGGCAAGACCAACCTGTGCACCGCGATCCGCGCGACGCAGGGGCGGGGCCTGATGCCGGACGGCACCAGCCGTTTCAGCTACAAGGGGCAGCAGATCTTCCACTACATGGGCTGTTCGACGTTCTCGAACTTCACCGTGCTGCCCGAAATCGCGGTTGCCAAGATCCGCGAGGACGCGCCGTTCCAGTCGTCGTGCTACATTGGCTGCGGCGTCACGACGGGTGTCGGCGCGGTGATCAACACGGCAAAGGTGCAGGTCGGCGATAATGTCGTGGTGTTCGGCCTTGGCGGCATCGGCCTCAACGTGCTGCAGGGCGCGCGACTGGCGGGCGCCAACAAGATCATCGGCGTCGATATCAACCCCGACCGCGAAGAGTGGGGCCGCCGCTTCGGCATGACCGACTTCCTCAACACCAGGGGCATGAGCCGTGAAGATATCGTGGCGAAGATCGTCCTCATGACCGATGGCGGCGCGGACTACACCTTCGATGCCACGGGCAACACCGAAGTGATGCGCACCGCGCTTGAAGCCTGCCATCGCGGCTGGGGCACCAGCATCGTCATCGGCGTGGCCGAGGCGGGCAAGGAGATCGCGACGCGTCCGTTCCAGCTGGTCACCGGCCGCAACTGGCGCGGCACTGCGTTCGGCGGCGCCAAGGGGCGGACCGACGTGCCCAAGATTGTGGACATGTACATGGCCGGCAAGATCGAGATCGATCCGATGATAACCCACGTCATGGGCCTTGAAGAGATCAACAAGGGCTTTGAACTGATGCACGCGGGCGAATCGATCCGTTCGGTCGTGGTCTTCTGAAGAAGGAAATTTCGATGTTCACGCATATCATGGTCGGCGCCAACGACGTGCCGGCCGCCAAGACCTTCTATGACGCGGTGCTTGGCGCGCTTGGCCATTCCGAAGGCGGACTTTTCGGTGAAGGCCGCGGCGTCGGCTATCCCACCGAGGGCGGTTTCTTTGCCGCAGTGACCCCGCGTGACGGCAACGCGGCGTGCTTCGCCAACGGCGGCACGATCGGCTTTGCCGCATCCGGCCCCGAGGTAGTCGATGCCGCGCATGCTGCGGGCCTTGCTGCCGGCGGTACGTGCGAGGGCGCACCCGGCCCGCGTGAGATGTTCCCCGGCGCCTACGGCGCGTACCTGCGCGATCCCACCGGCAACAAGATCTGCCTCTGGCAGGCACCGAAGGCCTGATGCGATGAGCCTGGAGACGGTTTCGGCCAACCGCAGTCACGGCGGCACGCAGGGCGTCTATCGCCACCCCAGTGCTGAAACGGGAACGGAGATGACCTTCTCCGTCTTCGTGCCCGACCATGCGCCGGGCGCGCGGCTGCCGGTGCTATGGTATCTCTCCGGGCTCACCTGCACCCATGCGAACGTCATGGAAAAGGGGGAGTTTCGCGCAGCATGCGCGCAGCATGGCGTGATCTTCATCGCCCCTGACACCAGCCCGCGCGGTGATGATGTGCCCGACCATGACGGGTACGATTTCGGCAAGGGTGCGGGGTTCTATGTCGATGCCACGCGTGAGCCCTGGGCGCAGCATTTCCGCATGCGCGCCTACATCGAAACCGAACTGCCGGCGCTTGTGGCGCAGCACTTCCCCGTCGACATGGCGCGGCAGGGGATTACCGGGCACTCGATGGGGGGGCATGGTGCGCTGACGACCGCGCTGCGCAATCCGGATCGTTTTCGCTCGGTCAGTGCGTTCTCTCCGATCGTATCGCCGCTGCATTGTCCCTGGGGTGAAAAGGCGCTGGGCGGCTATCTGGGCGACGATCGCGGCAGCTGGCGGGAATATGATGCCTGCGCCCTGATCGAAGATGGGGCGCGTGTGCCCGATCTGCTGGTCGATCAGGGGACCGCGGATGGCTTCCTGGAAGAGCAGTTGCGCACGCCGCTGCTTGCCGCAGCGTGCAAGAAGGCAGGCCAGCCGGCGACGATCCGCATGCAGGAAGGCTACGATCATTCGTACTACTTCATCTCCACCTTCATGGCGGAGCATGTGGGCTGGCATGCGCAGCGGCTGAATGCCTGACCAGCGCGGCCTTCAGCCGAAGGCGCGCTTTTCGTAGACGGTGGCGATCGTGCTGCCGTCCCAGACGTAGCACAGGTGCCGTTCCTGACGGCAGTTGGAGAGCAGGCGCGGCCGGAACACCGCCGCGCATTCTCCGCCATCGTGCCTGACGCTGGCATAGACGATGCCGTCCGAGCCTTCCGCCCGCAGCGCCACGGCGAAGGCTTGCGATGCGCCGTATTGATCGGGGTGGTAGACCGCCGCCTTGTCTTCGCGGCGGTCGCGAATGTCATGCATCTGCGCGTCCAGATCGACCGCATAAACCCGCATGTCCAGTTCCTGCGCTGGCTCTGCAGTGAAGGCCATGAACCGCGCGCGGTGATAGCAGGTTTCGGCCACGGCCGTATCGACCGAGCGGGCGGCATAGAAGACGCCGAAAGACCCATCCGTGAACCTGTCCCCCCTGGGATTGAGGTGCGTGAAGGCGGCCATGATGGGCGTCGATCCGGGGCCGGACACGCGATCCTGCGGCGGCACCAGCGCGAGTTGGCCGGTCTCTTCACGCAAGCGGTCGTTCGTCAGCGCTTCCAGCGCGAACATGGCGTCAAGGTCCGCCGGATCTGCGACTTTATCGAACACCGAGATCGGAGGGAATCTGCTGGGGACGATGCGATAGCACGGCGTCCAGCGCAATGCAGTGATGGTGACGTCCATGGGCGTTTGTGTCGTCTGGCCGGTCAGTCAGCCGCGCTGCGCGTCGATGTATTGACGCACTACATACAGGTCCGCGACGTTGCCTGATGCCATTCGGTCCAGCGCCGAACGGCCATTAAACAATGGTGCGGCATTGGGCTTGCGCACCCAGTCGTCGGCCGTCTGCGGCAGCAGGATCTGCAGCCCCTTGTAGATGCCTAGAACGTAGGAAATCCGCTCCAGCGCATCCTTGGGGATGGCCGAGACGGCGCCGCGCTTCCAGGACTGGAATGTCGAACGACTGTCAAGGCCGAGCAGGCGCATCTGTTCGTTCTCCTTGAGCCCCCATGCATCGGAAATGCGAAAGAAGGTACGCAAGGCGGGGCCGGTGAGATCCTTCCGGCTGGGTTCGCGAGACTGGACAGCGGTAGCCATGCATTCAATATGTGTGAAATCTGATCAAAATTCAAGAAATGATCATAATTCTTGCGGGCGTTCTGGCTGGCAGCTTTTGGCGGTTCATGTTTGTGAACAGCTTGTGCGGATCAGGGCGCGAGTGCCTGCCGATTTTGGCCGCTTGCGCGAATTTTCCCGAAACCCCAGCGCCCTCGAACGCATCCATGGTCGATGCAATATCAGCCAATTCCCTGTTTACACGTAACAAACATGCGGCGATTGCCGCGAAACACAAACATTTGACACCTCCTGGCAAAGGGTGCACAAGTTGTTCACGGATATGAACGCGTCGTTCTGATTCATGAACGAGGGGCGTCCAGGCGATCAGGGGCCGCAATGACCAACGATATCAAGTCTGCCGCACGTGTGCTCGACATGCTCGAACTGTTTTCGACGCGGTGCGGCGGCCTGACCCTCAGCGAAGTGGCGCGCGGTCTGGACTTGCCCAAAAGCAGCACGCTGGGGCTGCTGCGCACGCTGCACAATCGCGGCTACCTTGTTCGCGAGGATGAGGACGATACCTATCGGCTGAACGACATCATCCGGCGCGATGGCTTCGCGCGACACGGCCGCATCCTGCGCGTGGCGCCTCCGGTGATGCGTGCGCTGGCTTCGGAGGCAGGTGAGACGGTGTTGCTGGGCATGCCCGATGCGCCCGGCCTTGTGCGCCTGATCGCCAAGGAGGCATCGCCCTCCGACATCCGTTACGACATCGAATTGCCGCGCAAGGTGCCGGCCTACTGTACCGCGCTGGGCCGGGTGCTGCTGACGCGGCTGGATGCTGCCGGCGTGGAAGCGGCGCTTGATGCGGTGCCACGTGCGCCGCTGACGGGTTCGACGCGGGTGGACCGGGCCGCAGTGATCGACGCTGTGGCTGCCGCGCGTGAAACCGGCTTCGCGGTCGTGGAAGATGAATTCGCGGTAGGCGGGACAGGGGTTGCCGCGGTCATTCCGCTCGGCCCTGGTCAGCCGCTGGCCGCGCTGGGCCTGGCCTGCATTTCGCAGCGCTACCGGCAGGATCCGGCCCGCCTGCAGGCCAACCTTGGAGCCGCCATCGCGCGCATTGCCGACGCGATGGTGGGTCAAGGGAATATGTAAAAAGCCAGCTTGATCAGAAACATGACGGTCGCAAACATCATGAATCATCCCTTCCGAAATATCGCGCGTTCCAGTGTGGCGCTTTGCGTCGCAGGCCTTGCGGGGGCGGCCATGGCAGCGCCTGCGGCGGATGCCGGACGCGAAGCATCGGTGCCACGCACCGACCGTCACGACTGGATCGTTCCCGGTGGCGACACCGACCATACTCCGCGCATGATCCCTGAACGGGCGGAGGCGCCGTCCGGCCGCGTCACGGTGCTGCGCGGCGGTCTTGTTTTTGACACGCAGTCCCTTCGGGTCGCACCGGGCAGCGTGGTGATGCAGGGGGAGAGGGTCATCGCGGTGCTTTCTCCCGACAGCACCGCATGGCCCGCCGATGCCAGGGTGATCGACGTTGCGGGCAAGTTCGTGATGCCCGGCCTCATCGACATGCACGTCCACCTGACGTACCCGGACAACGCGACGCCTTACGACGTGCAGGCCGAGGATGCCGACGGCGTGCTGCGTGGGGAGCGCAACTTGCGCTGGTTCATCGAAGCCGGATTCACGTCCGTGCGCGATCTTAACGGCGTGGGCGATGCGCCTTATCGTCTTGCGGACTGGGCAGCCGAAGATGCGATCGCGGCCCCGCGCGTGTTCACTGCGGGCCACATTATTACGGGCACGGGTGGGCATGCCACGGAGCGTCCGGTGCGCCCGTCGCATGGGCCGGACTATGCCTGGGAACGCAACGGCGCGGACGCCTGGCGCGCTGCCGTGCGCGAAACGTTCAAGAAGGGCGCCAGCGTCATCAAGGTGGCCAGTCATTTCGCCCCGGATGAAATCCAGGCGGCGGTCGACGAAGCGCACCGCCTTGGCCTGAAGGTCACGTGCGACTGCGAGACGATCTACACCCAGATGGCGGTCGAGGCCGGCATCGACATGATCGAGCACCCGCTGCCCCGCACAGACCGGACCATCGCCGAAATGGCGCAGCATCACACCGCCTCCGTACCGACACTGCAGGTCTACCAGAACGTGCTGGACCGCGCGGGCGGGTTCTGGGGATCGACTTCGCGCCGGTTCACGATGACGTCGGATGCGAACTTTGAACTGTTCCGCAAGATGAAGAAGGCGGGCATCGTCATGGGCGTCGGCACCGATACGATCGGCGATGCGAACAGGATGATCCCCAACATCTACATCGCCGAACTCAAGTGGTTCGTGAAGGGTGGCTATTCGATTCCCCAAGCTCTGCAGGCGGCGACGCTGACCAATGCGAAGTTGCTGGCGATGGATGACCTGATCGGCACGATCCAGCCGGGCAAGCTGGCTGACGTGATCGTCGTGGATGGCCGGCCTGACCAGGATATCGATGCGCTGCGCAAGGTATCGATGGTGTTCAAGGACGGCCGGATGATGGTGAAGGATGGCGCGGTCGTGATCCCGCCGCATGTCCCGGTGCCGCTGCCCAAGCCTTCGCCCGCCGAAGCTCCTTAAGAAGCGAGAAAGACTGCCATGACGACTACGGCGCTTCCCGCCGACGGGCCTGCTGTGCGCCCGGAAGCCGGCTATGTTCCTGGCCGCAAGGACATTGCACGGGCACTTGCCTCGGCGATGATCGGCAACTGGTTCGAACTGTTCGACTTCATCATCTACGGCTATTTCGCGGCGCAGATCGGCATTGCGATGTTTCCGGAATCCGATCCGGTGACGACGATCCTGTCGAGCTTCGCGACATACGGCGTAGGGTTCGTGATGCGGCCCGTGGGCTCGATGGTGCTGGGTTCGATGGGCGACCGCTTCGGGCGCAAGTCGGCGCTGGTGCTGACGATGATGCTGATGGCGGGTGCGACCTGCGCTACCGGGCTTATCCCGACCTACAATGCGATCGGCCTCGTTGCTCCGGCGCTGCTGGTCCTGTGCCGTCTGGTGCAGGGTTTCGCGGCTGGCGGCGAGTGGGGCGGGGCAACCACGTTCCTCGTCGAGTATGCGCCTGCCAACCGGCGCGGCCTGTTCGGCGCGCTGCAGCAGTTGAGCACAAGCCTTGCGGTGGTGTCCGCCGTGCTGGTGGCGCTGGCGCTCAACACTGCGCTGTCGCCCGGGGACTTGCAGGCATGGGGCTGGCGCGTACCTTTCGTACTGGGCATCCTTATCGCCCCGCTGGGCTTCTACTTGCGCGCCAAGGTGCCCGAGACGCCGCACTTCAAGGCCGAGCGTGACGTGCCCGAGCATCCGCTGCGCGAGGCGTTGACGATCCACCGTCGCACCGTGCTGACGATCGCGGGCATGGTCGTGATCTGGACCGTGGCGGGGTATACTTACGGCACGTTCCTTGTCAGTTTTGCCAGCCAGGTGCTGGAAGTGCCTTCGCGCTACGCCTTGCTCGGCACGCTGACCGGCGCGCTATGCAACGTGGCGGTGATCCCGCTGGCGGGGTGGGCTTCGGACAAGGTGGGCCGAAAGCCCTTCCTGCTGGCCAGCGCCGCCGGTTTCGCGTTCGTATCCATCCCGCTCTTTACCTTCATGGCCGAGGCGCGCAGCGGCATTTCCGTCATCACCGCGACGGCGGTGGCGGGAGTGTTCTCCGGCCTCTTCAGCGGCACCGCGCCCACGTACTTGTGCGAACTGCTGCCAACCCGCGTGCGCTACACCGCGCTGTCGGTGGGCTACAACGGGGCGGTCATGCTGTTCGGCGGCTTCGCGCCGTTCATCGCCACGCTGCTGGTGCGCGTGACGGGCGTGACGATCGCCCCGGCCTTCTACGTCACCGCAGCCGCCGTGCTCTCCTTCCTCGTGATTGCCTGCGTGCGGGCACCCGATCCTGCAAAGGCCATCGACCAATGAAGCTGACCCGCGCTCTCCTTCTTGCGACCTGCCTGACGCTGGCCACCCCCGCGCTGGCGCAGGAAAAGCCCGTCCCCACGCCCGAGCATGTTCTGGGTCACCGCATGGGCGAGGATCGCTATGTCCCGTCCTATGACGACATGATGGCCTACTGGCAGGCCGTGGCCGCCGTCAGCGACCGGGTGAAGCTGGTCGATATCGGGCCAAGCACCGAGGGCCGCCGGCAGGTGATGGCGGTGGTCTCCTCTCCAGAGAACCTTGCGAAGCTTGATGCATACCGCGAAACCAGTCGGGCGCTGGGTGCGGCGCAAGGCATCGATGCCGCGAAGGCGCGCGTCATGGCCGCAACCGGCAAGGCGATGGTCTGGATCGACGGCGGCCTCCACGCCAGCGAAGTAGAGGCGCAGACTGCGCTGATCGCGCAAGTTCACGATCTTGTTTCCGCCGACGATCCCGAAGCGAAGAAGATCCGCGACAACGTAGTTACCCTCTTCGTGCCGGATAACCCAGATGGCCAGCAGTTCGTGGCGGACTGGTACATGCGCTTCAAGGATCCGATGAAGCGAGAGCCGGACCTGAAATCGCTTCCGCGCCTCTACCACCCCTACGTCGGGCACGATAACAACCGGGACTTCTTCCTCGCCACGCAGGTCGAGACGCAGAACATGGTGCGCGTGCTCTACCGCGACTGGCGCCCTCAGATCGTGATGAACCAGCACCAGACCGGGCCTGCGGGCACGGTGCTGTTCCTGCCGCCGTTCCGCGATCCGTTCAATTATCACTACGAACCGCTGGTGATCTCCAGCCTCGATGAAGTGGGCGCCACGCTGCAGAGCCGCCTGCTGTCGGAGAACAAGGGCGGTGCAACCACGCGCAGCGGTGCGCACTACGATACGTGGTATAACGGTAACCTGCGCACTTCCACGTACTTCCATAATGCCGTCGGCATACTTGTAGAGATCATCGGCAGCCCCGTGCCGGAAACGATCCCGTTCGTGCCCGAACGGCAGGTGCCCGGAAACGATCAGGCGCTGCCCGCAAAGCCGGGGCCATGGTCGATGGCGCAGTCGGTGTCCTACAGCCTTTCGCTGGCGCGCGGGTTGCTGACATATGCGGCGAACAACCGCGAGAAGCTGCTGTTCGATCGCTGGCAGATGGGCGCCAATGCCATTGCCAAGGGCTCGACCGACAGCTGGACGATCTCGAAGGACCGTATCGAAGCGGCCCATACGGCTCTGGCCGAGCGAGGCGGCAAGCCCAGGCCAGTTCGCACCCGCGGCTGGAGCGAGATCGACGCGGACCTTTATGAAAAGGTGCTGCACGATCCTGCACAGCGCGATGCGCGCGCCTATATCGTGCCTGTCGACCAGCACGACTTTCCCACCACGGCAAAGTTCCTGACCTCGCTTTCAAGGCTGGGCGTGGAGATGAGCCGGGCGGAGGCACCCTTCACGGCGGCAGGCAAGACCTGGCCCGCAGGGACGTACATCGTGCCTGCCGCTCAGGCCTACCGCGCCCACGTGCTCGACATGTTTGAGCCGCAGCACTACCCGAACAACTTCGCTTATCCGGGTGGCCCGCCGATCCCGCCGGCCGACGCCTCGGGCTATACTCCGGCGTTTCAGGCCGGTGTCGAATTCACCCGCGCGCTCGACCCCTTCACCGTCAGGACACGTCCGGTCAGCGGCGATATCGCGCCGGATGCGCAGCCGATCGCGGATGCGGGCGTGGAGGGCACGTCCGGTGGGTGGCTTGTCAGCCACGACCAGAACGATGCCTTCCGCCTCGTCAACCGGTTGCAGGCGGCGGGCATCGCGGTCAGCGCCTACAAGACCCCGCTTGCCGTTGCCGGACGCCCGGCCGAACCGGGCGCGTGGTTCGTGCCTGCATCGGCGAAGGCGCGCGGCATCGTGGAGGACGGCGCGAAGTCGCTTGGCCTTGCCGTGCAGGCGGTTGCGGCGGCCCCTGCGGGCGAACGCCTTGCGGTGAAGAAGCCGCGGGTTGCGGTGATCGACCTTTACGGCGGGCTCCATCCCACCGGCTGGCTGCGCTGGATTCTTGATGGGCAGGAACTGCCTTACTCGATCGTGTACCCGCAGGAACTGGACAAGGGGGGCCTTGCGAAGAAGTTCGACATCGTCGTCGTGCCCGACGCGGCGATCCCCAATGCGCGTTCGGGCGTCGACGGCGGCATGTTCCGTGGTCGCTTCGACAGCCGCCAGCCCGATCCCAGGGACATGCCCGCCAAATACCGCGCGTCGCTGGGCGATATCAGCGGGGAAAAGACGATCCCCGCGCTGAAGGCTTTCGCGCAGGAGGGCGGCACGATCCTGGCGATGGGCTCGTCCTCGTCCGGGCTGGCATCGGTGCTCAACCTGCCTGTCTCCGATCCGCTGCTGGTCGAGAAGGACGGCAAGAAGGCACCACTGCCGAATACGCAGTTCTATGTGCCGGGCGCCGTGTTGACCGCCGATGCCAATACCGCCGATCCGATCGCCTGGGGCCTTAATCCCAAGGTCGACGTGTTCTACGATTCCAGCCCGGTGTTCCGTCCTACCGCGCCGGACGTGTCCGTCGCCGTCTCTTTCGGCGAAGGCAAGCTGCTGCACAGCGGCTGGGCCTGGCACCCGGAATACCTGAAGGACGCGGCCGCCGTGCTCACCGTGCCGCAGGGCAAGGGCAAGGTCGTGCTCGTCGGCCCCGAGATCGCCCTGCGCGCCCAGACTCAGGGCGCCTTCAAGATCCTCTTCAACGCCATCGCGCTGTCTGCTGCGCGGCCGGAAGGAAAGTAATATGCTGCGCGCAGCCGTTATCCAGCTCAACACCCGCAACGACAAGGTCGCTAACCTTGCCGCTATCGAGGCCGCCGTGCGCGAATGCGTGGCAAAGGAGCGCCCGGACTGGGTGCAGCTTCCCGAACATTGCGAATGGCTCGGCGGCTCTGTCGGTGCCCCTTTCGTTGCGGAACCTTACCGCGATGGAGACACGTGGACGCTGCTTTCGCGCCTTTCGCGTGAACTGAAGGTGTGGATCCACGGCGGTTCGTTCTACGAGCAGTCGGAAAATCCCGGCCGCGCCTACAACACCACCGTCGTCTTCGACCGCGACGGTGCCGAACGTGCCCGCTATCGCAAGATCCACCTGTTCGACGTGACGACCGCAGACGGTGCGAAGTTCCACGAATCTGCCACCGTCGATCCGGGCAAGGCCATCGTCACGTATGATTGCGAAGGCGTCAGTGTTGGCTGCTCGATCTGCTACGATGTGCGCTTCCCCGAACTGTACCAGCAACTGGCGAAGCAGGGCGCGCAACTGATCGCGGTGCCCGCCGCATTCACTTTGCTGACCGGCAAAGACCACTGGGAAGTGCTGCTGCGCAGCCGCGCGATCGAGACCGAGTGCTGGGTGGCCGCCGCAGGCCAGTGGGGCACTTACCAGACCCCCGCCGGAGAGCGGCAGTCGTTCGGCCAGTCGATGATCATCGATCCGTGGGGCACCGTCGTCGCGCGGGTGTCGGAAGGGCTGGGAAGTGCCTCGGCCGGCATCGACATGGGCATTCTTGACCGTGTGCGCAGCCAGATTCCGGTCGCGGCGAACAAGGCGATCCGCATCGAGGCGTCACTGGGAGTTGCAGGGCTGTGAACTGCGTTCGCCCGCACGCCCTGCAGGACTTGAGCCATGCGGCCTTTGCCGAACGGATCGCTGCCGACCGTCCGGTCATCGTGCTTCCGCTCGGCAGTCAGGAAGAGCAGGGCCCACATGCGCCGATGGGCGATTTCGTGGCGGCAGAGCGCATCGCCATGGCCGCTTCCGAAGCAGCCGGGGCCGTGTGCGCGCCGGTGCTGCCTTTCGGCTTTGCGGAGTTCTTTCGCGGCTTCCCCGGTGGCGTGCAGCTGCGTGGGGCCACCTTCCGCGCAGTGCTGCGAGACATGATCGACAGCTTCCTTGACCATGGACTGGATCGCATCGTCATCGTCAATGGCCACTCCACCAACGCGCCCTTGATAGCCGAGGTGGTCCATGCCGTGCGGCGCGAGACCGGCATCGTGGTGCCGGCGGTGCACCTGTGGCGCTCCTTGCCCGAAGCCGTGTGGCAGGATGCGCATGGTGACAAGACCGCTGCGGCGCGCGGGCATGGTGCTGATCCGGTCACTTCGGTCATGAAGTACCTTGCCCCCGGCCTTGTAGGAGAGGGCAAGTTCGGAGCGAGCCCGCGCAAGCCCGTGTTCGGCCTGCCGTCCGACCCCCACTTCGCCAGCGCGCAGTTCGGCGGCGTGTCGGTGGACCTGCCGCTTGACGCCACCGAAGTGGCTGACGACGGCGTGGGATCGGGCGATCCCTCGCTGTCCAGTGCGAGGGCGGGTCAGGTCTTCACCCGCTTTCTGGTCGGCCATGTAGGTGATTTCCTGCGCCATTTCGCGAAGTGCGATCCGCGCCGACCCGAAGCAGGGCCATCGGCATGACATTCGACCGCCAGCCGATGCCGCAACGGGCCGCCAACCATCTGGTCAGCGGCCTTTCGCGCGTGGAGACGTCAACGCTGGGCCACTGGCGCCTGTGGGGCTTGTGCGATCCCGGTTTGCGCCCGCTTGCGCCGCAAATGAAGGCGTGCGGCACCATCGTCACGCTGGCTTTGCCCGGCCCGGACGGGGCCTTGCTGCATGAAGCGCTGTCGCATCTGCGGCACGGTGACGTGCTGGTGATCGACCGACTTGGCGACCTGCGCCATGCGGCCGTGGGCGGGATCGTCGCCGCCGCCGCGAAACTGCGCGGTATCGCCGGTATCGTGGTCGACGGCCCGGTGGCCGATCTTGAAGAGGTCCTTGCCACCGGCCTTCCGGTATGGGCGCGGGGCGTAAGTGCGCGCACGACGCGGCGGCTGGGGCTTGGCGGGCGTTTCAACGCGCCCGTCAGCGTCGGAGGTGCCGTCGCCCGGCCCGGCGACATTGCGCTTTGTGATGGCGACGGCGTTGCTTTCGTTTCCACCCAAGAGGCTGCCGCCGATATCGATCGCGCCGAAGCCGCCGCCCGGCGCGAGACGCTGATCCGCGAAGGGCTGTCCAAGGGCATCGCCCTGGAAGACCTGCTGCCCCCTCCTCCTCTTGCGGGATCACGCTGATGGCCGTGGTCCCCTCCGGCCGGCTGTCTCTGGATGAAGCGGATATCCGCATCCTGGGCGCGTTGCAGAAGGACGGCACGCTGTCCGTCGCTGCGCTTTCAGAGGTGGTGCACCTTTCGCACAACAGTTGCTGGCGGCGGCTCAAGCGGCTGGAGGCGGCAGGTGCGGTCAAGGGGCGCGTGGCGCTGCTCGACCCTGAGAAGCTGGGGCTTGAGCTGACCGCCTATGTCTCGATCCGCACCAGCGAGCACAACGACGAATGGCTGCGCAGCTTTGCGCACGCGGTCGAGACGATGCCGGAGATCGTGGAACTGTACCGCATGACCGGCGACGTCGATTACCTGATGAAGATCAGGGTCGCCAACATCGCCGCCTACGATGCGGTCTACAAGAAGCTGATCGGCATGGTGAAGCTGACCGACGTGAGTTCGGCCTTCGCCATGGAGGAGATGAAGAACACCACCGAACTGCCCCTGTCCACATCGCCCTGCAGGACGGGGTGATGAATGTGCGGGAGATCCAGCTTCGATCGTGACGTTCATCACGACATTTCTCGAAACGACGAAAAATCTGGGTGAGATCGTCAACACCCGCTCCGACTAGAAGCAAGCCGACGCGACAAGGTTCGTGACGTGCGCGAATATACGACAGGATAGCAAAGTGAATATCGAAGACAGCGCCACGGGTGAAGCGACGCGGATGATACATCCCGAACAGGATGGCGAATTCGTGTTGCGCACTGCAGCGCCGGTTCTTCAGCGTGGTACGACAGTACTTCTCGATGACTATGGCTGTTTCGGACGGGCCGCGCCGACTTACGGCCGCGGGGGGCTTGCAACGCAGTCGGCACTGCGCCGGTCGCTGTGCGATCTGGAAGGCGGCGAAGTGGCGGAGCTGTATCCTTCGGGCCTTGCCGCGCTCTCGGGTGCGATCATGGCGGTATGCGGCGCGGGCGACGAGATCCTCGTGTGCGATACGATTTACGGCCCGACACGCCGCTTCGCGGAAACGACGATGGCCGATTACGGCGTGTCGACCCGCTACTTCCCAGCAGACATCGCGCTGGATGACCTTGCAGCGATGATCGGCGATGCGACGCGGCTGATCGTGCTGGAGGCGCCCGGATCGCTGACGCTCGACATGCTGGACATTCCTGCCATCGCTGCACTGGCGCGTTCGCGGGGCGTGCTGACCCTTGTAGACAACACGTATGCGGCGGGGGTGCTGTTCAAGCCGCTGGCGCACGGGGTCGATATCTCGGTCCAGGCGCTCACAAAGTACGTTTGCGGTCATTCCGACGTGTTCATGGGCAGCGCCGTTGCCAGCGGCGAAGTGGGCGCGCTGTTGAAGCGGGGTGCGCGCAGCGTGGGCTGGGCGGTGTCCTCCGATGACGCGTACCTTGCGCTGCGGGGTATGCGCACCCTGCATACGCGGTTGGCGCGGCATGGCGAGGCGGCGCTGACGGTTGCCGCATGGCTGCGCGATCAGCCGATGGTGCGCGAAGTGCTGTGCCCCCAGCTTGCGGGCGCGCCGGGGCATGACTTGTTCATGCGCGATTACAGCGCGGGCAACGGCCTTGTCACGATCGTGCTCGACGGTCCCGAGAGCGCCGAGCACGCGTTCCTCGATGCGTTGAAGTTGTTCGGCCTCGGCTTTTCGTGGGGTGGGTTCGAAAGCCTGGCCATCCCGTGCAACGGACAGATCCGCCAGCGGCGCTTTGCTGCTGACACGACATTCCCGGTGATCCGCCTCCACGTGGGGCTGGAGAACACCGCGGACCTCATTCGCGAACTCGACGGCGCGCTTTCCGCATTTGCGGCGGCGGTCGGCGAGGGCGCGCAAACCGGGACGGGACAACCCGCCGGACACGTAGGCGCCGTCGCCCCTTCGGGCTGCGATGCCCAGGGAGACAGCGTCATCAATCCGGCGGCAGCAGATACGCCGCCCACCATGGGGGTTTGAATGCGTAGAATACTCGTTACCTCGTCCATCCTTGCGCTCAGCGTCGCCACCGGCAACGCGGCGTTCGCCCAGAGCGCGGACGATGCCGCAGCACCGGGCGGTTCGGACATCGTCGTTACCGGCTCACGCGGACAGGCGCGCACTGTCGCTACCAGCCCGACGCCGATCGACGTCATCAGCGGCGAACAGATCGCCCAGCTTGGCGGCTCGATGCAGCTGCGTGATGTACTGACCCAGCTGGTTCCCTCGTTCCAGTCGCAGCAGGTCGGTTCCTCGTCGTGGAACTCGGTCTCGCGCCCGGCGGGCCTGCGCGGCCTTTCCGGCGTTCACGTGCTGGTGCTGGTCAACGGCAAGCGTCGCCACAACTCGGCGCTGATCGACCTCAATTCGGGCTCCACCTCGATGGGCGGCAATCCGGTCGACCTTGATCAGATCCCCGCCAGCGCGATCGCCCGCATCGAAGTCCTGCGTGACGGCGCGGCGGCGCAGTACGGTTCGGACGCCATCGCCGGCGTCATCAACGTTATCCTCAAGAGCAACCCCGATGCGGGCAGCGGCTCGATCGAGGTCGGTCAGCGCTACAAGGACAGCGTCAACGGCAGCGACGGCGAAACCGTCTCGGCGCAGCTTTCCAAGGGCTTCCACATCGGCGAAACCGGATCGATCGTGGTCTCGGCGGAGGCAAAGCGTCAGAAGGCGACGGTCCGCAATCAGGACTACACCGGCCGCATCTATTCGCAGGTAAACGGCGCCGACGACCCGCGTGAGGCGAGCGGCGACCGCCGCCGCTATCAGGGCGGCCTGCCCGATCTCAAATCCATCAACCTTGCCCAGAACAGCGAGTTCGAAGCGGGCGACCTGACGATCTACAGCAACGCCACTTTCGGTTACCGCGAGGCGCGCGTCGGCCAGGCGGGCCGTTATCCCGCCACCACCAGCGACATCGTGGAAATCTATCCTGACGGTTTCACGCCCTATTACACGATGGCCGAGACCGACTGGCAGGCGACCGCGGGCATGAAGCAGACGGTGGACGGCTGGCACCTTGATCTCAGCACCACGTATGGCCGCGACTACGTGCGTTCGGGTGCTGACAACACGCTCAACGCCTCGCTCGGCACCGAAAGCCCTACCACCTTCGACACTTTCAGCTCGGCGTTCGACCAGTGGACGACGAACTTCGATGTCACCAAGGGCTTCGAGGTTCTGGGCGGTCGCAACCTGCAGGTTTCGGCAGGGGCGGAGTTCCGTTACGAAAGCTACGTCACCAAGTCGCTCGACACGGCATCGTGGGAGAACGGGGGCTATCAGTACCCGGCAGATTCCGCGCTGGCAGGCCAGTACGGCGCCATCGGCGCGCAGGGCGCCACGGTTGTCACCCCCGACGATGAAGCGAAGGTGCAGCGCACGATCGGCGCGGCCTATATCGACCTTGCGCTCGACCTGACCGACCGGCTGCTGCTGACCGGCGCGGGCCGCTTCGAAACGTATGACGACAGTTCGGGCAGTGTGTGGAGCGGCAAGGCTTCGGCCTTGTGGAAGGCCACCGACTGGCTGAACTTCCGCGGCGCCTTCTCCAACGGGTTCCGTGCGCCCTCGCTGTCTCAGCAGGCCTACGCGCAGACCGCCACGCAGGTTTCGCTGATCGGCAACGCCTATCAGCTAATCGAATCGAAGATCGTGCAGACCGGTTCGGCCATCGCGCAGGCCCTTGGCCAGCAGCCGCTCAAGCCTGAAAAGTCGCGCAACTACAGCTTTGGCGTGACGCTGACCCCGCTGGCCGGCTTCACGCTGACGGTCGACGCCTATCAGATCAACATCGACGACCGCATCACCCTGACGGGTCTGCAGTCGAGCGCTGGCGTGCGCCAGATCCTGATCGACAACGGCTTCTCCGGAAATCAGTACGTGCGCTTCTTCACCAATGCGATCGATACCCGCACGCGCGGCATCGATGCGGTGGCGAACTACAGCTTCTCGCTGGGCGATTTCGGCAGCGTCCGGGCCAGTGCGGCGTACAACTACAACAAGACCAAGATCACGCACATCGCGGACGATCCCGATGCGCTGGCGGACCTTGGGCTGACCCTGTTCGACCGCCAGACGCAGGGCTATTTCACGGTCTTCAACCCGCGTGACAAGATCATCCTTGGCCTCAACTGGTCGAAGGGGCCGTTCTCGATCAACGCGAAGGAAACGCGCTATGGCAGCTGGAAGGCGCTGGCGAACAATGCCGCAAGCGATCAGAGCTACGGCGCGAAGTGGATCACCGATCTTGAGGTCGGCTACCAGCTGACCCAGAAGATGAAGCTTTCGGCCGGTGCCTACAATGTCTTCGATACCTACCCGGACAAGAACACCGTGACCAACACCATCGGCAGTTCGCCTTACGGCAGCAATTCGCCGTTCGGTGCCTATGGCGGCTATTACTACGGTCGCCTCTCCTTCGACTTCTAAGTACCCACCCAAGACTAGCGGCCGGCAGGGCAACCGACCCCGCCCGCCGGCCGCGCCTTTCCCCTACAATCCGACGTTTCCCCACGGGCGAAAGCATGGCTTTCGCGCGGGTGACGTCCTGCGCCCGGTCTGCTCCATGCTGTTCCTGCTTCACGCCCACCCCCTGATGACTGCGATCGGCTGCGGCAGCCTGATCGGCCTTGTGCTGGCGCTGATCGGCGGGGGCGGATCGGTGGTGGCGACGCCGATGCTGGTCTACGTGATCGGCCTTGGCAATCCGCACCTTGCGATCGGCACCGGCGCGATCGGCGTTGCCGCGAATGCCGCTATGGCTTTGGCCGGACATGCCCGCGCCGGGCGCGTGCGCTGGCGCAGCGGCATGCTGTTCGCCTGCTGCGGCCTTGCCGGAGCGAGCCTTGGGTCCAGCCTGGGCAAGCTGTGCGATGCCCAGTGGCTGCTGCGCGGGTTGTCGGTGCTGATGCTGGTGATCGCCTTGTCGATGCTGCTGCGCCGCGCGGTTCAAGCTGCCGACGGCGTGGAGCAGACCGGTTGGCGCCGTCTTGCCGGGTTCGGCGCGGGCAGTGGCTCGCTGGCGGGGTTCTTCGGCATCGGCGGCGGCTTCCTGATCGTTCCGGGGCTTGTCAGTGCCACCGGCATGTCGACGGCCGAAGCAGTGGCAACATCGCTGATCGCCGTCACCATTTTCGGCGCGACGACGGCTGCCAATTATGCGGTTTCGGGGCTGGTAGACTGGCCCGTCGCCGTGGCGCTCATCGCCGGGGGCCTCATCGGAGGCATCGGCGGCGGCGCGATCGCCGGGCGGCTTGCCGCAAGCCGCGACCTCCTGCGCTTCCTGTTTTCGACGCTCGTTGCGGCAATGGCGATGGCCATGCTGGCGAGCACATTCAACTGAAGGAAAATCCCCCATGTTCCGCAAGATCTTTCAGGAGCACCCCGAATCCGTTGGTGAAACCTACGGCCAGCACTTCCAGTCGGCGTTCGGCTTCGGCACTGCGATGGTCGTGGGCGGGGTGAAGTGTCTGATTCACGGCATATTGCCGCCTCTGTTCACGACTTCGGGCAGCGACGTGGTGCGGGTGCTGCACCGCCGAATGGTGACGCACCGCCACCGCGACCAGCAGCATGGTGACGCTGGCGCCGCGTTGCCGGCGTCACGGAAATGACCGATGATCTCGGTGCGGTAAGGCTCAGGCCGCCAGCGCTTCCGAGCGCGCATCGACGATGACGCGATTGCGCCCTTCGCGCTTGGCGCGGTAGAGGGCCGCGTCGGCGGCCTTGATCAGCGTGGAGCCATCGCGCTCCATGCTGTCTTCCCACGATGCGATGCCGAAGGACATCGTCATCGAACCCAGCGTGCGGCCGCCCTGATGCACGGTCAGTTCGCTGATTGCCTGGCGCACCGCGTCGACCCTGCTTGCCAGCACCAGCGCCGATGTGCCGGGCGCGATGATCGTGAACTCCTCGCCGCCAAAGCGGCACACCACGTCACCGTCGCGGAAGCGGCTGCGCATCTCGGCGGCGACCGCCTGTAGCACGGCATCGCCGGCATCGTGGCCGAATTCGTCGTTGAAGCGCTTGAAGTGATCGACGTCGCACATCACCAGGCTGAGCGGGCTGCCCGAGCGTGAAGCGCGGGCGATTTCCAGCGCCAGCGTTTCTTCCATGTAGCGGCGGTTGAACAGCCCGGTCAAAGGATCGCGGATGGTCTGTTCGCGCAGGCCGCGCTGCAGGCGATGGTTGACGAGGGCGGAAGCGATGTTCTCTGTCAGCACCGTCAGGCGGAAGCGGTTTTCGGTGCCGACCACGCCCTTGAGGTAGAGCACGCCGATCACCTCGCCGCCCGCCAGCAGCGGCTCGCAGTGATAGTGGTCGGCATCGTCGCCCACATGGGCGCAGACGATGTCGGAATCCGCCTCGATAACGAAGTGGCTCTGGCCCCGGCGCAGCGCCCAACACTGGTCGGGGGCGAATCCGGCCGTAGCGACTTCCAGTCCGCCCCACGCCGCGATCGGCACCAGCAGGTTGCGCGAATTGTTGTGCGCATAAAGCGCGCCGGGAATCTCCGGCAGCACGCGGGGCACGAAGACACGGATGATCGCGGCCAGTTCCTCATCGGTGCGGGCGGCCTGCATGCGATGCGCCATGCCGCCCAGCAGTTCGATAACCTCACCGCGTTCGCGCAGGGTTTCCGAATTGCGGCTGAGTTCCGCGTTGGCGACGTGGAGCCGATCCTGGCTTTCATGCTGGTCGGCAACGGCGGCTTCAAGTTCCTCGGCCATGGCGTTGTAGCCACCGGCGAGGCGTTCGAACTCTATGGATTCCATGTGCGCATCGATACGCGCCGTGCGGTCGCCTGCGCCAAGCTGGCCCATCACCGTCATCATCGCATCGACCGGGCGACGGATGCGGCGGATCAGCGTGGCGGCAGTGAAGGCGATGACGATCATCGTCAGCGGCACCCCGCCCAGCACCAGCCAGGTGATGTACTTCAGGCGCTGGTCCACCGCAGCCGTGCGAGTGGCCGAAAGGGCGCGCTCTTCGTTGAGCAGGTCGCCGACCCGCGCGTCGACCAGTTGCATCAGATAACGCCCGCGCCCTGAGCCGACAGCCGCCTGCGCGCCTGAAAAGTCACCGCTGCGGGTCTGCTTGGCGATCTGTTCAAGCAGGTCCGCGCGCTGGCTGATCAATGCACGGATCTGCACCGCGCGGTCGTTCTGCGCCGGATTGTCCTTGGTCAGGATGACGAGTTCGGCGGCGGCGGCCCGCGCGGCGCCGACTTCGGCCTCCACCGTCTCGCCGAATTCGGCGTTACGTGTCAGCGCGTAGCCGCGTTCGCCGGATTCGGCCTGCTGCAGGTGGCTCATCGCCCGGTTCGCGGTCTTGAGCACTTGCGCAGAGTGCGTGACCCACGCCAGACTGGCGCGGGTCTGCGCAGAGCCTTCCAGCAGCAGCCCGGCCAATAGCGCCAGCAACAGGCACAACAGGCTGCACAGGGTTACGATGCGGCGCGACAATGACCCGACCAAGGGAATCTCCGTATAAGCGGGAGTTTACGCCCTCGGCCATCTGCCGCCGCGTTGCAATCGAAATTACAAAATTGCAATGCGACGGCGCACGTGCAGGTGCGGCTTCAGGCGATGGTTGGAACGATGCCGCCTTCGACGCGGATCGCGGCGCCATTGGTGATCGCGCCCAGCGGACTGGCGAGCAGCGCAACCTGTGCGGCGATCTCGTCCGCTTCGATCAGGCGGCGGATGAGCGACAGGGGACGCATCTTGGCGAAGAATTCCGCCTCGCGCTCTGCCTCGGGGGCGTCCTTGTTGTCGACGACCGAGCGGATGAACTCGACGATGCCTTCAGAGCGCGTGGGGCCGGGCATGACCGAATTTACGGTTACGCCGGTGCCGCGCGTCTGTTCCGCCAGACCGCGCGCGATGGCCAGTTGGGCGGTCTTCGTCATGCCGTAGTGGATCATCTCGCCCGGAATCACGAGAGCGCTTTCGCTGGCGATGAAGATCACACGGCCCCAGTCCTTCTCCAGCATCCGGGGGAAGTAGTGCCGGGCAAGCCGCGCGCCGCTGACGACGTTGACTTCGAAGAAGTGATGCCAGTCCTCATCGCTGATCTCGGTGAAGGGCTTGGCCTCGTAGATGCCCAGATTGTTGATCAGGATATCGACTTCGGGCGCGGCGGCGATCAGCGCTTCGGCCCCCTCAGCGGTTGCGGGGTCGGCCAGAACGGCGCGTACCTTTCCCCCGTTCGCGGCGGTAGCGCTGACTTTCGCGGCCGCCTCGTCCAGCTTGGCCTGGCTGCGGCCGGAGATGACGACGTCGGCGCCCTCTGCGGCAAGGCGCTCGGCGATGGCGAGGCCGATGCCGGCGGTCGATCCGGTGACGAGCGCGGTCTTGCCGGCAAGTTTGAGATCCATGAAATGATGCTCCTGTTTCCGTTGAGGCCGGAATCTAGGTCGCCATCTTATTGATGCATAGTGAGCGGTCATGCATATCAGAAGTGATTTGGAATCACGGATGGGCGATGGACAACCGTTTCGGCGAAATGCAGATCTTCCTTGCGGTAGCGCAGGGCGGCAGCTTTGCGAAAGCGGCCACGGCGCTGCGGTTGACGCCGTCCGCGGTCAGCCGCGCCATGGCCCGGCTCGAAGGCAGGCTGGGGGTGCAGTTGGTGTCGCGGACCACCCGCGCACTGGCGCTGACGGCAGAAGGGGAAGTCTACCGCGCGCGCG
Organism: Novosphingobium guangzhouense; assembly: GCF_002896965.1. Taxonomy (GTDB): domain Bacteria; phylum Pseudomonadota; class Alphaproteobacteria; order Sphingomonadales; family Sphingomonadaceae; genus Novosphingobium; species Novosphingobium guangzhouense. The sequence goes on from NZ_LYMM01000051.1 coordinate 203,442, forward strand.
TTGCCGGGCTCGTCGCGGAAATCGACGAGGTGGAGCGTGGCTTCGGATCAGAGGCAGAGGCGCCGCGCGGGCCGCTGCGTATCAATGCCTCGGTGCCGTTCGGGACGCAGTGCCTGCTGCCGATCCTGCCGCGCTTTCAGCACGCGTATCCTGCCGTCACGATCAACCTGGCCTTGTCGGATACGCTGGTCGATCTGGTTGAAGAGCGGGCCGATCTGGCCATTCGTATCGGCCCGCTGCGCGATACCGGGCTGAAGGCGAAGAAGCTGGGGCGCAGCAGGATGGCGGTGGTCGCCAGCCCCGGATACCTGCAGGACCGCGGGGTGCCCATGCATCCGCGCGATCTTGCGGGGCACGATTGCCTGCAATTCAGTTTCCGGCGCTCGATCGATACCTGGCCTTTCAGGGGCGATGGCGCCGTCGTGCAGCGGCCGATCGAACCGGCGTTTCTTGGCAATTCAGGGGAGGTGGTGCGGATGATGGCGGTGGCTGGCGGTGGCATCGCGCGCCTCGGTCGGTTTCATGTCGCCGCCGATCTGGCAGCGGGGCGGCTCGTCGAAATTCTGGGGCCGTTCAATCCGGGCGACCACGAGGATATCCATGCCCTTTACGTGGGGCATCGGCGGCTGGCTTCGCGAATCCGGGCGTTTCTTGATTTTCTGGATGCGCAGCTTGTTTTGCCGGGCGCCGATTAGCGGGCGCCGCGGCCTGCCTTGCGGTTGACCGCCCAGTTGATGGCGGTGACGGTCAGCCCGGCGCCGACGCTTGCCTCCCCGAACCAGACGATGGTGCCCATCGCACTGCCCAGAGCGGCAATGTTCACGCCCAGAGCACCGGCCAGCAGCAGCCACCCGCTGGTACGTGCCGCACGTGCCTGCTCGTCAGTCAGTGTCCGGCCGGTGAGGTCGCGTTGATGGCGCTTCATGGCCACCGCCAATGACAGGAAAGCGGCAAAGCTGAGGGCCAGCGCCAAAACGTGGATCATGCGCTTGTCACTTTCTGCGCTGCGCGGCGCGTTCTCGAGCCCTGGCCGGCGTTTGCTTTCGTTCTGACCTTCGCGCTTCTGACGGCGGCCATCGCGAACCCTGCGGCCAGCACCAGCATGACGAGGTCGAAGGCCACGAAAGTCCAGTCTCCCGCCAGCAGGCTGGGCAGCAACCCGCGCGATGTGGTGAGGGCATTGATTACCGGCACTGCGGCAAAGCAGGCGCCTGCGATTGCCAGCGTCTCCGTCCACGCGCGTCGGGCGGGGCGTATCATGCCCCACAAACCGATGCCGAGCCATGCGAGGAAAAGACTGTCGATCTCCCGCTCGGCGCGGCTGGCCATGTCCAGCGGCAGCAGCCGGTTGGCAAGGAAATAGACCGCGATGCCGGTGGCCAGTCCCGCGATCGCGGCGATGTTCAGACGCTCTACCATGCGGAAACCCAGATGCGGGCGGCTTGGATCGGGCAGCCGTGCGCGGCGCTTGACGGTCCACAGGACAAGGCCGCTGCCCACCATGATCGTGCCGCCAAGACCGCTCAGGAAGTAGAGCCAGCGCAGGCCCCACTTGGCGAAGCGGCCGGTGTGCAGGCCGATCATCACGCTTTCGGTTGCCAGCGCCGCGCCGTTGGCGTCGTGGGCCCCGATCAGGCGGCCGGTGGCGCCATCGAACGACGCGGTTTCGCCGCGTGCGCCGAAGGACGCTTCGGGAGAGCGGGTCATGTCGATCCGCGCGGCGGCATCGTTGGGGTTGGCGATGCTGATATAGCCTACGCGCTGGCCGTTCCAGCGATTTGAAGCCGCGCTCACCAGTGGTCCAAGGTCGGCCAGGGGCACGCGCTTGCCAGTCGGTTCTGCAGCGACCGCGCGGCCGAACACGGCCTCGTAGAAGGCGGTCGGCGCGGCATAGTTCGCGGCGATGCCCCAGGGCATGTACATCGATGCCAGCGTCACCAGCCCGGTGAAGGTAATCATCAGATGGAAGGGCAGGGCCAGCACGGCGGTGACATTGTGCGCGTCTAGCCAGCTCCGCTGTCCCTTGCCGAAGCGCAGCATGAAGAAATCGGCGAAGATCTTCTTGTGCGTGATGACGCCGGAAATGATCGCCACCAGCATGAACATCGCCGCAATGCCGACCAGATAGCGGGCCCAGAGCACGGGCATGTAATGCAGGTCGAAGTGGAAGCGATAAAGGAAGAAGCCGCCCCGCGTCTCACGCGTGGTGATACGGTTGCCATCGCGGTCGAGCACGGCGCTTGTCTCGCCGCGCGGGGCCGGTTTGGAAGCAGAGGGCTGCCAGTAGACCTGCGTGGTGGCGCTGCGGCTGTTGGGCAGCGTAATGTACCAGCTCTGCCCGTCAGGCGCGACCGTGTTGAGAAAGCGCACCGCGCCTTGCGCTGCCAGCGCCGGATTGGCGTCTCCAGCCACTTCCGGCTGCATCCAGCGGGTGATCTCGTCCTGGAAGTAGGCGGCGGTGCCGGTGGCGAACATCGCGAAGAGCAGCCAGCCCAGCAGCAGGCCGCTCCAGGTATGGAACAGCGCCATGGACTGGCGCAGGGTATCCCTCACAGCCGGGCTCCCGCCATGAGCGAGATCCACAGCCCGGCACCCAGCAGCAGCCCGCTTCCCGCCAGCCAGAGCCACAGCCTGCCAGCCGACCGCACGCCGAACGCGACAAGGGCCAGTACCGCGAACAGAAGGAAAGAGGTCAGCGTTGCTGCCACGCTGGCGTTCGCCGGATCGACGCCAAGGCCCTGCCAGAGCAGCCGCGCCAGGCAGGCGGTGGCCAGTGAAGTGAGCAGGTAATTGCCGGGGATGGCGGCAAGCAGCCGCGCGGCAATTTCGCCACGGCCGATGGTGCCGCTGCGCGGCTTCATCGACGGTCTCCGGCGATGCAAACTGTCACGAATCCCCCTGCGGCCCTACGCCCACGTTATTGCGACGCACTCGCAAAATTCGCTAGGCTTCGGGCGGGGGATTGTCAACGCACCGCAAGAACTGGTCAGCGCGCGTTTGCGAGCGGTTGCAGGTTTTGGGGCGATCGCTGGCGCGGGATGGGTATCCTCAGGGTGAAGTTTTGGCCCTGCCAATGGCGTTCGACCAGCCAGCTGTTCTCATTCGCCTGTAATACGTAATCGCCGTGGGTAAACAGATCAGGTCGTTCTTGACGCCGCGCCAGCAGCGCGCGGGTCAGGTCCAGTTTGCGCATGGACAGCGGCGCGAACTGCCCGGTCTGTAGCGCGGCCCAGTCCACCTTGCGGCGATTGTCAGGGTCGGTCAGGGCAATGGCAAGCGCTTCGCTGCCCTGATAGATGTCGGGTATGCCGGGCGCCGTCATCTGCAATGCGGCCTGTGCCAGCACGATGGCCTCTATCGTAGTGTCGATTTCGCCGCGCAAACTGGCTGGCAGAAGGTCGCCGACCGTGACATCGCGGTGTAGTGCAAGGCACAGGCGTGCGACTTGCGCCTCGGCGGCTTCGTCAGGCGCTTCGTGTCGGGACAATTCCTTGCCTTCGCGCATGGCCTTGGCAATGTGGGCGGTGATCCGGTCAGTTGCATCCGGTTCGTTCCGCATGATCAGAGCCGTTTGCAGAGCGTAGAGTCCCCATCGTTCCGGGAGGGCTGCGGCGTTCGCCCGCTGCCGGGCTTCGGCGTAGAGGGCACCGGCAAGATCTGGGAAATAGCCAAGGGCGATCAGGACAGCGCGCGCATCGGCCGACCTCTTCGTATCGTGAGTCGACAGCGCGTTCAGGGCCAGCGGGGTAACGCGGGCACGATCCGCCATTGTCGCGGCGAACGCGCTCGCCTCGACCGAGCCCAGATCGGGGGCAGCGCCGACTTCGCAGAACGGCAGGAAGGACACTTGCCGGAAGAACACGGTGTCCTCTTCGGATTTGGCCGTCAGCGCCCCGGTCAGCTGTTCGAAGCGGGCAGCGAAGGCGCGGGCCGGGGGATCGTCGGGCGCGCGCAGCAGGTCGCCAAGGGCAGCGGCCATCGGGGTATCGCCGACTTCCGCGATCGCCTGCGACACCGTTGCGCAAAGCGGGCACAAATCCGCCGCATATGACCGATAGACCGGCCAGACCGTTGCCAGCCTTGCGATCGCCTCCGAGGTTTGGGCGCGGGATTCCTCTTCCAGTGCCAGCGCGGCAAGTGCGGCTCTGGTCACGCGGGACAGTTCGGGCGTGAAGACCTGATCCAGCAGTTCGCGGCGCACCCGGCGCACCTCAAGCGCATAGTTTTCGGGAACCGCGCCGTGCGATGCATCGCGTACGGCCGCAAGACCGGCCGGATGCGCAAGCAGGCGGGAGAGCGGGGCCATGAATTCGTAGCCGCTCATCCCCTCGATCGGCCAGAATGAGGGAATCGCCTCGCCGTCCTTGACGATCTTCTCGACCCAGATCGGGGTGTCGCCTACGGCTTCGCGCAGGCGCTGGAGATAGGCGCCGGGGCGGGCAAGCCCGTCCACGTGGTCCACGCGCAGCCCCTGAATGCGCCCGGCTGCAACCTGCTCGATTATCCAGCGGTGCGTAAGGGCGAAGACCGCCGGGTCTTCCTGGCGTACCCCGATAAGGTCGGTGATGTTGAAGAAGCGGCGATGCGTGATCCGATCCGCGCTGTCCTGCCAGTCGCCCAGCGACCAGTGCTGCTCTGCCAGAAGCGCATCCAGGCAAGATGCATCCAGTGTGCGGCTGCCCCCGCAGATATGGCGCGACAGATCGGTCGGTCGCAGCGGGTATTCTCGCTCATATACCCGCAGGTGCGGATCGTCTGCCGTACCGGAAGGCGTGATTTGCCCTGCTGCCAGAAGGTCGGCGATGGTCCCGTCCAATACGGGAAAGTGCAGCGCTCCTGCGTCCCAGTCGATATCGAAGATGGGGGCGTTGGGACTTTCGGCGCCGTGGCGCAGCACGTCGGCAAGCCATGGGTTCTCGGGAGTGAAGGCCATGTGGTTCGGCACAATGTCGATGACAATGCCGATCCCTGCCAGTTGCGCCGCATCGCTCAGGGCGTCGAATGCAGGCTGCCCGCCCAGAACCGGATCGATCTGAGTCGGATCGATGACGTCATAACCGTGCGTTGACCCGCTGGCGGCATGGAACGGGGGGGCAAGATAGAGGTGGCTCACGCCAAGACTGCCGAGCCATGGCAGCAGCGCCCGCGCCGCGTCGAGGTCCACGCCGCCGCGAAGTTGCAGGCGATAAGTCCCGACAAAAGGCGGGGCAGCTTGCGACATGGTGGTCACTCCGATGAAACGGCGGCGATGAGCGCAAAGGGGCTCGACGCGTCCGAAAGGTGCAGGATCGTGCCGGGCAGTTCCGGGGCAGGCTGGTCGATATCCGGGCCGAGCCTTGCGTGCATGCGCAGCGTTGCCGGCCCAAACGACCATGCGGCATCGATCCGGCGCCCCTCCCGCCCGACGATGGCCGCGGGTTGCGGGTTGGTGGCGATCAAGGGGGTAACGTGGTTGCGCCGCAAGTGGAGCAGGTCGCGTACGAAGGCCACGTGGTCATGCTGTTCGGCGCGCACGGGCGCACCGATCCGCGAGGCGAGGAAGGTCTCTTCGGCCACCGGATCGGGCACTTCGCCCGCAAAGCTGGCGAAACGGGCGAACTCTCTGGCCCGGCCTTCGCGCACGGCATGGGCAAGATCGCCGGTGAAATCGACGAAGAAGCGGAAAGGGGCATCGGTCAGGAATTCGTCGCCCATGAACAGCATCGGCGTGAAGGGGGTAAGCAGGGTCAGGGCCGTGGCAATGCGGTAGGCATGGGGATCGCGGGCAAGGTGATGCAGCCGCTCTCCCAGCGCCCGGTTGCCGACCTGATCGTGGTTGCCAAGGAAGTTGACGAAGGCGGTGCGCGGCAGTTCGCCGGATGGTTCTCCGCGCGGCGGGGCGTCGCCATGTTCACGGATCTGGCCCTGTTCGACGTAACCGTCCGACAGGGCGGTGGCGATATCGCCTGCGGGGTCCACGGCGAAAGGCGCGTAGTAGCTTTCGGCCTCGCCGGTCAGCAGGCAGTGGAGCGCGTGGTGCCAGTCATCGTTCCAGGTGCCGTCGAACGGCGCATCGGCGGCGAAGTAGCGGGCAAGGTTGCGTTCGTCCTCGGTGATGAGGTGGATCGGCCGGTCCCATTCGACGGCGCGCGCGCGCTGGCCCAGTTCGTCGAGGAAATGGACAGGGGAGTGATCCTCTATCGCGTGGACGGCGTCCAGCCGCAGCCCGTCCAGGCGGTATTCGTCCAGCCAGTGCAGGGCATTGGCGATGAAGTATTCGCGCACGGCAGGTGCTTCGAAGGCTATCCCTGCGCCCCAAGGCGATGTGCGATCCGGATGGAAGAACGAAGGGCACCACCCGGAAAGGTAGTTCCCGGCCGGTCCGAAGTGATTGTAGACTACGTCCAGCAGCACTGCGATGCCGTGGCCGTGAGCGGCATCCACCAGCGCGCGCATGTCATCGGGCGATCCGTAGGCGGGATGGGGGGCGAAGGGCAGGACGCCGTCATAGCCCCAGCCGCGCGTTCCTTCGAATTGAGCGACCGGCATGATCTCTATCATCGTCACGCCAAGGTTCGCCAGCCGCGGCAGTTCGGCCATGGCGGCGGTGAACGTCCCTTCGGGCGTGAAGGTGCCGATGTGCAGTTCGTAGATCACCGCCTCGTGCCAGGGGCGCCCGCGCCATGGGTTGCGCCATGCAAAGGCGGCATGATCGACGAGGTTTGAGGAGCCGTGCACGTCCGCGATCTGCGCGCGCGCCGCGGGGTCGGGATAGGGAGTGCCGTCCAGCACCCAGCGATAGGCATCGCCTGCCTCAGCCTCGCCTTCGAACAGCCACCAGCCTTGTCCGGCCGCCAGTGCGGGCATCGCCAGACCGTTGATCTCGACGCGGGCCTCGGTGGCTTCGGGCGCCCACAGGCCGAAGCGCCAGTTGCCGCCGCCGATCGGCCTTGCGCCCCATTGCGTGGCCATCAGGCCGGACGGAACAGGCAGAGGCTGGCGGGCGATATCGCGGCCTGTTCCCGGTCCACCGCTTCTTCGGTGAATGGGTCGTCGCGGGCGGTATCGAGCACGCGGACCCAGTCTCCTTCGGGCAGGGTGAAATCCAGCCCGTCGCCCGCATTGATCACGGTGAACAGCGGCCGCCCGCCATCAAGGAACACCTCACGCGTGGAGTAGTCGACCAGCATGCCCAGCACGCGCAGGCCCGGCTGGCTCCACAGTTCCTGATCCATGGCCCGTCCATCGGGCTGGAACCAGGCGATTTCCACGCGCTCGTTATCGCCGGTCTCGCCCATCAGGAAGTTTTCCTGCGCCAGTACCGGGAACTGGCGGCGCAGCGCGATCATGCGGCTGCAGAAGTCAAGGAAGGCGTCGTCCTTCGCCTCCCAGTCAAGCCAGGCCAGAGCGTTGTCCTGGCAGTAGACGTTGTTGTTGCCTTGCTGGCTGTTGCCGATCTCATCGCCGGACAGCATCATCGGCACGCCCTGGCTGACCATCAGGGTGGCCACCATCGCGCGGCGGCGGCGGGCGCGCGCGGCTGTGATGACGTCATCGTCAGTGGCGCCTTCGGCCCCCATGTTGTCGGACAGGTTGTTGTCGTGCCCGTCGGCGCCGCCTTCGCCGTTCGCCTCGTTGTGGCGATCGTTGAAGGATACCGTGTCCATCAGGGTGAAGCCGTCATGGGCGGCAAGGAAGTTGATCGAACTGGTAGCGCCCCGGTCGGAATGGTTGAACTGGACCGGAGAGCCGATCAGGCGCTGGGCCATGTCACCCACCAGCCCTTCGTCGCCGCGCCAGAAGGCGCGCACGTCATCGCGGAACTTGTCGTTCCATTCGCGGAACGGGTAGGGGAAACCGCCGACCTGATAGCCGCCCAGCCCCACGTCCCACGGTTCGGCGATCAGCTTCACGGCGGCCAGGATCGGATCTTGCCGGATGGCGTCGAAGAAGCCGCCCTCCCGGTCGAAGCCGTGCCCTTCGCGGCCGAGCGTGGAGGCCAGGTCGAAGCGGAAACCATCGACGTGCATCACCTGCACCCAGTACCGCAGGGAATCGAGCACCATGCGCAGCACCATCGGATGCGCGACCGACAGGGTGTTGCCGGTGCCGGTATTGTCGAAGCTGAAGCGCGGGTTTTCGGGGCTCAGCATATAGTAGCTGGCGTTGTCGAGACCGCGGAAACACATCGTAGGTCCGCGTTCGGACCCTTCGGCGGTGTGGTTGTAGACCACGTCCATGATCACTTCGATCCCCGCCTTGTGGAACCGCTTCACCATGTCCTTGAACTGGCGGATGGCGCGCGGGGCAAGGTCGCCGGTGCGCAGGAAGCGCGGCTCGGGGGCGAAGAAGCCCAGCGTCTGGTAGCCCCAGTAGTTCGACAGGCCCTGGTCCAGCAGCATCCGGTCGTCGAGGAAGAACTGGCTGGGCAGCAGTTCGATCGCGCTTACGCCCAGCTTCTGCAGGTGAGCGATGATCGGTTCGCTGGCCATGCCTTCATACGTGCCGCGCAGGGCCTCGGGCACATCGGGGTGAGTCATCGTCAGGCCGCGCACATGGGCTTCGTAGATCACCGTTTCGGTCCAGGGGCGGGACAGCGCCTTGTCGCCTTCCCAGTCGAAATCGGGGTCCTGCACCACGCTTTTGACCATGAACGGGGCGGAATCGCGCGGGTCGAAGGTGGTGTCGTCGCCGGTGGAAAGGTCGTATCCCCACAAGGCGTCGTCCCACTGCACCGCGCCCGAAACCTCCCGTGCGTAGGGGTCCAGCAGCAGCTTGTTGGGGTTGAAGCGGTGCCCGTTCGCCGGGTCATAGGGGCCATGCGCGCGCAGGCCGTAGAGCTGGCCGGGCCGGATGCCGGGCAGGTAGCCGGAAAACACCGATCCTTCGCGTGAGGGCAGTTCGAGGCGCGCGGTTTCCTCTGCCCCGTCCTCGGAGAACAGGCATAGCTCGATCGCTTCGGCGTTTTCGGAAAAGACCGCGAAGTGAGTGCCTTCGCCGGTGAATTCCGCGCCCAGTTCATGGATCATTCGTTCGGGGCGGGAAAAGGAAATCCCGGCGTCGTCGGATGCGGTGCCCTGCGTCACGTGCTGCCTCCTGCAAGATGCTGCAACCGCTAACTCGCATGCGGGCACCGCGTTCCCGACCGGAGATGACGGGCCTTTGCAAAGCTCGTTCGCGCCGCACCGCAGAATTTTTTTACTCCGACTTGGAGGCAAGCGCCCGCCATCCCGTCATCCCCGCGAATGGCGCAGACGTTGTGCCATGTCGGGGGTTAGATTTCATGTCCGTCCGTACCGTCAATTCACTTGTTGCCGCGCTGGTGGCTTCCACCGCGCTTGTCGCCGCACCGGCGCAGGCAGCTGCTCAGGCTGCCGTCTATTTCGATGTTCCAGCGCAGTCGCTGGGGCAGGCGCTGATCGCTTTTTCCAAGCAGGCGAAGGTCAAGATCGTCTACCCGGCGGCGGAAATCCGCAAGCTGACCGCGCCTTCGGTGCGCGGCACGATGAGCCGGCAGGAAGCACTGGGTCGCCTGATTGCGGGTTCGGGACTGCGCGTGGTGGGCGATGACGGGCAGGTCGTCGCTCTGGCGCAGGATTCGGTGGGAAACGCGCCTGTTGCGGCGAATGAACCGCCGGCAGACCCCGATATCGTCGTCACCGGATACCGCGAATCGCTCAAGGAAAGCGTGAAGCAGAAGCGCGAGGCGAATGCCTTCGTCGATGTGATCACGGCCGAGGACATCGGCAAGTTCCCGGACAAGAACGTTGCTGACGCGCTGCAGCGCATGCCCGGCGTGGTCATCACCCGCGACGGCGGCGAAGGTTCGCGCGTCAGCATTCGCGGTCTGCAGCCGGGCCTGACGCAGACCCTGCTCAACGGCAACTTCCTCGCCGGTGCCGACAGCGGCGACCCGCAGCGCTCGTTCAACTACGTGATGCTGCCCGCCAACTTCATCGCCAGCACCGAAGTCTACAAATCTGCCGAGGCGCGGCTGGAAGAAGGCGGCGTGGGCGGCACCATCATCCTCAACACCCGCCGCCCGTTCGACGTGCCGTCGGGTTCCGGCTTCATCTCGGCGGAGGGCACGTACTCCGACAATAGCGAGAAGTTCGAACCGCAGATCGGCGCGCAGTATTCGTGGAAGAACGAAGATGAGACGATCGGCCTGCTGATCGGCGGCGTGTACCAGAAGCGCACCAACCGCGAGATGCGCTCCACCGCCGGAACCTGGCGCTGGTGGAGCGACCGTGGCGCGGACGGGCAGGTGCTGGAACGCGCGACCGACGTGAACGGCAACCCGATCGCCAACGATGCGGCCGTGTCCTACTGGACCGGCGGCGGCCAGAGCACGATCGGCGGCGATCACTACACCGGCTACTGGGCGCCGCAATCGGTCCGCGCCGAGATCTTCGATCAGGACCGTGAGCGCTTCGGTATCCAGGCCACCGCGCAATTCCGCCCGACCGACACGCTGACGCTGACCGCGAACTATTTCCGCTTCGAATACAGCAGCAACTACGTGATGAACCAGCTGACCATTCCCGAATGGGGCTATGGCAAGTTCTTCAGCGATGCCGTGTTCGACCAGAGCGGCACCGTGATGAAGTCTGCATCCTTCTCGGTCGATGGCGCGCCGTGCCTTGATGCGACGCCGATGTGCACGATGGAAACGCCGCGTCTGACCGGCTATTACTCCAAGGAAAAGCAGCACTCGCAGACGTTCGAGGGTGAGGCGCACTACAAGCTCGATCGCTTCGACGCGGTACTGAAGGTGGGCAAGACGGCATCGAAGGGCGGCCCTTCGATGCGCTTCCAGGTGGCCGCCAAGCCGCGTATCACGGTGACCGGGCAGGAGCAGAACGGCAACTTCCTCAGCGCCTGGGATCTGTCCAGCAAGGGCGTGGCGATGGAGTTTTCGCCCGAACTGCAGCAGAACCTGATGAACGGGATCGCCCAGATCGACATCGGCGGCACCAATTCCAGCTTCACCAACAGCGCGATCGACCAGCCTTACGTCCAGTTCGACACGACGCGTCAGTTCGACGGCGGGTTCCTGCGCTCGATCCAGCTGGGCGGCAAGTGGCGCAAGCTTGAGGTCCACCGCGAGACCGGCCGCAACGAATGGTATGCCGATGCGGCAAACAAGATCCGCTACCAGAACACGCCCGAAGGCGCCCTTGCGCAGCCCGAGTATTTCTATTCGACGCCGATGGGCAACATCAACGGCGGCTTCAGCGCCAACCTTTATCCCGGCGTGGATTTCAAGCGCTATCTGGAAATCATCAACGAGCGCTACGGCCCCTCGGTGCGCGAGCCTGAGCCGAACAACGTCTACGACCTGTCCGAAGAGACGCTGGGCGGCTACGCGCAGGCCAACTTCGCAACCGGGGGCCTGCGCGGCAACATCGGCGTGCGCGTGGTCAAAACCATCCAGCGCGACGAGACTTCGGACCGCCTGCAGTACCTTGTCGACTATTGCGTCGACGGACCGAATGGCCCGTTCGATCCCAACCGCCCGATCGGCGCGGACGGCAACTGCCAGGTTCTGCCGCTCGACCAGCGCGAGGTGATCGAGAACGTGCGCCTGCACGAACGCAAGAGCTACACCGACGTGCTGCCCAGCCTGAACGTGTCGTATGACCTGACGCCGGACCTGCTGGTGCGCGGCGCGGTGGCCAAGGTGGTGGCGCGTCCGTCTATCTCCGACCTCGCCGGCGCCCGCTCGCTGACCTACAGGTCGGAAGCCTATGCCTTCGACCGCGACCAGTTCGGCGAATTCGCGGGCTGGTCGGGCAGCGGCGGCAACTCGCAGCTCAAGGCGTTCAAGGCCTGGCAGTACGACCTGGGTATCGAGTGGTACTTCCGCCCCGGTTCGGTGATCGGCGCCACTGCGTTCCGCAAGGACGTGTCGAACTTCATCGTGCCGCTCGTCATGGACGTGACGCGCGATGTGGCGGGCGAACAGGTGGTGATCGAATCCTACTCCACCGTCGCCAACGGATCGAGCGCGGTGTCGGAAGGCGTCGAACTCTACGCCCAGCATACGCTGCCGATCGGGCTGGGGGCGCAGGTGAACTTCACCTACAACCACACCTCGACCGCAGACGTGACGCTGGACGGCCAGAAGGTTGGCACCTCGCCGCTGGTCGGCAGCGCCAAGACGCAGTTCAACGCCTCGGTCTTCTACGAAAATCGCCGCCTGCTGCTGCGCGCCTCGTACAACCGGCGCGGCACGGTGGTGGGCGGCCTGTCCTCGGGCCTTAACACCTATACCGCGCCTTATGAGCAGGTGGACCTCAACGCCTCCTACGAAATCCGCGACGGGCTGATGCTGACCGCTTCGGTCATCAACCTCACCAAGTCGCACGAATGGCAGTACCTGGGCAACGACACCAAGGACCGCCTGACCAGCTCGATCTACTCGGGCCGCCGCGCCTACGTGGGCGTATCGTACAACTTCTGACCCTTCCCGAACGGCCGGCCGCGATCATCGCGTCCGGCCGTATCGCATTCACGGAAAAAACGTTTCCTCATGACCAGACCCATCATTATTGCCCTGTCGCTGTTGGCAGCCGCTCATGCCCCTGCCGCGCTGGCCTGGGGCGGGCGGGGCCATGCGGTGATCGATCAGGCCGCGCTCGACACCCTGCCCGCAGACGGGCCTGTGTTCCTGCGCGACTATGCCGAATACATCGGCGAGGAAGCGGGCGCGCCGGACACCTGGCGATCCTCCTCCGAACCGTTCTCCAAGATCGACGAGGATCCCAACCACACCTGGTTCGTGGAGCGCGTGCGCTTTCTCGACCCCGTGCCGCGTTCGCGCCATGCCTTCCTGCTGGCGCTTTATCGTGAGCACCTGCGCGTCGCCAAGATCGATCCCAAGGCCGCGGAGCGCCTCAACGTGCGCTGGACCGGGACGATGCCTTACGCGATCATGGAGGGCTATGGCCGCATCGTCGCGGGAATGCGCGCGCTGCGCTCCAAGCGCTCGAAGGGAGAGCCCACCGCCAATATCGAGCGGACGCTGGCGTTCTATACAGCGTGGATGTCTCACTACATCGCCGACGGCACCAACCCGCACCACGTCAGCATCCATTGCGAAGGCTGGTTCGGGGACAACCCCAAGGGCTACAACCGCAGCGGCGGCATCCATGGCGGGTTCGAAATCGGCTATGCCGACGCGATCGACCTGCAGCCCGCCGACTTCGTGAAGCGCATCGGCGCCCCCAAGCGGCAGGACGGCGACCTGTTCGCCCACGTCCTCGCTTTCCTTGATGACAGCAACGCCGAAGTCGAGACGATCTTCGCGCTCGACAAGCGCGGGCTGCTGGCGGACCCGAAGAACAGCGAGGCACGCGATTTCGTCTATCATCGCAGTGCTGAAGGGGCGGCGATGCTGCGCGACCTGCTCACCCGCGCCTGGGCCGAGAGCGCGAAGCCCGGCACCGGCGACCCGCGCCCGCAGGACCCCGCCAATCCGCGCTACGATCCCGAAACCGGCACAGCGCCAGCGCCCTGACAGTCATAACTCGCTGATTGTCATACCAGCGTCAGCTTCTGCGTGAATGCGGGAGCGCGACGAACCAGACCCCCGGAACCGGAAACCCCAGTCATGACCATTGATCGCCGCACGCTTGTAAAATCCGGCGCAGGACTGCTGCTCATCAGCGGCCTTCCCGCCCGTGCGGCGGTGTTGGCCCGGCCGCTGGGCGCCAACCCTTTCACGCTGGGCGTAGCGGCGGGCGACCCCTGGCCCGACGGCTTCGTGATCTGGACGCGGCTTGCCCCGCGCCCGCTGGATGAGCACGGCGGGATGCCGCAAGTGGCCGTGCCGGTCGGCTGGGAGGTTGCCGAGGACGAGGGATTTTCCCGCGTCGTGCGCAAGGGAGAGGCGCTCGCGCGGCCGGAACTGGGTCATTCGGTCCATGTCGAGGTCGGCGGGCTGCGGCCGCATTGCCATTACTGGTATCGCTTCTCCGTCATGGGCAGCGACGTAAGCCCGACCGGCCTTGCCCGCACCGCGCCCGCCGCCGATGCCGCGATCGATCGCCTGCGCATCGGCGTTGCCGGATGCCAGCACTGGGAGGCTGGCTTCTACGACGCCTGGGGGGCTCTGGCGCGCGAGCCGGACCTCGATCTCGTGTTCCATTACGGCGACTACATCTACGAAGGCGCGGGCAAGCCGGTGGGCGGGAACGTGGTTCGCCGCCATGCCGGGGACGAGATCTACAGCCTCGACGACTATCGGCGCCGCTATGCGCAGTACAAGTCCGACCCGCATCTGCAGTCCGCACATCAGGCCAGTGCCTTCGCCGCCTCGTTCGACGATCATGAGGTGGACAACAACTGGGCGGGCGAATTCGATCAGGACGGCACCCCGCCCGAAGTGTTCCTGCTGCGCCGGATGGCGGGCTATCAGGCGTGGTATGAGAACATGCCGGTGCGCCGTGCACAAATGCCGGGCATGCAGGGGATCACCGCCTATCGCCGCCTCGATTACGGCCGGCTGCTGCGCACGCATGTGCTCGACACGCGCTCCTACCGCACCGATCAGTCGTGCAACGACGTGGCGCGCGCCGATGCCTGCACGCCCGAAGCGCATGCGAGCCCCGAAATGCTGGGCCGTCCGCAGGAGGCATGGCTGGACGAAGGACTGGGCAACGACCGCACGTGGAACCTGCTGGCGCAGCAGGTCATCGTCATGCCGCTGGACGTGCGCGCGCCGGGCGCGACAAAGCCGGTGTTCGAAACCGACCTGTGGGACGGCTACCGCCCTGCCAAGGCGCGCCTGATCGAAAGCATCAGGCGGCACGATCTCACCAATGTGGTCATCGCAACCGGCGATCACCACAAGCACGCCGCCGGCATCGTTCCCGAACGCGACGACACGCCCGACGGCAAGGGCGTGGCGGTTGAGTTCCTGGCCACCTCCATCTCGTCAGGCGGAAACGGCAACGGCGATGCGGGCCTTGCGCATATGCTGCAGAACAACCCCAACCTCGACCTTTACACCGACCGCCGCGGCTACCAGCTGTTCGATATCACGCCGACCCGCTGGACTACCGACGTGAAGGTGATGGACAGGGTGGAAAAGCCCGGCGGCAAGGTGCAGACGCTGGTGCGCTACGAAGTCACTCCCGACGCCGCGCAACTGCATCGGGCGTAATCCTTTTGGGGCACCGCCCTCAGCCCTTGTGATCGGGCAGTCCCTTGCGCTTGGTGGAGGCCAGGTCGGCAAGCTGCTTCTCGGTCATGGAGGCCGCCATCTCCTTTGATGCGCCTTTCAGTTTCGATCTGGGCGTTTCGCCACGCTTGGCTGAGAGAGCGGCACCGGCGGCCTTCTGCTGGGCTTTCGAACTGGCAGGCATTGGTCGCTTTCCTTGCACGTGCAAACGCCGGATTGGCATTTGCTTCACAGGAGTAACGCACAGACATCGTCTGGATTTCCCGCAGCCGTACCGCCATAGCCTGGGAAATCGCGTCAGTGCCGGGTGAAGGAAGGTTCGATGAAGACCGCGAAAGCCACAGGCGCACCGCACCGTCAGCCAGGAGCCGATCCGGCTGCCCGGCGCTATGGCAAGGGGGCGGCGATGCGCGAGAAGATTCTTGCGCAGACGCTGCAACGCTATTGCACCGATGCGGCAGCGCCTGCCAGCCTGCGGGCGCTTGCCCGCGAACTGGGCGTCGATGCGGCGCATGTCCTCTATTATTTCGGCACCTTCGAGCACCTGCTGGAATGCGTGCTGAACCGGTGGGACGAAGAGGCGGCCGACATCGAGGTGGACGGACACAGCGGTCTGGATGTGCTCAATCGTTATGTCGCTTCGGTACGCCGGAACCTGACTGCGCCGGGGATCGTGCGCCTCTACTTCCAGTTCGCCGCTGACGCGCTGGAGCCGGGGCACCCGGCGCATGCCTATTATACGGCGCGCTTCGAAGGTGTTCGTGCCGAACTTTCCGACGCGCTTCGACGCAGCCGGGAGGCAGGCATCATCGGCGCGCATGTCGATCCCGATTACGCGGCACAGTCACTCATCGCGCTATCGGACGGAGTGCAGCTTCAGGCGCTTCTGGGCGGCGCGATCGATGCCGCGGGGCACCTTGAGCGGGCGGTCGGGCAGTTGCTTGCCCGATCCGGCAAAGACCCGGTCACGCCGGGTGAAATCTTGCGGGCAGAAGATCGAGCGGCAGGGACTGCAGCTGCAAGTCATCCGAGTGATGCAAATTTTTAACACTGCATAAAAATAATGAAAGGAACCGTCCTTGTGCCCTTTCATTATCGGCATGAAGAGTGATGAGTGCCTGGAATGTCGAATGCGATAAGGATATTGTCCAGGTCATGCCGCTTATACATTGCAGTTTTGAGCGATTATTCCGAAAGATTTACGAAATAGATCTTTTGTAAGATGCGATAGCGAAAATATCCGACAGACGAATACGTGACTTAAACTGCTGCGAATTTCTTTATCGCTGGCGCAGTTTATATTGATCACGGAATCGGGCGGGTGCGTAATGCTGCGGTCAGGCATATTGGCGTTTTGTGCAGTGTCTATACTGAACAGCCTTTCGGCGGGGGCAGTTTATGCTGCGCCTGCTCCGGTGGCTGGAGTTGCGGCTGACAGTCTGGCCATCGAAGGCGGTTCGATCGCCGTCCGTCCGGCAGGGGCGGATGGCGTGCGCAGCTTCAAGGGCATTCCCTATGCGGCGCCGCCCACAGGTGACAGCCGCTGGAAAGCGCCTGCCGCCGTCATCCCCTGGCAGGGCGTGCGGTCTTCGGACAGTTTCGGCGCGGATTGCATGCAAGCGGTGAACGAGAACAGCCCGGTACAGCGACCGCGCTCGGAAGACTGCCTGTTCCTTAATGTATGGGCGCCTGCAAAGGCGGGGCGCTACCCGGTCTTCGTGTGGATCCATGGTGGGGGATCGCGCGTGGGTTCAGGTGCGCAGCCGACGTTCGACGGATCGGCGTTCGCGCGGCAGGGGATTGTGGTGGTGACGATCAATTACCGCCTTGGTGCGCTGGGATTCCTGTCAACCCCGGAACTGAGCGCCGAAAGCGGCTATGGCGCATCGGGCAATTATGGCTTCATGGACGTGATCGCGGCGCTTGGCTGGGTGCAGCGCAACATCGGCCGTTTCGGCGGTGATCCTGCGAAAGTCACCATCGGCGGGGAGTCATCAGGCTCTGTCACCACCAGCGTCATGATGGCATCGCCGCTCGCGAAGGGCCTGTTCGCGCAGGCGATCGGTGAAAGCGGCTCGTCGCTGCGCCGCGCGGAGCCTGCCAGCATGGGCGCAACGACACTGGCGTTCGAGGAAAGGCGCGGGCGTGCGCTGATGGACGATGTGGGCGCGCGCGATCTTGGCGGCCTGCGCCGGGTGCCCGCGGAACGTATCCTTGGCAGCGCCGCGAAGCTGGCGAATGGGCAGTTCTACAACCTGCCGGTGGTCGATGGCCATCTGTTACCCGATGCCCCTTGGCGGATCTTCGCATCGGGCCGGTTCAACGACGTGCCGTTGCTGGCCGGGTGGAATGCGGACGAAGGTTCGCTGATGCTGCTTGGTCCCCGGCGCAGTTTCGCGCAGATGATGCAGGACACCTATGGGGCGCAGGCGGACACCGTAGCCCGGCTCTATCCGCACGGATCGGGGGATGAACAGGCCGCGCTGATCGCTGCGGCGGGGCATCACAACATCGCTTACCCGACCTGGCTCTGGGCCTATGCGGCGGCGCGCTTTGGACGCAAGCCGGTCTATCTCTACGAATTCGACCACGCCCCGCCGCTGCCCCGGGGAACCTTCGGCCCCGACTTCGACGTGAAGCTTGCCGGTGCCTACCACGGTGCGGAAATCCCGTATGTCTTCGATACGCTGGACGCGCAGCGCGGCTGGCAACTGACTGCAGTCGATCGGGCGGTGGCCCGCCAGATGAACGCATGGTGGGCCTCGTTCATCCGCACCGGCGCTCCGCAGGGCGGGGGATCGGTCCGCTGGCCGCGCTACGTTCCCGGATATGGCGCGATGCGCATGCAGATCACCGAACATCCGCAGGCCGTGGCCGACCCCGACCGTGCGCGCTTCGACGGACTGATGAAGGCGCATGCGGTCATCGACCCGCCACTGCCGGGGCCACCCGCCCCGCATCCCTGATCACCCAATAACACAACCATAAGCCGACTTTCGCGCGCGCCTCTTCGGGGGAGGGCGGCGCGCGTCCGATACAAACCTACAGTGAGGATAACCGACCATGAAGTTGAGGGATTTCATCAAGCACGATGCCGCGTGCGTTTCCATCGCGGCGCTGGCCATTGCGGGAGCCGTTCCTGCGTTTGCGCAGGACACCGCCTCCACGCAGAAGCCCGCTCCTCAGCAGGAGCCCGCCAGCGGAGAGATCTTCGTCACCGCCCGCAAAAGCGCGGAAAGCATCCTGGAGACGCCGATCGCGGTCTCGGCGCTGACCGGCGAGGATATCCGTGCGCGCGGCATCGTCTCGGTGCAGGACATCGCGGCCTACACGCCCGGCATGAAGGTGGTGAACAACGGTGCGGGGCGTAACGACCGCTCCTTCCAGCAGATCATCATCCGCGGCTTCACGCCGCCCAATGCGGTTGCGCAGACCGCGTCGGTGTTCATCGACGGCGTTCCGGTCAGTTCGGCCACCGCAATCAACAACATCACCAACCCCGAACGCGTAGAAGTGCTGAAGGGCCCGCAGAGCGCCTATTTCGGACGCCAGACGTTCGCCGGCGCGGTCAATGTCGTCAGCAAGGCGCCCAGCGATTACTGGACCGGTACGGTCGATGCGATGGTCGGCACGCGCAACAGCTATGACGTCATGGGGGAACTGAGCGGCCCGCTGGTCAGCGATCTGCTGGGCATCCGAGCCACCGTGCGCAAGTATGCCAAGGACGGTTCGTATGAGAACGCGGGCGTTCCCGGCCAGACGCTGGGCGACCAGAAGACCCGCACCGGCACGCTTGCCTTGACGTTCACGCCCGCCTCCAATCTGACGGTCAAGGGCTTCGGCATGATCACCTACAACGACGATGGGCCAAGCGCGCAGGGGCTGATCGGCGCTTATGAGGCGACGGACGACAATGGCAACGTGATCGTGCAGGACCAGTCCAACTGCAGCCTCAACGTCACCAGTTCCAGCGGCGTGACCACCACCAACCGCTACATCTGCGGCAAGACGCCCAAGCTGGTGAACTCGCCGTCCGCCAACACCACCAACGACGCGTTCATCAGGAACTTCCTTGCCAACCCCACCGGCCGCCTGATCTCGCCGGACAAGGGCGTGCAGGGCTATGGGCTGCGCAGCCGCTTCTACCACCTCCACGCCTCGGTCGACTGGGAAGTGGCCGACGGGGTGACGCTCAGTTCGCTGACCGGCATGAACAGGGAGCGCAACAGCGAACTGGCCGACCTCGACAACTATTACGACGTCGGGCAGGCCAACATCTATGGCTCCGCCGGATCGCGCAGCTACTTCGACTTCCCGTTCCTGGTGGAGCGCAGGCAAAGCGACTGGTCGCAGGAATTGCGCGCCCGCTATGATACGGACCGCTTCAAGGGCACCATCGGTGTCAGCTATCTGGATGCGCGCTACCAGAACGCCAACGGCGGGGGCAACAATGCGCTGGGCGTGTCCACTTTCTCCGCCGTGTTCGGGCAGTCGCGCAACAAGACGATGGGCGCGTTCTTCGGGCTCAGCTACGATCTGACCGACAAGCTGACCGTCAGTGTCGACGGGCGCTACCAGATCGACAAGCTCTACGCCTATGCCCCGCCGGGCGGCCTGACCGTGACGACCGATGCCTTCGCCCCCGCCGGCTTCTACGCCGAAGGGCAGACGCTGGCGCACAAGAACTATCGTAACTTCATCCCGCGCGGCATCGTGCAGTACCAGTTCGATCCCGACACGATGTTCTATGCATCCTATGCCAAGGGCATCAATCCGGCGGGCTTCAACACCCAGTTCCTGACCGGCACGCCTTCGGTCCAGCAGACCGCAGCGGCATCAGGGCTGGCGATCGAGGTCGATCCCGAGAAGCTGGACAACTACGAGATCGGCCTCAAGGGTCGTCTGTTCAACAATGCGGTGCGCTATACGCTGGCGGCATACCGGGCGATCTGGAAGAACCAGATCAATTCCGCCGACGTGGTGTTCTTCGATGCGGAAACCAACACGCCTCAGGTGATCAGCGCGCTGCGCAATGCGGGCAAGGTGATCATGACCGGCGTGGAGGCGGAACTCTTCGCGGACGTGACCGACGACCTTTCCGTCACCGCCAGCGGGGCGATCAACGCCAGTTCGATCCGCAATCTGACCGCACCGTCATCCACCGCGCTTACCGGCATCACCGACTTCAGGGGCAACGAGAATCCGCTGACGTCCAAGTATTCGGCGGCAGTCAGCGTCAGCTACAGCCATCCGATCCCGGTGGCGGATGGTGCGAAGGCGTTCATCCGTGGTGATCTCAGCTACAAGTCGGGGGTCTATTCCGATGCGTCGAACGTGCTCAAGTCGCCCGACCTGACGCTGGTGAACCTGCGCACCGGGATCGAGACCGGCAAGGTCAACGTGGAAGTCTTCGTGAACAACGTGTTCAACACGCATGCCTACACCAGCGTCGCGTTGGGCACGCTGTTCACCAGCGACTTCCGCTATACGGGGACCAACACCGCCGCGATCGTCGGCCTGCCCGACTTGCGCACGGCGGGCCTGCGCATCCGCTACAGCTACTGAGGCCATGGTGGAGGCCGCGATTTGCCGGTCGGCCTCCACCACCTTTCGGCCATTTCGGTTCCTGTGCGATGGCAGGCGCGCCGATATGCTGTTAGAGCCCGCCGCCCGAACCAATTCAGGAATTCAGGCGATGATTGAACCGAGCGCGACCTTCAAGGACAACCTGCAGCAGCTGCCGTCGATCGAAGGCGTGCAGCGCATCGATCTTGTCGCACCGGACGGCACCGTGGCCGCAACGATCGAAAACGCGCCCGGCAAGCAGGGCTCGCTGGCAGTGTACCAGTACCTGGCGCAGTCGTTCGCCAGCCTTGATGCGAAGGCCGCCGCGCATGGCCTTGACGTGTTCGGCGAACACACCGCCGATGCCCGCAACCGTCCCGGCGCGCATCCCAACATCGACCGCCTGCTGGATATCGTTGCAGGCAGCGATGCGCTGGCGATCAAGGTGATTGCTGCCTAAGGCCGCCCCACCTGCCGAAGCCTCGCGCCATGCGGCCGGGGCTTCGACAAGCTCAGCCTGAGCGGTGTTGGAAGGTCTGATTTGGGTGGAGAGCGGACATCCCTATGGTCTTTGTCTTGGAAAGACTAAACGGTGTGCCCAGTCACTGACGAAGTAGATTATGATGCCAAACGCGATAAGTTCGAGGCTTCCGTAAAAACTCTCATCTGAATAACCAAAATTATATCCCCAAAACACATCTAGTCCGGACAAAACCGCAACTGCAGAGGTTACGAGCAGGAAAGCGCCGAAGATAAAATTCTTTATCATCTGCATATTTCTCATGGGTTTGAAGTCTAATGCAAGGGGTGCGGAAACATTAGCGGCGCATCAAGCATAATGCGGCGCACCTTAGAATGTTTTGTAATGAATTATTTGAAAAGCGTCAACTTTGGGGCGTAAGCCGCCATTGCTCCGCCTACCGCATTTTAACCCCACTCGCTCAGGCTGAACTTGTCGAAGCCTTCGCGCAACGCGCGCCTTTCAGCGCCTTCACGCGGGGGATCAGTTTTTCGCCGAAGAGCAGGGCATCGGGGATCGGATCGTAGCCGCTCACGATGAAGCGGGAAAAGCCCGCAGCGTGGTATTCCATAATCGCCGCCGCGACGCGGTCGTGGCTGCCGACAAGGCAGCCGAGCGCCGGGCGGCCGGTGGGAACGCGGGTGATGCCTGCCCACAGCAGGCCGTCCAGCGCGCCATCGTTGGCCTGTGCCTTTGCCCGCTCGATCGCGGCGCGGCGGGTTTCGCCGGGGCGGATGGGAAAGCGGCCGTTGTCGACCACTTCGGCGATAAGCCGGTCCTGGATCGCGTGGGCGCGTTCCCATGCCTGCGCATCCGTATCTGCCACAAGGACGCGTAGCGAAGTCAGCAGGGCAGGCGCGCGGCCCAGCGCGCGGGCACGGGTCAGGACTTCGCGTGCAGGTTCGCGCAGCGCGGCGGCCGGGAAGCCGGGGAAGGCATAGACGTCCGCCGCGCGCGCGCCATATTCGATGGAGGCGGGCGAACTGCCGCCCCAGAAGATCGGGATGCCCGCCTGCGGCCGCACATGTGCAAAGGCCCCTTCCACCCGGTAGAACTCTCCCGCATGGTCGAACGGGGCGTCGGCGGACCAGACCTTGCGCATCACTTCCACATATTCGTGGCTGCGGCGGTAACGGTCGTCCTTGGTGCTGTAATCGCCGTCGGCGCGCAGTTCGGTGTCGTCCGCCCCGGTGATGATGTGGACGGCGCAGCGCCCGCCGCTCATCCTGTCCAGCATCGCGAACATGCGCGCGGCCATTGTCGGCGCAATGAAGCCGGGGCGGTGCGCGATCATGAAGCCCAGCCGGGTGGTTACCGCCGCTGCCCACGTCGCGATCGGCAGGCTGTCGGGCCGGTGCGCGGAATTGGCGATCAGGACGCGATCGAACCCGGCGCTTTCATGCGCGCGGGCGCAGGCTTCGACGAAGTCCGGTTCGACCACGTCGAAGGGCTTGGGCTGCGCTTCGGAATAGTCGTTCCAGTGCAGGATGCCGAAGAATTCCAGCGTGTCATCGTTCATGGATCGGGTGCTCACCGCTTGGCCGGTTCCGGCGCCACGGGCCGGTACGGGGTGACGTCGTAGAGGAAGCCGTCAAGGATGCCGGCAAAGCGTTCGGGCGCTTCCAGCGGCGGATAGTGCCCGACATCGGGCAGGATCAGCGTGGAGACCTGCGCATTAACCAGCGCATCGCGCAAGGACGCGATGCTGGCGGGCGGCAGTACCGGATCGCGCGCGCCCCACACCAGCAGCACCGGCGCTCTCACCTTGCCCAGCGCATCGGCGGTCAGCGCGGCATCGTCCAGCGCCTCGACGATGGCCAGCCGGTCGGGCGCGGCGGGGCGTCGGTTCATGTCGTAGTATTCGTCGACCAGCCGGGCGTCGGCGCGTTCGGGTTCTCCGGTGTAGAAATCGAAGAAGGCGCGCCAGTAGGAGCGGGGGCGGTAGATCTTGCTCTTGCGGCCGGTCTGCGGGGTGGAGGCGGCCAGTTCGCGGGCCAGCGCGGCGCTGAGCGCCATGCCCTTGCCGTCGGCGCGGCCGGTGGGTGTGTTGGACAGGATCAGCCGTTCCACCCGCCCCGGATTGCGCGCGGCATAGTAGAACGAGATCGCCCCTCCGCTCGACACGCCGGCAAGGCTGGCGCGATCTATTTTGAGCCGGTCCAGCAGCGCCTCCAGCACCAGCACCGGGTAAAGCGGCCGGTCGTAAAGCGCGCGCGGCGGCGGGCCGGACAGGCCCATGTTGGGTTCATCCCAGGCGATCACGCGATAGCGACGGCTCAGTCGCTCTATCATCGGCGCGAAAGTGCGCAGCGATGAACTCGACCCATGAGTGAGCACCACCACTGGGCCGCTGCCGACATCGACGTAATGAATGCGCGCGCCCAGCAGATCGATGAACCGCGACTGGGGCAGGCGGTAGCGGCTCTCCAGTTCGGCGAGAGAGATGGTTTCGGGCGGTGCGGGCGCTTCCTGCGCATGGGCGGCGCTGCCAGCAAGCGACAGGGCGCACAGCATGGCGGCAAGGCACTTCATCGTGCGCAATCCTCTACTGTGCCGACAGGCGGGCGGGCGCCGGTGCTGCGGCTGGCGGGATCGAGAAACCACGCGATGTCTTCTGCGGCGCGGGGGGCTTCGATGGGCAGGAAGTGACCTGCGCCGGGGAAGCTGATCATCACCCGGCGCGACGCCCCGGCAGTGCGCGCAACTTCGCAGCCGATCGATACCGGCAGCATCGACCCGGCTCCGCCCCACAGCACCAGCGTCGGCACGCGGACGGCCGCCAGCTGCTGTGCGGTGGTTTGCGAACGCTTGCCGTAATCGCTCGCCTCGAAGCGCAGGGCGCTGGTGAAGCGGTCCAGCGTGGCGGCGTTGCCGGGCTTGCGGTGCGTGTCGTAGGTCTGCTGCACCAGATCCTCGGTCAGCACTGCCTTGTTGGCGATCAGGCGGTTCAGCAGGTAGCGGTAGAACGCCTTTGGCCGGTAGATCGGCCGGAACAGGTTGTTCTCCAGAAAGCCCAGCGTGGCCGATGTCCTGGGCTGCATGGCGGGCGGGATCGGCACCAGCGGGGCATTGACCAGGATCAGGCTTTCCACCTGATCGGGATGCGCCAGCGTATAACGCATGGCGATCGCGCTGCCGGTGGAGATGCCGCCGATGCTGAAGCGTTCAAGCCTTTCGTGCCGTGCCAGAAGCGCGATCAATTGCTCTACCCTGCGCGGGCTGTAGCGGCCTGAGGGGTCCGGGCCGGAGAGGCCGTAAGGCGGCATGTCGATGCGGATCACGCGGTGGTCGCGGGCCAGCCGCTGCGCCCACGCGTCCCAGATCCGCAGGGACTGGTAATGCCCGTGGATCAGCATGACGACCGGGCCGGAGCCCCTGTCATCGACGTGAAGCTGCACCCCGTCCAGCGTCACGTACCGCGAATGCGCGGTCTGGTAGCGATGGCGCAGCTCTCCCAGCGGAATGGCGAAGGCATCCATCCGCGCCGCCACCACGAAGGCCGTCAGCCCCGCCGCCAGCAGCGCCAGCGCCGCGATCCCGGCCATGACCGGACGTTTCAGCATGTCCCGTGTTTCCCCGCCTTCATCGCACGGACTATGCGCAGGGACACAGCCTGCAGCCCAATCGAAAGCATGCATCCAGTCATGCCCGTTGCGTATGGGAAGGGGCTGGAGGCTTTACAGCGCGTCGTGCAGCCGCTGGATCACCACGCGCAGCGCCCCGCTCATGTAAGTCCGCCGCCGGGTGACCACGCAGAGCGTCGCCTCTACCCGGCGCATGTCGGTGGCGATTTCCTGCAGGCGGCCATCGGCAAGGCAGTCGGCGATTTCGGTCCGGTCCATCAGGCCGACAAGGTCGGCGTTAAGCAGCAACTGCCGCAGCATCGCGGGGGAGGAACTGCGCACGCGGATGTTGTGCTCTTCTTCCGCCAGCCCCATCAACCCGCGATAGAACGCTTCTGCATTGGGCTGGTTGAAGATCGCCCAGGGCCAGTGCGCCAGATCGCGCGCGGCGATGGGGCCGCTTTTGCGGGCAAGGTCAAGGATCGGATGCCCGCGCCGCGCCACCAGTACCATGTCCAGCCGGGTGAGCGGCCGGAAGTTGAGGTCGCCGCTGTCCAGATCGACGCGCAGGGTGTCGATGATCGCGTCCAGTTCCCCGCGCCGCAGCCGCGCGAACTGCGTTTCGGGCACGTCGTAGTCCAGCGAAAGCGTGATGTTCTCGTCTGCCACGGCCATCTGCGCGCAGGCCTGCGCGATGCGCGGGTCGGTCGCGGTCGATCCGATGCCAAGGCGCACATGACCAAGCCCGCCCGCGCGCATCGCGCCGACATCTTCTATCGCCTGATCGACGCCGTGAATGATCGAGCGGGCATGCTCTGCCAGCAATTCGCCATAACGCGTGGGCAGCACGCCGCGATGACCGCGTTCGAACAGATCCACGCCCAGTTCCTCTTCCAGCGTATGGATACTGCGTGAAAGCGTGGGCTGGGTGATGTTCTGGGCGGCGGAGGCGAGCGTCATCGAGCCGGTTTCCACCGCCGCCAAAAAGTGCCGCAATTGCCGGATCTGCATGGTTCCGATTCCCCGCATATACGTTTTGTGCATGGAAGAAGCCGCGCTTTCGATTTCTCGCGCCAGCGCCCCGTGCCTAGTCTCCGGCTGGTAGGCACTGCGACTGCGCCGTGCGGGGGGAAGCTGCGCTTGATCGAAACCCGGACCATACCTGTCGCCGCGAAGGTCGGCTGGGCCTTCGGCTCGGCGGGCAGCACGACGATCCTCTACGTCGTCAATGTCATCCTGATGTATTATCTGGTGACGGCGACGGGCATGGATCCGGCGCTGGCGGGATCGTTCATGCTGGCAGGCCGTATCTATGACGGCATCGCGGACCTGCTCATCGGGCAGGGCAGCGACCGGACCCGCAGCCGCTGGGGCCGCCGTCGTCCGTGGATGGCGGCCGGCGCGCTGATGAGCGGGCTGGGCATGGCCTGGCTGTTCTCCGGCAGCGGAGAGGGCGGCTCGCAGGCGGTCATGGTGATGGCGGCGCTGCTGCTGACCTTTACCGGCTATTCGGCCTTCGCGATCCCGTCTTCGGCGATGCCCGCAGAAGTCACCGAAAGCGCGCAGGAGCGCACTTCGCTGATGGCCTGGCGGACGTTCTTCATCCAGCTGGCGGCGCTGGCGGGCGGGGCGCTGGCACCGGCGATGATCGCCTGGGGCGGCAGTTCCGCATCGGCCTTCGCGCGCATGGGCTATTGCATGGCGGCCTTCATCTTCGTGAGCATGGCGGTGGCGGTCATCGCCACTGCCGGCATGCGCGAACAGGCGGTGGATCATGAACGCGGCTCGGCCCTTGCCGGGTTCGGGCAACTGTTCGCCAACCGGCCGTTCCTGGTGCTCTTGGGCGTCAAGTTCTGCGGCTTCATCGCATCGGCGGCGGTGGGGGCGACCGGGCTGTTCTTCATGCGCGACATCCTTGCGCGCGGAGAGGCCGGCATGGCGCAGTTCGCGCTGGCCAGCGGCATCGTCGGCACCCTGAGCGTGCCCGTCTGGCGCCAGATCGCCCGCCATGCGCCAAAGCCCGCCGTCTGCGCCGTGGCGCTGGTGCTTTCCGCCGCGATCAGCCTCAGCTGGCTGGCGGCCTCCCCTGCGGAAAGCGACGCGGTGTTCCTGGCGCGCGGGGCCTTTGCCGGCTTTGCAACCACCGGCACGCTGCTGATGACGCTGTCGATGCTGCCTGACGCGATTTCCTATGGCGTCAGGCGCAGCGGCTTGCGCAAGGAGGGGCTCTATGCCGCCTTCTTCGAATTCTTTCAGAAGGCCGCCTTCGCGATTGCGCCGTTCCTTGTCGGGCTGTTCCTGCAGGCCAGCGGCTACCGTTCGGGCACTGGCCCTGCGCTGGTGCAGACCGACGCTGCGCGCGAGGCGGTGCGCCTGTCGATGGCGTTGATCCCCGCAGTCGCACAAGTGACCGGGATCGCGCTGTTGCTGTTCTACCGGATGCCCGCCGGATCACCGGCCGCATCGATCGAGGAAAACTGACGCGTCATGTCGATCGAGATCATCGGGACTTTCAACCACCGCGAATCCTCGGAAGCGAATCCGCGCTCGATGGGCATCGTGGAGCCCGCCTTCATCGCCCGCCTTGCCGCCGCGTTCGAGGCTGCGGATTTCGACCGCGTGCTGATCGCGCAGGCGGCGACCTGGCCCGATGGGCTGGTCTTCGCCACTCACCTTGCCGGGATCACCACTCGCCTCAGGTTCATGATCGCACACCGCCCCGGCTTCGTCGCCCCCACGCTGGCCGCGCGCCAGTTCGCCACGCTTGACCGGCTGAGCGAAGGGCGGGTGGGCGTTCACATCATCTCAGCGCCCAGCGATACCGAAACGCAGGCCGACGGCGATTTCCTCACCCGCGACGAACGGCATGTGCGCAGCGCCGAATACATCCCCTTGCTGCGAAAGACGTGGAGCGGTGAGCGGTTCGACCATGACGGAACGTTCTACACCCTGCGCGGCGCGCGTTCCGAAGTGGTGCCGGTGCAGGCAGGGGGCATCCCGGTGTTCTTCGGCGGCCAGTCCTCGCGCGCGCTGGAAGTCGCCGGGCGGCATGCGGACGTGTACGCATTCGGCATAGACCGGCTGGAGCCAAGCGCGGCGCTGATCGCCTCGGTGCGCGAAGAGGCCCGCAAGGCCGGGCGCGACGTGGATTTCTGCATGTCCACCCGCATCATCCTTGGCCGTACCGAAGCCGAAGCCTGGGACAAGGCGCAGGCGGTGCTCGAAGATGTGCGCCGCGGCGTGGAAGACATGGCGCGCAAGGGCGGCCAGCCGGGCGTACTCGGCAAGAACGAACTGGCCGAAGCGCGCGCCCGCGAAGGCGATGTGCTGGACGAACGGCTGTGGGTGGGCATTGCCCGCGCCACCGGGTTCCAGAAGGCGGCCAGCACTATCGTTGGCACGCCGGATTCGGTTGCCGCCGCCCTGCTCGCCTATCACCGGCTGGGGGTAAACCGGTTCCTGATCAGCGGCTTCGATCCGATCGCCGACGTACTGCAGCTTGGCGAAGATCTGGTGCCGCGCCTGCGGGCGTTTGCCGCGCAGCCGGCCTGATCCGGTGCGCGCGGCTTCACCCCTGCCATTATCCCGGAGGCGAGGAGAGTTCGCGGCGCAGCAGGTTGGCAAACTCCATGACGATCGGGCGCAGCGGGATATCGGGGCGGTAGAGCAAGCCGGTGGCCCGCGCGATGGGCAGCCCTTCTACCCGCAGTGGTTGAGCGCGGGCGCTCTTCATGTACTCGGCCGGCATGATGCCAAGGCACCCTTCGTCCTCGATCAGCGCGCGCATCATCCTTGGGGAATCGGTGCGAAAGACCTGGCTGGGAAAGCCTTTTCCGCCATTGGCGAAGAAGCGGTTCATGTCGAGATCGGCATGGAGGCAGTTTAGAGAAACCCACCGTTCTTTTGTCAATCGATCAAAAGTAATAACATCATCTATCTGCGATATGTGATGGTTGTCTGCTGAGTATAGATGATCTTTTGTAGTAAATAGTCGCTCATAGGCCAGTCCCTGTTGCATGCGGTCCGTTGGAACCATGCTGGCCAGCAGTTCGACCTTGCCTTCCAGCACCATCGGCACCAGATCCTCGATCATCCCGATCTTCAGATTGATCGACAGGTGGGGATAGCGCTGGGCGAATTCCGAGAGGATTTTCGGCAGTGCCAGGTCGGCCAGATGCGTGCCGATCCCGACGTTCAGCGCGCCCCCCAGACCCTTCGCCAGCCGGGCGATATCGGCCCGCGCATTGTCTGCCGTGGTGGTCAGCAGGTTGGCGTATTCGTAGAGGACCGCCCCCGCCGAAGTTGGCTCAATTCCGTTGTTTCTGCGCACCAGAAGCGGCGTTCCAACGCTCGCCTCAAGGGCGTTCATGCTGCGGGTGAGGGCGGGTTGGGTCAGGTGGACGGCCTTGGCCGCCGCGGAGAACGAGCGCTCCTCGATGATGGCGATCAGATGGCGCAGCTGGCGAAGGTCCATGATGCTCTCCGTTGGGGTCGGCCTGAAGCCGAGCCATGCGACGTTTGATAACTGATGGTTATGGGCGGACAACCCAAACTCAATTGAATATCCACTTTTATAATGAAAGCCTCCCGTTCGGAAGCAGCCGATGAATTGAAGTTCATCCGCGCCCGGATTTCTACAACAGGGAGAATTTTTCGATGCGATCGAAAACAAAGTGCTATGACTTTGGCGCATGTTGCAGCGCCATGATGCTCGCGCTGGCGGCTGCACCCGCCGTTCACGCGCAGGAAGCGCCGGTTTCCGCCGCTCCGCAGGCCGAGGCAGGCACGGACGGCGGGGTGATCATGGTCACCGCTCGTCGGCGTGAGGAATCGTTGCTGGAGACCCCGGTGACGCTGTCGGTGATGACCGCGGCCAACCTCGCCAAGCTCAACGTCAACAACGTGCTGGACCTGCAGGCATTCACGCCGGGGCTCTATGCGCAGCAGACCAGTTCCGGCCGCGTCGATCGCAGCTACAGCCAGATCACCATTCGCGGCATTTCCGATCCGCTGAACCCGACCGTCTCGGTGTTCCTTGACGGCACCCCGGTCAACTTCGACGTCATCAACAACCTGGGCAACGAAGTGTCCCGCGTCGAAGTGCTGAAAGGCCCGCAGAGCGCCGCCTTCGGCCGCCAGTCCTTTGCGGGCGCGATCAATGTGGTGACGCGCGATCCGGGCGATGCGTTCCGCTGGAACTTCGATGGCACACTGGGCAGCTATTCGCTGTATGACATCAAGGCGAATATCGAACTGCCGATCGTCAAGGATGCCATCGGCCTGCGCATCGGCGGCCGCCGCTATGGCTTCGACGGGCAGTACACCAACCCCTATGACGGCAGCCGCCTCGGCGCGCAGCAGACCGAGACGATCAACGGCACGCTGGTCATCAAGCCGTTCGACGGCCTGCGCCTGAAGGCGTTCGGCATGTATCTGGAAGATCATGACGGCGCGGGCGCGGCGGGCTTTTCCAGCCGCCTGCCGGTCAACACGTTCAACTGCAACGCAGGCGCGGCGCCGACCGGCGTGAACAACTTCTACTGCGGCAAGATCCCGCAGTTCCCGACCAGCCAGATGGGCCAGAACCCGGCGACGCCTGCATTCATCGACCAGGTCGTCAACAATTCGCTGGGCATCCTCAACCCGACCTACAAGGCGATCAACGACCACGCCGGGCTTGAGCGCCGCGAGATCGTGACCAACCTTGCGGTGGATTTCACGATCCCCGGCACCGATATCGTGCTGTCTTCGCTGACCGGCTACAACAAGACCCGCATCCAGAGCAATCAGGACCTGGATGGGCGCGATACCAGCGACATGCCCAACACCACGGTATCGACGATCCCCGGCTTTGTGGGCGATCCGTTCATCAACTATCCGACTATGGCGATGTACAAGCAGCGCGCCGTAAGCCAGGAATTCCGGGCAACGTCGGGTTCCAATCAGCCGCTGCGCTGGATGGTGGGCGCCAACTATTTCAAGGTCAGCAACCGCAGCTACACCGTGGCGCTCTATCCCAACACCATCCAGGTTTTCGGTGACGGGTCGCTCAACACGCTGGTCGACAAGAGCGTGTTCGGCAGCCTATCCTACGATTTCTCGCCGCAGTTCACGCTGAACGCGGAAGGGCGCTATATCGAGGAGGAGCTGAAGGTCTATTTCCGCAATCCGCAGACGCTGCGGACCAGCGGCAAGTACCGCCGGTTCGTGCCCCGCGTTTCGGCGCAGTACAAGTTCACGCCCGATCTCATGGGCTATGCCACTTATTCGCGCGGCATGAACAAGGGCGGCTTCAACCTTTCGGTCCTGCCGCTGACGGCGGAGCAGCGCGCCTATCTGGAAGAGCGGGCGTCGGTCACCAACATCTACAAGCCGGCGATCATCGACAACTACGAACTGGGCCTCAAGGGCACTATCGCGCAAGTGTTCTCGTTCAGCGCGGCGGTCTTCTACGCCAAGTGGAAGGACCAGGCGATCACCAACAGCATCCAGGTGCCCAACGCGACGCCGGGTGCCAGCGACATCGGCGTGGGCGTGACGCAGAACAGCGGCCGCAGCACGGTGAAGGGCGCCGAGATCGAGGGCAACCTCAAGGTGACGAACGCGCTGTCGATCAACTTCAACGCCGGTTACAACAAGGTGGAACTGGATACCGCGATCCCTTGCGCATCATGCGTTGCGATCACCGGCAATTCGACCGTGGCGGCAGGGGCGCAGAACCCGGCGGCGCCGGTCTTCACCAGCAATATCGGCGCGGAATACGGCGTTGATATCGGCGATGGCTATCGCTGGTTCGTGCGCGGCGACTATGCACACCGCAGCCGTATCTACACGACTTATGAGAACATCTCGTGGATCGGCGATGCCAACAAGGTGAACCTGCGCACCGGGATCGGCAGCGAGAACCTGGACGTGCAGCTTTTCGTGAACAACGTGTTCAACGACAAGAGCTACACCGGCGTGCAGTCCACCACCAGCCTGCTGGGCGGCAATGCGGTTGTCCTGTCCATGCCGGTCAAGCGCAACGGCGGCATCCGCATCCGTTTCGGGTTCTGATCACGCCCCTGCCCCTGCCCCTGCCCCTCCCCCGGTTTGTCGGGGGAGGGGTATTCCTACCGGCGCTGCCGTCGGTTCCCGTCACATCCTGACGGTGGTCGCTGCCAGTGCGCGCCGCCAGCCCGACAGCAGGCGATCGCGAACATCGTCGGCCATGGCGGGGTGATAGCAGGTCTTTTCCTTGCGGGCAGAAGCGATGGCATCGGTATCCGGCCAGACGCCCACCGCCAGCCCGGCAAGGAAGGCTGCGCCCAGTGCGGTGGTTTCAAGGTGCGCGGGGCGCTCCACCGGGATGCGCAGCACGTCCGCCAGGAACTGACACAGCCAGGCATTGGCGGCCATGCCGCCGTCAACGCGGATTGCGGACGGAACCGCGCCGCCATCCGCGATCATCGCTTCGATCAGGTCCAGCGTCTGATAGGCGACCGCCTCCAGCGCGGCGCGGGCAAGGTGCGCGGGTTCCGTATCGAACGTCAGGCCAACGATCGTGCCGCGGGCATCCGGGTCCCAGTGCGGCGCGCCAAGGCCGACGAAGGCAGGGACCATGTAGACGCCGTGGTTGTCGGCGATGCGCGTTGCCATGTCGTCGGTCTGGCGGGCGTGGGTGATGATGCCAAGGCCGTCGCGCAGCCATTTCACGGCCGCCCCCGCCGCGAAGATCGATCCTTCCAGCGCATAGGTCATCCGCCCGCCGATGCGGTAGGCGGGCGTCGTCAGCATGCCGTGGGCAGACTTCACGGCAGTCTCGCCGGTGTTAAGCAGGACGAAGCAGCCGGTGCCGTAAGTCGACTTGACGGTGCCGGGTGCGAAACACGCCTGTCCTACCAGCGCCGCCTGCTGGTCCCCGGCGATGCCCGCCAGCGTTACCGGCGCGCCGAACAGTTCGGGCAGCGTCTGGCCGAAGATATGGCTGCTGTCCTCCACTTGCGGCAGCATCGCCATGGGTACGCGCAGCAGGGCGCAGAGGTCTTCGTCCCAGCGCTGGGCGTGGATATCGTAAAGCAGGGTGCGGCCCGCGTTGGTGACGTCAGTGGCGTGGACCTCTCCGCCGGTCAGCCGCCAGAGCAGGAAGCTGTCGATCGTCCCGAACGCCAGTTCGCCGCGTTCCGCCCGTTGGCGGGCGCCGTCCACCGCGTCCAGAATCCAGGCGACCTTCGTGCCCGAAAAATACGGATCGAGCAGCAGGCCGGTGCGTTCGCGCACCATGGCCTCGTGCCCGGCCTCGCGCAGTTGCGCGCAAGTGCGGGCCGTGCGCCGGTCCTGCCAGACGATGGCGCGGTGGATCGGTTCTCCGGTGGTGCGATCCCAGACCACCACCGTTTCGCGCTGGTTGGTGATGCCGATGGCGGCAAGATCGGCGGCGGTGATGCCGGCCAGCGCAATGGCCTCGCCCACGGTGGCGATGACATCGCGCCAGATATCATGGGGGTCATGTTCCACCCAGCCGTCTTCGGGATAGTGCTGTGCGAATTCGCGCTGCGCGGTGGCCAGGGGATGCCCTTGCGCATCGAAGACGATGCTGCGTGTGGATGTGGTGCCTTGGTCGATGGCAAGGACGTAGGAATCGGCTGACACTGGACATCTCTCCACGCGGCATTGAGGTCAGTTGACTTCGGGAAGATATTTTTCTTCTGGTAAGGCCAATCTACTACTCATATAGAGCGGGACGTCAATCGCCTGAGCGGGGCGCCCAAAACGAGGCGGTGCCCGGAAAGAGGATGTCGAATGCCTTCTTCGGACAGTTCGGTGCCGCTGGGTGCCGCTTGGGTGCCGTTAGGTGCCGTTGAGTGCACCTACGATCTGCTCGTCGTCGGCGGCGGAATCAATGGCGCGGGGATCGCCCGTGACGCCGCAGGGCGCGGACTTTCGGTGCTGCTGGTGGAGAAGGAAGACCTTGCCCAGCACACTTCCTCGGCCAGCACGAAGCTGATCCACGGGGGCCTGCGCTACCTTGAATACGGCGAATTCCGGCTCGTGCGCGAAGCCCTGATAGAGCGCGAACGGCTGCTCTCCATGGCGCCGCACATCATCTGGCCGCTGTCGTTCGTCCTGCCGCAAGTCAACAGTCTGCGCCCCGCCTGGCTGGTGCGGCTGGGCCTGTTCCTTTACGATCATCTCGGCGGCCGCAAGGTGCTCCCCGCCACCCGCACGATCCCGCAGCTGGACCGCGATCCGTGCGGTAACGGACTGAAATCCGGGGCAAAAGCATTCGTCTATTCGGACTGCTGGGTAGAAGACAGCCGGCTCGTCGTGCTCAACGCAATGGACGCCGAAGCCCGCGGCGCCCGCATCCGCACCCGCACCCGCCTCGTCTCCGCAGAGCGCGCCGACGGCCTGTGGACCGCGAAGATTTCCGACGCGCAAGGGGAGCACAAAGTCCGCGCCCGCGCCCTCGTGAACGCCGCCGGGCCGTGGGTGGCGGACGTGATCGCCCGCGTCCCCGATGGCCGCAGCGATCGTGGAGTGCGGCTGATCAAGGGCAGCCATATCGTGGTCCCGCGCCTATACGAAGGCGACCATGCATTCCTGCTGCAAAACCCCGACAAACGCGTGGTTTTCGCGATTCCCTATCAGGGCGAATTCACCCTTGTCGGCACCACTGACGAAGCCTGGAACGAAGCTCCCGGCGCCGCCGCGATCTCGGCGGCGGAGACGCGCTATCTCCTCGATACGGTGGCCCGCTACTTCACCCGTCCGGTGGGCGAGGGCGATCTTGTCTGGAGCTATGCCGGCATCCGGCCGCTCTACGATGATCGCGCCAGCAGCGCATCGGCAGTGACCCGCGACTATGTGCTTGATCTTGACGCAGAAGATGGCCGCGCGCCGATGCTCAACATCTTTGGCGGCAAGATCACCACTTATCGCAAGCTGGCGGAGCACGCGCTGGAAAAGCTGGCCCCGCTGCTCTCACCCAAATCCGGCGCCTGGACCGCCGCGGCCACGTTGCCCGGTGGCGACATGCCCGATGCGGACTTCGAGCGCTTCGCCGCCGCCCTGATCGCCGACCGCCCGAATCTGCCCGTCGCCCTCCTTCGCCGCCTTGCCCGTGCCTACGGCACTCGCGTCACCACCTTGCTGGAGGATGCGCACGATCTGGAGGGACTCGGCCACCACTTCGGCGGCGACCTTTATGCCGCCGAGGTTGATTATCTGGCGCGCCACGAATGGGCACGCACTGGCCGCGATGTGCTGTTCAGGCGCTCCAAACTGGGCTTGAAACTCGACAATTCGGTCGAATCCGCGCTCGACGACCACCTTGCAGAGTGGTCATAATTTGGCTTGTCCAGAATGGTAAGACCTCTCTGGACATGGCGGTTTTCCGCGACTAATCAACGATAAGAATCTTGGGAGACAGAGCATGAAGGCGGTCGGAAACCGGACGCGGGCCAAGGGAGCGGGGCGGTGAGAACCGTGCGTCACTTGCGCTGGTGGATCGTCGCGCTGATCTGCGTGGGCACGATCCTCAACTACCTCGCTCGCAATTCGCTGGGCGCACTGGCTCCCGAACTGACGAACGTGCTGCACATCTCCACCGAGCAGTATAGCTACATCGTCGGTGCCTTTCAGTTGGCCTACACCGTGATGCAGCCCGTATGCGGCTGGATCGTTGATCGAGTGGGCCTGCAGGTCGGTTTCGCGCTTTTCGCCGCAGCATGGTCGCTTGCCAACATGGCCCACGCTTTCGCTGGCGGCTGGATGGGGCTGGCCTTCTTCCGCGGTTTGCTGGGTATGAGCGAGGCTGCGGCGATTCCCTCGGGCATGAAGGCCATCGCTGAATGGTTCCCCGCAAAGGAGCGCTCGGTCGCCACCGGCTGGTTCAATGCGGGCACCTCGCTGGGCGCGCTGATCGCGCCGCCGCTGGTCATCGCCGTCTCGCTTGCGGCGGACTGGCGTGCGGCCTTTCTCGTCACCGGCGGCGTAGGCCTGTTCTGGGCCTATGGCTGGTATCGCCTTTATCGGTCTCCGCAAAAGCACTGGGCGATCACCCCTGAAGAGCGTGCTTATATCGAGCATGATCGCCCGCTCGTGCCCGCCCGGCGCGCCTCCGCGAAAGAGATCGTGTCCAGCCCGCGCTTCTGGTCGATCGCCATCCCGCGCTTCCTGGCGGAGCCGGCCTGGCAGACTTTCAGCTTCTGGATTCCGCTCTATCTCGCGCACGAACGCGGGATGGACATCAAGCAGATCGCGATGTTCGCCTGGTTGCCGTTCCTTGCTGCGGATCTTGGCGGGGTGCTGGGTGGCTATCTTTCCCCGTTCTTCATGAAGCGCTTCGGGATGAGCCTCATCCCCTCACGCGTTACCGCGATCAGCCTTGCCGCCGTTCTGATGATCGCGCCGGGCTGCATCGGTCTTGCCGCCGATCCTTATACCGCGATCGCTCTGTTCTGTATCGGCGGCTTCGCGCACCAGATCATTTCGGTGCTCATCAACACGCTGAGCGCTGACGTTTTCTCGCCCGAGGAAGTGGGCACCGCCAATGGCTTCGTCGGACAGGCGGGCTGGCTGGGCGGGCTGCTGTTCTCGCTGCTGATCGGACAACTGGCCGACAGCGTGGGCTATGCGCCGCTGTTCGCCTGTCTTTCGGTTTTCGACCTTGTCGGCGCCGCCGTGCTGATCGCCATGATCGGCCGCCTGCGCCCTGCCGTTTCGGAGTAAGTTCATGCGTCAAGCGACCCTCTCCCGCCCGCCGCTGTTCCACGTCGCCGAGCGCGATACCGGCCGTGTAACCCTGCGCAGCGACACGTCTGCCGTGGCGCACGTTTTCGTGCTGGAGGAGGACGTTGTGCGCCTGCTTCTGCTGCCCGAAGGCAGTGTGAAGGGGCCGCCCAGCTGGGCTGTCGCGCCCGGTGCAGAGGACGTCGCTGAACCCGGCCGCGATCGCATGAGCGTGGAGGGCTTCGCCTGCCCCGACTACCGCCTTGACGAAACAGGCGGCACGCTGGTCATCGAGACAGCGCACATGCGCCTGACCATCCGCCTCGACGGTTTCCACTGCCGCTGGGAGCAGCGCTTTGGCGACGGTTGGCAGCTGATGATGGCCGACCGCCCCACCCAAAGCTACGACTTCGGCTGGTGGGACGGGCGCGTTGCTCACTACGTCGCGCGTCCGGCGGGGGAGCGCTACTACGGGCTGGGCGAGCGTTCGGGCGGCATGGACCGGGCAGGGCGTCGGCTGCGCATGACCAACCTCGACCCGATGGGCTACGACGCGCAGAGTTCGGACCCGCTCTACAAGACGATCCCCTACCTGCTCGTCGCCGATGCGCAGAACGTGTGCCATGGTGCGTTCTACGACATAATGGCCGACGTGACCGTCGATCTGGGCGAGGAACTGGACAACTACCACGGCCATTACCGCTCTGTAGTGGCGGAAAGTGGTGACCTTGACCTCTACATGATCGCCGGGCCGGATGCGCTGGCGGTGACGCGCCGGTTCACCTGGCTGACCG
This sequence comes from Novosphingobium guangzhouense, assembly GCF_002896965.1. Taxonomy (GTDB): domain Bacteria; phylum Pseudomonadota; class Alphaproteobacteria; order Sphingomonadales; family Sphingomonadaceae; genus Novosphingobium; species Novosphingobium guangzhouense. The sequence goes on from NZ_LYMM01000051.1 coordinate 240,762, forward strand.
GCCGCCCCGCGCTGATGCCGCGCTGGGCGCTGGGCTATTCCGGCTCGACGATGACCTATACCGACGCCCCCGATGCGCAGGCGCGGATGCAGGACTTCGTGGACAAGCTGGAGGAGCACGACATCGGCTGCACCTCGTTCCACTTGTCTTCGGGCTACACCTCGATCGGGCCGAAGCGGTACGTTTTCAACTGGAACCGCGACAAGTTCCCCGATCCCGCCGCCTTCGTCGAGGGATACCGCGCGGCGGGGATCGAACTCGTACCCAACATCAAGCCTGCGTTCCTGCGCGATCATCCGCGTTTTGCCGAACTGGCCGAGGCGGGCCTGCTGGTCGCCGATGCGGATGGTACGCCGACAGAGGTGCAGTTCTGGGATGAACTGGGCTCGTTCATCGACCTGACCAAGCCGGAAGGCGCGGCCTGGTGGCGGGCGCAAGTGAAGGAGGCGTTGCTGGACTACGGCATCCGTTCGACTTGGAACGACAACAACGAATATGGCGTGTGGGATCGGCGGGCGCTGTTCGATTTCTTCGGCTCCCCCCGACCGGCTGCCGAGGCGCGGCCGCTGCAGTCTCTGTTGATGATGCGTGCCTCGCGGCGGGCTCAGGTGGAACATGATGGCGCGCGGCGCCCTTATGTGGTGTCGCGCAGCGGCATGGCGGGGCTCCACCGCTATGCGCAGACGTGGACGGGCGATAACCGCACTGACTGGAAGACGATCCGCTATAACGCCAAGATGGGGTTGGGGCTGGCGCTTTCGGGTGTGTCCAACAGCGGGCATGACGTGGGGGGCTTCGCGGGCCGCAAGCCCGAACCGGAACTGTTCCTGCGCTGGGTGCAGGCGGGCGTACTGATGCCGCGCTTCTCGATCCATAGCTGGAACGATGACGCCAGCGTCAATGAGCCTTGGATGTACCCGGAACAGCTGCCCGCCATGCGCCGCCTGATGGCGCTGCGCCAGACGCTGATTCCGTACTTTTCGGACCTGTTGTGGCGCTATCATCGCGATTACGAGCCGGTTTCGCGCCCCCTATGGCTGGACTTCCCCGAAGACGCGGCCGCCTGGAAGGACGATGACACGCATCTGCTGGGCCGTGACCTCCTGGTCGTTCTTGCCTGCGAAGAGGGTGTGGAAACCGTTGAGGCGACGTTGCCGGCGGCGGCCGACTGGATCGATCCCTGGACCGGCGCTGTCCGTTCGGGCGGCGAGGCCGTAACTCTTGCGGCGCCCCTGGAGGGTTTGCCGCCGGTGCTGGCACGTGCGGGGAGCGCTATTCCGGTCAATCTTGCCTCTGGCGGTGTAAAGCCGGGCGTCTTCGAGCGCGGCCTCTGGCTGTTCCCGCCGACGCGCGGGGAAGCTGCCGAATGGTCTTTCCACGAAGACGACGGCGAAGGATACGGCGATGCCGACGTGTGGAGCGGCACTTGCCGCGCCACTCCGGACGCCGTTACCGTGACCTTGGCACGAAGCGGCAGAGGCGTCTTTGGGGACGAAACGATCACGCTGCTTCTTCCACCCGGCGATTCGCGAAAGCTGACGGTGGATGGCTATGCCTGCACGGCATTCGAGCATGACGGACGTAAGGCCGTTCGCATCACGGTGGCCTGACCGCGCAGGATACTGGTCAACACGTGGCTTGGCGGTGCCTAGCCCTATGAAAACACGATAATATATTGGTTGTATGCTCTCCTGGATGCCCGCGCGTCCGGGGGATCCTACGCGTGATCGCGTTTGGCAGCGTACCGCTTTGAGACAAATTATACGAATAGAGCAAAACATTTATTGCTATTGGTAAGGTCAGTTGATAATCCGCTGACCACAGGCTGAAAAAGCCGCTGGGATGACCTTCGCTGGACGAAGGGGAGGAGAAAATAGATGAAACTTTGGCATCACCTCTGCGCAACCACGATCATTGCGGGCGCCGGCGCGTTCGCCGTGCCTGCAATGGCACAAGATGCGACGGCTCCCGCGCAGGCAAGTGCGGCGGCTGACAACTATGGCGGCGACATCATCGTGACCGCCAACAAGCGCTCCGAAAGCGTGCAGGAAGTGCCGCTGGCCGTCTCGGTCGTGGCGCCTGGCAAGCTTCAGACGGCGGGTGTCAGCGGGTTTCAGGATCTTTACAAGGTCGCGCCTTCGCTGCGCATCAACCCGGCCCAGCAGCCGCAGAGCGCCAACATTTCGCTGCGCGGTGTCGGCACTTATGCCTTTGGCATCGGCGTGGAGCCCAGCGTCGCGGTTCTGATCGACGAAGTGCCGCTGGCCTTCCAGGCACGCGCCTTCACCGACCTGCCCGACGTGGAGCGCCTTGAAGTGCTGCGCGGTCCGCAGAGCACGCTCTACGGCAAGGCCGCTTCGGCGGGCCTCATCAACCTCATCACCCGCGGGCCCACCGACACGCTTGAAATGCGCGTCAACGGCAAGGTCACCAGCGACGATGAAGTCGCCAGCAGCTTCAGCGTTTCCGGCCCGCTCACCGATACCCTCGGTTTCATCGTCTCTGGCAGCTATTCGTGGTGGGACGGCAATGTCCGCAACATCACGCTGAACAAGGACGTCAACAGCCGTAAGGCGTCCAGCTTCCGTGGCAAGCTGAAGTGGGAGCCCAGCAGCGACGTCGCCATCACGCTGGCGGCCAACTACAACGACGGCGAAACCCATTCGGGCATGCCGTTCATCAATCTGGCTGACGGCGCGCTCTATCGCGGCCGGGCCGGGTACACGGCCGACGTTGCGCTGCCCGGCATCACGGTCGGTCCCAACAACCAGCAGGTTGTAGACAATGTCGATTCGGGCACCGACTACCACGGATACGGCGGCTACCTGCGCGGCGAATTCGGCATCGGCGACATGACGCTGACTTCGATCACGTCCTACGACCGTTTCAAGCTGCACGATTTCGTCGACCAGGATCAGACCGTTGCTCCGATCGACGGAAACAACATTGAGCGCGGCACCTTCAACTCCGAAATGGTGACGCAGGAAGTGCGCCTGCAGTCGCCTGCGGAGGACAAGTTCCGCTATACCGTTGGCGTCTACTTCGCCGATACCAGCTTCAACCGCCCGTTCTATCGCGGCCCTGAATTCTCGCTGGCACAGTGGTTCGCCACTGCCAAGCAGCGTCAGATCGCCGGTTTCGTGCAGGCGGACTGGGAACTGGTGCAGGGCCTGACGCTGACCGGCGGCGCGCGCCTGCAGAACGAGAAGGTGTCGTACACCTTCAACGACATCTACAACGGCAACGGCTACTGGTCGGGCAATGCCAGCGACACCGCCGATACCTACAAGGCCAGTGTCCGATACGAATTTACGCCTGATATCAGCATGTTCGGCACCTTTGCTACCGGCTACAAGGGCCAGACCTACGATTTGTCCACCGGCTTCAACGCGACCCGTGCGGCGGCTGGGGCGATCAAGCCCGAAACGTCGAAGGACTGGGAACTGGGCCTGCGTAGCCAGTTCCTTGACCGCGCCGTCACGCTCAACGTCACGCTGTTCAACACCACGTACAAGAACCTGCAGGCACAGCAGATCGAAACGATCGGTGACACGCAGTACTTCCGCCTAACCAACGTGGGCGGACTGCGCACGCGCGGTATCGAAACCGAAATCTTCCTGCGTCCCGCGCAGGATCTGACGCTGAGCGCGGCCGGCACCTATCTTGATGCCAAGTACACTTCGTTTGAAGGCGCTGCCTGCTACGTCGGCCAGACCGAGGCGCAGGGCTGCACCGGAGGATCGGTGAAGAGCCAGGACCTGACCGGTGAGCGGCTGACCTCGCCCACCTGGAACCTGCAGGCCAGCGCGGACTTCACGCCTGCATTGACTGACGCCTTGCGTGGTGTCGCTCAGGTCGGTTGGCAGTACCAGAGCGCGACCCACGCCAATGATCCGGCGACCCAGATGGATGCCTTCCATATCGTCAACCTTGGGATTGGCGTGCGCGCCGAGGACAAGGCCTGGGAAGTGGTGGCCTTCGTCAACAACGTGTTCGATCAGCAGTATTACGCCACCATCATCAACCGTGCGAGCTTCTTCGGAAACAGTGCAGCAGCCAACGCGATCCTCCCGCGTGATTTCCGCCGCTATGGCGGGGTCCGGTTCAACCTGAATTTCTGAAGCAGGGTCGGGGGCGCTGGTCGCCCCCGATTTCGTTGGGAGGTGCGGGCAGCGCAAGGTCCGCACCTCCTGCCTTCTGCCAGGGAGATGACGATGCTTCGCGTGCTGTTGCCTCTGATGCTTGCCGCTGCCGCTCCGCTGGCCATTGCTGCCGGACAGGCTCCTGCCTCACCCACCATTCCCGGACCAGATGCGCCGGAACTTGCGGCGCTTGGCAGCCTTGCCGTCGGCACAAGCAGCATCGAGCTGGTTCAGCCGGACCAGCTTGACCCGCTGCACGGCACTGACAAACCCGCGACAGTCGATCGCCATCTGAAGGTTCGGTTGTGGTATCCCGCAGGTGCTGGCGGCCCCGCGATAACTTATCAGGCGCCGTTGCCCGGAGAAGACGGTGAGGACGTGTCGTTCACCGTCCCCGGCGTGGCGGCAGAAAATGTGCCCGTCGCAAAAGGGCGCTTTCCGCTGGTCATCCTCGCGCACGGTTACAGCAACAGCCCCGAAGTGCTTGCCTGGCTGGGCGAGAACCTTGCGAGCAAGGGCTACATCGTCGCCGCGCCCGCTTTCCGCGATCCGGCGATCAGCATCCGCACCGATGCGGCAAGAGCAGGGCCGCTCTCTCGCCGCCCGCTAGACATAGCCTTCGTTGCGTCAGAGGTGGCGCGGCTGGCCGGGCGAGGAGAGGGTGTCTTCGCCGCCGTTGACATTAGCCGCACGGCGCTGGTTGGCTATTCGATGGGCGGCTACGGCGTGCTCACAGCGGCAGGAGCGCCGCTAGATCCCGCCATGGCCGACAGAACGCGCGGCGTGCTGGCGCCTTACGTAAAGGGCGGCGCAAAGGCCGGTACTCTCAAGGTGCCCCATCTCAAAGCGGTCGTGGCGATCGCGCCTGCGGGTGGAGCGCCGGGGCTGCAGCCATGGGCTGCGCCCGGTGTGGCGGCGATCAACGCGCCCACGCTCTACATCGTCGGCAGTCAGGACAGGGCGGTCGGTTACGATCCCGGCGTGCGCAGCCTGTTCGACGCGCAAATCCATGCCGCACGCTATCTACTGACCTTCCGCGAGGCCGGACACAGCATCGCCCTGACTGGCGCTCCGCCTGAAGCCCGCGCGAAGTTCTGGGATTTCGAGTGGTTCGAGGATGCGGTCTGGCGCAAGGACCGTTTGCTGGCGGTGCAGGCGCATTTCATCACCGCCTTTCTCGACCGCACGGTCAAGGGAGACGAGGCCAAGGCCGGCTACATGGACGGGCTGGTGGTGGATTCCAACGCGGGAAAATGGGCCGATGCCCCCGGAGGGCGCTACTCCGGCTACAGCCCCGGCGCTCCGGCGGCCAGCTTGTGGAAAGGCTTCCAGCCCAACAAGGCGGCAGGCATGTCGCTGGAGTTCAAACCCGCTTCCTGAGCATCCGCGCAACCGGGAGATGACTATGCACAAGTTGACGATCACGCTGGGCCTGCTGGCCCTCGCCTCCGCTGGCCACGCCGAGGATGTCCCTCCGCCGCTGGTGACGGTCGAGCAGGGCACGGTCTCGGGCGTAGATGCCGATGGCGTGACCGCGTTCAAGGGGATCCCCTTCGCGGCGCCGCCGGTGGGCGACTTGCGCTGGCGCGCGCCGCAGCCTGCCGCGATGTGGGAAGGCGTGCGCAATGGCGCGGCTTACGGCCACGATTGCATGCAGAACTACAGCGCAGTGCCGCTGCCGCCGGGTTCGGCGCCTTCGGAGGACTGTCTCTACGTCAACGTCTGGCGCCCCTCGGGCGAGGCGACGAAGCTGCCGGTGCTGGTGTGGATCTATGGCGGCGGCTTCGTGAACGGTTCGGCCTCACGCCTGATCTACACGGGTACGCGCCTTGCGCAGCAGGGGGTGATGGTCGTCAGTTTCAACTACCGCCTCGGCCGCTTCGGGACTTTCGCGCATCCGGCGCTGACCAAAGTCAGGGAGGATGGCAACCGCCTCGCCAACTATGGTTTCATGGACCAGATCGCGGCGATGGAGTGGATCAAGCGCAACGTCGCTGCCTTCGGCGGTGATCCGCATAACATCACTATCATGGGAGAAAGCGCGGGCGGCATGTCGGTACACAACCTCGTTACCGCACCGGCGACCCAAGGCAAGGATCTCTTCCAGCGCGCGGTCGTCATGTCAGGCGGCAGTGGATCGGCGATCAAGACTGCCACCCTCAAGGACGCCGAGGCGATCGGGCTGGCCTTTGCCAAGGCAGAGCGCGTAGCCGCCAACGATCCGCAGGCACTGGCAAAGCTGCGGGCGATCTCCGCGAAGAACGTTACTGGCGATATCAAGCTGGGCACCGTGTTGACGGGTGGCCCGCGCACGTTCTCATCCCCGTTTCCTCTGGGCGATGCAGCGGCAGATGTGGCTGCGGCCTACAAGGCGGGGCGCTTCGCAAAGGTGCCGACCATCATCGGCGCAACCAGCGGTGACCTTGGCGGCAAAGATGGCATGATGATCAAGGGCGCGCGCGACCTTGCGGGGACCATCGCCGCGCAAGGCGTGCCGACGTGGTACTATCGTTTCTCCTACGTCTCCGATGCGGCGGTCACGCCCAAGAGCGACGGCGCCATTCACGCCGACGACCTGCCCTATTTCTTCGACACTGTGGACATCAAGTACGGCGCGAAAACCCGCGCCGCCGATCAGGCAATGGGCCACACGATCGCGACTTACGTCGCCAACTTCGTGAAGGCGGGCAACCCCAACGGCAAGACCGTGCCCCAGTGGCCCGGCTATGCCGGAGCAGGCGGCCAGATGATGGATTTCACGATCGATGGCAATGCCCAGGTCGGCCCCGATACCTGGGCTACGCCTGCGCCCTGAACAAGCTCTCCCAACCTGCTCTGACGGCAGGACTTCGCCGGGCGGTCTCCGAGATCGTCCGGCGTCTTTTTTCAACATTTCGGAGTCATCTGACGTATTGCATCAATGAGGTAAGGCCAATATGAAGATGCAAGAAGGCGAGTCAGTGCGGGCAGGGGTCCGCCCGGCTCTCAAGGGAGATCACCAGTGAAGATCACTTCGGCCAAGGTCATCGTGACCTGCCCCGGTCGCAATTTCGTGACGCTCAAGATCATGACCGATCAGGGTGTCTACGGCATCGGTGACGCCACCATGAACGGGCGTGAGAAGGCGGTCGTCGCGTATCTCGAAGATCACGTCATTCCCTGCATCGTCGGCATGGACCCGCGCCGGATCGAAGATATCTGGCAGTATCTCTATCGCGGGGCTTACTGGCGTCGTGGCCCGGTGACCATGCGCGCGATCGCGGCTGTCGATGTGGCCCTGTGGGATATCAAGGCCAAGATGGCAGGCATGCCGCTTTACCAGCTGCTTGGCGGCCGCAGCCGCGACGGCGTAATGGTCTACGGCCATGCCAACGGCAGCGACATTGCCGAGACCGTCGACGCGGTCGGCCAGTACATCGATCTTGGTTACAAGGCGATCCGCGCGCAGACCGGCGTTCCGGGCATCAAGGATGCTTATGGTGTCGGCCGTGGCAAGCTGTTCTACGAACCGGCGGATGCGGCGCTTCCCTCGGTCACTGGCTGGGATACGCGAAAGGCACTGAACTATGTGCCCAAGCTGTTCGAAAAGCTGCGCGAGACGTATGGTTTCGATCATCACCTGCTGCATGACGGCCATCACCGCTACACCCCGCAGGAAGCCGCCAACCTTGGCAAGATGCTTGAGCCTTACCAGCTGTTCTGGCTGGAAGACGTTACCCCTGCCGAGAACCAGGAGGCGTTCAAGCTGATCCGTCAGCACACCGTCACTCCGCTGGCGGTGGGCGAGATCTTCAATACGATCTGGGATGCCAAGGATCTGATCCAGAACCAGCTGATCGACTATGTCCGCTGCACCATAGTCAGCGCGGGCGGCGTCACGCATTTGCGCCGCATCGCCGATCTTGCCGCGCTCTACCAGATCCGCACCGGCAGCCACGGCGCCACCGACTTGTCGCCGGTAACGATGGGCACCGCGCTGCATTTCGACACGTGGGTTCCGAACTTCGGCATCCAGGAATACATGCGCCACACCGAAGAAACCGACGCGGTGTTCCCTCATGACTACCACTTCGAGGCAGGCGAACTCTTCTGCGGTGAAACGCCCGGCCATGGTGTCGACATCGACGAGGAACTGGCCGCCAAGTATCCCTACAAGCCCGCCTATCTGCCGGTTGCCCGGCTGGAAGACGGGACGATGTGGAATTGGTAAAAAGCCGTCCCATGGCAAGGATCGTGTGTCTTGGCGAGGCGATGGTTGAATTGTCCGGCTCCGGTCCGGCGGCGGGTTGGAATGTAGGGTTCGGCGGCGATACGCTGAACACGGCTGTTCATCTTGCCCGCTTTGGGCACGACGTTGCCTATATGACGGCTCTTGGTAAGGACGCATTCAGCGCAGGTCTGTGCAAGGCATGGGCGGCGGAGGGGATCGACTGCGGGCTCGTCCTGCGGCACCCCACGCGACAGTCGGGGCTCTACGCGATCACTACCGACCTTTCGGGCGAACGCAGCTTCACCTACTGGCGCGAGACGAGCGCGGCACGGGCGCTGTTCGAACTTGAAACGGTGAGCGAGGCGATGGATGTGGCCGAGACTGCCGATCTCCTGTGCTTTTCCCTGATATCTCTGGCCATCCTGCCGGCAGCGGGGCGCCAGCAACTGTTGCGGCTGGCAGGGCGCGTTCGCGATCACGGAGGGATCGTCGCCTTCGACGGGAATTACCGCCCACGGCTTTGGGAATCGGTCGAGGCTGCCGCGAACATGCGGGACAAGGCGATCGCTTTTGCCGACATCGGCCTGCCGACCTTCGAAGATGAGGCGCAGCTGGACGGAGCGGCCTCGCCGCAGGCGGTCGCGGCGCATTGGCAGCGCCTTGGGTGCGGCGAAGTGCTTGTCAAGCTGGGTGCGCAAGGTTGCCTGCTGCCTGACGGCTCTGCCTGTCCGGTGCCAAGCACGCTGAGCCCTGTCGACACCAGCGGTGCAGGCGATGCCTTCAACGGCGGCTACCTTGCCGCGCGCATGCAGGGGGTTCCAGTGGCGCAAGCGGCTCTGGTCGGGCATCGTTTGGCAGGCTGGAATGTCATGCGGCCCGGCGCCATCCCAGCTGTTGACGAAGAGGCGCCTTACGCGACTTGAAGTGGTAAGATATCTTGCGACTGCCTGCTGCTTGTGACATTCAGGTTGCATGGCGGAACGCTTGAAACTCTACCAGCGCGTGGCGCACGAGATCGAACAAGGGATCAGGAGCGGGCAATATGCGGCGGGCAGTCGTCTGCCCGCTGAGCGCGACCTTGCCGAACAGTTCCACGTCAGCCGGCCCACCATCCGCGAAGCGATGATCGCGCTTGAAATCCGCGAACTGGTGGAAGTACGCCACGGTTCGGGCGTCTATGTCACGGAAGATATGCCGGCGGATCGTACCCCGGCGGAACTCAACGTCGGTGCCTTCGAACTGATCGAAGCACGTATCATGTTCGAGGGCGAGGCCGCCGGCCTTGCCGCCACCGTCATGTCTGACGAGGAAGTGGCCCGCGTTGGTGAAATTCTCGCGCGGATGGAGGCTCTGGACCCTGCGACGGCGGAAGAACTGGCGCTCGACCGCCAGTTCCACATGGCCATCGCTGAGGGCACGCAAAGTTCGCTTGTCGCCCAAACCGTCGAGCACTTGTGGGATTTGCGCGAACAGTCTCCGCTGTGCCGCCACATGTTCGAACAGGCGCGGCAGGTGGGCATCAACCCGCGGCCCGACGAGCATCGCCGTGTTTACGATGCGCTTGTACAGCGCGATTCCGAGCAGGCGCGCTCTGCCATGCGTGCGCACCTGATGCGCGTGTCCGAAGATCTGTTGGCTGTCACCGAACTTCAGCTGATCGAAAAGGCGAAGCAAGAGATCGGCGAAAAGCGGCGGCGCATAGCGCGCAGCCCGCTGGCGGATGCCTCGCACTGAACGGTATTTGACGCACCTGTCGGCCACCGCTACCGCACGACGCGATGATTGCCCTCCTGTCCCCAGCCAAGACGCTCGACTTCGAGCGTGAGCTTCCTCCGCTCGCCGTCTCGACCCCGCACTTCGTCGAGGAGGCTACGGGCCTTGCGCGTTCGGCAGCGAATCTGACGCAAAAGCGCCTGTCGGAACTCATGCATATATCGCCGCGGCTGGCGAAGCTGAACGCCGATCGCTTCCGCGACTTTGCCGACCTGCCGGAACGTCAGGCGCTGTTCGCATTCGCCGGGGACGTTTACACCGGGTTCGAGGCGCATACGCTGGATGAGCCGGGCGTCACCTTCGCGCAGGATCACCTGCGCATGCTCTCGGGCCTCTATGGCTTGCTGCGCCCGCTCGACACGATCAAGCCCTATCGCCTCGAAATGGGTACCCGCTGGGCGCCTCGTCACAAAAGCCTGACCGACTGGTGGGGCGATCGCATCGCTGCCCATCTACGCGAACAGGTGGCCGAGGAAGGATCCGGCGTCATCCTCAACCTCGCCAGCCAGGAATACTTCGCAGCTGTCTCCGGGCGCCTTGCCGGTATCCGGGTGATCGAGGTGGAGTTCCGCGAACCCGGCCCCAATGGCCCCCGTTTCATCAGCTTCAACGCCAAGCGCGCGCGGGGGATGATGGCCCGCTGGATGTGCGAGCATCACATCACCGACATCGATGCAATGCGCGGCTTCGATGCCGATGGCTATCGCTTCGATGCAGAAGAAAGCGACATCGACCGCTGGCGTTTCACGCGAGCCTGAGGGGGCGCCGGGTCATCGTAAAGCTCAGGCGACTTTCGCGAGATCGTCCTGAGCGTTCGCGAAGTAGCCAGGCACTTCGCCCGCCTCGATCGGCTTGCTATAGTAATAGCCCTGAAGGTGCGTACATCCGGCCGATTTCGTCGCGCCGATCAGGTGCGCTTCGCTGATCCCCTCCGCCACCACTTCGGCACCGACATGGCGGGCCATGGTCACGGCAGCTTCCAGCACTGCCACCGACGCCGGATCCTGGCCAAGATCCATGACAAGGCTGCGATCCAGCTTCATCCGGTCGAACTTGAAGCTCTTGACCATCGACAGCGACGAATAGCCCGTCCCGAAATCGTCGAGCGCGATCCGAAAGCCCAGCGTGCGCAGCAGGTTAAGCGTCAGCAGTGCGCGCGTGTTGCGCTCTATCGAAAGCGACTCGGTAACTTCAAGGAACAGGCGATGCGGCGTGACGCCATGGCGCTTGCAGGCATCCAGCAGAAAGCCGCTGAAGCCATCGTGCTGCAACTGCAGGGGCGACAGGTTGATGCTGAGATGCAAGTCTGGCCAGTGCGCGAAATCGGCCAGTGCGCGTTCGATTATCCATTCACCAAGCCGCACCATGAGCCCGCTACGCTCCGCTGCAGGAATGAAGCTTGAAGGTGGTACATCCCCCAGTTCCGGATGACGCCAGCGCACCAATGCTTCAACTTCCTGTGAATCGTCGATGACCGAGTGGATCGGCTGGTAGACCATGCGCAATTGGTTGCGCTCGAATGCGAACTCAAGATCCTTCTCAAGCGCGCGATCGACGGAACGTTCCTGCGCCATAGACTGGTCGAAAGCCGTCGCGCTGTTGCGGCCGCTTTTCTTCGATGCGTAAAGCGCCATGTCGGCATTGCGCAGAATGTCGTCCACCTCATGATCGTGACGGCCGGCGGTAACATCGACCACACCGATCGAGCAGGTCACAGCTACCGCATACCCGCCAAGGCAGAAAGACGGGCGAACCGTATCGACGATCCGCGAAGCGTGGGCGATGCCTTGGGTGTGTTGATCAAGGGGGATGCATGCGGCGAACTCGTCCCCGCCGACCCGCGCCACAATGCCGCCCTTGCCCAGCTGCGCCTTGATCCGTTCGCCGATCAGCCGGACAAGTTCGTCGCCTGCGGCATGGCCGTAGTCGTCGTTGACATGCTTGAAGCGATCCACATCGACGAGCATGCAGGCGAAGCGTCGCCCGTCGCTTGCCGCCAGCAGTTTTGCGACAGCTTCCTGAAAGGCGCGTCGGTTGGGCATGCCGGTGGCAGGGTCGCTGAAGGCCAGATTCTTCACCGCTCGTGCGTTCTGGCGAAACGTCTCCAGTGGACGGGACAGTGCCTGCAATTCCTTGAGGCGGAACGTGCCAATCTCGATGTCGAGATCTCCTTCGGCAAGGCGCTGGACGTTGCCATGCATGCGGCGGATCGCAGGCAGGATGTTGCGGGTAATATCGAAAAGGGCGAGCAGCACGACAAGGATTGTGACTGTGCCGGTGATAAGAACCAACATTTGCCATCGTCCTACCGAGGCGGCCAGCAGTCGCTGCGCGTTTCGCCGCTGGGCATGTGCTCTGTCAACGATCCGTGTGGCAAGGGCCGCCATTGCCGCATTGCGGGCCTCTACCTGAAGGGCAAGCGGCACGCTGGCAGCGCCGTGTTTCTGGATTTCGCGAATCTCTGCAACGTGCCGGTCCAGTTCGGCGAACGGGTTTACTGCCTGCGGGCTTTCATAAGCCGTGATGCCGCTGCTGCGCAGACGTCCCAGTTGATCGCCGATTGCGATCGCCTGATCGGTCAATTCGTCGCTACTGCCGCCCGCGTCGCTTGCGACGAGTCCACGATTGGTCGCCATGCGTAATTTATCGACCGCATCTGCGAACTGGTCGGCGTTTTCAGCGATAGCGGACGAGACGATCAGTGCGGCGCTCTGTTCACGCAGGGCATAGGCTTCACGCTGAGTAACGACCTGCAGCAAGACGGTGAGCGCGACAATAAGCGCAAGGGCACCGATCAGCCGCGTCTCGAGCGACGCGAAAACGCGGGAAAACTTAGAATTATCGTTGAACATCTTGCCCCCGATTGTGTCGGAAACCTTCGGGCTCCCGTACAGTCTTGGGTGCGTGCTAGGTTCTATTTACTAAGAAAATCTGATAAATTCAGTTGCTTAACTGTCATAATACGTCACAAAAATGACGCATTACGAGGATTGGGGTTTGACCTGAGGGGAGTACGGCTAAACGCCGGGCCGGACCAGCTAACGCGCGGTGGTGTGATGGCGTCCGATGTATTGTGGCTCTGTTGGCCATTTGAGTGTGGCTGTTGAAAAGTTTTTTGAATTTAGTGTTTGACCGAATCGTGAGTGGGTCTTAGAGGCCGCTTCACCGCAGCGAAGCACGCTTCTGCAGCGGTCGCCATTCACTGACGGGCACCATGCTCTCCGAGGTTAAAG
>NZ_LYMM01000052.1 GCF_002896965.1 Novosphingobium guangzhouense
GGCAGCGCGCGGTGCGGGCGCTTCGACTCGCGGGGCCGGAGCGGCTTCAGCCGCGCCGGTGGCGAAAGGCGGCGCGGTGTCGACCGGCTTGGGCTTCTTGGGCGCAGGTGCGGGGCGCGCGGGTTTTTCGTTTGCCTTCACCGGGGAAGGTCGCGCCTTGAGGCCAAGGCGATGGGCCTTGCCGATCACCGCATTGCGGCTGACGCCGCCGAGTTCGTCCGCGATCTGGCTGGCGGTAGAACCACCTTCCCACATCTTGGTCAGCTTCTCGATCCGCTCGTCAGTCCAGCTCATTCCAGTTCCATCGCTTCGTGGGGACGAGAGAATCGCCCCTGATTTCCAGGCGCCGCTTGCCTCGGAAGGCGTCAGCCGATAGTCGCCGGTGCATGGCCGATCAACCCCATTCGACTGAGCTGCCGGACACCTCGGGGATACTGAGCCCCGATGGCCCCAACGGCAATGCGACTCGCCGTTTTCCGGCAAAAGGAGAACCCCTGATCCACCAGGTCAACTGGGAGGGGCTCAAGACGCTCTATATGAAGGAGGTCAGGCGCTTCTTCAAGGTCCAGACCCAGACGATCTGGGCACCGGCGATCACAACGATGTTGTTCCTGGTGATTTTCACCGTGGCGCTGGGGCGCGGCGACCGTCAGGTGCTGGGCGTGAACTTTGCGACGTTCGTGGCGCCGGGCCTGATCGTCATGGGCATGATGCAGAACGCCTTCGCCAATTCCAGCTTCTCGTTCCTGGCGGGCAAGGTGCAGGGCACCATCGTCGACTACCTGATGCCGCCGCTGACCGAGGCCGAACTGATGCTGGCCATGATCGGCGCCGCCGTCACCCGCGCGGTACTGGTAGGGCTGGCGCTGACGCTGGCGATGCTGTTGTGGCCGGGCGTCGACCTTTCGATGGCCCATCCATGGGCGGTCGCGTGGTTCGGCCTTGCCGGGGCGACCTTCCTTGCGCTTCTGGGGCTGCTCTCTTCGATCTGGGCCGAGAAGTTCGACCATAACGCCGCCGTCACCAACTTCGTCATCGCGCCGCTTTCGCTGCTATCGGGCACATTCTACGTGATCGACAATCTGGCGCCCGCTTTCCAGGCAATCAGCCGCGTAAACCCGTTCTTCTATGTGATTTCGGGCTTCCGTTTCGGCTTCCTGGGGCAGAGCGATATCGGTGACACCAACATGGCCGTCCTGCACAGCGCGCTGGGCGTTGGCGTGCTTGATGCGGTACTGGCAGCGGTAGTATTTCTCGTCCTGCGGTCAGGCTGGAAGCTGAAGGGCTGAAGGCGGCAAATAACCGTAAAGATTCGCATGAGCGGAGAGCTTTTTTTTAAGGAAGTTTTATCTGCTCTAGTGCAGGCAGGCTGATGTGAGTTCACGATTGGCCTTGGGCGAAAATCGCAAGCGTATGGTCGGTCGGTTGACAGCGCCGGTCGTGGCTGCGGCCTTGTGCCTGCTGGCTTTGATGCTCGGGCTGCTGGAATGGTCCGGGCACGAAGTCGATCGCATCGCCCGTAACCGCGATGAAGTGATCGTTTCGCAGATCCTTGTGAAGAGCATGGATCGCGTCGGCCACGCCCAGGAAGCCACGACCGTGTGGAGCGAAGCGGTCAGGCAGGTCGTCAGGCGCCCTCTCGACGCAGGCTGGCTGGACCGTAACCTGGGCATCTGGTTCCAGAACTATGCCGGTATCGACGAGGCCTATATCCTCGATCCGCAAGGCCATCCTATCTATGCGATGCGTGACGGCAGGCGCGTCCGGCCCGAGACTTTCATCGCGGTGGAGGAAGTGGCGATGCCGCTGCTCGCCAGGCTGAAGAAGATCCCGGCCGCCAGGAAGCGAACCGGCGCGGACATTGCCATGCTTTCGCCGGGGCAGGCCGATATCGCGATGATACGTGGCCGACCGGCGATCGTCAGCCTGAAGCCGATTGTTCCCGACAACGGCGCGGTGCACCAGCTGCCGGGTGGGGACTCGATTCATGTCGCGGTGGCGTATCTCGACGATCGCTTCATCGGCGAGATCGCGCAGCAATATGGGCTGGCCGGCGCACGGTTCGCCTTCGCGCCGCCAACGGACGATACCTTGCGTTCAGTACCCTTGCGCGACCGTTCGGGCCGCGTTGTCAGCCATCTTGTCTGGCAGCCGTTTGCACCCGGCAGTCAGGTCATCGCCGCGCTTGCTCCGCCGCTGGTGATTGCGCTGTTGCTGGTGACGGTCGTTCTGTTCGTGCTGGCGAACCGGCTGGCGCGGCGCACCCATGATCTGGAGGAAAGCCGCCTCCATGCGCAGCACCGCGCCACGCATGACGACCTGACGGGGCTGGGCAATCGCGCGATGTTCGAGCAGCGGCTGGACGAGGTGCTGGCTCGCGCGCGGCGGCACAGGACTTTGCTGGCACTGCTCTACATCGACCTCGATCGTTTCAAGCAGGTCAACGATACGCTTGGTCATCCGGCGGGGGATGCGCTGATCAGGCAGGTCGCACGGCGGCTGGTTGCCGAAGTGCGCGGCTATGACATCGTCGCGCGGCTGGGGGGTGACGAATTCGCGATCCTCATCGGCGAGCCCGAAGACCGCAGCGCGATCGAGGGGATCTGCGCGCGCATCGTGACCGAACTGGAGCGCCCGTTCGATCTCTCCGGTTCGCAGGCCTTCATCGGCGCCAGCATCGGCGTGGCGGTGGCCCCGGGGGACGGGCTTGACCGCACCGAACTGACGCGCAAGGCCGATATCGCGCTGTACAAGGCCAAGATAGAAGGTCGCAGTCGCTACGTGTTCTTCACGCCGGACATGGACCTCGACGTGCGCTCGCGCGAGGAGACCTACCGGGAACTTCGGCTGGCGCTGGCCGACTGCGATCGGCAGCTTGAGGTACATTACCAGCCCATCTGGTCGCTCGAAAAAAACCGCATGGTCGGCGTTGAGGCTTTGCTGCGCTGGCAGCACCCGGAGCAAGGGCTGGTCGCGCCCGGCGATTTCATCCGCTCGGCAGAGGAAACCGGCCTCATCACCGTGCTGGGCGAATGGGTACTGCGCCGCGCGGTGCAGGATGCGCGGGCGTGGCCGGATCTTCGCGTCGCCGTCAACGTCTCGCCGATCCAGCTACGCAGTCGCAAGTTCGTCGATATCGTGCGCGAGCTGTTACAGGGTGGGATAAGTGCCGAGCGGCTGGAACTGGAGCTGACCGAAACGGCGCTCATGGCTGCATCAGGCGATGTGGCCGATGCCTTGGCGGACCTGCGGCAGCTGGGTGTGTGCTGCGCGCTCGACGACTTCGGCACCGGCTATTCGTCGCTGAGCCATATCCGCGACATTGCGGTAGACCGGATCAAGATCGACCGCTCATTCGTCAATGCGGTCGATACGGTGCCGGGGGCGGCATTGGTGGAGGCTATCGTGGGGCTGGCCCGCGCCAACGGGCTGCGCCTTACCGCAGAGGGCGTTGAAACGCCGGATCAGCTTGCATTCCTGCAGCGGGTGGGGTGCCACGAAGTCCAGGGCTACCTCTTCTCGCGGCCGGTCGCCGCCGACGCGATCTCAAGGATGCTTGCCCGGCCCTCCGGCGGCGGCGATGTCATGTCCCCGCCGCTTTAGGCGCGTCGGCGCATTATGCTCAGTGCGCCAGGCGCCTGCGCAGTTGGTATCGTCCGTTGTCGTAATCGTCGAACATCTGCGAAAGCGATGGGTGGTCCACTGGGCCGCCATCCGCATCCCCTGTAAGGTTCTGCTGGCTGACGTAAGCGACGTAGCTCGTATCTTCGCTCTCGGCGAGAAGGTGATAGAACGGCTGGTCGCGTTCCGGGCGGACTTCAGGAGGAATGGATTCATACCATTCCTCGCTGTTGGCGAAAACGGGATCGATGTCGACGACCACGCCACGAAAGTCGTGGAGCCGGTGACGGACGACATCGCCAATGGCGAACCGCGCCCGCGTCCGCAGCGGTGCGTCGATAACGCGGCCAGCCTGGGCAGAGAAGAAAGACGCTCTGTTCATGCCCAAGATATAGGTTTCGCGGAGATATCAAACAAGCGAGCCTTGCGGGCTATTCACTAAAAAGTGAAAAGAGGGCTTGGCAAGCCCGATCAGGTCGGCTAACGGCGCGCTTCCCGACCCGGTGGAGCTTGTTTCCACCGCACACGTCTCAAGCGGAGAGGTGGCAGAGTGGTCGAATGCGCTGCACTCGAAATGCAGTGTACGGGCAACCGTACCGTGGGTTCGAATCCCACCCTCTCCGCCACTTACTCTTCCAGGCACATCCAGAGCGATCCATAGAAAGCTAGGGAATTCCAAGGCTTGCCAAGTGATTTGCATCCTGCCGCATCCAGCCCCATTCATCGGTGTCCGACTGGTCATGTGGGATGAAATGCGGGAAGGTTTTGGTCATGGGAAAGCTGTCCGCAACGAGCGTGAAGGCTGCCACGCGGCCCGATCGAGGCGGACCGCACGCACGCGATTGTCGGTCTGGCCCTTGGGCACAGTCCATCTGATGGCGTCGAGCCCCGGCCACTAGTCTGTGCCATAGCCGGGATAGTAACCCCGGAACCGCGCCATGAGCGGCATAAGGAACCAATCCGGCGCTCCATCCCGGCCAGTGTCGGGGTGCTCATGTAATTCCAGAAGCGGTCGTTGCCGCCGGGCCACACCAGCCACGTGTTGCAGTTCTTCACCTCGTCCGGGGACAGGGCGAGGCCGTCGTCCATTTCGCGGAAATAGCCTTTGTCCGCCTGCGCGAAGGTATCGTCGGGCAGGCCGGCTTTCTGGGCGCCGTCCCTGGGTTGTTGCGGCGGGCGGCGAGTGCCGCAGTCCTTGGTTTCGGGTAAACGTCAAGTGACGATATTTGTAATAATTTTAAGTATGATGCGCGCAGGCATTCGTCTTTCGCGCTTATTATAGTGTTCAATAACTTTTCAGGTAAATGAAGGTAAACGAATGCCACGGATATTAAATCATATCCGGCATCGTCATAATTTGAGGACTTGAATAATCCACGAAATAGTGTTCGTGGTGATTGCTGACCAACAGGGTGGACGTGAAGCGGTCTTTGCCCTGAGGGCAATGCTTAGGGGCATCTTCTTAGTGGGGTAGGGCATGCCGT
Source organism: Novosphingobium guangzhouense (assembly GCF_002896965.1). Lineage (GTDB taxonomy): Bacteria > Pseudomonadota > Alphaproteobacteria > Sphingomonadales > Sphingomonadaceae > Novosphingobium > Novosphingobium guangzhouense. The sequence goes on from NZ_LYMM01000052.1 coordinate 5,106, forward strand.
TGGCCGGATGGTTTCGCCTTGTCGTGTTTGCGCAGCCTGCCGTCGCCCATCGGCGTCAGTGGGCCGCCTGACGTGGCCGGGGCACCATCCCTGCCGGGCATCCGATCGCTTGCAGTGCTGTTGTCCACCACCATCGCTGTTGCGCTGCTCTTTGGCCTGCTCTTCATCCATTCACGGTCCGAACTCGTGCTGCAACGCCAGCAGACTGATTTTGGCGAAGTGGGGCGCATGGTCAGCGAGTTGCGCGACCTGGGCGACATGGTGGCCCGGCGCACTTCGACCGAGGGGCAGAGCGACGGCGGAAGCCCGTCTGGCATCAACGATCGCTATCAGGTCTGGTTCGGTGCCGGAGATGACTGCGCCCACATGGCGGCCAGCTTGTCGACGCTGCGCCTTCGGCTTGACGGTTTTCAGGCGCGGGACCGCAAGCCCGTGCTTTCTGCCCTCGCCAGTCCTGACGGCAGGAAATACTGCGCGCACGGGTCTGCCCAGCCGGTGCTACAGGGGCGCAGCGACAGGGCGCGGGCGCAGGATCTGGCGATTGTCGGGCCGGATGGCGAAGTGCTGCTGGTGCTGCGCGGCGACTGGCCCCGCCGGATCGAGGCTGCCGATCCGGATGGCCAGCGCGGCAAGGGCAACGGCGGGCAGGGCGACGGCAGGCAGGGAGACGCGGCGGCTGCCGCGGCAGCGGGCAAGGCAGGGCAACCTCCGGCCGTCACGGTCGGCGGGCGGGAGCGGCTGGTCTATCAGTGGCCGCTGGACTTCGGCCGCCCGCTGACCATCGAGCGCGAGGAAGGCCCGTTCCGCTGCACGCCGCGCCTGTGCATGCTCAGCGCGCTGGGCGATCCGCCAAGCGCAACCGAAGTGCTGAACACGCTCAGCCCGTTCACCAAGGCGGCGTTCGGCTTTGCCGTGGTCGTGCTGTTGCTGTTGATCCCGCTGATCAAGCTGGCGTCGATCGACCATAACGCTTCGCTGGGGTGGCTGGACGTCATCGGCATCATCGCGGCGGTGCCGTTGATGGTGGCGACGCTGGTGACGGCCTGCGCCGTGATTGCGTTCTGGGGAGATCTCAGGCGCAATGAGGATGCCATGGTACGGGGGCTGGCGAATTCCATCGCGCAGGACATCGACCGGGAGGTCGGCCTCAGCCTGTCGGCCATGGAACATGCGGCAAGGCAGCGCTGGGGCGACTGGTCACGCATGGGCCGCGTGACGGGGGCAAATCGGACGCCCGGCCCGGCAATCGATCCGCCCTGGCAGTTGGCGCCGGGTCCGCTGCCGCTCATCATGCTGCAACTTCGCGATGTCCGTAACGGCATTCCGATGCGCGTCACGCAAAGCAGGGACCGCCCCATCGGCGATATCCGCGAACGGCGCTATTTCGGGCGCCTGCGGGCATCCCCGTTTCCTTGCGGCCGGCCGGTTGGGCGCAGTTGCGCACAGGGTCACAGCTATGCCGTCGATCAGGTCCCGGCATCGGCAACCGGAGACGCGCGCATGGTCCTGCTGCTGACCGCACCGAACGCGCAGTCGCTGGTGATGGCGGGGAAGCCGCCTGCGGCCACGCTGGCGGTGCCGGTGCCGGCTGGGTTCGGCTATGCCGTCATCGATCCGGCCAGCCTTGAGGTGTTGCAGCATTCCGACCCGGCGCGCGTGCATAACGAGACGTTCGGCAGCCAGCTCGACACGCCCGCCACGCTGACCGACTTTGCGGCGTCGGTGGATACGCGGTGCGGGCAGGGCGTTACCGGGCAGGAGACAGCTTCGGCCACGCCTTTCGATGCGCGCTATGCGGGCAGGCGGGTGCGCATGTCGGTGAGCGTCTCGTGCTCGGCGCGCTGGCTGGTCGCCACGTGGTATGACCGGTCGCAGCTTCAGGACGTGGCGCTGGAGCCTGCCTATGTAGCCGGCATCACGATGCTGTGCATCGGCGTACTGCTGGCGGCGATGCTGGGCATCCTGGCCGTTCTCGACCCCCATACCCTGCTGCGCAAGCTATGGCCGGACCCTGAGCCGTTCCACAGCGCCGAGCCCGACGAATGGTATCTGCGTGGCATGTCGGCGCAGCTGGCGGTGGTTGTGCTGATGCCGCTTGGCCTGCTGCTGGTGCGGGGGGACGCGCTGTTCCTTCATGCCGGGGTCGGGTTGTTCCTGCTGTTGATCCTGCTGGCGCGCAAGGATGCCGATCACAGCTGGGGCGCGCTGCCGGTCGGCTGGGGCAAGGGGGCGACGGTGTTCTACGTCGTGCTGGGCATCGCGGCGACGATCGTGCTGGCGCAGAGCCCCGGCGCGGGCTGGCGCGTCCTGGCCTATCCGGTGCTGCTGGTGGTGATGTGGCTGGTGTCCGCGATCGACTGGTTCGCGACCCGCGATGGCGCGCCGGACGAAGAGGGGTGTGGCAAGCTCTCTCGGGCGGAGCGTGCACGGCGGCTGGAACGCCGGATAGAACGGCTGGGGCAAGAGCTTCGCCTGCCCGTGATCCTGGCGTCTGCCGGGTTTGTGCCGCCTTCCGTCATGCGCCGCGCAAACCGAGTGCTACGGCATCAGCTGGTCACGATCTACCTGCTGGCTGTAATCCCCACGCTGGCGGCCTGCAGTGCGGCGGCGGGCCAGTTGCGGGTCGAACATTCCCATGGCGACGCGCGGGTGCTGGAACAGTCGCGCCATCAGGTCGATGCGCTGGTCGCGCAGGTGCAGTCGATCTACTATCGCCCTGCACGGCCCGCGCAGCCTCCGCCGGCCGATTTGTCCACGCGCAAGCTGGTTGCCGATCATGCCGCTGCCAGGTCCGGTGCACCGTCGCTGGTGGCTTGCGAGATCATGCGGCTGTGGGACGCCGACAGCCCCTGCTTTACCGCGCCGCTTTCCCCGAGGCTGCCTAACCTGAGCAGTTATGCCGCGGCCGAAGCGGCAAGGACCGGGCACCTTCTGGTGACGATGCCGCCCGGCGATCCGCTGATCGCGGTGCGCGACTGGCTGCTGGCGATCGCGGCCATGGCGCTGGCCACCTTCCTGACATGGCGGCTGCTGGAACTGGCGGCGCAGAACCTGTTCGGGCTGCAGCATTTCGGCTTCCGCGCACTGCACCCGCGCCACACGCCCGAGCAGATCCGGGGACAGTCGACGCGCCCGATCAAGGCGGTCTTCATCAATTACCCCACGCGCGAATTCCGCAACCTGCAGAACGGTCTGGAAGCGCGCGACCGGCTTGAGATGTTCGACCTGGCGCTTGAACGCAACAAGCTGGGTGAGAAGAGCATGGCCCTGCTGGCAGCCAAGTCGTGGATCGTCACCGGCTTCGAAAGCATCGTGGCCAACCGCGATCTCAGGGTGAAGGCGCTGGGTCTGCTTGAGCAGTTGACCGCGCGGCGCGAGGTGAACGTCTACTTCTTCGTGGAGACGATGCCGCTGGTACGGCTGCGGCAGGCGCGCGATCGCGAAAAGCGCGAAGCCGAGGCGGCCGGCACCGCAGGGATCATGAACGAAAGCGAATCCTATCGCTGGGCCGAACTGTTCTCGGAATTCATCACCTACACCTGGACAGAGGCGCTGGCGGTGCCTGTCGCTCCGGGCACTGCGGCTGCGGAGGAAAGCGTGAACCTCAGGCGCTTGCTGGCTCTGATCGAGGAAAAGGATGCACGCGAGGCGGTGGAGCGCTGGAGCAGGCGCAATCCGGCCGTGGCAGACTTGATCGCGAACGAGATGATCCAGATCCCGTCCGATCGCATACAGGAACAGATCCGTTCGTTCTGCCTGTCGGAGAAGGACGTGAAGGGGCCAACGCCCGCGGGGCAGCTGCCGATCGTCAACGACCTCAGGAATATCTACAGCGAACAGGTCCATGAATACATGGCGAACTTCCTGGGCGACTATTATCAGGGTGAATGGGTGCGTTCCAGCAAGGAGGAGCACCTTACGCTGCACCATCTTGCCCACGGAAAGTTCATCAACACCAGCAACTTCCCGGTGCTCAACAGCCTGCTGTCGCGCCGTCTGGTCAAGACTGATCCCAACTTTCGGCTGATGAACGAAAGCTTCGGACACTGGATCCGCACGCTGGAGCACCCCGACTGGTTTCTCCAGTTCCGGCAAGACGCGCAGCGCGGCGGTGCCTGGCACATGCTGCGCGTGCCGCTGATGCTGTTGGTGGCGGCGGGATCGGTGCTGATCACGTTCCTCGATCACGGCGGCTCCGGTTCGCTCCTGACGCTTGCGCCGGGTGTCGTCGCGACGATGCCGATCCTGTTGTCCCGTTTCACCCGGCCGCTTCAGGCCAATGGCTAGGAGAATGTCGATGACTGATCCGCAAAAGGAGTGGCTGGCGATCGAGTGGGTTGCCAACGTCCCCGAGGCCGAACTGGCCGAGCGCCTCAAAAAGCCGGCCCCGCTCAGCCAGCGCTTCCACTACCTGCTGTTCGCGGACGGCTCCATCCGCCCCAATCGGGCGCTGGAACCGGACCGGCAGGCGCAAGTGCTGGTCCTGCGCGAGGGGGCGGAGGCGAGCAGCCTGCAACTCGGCCGCCTCGACGCGCTGAGGGCCTACGTGATGCAATGGAATATCGCCGAAGACAAGGCGCGCGTGGCGCGGCCGGAGTGGCTTCCCGATATGGGCGCGAAGTCCGTTGCCGAGCAGGAAGGTAGTGCAACGGCGCGATCTTCGCCTGCGGCCCCGGCCCCGGTAGCTCCCAGTTGGCCCGCCTTCGTCGACCCCGGCGCCTTCACCGGCGCGCCCGAGCAGCTGCGCGAACTGGCGCTGCATGTCGTCAACTTGCGCAAGGGCGTGCTGTCCGACGATGGCATCATGACCACGGATGCTGCCGACATCGACGATATGGTCGCTTCTATCGCCGCGAAAGTGGGGCAGGGCTATCGGCCGATGCTCTACGCGCACGGCGGGCTGACCGACGAGCGCAGCGGCCTGGCATCGGCATGGGCCTATCACCGCTGGTGGATGGCACACGGCATCTACCCGGTCTATTTCATCTGGGAAACGGGCGGACTGGAAACGTTCTGGCAGATCGTGGAGGGGGAGCGGCGGCGCGGCCAGATGGGCGCACGGGCAGTGCCGCGCGATATCTACGATTACACCACCGACCCGGCAGTGGAACTGATCGGCGGCAGGATCGGCACCCTGCTGTGGAATGCGATGAAGGACAGCGCGCGGAGGGGCAGTGAAGCCGGGACCAGCGAAACCGGGGGCGGGGCGAGGCTTTTCGCGCAGAAGCTGGGCGCGGCGCTTTCGGACGCGACCGAGATCTTCGCGGTGGGTCACAGTGCCGGGTCCATCTTCCACGCCCATTTCCTGCCGGTGCTCTGCGACGCCGGATTGCAGGTCAGCCAGCTGCACCTGCTTGCCCCGGCCATTACCAACGCCCTGTTCGCGCCGACGCTGGGCAAGCTGATCGCACAGGGCAAGATCGGCGATGCCACCCTTTTCGCCATGACGCGTCAGGCGGAGCGGGCGGACAATTGCGCCAACATCTACCGCAAGTCGCTGCTCTACCTCGTCTCCCGCGCGTTCGAGGGGAAGAAGGAGACGCCGATCCTGGGGATGGAGGACTTCATCCGCGTCGATCCGGCGGTGAAGCAGGCTTTCGGCGATGACGTGATCCTGTCGCCCACCAGCGGAGCAGCGCCGACGATGGCCTCGGGTTCGCAGTCGCATGGCGGTTTCGACAACGACGTCGCGACGATCGAGAACATCGTGCGGCGGATGCGCGGGCTGGGTGACGGGGACACGGTGAACCCGCCTTTCCCGCCGGGAGAGCCACGCGTGGGCCGTGCGACGGTGGCGCCCAATTACTACGGCATGCCGGCCGACCTGTTCGATGCGGTGCCGGATTTCGTCGGTGCGTCGCCGCTTGCTTCTTCTCCTGAGACACAAGGCGGTGCGGGCGTGAAGCTGGGCGCGCAGAGGGTCGCGCTTTGCATCGGCAATGACGGCTTTCCCGAGGGGATGCGTCTTTACGGCTGCATCAACGACGCGAACACCTGGGCCGATACCTTCCGGTTGCAGGGATATCAGGCGACCGTGCTGCCGGACCTTGGCGCGCGGCAGATCCGTGAGGCGCTGCGCGGGATACTGGGCAAGGCGCGGGCCGGGGACAGCGTGATGATCCATATCTCTTCCCACGGCAGCCGCGTGCTCGACGTCGACGGCGATGAGCTGAACGACAAGCACTTTGCCGACGGCGAGGACGAAGCGCTCGTCGCGCTTGACTGGCGCGATGGCGGGCTGATCATCGATGATGAGTGGCCGGAACTGATGCAGGTCGCGGCAGGCGTGAAAGTGATCCGCTTTCACGATTTCTGCCACTCCGGCCGGTCGAGCAGGATGGCACTGGGCAGTAGCGCCTATCGACGGGCGCGCAGCGTCAGCCTGCCTGATGCGATCGCCCTCAAAGCCTATGACGCGCGGCGGGGCGCTCGGTCCTTGCGGTCTGCAAGAGCGGCTGTGCCGGGCGGGGCTGCGGATCTTTACGGTGCGGATTTGTCCTATGTCACCTTTTGCGCCTGTCTTCCCCATCAGTCAGCGATGGAAGAGGCGGGCTCGGGCGTGTTCACCCGCGCGGCCACGAAAATCCTGCGCGGGCAGGGCGCGGGGCTGAGCGCGGATGCCCTTTTCGCGGCCATCGCTGCCGAGATGGCGGGCGAACAGCAGGAGCCGTTGCTCGAAGGTTCGGCGCTGTATCGCGCGCAGCCGCTGTTCGGTTTGCCGGTATGACGCAGGACGGCGCGATAACGGTATCCCCGCGTGTCCTGCGCGAAGTGCGCAGCGAAGGTGATGATGCGGACGAGCTTCGCAGGGCAGGGCCCAATCCTCATATTCCGATGGTTCGCCGGATGCGGATATTCGCCATCGATCCGACCGCCCGCGCCAACCGGGGCGGCGTGGTCACGGTGTCCGAACCTTACGAGCGGCTGAAGTTTTCAGAGCGGCGCGGTTGCCTGTATGGCCGCCACTTCTCCGTTACGCTGCCCGCGGCGGCGGCGTGGCCGTCCGAGCGCCGGATCATCGACAAGATGAAGCCGAACGGCATCGTCACCATAGCAGAGGCCGGTTACCCGCCCTCGCTGACCGATCCGCGTTTCATCGCGCAGATGGTCTATGCCACAGCCTCGCAGATCTACGGCACCTTCCGCCGGGCACTGGGGCGCGAGATCGTGCTGGGCCTGATGTTCGATCCCGCAACCGGCGTGTGGTCGCGGGCAGAGCGCTTCGGGCTGTCTCCATGGGAAGCGGAGGAAGCCCAGGCGTGGTTCGACCCGGCGCGGGCCTGCATCGTTTTCGGTCACTACAAGGCACGTGCAGACACCGTGGGCTATGCGCCCGGCAGCCGGGTCTTCACCGCACTGTCGCATGACGTCATCGTCCACGAGATGACCCACGCGTTGCTCGATGCGGTGAAGCCGGCGTTCCTGACTGCCACTCACCGCGACGTGCTGGCCTTTCATGAGGCTTTCGCTGACCTCATGGCAATATTCCAGCGCTATTCCTATGGCGAGCTGGTGGCGGCGCAGATCACCGAAGCGCGGGGCGAAATCGATCAGCTGGGCGTGCTGGGATCGCTGGCGCGCACGTTCTCGCAGACGTCCGGCATGGACTCGGAATCATCCTCGGGCGCGGGCGGGGCCGGAGCGGCAACGCTGCGCCCCCTGATCGGCGAGCTGATGTACGACAGCCCTGAAGTGGGAGAGGAGCCGCACCAGCTGGGCAACGTGCTGGTGCAGGCAGTCTACCGCGCCTTCCAGACCGTTGCGAGCAAGCGGATTGCCGGCCTGATCGCGATCGCCACCAACGGCAGCGGGATACTTCCCCCCGGTGCGCTGTCGCCCGCCTTGGCCGAAGAGATCGCCGCGCGGCTGGCGAAGACGGCTCAGATGTTCCAGTCGATGCTGATCCGCGCGCTGGACTATGCCCCGCCGTTCGGGATCACCTTCTTCACCTTCCTGCGCGCGGTCATCTCTGCCGATATGCGCCTTGTGCCGGTGGATGACGAGAATATCCGCTTCGCCTGGATGGAGGCCTTCCGCCATCATCGCATCTTCCCGACCGACGGGCTGCACTTTGCCGAAGAGCAGCTGGCCTGGGCGGTGCCTGTGCAAGTGGAGGCGCTTGATCTTGCCATGCTGAGCTTTGCGCAGACGGTCTTTCAGGGCAACCCCGGGCAACTGCTCTCGCTTGACACGGCGGTTGTGCAGAGCGGTGAAGTCGCCACGCACATGAACGGTGCGGCGGCGGGCGCATGGCGCGACCTGCTGGGGCTTGAGGCGCGGCGGGCGGGAGCAGAGATAGTCGCCCTGCGCAGCTTTGCGCGGCCGGGGCCCGGCGGCCTGACAGAATTCGGCACGGTGTTGGAAATCGTCAGCCGGTCCGTCACCGAACGTGACAGCAGCGGCTACATGGAGGCGACCGGGGCCTGCCTCGTCTACGACAGCGGCGGTCGGCTCGTGTCATGCGCAATCGATCGGCCGCGGCCCGATGATGACCGGCGCCAGGATATCGAAGGCTATGCGATCAGCAAGGAAGGCGCGCGCAGCTGGGTGATCCGTCAGGGCACATGGCAGCTTCGCCCGGACGTGGCCCGCGCCCTGTGCATGCGTTAGGGTTCTGAGCCCGTCGTGGCCTTCTGGTCCTGTGAGACTGCGGTTGCGACCGCCAGATCACCCACCACGTTGACCATCGTGCGGAACATGTCGAGCAGCCTGTCCACCCCCACCACAAGGCCGATGCCCTCGGGCGGCAACCCCGCCAGCGCCAGCACGGCGGCGACGGTAGGCAGCGATCCGGCCGGAACGCCGATGGTGCCCATGCCCGCCAGTGCCGCCACCGCCAGCACCAGCGCCTGCCGCCCCAGCGAAAGGTCCATGCCGAAGAACTGGGCGATGAACAGCACGGTCACGGCAGTGTAGATCGCGGTGCCGCCCTGATTGGCGATGGTGCCCACGCCCAGCACCAGCCGGGCGACGCGAGGCGACAGGCGCAAGTCCAGTTCGGCGGCGCGCAGCGCGCTTGGCAGCGTGGCGTTGGAGGACGACGTGCAGAACGCGATGACCGCTGGCTCCTGCACTCCGCGCAGGAACGCCGCCGGGGTCACGCCGCCGCGCATCCACACGACCGCGAAGAACGTCAGCGCCACCTGCAGCAAAAGCGCTGCGACCACCACGCCGACATAGGCGCTGAGGTAGAGCAGCAGGTGCCAGCCGAATACCAGCGTCAGGTCGAACATGAAGGCGGCGACCGCGATGGGGGCCAGCCGCGCGACATAGCCCAGCACGTGCATTCCGGCATCGAACACCCGTTCGCTGGTAGCCAGCACGTGGCCGCTGCGGCGGGTGCGCAGGAAAGTAAGCACGATGCCCACCAGCACCGATGCGACAATGACGATCATGATCGGCCGTTCGACTGCCGCGTAGGAAAACAGCGCGCCGAACCCGCTGGACAGACCTTTGGGCGGGGCCGCTGCGTGGCCTGCCGCAAGCAGTTGCTGGCCGATTTCCGCCGGCACCACATCACCTGGGCGGAACAGGTTGACCATGGCCAGCCCGATCAGCGCGGCGGCCAGCGATGCGGCCAGCATGTGCGCCAGCGTGGACAGCAGCAGCCGCCGCATCCCCGCCATGTTGCGCATCCGTGCGATGCCGCTGACGATGGCGGAAACCAGCAGCGGCACGATCAGCAGGAACAGCGCGAACAGGAATGCCTGCTCCACGGGCTTCACCACCCAGCGCATCAGCAGCGCGGTGGCGGGGGAATCGCTGGCGAACAGGCCGGCCAGCGTGCCGCCGCCCATGCCGAGCAGGAAGCCCGCCAGCAGGCGGACCTGCAGGTGCGGTCGAAAACGGCTGCGTGCCGCGGCGTCGGAAGGGGGGAGGGACGGGGGAGCAGTTTCGATCATGCAACTGACCGAACGAAGGATTTTGCGGACATCTGTGATCCTGTTGCCGCGCCCGAAGGCGCCTGGCTCATGATAGGGATTGTGCCGTGGAAACCCTGTCAGCAAGCTGTCGCGAGCGCGAATTGTTGCGCCTCCGGTTCATCCTCGATCATCGGCCGCGCGGCGAAATCGATGGCTGCCAGCACGCCGCGCCCGGTCGGGCCGGGTTCCAGCCGGACCTCTGCCCCCATACGTTCCGCCAGTGCCCGCACGATGGACAGGCCAAGGCCGCTCCCGGAAGGGCCGGAGGGGCGGGCGCGGTAGAAGCGTTCGAACACGCGTTCGCGATCCTGCGCGGGAATGCCGGGGCCGTCGTCCTCCACTTCGATGCGGGGATGCCCGGAGCGGTGCAGCACGCGCACGGTGACGGTGCCGCCGGGGCGGTTGTAGCGCACGGCGTTGTCGAACAGGTTGCCGATCATCTCGGCCGCCAGCACCGGATGGCCACGGGCAAATAGCGGCCCGTCCTCCGGCGCTTCGAAACCGATGTCGAGGGTTTCCGTCCCCGGCTGGTCGATACGCGTCGCGACAAGGTCAGCGGCCACGGCGGCAAGGTCGAAAGCGGCGTCCTCGGCGATGCCCAGTTCCTCGGTGCGGGCCAGGGCGATCAGTTGCAGCAGCAGTCGTTCGAGAGAGAGCACGGCATTGCCGATATCGTCCAGCGCCGCAGCGCCGCGCGCGGATGCGGGGCCATAGCGTTCCAGCACATCAAGATGGACGCGCACTACGGCAAGCGGCGTGCGCATCTGGTGCGATGCATTGGCGGTGAACTGCTTGAGCGAATCCACCGCGCGTTCGGTACGGGCCAGCAGGGCGTTGAACGATCCGGCCAGCAGCCGCGCCTCACGCGGGGCATCCTCTTCCAGTGCAAGGCGGAACTGCGGAGGCGGTTCGCGGCGGGCAGTCTCGATCTGGCCGGTCAACGACGCGAAGGGAGCAAGGCCCCAGGTGATCGCCCAGTAGAACAGCAGCACTGCCGTCATCGCGATCAGCACACCCGCGCCCAACACGCGCAGGAAATAGGTTTGCTGGTAGGCCCAGCGGTCGTCCACGAAGTCTGCCACCTGTACCACCACGTCGCGGCCGTTGCGATGCAGGCGGCGGATCTCGGTGGCGATGCGCACCGGCTTGCCGCGCAAGGTGCCGTCGCGCAGGTATCCCGGCTGGATCACGCCTTCGGCATCGTGCGGATCGACGTAGCCGCCGGTCAGCGGGGTATTGCGGAACGTGCGCGGGAAGCTGGCGGCGGGCAGGCGCTGTGTGGTGCGGCCGGTGCGGGCGTCGTACTGCGGCGGCGGCACCAGGTCACGCTCCCCCGCGATCAGCGTGCCGCCGTCCCAGATGCTGTAGTGCGTGACGGGGGCGGAGCGGCGCTGCAGCAGGTGGACCGCCAGTGGTAGCAAGTGGCCGCGCACGTCGTCCCCGGCGTCGGCCGCGCGGCTGAGCAGCCGCACCGATCCGATCAGGATGCGGTCCGATGTCGTAGCGCCCGAACGCTGTACCATCCAGCAGGTGATGCCGCCGAACGTCACCGCCAGCGCCAGCAGCGGCACCATCACCGCTGCCGTCAGCCGCGATCGCAGCGAGGCCATCAGGTCTCCAGCATGTAGCCGAGCCCCCGGATGGTGCGGATCGTCGGCCCATCCGGCATCAGCTTGCGGCGCAGGCGGCCCACATAGACTTCCAGTGCATTGGGCGCGACGGCGTCGGCAAAGTTGAACACTTCGGAATTGAGCCGCTGCTTGGTCACGACCTTGCCGGGGCGGCCCATCAGCGTTTCCAGCACGGCCAGTTCGCGGCGGCGCAGGTCCAGTACCGAGCGGCGCAGTTCCACCACGCGGGTCGACCGGTCAAGGCTGAGGTCGCCCACGCGCAGCACCGGGTCGGCGGTGCCCTGGCTGCGCCGGATCAGCGCGCGCAGCCGCGATTCCAGTTCGCGCGGGTGAAACGGCTTGGACAGGTAATCGTCCGCTCCCCGGTCCAGCCCGGCGATGCGGTCGGACACGGCATCGCGCGCGGTCAGGATCAGCACGGGCGTCGCATCGCCGCTGCGGCGCAGCGTCTGCAGCACCTCCAGACCGTCCATGTCGGGCAGGCCCAGGTCGAGGATGGCGGCGTTGTAGGTTTCGGCGGCCAGCACATCGAGCGCCTCCTCTCCGCTGCCGACGACATCGACGGCAAAGCCGCCCGCGCTCATCGAGGCTTCCATGCCGCGCGCCAGGCGCTCGTCGTCTTCCACGATCAGTATCCGCAACAAACACTCCCTCACGCGAGTTGCGGCATCCTCTTGTCCCTGTCGGTCTTCTCTTCAGGTGCCGTGAGGCCCCTTTGAGTGCCTTTGTGTGTCGTTAAGTGCCGGCCCTGTCCCGGCGCAATTTCATGCCGTTTGATTCGGCAGTCTGTGAATGGAACCTGTCATCAACCTGTCGCGGGCGGCAAGATTCTTTTTCGAAAAGAATGCGGCAGTGACAGCTTCGTGACAGGTGAAGGCCCCCAGCTTTTTCGGCGTCGGGAGGGGAAACCTCGACAACGAACCGGCTTCGGTTCCTGGCCGCGCAGAAGATCGCCCAAGCATCGGCGGCATCGCGACGGGGGCATGGGCCGGCTGCAACAGGGGGCAATCATGGCCACTCACTACGGTCGCGCTGCATTTTTGATCTCCGTGTCCTTGTTTGCCTTGCCGCTGGGCGCGCAGGCACAGGAAACGGTTCCACAACAAGCGGTTACCGAGGGCGTCGGGGACATCGTCGTGACCGCGCTGCGCCGCTCCACCCGCGTGCAGGACACTCCTGTCGCGATCACCGCGCTGTCGGAAAAGTCGCTGCAGAACCTGGGCGCCACGGGTATCGCCGACGTTGTGCGGCAGGTGCCGGGCCTCAACCTGATCGCCGGTGAATCGGGCCGCACCCGCATCTCCATCCGCGGCATCCAGACCGCCGGCGAAAGCACCGTGGGCCTGTATTACGGCGAGACACCGCTGACCGGCCCATCGGGCACCAGCTCCGACCCTTCGGGCGTGACGCCCAACCTCAACCTCTTCGATGTGGAGCGCGTGGAAGTGCTGCGCGGACCACAAGGCACGCTTTACGGCTCGGGTTCCATGGGCGGCACCTTGCGCGTGATCTTCAAGAAGCCGGACCTTACGAAGTACGAGGGCGCCACGGAATTCGGCGGCGAAGCGGTTGAGCACGGCGAGTTCGGCTATTCGCTGAAGGGCGCGGTCAACGTGCCGATCATCTCCGACATGCTGGCCGCGCGTCTGGTGCTCTATCGCCAGCAGAACCCCGGCTATGTCGATGATCCGACGATCGGCAGGGAAAACCTCAACCGCTCCACCCTCGAAGGCGCGCGCTTCCAGCTGGGCTTCCAGCCGACCGACACGCTGAGCATGAATTTCATGACGATCGTGCAGACGCAGAAGTTCGACGGCACGTCGCAATGGGCGCCCTCGGTGGGCGAGTTCGTGTCCGAACAGAAGATCGCCTCGCCCGCCTATGACAAGCTGCAGCTATATGCGCTGGAAACCAAGTGGGAGACGGGCATCGGCACGCTCGCGCTCAACAATTCGTACTATCGCTGGGACGTGCGCCAGACCAACGACAATTCGGACAACTACGCCAGCATCGCTGCGTCGAACCGGTACTGCGGCTTGTTCCAGAACACCTATGCAGGGTCGCTCCTGCAAGGCACGAGCGCCGGGGCAACCACCGATTCCAGCACATGTGCCAGCGATGCGGGCGGGCTGACGTCTGCCCAATTGCAGGCGGACTACCAGAACTGGGCAGCCTCGCAGCAGCCGATCGGCAACTACCAGCCACGCTTCGTGCGCAACTACGTCAACGAACTGCGCCTCAGCTCGAACGGCAAGGGGCCGTTCAGCTACACTTTCGGCGTATTCCGCGAAGATCGTGATGACCGCGTGGACACGCTGGTCTTCGCAGGCATCCCAGAGACAGGGGAACGCCAGCAGCCCACCGTCGATCTGGGATCGCGCTATGTCACCGACGTGGTCAAGCAGACGGCGGTTTACGGCGAAATCAGCTACCGCGTATTCGAGCCGCTGACGCTGACCGCGGGCCTGCGCTATTACGATTACAAGAAGACCGTGGGCGGCGAGAACCTGGGCTACAACTACTTCAACGGGCAGGTGCCCAGCGCCTATTCCGAAGTCACCGCCGATGCGAGCGGGCTGATCCAGAAGTACAATGTCGACTTCAAGATCACGCCGGATATCATGTTCTACGCCACCGCATCGCAGGGCTTCCGGCCCGGCGGCGCGAACCTGACGCCGGGCATCCCGGAATCGGCGCAGACGTATGCGGCGGACTCGCTTTGGAACTACGAGGCGGGCTTCAAGACGCAGTGGTTCGACCGCAAGCTGACCTTCAACATCGATGCCTATCGGATCGACTGGAACAACCTGCAGACCTCGGTTCGCGCGACTTACGGCAACTTCTCGTACATCGGCAACGTCGGTTCCGCCCGGATCGAGGGTGTCGAGGTGGAGGCCAGCGCACGGCCGGTTTCGGGGCTCAACCTCAACGCCAGCTTCCACTACGTAAAGCCGCGCCTGACCGCCGACCAGGTCAGCGCCGAAGTCACGGCATCGGGCCTCAAGGGCGATATCCTGCCGCTGATCCCGCGCACCACCGCCAGTGCCGGGGCCGAGTATACCTTCCCGGCCTTCAACGACTTTGAAGGCATGCTGCGCGCCGACTGGACCTATACCGGCAAGATGACCTCGCAGATCCGGCCCACCAACAGCCTGTACCGCGAGTTCGGGAAGTATTCGATGGTGAACCTGCGCGCGGGTGTCCAGAACGACCGGATGGGCGTGTTCCTCTACGTGCGCAACCTGTTCAACAAGATCGGCGTGAATTCGATCTCCAGTGCGGCGGGCGTGCCGGATTACTGGGCAACGACCGCCCCGCGCACGCTGGGCGCGACGATCTACAGCAACTTCTAAGTTAGAATACAGGGGATTTGATGATGCGTATCACACTGCTGGCCGCAACCGCCGCGATCGCGCTGACCGCTCCGACGGCGCAGGCCGCCACGGTAGAGGACAAGGCCGCCGCCACGCTGCTGGGCGGAGCGAAGTTCGCCAAGGCCAAGGAATCGCTCAAGGGCGATTACGACAAGATCATCCAGGACATCATCACCCTGACCGAGATCGAGGCCCCGCCGTTCAAGGAAGACGCGCGCGGCGCCGCCTACATGGCGATGCTCAAGGCCGAAGGGCTCACCGATGTGGAGCGTGACGAAGTCGGCAATGTCATGGGGCTGCGCAAGGGGACCGGAGGAGGGCCGCTGATCGTCGTCACCGCACACCTCGACACGGTGTTCCCCGGCGGCACCAACGTGAAGGTGCGGCGCGAAGGCAACGGCCTCTACGCGCCGGGCATCGGCGACGATACCTCCAGCCTGCCGGTGCTGCTGGCCTTCATCCGGGCGATGAACCGGGCGGGTTACACCACCAAGGCCGACATTCTGTTCATGGGCAACGTGGGCGAGGAAGGCCCCGGCGACCTTCGCGGATCGCGCTACCTGTTCCAGAAAGGCAAGTACAAGGACGCGATCAAGTACTTCATCTCGTTCGAGCCGGGCGGGGCAGGGCGCATCACTAACGCCGGCACCGGATCGCGCCGCTACAAGGTGACGTTCAACGGCCCCGGCGGCCACTCGATGGGTGATTTCGGCATCGTCAGCCCGGCCTTCGCGATGGCCAACGCCATGGTCGAATTCGGTAAGATCAAGGCCCCTGCAGAGCCCAAGACGGTCTACAACGTCGGCATCCTTGAAGGCGGCACTTCGGTGAACTCCATCCCCTTCGCCACCGCCATGACCATCGACATGCGCTCCAACGGCAAGCCCGAACTGGACGCGGAGGAGAAGCAGTTCCTGGCCCTTCTGCAGCCTGCGGTGGATGCGGAGAATGCCGCGCGATCGACGGCCAAGGGCAAGATCTCCTATGACGCCAAGCTGATCGGCGACCGCCCGGTGGGCACCACCCCGCTTGATGCGCGCATCATCCGGGTCGCCACGGCGGTTGCCAAGGGATCGGGCGTAACGCCGAAGTACGGCGCCGGGTCCACCGACAGCAACATCCCGATGAGCATGGGGGTAGAGGCCGTGACGCTCGGCTCCGGGTTCGACACCTTCCGTGCCCACTCGCTGGAAGAGGGCATGAAGATGAACCCGCCCGAGGATCTGAAGAACATGGCGGTCGGCCTCGCAACGGTCCTGACCCTCGCCGAAGCACGCTGACCCATCCTGACGGGGCGGGCCTCTCCAGCGGCCCGCCCCGGCTTTTTCCTTGTGCCCCTTCCTCATACCACGCCTGCCCTCGAGCCGGAGTAACGCCATGTCCCGTCGCAATCTGCTGCTTGCCGCCACGTGTCTTTCGCTCCCGCTCGGGCTTTCGCTTTCCGGGCCGGCGCTGGCGCAGGACGCCCCCGCCACCAGTGCGGCCGTCACCGCGCCCGAAAAGGTCGTCGGCGGCAAGGTCGGCGCCGATTACTTCCTTGCCGACTACACGAAGATTTCCGCCTGGCTGATGCAGGTCGCGAAGGAAAGCGATCGCATCAAGGTCGTTTCCATCGGCAAGACGGCCGAGGGGCGCGAGCAGTACATGGCGATCGTTTCTTCGCCCGATAACATCCGCAACATCGAGAAGTACCGCCAGATCGCGCAGAAGCTGGCGCTGGCCAAGGGCCTTGACGACGCCGCCGCGAAGACGCTTGCGGCCGAGGGCAAGGCGATGGTGTGGATGGACGCGGGCCTCCACGCCAGCGAGATCGTCAACGCGCAAAGCCACGTCCAGATCATCCACGAGATGCTGACGGGCAACGATCCCGAGACGCTGCGCCTGCTGGGCGACGACATCATGCTGTTCGTGTTCGCCAACCCGGACGGGCTGGAACTCGTCGCCGACTGGTACATGGCCGATCCGCACAAGCTGACCACGGACTCGATCCCGGTGCTTTACCAGAAGTACATCGGCCACGATAACAACCGCGACAGTTTCGCCTCGACCCAGCCCGAAACGACCAACATGAACCGCGCCGGATACCGCGAGTGGTTCCCGCAGATCCTCTATAACCAGCACCAGACCGGACCGCTGGGCGCGGTGGTGTTCATCCCGCCGTTCCGCGATCCCTACAACTTCAACAACGAGCCGCTGGTCATCAACCAGACCGACGTGGTCGGGCAGATGATGCACGCGCGGCTGGTGGCGAAGGGGATGGGCGGTTCCGCCATGCGTTCGGCCGCGCCTTATTCGACCTGGTTCAACGGCGGCATCCGCACGATAGGCTATTTCCATAACCAGATCGGCATCCTGACCGAGATCATCGGCAACCCCACGCCGCTCAAGATCCCGTTCGTGCCGGAGAACCAGTTGCCGCGTCAGGACGAGGTACTGCCGATCGCGCCGCAGGAGTGGCACTTCCAGCAGTCGCTCGACTATGTGAAGGAGATGGACCGGGCGATCCTCGACTACGCTTCGCGCTATCGCGAGACGATCCAGTACAACCGCTATGTCATGGGCCGCAACCAGATCGCCAAGGGCAGCACCGACAGCTGGGTCGTGACCCCCAAGCGCATCGAGGCTGCGAAGGAAGCGGCAAAGGCGATGCCGAAGCCGGGGCCGGACGAGACGGCAGGCACCTTCAGCTGGGGCACCGAGAAGGTGATCCCCGCCAGCCTTTACAAGACCGTGCTCAACGCGCCGGAAAAGCGCGCGCCGCGCGCCTACATCATCCCTGCCGACAAGCAGCAGGACATGCCGACGACGGTGCGCTTCCTCAATGCCCTGATCAAGACCGGGATAGAAGTGCAGCAGGCGCCGTCGGCCTTCACCTTCGGGGGCAAGAGCTATCCGGCGGGCAGCTATGTGGTGCGCAGCGATCAGGCGTTCCGGCCGCACGTGCTCGACATGTTCGAGCCGCAGGATCACCCGCAGGATTTCGCCTATGAAGGCGGCCCGCCGATCAAGCCCTACGATGTCACCGGCTACACGCTGGCTCTGCAGATGAACGTGGCGTTCGACCGTGTGCTGGATGCGCCGCCGCCCGCGTTTCCGCTGGTGCCCGACGAGATCGCCGCACCGCCGCCGGGCCGCGTGCTGGGTTCGGGCGGGGCAGGCTGGATCGTCGATCACGGCGTCAACAACAGCTACACGCTCACCAACCGGCTGCTGAAGGCAGGGCTGCCGGTGTTCTGGATGAAGCAGGGCCTGACCGTGGACGGCAAGACGCTTGCCCCCGGCGCGCTTTGGGTTCCGGCCTCTGCCAAGGCAAAGGCCATCGTCGATGCTGCTGTCGCACCGCTTGGCCTTGACGCCCATGCGGTTGCCGCGAAGCCTGCGGGCGATGCGGTCGCGGTCAAGCCGGTGAAGATCGGCCTTGTCGACGTTTACGGCGGCTCAATGGCTTCGGGCTGGACCCGCTGGATCTTCGAGCAGTACGAATTCCCCTACGAACTCGTTTACCCCCAGGCGCTCGACAAGGGCGGGCTCAAGGCAAAGTACGACGTCCTTGTCTTCCAGAGCGACGTGCTTGGCCGCGAGGATGGCATGTCTCGTCCGCAACCTGCCGCAGCCGACATTCCCGTGGCCTACCGCAAGATGCTGGGCAAGATCACACCCGAGACGACCTTCCCGCAAGTCGCGGCATTCGCGAAGGCGGGCGGCACCGTCGTCGCGGTAGGCAACGCCACCCGCATGGGAGAGGCGCTTGGCCTGCCGGTCACCAACCTGCTTGCGCCCATGGGGCCGGACGGCAAGGCAAAGCGGGTTTCGTCCAACAGCTTCTACGTCCCCGGATCGATCCTGAGCGCGCAAGTCGACAGCAGCGATCCCCTGGCCTTCGGCGTCGCACCCACGGTCAACCTGTTCTACAACAACAACCCCGTCTTCCGCGCGGACGGGCCTTCGGTGCGCAAGGTCAGCTGGTTCGACAAGGAAGACCCGCTGGTTTCCGGTTGGGGCTGGGGGCAAAAGCTGCTCAACGGCGGCGCGGGCATCGTCGAGGGCGGGCTGGGCAAGGGCCGCGTGTTCCTGATGGGGCCGGAAGTGACCCAACGCGGGCAGCCCTTCGCGACCTTCAAGTTCCTGTTCAACGGCGTGCTGCTTTCGGGCAGCGATGCGAAGCCCGCCGCCCCGGCGGACTGATGCTCTAGTCGATCAGGCTGCGATCGGCCGCCAGATGCAGCACCAGGTCGGCCCGGCCCGGCATTTCCGCAAGGATGTGCCGGGTCAGCCTTTCGTAATGCTGCACGAACCGGTCGAGCGCGGCATCGTCCATGACTTGCGTGCTTTTCCCGCGCGTCACACGGGCACGCAAGGCATCCTCCTGCTGTCCGCGCCAGCCACGCACCACCTCGAATCCCGGCGCGGCGAGCAGGACTAGCCGGTCGATGCGGGCGAAGAGATCGGCGTAGGAACCGCCCAGCAGTGCGTTGACCTGGCCGCGCCACACGCCTTCCGGGTCTTCATCGCGTTCAAGCGCGTTGACCGGCACCGCCAGCGCTTCGGCATCCTGCGGGCGGGCGCCGACACACCAGCCTTCGAAGAGCAGCAGGTCCAGACCGGCGGGAACGGCTTCCCCCTCGGGCGCGGGTTCGTCGCGGCCCTTGTCGAAGCGGGGGAGGGTGACGGCGTTCCCCGCACGAACCGCGTCGAGCAGGGCCACGCCGCACGCCGTATCGTGCGTACCGGGCACGCCGCGCGTGGCGAACAGCGGATGGATGCTGCGGGCCAGTTGGGCGCGCGCATTGCGGCCAAGGTAGAGATCGTCGAGCGACAGCACGGCTACCCGCCGACCTTCCGCTTCAAGCGCTGACTTCAGGGCTTCGGCCAGCGTCGACTTGCCCGATCCTTGCGAACCGCACAGGCCAAGGGTCAGTGCTCCTTCGCGTGGCTGCGCCAGCCAATGCCGGACGGCCCCGGCGACACGCTCAGCCGACCGGGTCAAGCAGCGGCTCTCCGGCAAAGAAGCGGTCGAGGTTGTCGGCGACCTTCATGCCCATCGCCGTGCGGGCCTCGATCGTGGCGCTGCCAAGGTGGGGCAGCAGCACCACGTTGGGCAGGTCCATCAATGCGGGATGGACCTGAGGTTCGGCTTCGTAGACGTCAAGGCCCGCCGCCGCGATCCGGCCTGCCTTCAGCGCATCGGCCAGTGCTGCCTCATCGATCAGAGTGCCGCGGCCGGTGTTCACCAGCACGGCATGGGCAGGCATCCGGGCGAGCAGCGCGGCATCGATCATATGCCGCGTTTCGGCCCCACCTGGCGCGTGAAGCGAAAGCATGTCGGCGCGCGCCGCCAGGTCGCCAAGGTCTGCAAAGTAGGCTTCGGGCGGCATGTCGGGCGCGGGACGGCGGCTGTGGTAGGCAATGCGCATGCCGAAAGCCTCGGCGCGCTTCGCCGTTGCCCGCGCGATCCGCCCGAAACCGACAAGGCCCAGCAGCTTGCCCGATAGCGACTGACCGACCAGATGCGTCGGCCGCCAGCCGGTCCACCGTCCGGCGCGCAGTTCGCGTTCTCCTTCGCCCGCACGGCGGCTGGCCATGAGCAACAGGGTCATGGCGATGTCGGCGGTCGCCTCGGTCAGCACGTCGGGCGTGTTGGTAATGGGGATGCCCGCCTCCCGCGCGGCGGCAAGGTCGATATGCTCGAACCCCGCGCCATAGTTGCCCACGATGCGCACGCGGCGATCCGGCACGGTCAGCACGGTGCGCGTCACCCGGTCGGTGACGGTGGGGCACAGGGCATCGTGGGTACGCATGGCGTCGGCCAGCTGGGCTTGGGTCAGCGGGGTGTCGGCAAGGTTGCGGGTGACTTCGTAATCGGCGGCAAGGCGAGCCTCCACCGCTTCGGGCCAGCGCCGGGTCAGCAGGATCCGGGGCTTGCGCGAAGTCACCTGCATTGTGCGAACCGTCCTTGTTCCGTGTGTTTGGGCGGGCTTAGGCGGTCGGCGCAGGCAAGGTCAAACCTTACTGCGGCACAGGCAGCTTTGGCCTGGCATCGCCCAGCAGCACTGACCCTACCGACGCGGCGACCACCAGCGCTACCGCCAGCCATTGCAGCGCTACCAGATGTTCGCCCAGCAGGACGACCCCGGCCAGCGCGCCCACGGCGGGTTCAAGGCTCATCAGCACGCCGAAGCGATTGGCGGGGATCTGCTTGAGGGCGATCATCTCCAGCGAATAGGGCAGCGCGCTGGAAAGGACGGCGGTGACCAGCCCGACCAGGATCAGGGAAGGGGTAAGAAGCGCGGTTCCGGCGCCGACGACGCCGATGGGAACAACGACGATGGCGGCTGTCGACATGCCCAGCGCCACGGCTTGTCCGCCGGGAAGGTGCGTCGTCTTCTTGCCGAACACGATGTAGAGCCCCCAGCACAGGCCCGCCATCAGTGCGAAGCCGACGCCTGCCGGGTCAAGCGAATGGGGCGTTTCGCGCCATGGCAGCAGCAGCGCAAGGCCAGCCGCCGCCATGGCGACCATGGCGAACTGGCCGGGACGGCGCGAATAGAGCAGCGAAACCGTCAGCGGGCCAAGGAACTCGATGGCGATCGCAAGGCCCAGCGGGATCGTGCGGATGGCAAGATAGAAACTGAGGTTCATCAGCCCCAGCACCGCGCCATAGCGCATCGTCGCGAACAGGTCCGCGCGCGTCAGTGGCTGGCGCCAGGGACGGAACAGCACAAGGAGAACCAGCGCCGAAAAGCCCACGCGATACGCGATGGCTCCGGTCGCGCCTACAGCCGGAAACAGCTGCTTGCCGTAAGATGTGCCCACGCAGAACGCCGTCATCGAACAGATCAGCGCCAGGTAGGGCGCGGCGCGCAGCAGAGGCGATGTGGGCGAACCGGCAGAGGCGGAAAGGGCATTCATGGCGCCGGTATATCCTGCTCCCTCTGGCGAAGTCTGGCGAATATCGTCATCAGGTGATGAAATTCGTCAATTTAAGGGTGCCATGTGCCGGAATCAGTCGATCTGGATCAATTCGACCGGCGAATCATAGAGATCGTCCGGCGCAATAATCTTGAGCCCGCCCGCTCGATCGCGGCGCAGGTAGGCTTGTCGGAAAGCGCGGTGCTACGCCGCCTGCGCCGCTTGCGGGCAGGGGGCGTGATCGTTGCTGACGTGGCCCTGATCGACCCGGCGCGGCTAGCTCCGGCGATCACGATCCATGTGCTTGTCGAACTCGTCCGATCGGGCCTGCGCATGGAGCAGGCTTTCGCGGCTAGACTGGCCCGTTGCCCCGAGGTGATCGGCGCGTGGAACGTTACCGGGCGCACCGATTTCCTGCTGATGGTCAGCGTGCCGTCGATCGAGGCGTACCAGCGCTTTTCCGACGCAGTGCTGGCTTCCGACGAGAACGTACAGGATTTCGAGACGCTGATCAGCCTGCGCGAGATCGTTCACTTCGATCCCTTGCGCGCCAGCGTGCCGCTTTGATCCCGCCGCTTTCGCCTAGCGCCCGATCAGGGCAAGGGCGTGGCGGATGAACTTGCTGCGGTCCAGCACCCATTCCGACCCGGCGGGAAGGTCGGGGTCGGCATAGGTCCAGCCTTCGGGGGAATAGACCCGTTCAAGGTTGCCGCCCGTGCCGAAGGCCAGCGACACGTAGCGCTGCTGCGCACGCGGCGCTTCGCTGCCCTCCACGTGATAGCCGTCGGTGCCCGGCGTGGTGCCGGTGGGCCTCAGCGCGAAGACATAGGGTTCGGTGCGGAAGCTTTTGACCGAAGTATTGAGGAAGACCGACAGGTAGACCCTGTCCAGCGCGTCAAGCGGAGAGGGCGGCATCTGCCATCCGGGCGAACCGATCACCGGCCAGGGATAATTGCCCGGTTCGCCGTAGCGAATGTCGGTGCGCAGATCGACCAGCGCGTCGCGCGGGGCCTGCAGGGGGGCGACCCGCTCGATTCGCAGCCCGTCGGACCATGTGAAGCCGAAGGCGGACGCATCGATCAGCGGCATGGCTGACGGGGGAGAACTCTGCGGCACGTTGGAGACGGTGACGTTCTCGTATACGCGAAGGTACGCCTTGTCCTTCAGCTGATGGCCGCTCGCAGTGTTTTCCCAGGCGCGCTGGCCGTGGAACTTCGTGTCGCGGAAATGCGAGACGAGAGTGCCGTTGATGTAGGTGGTATGTTCCTGATCGGTGTTTGTGCCGACATTGCCCGCGATGTCGCTGTCCTCGACATAGAGCATGGTCTGGCCGTTGGGCACGAACAGGGCGTTCTTACCGCCGTAGATCTTCGCGCGGCGCACGACGGCGGTGAAAAGTCCGGGGGCCTGCGTACCCGTGACTTCCAGATGCAGCGCGCCCTTGGCCTGGATCGCGCCGGGAAAATCCAGTTCGATATCGCGCATCTCGAAATGGACGCGCTGGGCGGCGATGTTGAACAGGCGCAGGTCTACCGTCGCCCACTCGTCGCCGGTGCGAAATGCCACCCGTGCGCCCGGATTGGAGCTACGCAGGATGTATTGCGTACCCTGCACCGGCCCGCCGACTTGCGGCAGCGACGGCGCGAATGGGTAGACGCAGGGCCGGCCCTGCGCATCCTGAGCCTCATAGATCAGTTCGTAGCCGCCCTCGATCGGCCCGCCGTAGGAATCCGGCGATCGGCCCTGATAGACCTCGTGCCCCGCCGCGCGAGAGGCTTCGCACCTGATGCGAAAGGTCGCCGCTGGTGCGCGCAGACCGCCCATGGGCAGGTAGAAGGGATATAGCCGGTCGCGGTCTGCGGGCGCAGCCGGTTCGGCCGCGCTTGCCGTGCGGGCCGCAAGTGGCACGGCGGCGGCCGCCATGACCATGGGCAGGCGCGATGCGGGCACGGTCACGTCGAGAAGCAACGGCAAAGCCAGCGCTATCAGGGACTTGGGGCGATGAAACGGGGGCACTGGCATCTCCGCGCGGCTGTTCGGCAGCAGGTGCCTAAGGCAAAAAGGAAAGCAAGAAGTGAACGCGCGGGCCGGCCCGTTGGATGCAGGGGCGCCTTCTACCCGGCAAGCGAGGCCAGGAAAGGCGATACGCGCTGGCCGTTGGTGGTTTCCTGAAAGGCCAGGAATTCCGACGCCGTCAGGGCTTTGGCATAAAGCCAGCCCTGTGCGAACCCGACGCCCGCGGCGCGCAGGTAGGCTTCCTGAGCCAGCGTTTCGACCCCTTCTGCAATGATCAGCAGGTTGAGCCCGTGCCCGATCTCGATCACGTGCGGCACGACCACGCTGGTCGCCGCGTCCCGCCCGATCGCATCGACGAAGGACTTGTCGATCTTCAGCCCGTCAAGCGGGAGCGTAGCCAGCTGCGAAAGGCTGGAATACCCGGTCCCGAAATCGTCGATCGCCACCAGATGGCCCTGCGCCCGTGCCCGCTCCAGCGTTTGACGGGCAAGCGCGGCGTCGATGAAGCCGCGTTCGGTGGCCTCCAGCCAGACTTGCCGGGGTGCGACGCCCGCCGCCGCCAGCGCTTCGGTGAGGACGGGCAGGAAGCGGCCGCTCTGCATGTCTGCAGCGGATATGTTGATGGCGACGTGAACGTCGTGGTCCCGCCGCAGCATGTCGGCAAGATCGGCCACCACGCAACCGATCATCATGTCGGTCAGCGGCTCGATCAGGTGATACTCTTCGGCAAGCGGGATGAACACATCGGGCGGAACGTCGGTGCCGTCATCGCGCCGCCAGCGCAGCAGGGCCTCGGCACCGACGCAAAGGCCGGTGGCGATCTCCATGATCGGTTGATAGAGCACGTGGAATTCGCGCCGCCGTATCGCGGCTGCCAATGCGCGCCGGGGCGTCAGCAGGCGCCGGGTCAGCCACACGATCAGACCGACGAGCGCTGCCGATACCAGCAGGGCCAGCGGGATCAGCGCCCACAGTTCGCGGTCCATGCGGGACTGCACATAGGCATGGTCGGTAATCGCAAAGGCGCGGAAATGGCCGTCGTGCACGGACCTGTAGACATGAGCGCCGAGATGGACGGTGCCGTCGGCCGATGCGGCGCGGCGCAGCACTTCGTCAGGGGCCTTGCCGTTGACGGCGATGAGGCGGCCATCCAGCGTGGCGATGCCGATCGTCATCGGCGTGTCGGTCAGCACATCGACGAAGCGTTGGTGGCTGACCAGGGTGTTGTAATCGCCGCGATCGACGACGATCACCGGCCGCCCTGCGCTCACTTGCGGCATGACGTTCAGATAGAGGCCGAACCCGCCCGCAAGCCGTGCGTCAGGCGTTCCGCGCGCGACCAGCAGCGAAACCTTGCCCCAGCTGGTGCAGGCCAGCTTGCCGTCGATGAAATAGCCGACTTCCTCTACCGCCAGATTATCGACGGCCAGCTTGCGCATCCTGGCGATGTGGGCATCGCTGCAGGGGTCCCAGCGGGTATTCTGCAGTTCGCGGAAGACATCGCTGATCCGGTCGAAATTGCGTTCGGCACGCATGAGCGTCCAGTCGCTATATTCGCCGAGATGCGCGCGTTCGTCCTCCATCGCCCGGTGCCCGGCGTAGATGATAGCGGTCCCAAGCGGCAGTATCGTTGAAAGCACGGCAAGGATGCCGGCGATGAAAACGATATGCCTTCGCTGCATGGGCGCACTATGTCAGAAAAATTACTTAGTTCTACTGGGATTCGGAGAAGTTCAGTGATTGTGGCGCGGGGTCATTTCGGCGATGCGCCGGTACTTCACGGCCATCTCCATGACCGCGCCCTTGGCCATCTGTCCGGTCTTTTCGCGGAAGAGTTCTTCCCATGGGGTATGGCTCTGCGGCACCGGCGGCGGGGCCTCGGCCTTGCGGCGGGCAATTTCGGCCTCGTCGACCAGCGCATTGCAGGTGCCGGCGCGGATGTCGATGCGGATCATGTCGCCGGTGCGCAGCCAGGACAGGCCGCCGCCCGCCGCGCTTTCGGGTGAGCAGTTGAGGATCGAGGGGCTGTCCGAGGTGCCCGACTGGCGCCCGTCCCCAAGCGTCGGCAGCCACTGCACGCCCTTGCGGATCAGCGCGTCCGGCGGCTGCATGTTGACCACTTCGGCAGAGCCCGGCCAGCCCATCGGCCCGGCGCCGCGCATGACCAGGATGCAGTCGGCGTCGATTTCCAGCGCGGGGTCGTTGATGCGGTGGTGGTAGTCGTCCCCGCCTTCGAACACGATCGCGCGGCCTTCGAACACACCTTCGGAGCCGGGGCGCGAGAGGTAACGGTCATTGAACTCGGCAGAGATCACCGAGGTCTTCATGATGCCGAAGTCGAACAGGTTGCCCGACAGGACCAGAAAGCCCGCCTTTTCGCGCAAGGGTGCGGCGAAGGGGCGGATCACCTCGCGGTCACGCGCTTCCCGGCCTTCGAGGTTCTCGGCCAGCGTCTCGCCGGTGACGGTGATGCAGTCCTGCGCCAGCACGCCCGCCTGCTGCAGTTCCCACATGATCGACGGGACGCCCCCTGCGCGGTGGAAGCGTTCGCCCAGGAACCGTCCGGCGGGCTGCATGTCGAGGATCAGCGGCAGGTCGTAGCCGTGCTCGGTCCAGTCCGAGGCGGTGAGTTCGACGCCGGCATGGCGCGCCATCGCCATGATGTGCGGCTGCGCGTTGCTCGATCCGCCGATGGCGCTGACGACGCGGATCGCGTTGAGGAAGCTGTCGCGCGTCAGGATATGCGAGGGGCGCAGGTCTTCGTGCGCCATCTCGACGATGCGGCGGCCGGTCTCGTAAGCGTACTGCCCGCGCTCGCGATAAGGCGCCGGGATCGCCGCGCAGCCCGGCAGCGAGAGGCCCAGCGCCTCGGCCACCGCGTTCATGGTGGAGGCGGTGCCCATGGTGTTGCAGTGGCCAGCAGAGGGCGCGCTGTCGCAGGCGCGCTGGAGGAATTCCTCCTCGTCGATCTCTCCGGCGGCCAGCTTGCGGCGGCTGCGCCAGATGACGGTGCCCGAGCCTACGAGGTCGCCTTCGTGCCAGCCGTCGAGCATCGGTCCGCCGGACAGGACGATGGCGGGAATGTCCACGGTGGATGCGGCCATGACCTGCGAGGGCGTGGTCTTGTCACAGCCGGTAGTCAGGACCACGGCATCGATGGGGTAACCGTACAGGATCTCGACCAGCCCCATGTAGGCAAGGTTGCGATCGAGCGCGGCGGTGGGGCGGCGGCAGTTCTCGAAGATCGGGTGGACCGGGAACTCCATCGCGATGCCGCCTGCATCCCGGATCCCGTCGCGCACCCGCTTTGCGAGGTCGAGGTGGATGCGGTTGCAGGGCGACAGGTCGCTGCCCGATTGCGCGATGCCGATGATCGGACGCCCCGAACGCAGTTCCGCCGGCGTGATGCCGTAGTTCATGAAGCGCTCCAGATAGAGCGCCACCATGTCCGAACGCGCAGGATCGGCGAACCAGTCCTGCGAGCGGAAACGGCGCGGCGGGGAAGACTGCGTCGGGGCGTCCATCGTCATCAGGCCAGCTTGAGCGTGCCGTCGATGCGGCGCGGGGCGTTCCACGGGTTACCGTCGCGCAGGCCCTCGGGCAGAAGCGTGGACGGCATGTTCTGGTAGCAGACCGGGCGCAGGAAGCGTTCGATCGCCATGGCGCCGACCGAAGTGGTGCGTCCGTCCGAGGTGGAGGGGAAAGGCCCGCCGTGCACCATCGCGTGGCATACTTCCACGCCGGTCGGCCAGCCGTTGACAAGGATGCGGCCGACCTTGCGCTCCAGCACCGGCAGCAGCTTTGCGGCTGCGGGTTCGTCATCGGCGTCGAGGATCAGGGTTGCGGTCAGCTGGCCTTCAAGAGCGGCGATGACCTTCTGCGCTTCGGCGATGTCGGTGACGGTGATGACCAGCGAGGAGGAACCGAAGACTTCCGCGCCCAGCGCCGGATCGGAAAGGAAGTCGGCGGCGGTGGTACGAAACAGCGCGCCCTGCGCCTGATGCGGGCCGGTAGGCTCCACGCCGCGCGCCAGGGTGGATACGGCGGCGTGGCCCGCCAGCGCACTGACACCATCGACGTAGGCAGAGTGGATGCCCGGCGTCAGCATGTCCTGCGCCGCGCTGGTGCCCATCGCCGCTGCGGCAGAGGCCAGGAACGTGTCGAGGTCTGGCCCGTCGATGGCGATGACAAGGCCGGGATTGGTGCAGAACTGCCCCGCGCCCGCCGTCAGCGAACCGACGAAGGCCGCGCCCAGTGCCTCGGCGCGTGCGGCGAGAGCAGCGGGGAACAGCACGACCGGGTTGATCGAACTCATCTCTGCATAGACCGGGATCGGCTCGGGGCGGGCGGCGGCGGTGCGCATCAGCGCCATGCCGCCGGGGCGCGATCCGGTGAAGCCTACCGCCTTGACGCGGTGGTCGGCGACCAGCGCCGTGCCCGCTTCGCGCGTCGCGGGAAGGTAGGAGAACACGCCTTCGGGCAGATGGCACAGCGCCACCGCGCGCTGGATCGCGCGGGCGACCAGTTCGCCGGTGCCGGGGTGCGCGGAGTGGCCCTTGACGATGACCGGGCAGCCTGCCGCGAAGGCCGATGCGGTGTCTCCGCCCGCGACCGAGAAGGCGAGCGGGAAGTTGCTGGCGCCGAACACCACGACCGGGCCAAGCGCAACCTTGCGCACGCGCAGATCAGGGCGGGGCAGGGGTGTGCGTTCGGGCAGGGCAGGGTCGATGGTGATGCCCGCCCAGCTGCCTTCGCGCAGCACTTGCGCGAAGAGGCGCAACTGGCCGGTGGTGCGCCCGCGTTCGCCCTCCAGGCGCGCGCGCGGCAGGCCGGTTTCGGCCATGGCGCGTTCGATCAGCGGATCGCCGATGCCCATGATCTCTTCCGCGATGGTTTCAAGGAAGACCGCACGGGTTTCGGGTTCGGCTTCGGCAAAGGCAATCGCGGCGGCATCTGCCAGCGCGCAGGCGCGCTCCACTTCGCCAAGGCCCGCCGTGGTGAAGCGCGGTTCAAGCGTTTCGCCGGTTGCCGGGTTGATCGCGGCGTAGCCCGACTGAGTCTGCGCTTCTTCGCGGCCGATGAGGATGGCGCCGGTAATCATGCCGGTAGTCATGTCGGTGTCCTTCTACGCGTGGGAATGGATGCTGACCGTCAAAGCGCAAGCGGGGCACGGCGCATAATGCGCATGCCGGATTGGATTTCGCCCGGATCGCAATGATCGTCTTTCGTCCTGCTCCCTGATGTTCTGATAGCGCTATCAGACATGGATCGGCGAAGGTCAAGTGCTTCCGTCGCGAGTGCTGTCTCGCCTGGCCCGGCTTGAGTTCGCGCCGTCGTGCTGCACTGCAAGATAGCGCTAACTTTTTTCTTGTCGGCTCCATTCAAATGGAGTACCTCAGACATAGTCCAGACAAATACTGGCTTAGGAGGGATGGGGATGCATAAGGGAAAATACCTTAGCTGACGCCGAAATCGCAGATACCGCGCAATAAGCGGGCTGCTGGCATCACGTATCAGGGCAATCGTTGCAGTGCAGGTGGGGTGAACTTCGAATATTTTCGAGGGATGCTTCGCGCCGTCTGCGATCTCGATTGACACCGGTATCAGTATTAATTCCGAGGACTGCGATCCTCGGTCGGGGGACTTGCGCGCCTGTCGTCCGCGCCCGAGTCCGACAGGGAGAGTGCGACAATGAGCAAGTTCACCAAGCCTGCCGTGCGCCTTGCGCTGACCAGCGCCGCACTGGCCATAGCCGCCGCGTCGGCATTTCCTGCACAGGCACAGGATGTCGGCGAAGCGGTTCCGCCCGCAGGCGAGCCGACCGCGTCCGAACCCTCGGCGGCCGAAATCATCGTCACCGGCTTTCGCGCCAGCCTTGAAAACGCGATCAACACCAAGCGCAACGCGACCGTCATCGTCGATGCCATCAACGCCGAGGATATCGCGGATTTCCCCGATGCCAACCTTGCGGAATCGCTGCAGCGCATGACCGGCGTGTCGATCGACCGCGACAACGGCGAAGGGCGCACGATTACCGTGCGCGGCCTTGGCGGGGACTTCAACATCACCCGTCTCAACGGGTTGATGGCGCTTTCAACTTCGGGATCGAACGATTCCGGCACCAGTCCGAACCGCAGCCGCTCGTTCGATTACAATACATTCGCATCCGAACTGTTCAATTCGCTCAAGGTACAGAAGACCGCTTCGGCCGCGACGGACGAAGGCGCGCTGGGCGCCAACATTGATCTTCAGACCGCGCGCCCGTTCGACTTCAAGGGCGATCGCTTCGCCTTGTCGACAGAGGGCAGCTACCAGAAGAACTCCAAGGCCTGGAGCCCGCGCATTGCCGGCCTTGTCTCCAAGAAGTTCTTCGATGACAGCATGGGTCTGCTTGTCTCGTTCGCCTACAACAAGACGCGCAACGAACTGGATTCCTACCAGCGTTCGGCCGGCTCTTCGGACTACCTCTATCGCGGCTCGGACTTCGCGGGGAACGAGAACCCGCAGCGCGGCGGCTTTTCTGCGCCGGTAGGGACGGACCTGGGCAGCGGCGTGACGAACCCGGAGGCGATCGACATCCTCACCGGCTCCGATCCGGAAGCCTACGCCAAGCTGTACCCCGGCGCGCCCTACAACACCCCCGGCCGCTTTGACGATTCGACGGTGCGCATCCCGGCGCTGCCCTCGATCCAGCAGCAGGACGTGAAGAACCAGCGCCTTGGCATTACCGCCGCCTATCAGTGGCAGATCTCGAACCGCACGCGGCTCAACGTCGACGGGCTCTATTCGCGGTTCAAGAACAGCAGCACCAAGTATCAGGTCGGCACCGTCGGCCTCAATCGCAACAACACCAATGCGGCCTACGCGACGGCGGGCAACAACCTTGATCCGCTGGCGGCGCGCAACCTCTATCCCGGCCTGTGCACCTCGCGGGAGAGTTCGGATATCACCTATGGGCAGGATTGCGGTGAAAGCCTTTACGGCTCGACCCCGGTATTCGGCACGGCGCTGGATGCCAATGGCAATACGGTGGCATCGCAGCTGGGGACCAATATCTTCAGCACCAACCCGAACAACCTTGACCCTTACGACTATTACAACAATCCCAACTCGGTCGGGTATATCCCGTCCAGCAACAGGCTGGCCTATCGCGGCGAACTGATCGGCCGTCCGGGCGTGGACGTGCTGGATGCCAACGTCGATAACGGCACCGCCAACTACCTCAAGCTGCGCAACGTCGACTGGCGTTCCGCCGCGGACCGGCAGGACTACACCACCAAGTTCTATCAGTGGTCCGCCAACATCGATCACGAATTCACCGACACCCTGCGCGGAAACTTCGTCTACGGCCAGTCGAAGTCGACCAATAATTCGCAAGGTCTGCTGGTCGAATTCAACCGCATGAACGCGCCGGAGACTTTCACGTATGACGAGCGTGACGGCGGTTCGATGCCCGTGTTCGACGCAGGGTTCGATCTGGCCGATCCGAACAACTGGACGACGGTGAAGGGCTTCTCCGCGATCCGCAACTACAAGCGCACGGTGGAGAACACGCAGAAGTCGGTGAAGGCGGATTTCCGCTGGGATCTGGACCCGGCCTTCGCCGTCTCGTTCGGCGGCACCTGGCGCAAGTTCGGCTTCTACACCACGCAGTACGAGCGGCCGGTCGATACGCTCAACCCCACGCTGCTGGAAGCCGGGACCACCGCGGCGCAGATGGGCAAGGTCGTGCAGTTCGGGCAGGGGCTCGACGTGCCTGAGGGCACCGCCACCAGCTTCTACGTGCCCGATATCGAGAAGTTCGACGAGCTGTTCGACTTCACCTGCAACTGCATCAACAAGTGGGGCGACTGGCGCATCTGGAACACGCGCAACAACACCGCCACGTTCGGCGTGAACGAGAAGGAATACGCCTTCTACCTGCAGGGCGACTGGGATCTGACGGTGTTCGACCGCCCGTTCCGCGGCAACGTGGGCACGCGCGTGGCGGTGACGGACCTCATCTCCACCGGCCGCACCACGGCCGGGCGCGAGATTTCTGGCACCAACAAGTACACCGACTGGCTGCCTTCGGTTAACCTGATCTATGAGCCGATCGACGATGTCGTCATCCGCCTTGCGGCGGCCAAGGTCATGGCGCGGCCGCTGCTGGGCAATCTTTCTCCCACGGTCAGCAGCATCTCGATCCCGAACACCGGCGACACCACCGGCGGCACGCTGACGGTCGGCAATCCCAAGCTCAAGCCGTTCTATTCGACCAATCTGGATTTCAGCGCGGAATGGTACTTCGCCAAGGGCGGGTTGCTGTCGGTCGCGTTGTTCAACAAGAAGATCAAGTCGTTCCCGCAGACGATCCTGTTTTCCGGGCCGTTGTCCCAGTTCCTGGACGCGACGGCGCTGCAGGAACTGCGCGAACAGTTCACCAACGCCAACCAGCTGGCCTACATCGACAACGATTACGAAGTTACCGCGCGCCAGTATCGCGATGCGCCGGGCGGCTACATCCGGGGCTTCGAAATCAGCTTCCAGCAGAACTTCGACTTCCTGCCCGGCTTCCTCAGCCACTTTGGCGGGATCATCAATTATACCCACATCGACAGCAAGCTGACCTACATTCTCGACCCCGGCAACGCCACCAAGCCGCAGACGCTGGGCAAGGCGCCGTTCCTGGGCGTTTCGCCCGATGCGCTCAACGCCACGCTGTTCTATGAAACGGAACGGTTCCGCGCCCGCGTGTCGATGGCCAAGCGCAAGGGATACAGCACCACGTACCCGCTTTCGGCCGGCGACTGTGCGCCGGGCCTGACCAATTCGCCTGCCGACCCTTCGGTGGCGGGGACGATCTGCAACAGCCCACTGATCAACGACTTCGCGTTCAGCAAGGGCACTACCAACATCGACGCCTCGATCAGCTACAAGCTGACCGACTTCGCCACCGTGACGCTGGAGGGGCTGAACCTGACCAACCAGACCAGCAACAACTACGCCTACCAGGATTCGCCGGTGGTCACGAACTACTCCAGTTCCGGCCCGGTCTACCGCGTGGGTGTGCGCGCCCAATTCTGATCTTTCGAGTTCTGATTTGAAGTCTACTCCCCCTGCGTGCCGTCGCTCACCCTCGCGGCGGCACGCTTTTTATTGACATTTATAACCAAATAGGCTATATGGCCCAGCATCCGATCCGGCGATGATCACGCTGGATCGGTGTATCGGGTCGGCGTCGTGGGCCGGGATGCGGTTTAAAAGCCGTGATCACGCACCCCCACGCGTCCGTTCGAAGACCCGGACCGTCCTCTCGGCTTCTGGAAAGGTGGCATCTGCCTAATCCTGCGACATACGGCGGGACATCGGATGTCCTATCCCGGATGACCCATGGCCGCCC
>NZ_LYMM01000053.1 GCF_002896965.1 Novosphingobium guangzhouense
TGGTGCGCTGGACGCACGACGAGACGGGAGAGCGGGTCTACGAACTCTACGACCTCGTCAACGATCCGGGCGAAACCCGTAATGTGGCCTCGGACAAGCCCGCAGCGGTGAAGGAACTCGACGCCATCCTCGACCGCCAGCCCAGGCCAAAGCCGCTGCCCCAACCCAAGGGCTAGGCTAGGCAGTTGACATTGCGGGCGCTCGTCAGGGACATGGGGACAGAGCCGGGCGCTCGACAAGCAGACCGAGGTAGCGGGACGAGTGACAGTGGAAGCGCAAGCGGCATCGACTGCGGGCATGATCCGGATACCCGCAGGCACCTTCACGATGGGATCGGACAAGTTCTATCCCGAAGAGGCGCCTGCGCACCGCGTATCCGTGGACGGGTTCTGGATAGACGAAACCCCCGTAACCAACCGCCAGTTCGCGGCCTTCGTCGAAGCCACCGGCCATACGACAGTTGCCGAGATAGCGCCTGACCCGAAGGACTATCCGGACCTGCTGCCGGGCATGGACCGCGCCGGTTCGCTGGTATTCCACAAGAGCCCCGTGCCGGTGGACACGTCCAACCCGGCCAACTGGTGGCGGTTCGACTTCGGGGCGGACTGGCGCCATCCGCTTGGGCCCGACAGCGACATCGACAGTCTGGACCTGTGGGACCATCCGGTCGTCCAGGTGGCTTATGCGGATGCTCAGGCTTATGCCGGCTGGGCCGGCAAGGCGCTGCCAACCGAGGCCGAGTTCGAATTCGCCGCGCGGGGCGGGCTTGAAGACACAGACTATGCCTGGGGCGACGAACTGGCCCCCGACGGCGCGATGATGGCCAACTACTGGCAGGGGCTGTTTCCCTTCGCCAACCAGATGCTGGACGGGTGGGAACGCACCTCGCCGGTCAGGACATATCCCGCGAACGGGTACGGGCTGTTCGACATGATCGGCAACACCTGGGAATGGACCAGCGACTGGTGGAGCGATCGCCGCGGCGGCGACGTCAAGTCCGGTGGCAAGGCCGGTGCCAAGTCATCCTGCTGCACGATCCGGAACCCGCGCGGAGCAAGGCTCAGGGACAGCTTCGATCCCGCGCACCCCGGCGTGAAGATCGGCCGCAAGGTGCTGAAAGGGGGCTCTCACTTGTGCGCCGCAAACTATTGCCAGCGCTATCGCCCTGCCGCCCGCCATCCGGAGATGATCGACAGTTCGACTTCGCATATCGGCTTCAGGTGCGTCACCCGCGACATCTGATACCCCGCCCCGCACCGATACCCGACCTGCGCGATCGCTATTGCGAGTAAGTCGCACAATCGGTACAAGTGCCTGGTGCCCGCGCCTTGATGCGGGCGATCGGGTCGCGTGTCAGAGGGTTTTGTCGGGTGCCGGGCGTTTCGCTAACAATCGATGTCGGCGCACTTTATGAATCGCACGGCGACTGGCTCAGGAAGTGGCTGCAACGGCATACGCGCTGCGGCCACCGCGCCGCCGATCTGGCGCAGGATACCTTCTGCCGTGTCCTGGAAACCCCAGGCTCCGCTCCCTTGCGCGAACCGCGCAGCTATCTGTCGGCACTGGCCCGCCGCATCCTGATCGACGATATCCGCCACCGCGAGGTTGAGCGTGCCTATCTTGCCGCTCATGCTGCCGGATCGCCCAACGCCGACGCACTGACCCCCGAACGCATAGCCGAAGCGGCGCAGCTGCTCGATGCAATCGTGAAACTGCTTGAAGCGCTGCCCGACAACGTGCGCCGCGCATTCATGATGATCCGCTTCGACGGGCTGCGCTATGCCGATGCCGCCGCCGTGCTTGGGGTGTCCGACCGGATGGTGAAGCGCTATGTGGCGCAGGCTTATGCCCATTGCTATGCGATCGCGTATTCCGACTGAAGGCTGCGCCCCGTTCGCATGACAATGGAACGCCCCGATCCCGCGATGCCCGACCCTGCAATGTCCGACCCTGCAATCATCGAGCGGGCGGCGCTATGGGCGGCGCAACTTGCGACCGATGAGGCGACGCAGGCAGACCACGACGCTTGCGAAGCATGGTGCCGCGAAGACCCGCGCCACCGACTGGCCATGGACCGGATGCGCGGCTTCGATCGGCAGTTCGGCCGAACCGATGGCCTGGAACGCGAAGTGATCGAAACGTTGCTGGAGCAGCGATCGCAGGATACCCGGTCCGGCAAGGCCCGCAGGTTCGGTGGGCTTGCCCTGGGGCTGGTCGTGCTGGCCGCAGGCGGGTGGCTTGCGGCACAGTCGCTGACGGTCCGCGCCTTCTTCCCCGAATATGCGACGCAGCGCGGGGAACAGCAGACGGTGACGCTTACC
Organism: Novosphingobium guangzhouense; assembly: GCF_002896965.1. Lineage (GTDB taxonomy): Bacteria > Pseudomonadota > Alphaproteobacteria > Sphingomonadales > Sphingomonadaceae > Novosphingobium > Novosphingobium guangzhouense. The sequence goes on from NZ_LYMM01000053.1 coordinate 2,322, forward strand.
GATGGAAGCCGGCTGACCCTTGATACCGACGCCGCGCTTGATTTCCGCAGGAGCGACGACAGCCGAACGGTATCCCTGTTCCAGGGGCAGGTTCTGGCGCGTGTGGCCAGAGAGAAGGGCGCACTGAACGCACCGCATCCATTCATTGTCCAGACCGGCGATGGCACCGCAACCGCGCATGGCACCGCATTCGTCGTGCGCCGGGATGAACATGCCACCACCGTCACCGTGATCGAATCTGCCGTAAGGGTGTGCCTTGCGCCGCCCGCGGCGGGTCGCTGCGCCGACTTGCTGCCGGGCGATCGGGCCCGGATGGCTAACGGGCGGCTGACGCGGCTTGGCCGGGTCGACCCGGACGTGGCCGCTGCCTGGTCCGAAGGCTGGCTTGCGGCTGACGACGAGCCGGTGACGCAAGTGCTGGACGAACTCAACCGCTATCGCGCCCGCCCCGTCAGCTTCGATCGCAGCGCGCTGGCGGACTATCGCGTATCGGGCAGCTTCCCGCTGTCTGACACCGACCGCGCGCTGGAAGGCATCGTGCGATCGACCGGCCTTGCCCTGTCAAGCGCGGACGATGGCGCGCTTGTTGTCGGACGCACGAAATAAATCCGTCGTCGCGGTTCCCGATTTTTCCGCTCGCCCGTCCTGAGGGGTGAAATGATGTCTGGACGGGAATTGTGCTGGTGGTGAAGTTCAAGGGGATTCATGGCGCGGCGGCTCTTGCCATGGTTGCGGCCGGGCTTGGCGCGTTGCCGACGGCGGCCGGAGCGCAGACGGCGCAGGCCGCACGGCCGATCGATATTCCTGCCGGATCGCTGGGCGCCGCGCTGACCCAACTGGGGCGCAGGACCGGCGTGATGATCGTGTTCGATCCGGCACTGACGCGCGGGCGGCGCACGGCGGGCCTGCGCGGAGCCTACACGCCGGCCCAGGCGCTTGATCGCCTGCTGGCGGGCAGCGGCATTGCTGCGCGAAGCGACGGCCGGGGCGGCTTCACCCTGAGCGCACAGGCATCGCCGCGCGGCTCTTCGTCGCGCCGGGCAGTCAAGGACGCTCCCCGCCCCCGCCAGACCGCACCGCTGGTCGAAGCCCCTGAAGCGGCAGAGGTTCTGGTGGTCACCGCCACGCGCACCAGCCTGCCGGTGACCGCGCTTCCGCTTACCATCGACGTCATCGGCAAGGAGGAACTGGCGCAGCAGGTCGCCGTTTCGGGCTCAACACTCGATGCGGTGTCGTCCCTGCTGCCCGCGTTTTCGCCGACGCAGGAGAAGATCAACGTCACCGGCGTGCGTCTGCGCGGGCGATCACCGCTTTACGCGATCGACGGCGTGCCCCAGTCGACCCCGATCCGCAACGACGCGCGCGACGGCTATACGATCGATCCGTTCTTCATCGATCGCGTCGAAGTGATCTATGGCTCCAACGCGCTTCAGGGCATCGGCGCGACCGGCGGCGTGGTCAATCAGGTGACCGCGCGCGCGCCGACCAGGGACGGTCTGGGCGGCCGCGTGCTGCTGCAGGGCAACAGCGCCGACGATTTTTCGGGCGCGGCGCTCGGAGGAAAGGTCGGCGGGCTGCTCAGCTGGCGCGGCGGCGCGATCGACATCACCGGCGGCGCAGCGTTCGAGCGGCGCGGCGTCTACCTTGACGGTCACGGCAAGCGGATCGGCATCGATCCCAACAACAGCGAATTGCAGGACACCGATACCCTGTCCTTCTTTGCCCGTGTCGGCGCGGACCTGTCGGACCATGTGCGGCTGGAAGTGGTCGGCAGCCGCTTCAACCTTGACAGCAACAATCACTATGTCGGCATCAGCGGCAACCGCGAACAGAACCTGCCGTCAACCAGCCAGCGCGGGGACGTGCCGGGCCTTGCTGCCGGAAACCGCGCCGAACTGCTGTCCGCATCCCTCATCGACAGCGATTTCGCCGGAGGCACCCTTTCGCTGCTGGGCTTCTACAACAAGTCGCGCACCCGCTTCAGCGGCGGCACGCTGGCCACGTTCCAGGACGCCTCGATCGCGCCTGCGGGCACGCTTTTCGATCAGTCGCAGAACGATTCCCGCAAGCTGGGCGGCAAGATCAGCTACGAACGCCGGGTGCCCGGCATTCCCGGCCTGACCGGCACCGTGGGCTTCGACGCGCTGTTCGACCGCACCGCGCAATCGCTGATCCAGACCAACCGGGAATGGGTGCCGCAGACGGACTTTCGCAGTCTTGCTCCATTCGGTCAGCTCAACTGGGCGCTGCTGCAGGATCGCCTGAGGCTGGCGGGCGGCGTGCGCTACGAGAACGTCCAGCTGGACATTCCGGACTACACGACGCTGGCCTCCTACGGGTCGCGCAGCGTCACGGGCGGCAAGCCGTCGTTCGACCGCGCCTTGTGGAACGCGGGGGTCATCGTCGAACCGATCCGGGGCGTGCGCGCTTACGGCAGCTATGCGCAGGGATTCACGATCGCCGACGTCGGCCGCATCCTGCGGGGCATCAATACCCCCGGCGTGGTGATCGACAATTACCTCGACCTTACCCCGGTCGTGTCCACCAACAAGGAAATCGGCGTAGAGGTCCAGCGCGGCCCGCTTGATGCAAGCGTCAGCTACTACTGGTCGCACAGCGATCTGGGGGAAGTTCTGGTTCGCGGCGACGATGGCTTCTACAGCACCGCGCGCCAGCCGGTCGATATCCAGGGCCTCGACCTGAACGTCAACGTCCGGACGCCGCTGCCGGGCCTTAAGCTGGGTCTGGGATACAGCCACATCATCGGCCGCACCGACACCGATGGCGACGGCAGGCTCGATGCCGATCTCGATGGAGGCAACGTCTCTCCCGATCGCGTGAACCTTACCGCCGACTATCGCAGCGGTCCGTTTACCGCACGGGTGCAGGGTCGGATCTATCTGTCACGCACGTTCGACGGGCAGCCGCGTGCCAACAGCTTCGCCGGCTACACCCTGTTCGATACTTATCTGGGCTATGACCTGCCGGTGGGCCAGCTGAGCCTGGGCGTCCAGAACCTGTTCGACGTCTATTACATCACTTATCTTACCGACACGCAGGGGCCCACCGATAACGCGCGCTTCTATGCAGGGCGCGGGCGCAACGTCACGCTGGGCTGGAACTATCGCTTCTGATGCGATGGATCGATCTGGCCCACCGCTGGGCGGGCGGACTGATTGGGCTGCTGCTGGCGCTGATCGGGCTGAGCGGCGCAATCCTCGTGCACCGGGATGCATGGACGATCGCGCCGCACAAGAGCGACGCCCTTGTCCGTGACGCTACCCAGGTGGCCTCGGCGGTAGAGCGGATCATGCACGATCCTGCGGGGCGGGCCAAGGCGATCACCTTTGCCGCGCCGGGTTTCGGCGTGAACCGCGTGGCCTTCGACCATGGCGGCGCCTACACGACCCAGGCCGGCGAAATGCTGGTGCGATGGAATACGCAATGGTCCCGCCCCGAACTGTGGCTGGCGGACTTTCACATGCACCTGTTCTCCGGCGACACGGGCGAAATCATCGTTGGCGTCGCGGGGCTGGCGGGGCTGGCCTTCGTGGTGACCGGCACGGTGCTGTGGTGGCGCACGCGGCGCACTTTCGAACTGCGCCTGCTACCAAAACGCATGAGCCGTCCGGCGATTGTGCGCCATCACCGCGATCTTGGCGTCATCATCGCTCCGCTGCTGTTGTTGTCGTTCGTTACGGGAAGCGTGCTGGTCTTCCGCCCGCTGTCGTCCCTCCTGCTGGGACCGGGTGCGACCGCTGCGATCGTCTCCGCCGCCACGCCGCCGACTGCCCCTGCCGCAGCGCTGAGCGAAGATCTCGACTGGGGCGCGATGATCCGCAAGGCCCGCCAGCGCTTCCCCGACGCCGACTTTCGAAGCCTGTCGCTGCCCCGCAAGGCCGGTGGGCCGATCGTGCTGCGGATGAAGCAGCCCTGGGAATGGCTGCCCAACGGCCGGTCCACGCTATGGTTCGCGGCGAACGACGGCCATCTCATCGAAGCGCGCGATCCCGTCGCCGCGCCGCTTCAGGTCAGGCTCTATTCGATGCTGTATCCGCTGCACGCGGGCAAGGTCGGCGGGCTGCCCTATCGGCTGGTGATGACCATTTCCGGCCTTGCCCTTGCGCTGCTGGGTTCACTGACGGTCTGGACCTTCTGGTTCAGGCGCAAACCCGGCAGACGGCCAGCCTAGACCCTGCGCCGCAGTTCCACGAACCAGCTGCGCGTATCGCGCACCATAATGCGCCATAATCTCTTCATCGTGGCGGAATCCCAGTTTTTCGTAGAGATGGATCGCGGCGGCGCAGCGGGCATTGGTGAGCAGGCCCGGCCCGCTTGGGTGTTGCCTAAATGGCACAACAATTCGAGATTAATGGGCGGATATTGCCAGTAATTCGCAATAGCGGTAAACGGCGCCCGTGTTGATATTCAATCTCAAAAGGGTCTGTATGTTTTCCGTTCGTTCGATCGCGCTGTGCAGTGCTGCAGTATTCGCCATGACGGTATCGGCTGCCGCCCATGCAGAAGAACCGGCGGCCGAAACTGCGGACACCGCTTCGAACGCTGACGAAATCATCGTTACGGGCGGCATTTCGGGCACCAAAACCGAAACTCCGCTGATCGAAGTACCCCAGCCGCTCACTGTCATCACCTCTGAACAGTATCTCTCGCAAGGTGCGATCAGCATCAGCGATACCGTGAAGTATGCCGCAGGCGTGCTGGCCAATGCCTATGGCCGCGACACCCGCGTCGACGGCTTCCGCGTTCGCGGCATCAACGCCCTGCAGTTCCGCGACGGCATGCGCGATGTGTTCTCGTATTACGCCAGCATCACTTCGGACCCCTACAACTTCGAGCGTGTCGAAATCGTGCGCGGCCCGGCCTCGGTGCTGTTCGGTCAGGGCTCGATCGGCGGTATCGTCAACCTCGTTTCCAAGACCCCGGATTTCCAGACCCGCGGCGAATTCAACGTCGTCTACGGCAGCTATGATCGCAAGGAAGCGATGGGCGACGTCAATGTCGCGCTGGCCGACAACCTGGCGATCCGCGCCGTCGCCCGCGTCCGTGACGCCGACACTTACGTCGATCACGTGCCGGACGACCGCGTGATGTTCGCGCCCTCGATCCGCTGGCAGCCCACGCCCGACACCAACGTCGTGCTGACCGGGCTCTATCAGGAGGACGACACCGGCTCGACCTCGCAGTTCCTGCCGATCGTCGGCACGTTCCGCCCCAATCCGGGCAATCCGGACGGCAAGCTTGATCCCTACACCTTCGTGGGCAAGGCCGGCTGGGATCGCTATGCCGGTCGTTCGCTGCAGGGCGGTGCCGCCATCACCCATGACTTCTCGGACAAAGTCCGCGTCAGTTTCAAGGCGCGCTACATCGACAGCGATCTTGAGTACAACACGCACTACGCCGACAGCTATTCCCGTCCGACCGATCCCTATTCGTACTACGGTACGGACGGACGCACCATCGGCCTGACTGCCGATGCCAGCGACGCACGGATGAACGTCTTCTCGACCGACAACAACGTGCAGTTCAAGTTCAACACCGGCGCCAACATCGAGCATACCGTGCTGGTCGGCATCGACTACAGCTGGAACAAGGTCGGCAAGCGCTACGCCGGCGGCACGGAAATCGTCGACCTCTACGACATCGATTACGATGCGCTGCAGACCTACGATCCCACCGGCCCGTTCACCAATGAATCGCAGAAGCAGCTCGGTATCTACGTGCAGGACCAGATCCGCGCGTTCGATCGCGTCTCGATCGTCCTGGGCGGTCGCCGTGACCGCGTGACGTCATCGTCGGGCGCCAAGGACAATGCCACCACGTTCCGTGCGGGCATCATCGGTGAACTGGGCGCGGGCTTCTCGCCGTTCTTCAGCTATACCGAGAGCTTCCTGCCGCAGGCCGGTTCGATCCAGAACGTCGGCGGCTCCATCGGCGATCCCTACAAGCCGCTGACCGGCACCCAGTACGAAGCGGGCGTCAAGTGGCAGCCCCAGCCGCAGACGCTGGTTACCGTCACCGCCTTCAAGATCAAGGAGCAGAACCGCGTTCTGTACCTTACGGGCAATGCGACCACGCAGTCGGGTGTGCTGAACACCAAGGGTATCGAAGTCGAGGCGAGCCACACGCTGCCGGGCAACTTCCAGCTGCTGCTCAACTACGGCTACAACAAGCTGAAGTCGGAAACCGACACCAACCTCGATTACATGCCGCGCCATGTCGCTTCGGCGTGGACGACGAAGACCTTCGGCATCGGGGACGACGCGCAGCTGCGCCTCGGTGCGGGCGTGACCTATAACGGCAAGAGCCGCTCGACCAGCACAGTCTGGTCCATCGTCACGCCCTCGCGCACGAATGTCGATGCTCTGGCCGAAGTGACGTGGGAGAACTGGCGCTTCTCGGTCAACGCAACGAACCTGCTCAACGAAATCCAGTACGCCTCCTGCCTTGCACGCGGTGACTGCTTCGTGGCGGCTCCGCGCAACGTGATGGCCTCAGTCGGCTACCGCTTCTGATCTTCGCCCCTATCGCCATCGTGCGCATTTGCAGCGCACGATGGCGGATTCCCGTTCATCCGTGGCGGGCATTGCAAGCGCGCGCCTGTCACGATTGCAGCACCGCCAGTCCGTCCATCTTGGGCAGACCGAGATCGGCTACCGCCGTTCCGGAAACCGTCATCGCCAGTCGCGGCAGGCAGGCATCGCCGCCGCCGCGAAGGTCGCCGGCTGGATGCTGACGGGGACGGGTATCCTCCATGCAGCGAACACCTTTTGCAGATCGTCATGGCTGTATCGGAACTGTCATCGAGACTCGATAGTCGGTGCTCCGATGTCCTTCTCTCGAGAACGCGCTGTCTGGCTGGGGCGCAACGTCTTCCCGCACGAAGCTGCCTTGCGGCAGTGGCTGTCGGCGCGCGCCGCGTCCGCCGGGCTCGAAGTGGACGACGTGGTCCAGGAAACTTACGCGATCCTTGCCTCCATCGAGCGGGTCGATCACATCCGCAATGCGCGCACCTACATGTTCGAAGTGGCCAAGTCGGTCGTGCTGCAGTCGCTTCGACGGGCCAGGATCGTGACGATCGACGTTCAGGCGAACGCGCAGGTCCTCGACATCCCGGAGGACGCGCCGACGCCGGAGCGGGTGGTGGCGGACCGGCAGGAACTTTCGCAAGTCTCCGCCGCGATCGCCGCCCTGCCCGAGCGCTGCCGCGAGGTCTTCACCTTGCGCAAGATTCAGGGCCTGAGCCAGCGGCAGGTGGCGCAGTCGCTAGGAATCGCCGAAAGCACGGTCGAAAAGCACATGGTCAAGGCGATGGCGATCCTGACGAATGCAATCGGACGTGGCGGAAATGTCCGCGATGCGTCATCTAGCCCGCGTGACCAGCAAACCGACAACGACACCCGTGAGCGATCCCCGCAGCGTGAGCGCGCTTGACGAACGCGCCGCGCAGTGGGCGCTGCGCGCCGATGCCGATACGCTGAGCCCCGAGGAAGAAGCCGAACTCGACGCCTGGATCGCCGCCGATCCGCGCCATGCGGGCGCCTTTGCGCGGGCGATGGCCGCCAACGCCTATTTCGACCGCGCCGTGGCGCTGGGCGTGGCACGCGAGATACCCGACGCACAGGACTTTCCAGCGACGCAGATCGTCGAGGCTCCTTCCCGGCGTACCGTCAGCCGCAGACTCTGGCTGGGCGGCGCGGCGGGGGCCCTTGCCGCCTCGCTGCTCGCGGCCGTGGGTTTGAACCGTCTGACCGGCAGCATGACGCTCAGCGCCGACAAGGGCACCGTGCGCCGGACCGCGCTACAGGACGGCTCGGCGGTGACGCTCAATGCCGGGACCGAAGTGTCGGTGGCAATGCAGCCGCTTGAAAGGCGCATCAGCATGTTGGCCGGAGAGGCCAACTTCGATGTCGCCAGGGACCCCGCGCGGCCCTTCATCGTGGAGGCGGGCGCGGTACGCATTCGTGTTGTGGGCACCAGTTTCCTCGTCCACCTCTCGAACCTCGGAGACGTGGCGGTGATCGTGCGCGAAGGGCGCGTGGAAGTGCAGGCGCAGGGAGCCGAGCCCGCGCTGCTCGCGGCCGGCGATCGCATCGACGTGCCCGCCCGAGGCAGCATCGTGCGCGAGCAGCTTTCGACCGGCGAAGTCGATCGGCTCGGCCTGTGGCAGCGGGGCGAGATGGACCTTACCGGCCTCACCCTTGCCGATGCGGCAAGGCAGTATGCGCGTTATTCGGATCGCCGGATCGTGATCGATGATCCGCAGGTAGGCGACCTCAAGGTCGCAGGCGTGTTCTCCACCAGCGATCCGGCGGGTTTCGCGCAGGCTGCCGCGCTGGCGCACGGGCTCAAGGTGACGACCAGCGACGACGCCGTGGTCCTGTCGCGAAAATAAAATCGCAGCGGTGGTGGAGGATCGTCGCGCGCCTCGCATCTAGCCCCCGAAAGCGGCAGACGCGCCGCTGGTGGGGATCGTTACTCATGCATTCGAGACTTCTTTCCGGCTGCGGCATGGCCGTCATCGCCTGCGCCATTGCCACGCCCGCGCTGGCGCAGGAGCGTCAGTTCGACATTCCCGCCCAGCCGGTGGCGAGCGCCATCGCCGCACTCGGACGACAGGCGCAAGTGCAGATCGTGGCACCGGGCGAAGGTCTGGAAGCCCTGCGCAGCCGGCCGGTCAAGGGCCGCATGGATGCCCGCGCCGCACTGCGCCTGCTGATCGGCGGAACCGGGCTGGAAATCGCCGCTGACGACGGCGCCCGCATCGTGCTGCGCCGCGTAACACTGAGCGCCGCACGCCCGCCGGTGCCGAGCGATGCCGCCGCTGCGGATGACATCATCGTCACCGGCTTTCGCGCCAGCCTGAGCACCGCGCGCGACATCAAGCGCAAGTCCGACGCGATCGTCGACGCCGTCGCCGCCGAGGACATCGGCCAGCTTCCCGACAACAGCGCAACCGAAGCGCTCGCCCGCCTTCCCGGCGTGCAGGTCTTCCGCAATCGGGGAGAAGGGCAGGCGATCACCATTCGCGGCATCTCCAGCGTGGTGACGATGATCAACGGCCAGGAAGCCTATACCGGCTCTTCGCGCCGCACGCTGCTCAACAGTTACCCGGCCGGGCTGATCCGTTCGATCGAGGTCTACAAGGCGCTCACCCCCGACCTCATCGAAGGCGGCATCGGCGGCGCCGTCGACGTGCAGCTGCGCCAGCCGCTCGATTTCAAGAAAGGCATCAGCGTCGCGGGCACCGTGCGCGGCAGCTACGACGATCAGGCCGACAAGCTGATGTACAACGGCGACGTGCTGGTCGCGGGCAACTGGGATACCGGCGCGGGCGAAATCGGCGTGATGGTCAACGCCAGCTACACCCGGCGCGATTACTACGAATCCTACCGTGAGAGCCTTGCCCCGCAGACGACCGCTGCCGGATACAGCCTGCCGACCGGCATCCTCGCCAAGAATCCCAAGGGACATTACGAGCGCCCGGTCCTGACCGGCGAAGTCCAGTGGCGCCCGGCCTACAACTTCGGTGTCTATCTGCGCGCCACCAACGTCACGGACGACAATACGTACACCGACACCGATTTCCAGACCAACATCGCCGCCAACACCGTCCTCAGCAACGTGGAACTGGTCGAGGGCACCAATATCGTCAAGAGCGCCAGCTTCACCGCAACCGCCAATTCCGGGCCGCGCTCCAACCACACGCGCCAGTTGCTGGACACGACGCAAGTGGAGTTCGGCGCCGACTTCAAATCCGGCATCGCCACACTGACGACCAGCGCGGTCTACACCACGTCGCGTATCGAAACCGACCAGCAGCTGTTCCTGCTCGGCTTCAATCAGGCGCCGACGATCGATGCCACCTTTCAGAGCGACAGCAAGTGGGGCGGCCTTTCCTATTCCTACCCCACCGCCGACCTGAGCGACATCGACCAGTTCCATGTGCGCGCCTATTCGGACACGCGCCAGCGTGAAAAGGGCAAGGGCCTGCAGTGGCGCACCGACCTCGATCTCGACACCGGCAATGGGCTCTTCCGCTCGGTCAAGCTGGGCTTTCGTTACGCACGGCGCACGGCGGAGTACCGGTCAGGCACCGGGCTGGTGGACCTCAACGCGCTCAAGCTGCCGATGTCCGCGTTTCCGGGCGGAGCGACACCCGCCGTGCTCTCGCGGCGTCCCGCCGGAGACGATGCGGCCATGCCGTCCGGATGGGTGGGATATGACGCAAGCTACCTGAACAGCGAAGCCAATGTCATCGCGCTGAACGACTACATCAGCACCCTGAAACCCGGCTACTTCACGGACAACGGCCGCCCGGCCTATGACCCGCTCACCGCGTTCGACGGCAAGGAGCAAAGCTTCGCCGCCTATGCTCAGGTGAAGTACGACTTCGAACTGGCCGGGATGCCCATCGACGGGGTGGCGGGCGTGCGCGTGGTCAACACCTGGCTGTCCATCGACGGCACCCAGAGCATCAAGGAAATTACGCCCACCTCAGGCGGTCTGGTCACGCGCTTCGAGCCGATCCACGCCCGGCAGAACTATGTGGACGTCGATCCCGCGATCAGCGCGATCGTGCATTTCACGCCCGACCTGCAACTGCGCGCCGCGTGGACGAAGACTTTCAGCCGCCCCGATTTCTCGAACCTCAACCCGACCGTGGCGCTGGTGCAGGTGCAGACCGCGGCAGGCGGCTACACCGGCATCGCGACTGCGGGAAATCCCGACCTGAAGCCGGTGCGATCGACCAACTGGGATCTTTCGCTCGAATACTACTTCGGCCGCACCGGGTCGCTGTCGCTGGCCGGGTTCTATCGCGACGTGAACGGGTACATCGTCAAGACGACGGTAAAGGACGACACCATCCCCCAGTCTCTGGGCACGGTGGACGTCACCAAGTACGTCAATGCCGGCGATGGCTACATCAAGGGCATCGAGGTGGGCGCCAACACCTTCTTCGACTTCGCCCCCGGCATGTTGCGCCATTTCGGCGCCTCGGCGAACTACACGTACATCGAATCCGAACAGAACCTGCCCGAAACCGAGGCCACGGCAGCCTTCAAGGGCCAGACGGCCGGGATTTCAAAGCACAGCTACAACGCCAGCCTGTTCTATGACGACGGACGCTTTCGCGCCAAGGTCGCCTGGTCGTGGCGCAGCGATTTCACGCTCAGCTACAACCTCACCGACCCGAGCAAGAACCTGAACTGGTATCCGATCTCGCGGCTGGCGGCGTCGGCCACGTACAACTTCGGACGCAATCTCTCGCTGACGGTGGACGGGACCAACCTGCTCAACCGTCCGCAACGCGCTTACTGGGGGTCCAAGGCCAATACGGACCGCGTCTATTTCGAGGGGCGCGTCTACTCCGCCGCCCTGCGGTTCAAGTTCTGAGCGGGAGGCCAACGATGAAGCGCATGACGGCCATCGCGTGGCTCGCCGCAGCCCTTGCCCTTCCGACAGGAGCCTCTGCCCGCTCGGAATGGGGCCGGTCGGAATGGGCCGGAGCCTGGGGCTATGCCACCTCGCCCGCGACGAAGAGCGTAAAGGGTGAGAACCCGGCGGGCGCTTACCGCTACCGCATCCGCGTCAGCCAGTCCGGCGACGCGCTGCGCCTGACGCTGACCAACCCCGAGGGAGCAAGTCCGCTCGCCATAGCCGCGATTTCCGTTGCGCGCGCGGTCGGCAAGGACGGGTTCGCGCTTGACGAAGCCAGCCGTACACCAGCCGCAATCGCCGCCGCCGCTGCGCTTAAAGGCGGCCAGATCGCCCAGACCCTGCCGATCGCCCTGCCGGTCCGCTCCGGCGAGGACGTGATCGTGGAGATCGTGACCTCCGCCCCCAGCACCACAGTCGCCGGAAACGCGGGCTTTCCCGCAGCCTTCGCTCCCGGATCGGTCGATGCGCGGGGAGAAGCGCTGCAGGCGGCGAAGCTGCGGCCGCTCGTCACCCAGGTGGCCGTGCACAATCCCGCCGCGTCCTGCACCATCGTGACATTGGGAGATTCGATCACCGAAGGGGCGCGCGGCACACGGGCGGACTGGCGCGGATGGCCGGGCGTGCTGGCGCGGCGGCTGGTCGATCAGGACAAGCGCGATAACTGCGGCGTCGTCAACATGGGCATCAGCGGCAACCGCCTGCTGCGCGACGGGCGCGGGACGGCGGCCGTCGATCGCTTCGCGCGCGACGTCGCATCGGTGCCCGGCGCCTCGCACCTGATCGTGATGGAAGGCGTGAACGACATCTGGCGCGCCACCCTGCCCGGCGAGTCTCCGATCGGCGCCGCAGACCTGATTGCCGGCTATCGCAAGCTGATCGCCGCCGCCCACGCAAGGGGCATGCGCATCTATGGCGGCACGATCAGCCCCGGCTTCGGCTGGAAAGCCTTCACCCGCGACATGGAAGAACTGCGACAGGCCACTAACGCATGGATCCGCACCAGCGGCGAATTCGACGCGGTGATCGATTTCGATGCTGCCCTGCGCGATACCTCGAACCCGCCGATGGTCCTGCGCGCCTACGATTCCGGTGACCACCTGCATCCCGGCAACGCCGGGTACGAGGCCATGGGCCGTGCCGTTCCCCTCTCTCTGTTCCGGAGCACGCCTTGAGGGCCATTGCCTCTGCCATGCGCAACCGCCGGCGAACCGCCGCTTTCGCGCTGTCCTTCGGGTTGCTGCCGGCTCCGTCCTTTCCCTTGCCGACGAAGGCCCGGCGACCACGATGGCCGCCGGGCTCTATCCAATCGCAAGGTTGGCGCCAGGCTAATGCACTGTCGACGCGCCGGATCTGCATACCTTGGCACCGCACTTGTGCGTCACGCTGCCAAAGTTCTGCATACCCGCCTTGGCTACGCAGTCAGAACCGGGCGTTCAGGCTGACCCAATAGGCGCGCGCCTTGTCCTTGTTGTTGTAATCGTCAACGAAGCTCGGCTCGTATGTGCCGTCACCGTTGTCGATGAAGTTGGTGCTGTAACTGGTGAAGTCCTGGTTCAGCAGGTTGTTCACGCGCGCGGCGATGGTGATGTTGTCGTTCAGCCGCGCCTGCCCGCCAAGGTTGAACACGGTGTAGCTGCGGAAGTACTGATGCTCACCGGTTACCGTGTCCACCCCGCGGTAGCGGCGCGAACGGTGCTCAACGTTCAACTGCGCGCTGAACACATCGCTGATCCGCCAGTCTACCCAGCCATTGGCCATGTGACGGGCCGTATTGGTAAGCGGCAGGCCGGCATCTGCGCCGCTCTGCTGCTTGCTGTCGGTGTTGGTATAGTTGGCGCGCAGGTTGATCGCCTCGGTCACACGCAGGCGACCGGCCACTTCCAGACCCTTGATGCGCGCCTTGTCGATGTTGACAGGCTGGCTGATCGAACCGCCGAGGCCAAGGATTTCCCAATAGTCGCCAAGGTTCGCACAAGGGCGCACGAAGTTGGTGACCGCACAGGGCTGCACCGTGGTGCTGGAGATCTTGTCCTTGAAGTCGTTCTGGAAGTACGTGACGTTGATGCCGGTGCCCGGCATCGGATCCCAGTAGACCGCGAGTTCGGTATTGGTGCTGGTTTCGGGCTCAAGGTCGGGGTTGCCAATCATCGGGCTGGTCCCCTGCCCACCGAACCCGCGAATGCCGTCGTAGAGATCGGTCGTCTTGGGCGTCTTGAAGCCGGTGCTGATGCCGCCTTTGACCACAAGGGTCGGCAGGACATTGAACACCGCATAGGCCCGCGGGCTGAACTGGCCTCCGAATACTGCGTGCTCGTCGTAACGCACGCCCAGCGTGACGGTCAGCGGATCGATCGGGGACCAGTTGTCCTCGGCAAAGAGCGACCACTGCTTCTGCTTCTGCACTGCGGCGACACCACCCGTCGTCGCTTCGAGGCCGAAGACGCCGTCTTTAAGTTCGCCGTTGATATACTGGCCACCGACGACGAATTCGTGATCGCCGAAGAAGTCCTTCACCGGCGCGACGAGGCGGGCGTCCAGCGTGTACTGGTTGCTCTCCAGATCGCGGTCCGGGCGTGGCAGGAACGTGTCGGCGGCGATCTGACGGCGCTGTGCTTCAGACAGGTTCGCATACTCCCCCGAACCGTCCCACATTTCCTGCAACAGCAGGCGCTCGGCCACCGAGAACGGACGAGTACGGCCAAGGTTTTCGGTCTTCACGTAAGCGAGCGAGACGAAGCTTTGCGCAAAACCCCAGTCGCCGCGATGGGTGAGCGCCCAGTTGGTGCGGTTGAAGCGCTGCTTTTCCTTGTACCCCACGCGCGGCTGGACAACGCCGCGCGTCGCGCGCCAGATCGAATCGATGCCGTCCAGCGTGCCCAGCGGATAGCTGATCGTGCCGGTATCGGGATCGACCATGGGCGTGTTGTCGTACTTCTGACGCGAGATGTCGTAGTCGAAGTCGATCGTCTGGTTGTCGGTCGGCCGGAAGGTCAGCGTACCCCCCACGCTGTAGTTGGTGTTGTCCACCGTGCGCCCGCCGCCGCCGAAGCCCAGCGCGCGGACATGGACTACGCCCGCCGGGTCGGTGACGGGGTCGAACTCGGGGTTGGACGCCATGCGCTCGTAGATCGATCCGCGCAGGGCGATGCCCAAGGTGTCACCGATGATCGGACCGCTCAGCGAGGCGTCGAAGGTGACGTCGTTGCCGAAGCTGTCGTCTTCCTGGAAGCTGCGACCGACGGTGGCCGAACCCGACCAGCGCGAAGCAACCGGCTTGGTGATGATGTTGATCACGCCGCCCAGCGCATCCGCACCGTAAAGCGTGGAGGCAGGGCCACGGATCACTTCGATACGCTCGATCGTGTCGAGCGGCGGAATGTGATTGAACTGGTTGCCGCCAAAGCTGTTGGGGTAGATGTCGCCATGGTTGTTCTGGCGCTTCCCGTTGATCAGCAGCAGCGTGTATTCCGGCCCCATGCCGCGAATGCTGATCGTGCGCTGGCCGGTCTTGTCGGAGGTTTCGCCTACGTCCACGCCTTCGAGATCGCGCACCGCGTCGATCAGCGTCATGTATGGGCGCTGAGCGATCTGCTCGGCCGTGACGACGCTGATACTCGCCGGAGCATCGACGATCTTCTGCTCGAAGCCTGCCGCCGTGACGACGATGGAACTGTCCACGTGCGCTTCTGCCTCGGCTTCAGCGGCGTGAACGGTGGTGCCGTGCGCCAGGATAAGAGCCAGAACGCCCGCCGTCACGTTCAAGCTCGCCTTGAGTTTCAAAGTCATATCGCCCCCGATTGCTAATGCAAATGTGTCGCAATTGCGGGCGCTTATTGAGGCGCTTTGATGCTGGCTAGGCTTGAAGCAGAATGGCAATACTTTGTCGCGGCGCGGGCGCATTTTATTTTTAAATGCAATAGTATAGCAATGAATTACATTGCTGCACGCTCATACACGCAATCCAAGCGCCGAGAATGGGTAGGTTCACACACCCGAACTTGATAACAATGCGAAGGTTGTTGTCAGGCATCAAGGGAATCGGACATGCGTCGACATTAACGGGAAGCGCCAGCGGGCGGCGACGGCGCTGGATGGCGTAAAGACATGGGCGTGAACTTCGGGGTCAAGGAACTTGATCGCAAAAAGTCCGCTCCGCCGCCCCCCCTGCATCGTGGTCAACTGATCAAGGCGCTCAGCCGTAAAGCAGCGTCAGGGTAACCGCCGCACAGGCCACGACGGCCACTACCAGCGGTGCGCCCATCCGTGCGTAATCGCTGAATCGGTAGCCGCCCGGCCCCATGACCAGCAGATTGTTCTGATGCCCGATCGGAGTCAGAAAATCCGAAGACGCGCCGATGAGCACTGCCAGCAACGCCGCGTCCGGACTGACGTGAAGCAGGTTGGCGGCATCGATAGCCAGCGGCCCCATGATGATCGCCGTTGCCACGTTGTTGAGGAAGATCGACAGCACCAGCGTAACGGAACACAGTGCTGCCAGCACCACGACCAGTGGCAGGCCCGCAAGCGTCTCGCCCAACCACTGCGCCGCGATTGCGGCTGCACCGCTGTTCTCGAAGCTTTGCCCCACGGGGATCATGGCTGCGAGCAGGACGATCACACTCCAGTCAATCGAGCGGTAGATTTCATCCGACGGCAGCAGCCGCAACGCCGCGATGAGGACTGCAGCGCCTGTAAACGCCAACGCAGGGGACAGACCGAGCCCCACGATGCAGGCGATCGCCGCGGCGAAGATAGCAAGGATACCGGCTGCGCGACGGTGAGCGGTCGGGACCGGATCGTGTCGGTCGATCTCCAGGACACGCGCACTGGCGCTGAAGGCGCCAAGCTCTGCCTGAGGTCCGCGAATATAGAGCTGGTCACCGGCCCGTATCCGCATATCCACCAGTTGCCGCCGCTCCCTTGCAACGCGCGGTCCCACCGCGATAACCTGCAGCTTCTGCTGGCTGCGGGTGCGGACTTCGTCGTAGCCAAGGCCGATGAGCGGAGAGCCATGTGCCACCGCAACGCGAACGGTGACGGCATCCGGCACATGGTCGACCGCGACCTCGCTGGCGAGGCCCGTTGCTGCCGCGACAGACCACTGGTTGTTTCGCGACAAGACCAGAAGGCTGTCACGTGCCTGAAAGCGAGCAACCCCCGTTATCGGCGCGATGTCCCTGAAGGTGGCGAGTATCCGCGCTCCGGCCGACCGAAGGCGACTGCGCAGTTCTGCGGCGTCCAGCCCCTCATCCATGACCGACAGCTCGAAGACCCTCCAGGGCGGCTTCCCATCGCTGGCATTGCGCGTGCGCACCGGCAGCAGGCGCCATCCCACCAGGCACAGGTAAACAAGGCCGACGACCGTAACCGCAACCCCCACGGGCGCCATGGTGAAGAAGCCGAAGGGTGCCCCCAATCTTGCTTCCCTGACCGACGACAGGATCAGGTTGGCCGGCGTCCCGATCAACGTCGTCATCCCGCCAAGGATCGTTGCGAACGCAAGCGGCATCAAGGTGGCGGTCGGCGATCGCTTCGCCGTGCGCGCGATCTCCGTAGCGATCGGCATGGTGATGACCAGAGCGGCAATGTTGTTCATGAAAGCCGACAACATGGCGCCAACCACAAGAAGCCCGGCCAGCCGCAATGCGAATGGCGCGTCGACCGGGATGACGCGGTTGGCCACCAGAGCCGCCGCGCCACTAAGTTCGATCGCCCGTCCGACCACCAGCACCGCCGCGACCGCCATTACGGCAGGGTCGGCAAATCCGGAAAAGGCATCGCTCGGCGCGACAAGCCCCGTTACCAGGCAGGCGATCAGTGCGAGGAAGGCGACGAGATCGTGCCTTACCCGCTCCGATACGAACAGAACAAGGGCGCCCAGCAGGATCAGGGCGCTGACAAGGGCCGGGCTCAAGGCTGTTCGCCGCCTCCCGCGACTTCCTGCAGGACAAAACGGTTTCCCCCGGCCGGAGCGGGCAGCGGCTCGATGCCATTTTCACGCAGAAGGGCAGCAATCGCGATGGCGCGTCGCTGAATCAAAGAAGGTGCCTGCGGCGCATCTTCGGGAAGCCCCGGAACAGCGAGTGCGCGCACATTCCAGCGCTTCGCGGCCCATGCCGTCACCAGAACGGCCTCCCGCGCGGGAAGGTCAAGTTCATCCTGCGCATCTGCGAAGCCAATCGACGGATATGCCATCTGCGGCGGGGTCAGCACCACGTCCCATCCATCCGCCTGAGCGGCAGCCCGCCGTTCCAAAGTGCGGTACGCGGCCAGCGTGGCTCCGGGAAGCGGCGTGGCATTGGCCATCGCACGATGGTGATCGCGATCGATCGTCACGGCATCGGGTGCAATACCGGCGGTCAGCGCCAGCATCTGCGAAAGGCTTGCGATACGCTGGGTTTCGATAGCTGCGGCATCGCTCGCCTGACGGATTTCCTCGCGCTGGGCCTCGATGGCGCCGGCGCCCGCTTCAAGCAGGACCTGATCCAAACGCAACTTGATCGGCTGGCCCAGTCTTGCGGTAAGATCATCCTGCAAAGCCGCAGTGCGCTTCATCTTGTCGCGCGGCGTTATGACGACAGCCCGTACCACCGCCGGCTGCGCATCGAAGTCGATGTCGAGTTGAGTAACCCGAGCATCGGCACCAAAGCGTTCGGAAAGGAAGGAGCGGGCCTGGTTCAGCGTCACGGCTTCCCCGGCAATCTGCTTGAGGGAAATCCCAAGCGGAATGGCCATGGCAACGAAAACGAAAAGCAGGACAAAGGTCTGGGTCCACGTCTGCTGGCTGGAGAGGTAATGCCCGAACCCGTAAAACCGGGCCATGATCATCGCCGAAAGGGCGATCGTCACGAAGTTCGTGACGAACAGCGCAAAGGCGCCGCCCAGCACGGGCATGTTCCAGGTCGCAAGGCCAAAGCCCACTACTGCCAGAGGGGGCATCAAGGCGGTGGCAATGGCGACGCCCACGATCGTGTCGCCACGTCCGCGGATGATCGCGAACGTCCCGGCAAGCGCGGCAAAGAGCGCCACCGCAAGATCGAAGAGGTTGGGTCGCGTGCGCGCGATGATCTCACTGGTAGGGGCCTGGAGGGGCGAAAGCGCAACGATCAGCGCAGTGAACAGGACCGCGACGCTGGCACCGATCGCAAGCGCTGTCAGCGCCCGCCGCATCTCGCTGAAGTCGAACAGGGCAAGGCTGAACCCCAGCCCGAGGATCGGGCTCATCAGCGGCGAAATCAGCATCGCGCCAATCACCACCGCCGGCGAAGACAGCAGCAGCCCAAGCACCGCGATGCCGGCCGACATCATCACCATGAAGGCATAGCGAGGCGTCCAGCCACTGTCCTCGACGATGCGCGCCATCACCGCCTCATGATCGACACGCCCCACGATTGCACGGCGCCACCAACGGTAGAGCGCGACGTGCTCCAGCCGTTCATGGATGCCGCCATCGGGCTGCGTAGCTGCCGATTGAGAAGCCGTCATTCCTGTCCCGTCCCCGTAACCGTCAAATCGTCCATGGAATAAGCCCCCGTCAGCGCATAGGGTTGCAGGTGCCGAGTTGCAAAGTCGAAGGAGGACTTGCGGAGACGATTCACCCCCTTTTTTCAACCGCCAACATTCTTTTCACAGGCACGATTGGTCCGTCATGCTGGTCTGGGGGTCCACCGCGCCCTGTTCGGTCCCGGCTTGCGAGGATATTTGATAGTTTCGCGAAGTTTGCGCCAGCCAAAGTGCGGCCATTCGTTGCTGTCCGCCTGTAGCGGAACTCCTGCCAAGAGAGGACATGCGCCATGGCGCCAACCACACCTCCTCTTCATCGCCGGAAATGGGCAGCCCCGCTTTGCGGCGATGCCTCCGGCACCCGCGCTATCAGCCTGAAATTCCGCTCTTGATTTACAGCGATTGTGCCGCCAATGGGCGGCTGCAACAAACACCTAAGCTTATGGAAAAGTTCATATCTTTTCATTTACTGCGGTAGCAATTCCATGATCTTCTCCATGTCCAGATGAAAGCTCTCGTCTTATCGAGCTTATTCCCCAACCCGGTGCAGCGTCGGCATGGGATTTTCATCGAGCACCGGGTTGCTGCCACATATTCGAGTGATATCGAGATGCGGGTGGTCGCGCCGGTCCCATGGTTCCCGTCGCGAAATGAGCGATGGGGGCGATACGCCGGTTACGCTGATATTCCTCGCTCCGCTGAGCGTGCGGACATTTCGATTGACCATCCACGCTACCTGACCGTGCCGAAGTTCGGTCAGACGGTTGCCCCCGCATTGATGGCAGCGTCGCTTTACAGGCACATTGCCCGACTGCGGCGCACGTTCGATTTCGACGTGATCGATGCCTATTATCTTTACCCCGATGGCGTTGCAGCGTCATGGCTTGCGAAGATGTTCGACCGCCCGTTCATCATGTCGGCACTGGGCACCGACGTAAGCCTGATCCCGAATTGGCGTCCCAGCCGCAGGATGATCGTGGAGGCCATACGGCGCTCGTCAGCGACGACGACTGTGTGCAAGGCTCTGGCGCAGGAGCTGGAGACCATCGGCGCGCCGGCCGAAAAGCTGCATGTGGTCGAGCATGGCGTGGACTTGAAGATGTTCAGTCCGCCCGATGATCGCATGCAACTGCGCCTGAAGCTGGGATTTCGCGGGCTGACGATCCTTTCGGTCGGGCACCTGATCGAACGCAAGGGTCATGATCGCGCCATTCGCGCACTCGCCGGATTGCCGGAAGCGTCGCTGGTGATTGCAGGCGACGGGCCGCTAGAAATGAAGCTGAGGCAGTTGGCCATAGACCTGGGGGTCGGGGATCGGGTCCGCTTCCTCGGGCACGTTGAACAACGTGAACTTCCGGAGATTTACGGAGCGGCAGACCTGACCTTGTTGTGTTCGGACCGTGAAGGCATCGCGAATGTGCTGTTGGAGAGCATCGCCTGCGGCACCCCGCTTGTGGCGACGCCCGTGTGGGGTTCGCCCGACGTGATCACAAGCCCGGAAGCGGGACTGCTTACAGTCGACCGTTCGCCATTGGCTATCGAACATGCGCTTTGTAAAATTGCGGCAAACATGCCTGACCGTCTGGCAACGCGGCGCTACGCCGAGCGATATGACTGGGCTGAAACCGGTCGCCTGCACCGCGCTTTGCTCATGAAGGCGGTGCTGCAACATCAAGGCAACGACTCGCTCCGCCCATCCCGCAAGTAGCACATTCGATGGCCGCTGTCTGAGCGGCCCCGTGGCGCGCGATAGCCGCGGTCTGGATGACCTTGGCAGCCTCCCTCTGCGCTACTGTCTGTGCCTGCTCTGCGCATGATCCGCGCGATCCCGGCAAGGCGGGTCTGTTCGGCGGCCCGGACCATCATAGCTCGATCGATCTGAAGTTTCTGGTTGCATGAACATTCTGGTATCGATATCAGATAGGGTATCGATACCAGAATGGTTCGAGGGAGACGAAGGTTCGGGATGCGCCAAGCATCCGGACTGAAGGAGGGGATATATGAACGACATCGTACGCTTGACGTCCGCGCTTCTGGCGAGCTGCATTGCAATGCCTGCGCTTGCCCAGACCGAGCCCGCTTCAACGGAAACCGCAGGCCAGGACATTGTGGTGACCGGCATTCGCGCCAGTCTGCAAAGCGCCGTGCAGATGAAGAAGAACACGATGGAAGTCGTCGATTCCATCACTGCGCAGGATATCGGCAAGCTGCCGGATCCAAACGTCGCGGAGACCCTGACGCGCGTGCCGGGTGTCCAGGCCTATCGCTTCGGCGGCGAGGCGTCATCGCCCGTCGGCAACGGTTCGGGCCTGACCATTCGCGGCCTCACGGGCCAGACCGGATCGCGCGTTGACGGACGCGCCTATTTCACCGCGGGCAGCCGCGAATTCAATGTCGAGGGCGCAAGCCCTGGCATGGTCGCCGGCCTCGATGTGTTCAAGAACCCGTCGGCCGAGCATATCGAGGGCGCGATCGGCGGCCTGGTCAATATCCGCACGCGCAAGCCCTTCGATTTCAAGGGCCTGGCCGTTTCCGCCGCAGCCGGCGGACGCTACAACGATCTGGGCAAGAAGCTCACGCCCGAATACTTCGGGATGGTTTCGAACCGCTGGGATCTTCCGGGAGGCGGCGAGATCGGCGTTCTGCTGGCTGCAAGCTACGCCAAGAGCTTCAATCGCGGCGACAACACGCCCTCGGTCGGCGGCACCCAGTTCCGCCGCGCGATCCGCGCGGACAGCGCCGAATACGCGGACAATGTGGGCACGGGCCTGAACCTTGACGCCGCCTATCTCGGCCGCTCTGACGTGACCTATCTGGCGGATGTCGATCCAACCACCGTCTCAGCAAGCGAGCGTCAGAACCTGCTGACGTCGGTCGGCGTGCAGAACAACATCGCCCAGGAAGACTATACCCGCACCCGCAAGGGCCTCAACGGCGCCTTGCAGTGGCGACCGGCCTCTGGGCTCGAATTCTACGTGGAGGGCAACTACAATTCGTACCTGTACCACCAGAACTATCGTTTCCTCAACGCGACCGACAGCCGGTACGCGCAGGATCTCTCCACCACGGCCTTTGCCATCGACGAGATGCTGGCCAACCGCAACGCGAACGGCGGGTCGAACGACCTGCTGTCCGGCCAGCGCATCACCGGCGGCACATTCCTGAATTCCGGCCTGTCGACGACCGGCGGCGACGAACATCGCCGCTACAAGACCTTCGTGATCGCAGGCGGCACGAAATGGGCAGCCAGCGACCATCTCGACGTCGATTTCGACTTCTCCTACGTCAAGGCCGACCAGACACAGGACAACCGGGCCGTGACGCTGGCCTCGGCGGCCGGACTGACCTGGGACATCACGCGCGATCTCGGGCGTCCGCAGCAGGTCTCGATCACCGGCCCCGACCTGTCCTCGGCCAGTTCGTGGGTGTTCAACAACTACTCCAACGCCACCAATCAGGCTTGGCATGACGACGGCATCTCGGCAGCGCTCGATCTGGTCTACAAGTTCGACGATTCCTTCCTCAAGGACATCAAGTTCGGCGCGCGATACGCCACGCAGAAGGACCGCTACCGCAACTATTCTTTCAGCAACCGCTACCTCACCACCGACGGCCTGGCGCTGGCAGCGGACCGCTCGAACGCGATATCCGTGGCGTCGATGGCGGATCTGGTCGAAACCTCGCCTACCAACTTCATGAACGGAGAGGCAGGGTACTCCGGCGGCTACCTGACGTTCTCACCCGATGCCCTGCTGGGCGACAATGTGCGTTCGCGTTTCCCCAACGCCGGTATCCTGCCCGAAGACTCGCTGGCCGAGATCGTGCTCAACCGCCGTTACTTCAGTGAGAAGAGCTATGCCGGCTACGTCGTCGCCGACTTTGGGTTCCTCGACGACCGGATCAAGGGCAATGCCGGCGTCCGCGTGGTCAAGACCGACACGTTCGTGCGCGCCATGGTCGATCCGCTCAACACCGGAAACGTGGTGCCGAGCGAGAGCACCTCGTCCTATACCTACGCGCTGCCCAGCTTCAATCTGACCGGCTACATCACGCCCGATACCCTGGTGCGCTTCGGCTACGGCAAAGGCATCACCCGCCCCGAGTTCTCGGCGCTCAACCCCTCGCTGATCATCAACACGGTCAGCGGTGTGGGCACGATCGGCAATCCGGACCTCAAACCCCAGACGGCCAACAGCTTCGACCTGTCGTTCGAACACTACTTCTCGCCGGTGAACTACGTTTCCGCAGCGCTGTTCTACAAGAAGATCGACGGGTTCTTCAGCGGCGTTTCCTCGTGCCAGAGCGTGGCGGGTGCCCCGACCCCGACCACCAATACCAGTTGCTCGGGCGATCAGTACTTCATCACCCAGACCATCAATGCGGAAAAGGGAACGGCCAAGGGCATCGAACTGGCCGGGCAGACCTTCTTCGACTATGATTTCCTGCCCGACTTCGCGCATCATTTCGGCGTGCAGGGCTCGTTCACCTATGTCGAGACGAAGAACCCGCTGACGCTCAACGGCCAGCGCGTCAACACGATGCAACCGCTGACGTCAAAGTACTCGTACTCGGTGACCGGGCTTTACGAAGACGAGACGATCTCGGCACGCCTCGTCTACACCTGGCGTTCCAAGGCGATCCTGTTCGGCCTGGCAGCCAACCCGATAGACGGTCGCTACATCCGCAGCTTCGGGCTGCTCGATGCCTCGATCAACTTCAACCTGGCGCATAATTTCTCGCTCGCGATCACCGCCTCGAACCTCACCAACCAGGCGGCTGACCGCTTCGTTGGCGAGCCCGATCTCGCCACCGGGATCGAGCGCCAGCATTTCATGAACGGCCGCAACTTCGGCGCCACCCTGCGCTACAATTTCGGAAGCTGACACTTCCGGGACGAGAGGGGACTCCTCCCAATGAAACCCTCTCAAACCTGATGGGTCGCCGGCTCCTCCGCCGGCGACCCATTTTTTGACAGTGCCCATATGTTACTGCGGCAAGATCGAGACCCGTTCCGCATAGGGTCCGACATCGATATCCTTGAGCGACAAGGCTCCGCCCGGTCCGCCGACGTCTGTAAGGCTGACATCGCGCACGGTTCGGCCGGCGTCGAATCCGGCGATGACGGGACGGTTCACGCTTCCGCCTCGCAGCCGGACACGGCGCATGACGATATTCTCGATCCCCCGCCCCGGAGCCAGGCTGTACTTCTGGTTGAAGACCACCCGGAAATTGAACAGCATGCCCTCCTCAATCCGGTCTATGCGGATGTCGTCGAACACCACGTTGCGGACCAGGTTGTTGTCGCCATCGGTGATCGCCAGCGCGCCCTGATAGTTGCGGTCGTCCTCGTCGTGATCGAGGATATCGATGTTGCGGAATACCAGATTCTCGATCGTGCGCGGCTCATCCTTGCTGCCGTGAAGCCCGATGTTCACCGGATGGGCAACATCCGCCCAGAGCGTTGAGTTCTCCACGAGGTAATTGCGCGCATCGCCGTGATAGTCCCAGCGATCGGCATAGATCGCCACGGCATCGTCGGAAGTGCGCAGGAATACGCCGTCGATGTGGACATCCGAGCAGGCCATCAGGTCGATACCGTCGGTCCATCCCCCCGCACTGAAGGTGCGTAGGTTGCGCACCGTCAGACCGCGCGACTGCCCGCACATCAAGGTATAATGGCCTGGGTTTATTACGATCGGACCGTCGATCTCGACGGCTTGCGAACGAAGGACGGTTATCCCCTCCTTGCCGCCCCTGAGGATGCCCGGCCCGACGATGCGCACGTCATGGGCGTTGGCAACATCGACCTGCCCCTTGAGGATCGCACCGCCGGCAAGGCGCACGTCGGTACTTGATTCGAAACGGAAACTGTCCTGCCCTTGCGGCGGGACATGGATGCCGGGACCGAACGCCACCAGCTTGCGCCCTTTCGCGGGCCTTGGGGCCGGATAGATCGGATTGGCGAAGAGATGGAGGTTGTGCAGGCGATCATCGTCGAACTCGACCGACAGGTTCGCCGGGCCATCCAGCTTCAGGTAGGCGATCGCGCCGACGAGCCTGGCTTCGATACCCCGCGACGCGGGCCGCACGGCGACGTGGCGGACCGCGCCGTTGTTCTTCTGGATCGCCACCTCGACCGGGCCGCTGGTCCCGAAGGTGACCATCGAGGCGGGTTGCGGCTTGTCGAGATCAACCATGACGCGGTATTCGTACAAGTCCCGCCATTCGCCTCCCAGCTGACGGACCCGCACGGTGAAAGTGTCGTCGAACGAGGTGTAGTAGTCGCTCCCCGGCGGCGGCGGGTAGACCTCCAGCCCCCCAGGCGCGGCGGGCGGCGCGGCCTGTGCAGGCAGTGCAAAGGCAAGCGCACCAAGCGCGACAAGCGCCAGGGGCTTCACTGCCCGATCCTCCACCAGTCATACCGCGCGTACCCGACACTCGTGGCCACCGCGGCCGGCGTACCAAGGGCAGCTTGCGCGAAAAGGCCGATCTGGGCACCGACCCAGCGCCCCTGCCTGGCTTCGAAGGTCGATCCCAGCTCTTCGTACCTCACGCCGTCTAGACTGTAGGCGAAGCGTACCGCCATGCGCGTATCGCGCAGTATCGAGGGCCAGTACGGCGCGAAGTCCGGGGGCGGCACATCCACCATGACCGGCTTGGCGCAGGCCCTGAGCCAGACACGATCCTGCTTCAACACCGGCCCAGCTGTTTCCGCGACAGGCATGCCGGGACGCTCATCGTCCTTGCGCACCTGCACTACCCGAATGCCTTCAGGGCGATTCTCCAGCCCAATCCACGCGAAGTTGACCCCGTGCACCGTCAGCCCGGCCCGCTCGCCGATCCGCAGTGGCGCAAAGCGCATCAACGTACTCGCGCAGAACGCCGGTCCGGGCAGCTTCTGCGACAGCACCGCCCCGGTCTCGTACAGGTCTGCGGATCCCGTCACCGACTTGAGCTTCAGCCATCCGTCCTCGACGCTGGCCCAGTCGCTTCCAGGATTGCTGCCGAACTGCCAGGCAAGAGAATAGCCCCCATCGAATTCGTCATCGGCGATCGGCGTCGCGACCTGCTGTGTCGGCACGCCGGGCTTGCGATGCACGAGCACCGGCTCGCCCCGTCCGTCACCATCAGGATCGGTGCCGATGACCGGCCAGCCGTCCTTCCAGCGCATCGGCTGGAGGTGAACGATCCGCCCATAAGCATCGCGATCCTGAAAATGGAGGAACCAGTCCTCGCCGCCCGGCGTGTCGACCCAAGCGCCCTGGTGCGGCCCGTTGATCGCCGTGCCGCCCTGATCCATCACGTTGCGCCCCTCATAGGGCCCGGTGATCGTGCGACTGCGAAAGACGCCCTGCCAGCCGCCCTTGACGCTGCCGCTGGGCACGAAGACGTAATACCAGCCCTTGCGCTTGTAGAGCTTGGGCCCCTCGGTCGTCTGCCATGGACGCGGTCCGAGGCTCGTCGCGACCTTGGGCATTCGCCCGGCGTCGATGATGACGCGTTCGGGGCCATCGGTTTTGGTGCCTTCCGAATTGAGCCGCTTGAGCGCGATGAGATTGGCCTTGCCCGCCCGGCTCTTCGCGAACGCGTAGGCTAGCCAGCCGGTGCCGTCATCGTCCCAGAACGGCGCCGGATCTATCGCGCCGGTGGTGCCGTCCACCAGCACCGGCTCGCTCCATGGCCCCTTCGGGTCGATCGCGGAAACCATGAAGATGCCGCGGTCGGGATCGGGATAGTAGATCACGAAGCGGCCATCGCGATGACGGATCGCGGGTGCCCACACCCCGCCCCCGCGTCGTGCGGTGCGGTAATGGTCGTCGGGCGGGACGCGGCCAAGCGCATGGCCGATCAGCGTCCAGTTGACGAGGTCGCGCGAGTGGAGGATCGGCAGGCCCGGCACATCCGTGAACGATGATGACACGAGATAGAAATCGTCGCCTACGCGAACGGCATCGGGGTCCGAATAATCGCCGGCCAACACCGGGTTGCGATAAGTGCCGTCACCCTGATCGGCGATCCAGCGCCCCTCACCGGCGCCTGCTCTGACGCCTGCTGCGGCGGATGCGCCTGCGAGCATACATGCGGCAAGAGCCGCGAACGAAAGCAAGCTCGCGCGAAGCATGATCTTCTCCCGGTTCAGGCTGCAGCGTCTTCGGCGAGCAGGAAAGCCCCGACCAGCCCGGACGGCTCCCCGCATGCGGGCGGCACAATCGTGCGCTCCATGTCCTCGATCGTGCGTAGCGCGTGGACATAGCCGCCCAGCAAGTCGAGCGTGCGCGCACGGATCAGGGGCAGCAGGCGCTCCTGCTTCATCACTCCTCCGCCGAGCACGATGCGCTCTGGCCCGGTGGTCAGGAACAGCGAGGCACACAACTGCGCAAGATAGCTCGCCTCGACATCCCAGAACGGATGGTCGTGCGGAATATGGGACGGCGTGATATCCCACGCCGCTGCCACGGCGGGGCCTGCAGCAAGGCCCTCAAGGCAATCTCCGTGGAAGGGACAAAGCCCGGCGAAATCGCCATGGGCCGGATGGCGCCGGACCGGAATGTGCCCGGCCTCGGGATGACCGATGCCATGGACGGTACGGCCGGCACTCACGAGGCCGACCCCGATCCCGGTGCCCACCGTGACATAGGCGAGATGCCGCAGCCCACCCCCAATCGCCGCGATCTCTGCAAGGGCGGCAGCGTTCACATCGGTGTCGAGTCCGATCGGCACGTCGAGAAAATCGCGCGCGCGTGCGATCATGTCGGTGCCCTCCCAGCCCGGCTTGGGCGTCGCCAGGATGCGGCCATACTGTGGCAGGGCCGGATCGACACCGACGGGCCCGAAGCTGGCAATGCCCAGGCCGGCCAGCGGTCCGAGGTCCGCCGCCGAGCGGAAGAATGCCTCCACATCCGCGAAGGTGCCGTCAGGGTCGCGGGTGGGGATGGTGGTGGTGCGCAGCGAACCGCCGCCCGAACTGCCCACTGCGCAGACGAACTTGGTCCCTCCCGCTTCGATAGCCCCGAAGATGGTCATGCGATTGTCCTTTCGCAAATGTCTTGTTGGCTGCGGGCGCAGCCCCTTCAGTCGATCGGCGCGCCCGTCGAGGCACGTTCGACCAGTGTCAGCATCTCGCGCACATGACGCACTTCCGGACGTGCGCCGGTGCGCGCCTCGCGCACCTGATCGCTCAACAGCGCAACCGCGCGCGACGCCATGTCCGAGATCGGCTGACGGATCGTGGTCAGCTCGGGCCAGATGGTGGCCGCGATCTGCGCGTCGTCGAAGCCGGCAATGCTGAGGTCGCCCGGAATGCGCAGATTGAGGCCATGGGCAACCGCGGTGACGGCGGCGGCCATGTCGTCGTTGCTGGCGAAGATCGCCGTTGGCCGGTTGGGCTGGTCGAGCAGCTTGTGTGCGGCATCCAGCCCCGAGCGGTAGTTGAACAGGCCCGGCGCGATCCATTCGTCGCGGATCGTCAGCGAGGCGCCCGCCATGGCCGCGCGGTATCCCTGCTCGCGGCGCTGGGACGGCGAGTGCGCCGGATCGCCCTGGATGAAGCCGATCGCGCGATGCCCCTTGCCGATGAGGTAGCGGGTCATGTCGAAGGCGCCCTTGTAGTCATCGACGATGATGGCCGAGATGCCTTCGCGAGGGATGGCTGTGGCGAAGGCAAGCGGGATCACGTCCGCACTGGCCGCGAGATCGAGGAGCGCCTGCGAATCGCACAGCGGCGGCGGCAGGATAACCCCGCCGATGCGCGCCTCGACAAGACGATGGAGGCTGGCGATGGCTTCCGCCTCGGTAGCGCCCGGCTCGATGAGGAACTGGCAGCCGCTTTCGCCGCTCTGGCGAAACGCGCCCATCAGGAAGGTGCCCAGATTCGACGAGGAGGGATTGGAATAGATCGCCCCCACCCGCACCGCGCTCGAAAAGCTGCGAGCGTTAAGATTGGGCGAATACTCAAGCTCGGCGATTGCCGCATTCACCCGCTCGCGCATAGCCTCGCTGACATGCCGCTTGCCGGTCATCACCCGCGACACCGTCATCGACGACACGCCTGCATGGCGCGCCACATCATGGATCGTCACGACAGGGCGATGCGCACTCTTCGCGCCGCTATCCTTGCGCTTCGACTCATTTGCCATCAAATTGCCTCTCCAGGGCCTTCACGCCCAGCGAACACCCGATACCGTGACGCGCCCACCTTCCTGATATCGATAACCTGTCTTGGCCATGTGTCAAGTTAGGCCCTTGCCAAACCGGAATCGCGGCCGCATACGTGATATCGATAACAGAATGCGGCGCGTTCGCGAGGTCGAAGCAGCCGCCATGCAGCGAACGAGGATGCCGTGCTTGCCAATCGACAAAGAAACTACGCGGTCCTGAGCGCCTTCCTGTTCGCGTTTTTCTTCGCGCAGGCCATGGCGATGTCGCTACTGTCGATCTGGCTGACCCGCTCGCTGCACCTGAACGGAGCGCAGGCGGGCACGGTCTTCGCGGTCAATTCGATCGGCGCAATGCTGGCCCAGCCGGCCTACGGCTTCCTCTCCGATCGCATGGGCTTTCGCAAAGTGGTTCCGGTCATGATCGCCGCGCTGGTGATCCTTGCCGGGCCGTTCTTCCTCTATGTCTACGCGCCGCTGCTGCGCTGGAGCCTGCCGGTCGGCGCGGTCACGGGCGGGATCTATCTCGGGTTCACCTTCATGGCGGGCAGCTACGCTCTTGAAAGCTACGTGGACCGTGTCGGCCGTCGCTATGGCTTCGAATACAGCCGCACCAGACTGTGGGGCTCGATCGGCTTCGCGACGGCGGCTGCATTTTCCGGCCGGCTCTATAATCTCGATCCGACGATCAACTTCTTCCTCGCCAGCATCGCCGGCCTGGCGCTGATCCCGCTGATCCGCCTTGCCCGGATCGAACCGGACGAGGAGGCGCAGCATGCGGCCGACCAGCTGAAGCTGCGCGAGACGCTTGCCCTGTTCGGTCAGGCCCGCTTCTGGCGGTTCATGATCCTGATCCTGGGGGTCACCAACCTCTACCTCGTCTACGACCAGCAGTTTCCGTTCTACTTCTCGTCGCTCTTCCCCACGCCCGAGGAAGGCAACGCGATGTTCGGCTATCTCAACGCCGCGCAGATCTTCGTCGAGGCAGGCGGAATGTTCGTGGCGCCGCTCATCGTGCGCCGGATCGGCGCCACTCGCGGGCTGCTGCTGGCGGCGATGATCATGATCATCCGCATCGCAGGATCGGGCTTTGCCATCGGTCCCGTCACGATCTCGATGTGCAAGATGGCGCATGCCGTGGAGCTGCCGATCCTGGCCGTCTCTATCTTCCGCTACATCGCCTATCACTTCGAGAGCCGGTTCGCCTCGACGGTCTACATGGTCGGCGTCAGCTTCGGCCATTCGCTTGGCCTTGCCATCCTCTCGCCGCTTGCGGGCATTGGCTACGACCTGTTCGGCTTCCAGCACACCTATTTCCTGATCGCGGGCTTCGCCCTCTTCTTCTGGATCTGGTCGGCGATCTCCCTTGCCCCGACCCCGCCCGAATACACGCCCGTCCCCCACAAGGGCGGACAGGCGCCCGACACCGCCGCGATCGCATCCGCACCGGACGTTCGCCGCTACGAGGATGCTCTTTGATGAGTGAAGTTACCTTCGAGGTTCTGTCTCCCCGTGCGCTCGAACGCCCGGGTCCGGACCTGATCGACGCCTGGATCGCCGCGGCACTGGTCCGTGTCGATCGCATGCTGCCGCAGTTCGATACCCATTTCCCCGCACCCTCGAGCGAGAGCAACATCTACGGCCCCATCGACAACGTCGAGTGGACCAACGGCTTCTGGACCGGGATGCTGTGGCTCTCGTGGGAGTTCACCGGGGCTGACAAGTACCGCGAGATCGCGGTGCAGAACCTCGCCTCGTTCGCCAACCGGATCGAGAAGCGCATAAATGTCGATCATCACGACCTTGGATTCCTCTACACTCTGTCCTCCTGCGCCGGCTACCGCCTGACCGGGGATCGCGCGGCACGCGATGCCGGCATCGCCGCGGCAACACAGCTGCTGGCGCGCTTCGACCCGGTGGCGAAAGTGATCCAGGCCTGGGGCGACATGAACGTGCCCGCCGAACGCGGCCGCATGATCATAGACTGCAACCTCAACGTACCCCTGCTCTACTGGGCGACCCGCGAGACCGGCGCCCCCCACTTCGCGGCCGCCGCCGACCAGCATCTCGAACAGGCCGCGCGCCTGCTGGTTCGTCCCGACGCCTCGACCTTCCATACCTACTACGTCGACACCGTCACCGGCGAACCACGTCACGGCAGCACGCACCAGGGCTACTCCGACGACAGCAGCTGGGCGCGCGGACAGGCCTGGGGCATCTATGGCTTCGCCCTCGCCTGGCGGCATACCGGCAAGCAGCAATACCTGGACCTCGCCTCGCGGCTGGCGAACCATTTCCTCAACCGGCTGCCCGACGATGGCATCTGCTGCTGGGACCTGATCTTCACCCAGAACGAAGGTGTCGACCGGGACAGCTCGGCTGCCGCCATCGCCGCCTGCGGCCTGCTGGAGCTGGCTCAGGCACTGCCGCTGTCCGATGCCCTTCGGGAGACCTACGAGGCCTGGGCTGTCGCGATCATGAAGACACTCTCGGAAGACTATCTCGCGCCTGTCGACGGGTCCAACGCGCTGCTGCTGCACGGCGTCTACCACATGCCGAACAAGGCTGGCGTCGATGAAGCCTGCATCTGGGGTGACTATTTCTATCTCGAAGCCCTGATGCGCCTGCGCCGTCCCTGGTCGCCGTACTGGGCGTGACGCATGGGCCAGCGTAACCGAGACATCAGACGCTCCTCGAAGTCGCCGCCCGGATGGTTCCTACGCCGAGCGGCCCTTGCCCGCCGGGCCGCTTGCCTCGGCGCACTGACGATAGCAGGCTGCGCGACGATGGTGGGCTGCGCGAATGCGGCCGATGCGACCGCCTGCCCGCGCGAACCCGACAACGCGCGGCTCATCGTCCTGACGGACATCGGCAACGAGCCGGACGATTCAGAATCGCTTGTCCGGCTGCTGCTCTATACCAACGAGATAGACCTTGAAGCGGTGGTCGCATCGACCTCGGTGTGGCAGCACGAAAGGATCCGCCCGGAACTCGTCGATGAGCGGATCGCAGGCTACGCGAAAGTCGCCGGAAACCTGCGTGCCCACGACTGCCGATACCCTGAAGCTGCCGCCCTTGCCCGCACGGTCAAGCGGGGAAGTCCCCGCTACGGCCTCGCCGGTGTCGGCCCAGGCAAATCGACCGAGGGCTCGCGCGCCATCATCGCCGCCCTCGACCGCGATGATGCCAGACCGCTCTGGGTCGCCCTGTGGGGCGGCGCGGTAGACCTCGCGCAAGCGCTGACCGACATGCGCGACACCCGTTCGCCCCAGGCTGTCGAAAAGGCGCTCGCGCGTCTGCGGATCTATGCGATCTCCGACCAGGACGATGCCGGGCCGTGGATCAGGACAAATTTTCCCAAGCTGTTCTGGGTCGGCAGCATCCATGCCTTCGGCGACTATTCGGCCGCGACCTGGCGCGGTTTCTCGGGCGATCTGTACAGACGGCCCGATTTGGTCGCGCCGGCGCCAGCTGGGCCCGACGGGCGACTGGTGACGAACGACTGGCTGGCCCGCAACATCCGCAAGGGGCCGCTCGGCACGTTATATCCGGCCTGGCTCTACGCCATGGAGGGTGACACCCCATCGTTCATGAACCTCGTGCGCAACGGCCTGTCTTCTCCGGAGCGTCCCGAATGGGGAGGCTGGGGTGGCCGCTACGGTCGGGTATCGCCCGGGCAGGGCCTCTTCGCTGACGCCACCGATACCGTCGTGGGCATGGATGGCGTAACCTATCGCAGCGGACAAGCCACGATCTGGCGGTGGCGAAAAGCCTACCAGAACGACTTCGCGGCGCGCATCGCCTGGACCCTGACCGGATGCTACACTTGCGCCAACCATGCGCCTCGGATCGCGCTGAACGGCACGCATTCGCCCTCCCCGCTCGTCCTCTCCGCCAGGCCCGGAACCGCGATCACCCTCGATGCCGGCGGTTCGAAGGATCCCGACGGGGACCAGCTCGATTTCGCATGGTCGATCTATCTCGAAGCAGGATCGACCTTCCCCGAGGCCCCTCCCGAAATCCGCGACGGCAACAAGGCGATCGCAACCGTTACCGTTCCATCCGGGGCCACGAAGCCGATCCACGTCATCCTGCAGGTCACCGACCGTGGTGCGCCATCACTGACCCGGTATCGCCGGGTCATCATCGATCCGGCGAAATCCGCCGAAGGCAGCAGTCGATAACAGCCTCACGCAATCCGATATCCCAAGGAGAGTTCACAGTGTTTTGCAAGACGTACCACGCCACCCATCCGGACATGATGGAGTGTGTCTCCAACGAGGAACTGCGCGACCGTTATCTGGTGACGGGCATGTTCAAGGCTGGGGAAGT
>NZ_LYMM01000054.1 GCF_002896965.1 Novosphingobium guangzhouense
CATGGCGCGGGTCTTTACGGACGATGGATCGATCCCGGCAAGCGCACGGATCCAGGCGGCGACGTCGGCGGGTTCGGCCGCACCCGGTACAATCCGGCGTGAGTGGCACCACTGTCCCCACAAAGTCAGGTCCGAGCGGAACGCGCGCCGGGTATTGATCGACCAGCCCCGCATCGCGGCGTCGAGCAAGGCCTCGTCGATACCGCCACCCGGACGGGTTCCCGTCCCAATCAGGGCGCGGACATCGGCAACGAGATCGGCCGGCTCGACGCTCAGCGGCACGAGGGCGCTGCCTGCGGCGGGTCTGGGGTGCTTTTTCGGCATGGGGACGACGATAACCGGGCGTTTCGCTTATGTATAGCCTCACGATAAGCATCTATTATCAACACTAGGACGTAGGGCTCGTGGACTGAAGAACGGTTTCCGTCTAGTATCGCGTCATGAACCGCCCTCCCATGCCGCTCAGCGCGATCGCCTGGACCCCTGACCTTGTGAGCGCACTCGCCGACGCCAGCAGCGCGATCGGGCGGCTTGATGCTAGGATTTCCGCCACTGCGCTCGCTCCTGCCTGGCACCTGCGCGCCAGCTGGACCGGCTACGCCAAAGCGCTCAGCCTGCAACATCTCGAAATTGAGGAAATCGATATTATTTCGCGGCAATGTGGCCTTCAGCTGGCCGGAAGGCCGCGTCTTGAAACGGCAGGGGCTCCATTTTCCGCGCTTGAACCCTGGCGGAACCGGCTCGCCGAGAAAGAGGGCAGGCACTGGCGCGAGGATCTGCCGTTCAGCTTCGATCTGCCCGCAGGGTGGGACGAAGCCCCTGCCCTCGCACGCGCGCTCGCGCTGCTCGATGACTGGGCACGGCGCGACCGCACGATCACGCCGTGGCTGGCGTTCCCGATGGTTCTGCGGCGCATGGGGTTAACGCAGCGCACCTTGCCCTGCCTCGTCATGGGCGATCCCGGACAGCGCTTTGTGCAGGGTGACCGCCCTGCCCTGCTCAAGCGGCTGCTGAAGCAGCTACGCCGCAGCGCCGAGGACGGTCTGACCCGGCTAGAACGGCTCGAAGATACCGTGCAGCGAGGCGCGGCGACAATCGCCGCGCAGCATCGTCCCGGCAAGCTTGCCGACCTTGGCCGGCTCGCCCTCACCCGTCCCTGCCTGGCCGCTCGCTCACTCGCTCCCGAGCTCGACCTCACCGTGTCGGGCGCAGGCAAGCTACTC
Source organism: Novosphingobium guangzhouense (assembly GCF_002896965.1). GTDB lineage: Bacteria > Pseudomonadota > Alphaproteobacteria > Sphingomonadales > Sphingomonadaceae > Novosphingobium > Novosphingobium guangzhouense. Next base: position 1,224 of record NZ_LYMM01000054.1, read on the forward strand.
GAGCGTGCGACCAGCCTCGGCCTGCTGGTCGAAATATCCGGGCGCGGAACCTGGCGCTCCTATGTCACCCCCGACATCGCCGTCTCGCTCGGCTTGGTCGCTCCGATGCGGGGACGCCCCCGTCTAGTGCCTGCCCCCTCACCAACGCTGGATTCGGTCCTTGCAGCGTTTGATGCCGAATTGGCCGAGTTCGACACTCGCATTGCGGGCCTTGGCGGGCCCGATCTCGCTGGTTCGACTATAAACAATTGATATAGCTTGGCAATTATGAGGCCGCCGGAAACGCCCCTTGCAGCGCGATAACCGGCCTCGGGCTGCCCGGAGTATGCAAATGCCGTAAATGCGCTCCACGAGCTTCTCAGGGCAGATTTCGACATGATCGCCCCTTCGTCCACCAAGGCGGCCCCGGATTGGCACCCTCACGAGGGAAATCGGCCAAATTGGGCTTCAACTTGAGTCTGGGCATCGCGGCGCACCCGCAGATGGGCATACGCGAGCACGAGGTCGAGCACGCCAGCGTCATGACTACCCGGCCGTAGACTGCCCTTGCTGATGCGCCAGCGACGCGGTGGCAGTTTCGGCGGCTGCAGTGTCATCACCTCTCGCCCTGGACGCCCGGGCAATTCCAGCGCCACCAATCGCTCGAATCCCCACGTCGCCTTGCCCACCCGGCTGTGCGCCAGTGCCAGCATCGCGATCCGATCGTGTGCGAAGTGAAACAGGTTCGCCTGAAAGCGATCCACATAGGCTTTCTTCTCCCCCTTGAACCGCTTGCGGCTTGCCCGCACGAGTGTGTCGACGCCCTCGGCGTTCCATTCGACCAAGCGCGGATGAGCCCCGAGCTTCCAGCGCAAACTCTCTGCGCGGGCCACCGCCCCGCTCAGCCACGAACCGACAGCCTGCTCCGACATCGCTCCATCCGCCACCGGCAGTGCACAGAGCGGGAGAGCGTGCACTTGGCACCGCCAGCTCATGCGCAAGATCCATTCCTTGCGGATGATTGGGGCCCGGCCATCCCGCAGGGCCTGCTGCCAGCAGAGCGGACAGACATATCGGCGCTGGCGGCGCGGCAGAACCACCGAAGCCTCGACGTTGAGGAAGGTTCCTTCGATCTGTTGGACCTCAATCTCAACCGCCCAGGCCAACTGACCAATCACTTGATACACGGCGAAGTACTGCTCATTGGACAAGCCGCATGTGCCGCGGGCCAGATCCAGGCTGGCAATCGCCGCTTCAAGACCAAGGTGCCGAAACAGCGCGGGTCGCGTGGTTTCGTGCGCGGCCGCAACCCGATCGATCCAGGAATCAAAGCACTCGTCGGCCTGCGGGCGGACCCGGAACGCCAGCGGCTGCGGCTCCAACGCCAGTACGGTCATCGCGCCGCATAGTTCGGCAGCAACACCGCCGCCTCGCGAATATCCGCGAATTCCACGCGCGCTCTGCCATGTTGATACGCCACTTTCTGGCCCCAGTGCAGCAGGCGCTTGAAGTTTCCGGTCACCCCAAGGCTTTGCTCCCAGAGAAAACCGGCGACCTCCGGCTCGGCAAGGCGATCCGGCTCGATCAGTCCCATCCCCTGCCCGAGTACCCGAATGAGACGTTGCGTCGGCGCTCCCTGTGGCCAGGGCTTAAGTCGCAAGATGATCGAGCGATAGGCAAGCTCGACGTCCTCGGTAAAGATATCGGCGGCGACGTCGAGTCCTGCGACCACCATCGGTACATTGCCCTCGCTCATTAGGAAGCGGAACGCATCAAGCGTATCGCGGCGCGCTCTCCCGCTGGCGGTGAGGATCGCATGAACATTGTCGATCCCGATGAGCCGGGTGTGTTGACGCCGCAAGAGTTCGACGACCTTAAGGTCTGCAATGCGGTGGGTCTTTCCGGTGATCGGCCAGCCTTGCTTCCACAGCAGGGTCAGGTTGATCTTGAGGGCGGTCGAACCCGAAGGGATGACGGTTCGCAGCATCGGTTGATAGCGGGCATCATCAATGCTGAGCGGCTCGGGAAAATCGTGGGCAATCCGGCGCTGGGCCTCGCGCAGAATCGAGGTTTTGCCCATGCCCGACTGCCCGACCAATACCACACAGGTCGGCCGTTCGTCGGGTTCGTCATGGGCAAGTTCGACCAGAGTTTCGACATGCTGGCGGGCTTCATCGAAATCGATCCAGAAGGCCTGCGACAGCGCCGAGCCGCCAGACATAGGGGCAGTCATTCGATCCGTTTCAGCCATGTATCTTCCCCCAACTCCGCCACGGGAAGCCAATTCGACGCGGGTTCTGCCGTGGCTCGCGCCGGTGCCCGTGTATGGGATGTTCCCTCGCGCTCCGCTCGTTTTCGGGCCTCACGGGCGCGCCGGGTCTTCGCAGTTGCAGAGAGAACATCGCTGCGATTGGCATGGATCAGGCGCGCGGCTTCGGCGCGCGCGCCGTTATCCTGATAGGCCCTGCCGGCCCGGAACCGTTCGTTCCGCGCCGCTTCCCATTCCGCCAGGCTGACATCGGGATAATGCCCGACAACCGCTGCTGAGACGAAGCCACCCTCCACTTCCGGATAGACCTCCTGGATGGTGCGCTCGTCGAAGTGAACCATGACTTTCTGGCCGATCCGCGATGCAAGGCTGGTGTGCCAGTACCGACGATAGCCAATCTGGATTCCGTAGGCCTTCACCGTTCGCTCAACCCATGGCAGGAAACGGCGGACGAGAGCCGTTTCGTCGAGGCCGAGCGGAACCAAAGGCCCTTGGCTCCTCGCCTCCTCGGCCCAAGCCTGCGCCGGCGCACAGCCGCCCAAGCCGGCGTGCGGCTCGGCGTGATAGAGACAAATTGCCCGAACAAACCAGCGTTCAAACTCATCGATGGTCATCGCAGCGGCCGCACCAGCGTCATAACCGTCGCGCTTGGTGGCGTTTGCTCCCGTCGCACCGGGCAACAAGCGCATCTTGGCCATCATCGTTCCAATCAGGCGCTCGATATGGCCACCGAAATGCGCGGGGCCACGTGGCCTGACATCCGGATCGATGCCGTGGGAAAGGCACGCGGACCGGAAGGATTGTGCACGATGTGCTGCCGCATGGTCAGCGTGTAGCCGCTTGAATAGCCCATGCATTGGGTAGTCGACATCAAGCTGTAACGCCTGCAAAAGGCTATGCTTTGGCAGGATCGCATTGGCGATCGCACGCCCGCATCGAAATATCGAGGGATCCCCAAAGCTCACATAGAAGCCAAGGATACATCGGGTCCGCACTTCGATTAGCAAGGTCACCCAAGGGCGCCCCAGCTCTTTGCGCTGCACGCTGTCGACAAGGATTACATCGGCCCGCGTATGATCCATCTGAACGAGGTCCAGGAAGCCCCGGCTTAAATACTCACCCGCATGCGGCTCATGTGCACTGCGCGTCTTCGAGCCCATCATGGTGCGTGCCCGCACCGGGTCCGATATCGCCGCAATCGCCCGCTCAATGCTGCGTTCGCTTGGCACTTCACTGGCTTCAAAACGATAATCGCCGTTGTCGGCGATTAGGAGTCCGCGAACCTGACGAGCAGTTTCCTTCATGCTCGCGCCGGCCTTGCGCAAGTGAATCTCGCCGATGAGCGTGTCGATCGCAGCCAGCACGGTTGGGCCACCACGTCGGCTTCCTGGTTTGGGTCCTTTGGGCAACGACGCCAACGATTCTGCGACGGGGTGATCTCGGAATCGCCGGGCGAGTTCGCGAATTCGTCGTTCCTTGAGTCCGGTTACGGTCGAAATTGCCACGACTGCCTGCGCCGTCAAAGGCGCATCAAGCGGAACGTACTGGCGAAACGCTGGATACAGCGCCGTGCCTGTTGCCAATGCAGCTTCTGAACGACGAGCCGAAGGCGGCGGCTTGCGTGCAATCATGGTGCTGAATTCCACCAGAAATTTCACGCTCAATGTCATCTATTATGGCACAGTGCGCAAATAGATTCGCACGTGCGTCACTGAATGCTGCGATACCTTTGATGTATCTGGTTGTTTTTACGTAATTTATGCTGCTTGCAGCCTTCTTTGGCCGGCGACAATTGCGGAGGATGCTCGAGCGTCGCGCCCGCTGCAGGCTTAGAATGCCGAAATGAATGGCAGGCCGCTGTGCGGGCTCTGGAGCGCAGTTCGAATGGGATAAGTGGGTACCCCCCGGATGAATTTCAGTCGATCCCGTGACCCTCCGAGCCAAATCGTTCGTTTCGAAGTCTGACTGTTGCGGTCGGCCGTTATCCTACATGGCGGAGGCCCGAGCAATGCATGCATTTGCTCTCCCGTTCGAAGGGCGCGCGAAGGAAATCTGCTGTCCGGATGATCTTGGGATCCTGGGAACTTGTCCGGGTTCCGACACGATTTTGGCACCTTTTTGCACAACCCACAGGCTCCCTGCGGAGCCTTCTGGCGACCATTTGGACGACTTGATGGCGCCCGATGACCCTTTGCGCGGCGAGGCGCTCAGAGGGCTCCTGAGGGCAGAATATAGCCGTTTCTCTATTTGTTCTACTGTTTCAACATCAGGAGGCCCTGTCATCGATCAAACCGGCAGTTGTTGCTCGTCAGTAGGCGCACTCGGACTGGCTGGCGTAAAGCCCCAGACGCGAAGCCGCCTTGCCCGCAATGGCGATTGTGCAAAAATCGCTTCCAAGGCTGTTCGCAGCTTGCTTCGCAGTTCGGCATGCTCATCGTCGGTTGACGACATCATGCTCAAGGTAATCTGAACGATCTTTTTCAAATCCGGGCCGCTGGTCGCCTCAATGATCTGTTCGAGTTCGATCGGCGTCTGACGAGACAGCAGGGTCATATCCGTCGACGTCCAAAGGTTCTCGCGCGCAACCGTCTGAAACACTTCTAGAGCCGACCGCCTATCGACGGGCATGGCGAATATCTGCTCGAGAGCAGTTCCCAACTCCGGGTCCACATTGCTCTTCGCGAATTCCGATGTAGGACCGACGGTGAAACCAAGAAGATTGCCCTGCCTTCTCGCTGCGTAGTCAGCGATAAGGATCGAGGCATCCTTGCCCCGTCCTACATCCCGCAGCAGTCTCACCGCTGCATTGAGACTGGGCGGGTCGATTGCGTCGAGGTTCTCCCGCGCTGCTTCAAGGATGCGTTCGACCACCTCGGCCTCGTCGCTAGCAAAGGATCCCCAGTAATCATCCCAAGCCCGAGAATAGCTCTCGGCTCGCTACATGGCCTTGAGCTCGACTTGCAGTTCACCGGCAAGCGTGAGGATAGCATCTTCATCGAAGTACCCCCGAGCGGCACCATCAAAGATGATGCGGTCCAGTTCGTCCGGGTAGGAGAATCCCAGGCGAGCTAGCTGCCGGCGCCAGGTGATGTTCTGCGCTGCACCTGCGCCGCCATCGCCTGGCTCGCGTACGAGCTCGTCCACAAGCGGGTCGAAGGATTTTAGAAATTCTTGCGACGGGGCCCGATCGGGTTCGAATACCGACCATCCCGCTAGTGCGACCGTGGTCATGGCCCGGTCGATAATCTCCTTCGGCTTGCCGGCCAGTATCTCGAGAACCTTGCCGGTCAGTACGCGGATCTTGCGGATCACGCGGATGTTGGTGATCTCGAGGGCTTCCACGTGATCGCGCAGTTGGGCAACCCCATCGGCGCCGTCCTGCAGGGCTATCCGGGCGGCCTCGGCCGGCGTCGGGACAAATGCCAGCGAGACATCGATGACCTTTTCCAGGAGCCGTTGCATATCCTCACGCTCGGAAGGCTTCAGTGCCCCGTCGTTGAGGAGGAGAGCCACACTGCAGTTTCGCTCTTCCTTGAGGAAGGAAATCAGCCCAAGGACATCCTTCGCCGCAAGGCCCTCCCCTGCCCTCTCCAGATCATCAAGACAGATTATCTGATCGCGAACGAGCAGAAACGATGATCGGGCAATGAGCTCGCCAACTGCTCCGAAGTTCACGCCGCCGGTCGTCACCATGCCCGAGGCGACTCCCAATGCACTCCGTATCTTGCGCACGCCAGTTTTCGCATTCGCCCACACTGACGCGAGCGTATCCCAGGTGGCTGCAGCGCCTGCGTCGCTCGCAGGCACCGTGTTCTCATAGAGGGCGTGCCTGAGCTCATCTAGGGAATTGAGCCCGAAGAGGGAGACGTAGGCATAGTTGCGGGTGATGCGTGATTTTCGCGCGGCCTGTGCAAGGTACTGCTTCCATGCAAACGTTTTGCCGACACCCCACGGACCCATCACACAAAGGGTCTCGGCCCTGTCACTGGCAAGGAAAGCTGTGATCTCGCGGGCAGCGTGTTTTGCGGTCATGGAGTCGTTAGCCTTGAGGGTAATGGAGAGACGGTCTGGGGGAATTGGCACCTGATGGCCTGCCGTCCTGCTGCCATATCCCATTCATTCAAAAGGAGAGGATTGTGCCGAAGGCACCGTTAGTTCCTTTAGAAATAAGGATAGAAAGTTACCGGGCGCTCGCTTTGCCCGCGACTCGCGATTTCGCCCCGAGTCGCGGCGATCCCCCTGTTCCTGAAATACCGTTGGAACGTTCCTGAAGTACCCAATCGAGCGTTCCCGATCTCCCGTGATTCTGTTCCTGAAGTACCGACATGGCGTTCCCGAAGTACCGCGTTTCGCCGAATGACCAGCCTGATTTCGCGTTCCCGTTGTACCGTGTGTGACCATCTCTCGAGTAGTGCCCAGAGGCTCGTAAAATATCTTTTACGAGCCGAAATCCAGCTCCTAAAGCTCGCAATCTCGGCTGTTTTTCGCCGCCTGAGGTGATGGAAGGCCTCGTCCCATGCGTCCGTTCCGAGGCACATCGCGACTGGGCATTGGCCTGCCGAGCGCTCTCATAGGGTTCGGGACTTCAGGAACGGACGTAGAAGACTCCGCCAAAGCTGCTCTGTCAGGACGTCTCGAGAGGCGAAGGGGTATGGCCTTGCATGTCGCCAGACGACGTCGAACCGGGAGAAATGCGAAATCCCGTGCTCCTGTTCGGTACTTTAAGAACGCAGGCCAGCGCCTTTTTCTGCAGAAGGACGGCTTTTGCCCATCAATAAAACGGCCAAGGTTGGCGGTGCACGGTATTTCGGGAACGCGAGCGTGCCATCTGTATGGGCTGCGGTGCTGCCGTTCCTTGCTGGGGAGGCTTGCGGTCGGCCCGGCGGCCCGTGCGATGAACCCGTATCAGGACGAACGGTGAGGGCCGCACTGCCTGCCACTTGATCACCCCTGCCGCGATGCTTTGTGGTCGCCGTGCCGTGCCGTGCCGTGCCGTGCCGTGTCCTGCCCTCTGCGCGACTGCCTTTTTCGCTGCCTCTGGGCACACCTGCCGGCGTAGATGCGGCCCACCGGGATAGCGTCCGGCGTTTTGGAAAAAACAGTTCCGATGCCAAGTGCGCCTTGGCGGTTGGATGCTACCCCGTCAGCGGTCGGAATCCTTGAAGGTCAATCGCAGGTCGGTTTCGGTTGACCTGGCTAACCTTGATGCATTTCTCGGGCGAGGGCGAGGGCGAGGGCGAGGGCGAGGGCGAGGGCGAGGGCGAGGGCGAGGGCGAGGGCGACGGGCAGGCAAGGCGCATACTTCGGTATTTCAGGAACGCTGAGATTTCGATGGGATCGCTGGTTTGAAGGTCGGATAGTTGAGCAGATCGCCCACTTCGATCCGCGGTCAGGGAAGATGTTTCCGCCAGGACAGGGTTGATGTCGAATTGCCTCTGGTGGCTGCGATGTGCGTGCAGCGCTGTCGTGACGAGGTGTCGCCGCCGGGCTCCAAATTGGGAGTGCAGGGGAGTACAGGGGAGGGCAAGGCAGCCTAGCTCAGCGCATGGGGCCGGGGCCCGGTGCTTCCTGGTGGAAGACAGCGACCGGATCGGTACTTCAGGAACGGGGACCGCAATGATGAATTTGGGCCCACGCGTTGCCGAACAATCAGGCTGCAGGCAGCGGCCTTGCTCGATCAGTTTTTGGGATTGGTGAGGGTCAGTAAAAAAGCTGTTCCTGAAGTACCGACTGGGGAAGGGCGGTAACCTCGGTTGGCCGGCTATGCTTTGGATCGTCTGCGTGTCTGCGAAGGAACAAACAATTACCGGGCCAATCAGCTGGCCGCCCGTTGCTTCGAGCAGAAGGTCGCAAAGATCTGGGCTATGTTCGGTGCGTCTCTGGCGATGTCACGCTGTCGCATGAACGCACGAAAATCATCAGCAACAAGACCATGGTCTCGCTGTGGGCTAGGCAGGCTCGCACGGGCAATCGAGCCGAACGCGGTGTAGGCAATATGTCCTTCGGGAAAGGCCGGGGGAGGGGAGGGGACGGCTGTCGCCGTCGTTTGGTCGTCTCCCGTTGCTTCAGTCGTTGACTGCGATGTGCCCGAACGCGCCGTTGTCCCGCTGACTGGAAGTTCCTCGCCCTTGCTGCGCTTAACCATTCGCAACATCGGTTCGGCACCGTTTCTTGCTTCGATCTTCAAGGCAAAGCCGGGCAGGGCGTCTTCTTTTGCAATCTTGGCTATCTCGAATTTGAAACGGCGATAGTCGCCCTCAGCGCCGCTTTTTTCAAACAGCGTGGGCATCGTGATCGCAAATCCATCGGGACCTGCTCCGCCGGCATGCTTGCGGGCTACGCGATAGAGCCAGCGCTCTCTACCTCCTGTGAGGGAAAAGTATGCAGGGTCGATTGCAAGAACCCCGCCTTCCATGAGCACGCCGTCGTAGAACCATTTGGCCAAGGTGATCCGCATGCCACGAATTGATCCCTTGCGATCGCGGATCTGGCTGTGGCTGTCGATCCACGAGAAGGTCGTCTCGACCGCATCGCCTGAGCGTATGTTGGTCTTGACGGTAGTCGACTGAAGTCGGTCCAGCGTGTTGCTGAGAAGGTCATATGCGCGCCCGCCCACGTCACGCTTCAACGTCTTGAGCATGTCGTGGGGAACGATATGAAGGGTCTGGGGGATGTCGTTTGTTCCGCGCCGCTTGTGCTCGATAAGAACCGAGGCGCAGTAGATCAGGATATCGAGATCATAGATGGTCGCAAGGCCGTATTCGGAGTTGGCTGAGACGTGCACAGTTACCTTGCCATCCGGGCTCACGTAATCGATCGGCTTGAGGCGCTTGCGCTTCGACAGCGAAAAAAAGGGCCGTTCCATCGTCTCGCGCTGATCCCTGAGGGGCAGGGTTGTCAGTTGCGGGAGGAAGAGGTCGACTTGCCGGTCTTCTCGCTGTTCCTTTGACATCTTTCAATTCCAGCTGGCGCGTAAAAGATATTTTACCAGCGCTTAAGTAACTGTTTTATATATATAACTTAGAGCTTCTAGGAAACTGCGAATCTATCGAGAGAACTTGGCCTTCTCGATAACAGGACGCAATGCTTCCAGAATTTCGTCCACTGTGCTGGCCGTTTGCGGGTTGATGTTGACCGTGAGGCCCTTGGCCTTGCTGTCGGACAGGATCTCCGCAATCCGACCCCCAGCCTGGTTCATGACCGCAGGCTTGGAGCGGGACGCGGTCTTGGGCTTCTGCTCAGCGGACGCTGCAGCGAGACGCTCGAACACGCGGGGACCCTCGATCTTTCCAAGACCGGCGTCGCGGCGCTCCTGCTGTTCGGCGGAAACTATCCGCGCGGCATCGAGGATCTCGTCCCTGCGAGAGGCATCCTTGAGCATGGGAGACAAGCGCATTCCATGATGCACCTTGAGATCCCCCGGCTCAGCAAATGCAGCAATGACTTCGTCAGGAAGTTCGGCAAGCTGCAGCAGGTTGTGCAGGTTCTGGCGCGGGATCGCCAGACGCTCGGCCATCTGAATCCGGCCGCCGTTATAGTACGCCTGGACGGCATGCTGATAGTTGCGCGCTCGCTCGAGGTCGGTGACGTCCTCGCGTTCCCGGTTCTCGAGATCCGCGAGCCTGAAAGCGGCTTCGTCGTCGAGGGTTTCGATGCGGGCGATCAGCTCGATTTCCGAGTGATTGTTCGCATTGAGCCAGGAGACAGAGAAGTGGCGCCGGGTGCCGACGATCAGCTCATAAGAAGCTGGGCCGTTCTTGGTGCGCCGGATTACGACGGGTTCCCTGTTGGAGCCTTCCTCGCGGATGGAATCGATGAGGCTTGAGCAACGTTCGTGAGACAACTGCGCATAGTCACGCGCATTGCCCGGCCAGATCGTGCACTCGCTCGGCTTGATCCGGATCGTGAGCTTCTTTACAGTCTTCGAGAGCTCGTCGAGGCCCGCACCCCGACGTTCGAGAAACGAGGGCGCCGGAGCAGGTTCGCTCGGTCGTTCCACGACATCGGGCGCTACCGAAGCTGTGGGCTCGTCATTTGCGATAGGCTGGGCGGCACCAATGCTCTCGATCGCGTTAGCGAGCAGGCTGCGCCGTTTTCCTCCAGAGCTCATGCCGCCTCCGTCAACCTGTCAGTGCCCAGCTGGCCAATGCGTGAAGGCCATTGCTTGCAGATATCCTTCTCGACCTCGCGGAACACCATGTTGAGGTTATCGCGGCACCGCACGTAAGTTTGGTGAGAGCCGTAAGGCTTGTTGATCTCATAGATGGAGGACATCTGAAGGCCGGCGTTCTTGATTTCCTCCGACAGGAGGATGGGGGTCGAGAGCAGCTGCCCGGCATATGTCTTTTCCATGACCTGCAGCATCTGCGCTTCGTTTGTCCGATTGGGCTGGAACATCGTGCAAACGACGCGGATGAAGCCGTAGTCGATCGAGGTGTCGAAGCGCGAAACAAGGCTCATGGCCTCGCGGCAGGTCTGCATGAAATGGATCGTCGAAAGATAATCCAGCTGGCGGGCCGGCACCGGGATCAGGAGGCCATCGGCCGCAGTCAGGGTATTTACTCCCAGAAAGCCCATTGCCGGCGGGGGATCGAGGATCACGACGTCGTAATCGTGACGCACTTCCTCAAGGCCGATGCGCAGCATGCGGAATGCACCGGCGATGGCGTCGGGGCCTTCCTCGATGGTGGCGGTCAGTTCCCACTCGGTGTCCTGGAGCCCAAGATTGGCAGGGCAGATATCGATGTTCGGCCAGGCGGTTTTCTGGATCGTCTTACGAAACGAGTCGGCGTCGTCCATGCGGGGCGACAGAAAATTCGAAAGCGTATGGGTCTCGTCGACCATGGCCTCGAGATTGACGTCGAACATCACGCTCATCGATGCCTGTGGGTCGCAATCGACCACAAGAACGCGGTAACCACGCAGGCCAAGATAGTCGGCCAGATGCTTGGCGGTGGTTGATTTGCTCACGCCGCCTTTGAAGTTCTGGACGGCAAGGACCACGGCCCGCTCGTCCGGGGCCTTGCCCATCTTGATGCCAAGCGCTTCGCGAATGGCGATCAGATCCTCGACGGTATAGTAGCGGCGGCCATTGCTGGCAGTCTTTGGCGCGGGCAGGCGTCCACGGGCTTCTGCTTTCGACAGAGCTTCAGGCGTCCTGCCGAGCATTTCTGCAGCGACGGTGGCCCCCATGGAGATATTAAGTGTCTTGCGATCGGAAGGATCGATGGCGGCCTGCCGCAGCACGCTCTTGGCGTTCTCGCAGGAACTGATCATTGCATCGAGAATCTGGCCCGACAACATGCGTGTGTCCCCTTCCGCAGCCCCGAATCAACCTGGTTCGGCAAAAAGGCAGCGAATTGATCGGTAATCCCGGACACATATTCCAAATAAGTGGTAGTCAGTCAATTTTCTTCTCATCTGCCAAGAGAAAGCGGACACCTGCCAGACTCAGGCATCTGTCGGCGATGCGACGGGCCAGACAAGTGCCGATTGATCGATGGTCTCCGAGGCCATCCCTCACAATTTGGCAATGCCGCTGTCAAACATCCGCAGCTTTGCGATCCATGTCCGGCGGGCAGGGGCGGTGCGGACGACGCATTGCAATAAGTTTGAAGCTAGCCGTGATAGGCGGTTGCATCGATCTGTTCGGCGACATCATCGCCCGAAGCACCGTACTCGTCATCGCCCGCCTCCTGCGCGTGAGCGCGCACTTCTCCAATGCGCTGGGCAATCTCGCGTTCAAAGACCTTGAGCATCAGGCCGGGGCCCGCAGGCATGGTTGCGACCTCTTCGCTGGCCCGCGGCAGTTCGCGCAGCAGACGGGCGGTAACGGCCTCGACGCGCCGGACGGTGGCCTTTGGAGAAAGGCCTGCGGCTTCGGCCATGCGCTGCCAGTGCCTTGCGTAGATGTGCCGGCCCCGCCGCTGTCCGCCGATGGCCTGGGCATGGTTCTGGGTGATGTTCGCCCATCCCAGGCCCGACATGAGATCGTAGAGCGGAGCAAAGCGGTTAGCCTGATGTGTTAGCAGGACCGAATAGTTCTTTGCGTGGGAATCGACATTGCCGATGGCGATATTGAAGATCACCGCGTCGAGGAGCTGCGTGATTTCCCGTGCAGTCATATGCGCGCGCACGGTCGCGAAAAAATCCGCGACCGAAGGGCCGCGCGTGCCCGTGCCGTTGTACTCGTACTTGGCGACGGGAGGGCGGCCCAGGGCCTGGCAAAAGTCCTCCTGGTGAATTCGGCGCACCCCACCCGGCTCACCTTCACGGTCGTAGCGGGTCACCAAGAGATAGGATCGCTGCCCAGCAAGGCCTGTCGTTACGGGCGCAGTGAGAAGCCCAGCGCGCCGCGCCAGAACCATGCACAGCGCCTCGTTCTGGACGCTGCCCAGAAGGCGCGGGTTGTCGGGTTTCAAGATATGCGTGGAGGGCGCGCCATGGACCGGCACCGCGATCGCGTCGCCGAGCTTTGCCACCGGAAGCTTGTCCTGCGCGCCGGCGAGGCTCATCGAGACGCCTTCTTCGTCTACGAGAAAGGGGCGGGCAGGCAGATCGTTTATGATCCGCTCCAGAGCATCGCTGCCCGTGATCTCACGATAGCCGGGCGTCCCGCCCGATGCATCGAGGCCAATGCTGAGCGCGCCGGCAAGATCGGTTCCGGTACGCGAGATCAGCCCGAGAACATCGTCCGCAGTCGCACCCACGACGCGGGTCATTGCGCGCAGCGGATCGCCTTCTGGAAGCAGGTTCATGAGCCAGGGAAGAACGACACCGCCTGTATAGGTGCTGCCATCGACTGGCATCCTGAGCGAAATCGGAAAACGGTCCGGGGCTGCCTGCCAGGCGGCGCTGTAGGAAAGCCGGACCTCGTCATTCGCCGCCACGAGCGTGGCAAGATGACGACCCTCGAAAGTGATGGGAAGTTCCATGTGCCGGCTCAGTCAGGCGAGCCCAAAGCCGTCAGTCGAAGTCCGACAGCCTGCGCAGCAGCAAGAGCCTTGCCCAATTGGGCAGTGGCCTTGCCCGCCTCAAGATCCACGATGAAACGCTCGCCGGTATTGATCGCAAGCGCGAGTTCGCGCTGGGTGAGGCCAAGGCCCTTGCGGGCGGTCGCAATCGCTGAGCCGAATTGTTGAGCGGTGTGTATCATATCTTCCCGTTCGGTAAGATGGCATCTTCATCGCCTACAGGCAAGGTCATATCTTCCCGATCGGTAAGAATATAAGCGTTGGTTGAAGCGGAACGACAGCATCTTACCGAACGGGAAGTTGGATTTCAATCCGACGTGGGATGAGCCTGCAATGGTGCGGCGTAGGCGCGCTGCAATTCACAGTGCTGCATGTGTGGCGAGGATGGCCATGCAGTAGCGCGATATGGGGTTATTTCATTCTGATGCCCGTCATTGATGCTTCAGCATGCATCGTGGAAAGCACGCTGGAACTGCTCGGACTTGTCCGGCAAAGGGGCGGCTACATATGCGTGCATGGTCTCGTGAACGAGACTTCAAAGACGAGTTGACGACCCAAGTATGAGCAGAAGCGAACGCGGCAAAGAAATGGAAGAGCCAATCATCGAGGCGAGCCGAGGTTCAGTCGCCAAGTTCATCGCCTATGCCAAGCGTCGCGGCACGATCACCGTCGACGAGTTGAACCTCGCGCTGCCGCAGGACCAGATGACCGCCGACCAGATTGAGGACGTCATGGCGGCGATGTCGGAGATGGGCATCAGGGTCGTCGAGAACGAGGACGATCCGTATGCCGATGACGCGCCCGCCAGCGCCGCCTCGTCGGACGACAGCGACGAGGATCGGCTGCCTGCCGACGAAGGGGCCGATGATGGCGCCGACGATGGCAGAGAGGGCGTTGACGGCGGCGCTGTCTTCGAGAGCCGTGAGCCGCGACCGAAGAAGGCCGAGAACCTCGGCAGCACGGACGATCCGGTGCGCATGTACTTGCGCGAGATGGGCGCTGCCGAAATGCTCACCCGCGAGGGCGAGGCCGCTATCGCCAAGCGGATCGAAGCCGGCCGCGACATGATGATCCAGGGCTTGTGCGAAAGCCCGCTGACGTTCCATGCGATCATCCAGTGGTCCGAGGCGCTCAACGCCGGCCACATGCAGCTGCGCGAAATTCTCGATCTCGACGCGATGCTGGCGAAGGAGCCGCAGGTCGAGACGTTAGGCGAAGACGGCGAGGCCGGGGACGGCAGCGAGATCAGCGAGAAGACCGCAGGTCCCTCGTTCAGCGATGACGAGGAGTCCGAGGAGCAGGACGCTGCGCAGGTGGACGAGGATGGTAACCCGATCGCCGGCCCGCGCCGCGAAGAGGCGGATGCGGAGGAGGGCGGCATCAGCCTGGCGCAGATGGAAGCGACGCTGATGCCCGAGGCGCTGGGGAAGTTCGCGCTCATCGCCGGGCTGTTCCACAGCTTCGAGCGCCTTCAGGCCGACCGTACGGAAGCGGCGGGGCTGGGTATCGTCTTCCCCGAAGCGCGCGAGGAACAGTACCTGCAACTGCGTGCCGAACTGACCGCCGAGGTGGAATCGGTCAAGTTCCATGCGGCCAAGATCGAGCAGTTGATCGACAACCTCTACGTGTCCAACCGTCGTCTGACGACGCTGGGCGGCCAGATGCTGAGACTAGTCGAGCGCCACAAGGTGAAGCGCGCCGATTTCCTCGAAGCCTATGTTGGCCGTGAGCTGGACGAGACCTGGGTCGCCGAGATGGCGGGCCGGGACAAGAAGTGGGCCGCGTTCGCCGCCGCCGAAGCCGGCCCTGCCGAGCGGATCCGCAACGAGGTTTCGGAAATCGCCGCGTCTATCGGCATGGCGCTCCCGGAGTTCCGCCGCATTGTCAACATGGTCCAGAAGGGCGAGCGCGAGGCGCGCATCGCCAAGAAGGAGATGGTCGAGGCGAACCTGCGTCTGGTGATCTCGATCGCCAAGAAATACATCAATCGTGGGCTGCAGTTCCTCGACCTGATCCAGGAAGGCAACATCGGCCTGATGAAGGCGGTGGACAAGTTCGAGTACCGCCGCGGCTACAAGTTCTCGACCTACGCGACCTGGTGGATACGCCAGGCGATCACGCGCTCGATCGCCGATCAGGCCCGCACCATCCGCATTCCGGTCCACATGATCGAGACGATCAACAAGCTGGTTCGCGCCAACCGCCGTTTCCTGCATGAGCATGGCCGCGAGCCTACGCCCGAGGAAATGGCTGAGCAGCTCTCGATGCCGCTCGAGAAGGTCAAGCGGGTGCTAAAGATCGCAAAGGAGCCGGTGTCGCTTGAAAGCCCGGTCGGTGACGAGGAAGACAGCTCCCTGGGCGACTTCATCCGGGATGAGAACGCGGTGATCCCGGTGGACGCGGCGATCGAGGCGAATCTCAAGGAGATGATAACGCGTTCCTTGGCGTCGCTCACGCCGCGCGAGGAACGCGTTCTGCGCATGCGCTTCGGGATCGGCATGAATACTGATCACACTCTCGAGGAAGTCGGTCAGCAGTTCTCGGTAACCCGTGAACGCATCCGCCAGATAGAGGCGAAGGCACTGCGGAAGCTCAAGCACCCTAGTCGGTCGCGCATCATGCGTGCTTTCCTCGACTGATAGCATCGCCAGGCTTTGATGGGTATGTGAAGACATGACGTCAAAATTCAGAACGCCGAAGGAGCAAGTCGTTCGCGATGTGCTGGAGAAGCACGCTTGTCCGGTTCCCTACCATGAAGTGCGTACGCGATTTCTCGGAGCAATCGCCTCACCGTTGATGGCGGCTTCGTCGCTGCCAGTGGTTAAGGCGCTGTGGGGCGGCGAATTTCCGCCGTTCGATTCCATGGATGATCTCAATCATCTGATCGATGTGCTGATCAATCAGCTTTGGAACAGCCTGACCAAGCATAATAGCCGTACAGCGCCCTTCAGGCTTTACCGGCTTGATCTCGAGCCGTCGGCTGAGAATCTTGCGAGGTACGCCCGAGTGCGCCGACAGGAGCTGGAAGGCTTTGTTGAAGGTCTGTTCGGTGGTCATGAAACCCTCGACCTGCCGGAGCGAGCCCATATGTCCCTGGGGCACCTTGGTGAACTTCACGCGATGATGGGCGGCATTGAGGACCTGGTCGCGCGTGACATCCAGGCGGAAAACCGAACCCAGCTCGAGACGACCTTCAGACACGTGCGCGAACTCACCAAAATCATGGAAACCGAAATCCATGAGGCTGTGCTGTCTTGCGCCCGGGCTCGACATCAGATGCTCGAGGGATCTACGCTCACAAAACCCGTCATGCACTAACCGTGCAATCAGCCCGGATCGAGTTGAGACTTTGGCTTCCAAGAAAACCCTGAATGCTAAGAACCTTGAGGAGTTGGGGGCGGCTCGCCTCGCCCAACTGCTGATCGAAATCAGCACGGGAAATGCCCTCGCCAAGCGTCGCCTGCGCCTCGAGCTTGCTGGCGCACAAAGCCCGGGGGAGGTGGCGCGTGAAGTGGACAAAAGGCTCAGCACGATCCGGCGATCGCGATCCTTCGTCGACTGGCAGAACCGTAAAGCCCTGATCGCGGATCTTCAGACGCAAAGGAAGGCCATTGTCGAGCAGGTCGCTCAATCGGACCCTGCCGAGGGTCTGGCGTTGATCTGGCGTTTTCTTGGACTGGCCAATTCCATCTTCGGGCGCTGTGATGACAGCAGCGGGATGGTCATTGCCATTTTTCACGAGGCTGTCGCGGATCTGGCGGAGATTGCCGTGAGGGCAAATCCCAGGCCGGAGGCGCTGGGTGACGCGGTCTATGATGCTTTGAGCGCCAATGAGTATGGCCAGTACGATGACCTGATCGGCACCCTTGCTGCCGTTCTGGGAGAGCGCGGGCTTACCTATCTGCGCGGTCGTATGACTGCGCTGGCGAAGACGCCGGTTAAAAGGCCGGCAGGCAAGGATCGAGTAGCCGTGGGTTGGGCATCAAGCGGTGCCATCTACCAGGATGAGATTGACGAGCGTAGCCGAGATAGCACGGTGAAGCTCGCTCTCATGGAGATCGCTGACGCATTAGGCGATGTCGATGCGTTCATCGCGCAGTATGACGAACCCACCCGCAAGATGCCCCGGATCGCAGCTGAAATCGCCAATCGCCTCGTCGCCGCAGATCGTGCTGACGATGCCCTTCAAATCCTTGATGCGGCAACGCAGAACAATCCCAGTCACTCCAGCTTCAATTGGCCGGACTTCAAATGGGTTGATGCAAGGATCGCCGTTCTGGACGCATTGGGCAGGGGGCGTGAGGCACAGGACATGCGCTGGTCCTGCTTCGAAAGTTCGCTGTCGTCCGGGCACTTGCGTGAATACCTCAAGCAGCTGGCGGATTTCGAGGACATCGATGCTGAGACGCGTGCCTTCGACCACGCGCAAACCTGCAACAGCGTTCTTGGTGCACTGTCGTTCTTCGTGGAATGGCCGAAGCTTGACCGTGCCGCCGACCTTGTAATCGGTCGCTTCGAGAAGATCGACGGCGACCATTACGAAATCCTAACGCCTGCCGCTGACGCGCTTTCGGCGAAATATCCGTTGGCAGCAAGCCTTGTGCTGCGCGCCATGATCGATTTCACCCTGATCCATGCCCGGTCAACGCGTTACAAGCACGCTGCTCGTCATCTCCTCGAGTGCGCCAGCCTCTCGCGACAAATCTCTGATTTTGGCGCGCATGAATCTCACACCGATTATGAAGCGAGATTACGCAAGATGCACGGGCGCAAGAGCGGTTTCTGGGGCCTGGTCGATTGATATACCGCCGCCCCGGATTGGTTCTCGACCTTATTGTGAAGCCCGCCTTCGTGACTGCTCATCCTCTTGGATGACCGGTCCCGACCCTTTGGAGACGTACAGCGTCGAAATGCGCGTTCCTAGCTGCGGCCCGTCCGCTTCCGCTTTCTGGACGGCCAAGGCGGGATGTTGTCGTTTTTAGAAGCGGCGCGACAAGGGTGTGGCCAAGGATTCGTCAGTGCCTACAGTGGGTCTGATTGGTAGTTCCGAATTGAACAGCGCGGGATCGGGCCAATCGAGTGTGAACCCAAAGCGCTCGGTGGAGACATATTCCCAATAAGCTTTCGTTATGTCCTAAAACGAAGCGATGGTTAATTTTTCCGCCGTGGGCATAGCGTATGTTCTGCCTATGGACTATATCCATTCCTGATACGTTCGTTTCGGGGACAGAAGTATGGCTAATGCTGTAGTAGCTGGGTGGCAGGGGCATGATTATCAAGCCCGCTTCTTCTGGCTTCACGCCTCGGCGCTACGTGACCCCGACCAGACAAACGTGACGGAAGTGTCCTACGAAGCCGATTTTCCGAAGGGCTTCGATGACGTGGTGGTTCGGTACGACCCGCCCCGTCCAGGATCGCAGGGTTACCGAATCGGGGTCCACCACTATCAGATCAAGTATCATGTCGTGGCCGCTGGCCGATTCGGTTACGAGGACTTGGTCGACCCTGCATTTACTGGCGGCACCGCTGTTTCCATTCTTCAGCGCCTCCGTGAAGCCAAGGACAAATCGCCGGAGAACGCTGCTTTTACGCTGGTCACCACAGACCGAATTAAGGATGGCGATCAGCTTCTAGATTTGCTCTCCAACGACGATCGGCGACTTCGCCTGGACAAGCTCTTTGTGGCCGGCGGCGACAAAAGCAGGATGGGAAGAGTTCGGAAACTCTGGTGTGATCATCTTGGGCTTTCGTCGGATGAAGAACTGCGCAGCCTGCTATCAGGCTTCGGCATTCATGAGGGTCACGCTTCTCTGGAGCAGATGCGCGATGCAGTGAACGACCGTTTTCGTGTCGTCGGGCTCACAACCTGCCGCGACACGTTGTCCTTCAAGTACGATGGGGCTGCTAAGCAGCTTAAAATTAACAAGATCAACAATCTGACCCGCGACAGTTTCGACAGGCTCTGCATAGATGAGAATTGGCTCACCATCGGGGATCCGCCGCGCTATCACAACATCGCCATCCGCAGCTTTAGTGATGGCATCGCTGCGGATCTAGATTCGACCGCGGATAACCGGCTATCGCTGCTCGACCGCTTCGACGGACGGTATCTCATAGAAGGCCAGGATTGGAACACCGATCTCCGGCCGACGGCTGAAGCCTTTATTCGGGACGCCCTCAACGTCGGCGAATCGATTAGGCTCACTATCAACGCACATTCGAGCTTCGCCTACCTTGCCGGCACAGTGCTCAACCTCAAAACCGGGGCTGATGTTGAGCTGGTACAGAAAGGTCGTGCTCCAACATCAATCTGGCGCGCTGACGATGGCAAGGCCGGCCCAGAAGCCACAATCGAAACGACGGTCACTGGAGACGGCCAAGACCTGGCATTGGTCGTTAGCCTAACCCGCGACGCCGCAGCTGATGTGGCTGACTATGTTTCCAACCATCTCCCTACAGTCGGGAAAACAATGATAGTGAAGGCTGCGCCAGCGCCCTCGCAAAGCGCTATCTGCGGTGGAACACATGCCGCGGCGCTGGCCGATCAAGTTGGCGAGGCCGTTCGCGCTTATCGCCTTCCCATTGGGGCTCGCGTCCACGTGTTTGCCACAGCGCCCAACGGGTTCCTGTTCTTCTTAGGGCAGCAGCGTGCGGCAATGGGGCCTTCCACATACTACGAGTACGACTTCGAACGCCGGGTACACGGCACCTATGAACCCACCTTCAGGATCGACTGACATGGAGCTTAAGCCGCAATTCAAAGAATTCCTCGGCGCCATTAGGCCGACTGACGCGCAGAAGGAAAACTGGCGCTCCAGCTCCACGACGCTTCGCAATCGGCTGAGTCAGGACGACGACTTGAAGGGACTTGTGGTGTCCACCTTCCTTCAAGGAAGCGTGCGCCGCTCGACCGCGGTTCGACCGCTGGGCGATAAGCGTCCGGACGTCGATATTGTCGTGGTCACCAATATCGATTCCACTACTGAATCTGCGCGCGATGCGATGGACCGGTTCATACCCTTCCTGAAGAAGTGGTATCCCGGAAAGTGGCGCCCGCAGGGTCGTTCATTTGGGATCGAGATGTCGCTTGTCGACATGGATTTGGTGATCACCGCATTGCCGTCCGACCAGAATTCTCGCGATTTTATGACGCGTTTGTATCGGTCGCAAGCAGTCGAAACTCTCGATACGCTGGAGGAAGCACGTAGCTGGCGGTTGAACGAAGATTGGCGACCATTCGTCCCCAGCCCTTTCGGTGACAGCCGACAGGTCGTCGAGCTTGCAGATGCTCCGCGTGAGAAGTGGCAACCGAACCCGCTTTGGCTGCCGGACCGCGACGCCGACGGCTGGGGCCGTACCCATCCACTCGCACAAATCCAATGGACTGCTGCCAAGAACCGAGCGAACGATGGCAATTACGTTGATATCGTGCGCGCCATCAAATGGTGGCGGCAGACCAACAGCGATAGCTTGCCTAAGTATCCGAAAGGCTACCCGCTCGAACATATGATCGGGCACGTTTTGCAGGATGGCACCACCTCAATGGCCCAAGGGGTTGTTCAGGTTTTCGAGTCGATGCGGGATACCTGGGCATTGCTTGCGGCAGCTGGCATGAAGCCCAGGCTCGCCGATCACGGCGTGCCAGAGCACGATGTGCTGAAGCGCCTGGCTGTCGACGACTTCAAGGCGTTCCACGCAGCGGCAGAGAGCGCTGCTGAAACTGCCCGCGACGCATTGCTTTCACAGGATGCTCAGGAAAGTGCTGGCCTATGGCGTGAACTGTTCGGCTCTCGCTTTCCGGTCCCAGGACCTCAGGGTGGAGATCGCGCTCGCTCAAGTTTCACGGCTCCTGCTCAGGCGGCAGTTCCAAGCACCACCGGTCGATTCGCCTGATCATTCGGTGACGCCGCCAGTTCTACAAACCATCGCTGAGCAAATCCGCGATGAGGCGCGCATCCGGGTTGAGGGTGACTGGGAGATCGATGAAAAGGGGCGTTGGCATCTAGCGATTGTCACGCACCTTTCCGTCGCCCCTAGCCAACACATGCCCGGTGAAACAAAATGGCGCATGGTCATCGGCCCTAATCAGCCGGCCGATGGCATCTTCATCTATCCGGACACTGTTGGCGGCATCGCAACAACGTTCCGACATCAGGATTACAATCCAGAGCCGGAGCCTGGCGCGAAGTGGCGCGACGGCAAACCTTGCCTTGAGCGTCCGATCGACGGCTTGGGCCGAGACCAGTGGGAAGACGAACCGCGGGAGTTGGCGGCGGCTGCGCTCTGGAAGACGGGGCGCTTACTACAATGGATTGATGCGGCGGCCGCAGACGCACTTGTTGAGGAAGGCGACGCGAACGAACTTCCTGCCGGCGTCGGGATAGGGTCCAAGCTGACACTCGGTTTCCGCGAGGTTTTCGAGGGACTCGACTGGGCGGCGAGTGTGGACGAACGCTGGGGATTCGCGAGTATCGCATCTGTCCCCGGAGCCACTAAAACTTGGGCGCTAACTGAGCTTCTCGACGATCGCTCGAACTCGATACGCCGCTTCGAATGGGGCACATCTCTGGCTGCCGCTCCGAGTTCGATCGGCGCCGTGTGGCTGCTGGCGCCTGTGCTCCCTGTCCGTGAGCCGTGGGATGCGCCCAAGACCTGGGCTCACTTGCGAGATGTCCTATTAGCCCACAACGTCGATTTGGCAGATATCGTGGTGCGTGCTGGTGCCCGTTACCGTGCCGGCTCGCGGAAAACTGCCGCGCATCAGTTGCTGATCGGCTTCCCTTTCTCACAGCATGTAGGTGAAGCGCCATCTCGGCTGCATTGGCTCGCCGTTGGGAAGATGCCGTTGGCGGGTCGGACAGAAAAGCGAGATGGTTTTCGGCCTCGAGAGGAATCGCGCAAATTATGGGATCGCCAGCTCGCCAGCTCGAACAAGTCCTTGACCTGGCTTCGAACGGAAAACTGGGCGCCGGATCAGCTGCAATCTCGAGGCGGGGTGGAGCCGGAAGTTAGCAGCAGAAAAATCCTGATCGTTGGCGCCGGATCACTAGGAAGTGCGATCGCGGAGAACCTCGTCCGCGCCGGAGCCCATCGATTGGGGGTCATGGACGGTGAGATCTTGGTCACCGGTAATCTTGTGCGGCACGTTCTCTCGATGAACGATGTCGGCCATGCCAAAGCTGACGCCCTCGTCCGCAAACTGAACGCGGTATCGCCAAATGCCGCTCTGCAGTCATTTCCAATGAGGTTCGACAGAGGCATGGCCTCTGATTTTACCGAGAATGTGCGGGGTTACGATGTCATCGTCGATTGCACTGGATCTGATGACACCCTTGAGCATCTGTCGAACTTCGACTGGCAGGATGAAAAGATCTTCATCAGCCTATCAATGACCTGGGGCGCTGAGGGATTACTGGCATTCTGCGCCAAAGAAGGCAGTTTCCCGGTCATTGATGCAAAGAACCGGTTCGCTAAGGCAGGTGCGCCCGCAGTTCGTCACGACGAGGCGAACGTCGAGGCCATTGGCTGCTGGCATCCTGTTTTCCCAGCCTCCTCAGATGATGTCCAACAGTGGGCAGCACTCGGCAGTAAGTTCTGCCGGGCCGCCATCATCGATTCGACCCGGCGTCTGCGCTACTTCCGACGCAATGCGAGTGACGGCGTGGAGATTATCGATGTCTGATCACGGTGACTTAGCGTTTCGCAGTCTCGATGATCGCTTCAACGTTGTGATCTCGAATTCCGCTCTCCAGGCAATGATTGATGAGTGTGCACAAGCCGGTAGAAAGGAAACGGGCGGTATCTTGATCGGTCGCATCGACCCAAGCGGCGATACGGCCGTCGTGATCGAAGCAACTCCCAAGCCGAAGGGCTCTGGGTTTGGCCTGTTCTGGTTCAAACGAAGTCCGTCAGGCCTGAAGCAGTTGCTGGCTGAGCGCTGGAATATAGGTCAGCACTACCTTGGGGAGTGGCACTTCCATCCGGGGGGATCACCGGAACCGAGCGGTTCCGATTACCACTCCATGGAAAAGATAGCTGCAGATCACCGTTATCAGTGCCGGGAGCCGATACTTGTCATAATGGGGGGGATCCCCCCAGATCGATGGCAAGTATCTGCAACGGTTTTGGCTATTGGTGAAGCACCTTATCGACTGGTCACGGTCGAATAAAGGATATGAGGGACAGCGAGCGATTCTCGCTCCTCCCGGACATCCCGGCACCAACTGACAGGCCATGTCGACGGGCCAACCATTGATTGCTCGCTGTCCTGCTTTCATAGGGAATTTTGCAGACAATTCGTGAGAAGCACCGAGGAATTCGTATGGCCAAGGAGCCGAAACGCCATCATTTCATACCGCAGATGATCCTGCGGCATTTCGCCGATGCAGATGAGAGCCTGTGGTTCTGGCGCCGCGAAATGGAGGCCACCCCCCCCATCACGATCTCGACCAAGAATCTCTTTGTCCAGAAAGATCTTTACACATTCGTTCATGCGGACGGGACAAAGGATGTCGCCCTTGAGAAATTCTTCTCAAAGCTTGAGGGTGTCGGGGGGCCATTCATCACCCGCCTCGCCGCCATCGTGCGTGACGGCAAGACGCCGGACCTGGACGCAGGGGCATGGAGCTTCTGGGATCAGTTCTTCTACTACCAGCTCAAGCGGGCTCCTGGCGCGATCGCGGCGTATACCGAACAAATGGGATTTGCAGCGAAGGTCGACACCGCGGTTGCGCAGATTCGGGATATCTACGTCGAAGATGGAAGCGACCCCAATGAACCTGGGCTCGCCGAGCGGGTCCGAAAGAACGCCATCGTTCTCGCCCAGCGCGCGGCACCCTCGCCGGACGTTCTGGCAGCGTTCAAAGCGCTGGGGCTCGCCATCTACAGGATCACGGATCCGACCAAGAGCTTCATCATCGGCGACGTACCTGGCGCTATGGCGCGATTTCGCCATCCGGATAATTCCCTGTCGCGCCCGACGCTGTTTTTACCGATAACATGGGACATCGCGCTTGGACAGACGGTCAAGCCAAAGGGCGTTGAAGTGATCAGGGTTGACCGCGAGCAGATCAGACGGATGAACGTCGCTACGGCCGCGCGTTCCCAGGTGATCGCCGGAAAATCAGGCACGCTCCTGCGCTCACTCGCGACCGGGGTTGCTTACGCTGGAGTGAAGTTGGGGACTCAATAAGAACCGATTACGCAGCGACGCTTGTCTTCTACTGCAAGGATCTGGGCTGCAGCAGGCCGAAGTGGATGGTAGGTTTCAGTATCTTCTTCCGACAACCTCCCCGACCGAATCGGGGCGGTTGTCGTCAATAGATTCTCGGCAAGTTGCACACCAAGCTGCATAAGGGGAGTGTCTGGTTTCTCAAGTCAGAAGCTCCGAAGTCGACAGTCGCGAATGTCCCAAACCCGCGTCAATCCTGAGCAACTATCTGATCGCGCTTCGCAGGCCGAATATACCTTTGGCTGTCTGCGATCTTCTGACTCCCAGCGTTCGCCACGTCGTCTGGGTCATCGCGTCCGAGGCCTTGGTTTCTCGCCCACTGACCGAATGGAAGGGTGGGAACGTCTTGGGAACGGCCAACCAGGCCAGCGGGTCCATCCAGTTTCGATAGCGTTGGCATTGTTTAACTTCGCTCCGAGCTCGAGCGTCTGATGCTATGCTTCACGAACTCTCCCCACAATCCTGCAAGATGGTAGTGAGCCCGGTGATTGCGCCGTGTGCACAGGGTTGTCCTCATGCAGGGCGCTAGGGCCGATTTAAACCGGTTGACCACGAGGGGTTGAGAATGAGAACATAAAAGGAACAAGTTCGAGTCTCAAGAATCACTATGAACCGTAAGCGTCCGCCCTCGGGCGTGTTGCGGCATTTCGGCTCGGCGCTGATGGACTTCCGCTAAGGAGTCTCTTTCTGGACTCCAGAAGGAGGCCAAGTGAAGGATCGGGTGGAGATCATCGCGCGCACCGAACGGCGCAGGAAGTTTTCGGATGCCGAGAAGGCGGCGATCCTCGCCGAGGCGGATGCACACGGCGTATCGGTCCGCCAGGTTGCCGAGCGCCATGAGATTGCCGAGAGCTTGATCTATAATTGGCGATCGGCGCGCCGCCAGGCAGCGGCGATCGCCAGTGAGGCGCTCGAGTTCATTCCCTACGGGGCAATCATAACAACGGAGCCTGTGGCCGTGCCGGCGATGCCCGAGCCCCAGAAGGCGCCGCGACCTGTTTCGTCGCCGATGCCGTCAGCGCCGGAGGAACTGGTCCGCCCGCATCCCGGCGCCCGGCCCGGTGCGATAGACATAGACCTGCCCAGCGGCGTTCGTCTGTCGGTGGACAGCTACGTCAACGAGAAGGCGCTGGCCCGGGTGCTGCGTGCTTTCCGGGACGTATCGTGATTTCGCTGGCACCTGGAACGAAGGTCTATCTCGCGAGCAAGCCGGTCAGCATGCGGCTCGGTTTCGATGGGCTGGCGGCGTTGGTCCGCCCGCTATTCGCGGTCGAGCCCTACGGCGGGCATGTCTTCCTGTTTCGCAGCAAGAGCGGCAACTTACCGACATTCGACATACGTTTTGCGCCGCGATACGATCCGGTATCCGTGGCATCCATTTTCCGGGATTGAACTGCAGGTCGCTCCATTCCGGCGCGGCAAGCAGCTGAAACTTATCATCACAGATCTGTTGCCCGGCTACTCACGCGAGGTCCCGCTGTGGATGTTCGACGCCGACTATTGCAGCGGCATGGCCAAAGGCGCGCCCGAAATCAGCGTCGAGGGTCTCACCGAGTTGGCGCGATTGCTTGGTGTGTTGGGGAAGACTCGGAAACGTCGGGCAACATCCGCTCCTTCAGAATCGAAGGAGAAAGGTTGTGCGAGCATCCCGACGCCAAAACAGAACACAGCTCAAGCTGCAGTTCGATCCCCCAGTTCCGAAACCGTTGGACGGCATGCGCCCGAAGGGCGTGGTGGAGACACTGGCCGATCTGCTTCTGGAAGCAGTCGGCGCAACGGCAGTCGAGGGAGGCGTGGATGACCACCAAGGTAACGCCTGAGCATCTCTCCCGCGCGGCCGTTGTTTACGTCCGCCAGTCGACCATGGCGCAAGTGACCGGAAACCTGGAAAGCCAGCGCCGCCAATATGACCTTGCCGGTGCGGCGAACGCGACAGGCTTTGCAACCGTGACAGTCATTGATGAAGATCTTGGTCGTTCGGGTTCGGGCAGCATGGAACGACCTGGTTTTGAGAAGCTGGTCGGGCTGGTCTGCACAGGTAACGTCGGGGCCGTCTATTGCATCGAGGCATCTCGCCTTGCCCGCAACGGACGCGATTGGCACCATCTCATCGACCTGTGTGCTCTCGCTGGTACGCTGGTCATCGATCCCGATGGCACTTATGATCCTCGCCTGATCAATGATCGTCTTCTGCTCGGGCTGAAAGGAACGATGTCCGAATATGAGCTCAGTCTGATCCGGCAGCGCGGTTTGGCCGCGCGCGATGCCAAGGTTCGTAGGGGCGAATATCGCTTTGCCCTTCCGCCGGGCCTGCGCTGGAACGAAATCGACGCCATCGAGATCGACCCGGACGAACACGTCCAAGAGGCCGTCCGACTGGTGTTCGCCAAGTTCAGGGAACTCGGTAGCGCCCGGCAGGTGTTCCTTTGGCTTCGTGCGGCCAACCTCAAGATGCCGGTGATGCGCCGGAACGTGGAGATCTGCAAAATGGAGTGGAAGGCTCCAGCCTACCACACTGTAATGCAGATATTGCATAACCCCCTTTACGCTGGTGCTTATGCCTTCGGCCGCGTGGGGCAGCGCACCAAGGTCGTCGATGGGCGATCTCGGAAGACCGGCGGCTACAAGAAGCCACGAAACGAGTGGTCGACACTGATCCATGACCATCATCCGGGCTACATCAGTTGGCAGGAATACGAGGAAAACCAACGCCTGCTACTCGAGAACGCTCACATGAAGAAGAACTGTGATCGAAAGTCGGGCCGCGGCGGACGGGCGTTGTTGACCGGCTTGATGCGCTGCGGACGCTGTGGACGAATGATGCGCGTGTTCTACGGCATGGCAAAGGGACATGCGCATCGTTACCAATGCCGCGGTGACGACGGGCATGTTGGTGCTGGACTCTGTATCGGCATCGGCGGCGTACGTGTCGACAAGGCCGTTGCGTTGGCCTGCCTTGACGCAGTCTCCGACCGCGCCGTGGAGGCGGCAATCTTCGCATCGGATCAGTTGGCGCGATCCACCAACGACATCGTCGCCGCGATCGAGCGCGACCTTGAAGGTGAGCGCTACGAGGCGTCGCTTGCCGCGCGTCGATATGAGTTGGTTGATCCAGCGAAACGGCACGTTGCCCGGGAACTCGAAGCGCGATGGAATGCGGCCTTGGAGCGCGTTGCGGAGTTGGAAAAGCGCATCGAGGAGAAACGTGCTGGCTTGGCTGCACAGCCAAAGATCGATCGCGCTCTGCTGCTCCAACTTGCCCAAGACCTGCCAGCTGTCTGGAATGCCCCGTCGACCGACACGCGCACAAAACAGCGCTTGATCCACTCTCTCGTCAAGGAAATCGTCTTCGAACTCGACAATGACACTAACGAAGCCGTGCTGCTCATCCATTGGGTCGGCGGCCGCCACTCCGAGCTTCGAGTGGGGCGAGTCAAGTGCGGGCGTCGCCCGACAGATGCCACCCCGACAGCAGTTCAGGCACTTCGCAAGCTTGCCGGGCACTGGTCCGATCGAGATCTTGCCGTCTCCCTCAATCGCATGCTGTGCAGGACCAGTGACGGGGAAACCTGGACGACGGTGCGCGTGCGCGACATGCGCGAGCGGCTCGGGCTTCCCGAATATGATCCAGCGAAGAGCGATGGAAAGTACATCAGCTTGGGCAAAGCGGCCGAACAACTCGGTATCTGTAGGGGCTCAGCGCAGATGCTGGTCGGGAAAAAGATACTGCCGGCCACGCAAATCATGAAAGGGGCGCCGTACCTCGTTCCCATCGAAGCGCTCTCCTCGGAAGCCGTTAGGATAGGGGTGCAAACCGTCATCGACAGACGACCCAAACATTATGAGGATTATCAATACGATAAAGTTGTCCGCCTTCCCGGCATCTGATGGAGCAATGCATTATGAAACGCAGTGTGGCAATTACCTGAAGGCGCTGCACTGGGATGGCACCGGGCTTTGCCTGTTCGCCAAGCGTTTGGAACGGAGCCGTTTCGTCTGGCCGCCGCTCATCGAAGGCGGTGTCGTGCTGACCCCGGCGCAGTTTGCACTGCTGATCGAAGCGATGGATTGGCGGCGCACAGTGGCCCCCAATCCGCCCCGCCTGCCGGTGCAAATTTGATGCGATAATCGCCGCATTTCAGGGCTTTCTGCTTGGGCGGGAGGCCGGATTCTGCTACCGGGAAGCGTGTCTCCCGACGATCTCGAACTCCCTGCTGATCCCGCAGAACTGCGCGCTTTTGCGGAGGCGATGCGCGCACGTCTGGCGGCTTCGGAGCAGGCGCTGGAGGCGGAACGGGCGGCCCATGACGCGACCCGCGAGAAGCTCGAGACCGCCCAGAACTCGATCAAGCTGACGGCGCTGCAGATCGAGAAGTTCAAGGTCCAACTGGCCCGCCTCCGGCGCATGAAGTTCGGTCAGTCTTCGGAGCGCCTTGCCCTCCAAGCCGACCAGCTCGAGTTGACGCTGGAGGATCTCGAGGCCGAGCATGCCCATGCCGAGTGTGTGATCGAGGGGCATGTGCCCGAAGATTCCCCGGCCAGGGCTGCCCCTCGCAAGCCTCGCCGTGCTCCGCTACCCGATCATCTTCCTCGCGATGAGGTTATGCACGCAGCTCCGGATGCCGACGGCTGCTCCGCCTGTGGGGGCACGATGGGCAAGCTCGGCGAGGACGTGACCGAAGTGCTGGAATATGTCCCCGGCCGCTTCCGCGTCGTCCGTCACGTCCGGCCCAAGCTTTCCTGCAACCGCTGCGATATGATCAGTCAGGCACCGGCCCCGGCGCTGCCCGTGCCGCGCGGCCGTGCCGGTCCCGGCCTGTTGGCCCACGTCATCGTCTCCAAGTTCGCCGATCACCTGCCGCTGTATCGCCAATCGCAGATGTACGCGCGAGAGGGTGTCGAGATCAGCCGCTCGACGATGGCGGACTGGCTGGGCCAGGCAAGCTGGCTGCTGCAACCGCTGGTCGATCGGATCGCCGATCACGTCATGGCCAGCGTGAAGCTCCACGCCGACGACACACCCGTCCCGGTGCTGGCGCCGGGGACCGGGAAGACGGCAACCGGGCGACTATGGGTTTACCTTCGCGATAACCGACGATGGAGCCATCTGGACAAGCCGGCAGCGCTGTTCCGCTACAGCCCGGATCGCAAGGGCGAGCGACCGCGCGAGCATCTCAAGACCTTTGCAGGCTTCCTGCAAGCCGATGCTTATGCCGGTTTTGAGCGCCTCTACGCGAGTGACCGCCAGCCCGCGCCGATCACGCCCGTTGCCTGCTGGGCCCATGCCCGGCGCAAGCTGAACGATGTCTACAAGGCAGACCCGAACTCGGCTGCGCTCGATGGCCTGCAGATGATCGGCGAGCTTTACGACGTCGAGCGGCAGATCGTGCGCGAACCCGCAGATTTCCGCCGCAAGGCTCGCAAGCTCTCAAAGCTGAAGGCGCTGGATTTCTTCGCCTGGGCTGAAGAGGTGCTGTCAAAGGCATCGGCGCGTTCACCGCTAGCCGAGGCCCTGCGTTATGCCGTGAAGCTTAAGTCGCAACTGCTCACCTACACCGACGACGGCAGGCTGGAGATCGACAACAATCCGGCAGAGAATGCCCTGCGGGGAATCTGCCTTGGCAGGAAGAACTGGCTTTTCGCAGGTGCCGACTGTGGCGGGGAGCGCGCCGCCGCCATGTATTCATTACTTGAGACGGCAAAGCTTAGTGGAGTCAATCCGCAGGAGTGGCTGGCCGATGTCCTCGATCGCATCGGCAAGGGGCATCCGATCAATCGGATCGATGAACTGCTGCCGTGGAACTGGGCCTTGCGCGAATAACTGGGGATCGTCCACTTCTCGGTCAGGCGCTGGCATCCAAACTATCGGTTTTAACTTTTGAATGTTCCGCATGCCTCGCCTTGACCGCCACAAAAGCAGGGTTGGCTTCAAGCGATCTGTCCATGTCGAGCGTAATCAGCACACTATCGCTCAAAGGCCATTGAACGCGCCGTTGCCAGCAAGTCAGGAGTTCGTTTGGGGATACCAGTCGGAGGCGAAGGTAGGTGATCCTGCCAGATTCCGTCTGATCCACTGATGCTATTTGATCCCAAGGGATGAAATGTGGTCGGCGATGCGGAATTTCGATGCCATCATCCGAGATCCTCAGAAGCGGGCTTTTCCTGTGCATGAATAGCTTGGCGGTGAACCAAGCCAGCCACAACCACAGGCATGCCATGATCGCGGCCCCGATCGCGACAGCAACCTCTGCAAAGCTTGATACGCCTTGAAAGGTCACCGCAAAGTACACGATTCCTGCAAAAATCAGGGCAAAAGGCGCTGTTACCATCAGCCCCGCCGTGAGAAATGCGAACGGCCATAGCCAACGGCGAGGGAAAACAGCCAGAGTTGGCGTCGTTGTGGAGGTCATTCTGCAATGGGTAGATCGAAGAGAAACGGAAGCAATAGGCTTCAGTTTGGGGCCAGCTTCACAGCCTGGATTCCCGGCGCAGCGTTGCGCCGTAGGACGGTCTTCAGCGGACGCTTACTATGAACCCTGCTTCATCTCATGCGCAGATGGGCATTGATGCCCTTCGCGCCATTACGACGCCGCTCGCCGACTTTCGGATCATGCCCTTCGGCCCCGAAGCGCTGGACGCGCGTTTGGCCAGTGGCGGTATGCGGGCCGGCGCTTTGCACGAAGCGACGGCGCTGACCTGCTCGCTGGTCGACGACGCGGCCGCCACGCTGTTTCTTGCCGGCATCGCCGCGCGGGAAGCGCGCTTAGCGTCAGCGCCGGTCCTTTGGGTGAGTTGTCGGAACGATCTCTACGCCCCTGGCCTCGAGCAGGCAGGGCTTGGCTCGGCCGATGTCATCCACGCGCATCCGAGCGATGATGCTGCACTGCTTGGCGTCGTCGAGGATGCGGTGCGCGATGGAACGCCCGCCGCCGTCTTTGCCGAAGCCAGCAAGGTCTCGATGGTCGCCACCCGCCGGTTGCAGCTTGCCGCCGCCGAGGCTGACATCCCAGTGCTCCTGCTGCGGCGTCACCGCGGCAGGGATCGTGATCCGCTCGCCGATCCATCGGCTGCCTGGACCCGGTGGCGGGTCGCCAGTGCGCCCTCCGAGCGCCTCGGCGTTGCCGGTGTCGGACGCCCGCGCTGGCTCGTCGAACTCGCGCGCCAGCGCGGCGGCGAAGGCTTTTCCCTGATCGTGGAGGGATGCGATGCGACGGGTCGTCTCGCTGTTCCTGCCGTTCCTCGCCATCGAACGGCTGAGACGGCAGGATCGGTTCGCCGCGCCGCGGCCTGAGCCGCGCGTTCTCCAGCTTCCCGTCGACGACAATCCCGGTGCCTGTTCGGTCCCTCGCGGGGGCGGTTGGCGGCCGGGTGCCCGGTGGGCACGCGAGCGGCAGAATGGGGAAGGGCAGGGGACCGTCAGGGGCGAGGACCGCACACGCCCCGATGTCGAGCGCGAGATCGCAGCGTTGCCGCTGCACGCCAGGCCGCCAATGCGGGAGCTGGGACGACGCTCCGAGACTAGGGGGCATCCGTTCAAGCGGATGGCTTCGTCAGTAGCGCCGGAAGAGATGCGCGACGCGCCGAAAGTCATGGCTGCCCCGCTGGCGCTCATCGGCAAGCTCGGCCGCCGCGACGAGATCGTTGCGGCTTGTCCGGCGGCGAGAGCATTGGGCATCCATGTCGGCATGGCGGCAACGCACGCTCGTGCGCTCGTTTCCGATCTCGATTTCCGCGTGGCGGAGCCTGAGGCCGACGCGGCGCTGCTCGATCGCCTGGCCCTGTTCGGCATCCGCCGCTGGTCGCCGGTCGTCGCGGTCTCGCCGCCTGACGGGATCTGGCTGGACCTGACGGGTGCCGCGCACCTGCATGGCGGAGAGGCACGCTTTTGCCAGCGGCTCCATGCCTTCTGTCGCCGGGCCGGATTCACCGCCCGCCTCGCGATAGCCGAAACCCCGGGCGCCGCGCATGCGCTGGCTCGCTATGGGCGCGAGGATATTGTCATCATCCCGCATGGAGGCGTGCTCAAGGCGCTATCGCCGCTTCCGGTAGCCGCGCTGCGCCTCGAAGGCGGGGCGTTAGCCGCTGCGCGCAAGTTCGGGTTCGAAACTATCGCCGACCTGCTGCCCGTCGCGCGCGGGCCGTTGGCACGCAGGCTGGGTCTCGCCACCATCGGCCGGCTCGACCAGGCGCTTGGCGGCAAGGCCGAGCCAATCACGCCGCGCGAGGACGTGGTCATCCCGGCGGTCGAGCGTCGGCTGCTCGAGCCGATCGGCACGGCCGAAGCGATAGCTCAGGTGATGCACGACCTGTTGAAGGACTTGGCAGAAGTGCTCCAGCGCCGGGGGCTGGGCGCGCGGTCGCTGCGCCTCTGCGCCTTGCGGATCGATGGCGGCGAGCAGGTGGTGGCGATCGGCACTTCCCGCCCGACCCGCGAGGTGCCGCATTTGCTGCGCCTGCTGAAGCTCAGGATCGAGCGCATCGACCCTGGCATGGGCCTTGAGCAGTTCCGGCTGCTGGCGCCGCACACCGAGCCGCTCGATGCCGAGAACCTGGGGGCGATCCTCGCTGGGGAAAGTACGGTTCGTGATCCCGCGCGCCTGGTCGACGTTGTGGCTGGCAGGATCGGACCCGGTGCCGTGTTCCGCATCGCGCCAGTCGAGAGCTATGTGCCTGAGCGTGCAGTGAGGCTTATCAGTCCGATTGAGACGACTGGCTCCTGGCCAGCCTGGCAGCGCCCGGTGCGGCTGTTCACGCGGCCCGAACCCTTGCGCCGGGTCATGGCTTTGCTGCCCGATCAGCCTCCGCGCCGTTTCGAATGGCGCGGACGGTCCTACACGGTCGTGGCCGGCGACGGGCCCGAGCGCATCCATGGCGAGTGGTGGCGGCGCAATGCCGAAGTCTGGGCTGTGCGCGACTACTACCGGGTCGAGGACGAAACGGGTGGGCGCTACTGGGTGTTCCGCCGCGGCGACGGCGTTGCCGGCGAAACCGGCGATCTCTCGTGGTGGATGCACGGGGTGTTCGCATGACCGCCTATGTCGAACTCCAGGTGCTCACGCACTTCTCGTTCCTGCGCGGGGCGTCGAGCCCGGACGAGCTGTTCTCGGTCGCGGCGAAGCTCGGGTATTCCGCCATCGGCATTGCCGACCTTGGCAGTGTCGCCGGGGTGGTCCGCGCCTGGGAGGCGGAGAAGGCCACCGGGGTACGCCTCATCGCCGGAACCCGGGTCGATCTGTCCTGCGGTCGCCGGCTGCTCCTTTACCCGACTGACCGGAAGGCGTGGTCGCGGATCACGCGCCTCCTCACTATCGGTAAGCGCCGGGCGGGGAAAGGGGCTTGCCTGCTGCACTGGCCCGAACTCGAAGCCTGGTCCGAGGGCGTGATCGCCATTCTCCTGCCGCACGAGGCGGATGCCGAGAATGCTGCAGCGCTCGTCGATCTGCGGTCCGTCTATGGCAGGCGCGCGCATATGGCGCTGTTCCAGCGCCGCCGCCCGGGCGATGCCGTGCGGATCGACGCGCTGGCGCGCCAGGCGAGGGAGGCCGGGGTGCGCGCCGTCGTCACCGGCGACGTGCTCTACCATGCGCCCGATGCCCGGCTGCGGCAGGATGTGGTGACCGCGATCCGGCACAACTGCCGGGTCGATGACCTTGGCTATTGCCGCG
>NZ_LYMM01000055.1 GCF_002896965.1 Novosphingobium guangzhouense
CAATCGCCCGGATCGCGCGAAGAGCATGGTTCGCCGGCACCCGAGCCTCGCAACTCACGTACGAGAACAGCCCCTCGCTCCGTTCATCACCGCCGCGCATCCCGATCCCTTCAACATCCCTCTACGGGATCCTGGAATCAGCAATGCCACATCAAGGCAAGCGCCTTTTTCCGCAGCCTGTTAAGCTTGGCACCAATGACGTGCTGCGGATCAGCATTCGGGACTGCTCGGATCAGCGCCTCCTTCGCAAGCAGGAGCACACCCGCATAGAAATTACGGACCGCTGAAATATCGCGATCGTGATCCTGCTGGCGGAAATCCTCGACTCCCATCCGGATCGAAGCAGTCGCGTTCTCTAACAATGAAGGCATAGTCTCTCAGGAGATTGCAATGAATGCCTGCCAATTAGATGATTGGCGATGATTCTTCTATCGGCCAAGCGAAGTTCGGGGCGAGGAAACTGACTCGCTCCGGCAGTGAGGCATAACTCAGCGTGTAGACAAAGTGTTGAGTGGAGGAAATGGACGTGATGATATGTCGCGTAGGAACGACCCGCATCAGCGAACTTCCGCCCCGCCCAATAGAGATTTCCGTCAGTGCTCAAACTGAAAGTGCAAGAGCTATGCCTGTCTACTTCATCTACCAATTGAGCGCTGGCGAGCCGTTGCTGAAAATTGGACGCGCCAAGGACATTTAACAGCGCCGCGACGCGCTACAGACCGGAAATCCGCATACGCTGGTGCTGGTTGGGTGGATTGAGTCCAATACGGAAAGCCTCCTTGAGGCAGAGTTGCACCGCAAGTACCATGCCCACCGCGTCGCAGGCGAGTGGTTCCATCTCGAGCCCGGCAAAATTCTGGAGGATCTGGTGCACGCCGGCAGCGATGGCTTCGTCGCTCGGCATGCCGACGCATTCGAAATCATCGGCCATGATCGTGACGCCGTCCCAGAATATCTCGGTGTCTGGGAATGGGCGGACCTCGAATTCGAAGAATGCTGTCCATTCTGTGGTGCCATGTGCGGGATGCACTTCCAGGAGGCATCCCAAGCCTATCATTGCATCAGCTGCGGACGTCTGAGCGACTTCTCCCATCAGACGCCAGACTTCGACACTGAAGAGGCATATCGCGCCTGGCTGGCGGACAATCCTCCGGCTCCCCCCACAGGAATGGACCGGCTCGCGATTTTGGGCGGCGCACCGGATTATCCCGAGCATCTTCGCCGCAATGGACGTCTGCGTTAGTCCGTCAGCGCCAAGCTGAGATCCGTGATCGCATCTACATCTCGATCCAGAGATGATTGATCTGGATTGGTTCGAGGCCGACGCACCGGTGATGGCGCGATCGCAACGCTGCCGTGCGCCGCAGAAGACCACCTAACTTCGCCAGCGTCGCCGCCCGGTCGAATTTGTCCAACCGCGCGGCGAGCCTCGGCAGGCGCTGCTCGACCGCGCCCACCGTCATTGCGCCGCCCGCCGACATCATCGCGTCAAACATCATTTCCATGCCAGCCATCGACCTCTCCTCGCCCGGCGAAGCTGACGCGTTATAGCGAAGGGCCGACGAAACACCCTGGAGATGGTGGCGACAACAGCGCCGCGAAAGAGCGGTTGTGAAATTGGGAAAATCCACAACGGTCTCACGGCTTGGCTTTGGCTTCCCAACTCAGATGCGGCAGCAGGTCAGGCGCCAATAGTGTTGCGTCTCAAGAATTTGGCGTCACATTATATAGCCCAAAAGCCGGGAGGGTCCGCGTGCACATCGAGTTTGTCGAGATTGCCAATTTTAGGAAGCTGCTGTCCGCGCGTGTCGATCTTTCTACCACAACAACGCTGTTTGTCGGGGCAAACAATAGCGGCAAGACCTCGGCGATGCTTGCAATGCGGCGGTTCCTCTCGCCGCGACGCTGCCCGTTTGAGATTCACGACCTGACTCTATGCCACTGGCCGAACCTTATTACGCTCGGTGAAAGCTGGATTGCAGCACGCGATGCGGATGAAGTCGTCGATCTGACGATCGCACCGTGGGTGAGTTCGTTGCCGACGCTCGATCTCTGGCTTCATGTCGAGACGGGCGAGATGCACCATGTGCGCGATCTCATACCGACGCTAGACTGGGAGGGCGGCCGTCTCGGGGTCCGGCTACGGTACGAGCCCAAAGATCTCGGGCTGCTCTACAAGGATTTCATGGGCGCCGTGACCGATGCCGAGGCCATGAAGGCCGCTGCCATCGCCGCGGTCGCGGTCGAGCACCCGGACGTCGATCCGCAGCCCGACCCGCCCAAGCTAACGGTATGGCCGACCAACCTGATCGACTTTCTCAGCAAGCGGCTCTCTGCGCATTTCACGATCCGCGCCTATACGCTCGATCCGGCGCTGCTTGTCGACCCGGTCAAATCACAGGCCCAACCGCAAGCACTGCCTCTCGCCTCGTTGCCGATCGAGGGCGATCCGCTGAAGGGTCTTATCCGGGTCCATGATATCCCCGCCCAGCGCGGCTTCGGCGAAGAGCAGTCGGGGGACGATGATGACGATACGCCGGTGTCCGCATCGAGCAACCGGCTCTCGGACCAGCTGCGCAGCTATTATGCGAAGCATCTCGACCCGACCAAGGGCCCCGACCCTAAGGATCTCGGTGCTCTGCAGGCAATTGAAGCTGCGCAGGACGCCTTCGATAAGCGGCTGACCGAAAGCTTCACGGCGGCGTTCAGCGAGGTCGAGGGCATGGGCTATCCCGGCGTCACCGATCCCCGGCCTCGAGTCTCGACGCGGCTCAAGGCAATTGACGGGCTCAACCACTCAGCCGCGGTCAGCTTTGAAGTCGATGTCATCGCAGAGGATGGTGTGACCATGCCGCTTCTACGGCTACCCGAGGCTAACAACGGCTTAGGCTATCAGAACCTCATCTCGATGATCTTTCGGCTTATGAGCTTCCGCGACGCCTGGATGCGGGTGGGCAAGGCCTCAAAGGGCGGTGTCATTAATAGCACCGAACCATTGCACCTCGTGCTCGTCGAAGAACCCGAGGCGCATCTGCACGCCCAGGTGCAACAGGTCTTCATCAAAAAGGCCTATGCGGTGTTGCGCGCGCATGACGACCTGATCGGCAATGACAAGCTGCGCACCCAGCTCGTCGTCAGCACCCATTCGAGCCACGTCGCACACGAGACGTCGTTCGCCTGCCTGCGTTACTTCCGCAGGCTGCCGGCCGGCATGGTGGCAAAAGTGCCGGTCTCGACGGTCATCAACCTCTCCGAGGTATTCGGGACCAGCAACGATACCGAGCGGTTCGTGACGCGCTACCTGCGTGCTCAGCATGCCGATCTGTTCTTCGCCGACGCGGCCATCTTGGTCGAGGGTCCGGCCGAGCGCATGCTGCTGCCGAACTTCATCCGCGCGCATTACGACGAGCTCAACCAATGCTACATCACGCTGCTCGAGATTGGCGGCAGTCACGCGCATCGCTTGAAATCGCTGATCGATCATCTTGGCCTACTTACCCTTATCGTTACCGACCTCGACACGCTCGACAAAACGGGCGGCGCATCGGTGCAGCCGGCAATGGGTGTTGATCAGAAAACCAACAATGCGACCCTCAAGACCTGGGTGCCGGGCACCGATGACGTCGACACGCTGCTCGATGCACCAGTCGCGTATAAGATCCAGTCGCAGCCTGAAGATCAGCTCTTTGCGGTGCGTGTCGCTTATCAGACCCCGCTTACCGTGACGCTGCCGGGAACCGATGCCCCGGAGATCGCTCTGCCCTACACGTTCGAGGACGCGCTGGTGTTCGAGAATTTGGCGTTCTTTGCTGCGTTGAAGGGCACCGGTCTCGTACGCAAGTTCAGCGACGCAATCGAGGCAGGCGGCGGGGCCGCCGCAATCGGCGAGCAGATGTACCTTGCCCTCAAGAATGGCAAGAAGGCTGAATTCGCCCTTGACGTGATTGAGACCGAAGGATTCAAAGATCTTGTCGTTCCGCGATACATCGCTGAAGGGCTCGAGTGGCTGCTACTGCAGCTCAAGAAGAAGCGCGTCGAGATCCTGCCCAAGGTGGAGGTAGCCGTGTGAGCACCGTGCCTGACG
Source organism: Novosphingobium guangzhouense (assembly GCF_002896965.1). Lineage (GTDB taxonomy): Bacteria > Pseudomonadota > Alphaproteobacteria > Sphingomonadales > Sphingomonadaceae > Novosphingobium > Novosphingobium guangzhouense. The sequence goes on from NZ_LYMM01000055.1 coordinate 4,085, forward strand.
ATGATGTCTTTGACGCTAAGGCCGACGAGACCATCCTTGCCTGCCTTGATCTCGACAAGCCTAAAAGCTTCTTCCTCTATGCCGGTGCGGGGTCCGGCAAGACGCGATCGCTGGTCGAAGCGATCCGTATCGTGTGCCGTGAACAGGGGCGGCGTCTCTCGCTCGCCGGACAGAAGATTGGTGTCATCACCTATACCAATGCCGCCTGCGACGAGATTAAGCAGCGTCTTGAGTTCGATCCCCGCGTAGAGGTCTCGACCATCCACGCCTTCGCCTGGTCGCTGATCGGCGGCTACGACGGTGACATCCGCAAATGGGTCGCTGCCCGAATGCTGCAGGACATCGCGGAACTGGAAAAAGCGCAGGCCAAGGGCCGCGCGACGAGCAAGGCCGCGATCGATCGTGCCCGTTCGATCGAGAGTAAGCGCCGACGCCATGCCGGGCTCGATGCTATTCAGCGGTTCATCTACAGCCCAACCGGAGACAACCGCACACGCGATGCCCTCAATCATGCCGAGGTGATCGCGATGACAGCGGAGTTCTTGACGGCCAAGCCTGGTCTACGTCGGCTGTTAGTTACGCGATTTCCAATCCTGCTGATTGACGAGAGCCAGGACACAAGCCGACGGCTGATGGATGCGCTGCTCGACGTTCAAGCGGCGCATCGCGAAAGCTTCATCCTGGGCCTGTTCGGTGACACGATGCAGCGCATCTATGCCGATGGAAAGACCGGCCTTGCCGAAGCCATTCCAGAAGACTGGGCAAAGCCGCGTAAAGAGATGAATCACCGCTGTCCGACGCGGGTCATTGAGCTTATCAACAAGGTTCGGCGTGACGATGACGGCCAAGAACAGCGGCCGCGCGCCGATGCGCAACCGGGGGTAGCCCGGCTCTTCCTGCTTCCCCATACGACCGCAAACAAGTCAGCGGCGGAAGCAGCGATCGCGCAACGAATGGCTGATATTGCTGGAGATCCAGCCTGGGCAGACGGTTCGGAAGCGATAAAGACGCTGGCGCTTGAGCATATGATGTCGGCGCGCCGGTTCGGGTTCGAGCAGTTCTTCGAACCGCTCTATGCCGTCCAGCGTATCAACACCGGGCTGCTCGACGGGACTGGTGCTGGCCTGGGCATCTTTACGCGTGAGATCCTGCCGTTGGTCAAGGCCCTACGAGTTGGCGATCGGTTCGCGACGGCGGCAATAATCCGCAAGACCTCGCCGCTGCTTGACCGTGACGCGCTGAGGGATGCCGGCGAGGCGCAGCAGGACCTGCTCGATCGAGCGAAAGGGGCCTGTTCGGGGCTGCTGGCGCTGGTCGACGGGCAACCCTCGGCGAGCCTGCGTGACGTGTTGCGCTATGTCGCCGAGCACCGATTGTTCACTGTGCCGGACGTGCTGTTGCCCTTTGCCGCCGCCGACCCCGACCCCGACCCGGTAGACGGGAACGACGCGGACGAGGACGAGGAAGAAATCGACATTAAGAGTGAGATCGCCGCCTGGCGGCAAGCGCTTGAGGCGCCGTTCGGTCAGATCGACAAATATGACCGCTATGTCTGCGGCTTTTCGCAGTTCGACACCCATCAGGGCGTGAAGGGCTTGGAGTTTCCAAGGGTGATGGTCGTCATCAGCGACGAGGAGGCTCGCGGCTTCTTATTCAACTATGACAAGTTGTTCGGCGCAAAGGGGAAGAGCAAGACCGATCTCGACAATGAGGCGGCAGGCGAAGAGACGACAATCGATCGTACACGGCGCCTTTTCTATGTGACGTGCAGCCGCGCCGAGCGGAGTTTGGCAGTCGTCTATTACGCTGAGAATCCCACAGCATCGCGCGACGCGCTGCTGCAGCAGGGTTGGTTCGTAGAAGATGAAATCGAGATTGTGAACTGAGGCCGAGTGTCACAACCGAGTGGTTGCGAAACCTGTCAAATAGCCGCATTTTGCCTCCCGCAGCTGAAAGCAATATGTCAGCAGGCGGTCCAATCTCAGTCGGCCAAAAAGATTAGCGGTGCGATCGCAGAACGTCGGTATTTGACAATGCCCGCCGTTCGTCGCTTCGTCGGTGAATGGCGGTTTTGTTCCACGATGCGGAGTTTCGCTTTCAGCAGCAGCCGACGAGTCGCCGTCAAATGAGGCGAATGCTTGGTTCTCGCAAACCGCAAACGCCACTATTTCGCTGGACAGAAATGGACACAACGATATAGTTGTGTTCATGATACCAGACTTGATCGAGCTGGGCTCACCTTGCCCTTGGGCCGTGCTGCCGCCCGGCATTCACGACACGACCCTCGCTGAGGTAGAGGCTCGCTTCGCGACCACACCTCATCGCAAGTGGCTGTTCGATGGCTTCGTCCGCATGGTTCAGGTTCTGGCCGCCGCCGGCTGCCGTTATGTTTATCTGGATGGAAGCTTCGTGACCGCGAAACCGCACCCCGGTGACTACGACGGCTGCTGGGAGCATGTCGGGGTCGACCCGGCCAAGCTCGATCCGGTTCTTCTCGATTTCGACAACAAGCGAGCAGCGCAAAAAGCAAAATACCTCGGTGAGATGTTCATTGCCGGAATGCCCAACGGGCCGGGCGCACCCTTTCTCGACTTCTTCCAAGTCGAGAAGTCATCCGGCCAAGCCAAGGGCATTCTCCGCATTCCGCTCGCGCCGCTGAAAGGAGCGACGCCATGATCACCAACGAAAAGCAGTACAGGTCGTCGAAGGCTTCGATCGAAAAGCTCGCGGAAGCCTTTGCCGCACTCGAGACGCCGACCAGCGACTTCCCTGAAGTGTTCGCGAAGGCGCAGCGCTCGGCACTGCGCAGCCAAATCGACGAACTCGAGGAGGACGTGCGCTTCTACGAAGACCTCCGCGCGGGCAAAATTTCGGAATTCTCGGCGGATAGCCTTCACGATCTTCCTGATATCCTCATTCAGGCCCGCATCGCGCGCGGCATGAGCCAGAAGGATCTCGGGGATTTCCTCGGCGTCGCCGAACAGCAAATCCAGCGCTACGAATCCGACCGCTATCGCATGGCAAGCCTCGACCGACTCACGGAGGTGGCCGACGCCCTGAACGTGCGCATCGTCGAGCGCGCCCAACTGGTCGGAGGCCCGAGACTCGATAGCGTCGATCCGACGGTTTGGCAGGCATTCCCGGTCGCCGAAATGTATAAACGCGGCTGGTTCGAGGACTTCTCGGGCACGCTCTCACAGGCAAAGAAGACTGCCAGCGATCTAATCCCGTCATTCCTGCGGGGTACTCACTCGCAGTTTGCGCCGATGGCCCTTCACCGCAAGTCGGTACGATCGAGCGGACAAGTCCATGAAGCCTCCATTGCCGCTTGGGAAGCGCGAGTTCGGGCACTGGCCGATCGAAATCCGCCCGACTGCGCGTTCGACCGAGACCGTCTCACTGCGGAATGGGTGCGCGGCCTGGTCGGGCTCAGTCTGGAACACAATGGACCACGCCTTGCAGCCGACTATCTGCGCGATGTAGGCATATCGCTGGTGATCGAACGCCACCTGCCAGGCACGTTGCTTGACGGTGCCGCGCTGGCGTCAGCCGATCATCATGCCATTGTCGCGATGACCCTGCGTCACGACCGGCTCGACAACTTCTGGTTCACGTTGCTCCACGAGATCGGCCATCTGAAGCTGCACATCCGGTTGGGAGAATACGCGGCGATCTTTGACGACAACGACTCGCCGGCAGCCGACAAGGTTGAGCAGGATGCCGACTATTTTGCGCAGGAAGCCCTGATCCCAGAGGCAAACTGGAACCTTGCTGTGTCGCGCTTCACCCGCAACGACAAGGCGGTCGTGGCCGATGCCAAACGCTTTGGCGTGGCACCTGCGGTGATCGCTGGCCGGATCCGGCGGGACGCGAATGACTACACGCTGTTCCGGACGCTCGTCGGCAATGGCGAAGTTCGCCGCCAGTTCGATATTTGAGGGACGACGACATGCCAATTACGCACACCGACTACGTGCCGATCCTCAAATGGCGGCAGGGCGAGTACCAAGCGCTCTTTCGCCTGCCGGACGCCGTTAAGGACAGGACCGTTCCTCTTATCGAGATCACACCCCCGGATTTCGATTTCGAGGCGTGGACACCTTCGAAGTCGATCGACGATCACGTTGCAAAGTTTGCCGCTCGCTTTCGAGCCAAATGGGGAACGCGCCTCGCGCTGCTCGACTGCGGCCTGCTGGATCCGGCTGAGGTGATGCAGGGCGGAAAGCATCCAATGCTATACCTGTGCGAGGAGGCTTTCGCACAGGGAGCCACGCTTGTCCCGGTCATTAGACTGAACAGCAACGCAGGCTATCGCACGGCCGTGAGAGCCGCGAACGCATTGATGCAGACCGGAGTGATATTGCGCTGTTCTCTGGACGAAGCTCTGGATCCCGATTTCGACCGCAATGTTGGTGTAGCACTTCAGCAACTCGGTGTGACCATCGCCGAATGCGATGTGGTTCTCGACCTCGAAGCCCCTGCCTGGGATCCTCAGGACGTGCTGATCAACATAGTCACCGCTGCGATCCAAGCATCGAATGCCATGGCGACTGCGCGCAGCCTCATCCTCGCGGGTACATCATTTCCCGCTTCTATGGGCGAGGTGACCGGACCCATTCAGTTCTGGCCTCGGCGGGAATGGACGTTTTTCCGGGCGCTACTGGCTAATCTGGGCGAGACCCTCCGCAAACCGACATTTGCTGACTATGCCATTGCCGCCAATGGGTACTCACAAATGGACATGAGGAAAGTGAAGCCTTCGGCAACGATCCGCTACGCCTGTGACGATGGCTGGATTATTGCCAAGGGTGTCAACGTGCGTGACAACGGGTTCGGGCAGTATCGGGGATGCAGCGGCACCGTTACAGGATCAGCCCACTTTCTGGGTTCGGGTTTCTCGCCCGGCAGTGACTATATCGAGCAGTGCCGAGACGGGATTGCCGGCACCGGGAGCCTGTCCACATGGCGGTGGGTAGGCTCGAACCATCACATCACAAAAGTGGTGGCCGATCTCGCCACGATGTTCGGGCCTTGAGAGTCTCGCGGACAGTCTGCGATAGACGGCGCAGCGGCAGCCTATCCACCAACATCTTGTAGAGCGTCGCGCGTGGAGCGCGGAGTTCTCGCTCCGAGACGCCAAGACTTCTCAGGATCGCTTGCGCTTCAGGTCGCCACAGCAGACGAGCCAGAATAAGTGGATCGATACCCTTGTTTGCTCGTTCCGGTCTGACACGACGGAACCGCACGCCCTGGGTCGCGCCGCGCTCGGCGACCATGATGCCCCACCAATCAGGCACCATCGTCATGGCCGATGCGAGATGTTTGGGATCGACGATCAACAAGGCCTTATCGACGACCTCGCCATAGGCGGCCACCTGCCTGGGCAGGCGCTCGAGAGTGTCAGCCTCTGCCTTGATTTCGACGCCACGGATGTGCCCGTTGATCACAGCAATGTCGATCCGGCAGTTGCCGTGATCGAGGCCGAGTTCGTCGATGACCAGAGTATCGGGACAGGCTCGGGCGTGCGTCAGCAACCGCCGATAGGCGGCCTGCCTGATATCACTGTCTCGAAGCCGTCTCAAAGCCATCCCGAATCGATAGCCGTGGTTATAGCTGAGTGGCAACGGTCAATGTTACGCCGGGCCTGCCATGACTTATCGGATTGGGAATGTACGGTGTGTTGGTGCCCCCCTTTATAGCTCTGCGAGGTTAGGCTAACCTAGGTGCCTAGCCAGATTTAGAAAACAAATTTTCGAAGGAAATGAGTTGAACACCCCTGAATTTGAACTGCGCGTGCTTGATGAACGAGTCAGAGAATGGGGCCTTCCCTCGTTTCAGACGGATATGTCGGCAGGTATCGACATGTATGCATGCCTTGATGAGCCACTCGAACTTCAGCCTCAAGCTGATGCGGTGCTTATCCCAACCGGCGTGGCGATACTTATGAACGACCCTAACATTGTCGCTTTTCTTCTCGCTAGGTCGGGGCTGGGTCACAAAAAGGGTGTCATACTCGGCCAGTCCGTAGGCACCATCGATGCTGATTATGCCAATCAGATCTTTATTAGCACGTGGCTGCGTACCCCGCCGGGGAGCGATCCGGTCATGATCAATCCGGGCGATCGCATCGCACAACTCGTCTTCTTGCCTATCCTGCGACCTTCGTTCCGCGTTGTAGAGGAATTTTCAGCCACCACCTCTCGTGGGATGGGTGGGTTTGGCTCAACCGGTGTTTGAGATCGAAAGGTTTCAGTAGATCACTCCCAGACATTTGGGCGCTCGCCGGCGTTCAAGGATGGGGGCGAATCTGACGGAACTGAAAGAGGACATTAAAGTGACCAGTGCGGCTCTTAGGCGACAACCCTTCAAGTGGCATCCAAGCGGTGAAGTACCTGGCTTTAGCCCGGTCACCCGCGCTCCTTGGCTTGCCCGCAGGCGCTTCCTCAGCGACACCAGTGCACTTGGCGAGCGAGTTGCCGCCTTCGGCGGTTACGATCGGTTGACTTCGAAAATAAATTTCGAAGTCAACCGATCGTCCAGAATGGGCGTCGGTCTTACCAACAACCGTCGCGAATCAGGGGTCAGGTTCACCCAAAGAAAATGGGTGAACCTACAAACACCCCTATTCCATATAGGGTTCACCCAAACTGGTGACCTGAAGCCTGACTATCGGGGTGAGGTCAAGATCATCCTGATCAACCACGGGGCTGAAGGCTTCGACATCCGCCGTGGCGACCGGGTTGCGCAGCTGGTGCTGGCGCCTGTGACCCGCGCTTCGTGGGTGGCAGTCGATGAACTCGACGAGACCGCGCGCGGCGAGGGCGGGTTCGGTTCCACCGGCGGGGTGGTTGCGCTGGGAAGCTGATTATTTGCGTTGCCCCGGATCACCGCCGGGGCGACGATCACCTGCTTTACCATCCCGCTCGCGCCAGGCGCTTGCGCGCTATCGTGAGAACACGCCCAGCGACCAGAGCAACAGCACGATCGCTCCGCCCAGGACGATCACCACCGACAGGCATCCCTGCCAGCCCCAGCGCTTATGAATGCTGTCGCTGGCAATGTCCCCGGCCGCCTGAACGGATTCGTTGACGATGGCACTTGCGACGTCGTCCAGCATCAGTCCTTGCGGTCCTTGCGGTGATCATCGCGCATCCGCCGGGCCTTGCGCCATTTCAGGCCGTACCAGCCCGCGCCGCCAAGGCCGCCCAGCATCATCACGCCTTTTGCCAGCGTTTCGAACGCAGCGCTCAGCGCTCCGATCGTGACGCCCCAGAAGAGCTGCGAGAGGATGGCCATGAAATTATGCATCGTGAATCCTGTGGGGCGCCCGATAGCGCGTGATGCCCCATAGCAAAAGGACGGGCCCGCAATATTTCAGCGGACCCGCCCCTCGGTGTCTCCCACTCTTCGCAGGGGGGAGCCTGTCAGATTTCGTGCTTATTTCTTCTCGGGCGCGACTGTAATGCGCACGGTCTCACCGGAGTTCCCGGGGAAATTCGTGAACATCGCTTCCACAAGATTGGGCACGACGTACTGCAGGCGATTGGAGGTCGAGACGGCTTCCGCCTTGCCTTCGAACAGGCGCTGGCCGTCCACGGCGCGATCGATCTTCAGGTCGATGCCGCTGGTGTAGATGGTGTAGGACTGGATGGAATTGTCGAAGAACGGATCATACCAGCCATAGCGCCACGGGCCGCCCCAGCCGAAGCCGCGGCCATAGAACCCACGGCCGTAGAAGCCGCCGCCGTAAGGGCCCCATGCGCCCCACGGACCATAGCCGCCCATGCCCATGCCGGTGCTGCGCACGCGTTCACGGCCATTGTCGACGCCATAGTTGAAGCGCACGATCAGCGTGGCCTTGGCCGGGTCTTCCACGGGGGTGTAGCCCAGCTTGGCCATGCGTTCGCCGACAAGCGAGGCATACTGGCTGAATTCAAGGCCGCCCGAAAGCTTGGGATCATCGGCGACGATCGCAAAGCTCTGGCCCTGCGGGGCGGGAAGCTGGGTGGCGAAACGCGATACGTCCGCCTTGAACGGGGTTGCGCAGGCGGCCAGCGCCATGAGCAGCACTGCGGCAGCGGCCATCCTAAGCCTGCCGAGCTGCGATCCGGAATGGTGTGTCATCATCTTTGCTCCACGAACCCGAAGAGATCCAGACGCCCCACTCCGGCGCGGCCTTCGATTCTTTTAACGATACTGTCGTGAAATCAACGCCCTGAATAGGGGTTGAATGGACTTGGGTGAGCGACGGACCGTTCCGTCGGTTCATCCGGTGTCCAGCCCTCGGGCGTTGGCATCACGGCTTGATCGACATGCGTTCATGTAGGAATAAAGCGGCGTCATGACGAGTCCGTTCCCCATTCTTTCCATACTTTGCGGCAAGGTCGCCCCGTTTCGCGGCGCCGATGAGCCGAGCGCCATCGCCAAGGCCCCCGTCGAAGGGCGCGTTCGTGTCCACCGGCTGGGTCTGGAGGGCGACAGCCAGGCCGACCTTTCGGTCCATGGCGGCCCCGACAAGGCGATCCACCATTATCCACATGACCACTACGACTGGTGGCGCGAGGCGATCGGCGATCATCCGCTGCTGGATGATTACGGCGCGTTCGGGGAAAACCTCTCGACTGCGGGGCTGACCGAGGATGCGATCTGCATCGGCGATCGCTGGCGCATGGGCAGCGCGCTGGTGGAGGTCAGCCAGGGGCGGCAGCCCTGCTGGAAGCTCGACCACCGTTTCGACGGGGCCAGGGTCAATGGGGCTTGCGTGAAATCCCGCCGCGCGGGCTGGTACTATCGCGTGATCGAGGATGGCGAAGTCGGCGCAGGTGATGCGTTGGAACTGCTCGACCGGCCTTTTCCGGAGTGGAGCGTGCGCCGGGTCTTCGGCCTGTTGATCGCCGGAGAGCACAAGGGTGACCCGGAAGGGCTGGAAGCACTGGGTGCAGTCTCCGCGCTCGCCGAACCGTGGGTCCGGCGACGCGCGAAGCTGCTGGGGCTTTAACCCCGCACGAGGCCAAGCGCCTCGTAAGTCTTTTCCAGCGTCGGGATCGCCAGTTCGCGGGCCTTGGACGCGCCCTTGCACAGGATCGCGTCAAGGCGTTCGCGGTCTTCGCGCAGTTCAAGGAAGCGCGCGTTGATCGGGGCCAGCTTTTCGACCAGCAGTTCGCCCAGCGCGGGCTTGAACTTGCCGAAGCCTTCGCCGCCGAAGTCGGCCAGCACCGTTTCTACGGTCGTGCCCGCCATGACGGCGTAGATCGAGACGAGGTTCTTCGCCTCTGCACGGCCTTCGAGCCCTTCCTTCTCCGAGGGCAGCGGTTCGGGGTCGGTCTTGGCCTTCTTCACCTTCTGCATGATGGCATCGGCGGTGTCGGTCATGTTGATGCGGCTCATGTCCGAAGGATCGGACTTGCTCATCTTGGCGGTGCCGTCACGCAGGGACATGATGCGCGCGGCCTCGGGCGGGATGAACGGCGCGGGCAGGGTGAATAGCGGTGCGTCCTCTGCACAGAAGTCGTTGTTGAACTTCTGGGCGATGTCGCGGGCGAGTTCGAGGTGCTGCTTCTGGTCTTCGCCCACCGGCACGTGAGTGGCCTGATAGAGCAGCACGTCGGCGGCCTGCAGCACCGGATAGGTGAACAGCGCGACGCTGGCGCCTTCGCGGTTCTTGCCCGCCTTGTCCTTCCACTGCGTCATGCGGTTAAGCCAGCCCATGCGCGCGGTGCCATTCAGCAGCCATTGCAGTTCGGCGTGCTGGGGCACCTGGGCCTGGTTGAACAGGATCGAACGATCGGGATCGAGCCCGCAGGCGACCAGCGCTGCCACCATTTCACGCGTGTTGGCCGCAAGGTCGGCGGGGGTGTGCGGCATCGAGATGGCGTGGAGGTCGGCCAGGAAGTAGAGGCACTGGCCGCCGCTTGCGGTCACCTCGTCCTGCATCTTCACCCAGTTACGGATCGCGCCCAGGTAGTTGCCGAGGTGCAGGTTACCGGTAGGCTGGATGCCCGAAACGATACGCATGGTCGCGTCCTTAAGTCAGTTGTCGATGGATGTGAGGGGTGCGCCCGCGAAAGGCGCGAATGCAGGTGCGTTCAGCGCGCGGCCGAACGCCATCGCCAGCAAAGCGGCGCAAGCGTGAAAAAGATCGAACGATCCTGCATGGGGGTGGCTCATAGCACGTTCGCACATGGATGCCAGTCCCCGCTGCCGCCTCAGGCTGCGCGCTTGCGGCGGCGCAGCAGGGCGAGGTCGGCGCGGCTGAAGGCGCCGGTGGCAACGGCGGCAACGGCGTAGACCGCGCATCCCGCCGAAACCAGCACTGCCAGCGCGATCCCGCGCACCAGCCATGAGCCGTGGACGTAGGGCAGCATCAGATCCTGCCCGAACCACAGCGCACCACCCATCGCCACAGCGGCGAGAGCAAGGCGCGGGCCCCGGCGCCTGAGGCGTGCATCGACGGTGAAGTGCCCCCGCTTCACCAGCGTACGATACAGCATCGCCACGTTGAGGGTGGAGGCCAGCGCGGTCGCCAGCGGCGGCCCCATGTGCTGCAGCGGCACGATCAGGATCAGGTTGCCGACAAGGTTGGCCACCATCGAGATCGTCGCGTAGCGCACCGGGGTTCGGGTATCCTGCCGCGCATAATAGCCGGGCGTCAGCACTTTCACGAGGATATAGCTGGGCAGGCCGATCGAGAACGCGGCCAGCGCCTCTGCCGTGCGGGCGACGTCGTTGGCGTCGAACTTGCCGTAGCCGAACAGGGCGGCGGCGATCGGTTCGCCGCAGACGATCAGCGCGACGGCGGCTGGCAGGGTCAGCAGCAGCGCGAGTTCGAGGCCGCGGTTCTGCGTTTCCATCGCCTCGGCCTCCTGTCCCCCGCCAAGCTGGCGAGAGATCGTCGGCAGCAGCACGGTGCCAAGGCCGATGCCGATAAGGCCAAGCGGCAACTGGTTCAGCCGGTCCGCCATATAGATGTACGTCACCGAACCGTGGGCCAGCAGGCGCGCGGCGATGGCGGTGGAGATCAGCAGGTTGATCTGAACCGCGCCCGCTCCGGCGGCGGCGGGCAGGATCAGCGCGAGCAGCTGTTTCACGTCGGCGTTCCACACCGGCATGCGCAGCCGCATCGACACCCCGTTGGCGCGGCAGGCCAGCACCAGCCAGAGCAACTGCAGCGCGCCGGAAACGGACACGCCGATCGCCTGATTGCGCGCGGTGATCAGCGGGTCATCCGAATGGAAGCCCAGCAGCGCGACGATCAGCGTCAGGTTCAGCAGGATCGGCGCGGCGGCGTTGACCCAGAACTTGTTGAGCGAATTGAGGATGCCGCCCAGCAGCGAGACGAGGCTGATCAGCGCAAGGTAGGGGATCGTCAGGCGGCTGAGCAGGACCGCGAAGGCGAACTGATCGTGCGTGACGTCGTTGAACCCGCCCGAAAGTAGCAGCGTGACCGGCCATGCCAGCACTTCGAGCAGCACCGTCATGACGATCAGGACCGGCAGCAGCACCGACAGCGCTTCTTCGGCGAAGTTGATGCCGGCGGGCAGGCCGGAACCGTTCTTGTCCGCCACCTTCTTGTTGAACATCGGGATGAAGGCCGATGCGAAGGCCCCTTCCGCGAATAGCGCGCGGAACATGTTGGGCAGGCGAAAGGCGATCAGGAAGGCATCGGAGGCGAACCCGGCACCCACGAAGCGGGCGAACAGGCTGTCGCGCGCAAGTCCCAGTATGCGACTGGCGAGGGTCAGTCCGCCGACGCTGGCGAGGGCCTTTGCAAGGTTCATGCGCGTCCTGTTCCTGTCACGAAACGCCGCCTTCATTCGCGACGTCACCCTGAACTTGTTTCAGGGTCCATTTCGCGGCCTCGACCGGCGGCCTGATCGGCACGATGGACCCTGAAACAAGTTCAGGGTGACGAAGAGTGCAGGGCGGGGTGTTTGCACCACCCCGCCTCAGCAGATATATCAGGCGTTGCCGACCGGCTCGCCCATGCCGGACTCAGCCTGCTGCTGCTGCGCCTGCAGCTGCTGCACGTAGAGGCCGTTGAAATCGATCGGTTCAAGCATCAGCGGCGCGAAACCGGCGTCGCGCACGGCATCCGACACGATGCGGCGGGCGTAGGGGAACAGGATGCGCGGCGCTTCTGCGAACAGGAACGCGTGGGCCTGGCCTTCTTCGAGATTGCGCATGCCGATCAGCGCGCAGTAGCTCAGCTCGACCGCGAAGGCGACGCCCAGGCTGGTGCGCGAGGAGCAGGTGATCTTCAGCTCCACTTCGTGGACCTCACCCTCGATCGCACGCGCGCCGATGTTGAACTGCACGTCGATCTGCGGCTGTTCCTGCCACGAGAACGCTTCGGGAGCGTTCGGATTCTCTACCGAGAGATCCTTGATGTACTGCGAAATGATACCTGCGGCCGGGGCGCTGTCGTCGCCGTTGCCGAGGTCGAGGTCGGAAATGATGTTGCCTTCGTCGGCCATCTGATCTGTGTCCCGCAATGGAATCTGAAATGTTCAGGTGGGGCGGGTAAAACATTTTGCGGGCGCGGGGAACACCCGAGCATCGGGAAAATTGTAGAGGTTGTGTCCCGATGGTGTGTTTGAACCGCTTTGTAGGGCTTCGACCGGGCGGGAAAATCCCCCGAATGAGCCACTCACGCGTTGTTCATTTGTAAAGTGTACCTATCTGGGGCTATGTTCGAGCGCTAAGCCGAGGCCGCGTTTCGAGTCTTCGGCATTGCGCCGGAGTGCGATGCGGCTGCAGACCCGTCTTCGACCGGTCTTTGGTACGGCGCCACAGAAGGATGGAATTAGGGACGTGACACCGGAAATAGTGATCCTGGCCATGATCGCGGCCTTCCTTGGCTTGCGGCTGTACTCCGTGCTTGGCCGTCGTGCCGAGCATGAAGAGGAGCCTATCCAGGGACGCTTCGAAGGTCGTCAGGGCCAGAAGCCGGGTGCGCCGCGCGTTTCCGCACCGCCGCGCGCCGACCAGCGTGGCGACGAACGCGCCCGCGCCGAGCAGCCGCGCCAGCGCGCGATTCCGCTTGCACCGCCTGCCGTCGAACGCGGCCTGGCAGAGATCGCCCACGTGGATCGTCGCTTCGATGCCGGCGCATTCCTCGATGGTGCGCGCAGTGCCTATCGCATGATCCTCGAAGCCTTCTGGAAGGGCGACAAGGCCGAACTGCGCCAGCTTTGCAACGACGATGTCTACGCCAGCTTCGCCGCTGCCATCGACGCGCGCGTCGAAGCCGGGGAAACGCTCGACAATCGCCTGATCCGCATCGAGGAAACCGGCTTTACCGCAGCCGGCGTGGAAAACGGCTATGCGCGTATCACCCTGCGCTTCCGTTCCGATATCGCTGCGGTCACGCGCGATGCCGATGGCCACGTGATTGCCGGGTCGCTCGACGATGCGATCGAGGCGGTTGACGTCTGGACGTTCGGTCGCGCGGTGAACTCGCCTGATCCCGACTGGCTGCTGGAAGAAACCGACGAGGGTTGACCGTTCGGCCGGGGCGGGGTTGATCCTCGCTTCGGTAGACTGCTAACCGGTTGATCCTGATCGGCCCCGCGCTACCCGGCGCGGGGCTTCTGCTTTGTGGGGAGGGTGCATTGACGCTGGAGATTGCGGCACGGGCCATCGTGCCGGAGGGGGCCGCGCGTCGAACGCTTCGTGCAAATTCCGTGCAAGTCGCGCGCTCTGCGCTGATCGGCGGTCTGCTTGCCGTGCTGGCCGCCTGCGGAGGCGTTATTCCATCCACCGGAGGGCCGCGTCCGACCCGGCCGCAAACAGGGCTTCCCAGCCAGCCGGTGCCGCCGCAGAACGCGCTTGCCGCCGGAGTGCGGCGTGGGCCGGCACTGACCTCGCTGCCGATGGGGGCGTCCGACGCGGCCGGGGCGCTTGCGTCTTTCCGCGAAAGCTGCCCGCGCCTTGTCGCGCGCAAGGATGGCAGTGGGCTGACCCGACCGGAGGACTGGCGGCAGGCCTGCACGGCGGCGGCACGCTGGGGTGCAGGATCGCCCGCGCTGTTCTTTTCCAGCTTTTTCGAGGCCGCCCGCATCGGCGATGGCCGCTCCTATGCCACGGGATACTACGAACCCGAGATCGCCGGAGGACGCACGCCGCAGCCCGGCTATACGGTGCCGGTCTATGCCTTCCCCGGCGACCTTGTACGGGCAAGGCCCGGCGATGCCGCACCGCTGAAGGACGGGCGCATGCCGCTTGGCCGTTATGCCCCCGACGGCACTTTCACCACCTACTTCGACCGGGCGCAGATCGACGCCGGTGCGCTGGCGGGCAAGGGTCTGGAGATCGCCTGGGTTGCCGATCCGGTCGAGTTCTTCTTCCTGCAGGTTCAGGGCTCCGGCCGCCTCGTCGCGCCGGATGGCACGGTGACGCGCATCGGCTATGCGGGGCAGAATGGCTTGCCCTATACCGGCATCGGCGGGGTCATGCGCGATCAGGGGCTGGTCGGCTCAGGGCCGGGGCAGTACCCTGGGTCGATGCAGGGCATCATGCAATATGTGCGTGAACATCCGGTCGAAGGGCGTGCGCTGATGGAGCGGAATCGGTCGTGGGTGTTCTTCAAGGTGCTGACCGGCGACGGGCCGCTGGGTGCGCTCAACGTTCCGGTGCGAGCGGGTAATTCGGTTGCCGCAGACCCTCGCTATGTGCCGTTGGGTGCCCCCGTGTACCTTGATATGGACCGCCGGGAGGCCAACGGGCTGTGGATCGCGCAGGATACGGGCGGTGCGATCAAGGGCGCGAACCGTTTCGACACCTTCTGGGGTGCCGGGGCACAGGCCCGCGTGACCGCAGGCGGGATGAGCGGGCGCGGCAATGCCCTGATACTGCTGCCCAAGGGCGTCCTGACCCGTCTTGGCGCCCGATGAAACGGCCGGGGCGCAGGCTTACGGCCGAGGAAAAGGCGATCTGGGCGCAAGTTGCGCGTACCGTCAAACCTCTCGTCCCGTCGCGGCCAAGTGCGGCTGGCGCGCCTGAGCCTGCTCCCGCCCCGGCTCCGGTCATGTCGATTGATATCGCTCCGCCACCGGCGAAGAAGGTCAAAGGCCGCGTCCCGCCGCCGCTTCTGCCCAAGGCGCCCCCGCCCAAGCCTCGTTCGGAAGTGCCGGTCAACCTTGATGGCTCGTGGGAAAAGCGCATTTCCAAGGGGACGCTGCTTCCGGATTTCAGCCTCGATCTGCACGGTTCGAACCTTGATCAAGCCTACGTGCGGTTGATGCACGGGCTGTTGCAGGCCAAGGCGATGGGCGCGCGCGTGGTTCTGATCGTGACGGGCAAGCCCCGGCCCGTGGATGCTGCGGATCGCGGGAATGCGCGCGGAGCGATCCGCGCAAAGATCGCCGATTGGCTTGCTGCAAGCGAGCACGCCTCGGACATTGTCGCAGTCCGCGGTGCGCACCGACGCCACGGCGGGCAGGGCGCAATTTACGTAGTGCTCAGGAAGCGCCGCTAGACGCAGTTCTCCCCATAAGGGGAATAAGCATGATTTTCAGAAGGATGTGGAGGCCGAGCCGGAATCGAAACCGTAAAATAAATACTGGTAAAACAGATTGTTACATATTTTTCAGGCAAAGAAATCCATCAATTAGTCCATCATTTTCATCATTTTGGCCGTTCAGCGCGGTTCGATTCTCGTCGTACTGTTGTAATTATGCAACGAAAATAAATATGTAATGGAATCAATATGATGGTCAAATCAGCCGTTGTGTTACGTCTTTTGGTTTTCGAGCTCGGCGAAAGTCCCAATGCGAGAGAGTTAAAGTGTCAAACTGCTGCCCGATCTGACATGCTGGCTCGGCAGCGTTTTTGCGTGACGTCTCGCTAAAAATCATTGGCGATTGCTCCCATCTGGTCCCAGCGGATATCGGGGCAGCGCCGCAAGCTACGCGATGCTTATGCCGAGTTCGAACCTCGTGGTTCGAGGCTCTCCGGTTACGCGTCGGTATATCTTAAAGGCAAAAGGCAACATGCCTGCTGAATTACCAAAGGTACTTCTGGTGCACAAACACTGGAATCAGGGTTAAGCGTTATTGCGCAGGGTGTTGTTAGGAAGTCAGTAGTTACTCTGACTGCTGAGCGAAGGTCTGCGTTCAAGATGCAGGTAGGTCGAATCAAATTCTCCTATTTTCTCAAGGCGCTCTATATCGTGAATTACCAGTGTTTTACCTGATAAAGAAATGAGCGATTCACGGCGCATCCTTTGCAAAACCCGGTTTACGTGAACTTTCGTCAGACCGACAGTGTCGCCCAGTTGCTCCTGCGTCAAAGGCAGATCGAATTGATTCGCATGCACCAATCCAACCTGCCGCATGCGAAAGCACATCTCACAAAACAGATGCGCCAATTTCGAGAATGCATCGCGCTGGCCCATATTCACGATCCATTCGCGCAGCACTGCCTCATCTACGAGCGTCGCCCAAAGCAACGCCTGGGCAATTCGAGGGTGCGAATCAAGGATCTCCAGCATGTCAACTTTCGGAATTGCCGCGACCTTTGCATCGCTAAGAAGTCCGATCGAATGATCCATCTGCTTTAAAATGAAGATATGAATGTCGCACAAGTCTCCTGGGATTAAATAGGCTACGATTTGGCGGTTGCCATCGGGAAGGAATTTGTATCGATACGCCCAGCCTTCCAGTAGGAAGAAAACGGAATCTGGTCGATCGCCTTCCATAATAAGATCGGATCCGGAGATATAACTATCGGTGTTCCTGCACAGATCGTTCAGGCGCCTGGTATCTTCTTCCGAAAAATCCGTGAAGCTCGAGAGTTTGCGGGTGAGAGGATTGTCCATCCCGATTTTCTCCTCATACGCCGTCAGCAGCACGAACTGTATCATGCTTTGCCGGATACAAGGGTTGTCTCCGACGATGGGCGTCAAATCTGCCATCGCATGATATTTTAGCGGCCGGGGTGATTGAAGCCTGCAATGACACTTTGCCCTTGAATCATCGTGCCGGAGCCACGCTTGGCCAGCAGGACGCCGAGCGCTAGAGCAGATCTGCTCGATCATCAGGGTATGTGCTACCGGACACATTCACTTTCGACCATGCGCTGAAATCGGCAAAAAGCTTTCAAGACGCTAAGTGACCAAGTCAGTCCATGGCAGGAAGATCGGGCAATTCAACTTCCCTGGAAGCGTCGAATGGCTCCAATTCGAGAGGCATGTTGAGCGCTCGCGAGGGCACTGCACTGCGCTTATCAATGCATCAGGCCGGGGTAATATCGTCGGCAGGGCGAACGCTGTTTCCGAGTGAACTTTGCGGGGTGGTAAAAACGGTCATTCTTCGCATGTTTGCAAGGATGCGGGTACTACCCGCCACCCCCGCCTGTTTCCAAAACTTCCTCAACAGGTTCACAGGGCGATCGTCAGATTTTTCAGCCTATGTCCGGTATTTCAATGACCTTGACGGCTCGTGTCATGAGCCGCGCTTTCCCGCTCCTGCTTGTCCATTTCCAGATGCCAAATATTGCGACCAACAAATATCAGCAAGGCCATAGCGAGTACGATCGTCACGATAAATATGCCAGCGCGGCCTTTTTTTCGTGTAGACGGTTCACGATCCGTGGTTTTATTATATTTTGCCATCGCATTTTTTCCGATATATTATGTTGAAAGAATAATGGTTCAATATTTTATGGCAAGTGAGCTAAGTATATCGGGTAATATGATGCTCATATTTCGATGACTTGGTGCAGAGGTGTTTCCGTCTATTGCGATCGGCCCCGATACGTTGGCTCAGGTCAACTTGCGGTGGTGTTGGGATCATTCCTGACGGGACGCCCCTTGCCGCGGAAAATGTAGCAAGGTCTTTAGTCTGATTACTGATGTCAGGCTGCCGCGTTTTCCGGCTGGTGGCAGTCAAGCAGATTGTAGGTGGAGTTCGGCGGGAAATCCGTCGCGATTTCCGCATCCCCGAAAGCCAAGGGGTTGGGAAGGTGCAGCAGCTTTCCAGAGAGCTCGAGCAGGCCCCGGGTTCTCAAATCGCCCAGCACGCGATTGACGTGGACGGGGGTCAAGCCCACCGCATCGGCGATGTCCTGTTGCGTCAGCGGAACTGCACATCGGTTATTCATCACCCTGCCGCGGGCATGGAGGCGCCGGTACAGCTCGCTCATCAGGCCGTAGACCCTTTCCACCGCGGTTTGGCGGCCGAGGCTGACAATCCAGGATGTCTGACGGGCATGGCCGCGCAGCATGTCCGCAAGCAGCTGCCTTACATAATTTCCGGGTCTGCCATGAATGCCAGCCAGCGGGATGCAGCGGGCCTTGATCGGCGTCAGTGCAACGATCGGATAATCCGCCCTGCCAGAAAGCAGCCACTGTGATTCGCAGAAATCTCCAGGCGCATATAGCGCGGTGATCTGTCGCCGTCCGTCCGCCAGCATACAATATCGGCTAGCCCAACCATCTTCGATCTGGAAAACGTGGTCGTGGACCTCGTCTTTACGGGCCAAATGTTCATGGCGTCGGAATTGACGTTGACGGGTGCTACTATGATCGACAGCCATTGGCGTCTCTTTCAGATTTGCCCCGCCTCCGACGATCGATCTAAACCTTCAAAGCAGGTGTCATGTTGATGCATGTTAGTTTTCGGCGGCGTCGTGCGATGGAGCGAGCGGTATCTACGACATGCTCGAGCGCGCGGGCCTTACGTTTGAATGCGCGTCACATTGATCCAGATTAACTTTGGTGGCCGCAAGGGAACGCGACCGGATCGCTGTCATTTCGGCTTCGAAAGGCTCCGAAATCGAGCGCCTGCTCGGCGCTCCCCAATGGTCATCGGGAAAATTGTCGAAATCTATGGCGAAGGCTCCAAGAGGCGATCCCGCCCTTCGTCGACCACATCAGGCGGCTCTACGCGGAAATTGTTGTCTCGGCCTGCGAAATTGGCCACCCGTCCACGTCTCAACTGCACGATGGGTCGATAATGGCCGAAAACGGTGAAATTGCACGGCTTCGCGCCTTGCTGGCATGCTCGGAAGCGGACCTGCAACGCGCGAACGCGCAGATAGCTGCCCTGGAAGCAAGTGAGCTACGCTATCGAGCGATGTTCGACGGCATCGACGAAGGGCTTTGCGTCATCGAGATGATCGAAGATGAAGCTGGCCAGCCGATCGACTATCGGTTTCTTCAGGCCAATGCGGCCTTCGTCCGGCAGACCGGACTTAAAGACGCGATGGGGCGCACGGTCCGGGACATGGTTCCCGGACACGAACAACACTGGTTCGACATTTACGGGCGTATTGCTCGCACTGGGATCGCCGAGAGGTTCGAGGATCGGGTTGAGGCGCTCGGACGTTGGTATGACGTCTATGCGATGCCTTTCGGAGCGCCTGGCGACCTGCAGGTGGCGGTGCTTTTCCGCGACGTCCTTGACCGCAAACAGACGGAAATGCGCTTGGTCGAAAGCGAAAACCGGTTGGCTGCCATATTCGAATCAGCACCGGTAGGCATCGCGCTCGCGGACAGGAACGGCAACATGCTTCTGGCCAATGCCGAGGCACAGCGCCTCTTTCCTTCGCGCAGGATACCCTCGCATGACCCCGAGTTCGGACCGAGATGGCGAGCGGTGTCTGACGATGGCGAGCCGGTCGCATTGAGCGATTATCCTGCAATCAAGGCGTTGAACGGTATCAGTACGGTTCCGGGAATGGAGTTTACCTGGACCGACGAAGACGGTGCCGTTCATTGGGCGACCGTGTCGTCCGTGCCGCTCCGTGACGATGGAGGGACGATTTCAGGCTCCGTCATCGTGATCCATGAGGTGGACGAGCTCAAGCGCTCTCAGGAGGCCCTTCGCGAAAGCGAGAGGCGGCTGCAGATGCTCCTTGCCGAATTGCAGCACCGAGTGCGGAACATTCTGACTGTGATCCGCTCGGTATTTTCTCGGACCGTCGAAACTGGCGGAGACATCCAAAGCATCGCCAATCACTTCACGGGAAGACTGGATAATCTCGCGCGCGCACAGATGGTCGCGACCCAGAGCGCGCATGGTTATGCCGATCTGGAAAACCTCATTCGCGATGAACTGCTGAGCGTCGGAGTGAGCGATGGAGAGACCGTCACGATCTGCGGTCCTGGTATCGAGCTGAATGCTCAACTGACCGAATCGCTGGGTCTTGCCTTCCATGAGCTGACTACCAACGCTCTGAAATACGGCGCTTTACGGTTTCCCGAAGCGCGACTCGAAATTCATTGGGAGGTTAACCTAGATGATAAGGGCATCTGTTCACTTGACCTTACATGGTCCGAACAGGGGGTTCCCGTCATCAGTTCCCAGCCCACCCGCAGAGGGTTCGGCTGCGAGTTGATCGAGGATGCGCTGCCATACCGTTCGGGGGTGACCACCAGCCTCGAATTCCGTGGCGGCGGCGTGTTCTGCCTTCTGTCCGCACCGCAGTCCGAGGGGGGCGCGGGGGCCGCATGGAAGGAGTTGTGAAAAATGCCTGCCTCACTCGTCGGCAAACGCATTCTTGTCGTCGAGGATGAATATTTCATTGCTGCGGACCTGCGCAACGGGCTGGTAGAGCAGGCCGTCACGGTCATCGGACCAACCGGAGACCTGGCAACCGCGCTGGAGATGCTGTCCGGCGAAAAGCCGGATGCAGCAGTGCTCGACATCAACTTGAACGACCAGCTGTCATGGCCGCTCGCCATCGAGCTACAGCGCCGGGCCATCCCTTTCCTGTTCGTGACCGGTTACGATTCCTGGTATCTCCCGGAGGCATTTCGCGACGTTCCTCAGCTGGCTAAGCCCTTTTCGATGGCAGTCCTGATCGGAACCCTGAGCGGTTTGGTCGGAGTCCCGGACGCGTGATGCCTGTTGTCAGCGGAGGGCAATCGAAGCCGCCCGCGATCCGCCGGATAGCTTCGCTGGCACCGCTCAGCGATGCCGAAATCTCGATGCTGGCGAGAGCATCGGCCGAATGGACACACCTTACCGCGCGGCGGGAATTCGTCATCGAGGGCGACCCTGTTCCGCAGATGCAGATCCTGCTGAGCGGGTGGGTGGCCAGCGTGCGGCAACTTGCAGATGGGCGCCGACAGATTCTCGGCTTCCTGCTTCCGGGCGACATAATCGGTCTGTGCCCCCAGCCAGAGCCTCTCGCCCTGTCGACTCTCACCAGTCTGACCGACGTTTCCGTGTGCCCGGCGCCTCGCTCGGCACCGCACGGTTCACTTGCGCGAGCTTATGCGATGGCCAAGGCACTCGACGAAGCCCATCATCTGGCTCACATTTGCCGGGTGGGTCGCCTTAATGCTCAGGAGCGCCTCGCGGATCTTTTGCTGGAACTCCACGACCGTCTCGAGCTAGCGGGACTGACCGATGGCGGAAGCTTCGAACTTCCGCTGACGCAGGAGATTCTTGCCGATGCTCTTGGACTTACTCAGGTTCACGTGAATCGCACGCTCCAGCTCATGCGGCGATCGGGTGATCTCGACTGGAAGGAGCGGCGTGTCACGTTGCATGATCCGTCGGCGCTGGCCGTCAAGATCGGACGTGATAGGGTCAGGGTATCGGCGCTGCAGTCACCTGCCGTCTAGCCGCATGCCCGCCGCGGCATCCGCTTTTCTCACTTATCTTGGTGAATGGACTGACGCGGCAACTCGGCGGCGTCCACTCTCGTTGCAGCAAAGGAAATCGGAAAAAGGAAGGATGCAACGATGGGCGGCGGCGGAGAATATGAGCCCAAGGACTCTGGCAAGGTGACGGGTGACGCAGGGAAGCCAGGCAAGTCTTGGCGGGATCAAGAAAGTCCTGCAGCCGGAAGAGGCGAATACGAACCTCGCGATCAGCGCAACGTCACCGGACAGCCTGCAAGCGAACGCGACCGGTGGAGCAGGGAAGAGGTTGATCCGCCCAAGGCCGGCGGCGAACCGGCGGAAGGTGTGCGAGCAGCCGCCCGCTCAACCGAAAACCGAAAATCCTGAGCCTTCTTTACTGCTGGGACCTGCGCGATCCGCGCACAATTCCTCTACCCGGGTCAACATCCGTCAGTCCGTATGAGCGGGTGACGGCGTCATGTGCAGCGGCATGGCTTGCGTGTTCAGGCTCATACCTGCACGCTTCACATCAGGATGCCGGCGGGTCAGCCGGGATAGGGATGCCCTTGAAAAAGCCGTGCCAGATGCGCCGCATTTCCTGCAACCATGCGGGCTGTCCGCGTTACTTTGTCCGGGACAGCGTCGAGATCCTTGAAGTCGACTGATCCCATCGCCTCGCCTACCCAGTAGCAGGCCGCCACCGCCGGAACCGTCCAGCCGACATCGTTCAGAGCCTGGAACATCTGAGCGGAGCAAAAGTGGGCACCGTCCTCGTTGCCGACGATCGTAGCGACAGCAACCTTGCTGTAGCTGGGCATCCGGTCCTTTTCGTCCGTTTCCGAGAGGAAGGCGTCCATCCGTTCCAGTACGCGTTTGGCGACACTGCTCATCTGTCCCATCCAGATCGGTCCGCCAAGGATCAGGATGTCGTGCGCCAGTATCTTGGCCCGCAATTGCGGCCAGTCGTCGCCTTCGCCTTCGTCCGATGTCACGCCTGGACGAATGTCGAGCGCGGCGACCCGCACCGTTTCCGACACCTCGACGTCACGTTCCCGAAAGGCATCGGCAAGCACGGCGATCATCGCGTCGGTGGAGGATTCCTCATTCACGTCGGACTTGAGAGTGCAATTCAGCGCGACGGCCTTGATGGACATGGACGGCTCCGTTCTCGTTATTGATGCATCGCCCTGACAACGGCCACGTGCCGTGGTGGCATCACCGGGATTCATCCATGTTAGCAACTAACCTGTCGGGTGCCGACTGGGAGCGTTCCAGCCTTGCCGTGGTCAGGCTGTCGAGACGTGAAGTTTTCGCTCGTGCGCAGATGGATCGAGGTAGCAACTCCATTTACGCAGATTCCTTAACCTCGATCAGGATTTCGTGTTTTACATATTGATATCGAGTGGATTGGGCGCATCCATTGGTTCGACCGCGAACAAATAGCCAAAGGGATTGCTGTGGAACCGGGCCGAGCGAACCTTGAACTTAGCGATAAAACCATCCTGGTGGTCGAAGACGAATTCTTCATCGCCCAGGATTTGCGCGAAGAAATTGAAGGTGCCGGTGGGCGCGTGATCGGGCCATGCCCAAATGTCGATGCAGCGCTCAGACAGCTGGATATCCAGACACCCGACTGCGCGATGATCGACATCAACCTTGGCGAAGGTATGTCGTTTGCGCTCCCACATCTGCTGACTGATCGGCACGTGCCATTCGTTTTCCTGACCGGCTATGACGCCGCGATGATTCCCGAGCCCTTCGGTAAAACGCCCTACATTGCCAAACCGCCACACCGCCACGCCGTGATCGCTGCTTTACGGGACCTGTGCCGCCCCGAACCAATCTAGGCCGGGCTGCTTCGCGCATTCACGACATATCGATAACATGGATCAAGGCCGCGGAGCATCCGCCTCGCCACGCAATTAGCCCTTCGTGCCCGACCGCATCGGAGGAGACTGGCAGATGTCGCTTCACAACATGATCGCCCTTCATCCGGACGTCGAGACGTTGAACGAAGACCTCGCCACTGCCGCGCGCCATGCGCTTTTCTGTGCAGCCTTGTGCACCTCCTGTGCGGATGCCTGCCTCGCGGAAGCGGGGCAGATGCGCCAGTGCATTCGTGTCTGCCTCGACTGCGCGGACGTCTGCGCTGTCACCAGCCGTATCGCCGTGCGGCGTACGGGAAGCAATGTCGCGGTCTTGGGCGCGATGATCGAGACATGCATCTTCACCTGCGAGGCCTGCGCCCGCGAATGCGCGCGGCATGAGCATGAGCATTGCCGGCTCTGTGCGGAAATGTGCCGCGAATGCGCTGCCGACTGCCGCAAGGCGCTCCCTGACCTCAACTGAGCGAAAGGAAAGAGCGGTGACACAGAAGAAGTGGTCGCAGGAGGTGACAGAGCGTTCGGATGCCCTGGACCTCGACGGGGACCTCTTCAAACAGGGCGATCCGGCCAAGATCGCCGCATCCCTCAAGCGTTCGGCAGAGCATAGCAAACGGCGCAAGGGCACGCCGCTTCAATCCGCAATGAGCATGCTGACGTTCTACATCAACCGTGCCGGAGACCATCTCGGCAAGCAGCAACGCGATGTCCTTGAGCAGGCGAAGGACGAACTGCGTAAGGCGTTCGGGAAGAAACCTCATGCAGCGGAATAATCATTCGCCCACTGAAATACACCAGGAGGAAGACACATGACCGATCTCAGTCAGGTTACCGAGCACATGGAAATCATAGGCGCCGATGGCGTGCATATTGGCACCGTCGACAGGGTCGAGGGTGATCGGATCAAGATGACCAAGGCCGACAGCGGATCGCACAGCGACCATCATCACTACATCGCTGGTGGTCTGGTCGTCGCAGTAGAGGGCAATCAGGTACGGCTGTCTGCAGCGGGGGCCGAGGCCGCTTTGCTGGAGGAGGAAGAAGGGGGTGAACCGTTGAGCGACCGGGGTTCCTGAGGAAGAGAAAGGACCGCATCATGCCCCGTGGAGACAAATCCAGCTATACCGACAAGCAGAAGCGCAAGGCGGAGCACATCGAGGAAGGCTACGAGGACCGCGGCGTCGGCCACAAGGAAGCCGAGCGGCGGGCCTGGGCTACGGTCAACAAGGAATCCGGCGGCGGTAACAAATCGGGCTCGGGTCGCGGCAGGAAGGAAAACCACGCCTCGTCTCGTAAAGGGGGGCGCATCGGCGGGTCCAGCCAGAGTCACGAACAGCGTTCGGCGGCCGCCAAGAAAGGTTGGGAGACCCGCCGGAAAAAAGGGGGCGGTTGAAGCCGACCCTGACGGTGTCAGGTGCGCGTGGTCATGGGTGCGCACCTGACACTGATCTTGCGCCCGGTCAGATGATCCCGGTTCCTCCATTGGCGCCGAATACGCTGCCCGAGGTGAAGCTCGTCCCGCTTTCCGCAAGAGTCACATAGAGCGAGGCCAGCTCGGCAGGTTGACCTGCACGGCCCAGCGGCGTGTCCTGCCCGAATTCCTTCAGCTTGCCCGGCAATTGCCCGCCTGCCACCTGCAGCGGCGTCCAGACCGGACCGGGGGCGACGGCGTTCACCCGGATACCCTTCGCTGCAAGCTGCTTGGCCAGCCCCTTGGTGAAGATCAGGATCGCGCCCTTGGTCGTCGCGTAATCCAGCAGCTCTTCTCCCGGACTGACCGAATTGACCGAGGCGGTATTTATGAAGCAGGCCCCTGGCTTCATCAGGGGAATGGCCGCCTTGCTGATATGGAACATCGCATAGACGTTGGTCTTCATGGTCCGGTCGAACTATTCCTCGCTGATCTCGTCGATTGAGGCCTTGGACTGCTGATAGGCCGCATTGTTGACGACGATATCGAGACCTCCGAGAGCCTGCGCTGCCT
This sequence comes from Novosphingobium guangzhouense, assembly GCF_002896965.1. GTDB lineage: Bacteria > Pseudomonadota > Alphaproteobacteria > Sphingomonadales > Sphingomonadaceae > Novosphingobium > Novosphingobium guangzhouense. The sequence goes on from NZ_LYMM01000055.1 coordinate 29,523, forward strand.
GCGCCACGAGATTGTGACAGAAACGGGCGTCTGTAAGATCGCCCGGAAGCAGCTTCACTTTGCACCCTTCCGCCAGCAGCAGCCGCGCGACGTCCTGAGCGTCCGGCTCCTCGGTCGGATAGTAGTTGATCGCAATGTCCGCGCCCTCGCGGGCAAATGCGATCGCTGCGGCGCGGCCAATGCCGGAATCGCCGCCGGTTACAAGCGCCCTGCGCCCCTTGAGACGGCCGCTTCCACGATATGTTGCCTCACCGCAGTCCGGCACCGGCTTCATGTCGCGCTGGAGCGCGGGCCATTCCTGCCGTTGCTCTGGAAACGGGTCGCTGGTGTGATTGGATGTGGGATCCTGCATCGGTCTGCTTTCTTTCGCCAGGGACGGGACCGCGGCGAGAGTCGCTCCGGCCAATGTCGCGCCCTTCAGGACGTCACGGCGTGTGCTGGGGTCAGTCATACGGCTGATTTCCTTGTCCTCGGAACCTCGTCCCGTCGTATCGAAAGGGGGCATCAAGGGGAGGGTATGGTCTTCATCCGGCAAGGAATGCGAGCAGATCGCGGTTGAGCCGGTCGGGTGCGGTCGCGAACAGGCCGTGCGGCTCACCGTCGTATTCTACCAGTTGCGCGCCAGCGATGCTGGCGGCCGCTGCACGTCCTGCCGGATCGATCGGCACCGTCTTGTCGGAGGTGCCGTGGATCACCAGCGTCGGGATATCGAAGGCCGGCAAGTCCGGCCGAAAATCCGTACCCCCGAAGGCATCGACGCAGTCGATTGTGGCCTTCGGGCTTGCCATGATCGCGAGCGCGAACGTCCAGTCGAGCAATGCGCTCGACACCGGCCTGGAGACCAGGCCAACGCCATAGAACATCTTGGCGAATGTCTGGAGGAAGGCGAACCGATCCTCGCGGATCTGCGCCTTCATGTCTTCGAAGACCGCGGCATCGACGCCGTCCGGATTGCTGTCGTCCTTCAGCAGATACGGCACGACCGAGGATACGAGCACCGCGCGGTCCACTTTGCCGGAGCCGTAGCGCGCCAGGTAGCGCGCGATCTCGCCTCCACCCATCGAGAAGCCCACCAGAGACACCTTCGGAACATCGAGCTTGTCGATGACCGCGGCGAGATCGTCAGCGAACACGTCATAGGTATATCCGCCGTACGGATGGCCCGACTGACCGAACCCGCGCCGGTCGTAGGTAATGACGCGATATCCCGCCTCGAGCAAAGCAAGCGTCTGATATTCCCACATGTCCCCTGTCAGCGGCCAGCCGTGAATGAGGATGACGGGCTTTCCCTCGCCCATGTCCTTGACGTGGATGACGTGGCCTTGCGGCGTCTCGATATGCATGGATTATCTGCTCCGACTGTCTGTTCGGGAAAAATGGGAGGTATTCAGCGGTTTCCGCTTCCCGGCTCGGCCATCTTGCGATGCTGCTGCGCCAGAACGGATTGTGGGACGATGCCGGCACCGGCGACCTGCAGCTTGTTGGACCAGCCGGACACGATGTGTCCCTTGCCCGCCATCAGCGCATCCCAGCCGTCGCGAGCGACTTTCGCAGGGTCTGCCTTGTCGTTTTGGCCCAGCTGCGTGTCGAGCATGTCTGCGCGCGCAAAGAATTCGGTCTCGGTTGCACCGGGCATCAGCGTGGTGAGGGTGACGCCGCCGATGTCCCTGAGTTCATTGCGCAGGGCTTCGGTGAAATTGTCGATGAAGGCCTTGGTCGCATTGTAGACGGCATTGAAGCTGCCGGGAATGTAGCCCGCGATGGACCCCGTCACGAGAACCTTGCCCGAGCTGCGCGCGACCATCCTCGTCAGCACGCTTTGCAGGAGATAGACCGTCCCGGTGACATTGGTGTCGATCGAATGGCGCCAGGTCGCAACCTCCTGCTGCAGGAAGGCTCCGCCCGTGCCGACGCCCGCATTGGCGCAAAGCACGTCGATCGCTCGCCCGCCGGTTGCGGCAAGCAGGCGATCGACGCCGTCCAGCGTCGAAAGGTCGGCTTCCACCGCCATGACGTTGACCCCGTGCAGGCTGAAATCGCGTGCGGCTGCCTCGATCAGCGCTTCGTCGGCGGCCACCAGCAGATCGTACCCGGCCCGCGCCGCGCAATGCGCGAGCTCGAAACCGATCCCGGTGGACGCGCCTGTGACGATGGCAAATTTGTCGGCCATGGGCGTTCTCCTCAGGCGGCGACGCGATCGAGGCCGGGCTTCAGCACGACCTTGGTCACGTCATTCTGGTGGTCGTGAAACATGCGATACCCGTCCGGCGCCTGTTCCAGCGGCAGGCGATGGCTGATGAGGAACGTGGTATCGATCTTGTCCTCGACGATGGCGTTGAGCAGGCCCGGCAGGTAATGCTGCACATGGGTCTGGCCGGTCTTGAGGGTCAGGCCTTTTTCCATGAACGCGCCAAGCGGGAACTTGTCGACGAAGCCGCCATAGACGGCGGGCATCGAGATACGGCCGCCCTTGCGGCAGGCGTGGATCGCTTGTCGTATGCTGTGCGTCCGGTCGGTCCCCGTGAAAGTCGAGACCTTGATCTGATCCCAGACGTTGTCCGCGAAAAACCCATGGGCTTCGAGGCCTACCGCATCGATGCAGGCGTCCGGGCCGATACCGCCCGTCATCTCGATCAGGGCTTCGTAGGTTCTGGTTTCCTCATAGTTGATCGTCTCCGCGCCGAACCGTCTCGCGAGTTCGAGGCGCCGCGGAAAATGGTCGATGGCGATGACGCGCTCTGCGCCCATCAGGAAGGCGGACTGGACGGCGAAAAGCCCGACCGGGCCGCATCCCCACACAACCACCGTGTCCCCCGGCTCGATCTCCGCATTCTCGGCCGCCTGCCAGCCCGTGGGAAGAATGTCGGAAAGGAACAGGACCCGGTCATCGTCGATGCCGTCCGGGATGACGATAGGCCCCACGTCGGAGAACGGCACGCGCACGTACTCTGCCTGGCCGCCCGCGTAACCGCCGGTCATGTGACTGTAGCCGAACAGGCCGGACATCGGCTGGCCGTAGAGTTCCTGGGCGATGTCCTGATTGTCCGCCGGATTGCCGTTGTCGCAGGCGGAATACTGGTGCTTGCCGCAATGATAGCAGCTCCCGCACGCGATGGTGAAGGGAACGACCACGCGCTGGCCTTTGCGCAGGGTCGATCCGGGACCTGTCTCGACGACCTCGCCCATGAATTCGTGACCGAGGATATCGCCTGCCTTCATCGTCGGGATGAAGCCGTCGTAGAGGTGAAGATCGGAGCCGCAGATCGCCGTGGACGTCACCTTGATGATGGCATCGCGCGGATTGAGGATTTCCGGGTCATCCACGGTGTCGACCCGAACGTCGTGCTTGCCGTGCCAGGTGAGTGCACGCATCAGGCGATCTCCTCTTCGCGTTGCTTGAGCGTGCGCGCCGCAGTGGCCACTTCGCCCGTTTCCATGAGTTGCTTGAAGCGCCTGAGGTCGCGGCGCGCCTGAATGCCGGGTTCGCGCTGGAACAGCTTGGCGATCAGTTTCCCGACAAATCCGGCGGGGGCTTTGTAGAAGATCGTCGCGGTGACGACCGTGCCTCTCTCGCCCGCGTCGCGAAATTCCACGCGCCCGCTGTTGGAAACGTCAGGGCTGTTCGTCGATGCCCAGGCGATCGCTTCGCCCGGAACGTCCTGAGTTATCTGCGCGTCCCATTCGACCGTCGTTTCGCCGGGGCCGGCCACGACCCAGTGCGACGTGCAATCATCGCGCACGTCGATACGCTTCACGTTCTCCATGAACTTCGCGAGGTTCGGAAAATCCCGCCAGAACCGATAGAGATCGTCCCGGCTGCGGTTGATCGTCACCGAACGGGCGATGAGGGTGTCGCCCTCGCCAGACAGGCCTTCGCGCGCCGCATTCTGCGTGGCGCTTGCGTGTTTGGCGGTGGCGGCTGGGGCATCGTCGCGAATGTCCGTCATTGCGGGTCCTTATCCGGGAGGAGTACGCTGGCTGCATATCGGTCGCGGGCAGCCCGGGGCTTTCCAGCCCTAATCGGCATGGCGCTGGTGTCGTGGTGCTCGCCCGCTTGTGCCCTCATCAAGCCATCGGGCTCGGCCGCGTTCCCTGATGACGACCTGACGTTAACATGGATCAGTCGGTTAGATGCGGAGACGCCCCCGTGACTTGATCGAAGTTAGCGGACGCCCGCTCGCCGGGAACGGCAGAGGACGCCCATGCTTTTGCGTCGGCAAATGGAAAGGACTTGTCATGACCAATGGGATCACGCCCGAGAATGGTGAGGAGGCCCGGCAGCGCGCCGGCGATGACCCGTATGAAACGTCTCGTGGCGGAATGGGGGACGCTCGCCCCGACGACGCCCACGACCCCCGCACGCGCGGCGGTCAGAAGCCTGAAAAAGTGGACGATCGCCCTGTCGTCGGCGAAGTCGACCCCGAGGACTATCCGGAAAGCGAACGGCGAGACGGGGATGTCGATCGCGCTCCCCGCCGATCCGGCGAATAGAAAGGCGGATGATCGGGACACGGGGAGGCTGAGGAGAGACATCATGCAGGCGGATGATGACAGGCCAAACAACCGCGAGGTGGAAAACGAGATGATCTGTCCTCCACCTCACGAAGGTATGCCGCCGCGCCCGGCCACGGAGCCCGCTCGTGCCGACCTTGACAGCGATCGGGACCGGGAACCCGGCGCCGGGGAAACGGCGAAAAACTGCGGCCTACAGCATGGACTGCACGCGCCGGAGGAGAAGACCGTGATCTTCTCCTTTCTCTTCCTGAACCGGGCTTCGGCACAAGCCTTTGCTGTCGCGATCGAGAACGAGCACGTCCGCGCGGAGATCGTTGAGCCGAAGGACGGGGCGGCGCCCTGCACAGTTCGGGTCGCGACACGTCTCATCGCCCACGCTCGACAAATCGCGGCAATGCAGAAGGACTTGCAGGGAACTGCCGAACTTCGAGAGGGGAGGTCAAACGGCTGGCACTTTCTTGAGACGGGTCACAAGGAGGGCTAGCGTGTGCCGCTCGCGTGGACGTGCATCGCGAGCCGTTCGGCACGCCTGTCGCGGCGACAGCCTTGCGCTCGAAGATCGCGAAACCCGGTAGCCTTCACAAGACTGGAGGTGGGCGGGAGACAGGAGCGAGATGTATCGTTCCGCATTATCGCGCCCGCTCTCGACACTGACGATCTCGGCTCTCTCCTTCAATCTCAGGCAGATTGTAGCCGTCGATCACGGCCAGGCATTTATGAAGGACGCGTGGCTGCCGGAGCGCCGGAAGGGGGCTAGAGAAGGAGGCAGGGCCCGAGGTCGATACACTCCCAGGCTTTTCGGAACGACTCCGTGTCCTGAGTGCTTGTCCTGTCGAAGATATGTCGGGCGATTGCGATGGCGCGAGCAGTGAAGGCCCAATCACCGGGCATTTCGATCCCTCCGGGCAGGAAAGCGGGGATGGTGCCCGCATTCACGCCGCTTCGGGGGACAACACCTTCTTTGCCATGACCGTGCTTGAATGTCCGATCGCATAACAGCCCGACGCTCAGGCCGATATTGCCGGACCGAATGCTTTCATGGGGCTGCGCTCGGCGATATCCGCGCGACTTTGCCGAGCGCACCTTCCGCCAGCTCGAAGGCTTCGGTTCCTATGGCTTCCCGGAAAGCCACGCCGCGAGCTTCGCCAAGATCTCCTATGCCTCGAGCTG
>NZ_LYMM01000056.1 GCF_002896965.1 Novosphingobium guangzhouense
GCTCCCCCTCTGCCTCGATGGCGACCTTCAAGCTATCTGTTGGCGGCCCCGGAACGGACATAGGCGGCGATTTGCGCAAGTTGCGTATTGCTCAGGCCCGAACCCATCTCCTTCATCTTGCCGGTCTTGAGCGTGCTTACGATCCGGTCCTGCGCGTATGCGGCGATCACCGGGATCGGCGGAGCGCCCGATCCGGCATTGGTGTGGCAGGCGGCGCAGCGTCCGTCGAACAGCGCCTTGCCCTGATTAGACGTGGTTGCGACCGCCGGGTGCTGGAGCTGCCCTGCTGGCAAGGCGGAACTGCGCAGGCCGAAGGCCTGCAGGCGATCGGTGCCCACCAGCACCATCCCATCGACCACGGCCGGCTCGTTGTACTTGCCCGAAGTGAACAGCGCATCCCCGCTTTGCCACAGCAGCTTCATGGTCCTTGCGTCGAATGCGTAGAGCCGCGATCCGGGGGCGTCGGGACGGTAGATGTCGACACTGCGGGGCACGTTGGTGTCCATGACCCAGACTACGCCGTTTGCGCCGCCGTTGCTGGACACCACCGGAGAGCCGGGGTTCTGCAGGGTCTGCGTCATCTCGCGCGCGTCGACCTTAAGGTAGGCCGGGCGGTTGCTGCCGATCACGACCTTCACGCGCACCAGACTGGGCGGGATGTTGGTGCCGAAGTCCGGGCCGGTCTTGGCGCTGCCGGCAAGATAGAGGAAGTGCTCGCCGCTGCGATTGCGAAAATGGGCCAGCGTGGCGCGGCTCTTGGCAGAGTTCACCATGCCGATGCTGTCCGAATAGGGGCCGAATACGACGACTGGCCCGCGTGAATGCAGTTCCGGCTGTGGATCAGGGGCCAGCAGGGAGCCGTCGCTGGCCGGATCGGTGCTGCAGGCGTGCCGTTTGTGCGTGCTGCCCGGCATGTGATCGCGGTCGAGCAGATAAGCGTTGCCCTGTTTTCCGGCGCCCAGCGTCAGCAGGTGCGGCGTCGTGGACCCGCTGCGTTCAAGGTCGAACGCCACCGCGCCGCTTCCTGCGATGTCGATGTCCGATGCGGCCGTCTGACAGTAGTTGAACGGAGAGTAAGTGCCGACAAGCTTGAGCCCAGCCCCGGCCTCATCGCGAAATTGCAGGATCGACTGGCCCCATGCGCCCGCTACTTCGGGATAGACGCCGGGGATGCCGCGCTTCTCAAGTGCGGACATGAAGCTGGCGCCTGTAGCGATGTAGATGCGGCCTTGCCTGTCGATCGCGGGGCCGGATGCACCCCACATGCCGCCTTGCTGCAAGTCTTCGCGCGGCATGGACGAGAAGGCGCTTGCGATCCGTGGCCGGCGCGTATCCACCGAGACGAGAAAGCCCTGAAGATCCGGGCCGAAAGCCACGTAAAGCCGCGATCCGTCAGCGCTGAGGTTCAGCGCGCCGCGCTGGTAATAGATTTGCCCGGCCACGAAATGGCTGGTGCCGTTGCGGTTCACCTCGGCCGTGACCGTGCGCGGGCTTGCGGTTACCGGCCAGCCGGGAACCTCCCGCCCGGTGCGCAGGTCAAGCGCGTGGATGTCCCAGATCCAGTCGCCACGGCAACTGGTGACGTAGAGGCGATTGGCGTCGCGATCGATGACGGGCGTGCTGAGGTTGCCGAACTGTCCGTCCTGACAGGGGGTGTCCGTCAGTTGCCGCTTCCATAGGATCGTTCCGGCAGGAAGATCGCGCCGCGTACCGGCGTGAATGGCGTAGGCATAGCCCGTGCTGGCCACGACGAAGGCAACCGGCAGGGTGCGATTTGCTTGAACCCCTTCAGCAAAGCGCAGCGCGCTGACGTAAAGGGGCGATGCGAAGAGGCGGGGCGGGGTTGCGCCATGGAAATCCAGCCTTGGCGATTGCCACAGTTCGCCGAAACGCTCGCTTGCGACCGTCATCGGGCTGAGCATCCGCTCGCGATCGTTCCAGCCTTCGCGGGCAGGATCGTTGTGGTAGGTCAGCTTGTCCACGCCTTGCGGGCTGCCGGTGTCGCAACCGCCAAGCAGAAGAGCCGATCCCGCAGCCAGACTTGCAAGGAATTGCTTCATGAGGAAATTTCCCGTGATTGATCGGCAGTCCGCAGGAGCGCCAGATCGCAAGAGCCCACGGCGGGTCTAGTGCGGGGGGCGTGCGCGCACCGACATGAATGGCAAGGGTCATCATCAGGCGGATAGTGAGCGTCGATATGGTCGACCCCGGCGCTGCGGCATGGACACTTGGATGCCTGTCAGCCGGAAGGGCCAAGCGCATGATCGATCGACGTGGATTTGCCGGAAGCGTTGCACTGGGCGCCGTTCTGGCATCGACACGGGCCTCGGCGATGACCGGTTTCATCACCCCGCCGGACACGGTCTGGACAGGTGGCGGGGTGGTCGGCCGCGCAGGCGGGCGGCTGCGCTACGTGACGCTGGGGGACAAGGGCACAGCGCCGCCCCTAGTGCTGCTGCACAAGCTTGGCGGTTGGGTGGCGGATTGGCGTGATGTTGCCCCGGCACTGGCGAAAGGGCGGCAGGTCATCGCGTTCGACCTGCCCGGACATGGCGCCTCGCACTGGCTGGGCACGCCGCCCGCAGTGCAGACGGTTGTGGAGACGGCCGGGCTGCTGCTGGGCGCGCTGCAGGAGATGGGGCTGGCGCAGGTCGACCTTGCGGGCACCTCACTGGGCGGCTGTGTCGCCGTGGCCATGGCCGCAATCGCGCCAGAGCGTGTGCGCCGGCTGGCTTTGCCGTCATGCGTGCTGGGGCCTGCAAGCACGCAAGAGCAGGTTGCAGCCAAGGAGGCGGGACAGGCTTCGATGTTCACGCCGGACGGCGATCCGCTGCCGGTGGATGCCGAGGTCGCGCGAGGCGTGTTCGGCCTGATCAATGCCGAGCGCATCGGCGCGGAGCAGAACGCCAGCCGCAAACAGGCAGGACGCTGGATCAGGCCGCACGAACGCGGTGTCGCCTATACCGATTTCGTCTCCTTGATGCGTCGGGTATCTGCCCCGACTCTGCTGCTTTACGGAGAGCGCGACGGTTTCTTCCTGAAGTACCAGGCCGGCGCGGAGGCGGCGTTTCGCGATGTTCGCAGCATCGTCATGTCCGGCGTCAGCGGCTTTCCCGTGCAGGACAATCCTGTCGACACGGCCCGCGCAATCGACCGTTTTCTGGCCTGATCCGGCGCGGTTTGCTGGTGGGAACGACTCGAAATCGATGTGTTGCAAAATGGCAACGAAACTGAAATCTTTGGCAATAATTTAGAAATGTTCTTTGAAACCGTCGGACCGGGGGTCCAGAGGGCGCTCCCAGGGCGTCACCCTACACGCCCGTAGCGGCATCCGCCGCGCTTCCGGCAGGCTTGGTCACACGGCTTGTCGGCGGTAATGGACAAGGAACGCAGACTTGAAGACCCCCCCCAAGAAGGCCGCGCTGCGTAGCGCGACCTGCCTGACGGCATTCGTCATGATGTGCGGCGTGGCCCACGCCCAGGATACTTCCGCAACGGACACCAGCGACGAGAACACCATCGTCGTCACCGGCTCCATCACGCGCAATCCCGCGGCCGCCACGGCATCGCCTGTGGTTTCCGTGACTGCGGATGACCTTACCAAGCGCGGCATCACCACGGTTTCCGACGCCCTGCAGTCGCTGACCGCCAACAACGCCGGCACGATTCCGGCCAGCTGGTCGGCCAACGGCTTTACCACCGGCGCCACCGCGCCTTCGCTGCGCGGCTTCAACAACGCCTATACGCTGACCCTGTTCGACGGCATGCGCACCGCGTATTACCCGCTGGCAGACGACACTCAGCGCAACATCGTCGACATCAATTCGATTCCCAGCAGCTCGGTCCAGAGCATCGATACGCTGCTTGACGGCGCTTCGGCGACGTATGGTTCGGACGCGATCGCCGGTGTGGTCAACGTGATCACCAAGCGTCAGGTCCAGGGCCTGCACCTTGATGCCTCGATGGGCATCTCGCAGCGCGGTGACGGTGCCGAGCAGCGCATCAATGCCACTTACGGCTACGGCGACCTGAACGAACAGGGCTTCAACATCTACGCCAGCGCCGAGTACCAGCACAACGATGCGACGTACCTGCGCAACCGCAAGGGCCCCTGGGGCACCGCCGACCAGAGCAGCATTTGCGGCACCGCCGAGCAGGGCTGTCTGAACAACAGCATCCGTAACGGCATCCAGGCCGACGGCAGCTACAACGGTTTCCAGTCGACCACCGTGAACTTCGGTCAGGCGACCCAGACCACGATCGACGAGAACGGCAATTACGTTCCGGTCTATGGCAGCATCACGGATGATGAAGGTAACACGCGCAGCGCGTTGCTCTATTCCGGATCGTATCAGCTGCTTAACGCGGCTGCTGGCTGCGGCAATCTGACCGCCGCAACGCTGACGCCCGAACAGCAGGCTGTCGGCCAGAACAAGTATGATGGCGGCCCGACCGTCAACAATGCGCCTTCTGTGGTCTGCCAGCAGGATCTGGTCCACGATTACAGCATGTATACCGCGGAAACCACCCGCAAGGGCGCGTCGCTGCGTGGCACCGTCAAGGTCGGCGACAACGCCGAAGCGTTCATCGCGTTCAACTACTACAACGTGAAGACCGCCAATCAGAACAACAACTCCTCGTGGGCGGGCCAGACCGCGGCGGGCGGTGACGTCGTCGCCGTAACCAACGTGTTCCTGCCCGTTTACGTCTGCCCGACCGGCACTGCTTCGGTTGTCGGCGGCAACCTTCTGGCAACCGGGTGCAACGCGTCCAACGGCACGCTCAACCCGAACAACCCTTACGCGGCGCAGGGTCAGCTGGCCCGTCTGAGCGGCATGCCCGATCAGCCGCGCCGCACGTTCACCGATGCCAAGACCTACCGCGTCGCGGCCGGGATCAATGGCAGCTTCGGCGATGGCTGGGATTACTCGGTCGGTGCGACGGCGTCCGAAGTTACGCTTGACGTGAAGAACACCGGCTACATCTATCTCCAGGGTCTGGCCGACGCGATCGCGCAGGGCACTTACAACTTCGTCGATCCTTCGGCCAATTCGGAAGAAGCACGCCAGCAGGTCTTCCCCGACCAGAACAAGCGCGCCACTTCCAAGCTCGCGCAGGTTGTCGGCACGCTCAGCAAGGACGTGTTCGAACTGCCGGGCGGCATGGTCAACGTCGCCGTCGCGGGCCAGTACCGCTACGAGTCGATCGACAACCCCAGCTCGAACGCGCCGAACAACGAGAACCCCTACGCCCGCTACTACGGCATCAATGCCGTTGGCGTGGAAGGTCATCGCAACATCTGGTCGGCATCTTACGAAATCGCCGTGCCGATTGTGGACCAGTTCCGCGTGAAGTTCGACGGCTCCTACGATCACTATTCGACCGGCCAGAAGAACTTCTCGCCCAAGTTCGAGGCGGAATTCCGTCCTGTCGATCAGCTCAAGCTGCGCGGCACGTTCTCGAAGGGCTTCCGCGCCCCGAACCTGAACGAATCGTTCCAGCTGCCCGCAACGGGCTACCAGAACTCGCAGATCGTCTGCAGCGACGAACTGTATGCTGCGTTCTGTGCCGCTCACAAGAGCAATCCGGCCTATTACGCAGGCACGTATTCGCCGGGTTCGACCAATTCGGGCAATCCCGACCTGAAGGCGGAAAAGTCCACCTCGTATACCCTTGGCGCCGTACTGCAGCCGACGCGTAACCTGACGTTTACGCTCGATTACTGGCACACCAAGATCAAGAACCTGATCACGTCGGTCAGCATCGGCGATGCGATCGCGCAGTATTACGCCAATGATGGCGTGGTGAACCTGCCGGGCGTGACCGTGATTCCGGGTCAGGCCGATCCGCAGAACCCGGATGCGCTGCCGCTGCTCGGGCAGGTCGTCAGTTCGTTCAAGAACGACAATGCCATGCTTGGCTCGGGCATCGACTTCTCGGCCGATGCGCGCGTGTACCTCACCGACAAGCTGACCTTGCAGAGCAAGGCGAACGCTTCGTACCTGATCCGTCTCCAGCAGGAGAATTCGGACGGGTCGGTGTGGCGCTATGACGGGTCGCTGGGTGGTTGCAACCTGACCTCGTGCTCGGGCGCGCCGCGCTTCCGCCTGACCTGGCAGAACACGCTGGACTTCAACAACAAGGGCAGCCTGACGCTGACCGCCAACTACACCAGCGGTTATTCGTCGACCTCGGCGGATGCCGGTGGCGTCTACAAGGATTGCCAGGCAAGCGGCACCGCAGGCCAGCTTCTGACGTATGACAACGGCGATCCGGTGCAGTGCCATGCGAAGGCAACCTTCGATCTGGACGCACATGGCGAAGTAAAGGTCGCGGAACAGTTCCGTCTCTACTTCGACGTGTTGAACGTTCTGGATGGCAAGCCCAAGTACGACCCGAACGCAGGCTACGGTCTGTATCAGTTCAACCCGGCATGGCAGGACCGTCTCTTCATGGGCCGCTACCTGCGCGTCGGTGCTAAGGTCGATTTCTAAGCTTTGATGAGGTGACCGTTCCCATCGCACCCTGAACACAGGAGGCGATGGGAACGCGAAGCGGGGCCAGGGAAGAGTGTCCCTTGTTCCTGGCTCCGCTTCGCAACTGCCGATCTGGCCAGGGTGCCTCGGCTTTCGTCCTAACTGGGCGTCATCTTGCGCATCCGCATACGAAGGACTTCATGCATTTGTTGAAGGATCGTGCGATCCTGCCAGATGTAAAATGCAAAATACGTCGCGGCGCCTGCAGGCAGCCAGAAGGCGATTGCGTAAGGCGGCGCAAGCTGTCCTGTGCCCATCGCCATACCGATAGTCACCACGAGGACCATCACGGCGCTGCTGCTTAGCGCGGGCCAAATGCTTCCCAGCACCTCACGGAACCGAATACCAACGTGCTTGCGCAGCAAGGCGAAACTGTATGGAAGCACGATGTAACCTCGTGCAACACCGGTAATCAGCATGGCTTGCCACCCCAGGCGGTGAACGGCCACCGCAGCTGTCAATCCCAGGATGATCTGGGTGGATGTCCATTTCAACACCGTGCGGGAACTTCCGGTTGACGTGATCGCGGCGACAATCAGGTTGTTGATCTGAGATGCCACGACCGCGCAGGCGAATATCCGGATCGCATCCGCCACGGGCGCCCATCCAGGCCCGAATACGATCGCAACGATGGGCCGCGCCAATGCCAGAGTACCGAAAAACGCCGGGAACATGATGAATGCCGACATGCGGCTAAGGCGCAGATATGTCGCTTTGAGCATGTGATGATCGTGGGCTGTTCGCGCCATGATCGGCATCGAGATCTGCTGGAACGGGGTGTATGTGATCTGGTTCAGCACTTCCACGATGCGTGATCCCGCACGGATGAATGCGACCGCGATCGGGCCGACCAGCATTCCGGAAATGATTTCCGCGCTGCGGATATTGATCTGGTTCAGTGTGCCCGCAATACCAAGATGCGCTCCAAAACGAACCATGTCCCGACACGTCGCCCATCGAAAGCGCAGCTGCGGCGTCCAGCGAGTGGATAGCCAGACGCTGATCACCATCGCGATCGATGCTCCTATGCGCTGGCCGACGAGCGCCCATACTCCATAACCGGCCAATGCCAGAGGCAGCCCAATCATCGCTCCCGTCATGGCGGCGGCACAGTTGCGCATGGCAACGGATCGGAAGCGCAACTCACGACTGAGCCGGGCTGTATGGATCGCGCCAAGCGGCGTGATGCCAAAGATGGATGCCAGCGCAATCAGGATGGGGCGCAGTTCCGGCTGTCCGAACAATCGCGCGATCAACGGCGCTGCAATGATGGTGCAGGCGCAGAACATCGCGCCGCAAGCAAGATTGGCCCAGAACGCGGTATCGGCATCTTCGTCTGACAGGGAATTGCGCTGGATAACGGCTTCACTGATTCCGGCATTGCTGATCAAAAGTAGAAGGTCGATGACCAGTGCCGCCAGGGCCACTAGCCCAAACGCCGGGGCGCCAAGCAACCTTGCCAGAACGGCGAAGGTAACGAAGCCCAGAGCCTGCGTGCCGAGGCTGGAAGCGGTAGACCACAGAAGCGGACTGGCGATGCCGGGCCGATGACTGGTCATCGGAATTCGCTTTCCAGGTCATGCGGCGCCTTGGCAGGATGATTATGTTTCAGCCAGGAACTGAACTCCGCATGGCAAGCGTCAGGGGAAAAATACCGATGCGCTACTGCCAGCGCGGCTTCGCCTAGTGTGTAGCGCAGTCGTGGATCTTCCAGCGTTATCACTGCATTGATGAATGCGTCTGCGGTGTCGGCCTGCAATACCGCACCGGCGCATTGCTGCTCTACGCCCTGAACAGTCGTGGCTGTGGCGATCACCGCCTTGCCCTGTGCCATCGCTTCCACAAGTTTGACCTTGAGCCCGGACCCGAAGGTGAGCGGCGAGATGACGATCCCCGCTGTACTGTACAGATCCGACAGATCATTGACTGTCCCGTGAAATTTGGTGCCCTGAGGGCCGCCCAACGGAAATGCGGTTGCTACGGATCCGGCGATATCGAGCGTGGTGGAAGGTGCGCGCGATTGGAGTTCCGGCCACACGTTTTCAAAAAACCATTCCAGACAAACGACATTAGGGGCCGTGTTGCTGCCCACGAACAGCAGGCGTCCGGTTGTTCCCGGCTGTGGGGCGTCAATTGCGGCGACCGCGATCGGGGCGAGTATCGGCTTTGTTGACGGCACGTTTTCAGCCACGAAACGGGCTTCGTCCGGTTGGATCGCGATGACGGCATCGGCGCGCGTCAGCAAGGCGATTTCCCGTTCCCGATCAAGCAAATCCACGGAATCACGGCCACCCGCGCCAGCTGTGCGCGTATGAAAAAGATCATGCATTATGATCGCGCTGGGGCGGCCGGGCAGCAGGTCCAACGCCTCAGCCTGATACGCATAATCCGCGATGACGATGTCGGTGCACTTGCCGGCATGGCGGCTTACGAACCATCGGTCGCTTCCGGTCCAGGGCGTTGCTATGGAATAGGGGCGGGGGCGGTCTGCCAGCCAGTTACCCGTCAGTCCGACGCGTTGCGCAAATCGCCTGAGCCCGGCCAGAGCTGCATCGCGAAAGACGCTGGGATCAAGCGACACGATCCACGATCCGAATTTCCATACCCCGCGAACTTTGTGCGTTTTGAACACCTTCATTTCCGGGCGCAGCCGTATAATGGGCCAACGGCCCATCATGTCAGGGGAAGGTTGCAGCAGGTGCGGTTCGAACCCCGCGCGCTTCGTCGCTGCGGCTAGATCCAGCAAGTATGCGCTGCTGCCGTTCGTATGACCAACGACGCGCTGGCGGCTTAGAAAAGTGACACGTCCTTTCACCTCGGGTGCGCTTTCTTCCCGGCGCCTCTCAAGAGTAGTGAACGCATTTCTAATTCGCAGGCGCATCTTGGGCTTTCCCCCGTAGCATGCAGGAGTTGCTCGGATTAGATGAAATAGTCTGTCGCCGGAGAACATTGTCGCTCCCCGCCCGTTATGCAGGGAAATTGCTGGCCGGAGCTAATTCTAAAGCACGCCGAGTCATCAATTTCCGAAAATAAATCTGCAAAATATTGTCAATTTTCATGATAAAAATTGATATTGTTACAATAACAATTACACATATAAAAAACTTATTCAAAAATATGCCAAATTGCATTGCTTCTATTAGGTGCTTGATGGGTGCATGCACGCCATACAGGGGGTAAGATATATTTCCGAGCCATTCTGCCGCAGCCGCGTTTCGGGGCGACAATGTTGAAGCTGCACCAAGCATGACAAGCGCAGGCGATGCGATCGTAACGAATAGCAGATCGTAGCAGGCGCGGAGGATTCCGCTGAAATCTGTAGCAAGCAGGGCCATGCAGACGATGATGATCGCGGGGGCGGGAACGTGGGGAATGTGCGGCATCCATCGATTTCGGGTGCCGTGGATCAAGATCCCAAGCGGAAATGAAAATGTAATTCGAGATAGCGCTACGGGCCAATCGCCTAATACAACTCCATGATCCAGATCGCCGAAAGCTATGATTGACAACGAGAGCGATATAAAACCAATCGCAGTAAATCCGGTCGCGTTTGGCAATATTCCCGATAATAGGATGCGTCTTTTCTGAGATAATCCTAAGGCGTAAGCCCCATTGGCAATTAGCTCGTAAAATAGTGACCACGCTGGCGGATTGAAAAGAAAAATTCCCCACGGCACAAATATATTCGGCAGCAGCATCAGGTTGGCGGGCAGACCTGTGGTGATAGCGAATAGGCCAGGGGCGCCGTCGAGCTTGAGCACTGTTTGTACCAGCGCCAGAACGAACCCGATAAGAGTGCCAATGGCAATCACGGGTTGAAGGCGTACGAAGCGAGCTGTCATGAACGCACGAAATGTCAGCGTTTCACGCAATCTGGCTCCATAAGCATGAGCGATGACAAATCCGCTGAGAAGGAAGAACAGGTCCACTGCCAGATAACCGCTGGCGAACACGTTTTTCCCACCGTCGGGAAGCCCTGGAACTGACAGGCTGCGTAAATGGTAGAACAGGACCGCGAACGCTGCCGCCCCGCGGAGCGCGTCCAGTGCAGGAAAGCGTTCGCGGGGCGCCGCTCCTTCAGTCGACATAGTAGCCCTTGAATTTCTTGTAGTAGCCGAAAGCATCGGTCAGCCCGGCGCTGGCAAACTCCTTGATATTCACGCGACTAAGGGCGACCCCTCCTACCCTGCTTCCGCTTTGCGCGAGCAGGTCAAGCGTGGTCCGTACAGCTTTTACTGAAGTGCGGCGCCAGCACGCGACCACAAGCGTGCAGTCGGACAGCCGGGATATCATGCGTGTTTCCGCAACGCCGAGCACGGGGGCGGAATCTATCACCACAATGTCGAACCGCTGTTTCAAATCAGTAATCAGCGCGGCCATCGTACTTTCGGCAATGACATCGTCCGGGCTGCGCGGGCCAAATGTCGGCAGGATGTGCAACGTGGTCCGATCATCCTGGATCAGCGCCTCCTCTATCGAGGACGAACCGTCCAGTACACGAAACAGACCTTCGGTTTCGCGGGAGGGCCGAAAAGCGTTGGATGTGGAATGATGCCGCACGTCCGCGTCCACCAGAACGACGCGTCGTTTGCTCATGGAGAGAGCCCGCGCCAAACACATTGACGTCGTTGACTTGCCCTCTCTGGGAAGCGCGGAAGTTATGGTGATTACTTGGGTCCCGTTATCTGCAGTCATCAGACCGAGGTATGTGGCCAGGTTGCGCATGCTTTCCGTGAACAACGACATAGGGCGCGTCGCCACGTAATCCTGGGGCGTGATGCCGCCTACTTTCGCGCGCGTTGCGGAAGACAAGGTGGGAATGGCCCCCGCATAGGTTGCCCCGAGACCCGTTTCGATATCGGCGCGTGTCGACACGGTATCTTCCAGATATTCTGCCACAGCCGTGGCGACCGAGGCGATCGCAATGGCCGCGAAGAATCCGACAAGCGCAGAAAGAAGATAATTGGGCGACGCGGGCAAGTCCGGTGCACGGGCCATCGAGGCAATGGTTGCGTCGGCGTTAGGTAACTCGCTGGCTTGCGCCGTTTCTTTCGCGCGGGTCAGATAGGCACTGTAGATCGCCCGGCTGGCTTCTGCCCGGCGTTCCAGTTCCAGACGCCCGACTTGCGCGGAGCTGTTTTGCGCGAGCGCCCCTTTTGCCTGTGCACGGCTTGATTGCAAGGACGCCAGTCGCGATGCTGCGATCTGCACATCACCGCGCAGTCCCGAGACGATGCGCGCCAATTCGGCTTCTAGCTGGCTGCGGATATCAGCCAGTTCGTCGCGCGCCTCGGCAACTTCGGGATGCAATGCGCCGTATCTGGCATCAAGTTGTGCCAGACGAGCGCTGGCCTGTGCTTCCTGTTGACGTAATTGCCGGACCGTTTCCGACGCCAGCGCGCTGCCGATGTCCGCACCACCGCCGCCCCGTGCGATCTGGGCCTGGGCTGCACCGAGCTTGCCACGCTGTTCCGCGAGCTGGGCCTGAGCATCGGCAATCTGGCGGTTGAGTTCGGATACTTCCTGTTCGGCCATCGTCGCGCCCTGAGCGCTCATCAGGTTGTTGCGGACCATGTAGGTCTGCAATGCCGCGTCGTCAGTAACAGCCTGCCGCCGCAGGGCAGAAGCTTGCCCCTCAACGTATCTGGCTGATTGGCTGCTGCTGGCCTGCTTCTTTGTCTTGTCCAGCTGAATATATCTGCCGGCCAACGCATTCGCGATTTTTGCGGCCTGTTCAGCGCTGGTCGAAGATGCAGATATCTCCACCAGATATGTCACCCCGATCCGGCGCACCAGAGTGTGGGTGAGAAGCCGGTTAACCGCCAAGCGTTCCCGTTCAGCCTCGGACGTATTGCCGGTGCCGCCGAACTCTGCCGTTTTTGCAATGCCAAGGTGGCGCACGACGTCCAGTGTCAGCGTTGGCGAGCGGATCACTTGTACGGCAGTATCGATCAAGTTGTCGTCAGCGGGGGCCACGAAGCCGCGATCGTTGACTTTCACCGGTTCCGCTTCGCGCGGTTGCAGCAGCAGTGCGCTGGTTGCGGTGTAGCTGCGAGGAAGAAGGGCCAGGACGACGGCTGTCAGCGCGATCGTGGCAAGAAAGGTGAGGGCAAAAACCCATCTGCGGCGGAACAATAACGCCGCTATTTCCGAAGAATCCGGAAGTAATCTGGCGGTCGACGCCATGGTTATTTCGTCTGCGGCGGCGTCATGGTTCCTGTTGCTCAAGACGTTGCTCCAAATAGGATCATGTAGACGTTGAGGCATTTGGGCTGATGCATAAGCATGCCGCCTGTAAACGTTACTGATGCCTTACGGGTAATGCCGAAGCGCCATCCATCTGGGAACAGAAGTTCCCTCCATTCTGGCATGGAGACCGGGGGTTTTAAAATGGAATTGGATCAAACTCCGCAGGCATCGGTCGCTTATCTGGTGCATGATCTGACCGATGCTGCCGTGTGTCGCAGGGTTGATCTGCTTATCGGGGAAGGGTTTGTCGTGAAGCTTGGGGGCTTTCGTAGACATGCGATCACACGCCATGCTTCGCTGGCAAATAGCGTCACGGATTTGGGGCAGACGAAAGACGCGCGTCTGGGGCAGCGCATTGCTGCAATCCTGCGGCATATGCTGGCCCCCGCTGCGATCAAGGAACATTGTGCCGGATCATCGGTGATCGTGGCGCGCAACCTTGAGATGCTCGTGCTTGCATGGCGGGTTCGAAAACCGGGCCAGCGGCTTGTTTACGAGTGTCTGGACATTCATCGTCTGATGCTGGGGACCGGGGGCAAATCCCGGCTTCTGCGCAAGTTGGAGCGGTGGCTGCTTGTGCGCACGGATCTTGTGATCGTCAGTTCTCCTGCATTTGCTGACCGCTACTTCCGGCAGAAACAGGGCAGGCGTGATCATGTGCTGCTGGTTGAGAACAAGGTCGCCGCCGCGCAGGCCCGCAAGGCCCCCCTGCCGCGTGCAGACAATGATGCTGCGATAGTGGTGGGCTGGTTTGGCATGCTGCGGTGTAGGCAGACTTTCGAGCACCTGGCACGGTTGGTCCGGGAATCCGGCGGCAGAATTCAGGTGCTGGTCGCGGGTATTGCCAGCTCGGCCGAATTTCCTGACTTCGCCGCAGAAATCCGTGAGGTCGCCGGAATGACCTACTCCGGGCAATATGCGGCCCAGGATCTGGGCGCGCTTTATGCGGCTGTCGATTTCGTCTGGGCGATCGACTATTTCGAGGAAGGCCTCAATTCAGCCTGGTTGCTGCCTAACCGCCTTTACGAAGGTCTGGCGCAAGGGGTGGTTCCGATCGCGCTCCGAAACGTCGAAACCGGCCGGTGGCTGGCACGGCATGGTGTCGGTCTGTTGATCGATGATGCGGGCAAGGATCTTCCCGGAAAGCTGATTACGCTGTCTCCCGAAGAGCGGCGGTCCATGCGTTTGGCGATCGCTGCATTGCCTGAGGAAGCGCTGTATCAAACCGGCAGAGAACGGCGTTCCATCGCCCGAGCCATAGCGGGGTAAACGGATGATGGATCGTCGTACCGGTTCGGACGTGCTGATTGTTGTGCCTTGCCTTAATGAAGAAGCGCATTTGCCGGGGCTGCTGGCCGACCTGTTGCGGGACGCTGGCGATGCGCTTGTTGTGGTTGCCGATGGCGGCAGTGTGGATCGCAGTCGAGAAATCGTCAGAGGTTTTGCAGATCGGCACACCAACCTACGCCTTCTGGATAATCCGAAACGGATACAAAGCGCGGCGGTCAATCTGGCCGCATGCAACTATGGGGCGGGTCGCCGCTGGCTGGTGCGCATAGATGCCCATGCCGGCTATCCGGAAAGGTTCGTCGAACGTCTCGTTTCTGCTGCTGAAGACAGACGGGCAACTTCGGTTGTGGTGCCCATGCATACGCAGGGAAGCAGTTGTTTCCAGAGATCCGCGGCTGCGGCACAGAATTCATTGCTGGGCACTGGCGGCGCGGTGCATCGCCATCCGGGGCGGGGGCAGTGGGTGGAGCATGGACATCATGCGCTTTTTGACCTCACACTCTTCATGGCCGTGGGAGGGTATGACGAGGATTTTGCAGCCAACGAAGACAGCGAGCTTGATCGCAGGCTATTGGCTGGCGGGGGAAGGATCTGGATCGAGCCTCAGGCTGCGATAACCTATCATCCCCGCGCCACTCCCTCTGCCTTGTTTCGGCAGTATCGCAATTACGGCAAGGGCCGCGCACGCAACCTCAAGCGGCACCCCGCTCCGGTCAAGCTGCGTCAGATGCTGCCGATCGGGGTTGCCCCGGCGATCGTAGCGGGAACCGTGGGGCTGATCGCTGCCCCATGGCGGGCCGAAGCCTTGTTTCTGGCCCTTCCGGTCTTGGCCTGGGTCACGGGTTCGCTACTCGTCGGTGCGCTGCTGGGCCTGCGGTCACGGTCGGCCTGCGATGCCTGCGCCGGCGTGGCCGCGATGACCATGCATGCAGGCTGGTCTCTGGGCTTCGTTGCAGAGGTGCTGAACGGATGCCGTCTCCCTTCGTCGCCTTTGCCATTGAAGTTCTCAGACCCGCCTGTGCGTGAACATTCGGAACAGATGCCCCTGATCGCCGCTGTAAACGGATGAGCAGTCTTGTTATTTCCGCCATCCCGCAGCGCGGGCGGCCTGTTCCTGCGCTTCATCAAGCGGTTCTCCGGCGGCCATAGCCTGCGCGGCGGCCATCAGATCTTGTTGGGCAGAGCCCGCCTGACGGTATTCGCCCGATTGCGCTTTGTCGCTTGTCGCAGTGCGCTCCAAGATCCAGTTATCTTGGTCCTTGCACGCGATTCCCGAAGTGGCCCCGGCATCATAGACGCGGCAATAGCCGCCGTCGCCTAGGCGGAAGCTGGTGAGGATGCGCATCTTGCCGCTCTCGTTGGCAGAGGCAAGCCGTTCGTCCAGCCCTCTCGACAGCATTCCCGTCGCTACAAGAGCACCTTCCGAGGTCACGCGAACGCCGGTGTCCTGGGTACGCATGCCAAAGAACAGGCCAAGCGCCAATGACGCGGCAATTGCTGCCCCCGTGCCCCACCATTTTGGCAGGACGAACCGGGGGCGGGCGGCAGCGCGCGCCTGCTGCTGGCGGCGGGCACGGGCTGCCGTGAAATCGAGGATCCGCGCGGGTTGGGGTGACGCTGGTTCGGATAGCGCTGGTTCGGGGGATTGGGCATCGCTCATCCCCGCCTCGGTATCTTCGGCAGCTGCGGCGGCGATCGTCAGCGTCAGGCTTTCGGGCATCGTCTCGGTAAGCACCGGGTCGAGGTGCCCGCGCAGCAAGGCGCGCAGGCGCTTTTCCGCATCGACCCTAACGGCAAGCGCCGGGTCTGCCGCGATGGCTGCGCCGATACGTTCGGCGTCGGGCCCGGTCAGTTCGCCGTCAGCATAAGCGGCCAGCTCCTCTTCGCTCACACTCATGCGATTTCTCCCAGTTCGCGCAGCAGCGCTTCCCGGCCCCTACCAAGACGCGAGGTCAGCGTACCTTGCGGCACGCCGATGATTTCGGCTGCCTCCTTGTAGGCGAAGCCTTCGACGAGCACGAGCATCACAGCTTCCCTCTGCTCATCGGGCAGGCGGGCCAGCGCGCGGCCCACATTGCCGATTTCAACGAGGTTTTCGGCATCCTGATCGCCGGGTCTGCCAACGTTGGTGCCTTCCTCTTCACGGGTGAAGGTTTGCGCACGCCGCGTCCTTGCCCGTATTTCATCGATCCATTGGTTGCGCATGATCCTGTAAACCCAAGCGTCGAGCCGCGTGCCGTCCTGCCACGACTGACGAGACTTGAGCGCGCGCTCTACGGTCTGCTGGCACAAGTCGTCCGCGTCGGCCGCATCACGCGCAAGGCCTCGCGCGAAGCGCCGCAGACGCGGCAACAGGGCGGTGAGTTCCTCGCAGAAGCGGTCGTTGCTGGTCGATGCGTTCATCGAAATGTCTTGTCCGCAGGATGAAACGGATCGACTGCCGCGTTTCATCCCTGAATGCCACGAAATTTTTGCTATCGGACTAGAGTGATGAGACACCGCACGCATTTTTTCACAGGGGTCACCGCATTGCTGATGGCCGTACCTTCCGTGCCGGCTGCGGCACAGCTTGGTGGAGGGCTTCCGGTGGACGTGCCGGGCACACTTGGCCGGGTGAGAGACACGCTGGGCGATATCGCGGGGCCTGTGATCGAGCCGGTGGGCCGGGTAGTCGATGATGTCCGCTCGCTCGCGCGTGACCGGGCCAGACGACTGACCCGCTTGGTAACGGATCACGCGGATCGGGTCGAATGGGATGACCGGCGCCAGCCTGCGGTACGCGGCGAAGTTCTCTTGCTGGATCCTGACGAGTCCGCGCTCGAAACGGCGCAGCAGCGGGGTTACAGCCTGATCGAAAGGGGGGCGCTTGAAGGGCTGGATGTGCCGTTCGCGCGGCTTGGCGCGCCTTCCGATGTGGCTTTGAGCAAGGCGGTGCAGGATCTGCGTAAGGCGCTGCCGGGTCGTGAAATCAGCGCTGACCAGTTGCATTTTCCATCGGGCAAGTCGGAAGGACAGGCGGACGCAGCCGTTTCCACGGCCCTGCCGCGCGGGGGGACGGTTGGGGTGATCGACGGCGGCATTGCCGGTGCGACACGGCTTTCTGCGCAGCGCGGCTTTGCGGCAGGGGCACCCAGGGCGAGCAACCACGCCAGCGCGATCGGGTCTCTGCTGACCGGTGCGGGAACGGCGCGGATATACGGCGCCGACGTATATGGCACAGATCCCGCAGGCGGCAATGCGCTGGCAATCGCCAAGGCGTTGGGATGGATGCAGGCGCAGGGGGTGCCGGTGGTGTCAATCAGCCTTGTCGGGCCATCGAACCCGCTGCTGGCGCGCGCGGTGGCAGCAGCGCAGGGCAGGGGAATGATCGTGGTGGCTGCAGTGGGCAACGATGGTGCTGCTGCTCCACCGGCCTATCCCGCCTCCTACCCCGGCGTGATCGCGGTAACCGGAGTCGACGGTGCGGGGCGTGTGCTGATCGAAGCCGGACGCGCATCGCATCTCGATTATGCAGCGCCGGGTGCCGACATGTCGGCGCTGGTGCCGGGAAAGGGGCGCCAATCGCTGCGCGGAACGTCCTATGCCGCGCCGCTGGTCGCGTCGCGGATCGCGGCGCGGCGGGCGTTGTCGACAGGTGCGGCAGAGGCGCTGAAAGCCGCCGATCTGGAGGCTATCAAGGGGCCGCGCCGGACCGGGCGGGGCGTTCTTTGCAATATCTGCCGGTCGGGCCTCTGAAAAGAATTTACGAAAAACTTCATCCCCGGCGGATGAAATCTGAACGGGCATCCGTTCCTTCCATCAGACACCCCAAGCGGGGCGAACGACAACAAGGAAGGAGCAACACCATGAACAAGCTCTCAATCGGGACCGCAATTGCAACTCTTGCCCTTATCGCTGCACCGGGGATGGCCAATGCCCAGTTGCTGGGCGGCGGCGGCGGACTGGGCGGCGCGCTTGGCGGCGGCCTTGGCGGATCGCTGGGTGGCACGATCGGCGGTGTCGGCAGTTCGATCGACGGGACCATGGGCGGTGCGGGCGACATCAGCGCGTCGCGCGCAAGCCGCAGCGTTTCGTCACGTGCTTCGGGCAATGCCAGCGGGCGGGCCAAGAAGACGGTGAGCAAGCCTTCGGTTTCGGCGCCGGATACCTCTGCAGTGACAGGGGCGGTCGAGGGTTCGCGTTCGCAGGCAAGCGGTCTTGTAGACTCAGCCCGGTCGATGGCGGGTAGCGGCGCTGCAACGGGCTCCGGCTCGGCAACGGGATCTTTGACGGGTTCGGGCGCGAGCGGTTCGGCTTCCGGTGCGGGTGAGCTTGCCGGATCGGGCAGCTTGCCTGACGCATCGGGCCTGACATCGCACGTTGCCGGGGCCGCGACGACCACGGCGCAGGCTGCAGGTTCGGCTGCGACCGAAAAGGCGCAGGCGGTTGGCGGCAAGGCCCATGATGCAGCGGCAAGCGCTGCAGACAGCTCGGTTTCGGGTTCGGGCAACGGGTCTGCCAATGCACAGGCCGGCAAGCGCAGCGCGAACGTGACCGGATCGGGCAGCGGCTCGGCTTCGAAGAACGGCGCGAACGGATCGGTCAGCCTTGGCGCAAGCACTGCGCGCGACCAGTAAGTTTTTCCGCAAGGTCAGCCTTCGTCAGAAAGGCGTCCTGACAACCGCCGCGTCGCTTCCATCCCCCCACCGATGACACGGCGGCCTGCGCCCTCGGGAGAGCCCACTCGCTCCCGAGGGCGTTCTCATGCCAGCGTTTATGCTGCAGCGCAGATGGTCACCGGGATCGATTTGTAGGCAGGCGTGCCGCTGGCGGGATCGTAATCTTCCAGCGGGACCAGGCAGTTCGCCTCAGGGTAATAGGCGGCCAGCGATCCGCGCGCGATGGCGTGGCGGACCAGAGTGAAGCCTTTAAGCGTGCGCCCGGCCGGAGTGGTGACGTCCACCTTGTCGCCCTCCGCCAGCCCCAGCATGGCAAGATCCACTTCGTTGGCGAAGATCACGTCGCGGCGGCCAGTGACGCCGCGATAGCGGTCGTCGAGGCTGTAGATAGTGGTGTTGTACTGATCGTGGCTGCGGATCGTGGTGAGCAGCAGCGGGCGTTCGGCCTGATCCTCAACGTGGGGGTGGGCGATGAACTGCGCCTTGCCGCTCGGCGTCTTCCAGGTGCGGGTGGCAGGGCCGATGGTGAGGCGAAAGCCGCCCGGTTCGCGCACGCGGCGGTTGAAATCGCGGAAGTCGGGATAGACGGCCTCGATGCGATCGCGGATGCGGTCGTAATCGGCGACAAGCGCGGTCCAGTCTACCCGCGTATGCGGCATTGCCGCCTGCGCCAGCCCGGCGACGATGGCGGGCTCCGAACGGACTTCGGGGCCGGGAGCCTTGAGCTTTCCGCGCGATGCGTGGACCATGGACATGCTGTCTTCCACCGTCACCCACTGCGGTCCCGCATCCTGCACGTCCAGTTCCGTTCTGCCGAGGCAGGGCAGCACCAGCGTTTCCTTCGCCGTCAGCAGGCAGGTGCGGTTGAACTTTGTGAGGATGTTGACCGAAAGGTCCAGCCCGCGCACGGCGGCGAAGCAGGCTTCCGGGTCGGGCATGGCGACGGCAAGGTTGCCGCCCAGCGAGATCAGCGCCTTCGAATGCCCGGCGCGCATGGCGGCCAGCGCCTCGACCGCGTTGTGGCCGTGATGGCGCGGCGATGCGATGCCGAATGCGGCGTCGAGCCGTTCCAGCATGTCCTCGGTCGGCAGTTCCGTGATGCCCACGGTGCGGTCGCCCTGCACGTTGCTGTGGCCCCGCAGGGGGCAGATTCCGGCGCCCTCCTTGCCGAACATGCCGCGCAGCAGCAGCAGGTTGGCGATCGCCTGCACATTCTGGGTTCCGTGCTTGTGCTGCGTGATCCCCATGCCGTAGCAGACGATCACCCGTTCTGCCTTCATGTAGACTTGCGCCATGCTTTCGATCGCATCGCGGGTCAGGCCCGATTCAACTTCGATCCAGTTCCAGCTGGTCGCGTCAAGGTCGGCCCGGAGCGCATCCAGCCCTTCGGTGTGCTGCGCGATGAAGGCGTGGTCGAGGGCGTCGGCCTCGACCACCAGCTTCATCATGCCCTTCAGCATCGCCATGTCGCCGCCGATGCGGACCTGGTGATAGGCCGATGCCAGCGGGGTCGAATGGGGAGAGAGCATTTCGGTGGGATGCTGCGGTGACTTGAAGCGTTCGAGGCCGCGTTCGCGCATCGGGTTGGCGACGATGATGGGCACCCCGCGCTTCGATGCGGCGGCCAGTGTCCCCAGCATGCGCGGGTGGTTGGTGCCGGGGTTGTGGCCGATGCAGAAGATGGCATCGGCATGATCGAAATCTTCCAGCGTCACCGTGCCTTTGCCGATGCCTATCGACTTGGGCAGGCCCGTACTGGTCGCCTCGTGGCACATGTTGGAACAGTCCGGGAAGTTGTTGGTCCCGAATTCGCGCGCGAACAGCTGGTAGAGGAACGCCGCTTCGTTGGATGCGCGCCCTGAACAGTAGAACTCTGCCTGATCGGCGTGGGCAAGCGCCTGCATCGATGCCCCGGCGCGGGCGAAGGCTTCGTCCCACGTAACCGGCACGAAGCGATCGGTTTCGGCATCGTAGCGCAGCGGTTCGGTCAGTCGGCCCGCGTCCTCAAGCTGGTGATCGCTCCAGGACCACAGTTCGGTGGCGGTGTGACGGGCGAAGAAGTCGGGATCGACGCGCTTTACGGTGGCTTCCCAGGTGACGGCCTTCGCGCCGTTTTCACAGAATTCGAACGAAGAGGTGTGGCGCGGATCGGGCCAGGCGCAGCCGGGACAGTCGAACCCGTCGGGCTGGTTCATCTGCAGCAGCGCGCGCGTGTCCGGGCTAGCCTTCATCTGTTCGCGCACAGTGCGCGCCACTGCGCGCAACGCGCCCCAGCCACCCGCCGGGCCGGTGTAGTCACTGATGCCTTCGGGGCGGTTCTCGGGGTCGCGTGTTTCGCTCATGGCTCTCGTCTCGCAGCAGGTGGCGCGGATGGGTTAGCACCTTGCGCCGAAAAATCCGACATCACAGGTGTATGCTTTGTGCGCGTATCCGGTTGCATGCTGCGCGACGAAAAGGCAGCGGTCCTAGAGCCGGAAGGTCAGGTAGGCGGCAGCGTAGAACAAATCCCGGCCCGGCTTGAACTTCTCCGAAACATCGCCGTAGATCGTATAGAAACCCAGTGTCGTGAACGGGTTTAGTGCGTAGCGTCCTGCCGCCGTCGCACGCTTGCCGAAGAAGCGGGAGTCCGTCTCGTTACCCTGGCGCAACACTGCGCCGCCCAGCGAATAGACGCCATCGTGGATCGAGGTGCGCCACAGTCCCGCGACAGAGAAGTCCAGCGTCAGCTTGCTGCTCGGTTGCAGTGACAGCTGCGGCTGGAAGATCGTCAGGTTATGCGGCCCAAGGTCACCGTTGTAGGTGAGCGGCTTTGGGAACAACGGCGCATATGTGCCGATCTTGCCATCGTTGGGATTGCGATCGCCTGAGCCGACATCGACCCGCAATGACAGCTTGGGTTTCCATCCACCCTGCCAGCCGTAGCCGACCGTTCCGGTGACGTAATAGGCATCGATATCGAGATCGCCGAAAGAGCCCCACTGCCGGATGCCTTCGACGTCGATGCTCCACGCGTCGGCCTTGCCGGCATAGCGCAGCGACAGGGTGCGGCGCTGGTCGCGCGCGGCGGCTTCGCTGTCGAACGCAAGGCTGGCGCGGTCGGAGGACACGAACAACACTTCCGCGCGGCCGGTGCGCGGGCCTTCGCCAAAAGTGCGTCCGGCGTGGAAGCCGGTCAGGTCGTAATCGTGGTTGGTCTTGTCATCGAAAGTGCCCAGCTTTTCGAGCACCGCATGGCCGGTCAGGAAGCCGCCGTCCCACTTGCCCATGCTGCCCATCACGCGCAGCAGGTCTAGCGAGCGGCGGGTATTAGCGCCTTCGCGCATGTCGAACACGGTCTGGTTGCCGATGCCGATCTCCTGGCGCCCAAGGCGCGCGGTGATTTTTGCGGGGCCGACCGGCACATGTGCTTCCACGAAGGCCTGATTGAAATCGAGGCGGCCTTCCTCGATCGGGGCAACGACGGAATCAAGGCCGGTGCTGGTCGCATGTTCCAGGTCCACGAAGGCGCGGAACAATCCTTCCACCTGAAGATCGCCCCAGACGCGGGTGCGCTGCTGGAAATTGCCGTCGTCATCCTGCGGGCCGCGTCCCCAGCGTTCGCCGATACGCAGTTCCGGGCGCAGGCGCAGTTCGCCGCCGAGGGTGGCGTAAGTTTCCCCGGCGATCGGGATGTACTTGAGGCGGGTCCACAAGTTGGCATCGCGCACCGCGCGGAAGCTGGAATAGTCCTCGTCATGGTTGATCGGCTTGAACGCGGGCTTGGGCGGTTTCGGGCGGTTCGGTGTTTCGGGCGCGGTGGCCTCTACCGTAGCGGGGGCTTCTTTCTGCGCTGCATCGGCAGGAAGCGCGGGAGTGGGCGCCTGTGCGGCGGCGGCGGTCAGGGCGTGCGCCATGATCTGGAACATCGATATTCTCCCGTATTGTCGTTTGTCGTTGGATGCGGCGGTCAGGTCGCCGCAGCGCGCGCCGGTCTGGCAGCGAGGGTCTGGAGCAAGTGGACGGCCAGCCCGAACACGAGCCCCCAGAAGGCCGAGCCAAGGCCCGCCAGCGTCATGCCCGATGCACTGACGGCGAACGTGACGAGCGCGCCGTCGCGGCCGCCTTCCGCGCGAAGGGCTGTGCTGAGCGAGCCGGAAACCACTGGGAACAGTGCAAGGCCCGCCAGCGCCGCGATCAGGGTCTTGGGCAGGGTCGCAAAGAGGGCAAGCACCGTTGCGGCGAAGGCCCCGAATATCAGGTAGGTCACACCGCCCGCGATCCCGGCGATGTAGCGCTTTGCCGGATCGGGATGCGCATCGGGGCCAAGGCAGATCGCGGCGGTGAAGGCCGCAAGGTTTAGTCCGTGGCAGCCGAAAGGGGCAAGCAGGATGGAGCCGAACGCGCTTGCCGATACGATCGGGCGCGCGGCGGGTTGGTCATATCCGGCGGCGCGCAGCACGGCGATGCCGGGCAGGAACTGGCCGGTCAGGGCAACGACCGAAAGGGGCAGGGCAATACTGGCCGTGGCGGCCCAGTCGAAATGCGGCGTGGTCCAGACCGGAAGGGTCAGGCGCGGCGTGCCGATCGCGCCGGTCAGCCCGCCCTCCAGCATGGTCACGGCCACACCCGTCAGCAGCACTGCCACCACGGCATAGCGCGGGGCTATCACGCGTCCGGCAAAGAAGGCTGCGATCATGGCGATGACCATGACCGGCGCAGATGGGACGGCGCCGATCATGTCGATCACGAAGCGAAACAGGATGCCCGCCAGCATCGCGGCAGTGATCGCGGCAGGCAGGCGCTTCATCAGCCGATCGAACGCGCCCGATGCGCCGACGACCAGCACGGCAATGTTGGCCACGATGTAGGCGCCCACAGCCGTCGCGAAGTCGGTCTGCGGCAGCATCGTCACCAGCAGGGCAGAGCCGGGTGCGGACCATGCGACCACGATCGGCACCCGCCAGCGCCAGCTCATCGCAATGCCCAGCACGCCGCTGCCGATCGATATTGCCCAGATCCATGAGGCGACGACCCCCGGTTCCAGCCCTTGCGCCGCCTGGAACACGATCACCAGCGGTCCTGCGTAGGATATGGTGGTGGCGATGATCCCGGCGATGATTGCCGGGATCCACGAAGTCTGCCGCGTGGTCATGGTCATCCGTTCACGCCGCCAGGGCGTAGGTTTCCCGGACACGCTGCTGGCGGCGGCTTACCATGTAGAGCGCGGTCGCCAGCACCGAGATGAGGCCGGGGATGGCAAAGGCGATGAAGTTGAGCGCCATCGGCAGTTGCGCGGCCAGCAGCACGCCGCCCAGCATCGGCCCGACGATGGCGCCGACGCGGCCCATCCCCGATGCCCAACCAAGGCCGGTAGAGCGCACCGGCAGGCTGTAGAACTCCGCGACGCTGGCGTAGAGCAGGATCTGGGTGCCGGTGGTGCCGGCTCCGGCGATGAAGATCAGCAGGTAAAGCACCGGCATGATGCTGTTCAGGCCCAGCAGGGCAATGCACAGCGCCCCCAGCGCGAAGTAGGCCATAACCACGCGCGGCAGTCCGAACTTGTCCGCAAGGCGCCCGCCCGAGATCGCTCCGAACATGCCGCCGAAGTTGAGCGCGAGCAGGAACGACAGGCTGGAGCCAAGGCTGTACCCGGCGCTGCGCATCAGCTGCGGCAGCCACGATCCCAGCGCATAGACCATCAGCAGGCAGCAGAAGAAGCACAGCCACATCGACAGCGTGCCCAGCGTGCGACCGCCGCGGAACAGTTCACCTACCGATGCGCGCTCGCCGGTGGCCTCGTGATAGACCAGTGCGCCGCCGCCGGCCGCTTCGGGCGAAAGGCGCTGCAGGATCGCGCGGGCCTTGTCGTGTTCACCCTTGCGGATCAGGAAGCCGACCGATTCCGGCAGTCCGCGCAACACCAGCGGCAACAGGATCAGCGGTACGGCGGCGGCCAGGAACATCGCCTGCCAGCCGAACGCCGGCAGCAGCCAGATGCCCAGCCCGGCAGCGACCATGCCGCCCACCGCATAGCCGCTGAACATCAGCGCGACGAGGGTGCTGCGCATTCGCTTTGGTGCATATTCGTTGGTCAGCGCAACCGCATTGGGCATCAGTCCGCCGCAGCCCAGGCCCGCAGCAAAGCGCAGCACACCGAACATCGTGGGCGTCGTCACGAAGCCGCACAGGAACGTCGCGGCGCTGAACAGGGTGAAGCACAAGGCGATGCAGGTCTTGCGGCCGATCCGGTCACCCAGCGGTCCGAACACAAGCGCGCCGGACATCATGCCGAACAGCGCCCAGCTTGCCAAAGAACCGGCCTGGGGCGCGGTAAGATGCCATTGCTCCATAAGTTGGGGAAGAACTACGCCATAAATGAAAACGTCGTATCCATCGACTATAAGCAGGATGGCGCAGGCAATTATTATCTTGAGATGCAGATTTCCGAATCTGGCTTCGTCGACAAGTCGACTTACATCGATATTGTGCATATCGATTCCTCTCCCGTTTCACATTGCGTGATTTGTCGGGAAGGTGAATGACCTGTCGGGTTTCAACAAATACCAATTAAGTCGTTTGCAAATACGCTGAGGGTATGGGCAGAGGTCAAAGCTCCTCGTTCAGTGCGGCGGGCACGTCGTAACCCCATTGTGCGTACTGGTGCGCGATGACCGAGGCCATGAGCGCCAGTTCGGGCGAGCGGTCTCCCGGGCGGTGGCTCATGATGATGGGGGATGTCGCGGGTTCCACCAGATCGCGGAAAGCCACGTCATGGCTGCGCGCGCGGCGGACCGATTCCGGGACGATGGCGATCCCTTCCTGCGCGGCGACAAGGCCGATGGCGATCTGCAATTCGCGCGCTTCATGGATGATGCGCGGTTCGATCGAATGGTCGCGGAACAGCGATATGACCTGGTCGGCGTAGCTGGGCCGCGGTGCGCGCGGATAGATGATCTGGGGTTCGTCGGAAAGTTCGCGCAGCGAGATCGGCCCTTCGCCATCTGCCAGCGGGTGGTCCATCGGAAAGGCGGCGACGAGCTTTTCGTTGCGCAGGATGATGCGCCGCACAGCCGGGTCTTCGAACCGGATGCGACCAAAGCCGACGTCGATGCGCCCTTCCTTCAACGCGGCGATCTGATCGAGCGTGGTGGCCTCGACCATGACGAGTTCGACGTTTTCGGCCACCTTGCGGAATTCGCGGATCAGTTCGGGTAGGCGGGCGTAGATGGTGGAGGCGACGAAGCCGATCACCAGCCGTCGGCGCCGGCTGGTGGCGGCCGATTTCACCATGGCTTCCACGTCCTCCATCCGCGCCAGCATCTGCAGCGCCTGCGCATGAAGCAGGCGGCCGATGGCGGTAAGCCGCAAAGGCCGGCTGCTGCGATCGAGCAGCGGCGCGCCCACGTGTGCTTCAAGCTGCTGGATCGCGCGGGACAATGGCGGCTGCGCGATGTGGAGCCGCTCTGCTGCGCGATTGAAGTTGCCTTCCTCTGCCACGGCCACAAAATAGCGCAAAAGGCGCAAATCCATCACGGCATTATACCTTTCAAGTATCGACCTGTAACCGCATTGATCTTTGCGACGGCTTTCGGGGAGTCCTAGATTTCTCCTCGAAAGTTAAGCATTCGGGAGAGTCGCTGCAATGGCCGTGTTGAGCCGCGCTGATACCTTCATTGTCGATGTGCCGACGATCCGCCCGCATGTGCTGGCGATGGCAACGATGCATGGACAGTCGATGGTGATCGTCCGTCTTACCGATGCCGACGGCGTCGAGGGGCTGGGCGAGGGCACCACGATCGGCGGCCTCAGCTATGGCGAGGAAAGCCCCGAAAGCATCAAGTCCGCCATCGACACATACATCGTGCCAGTGCTGGAAACCTGCGATATCGCGCAAGTCGGCGCCACGATGGCGAAGGTCGCCAAATGCGTGCGGGGCAACCACTTCGCCAAGTGCGCAGTGGAGACGGCGCTGCTCGACATGGCGGGCAAGCGGCTTGGCGTGCCGGTATCCGAACTGATCGGCGGCGGGCGCGTGCGGGACAGCCTGCCGGTCGCCTGGACGCTCGCCAGCGGCGATACCGCGCGCGATATTGCCGAGGGCGAGGCGATGCTTGAGGCCCGCCGCCACCGTATTTTCAAGCTCAAGATCGGCAAGCGCGACGTGCGCGATGACGTGGCCCATGTCGGCGCCATCTGCAAGGCGCTGGGCGACCGCGCCAGCGTCCGCGTGGACGTCAACCAGAACTGGACTGAGGCACAGGCCAAGCTGGGCATGGCGATGCTGGCTGACGTTGGCTGCGACCTTGTGGAACAGCCCATTGCCGGGGACGATGTTGCCGCGATGGCGCGGCTGTCCACCACGCAGGCAGTACCGCTGATGGCAGACGAAGCGCTTCACGGCCCACGTTCGGCGCTGCGGATTGCTGCGGCCAATGCTGCAGGCGTCTTCGCCCTCAAGATCGCACAATCGGGCGGGCTTTTCGCCACGGCAGAAGTCGCCGCGATCGGCGCGGCGGCGGGCATCGGGCTTTATGGCGGCACGATGCTGGAAGGCAGTGTCGGCACGATCGCATCGGCGCATGTCTTTGCCACGTTGCCCGAACTTGCCTGGGGCACCGAACTGTTCGGGCCCTTGCTGCAGACCGAGGAAATCCTGACAGAACCGCTCGGTTACGCGGACTTCTCGCTTGCCGTGCCGACCGGACCGGGTCTTGGCATCGCGCTGGATGAGGACAAGGTCGCCTTCTTCCGCCGCGATCGGTCTGCCCCCACCCTTCACCCCGTCAACGCAGGAGCCTGAACCCCGTGCTTTTCATGGTCGAAATGGACGTCAACATCCCCCTGGACTTCGATGCTGCAGAAGCGGCACGGATCAAGGCAGAGGAAAAGGCCTACTTCCAGACGCTGCAACAGGCAGGCACCTGGCGGCACATCTGGCGCAAGGTCGGCCTTTATTCCAACGTCTCGATCTTCGACGTGGAAAGCAATGCGGCGCTGCACGACACGCTGATGGCGTTGCCGCTCTACCCCTTCATGACGATGAAGATCACGCCGCTCGCCCGGCACCCCTCCTCAATCCATGACGACGATCGCTGATCGCCACCACTTACAATTACGGGAGAGAATGAAATGGACACCAGCTTCGTAAAGACCCCCGAAATCCAGCAGTTGCTCGACCGCGCCGCAGGCGTGAACGAGAGCGGCGGCAGTGCACGGCTCAAGTCGATCGTGCGGGATCTGACCGAAAGCATCATGGAGCTGATCGTGAAGCACGACATCTCCGAAAGCGAATTCTGGCTGGCGATGAAGTACCTGGCAGACAGTTCGGCAGAGATCGGGCTGATCGTGCCGGGCACCGGGCTTGAGCACTTCCTTGACCTGTACATGGACGCCAAGGACGCCGAAGCGGGTCTGACCGGGGGCACCCCGCGCACTATCGAAGGTCCGCTTTACGTCGCCGGTGCGCCGCTGGTCGAAGGCAACGTCAACCTCAGCGTCGATCCCGATGAAGGCACCACCGTGCTGCACATGACCGGCACCGTGACCGGGCCTGAGGGTGAGGCGGTGAAGGATGCGATCGTCCACGTCTGGCATGCGAACTCCAAGGGCTGGTATTCGCACTTCGATCCGACCGGCGAACAGACCCCGTTCAACAACCGCCGCCGTATCAAGCTGGGCGATGACGCGCGCTATGCGTTCCATTCCAACCAGCCGAGCGGTTACTCGGTGCCGCCCGAAGGCGCGACCGACAAGCTGATGCAGGCGCTTGGCCGCCACGGCAATCGCCCGGCGCACGTCCACTTCTTCATCGAAGCGCCCGGCTATCGCACGCTGACGACGCAGATCAACTTCGGTGACGATCCGTTCGCGGCCGACGACTTCGCCTTCGGCACCCGCGAGGGGCTGCTGCCGGTGCCCAGCCGTCAGGGCGACAGCGCCTACATCCAGTTCGACTTCCAGATGCAGCGCGCACACGACGCGGGCGACGAGGGCTTCTCTTCGCGCAACCGCGCCGAAGCGACGCCTGCTGCGGAAGCCGAAACCGTCTGACAACCAGAACACGGGAGACAGGATCATGCACGAACATCTGATGAGCCGCGTTGCGACCGCCGTGGTCGACAACCCCGAAACCGGCCTGTTCCGTTGCCGCCGCGATGTCTTCACCGACCCGGCGCTGTTCGAACTCGAAATGAAGTATATCTTCGAGAGCAACTGGGTCTACATCGCCCACGAAAGCCAGGTCGAGAAGAAGAACGACTACTTCACGACCTGGATCGGGCGAACCCCGGTGATCCTGACCCGTGCCAAGGACGGTGGCCTAAACTGCGTCGTCAACGCCTGCGCCCATCGCGGTGCCAAGCTGTGCCGCCGCAAACGGGGCAACCAGCCGCTCTTCGTATGCCCCTTCCATGGCTGGAGCTTCAAGACCGACGGTTCGCTTATGCGCGCCAAGGATGCCAGCACCGGCGCCTATCCGGACAGCTTCAACCATGAAGGATCGCACGATCTGGCCAGGGCCCGCGTGGAAAGCTATCGCGGTTTCATCTTCGCCTCGCTCAACCATGACGTGCTTCCGCTGGAAGAGCATCTGGGTGAGACGCGGGTGATCATCGACCAGATCGTCGATCAGGCGCCCGAAGGCATCGAACTGCTCACCGGCAATTCGACCTATACCTTCGACGGCAACTGGAAGATGCAGATGGAGAACGGCTGCGACGGCTACCACGTCAGTTCCGTTCACGAAAACTACCAGTCCACCATGGGCCGCCGCGCTGAAGGGGGGACCAAGGCGGTCGACGCCAACGGCTGGTCCAAGGCCCCGGCCAGCGGCGTCTACGGCTTCGAGCATGGTCATATCCTGCTCTGGACGCAGGTGCTGAACCCCGAAGTGCGCCCGATCTGGAACCACAAGCCATCGCTCGACGCGCGACTTGGCGAGGATCGCGCGAAGTTCATCCTTGAACAGACGCGCAACCTGGCGCTTTATCCCAACGTGTTCCTGATGGACCAGTTCTCCACCCAGATCCGCGTGGTGCGCCCGGTGGACGTTCATACCACCGAAGTCACGATCTACTGTTTTGCCCCCAAGGGCGAAAGCGCCGAGGATCGCGCTCACCGCATCCGCCAGTACGAGGATTTCTTCAACGTCACCGGCATGGGCACGCCTGACGATCTTGAGGAGTTCCGCAGCTGTCAGTCCGCCTACGAAGGCGCGGGCGAATTGTGGAACGATCTCAGCCGCGGCGCCACCCGCTGGATACACGGCCCCGACGCCAACGCACAGGCCATGGGCATGAACCCGCTGCTGTCCAGCGAGCGCAGCGAGGATGAGGGCCTGTTCGTGCGCCAGCATGAATTCTGGGCGCAGATCATGCTGGACGGCATGGCGAAGGACGCCGAGCCCATGCTGGAGGCTGCGGAATGACCCTCGTTCTCGAAAAGACCGCCGCCGCGCTGTCCTACGCGCAGATCTGCGCCTTCCTTTATCGCGAGGCGCGGCTGCTGGATGACCGGCAGTTCGACGAATGGCTGGAATGCTATTCGGAAGACGCCGTCTACTGGATGCCCGCGTGGACGGACGACGACGCGCTGACCACCGATCCGCAGACCGAAATCTCGCTGATCTACTACGGCAACCGCAAGGGGCTTGAGGACCGGGTCTATCGCCTCAACACCGAGCGGTCCTCGGCCAGCACGCCGGAGGCGCGTACCTCGCACTTCATCGCCAATGTCGAAGTGCTGGAAACGCGCGATGGCGCGGTGGACCTGCGTTACAACTGGCACACGCTCAGCCATCGCTACCAGCAGACGCAACAGTTCTTCGGAACGACGTTCCTGACGCTGGACACCTCCGGCGAGGCGCCGAAGATCCTGAAGAAGACGATCGTTCTCAAGGACGATTACATTCATCAGGTCATCGACGTCTACCACGTCTGAGGAGGTTACGGTGATTTTCGAGGGACGTTTCGCGGGCAAGGTCATGGTCGTGACCGGCGCGGCGCAGGGTATCGGGGCGGGCGTTGCCATGCGCGCGGCGGCGGAAGGGGCCAGCGTGGTCCTTGTCGACCGGGCCGACTTCGTCACCGAGGTGGAGCAGGCCATCGTTGCGGATGGTGGCAAAGCGGTGTCGGTCCAGTGCGACCTTGAAACCTACGAGGGCGCGGCTGAGGCCATGGCAGCGGCGGTCGCGGCGTTCGGGCGCATCGATATCCTCGTCAACAACGTGGGCGGCGCGATCCGCATGCGCCCTTACGCAGAATTCGAGCCTGCGCAGATCGATGCGGAAATCCGCCGCTCGCTGATGCCCACGCTCTACTGCTGCCACGCGGCACTGCCGGTGATGCTGGGGCAGGGCGCAGGTACGATCGTGAACCTCTCCTCCAACGCCACGCGCGGTATCCGCCGCGTGCCCTATTCGGCAGCCAAGGGCGGGATCAACGGCATGACGCAGGCGCTTGCCATGGAATATGCCGAGGCCGGCATCCGCGTCGTCGCCACTGCCCCCGGTGGCACCAGCGCTCCACCACGCCGGGTCGCCCGCAATGCGCAAGGGGACAATGCACAGGAACAGACATGGATGGCCGAGGCAGTGGCGCAAGTCACCTCGTCCGCCTTCATGAAGCGCTACGGCACGCTGGAGGAGCAGATCGCCCCGATCCTTTTCCTCGCCTCGGAAGAGGCCAGCTACGTGACCGGCTCCGTGCTGCCGGTGGCCGGTGGCGACGTCGGCTGAAGCTTTCACACTCACAGGAAATCGCCAAGTGCCCACACTGATCGTCGTCACCCGTGCGGGAGACGAAACCGCCATCGACGCCCGCGAAGGCACCAGCGTCATGGAAGCCATCCGCGACAACGGCGTGGATGAGCTGCTTGCGCTGTGCGGAGGCTGCTGTTCCTGCGCGACGTGCCACGTCTTCGTTGATGCCGAATGGGCCGACAAGGCGGGCAAGCCCGGCGAGGATGAGGACGACTTGCTCGATTCCTCCGACTATCGCACAGACCTTTCGCGCCTGTCCTGCCAGATCGCCATGACCCCGGCGCTGGACGGGTTGCGCGTCACCATCGCACCGGAGGACTGACTTCATGCCCTTTACCCAGGTTTCCGGCGCAAGCCTTTACTGGAAGCGCGACGGACGCGAGGATGCGCCTGCGCTGGTGCTGCTCAATTCGATCGGCACCGACATGGACTTGTGGGATGCGGTGCTGCCGTTCCTGCGCGAACGCTTCGCGCTGCTGCGGATTGACGCACGCGGTCATGGCGCCTCGGAGGCAGAGCCCGGAGACTTCACGATGCCGATGCTGGCGGCAGACGTGCTGGCGGTCGCGGATGCGGCCGGGTTGGCACGGTTCAGCGTGGCAGGCGTATCGCTGGGCGGGATGATCGCGATGGAACTGGCCCTCATCGCGCCGGACCGGGTGGAGAAGCTGATCCCCATCTGTACCTCCGCCACGATGGACAGCGCTTCATGGAACGATCGCATCGCCAAGGTGCGGGGAGAGGGGATGGCCGCCATTGCCGACCTTGCGATGGGACGCTTCCTGTCGGACGCCGCCGAACCGGCGATCTACGAAGCCGTGCGCCGCCAGTTACTGTCGATGGACGCGCAGGGCTATGCAGGCTGTGGTGCGGCAATTCGCGATATGACCCTGGAAACACGCATCGGCGCCATTGCCGCGCCGACGCTGGTCGTCACCGGCACGCAAGACACATCCACCCCGCTGGCGGGCCACGGCGAGCACCTGCTGGCCAGCATCCCCGGCGCGACGCATCTGTCGCTACAAGCCGCGCACCTTGCCCCGCTGGAGGCTCCGGCCGACCTTGCGGCAGGCATGATCGCCTTCCTGCAGGACTGAAGCCGATGGAACAATCAGACGTCGTCATCGTGGGTGCGGGTCATGGCGGGGCGCAGTGTGCGCTTGCGCTGCGCCAGAACGGGTTCGAAGGGACCATCACCGTCATCGGGCGCGAGCC
>NZ_LYMM01000057.1 GCF_002896965.1 Novosphingobium guangzhouense
AAAGCGATCCTGTGCGAGAACATGAATCATAGCCGATTCCGTCGCAGCAATACCGCTGCGACCAGTGGAATCTGGCGTCGGACCACTTGTGGGTAATTGAAAGCTTCCGTCGGCGCTTACGATCTGACCGCCAGCGCCGTCATTGCGTTCCTCAGCCACGCCGAACATGAACGCGGCGGCACAATCGGCACGCGCAACTGCCGGCTTGCCGCGATCCGCAGCTTCTTCCACTTCGTGGCCACCAAGGATCCCGCGTCGATCGCCCAATGCGTCGAAATCCTCCATATCCCGATCAAGCGTGCTCCCGTGTCGGCGCCGAGCTATCTGGATCCGGCGGAAGTGACGGCGATCCTCGCTCAGCCAGACCGTTCGACCGTTGAGGGTGCGCGCGACCATGCGCTGTTCTCGTTCCTCTACAACAGCGGCGCACGGATACAGGAAGCGCTAGATCTATGCCCCGAGGCGATCCGGTTCGAAAGCCCGAGCTGCGTGCGTCTGACCGGCAAGGGGCGGAAGGAACGCATCTGCCCGCTATGGCCGGAAACGGTCCTGCTGTTGCGCAAACTGCTCGAGCGGCAGCCACGGGCGCCTGACCAGCGGCTGTTCGTCAACCGCTATGGCGAACCCCTCAGTGCCTCGGGGGTTCGGTTCAAGCTTGCTGCCTACGTGAGGTCTGCGGCCGAAACCATGCCAACGCTATGTGCCAAGCATGTGACGCCACATGCCTTCCGCCACGCCACCGCCGTGCATCTCATCTCGGCGGGCGTCGACGTTACAATCATACGCAGCTGGCTCGGCCATGTGAGCCTCGATACAACCAACCACTATGCCAGGGCCAATCTGGAAACGAAGCGGAAAGCCCTGGAACAGGTCGCCGCTCCGACCACACCTGGCGGCAAACCATCCTGGAAACGCGATGCAAGCGTGCTCGCCTGGCTCGACAAGCTCTGAAATAATGAGGAGGAGCATGGCCCAGAAAGGCGAAAATCCGCCAATCAGGCCGCGTTCCTCCGCATTATGGGGACCTCGTGATTAGTGAAATTATGGCGAGGTGAGCATAACTTCACGTAAGGTTTCACGTAGATCGGCGGGATGAGTTTTACGTCGTGGCCCAGGTTCTGGAGCTGCCGACCCCAGTGATGCGCCGTTCCGCAGGCTTCGATCCCGATCAGAACCGGAGGCAATGCCGCGAAAAACTTCAACATCTGTCCGCGCTTCAATTGCCGGGTCACAACCACCTGACCCGCAGCGTCTACACCATGGACCTGGAACACCGACTTCGCGATATCCAGCCCAATCGTGACAATCTCACTCATCGTCCGTCTCCTCGCTCTTCAGCCGAGGCAGTCTGCCTCAGCCGGTGAGCGGGAGCCATCCACTCCATCGTCTGGCGAACAAACCTTGAGGGGCCCGCTACATTGATGCGGCGGCTGTTCGCCGGCGATCTGCGGCGGACCACTCTGCTGCTGGCGGCAGCCTATTTCTGCCATCTCATGACGTTCTACTTCATCCTGAAATGGGTGCCCAAAATCGTGGTCGACATGGGGTACGCGCTCTCTGCCGCAGGTGGCGTGCTGGTCTATGCGAACATCGGCGTTTTGGCCGGAGCCTTGCTGCTTAGTGCGCTGACGCTGAAACTACCGCTGTGCCCGATCATGATCGGGACTTTGAGCTTGTCGACGGCGATGGTCGCATGGTTCAGTCAGGGACAGGCAGACCTGTCGTGCCTTACATTCACGGGGGGCGTCGGCAGGTTTCTTCACCAATGCCGGGATGGTCGGTTTCTACGCCGTGATTGCCGCCTCCTTCCCCACCGAGGCGCGAGGCGGGGGCACCGGCTTCGTGAGCGGCGTCGGTCGCGGTGGCGCGGCGCTGGGACCAGTCATTGCAGGGTTCATGTTCCAGGCCGGATTGGGGCTCAGCGGAGTGGCGCTTGCCATGGCCCTCGGCTCGCTGATCGCTGCCGCCGCAATCATCGGCTCGCCGACGGCGACTGCACCGAAAGCTTGAGCTCACTTGGCAGGATAGTCTTCGGTATCGATGGTCCCGCGCATCACTTCGGGGTAGCGATGGCCGCTTACCGTTTCCTGGTTGATCAGCTTGCCAACGCGATCGAGCACCTCGGCCCGGATGACTATGTCCGTCGCCGCATGGTTTCGATCGAAATGCCCGATCGAACGCGTGCCCGGAATGACATGCAAATGGGCGCCGCGTGAGAGCACCCATGCGAGAGAAAGTTGGGCAGGGGTCACACCGTTTGCCGCGGCCAGCGCATCGAATTGATCGATCAGCGCTCGGTTCGCCGGCCAGTTCTCGGGCAGGAAGCGGGGATGCGACCGGCGCAGATCTTTCTCCGTGAGCGTTCCGATATCCCGCAGTTCACCCCCCAACGCTCCGCGCGCTATGGGCGAGAAGGCGACCATGGCAATGCCAAGTTCGTCGGTGGCGCCCAGCACGCCGAGTTCGATGTTGCGGGTCCACGGCGAGTATTCCGTCTGCACCGCCGCCATCGGATGGACGGCGTGGGCCTCGCGGATGTGTGTGCTTGACCATTCCGACACGCCGTAAGAACCGATCTTGCCCGCCTCGATCGCGCGAACCATCGCGCCGACCGAATCCGCGATCGGCACTTTGGGGTCGAAGCGGTGCATGTAAAACAGATCGACGTGATCGGTGCGAAGGCGCTTCAAGCTGGCATCGAGCGAGGCCGTGATCGCCGCCGGGCTGCAGTCGATCCCCCGGTGCGGGCCATCGACGAGTATGCCGGTCTTGGTCGCGAGCAGAAACTCGTCGCGCCGGTCCATGATGGCTTCGCCGAGGATATCCTCGCTCGCGCCGCTGCCGTAGATGTTGGCGGTGTCGAAATGATCGCAGCCGCTGTCCAGCGCGTGGCGGAACAGGGCCAGCGCATCCTCGCGCGAAGGCGGGTTGCCGTAGGCCCAAGCGACGTTCATGCAGCCAAGGCCAACGCAATGGACCCGCCGGTCCGCGAGGATGCGCGTCGTCATCAGGACCAGCCGTCCTGCGCTTCGAGGCTGGCGGCTAGTTCGCCAATCACGCGGTAGCAGTCGAGCACCTTGCCCACCGACGAGTTGGGTTCGCGTCCTTCACGGATCGCGGCGATGAATTCGCGGTCCTGCAGTTCGATGCCGTTGTTGGATACGGCTACGCCGGTCAGGTCGATCGGTTCTTCCTTGCCGTTCACAAGGTCGTCGTATCGCGCGATGTAGGTGGCGTTATCGCCGATGTAGCGGAAGAAGGTGCCCAGCGGGCCGTCGTTGTTGAACGAAAGCGATAGGGTGCAGATCGCGCCCGTTTCCGCCTTGAGCTGGATCGACATGTCCATGGCGATGCCGAGTTCCGGGTGCTTGGGCCCCTGCAACACGTTGGCGGCGACGATCCGGCCCGACTGGTAGGCGAACAAGTCTATCGTGTGCGCGGCATGGTGCCACAGGAGGTGGTCGGTCCAGGAACGCGGCTGGCCCTTTGCGTTGATGTTCTTGCGGCGGAAGAAGTACGTCTGCACGTCCAGCTGTTGCAGCGTCAGCTCGCCTGCGGCGATCTTGTTGTGCACGTACTGGTGCGAAGGATTGAAACGGCGGGTGTGGCCGACCATGCAGACGAGGCCGGTTTCCTTCTGCTTGGCGACGACCGTCTCGGCATCCGCCCAGCTGTCCGACAACGGGATTTCCACCTGCACGTGCTTGCCGGCATCCATGCAGGCGATCGCCTGCTCGGCGTGCATCTGCGTGGGGGTGCACAGGATCACCGCATCGACGTCGGGCAGGGCCAGTGCTTCGGCAAGGTCGGTGCCGGAGTGCGGGGCGCCGTACTTCGCGGCGACTTCGGCGGCCTGCTCGGCCGACCGGCTGATGACCGAGGCGATTTCCACGCCGTCGATGTTCTTGAGGCCGTCGAGGTGCTTTTCACCGAAAGCACCGGCGCCCACGAGGGCTATGCGCATGGTATTCTCCTTGGAAATGGATGAAATTCAGATCGCAGCCTGCGCTGCGGCATTGTTGCCTTCCAGCGTGGGGCTGGGCGGCACCGTGCCGTCCACCGGTTCAAGCACGATATGCCCGATCGCGGTGTTGGAGCACGGCACATGGTAATGGCGATGCAGCGCCTTCGTCTCGCGGCCCAGCGCGCCGCGCATGATCAGCCACATCACCATTTCGATACCTTCCGAGCCGGTTTCGCGCAGGTATTCGATATGCGGGATCGTGCGTAGCTTTTGCGTGGTGCCGACCATGCCGTCGAGGAACATGTTGTCCCACTCGGCATTGATCAGCCCGGCGCGCGGCCCCTGAAGCTGGTGGCTCATGCCGCCGGTGCCCCAGATTTGGACGTTGAGGTCCTCCCCGAAAGATGCGACGGCGCGCGCGATCGCTTCGCCCAGCGCCCAGCAGCGGTTGCCCGATGGCGGCGGATACGTGACCACGTTGACGGCCAGCGGAATGACTTTGGCGGGCCAGTTCTCAGGCGCGCCGTACATCATCGTCAGCGGCACGGTCAGGCCATGGTCGACGTCCATCTCATTGATGATGGTCATGTCGAATTCGTCGAGGATCAGGCTCTGGGCGATGTGCCAGGCGAGATCAGGGTGGCCCTCCACATCGGGCACCTTGCGCGGACCCCAGCCTTCGTCGGCAGGCTTGTAGCGTTCGCCACAGCCGATCGCGAATGTCGGGATGATCTTCATGT
This sequence comes from Novosphingobium guangzhouense, assembly GCF_002896965.1. GTDB lineage: Bacteria > Pseudomonadota > Alphaproteobacteria > Sphingomonadales > Sphingomonadaceae > Novosphingobium > Novosphingobium guangzhouense. The sequence continues at coordinate 4,705 of NZ_LYMM01000057.1, forward strand.
CGAAGGCGGATGCGTGGTCGTTGTAGACCAGGATCACGACGTCGGGCTTGTTTTCTGCTCGCGCGATCCACTCGCGCGTCCAGTCGTAGCCTGCGAAGATCGGGCCGAAATAGGCGTCGCGATCCTTGCCGGTATCGGCAGCGACGCCCAGAAGCGGCACGTGGCTGGTGGCGATGCCTGCGGTTATGCGGGCCATTTCAATAGTTCCCCTTGATCGAGCGCACACCTTCAGGCGAGCGGCCCCCGGCGTCCATCATCGCCTTGTATTCTTCCACGCTCATGCCGGTCATCGTCGAGACGGCCTGCAGGAAGCTGAGGCCATCGGTGGAGAAGACTTTGGACAGGAAGTAGATGTTGCCGCCCAGATCGAGCAGGCGGTTATAGTCGCGCGCGAGCACGGCTTCCCGCTGATCCTGAGTCATCGGCCATTCGTTCAGATAGGCGCGTTCGTCCGCCAGCCAGCGCGTGCGGTTCTCCGCTTTCATCAGGCTCATCGCGAACTGGTTCAGATGATAGCCCTGACGCGCCCGCGCGGCGGTGTAGACGCGCGTGCCGGGAATATCGTCGAACGCGCCGAGGTATTCGTGAATGTCGCTCACAGGCTTGTCGGTCACAGGCCGCGCTCTTTCAATTGGGCGTCGAGGCGCGGGAAGACCTTGCGCGTGTTCCCTTCGAAGATCGCGTGGCGCTCCTCGTCGCTGATGTCGAGCGCGTCGACATAGCGCTTGGTGTCGTCGAAATAATGGCCCGTCTGCGGATCGATGCCGCGCACGGCGCCGACCATCTCGGAGCCGAACAGGATGTTCTTGTTGGCGATCACATCGGCCAGCAGGTCGATGCCGGGCTGGTGATAGACGCAGGTGTCGAAGAACACGTTGTTCATGATATATTCGTCAAGGCTGGGCTTCTTCAGCATGTCTGCCAGCCCGCGATAACGGCCCCAGTGATAAGGCACTGCGCCGCCGCCATGCGGAATGATGAAACGCAGCTTGGGGAACTTCGCGAAGAGGTCGCCCTGCATCAACTGCATGAAGGCCACGGTGTCCGCCGCGATGTAGAAGCCGCCGGTGGCGTGCATCGCCGGGTTGCACGAACCCGAAACGTGGATCATCGCGGGCACGTCCAGTTCGGACATGACTTCGTAGATCGGGAACCAGTATTCGTCGGTCAGCGGCGGGTGCTCAAAATGGCCGCCGCCCGGATCGGGATTGAGGTTGCAGCCGATGAAGCCCAGTTCCTCAACGCAGCGGCGCAGTTCCTTGATGGAGGCCGTCAGGTCCGCCTTGGGCGACTGGGGCAGCATGCACACGCCCACGAACGTCTCGGGGAACATCGCGACCACACGGGCGATCAGGTTGTTGCAGTGGAAGGCCCACTCTTCGGAAATCGCCTGATCGCCGACGTGGTGCGCCATGGCCGAAGCGCGGGGGGAGAAGATCGTCAGGTCGGCGCCGCGTTCCTTGATGAGCTTCAGCTGGTTCTGCTCGATCGTCTCGCGGATTTCCTCGTCGGAAATCTCGGGGTAAGCGGGGATCGGTTCGCCTGCCTTGAACGCGGCAATCTGGGCCTCGCGCCAGGCGTCGTGGGCTTTGGGCAGGACGGTGTAGTGACCGTGACAGTCGATGACGAGCGACATGGCTCAGTTCTCTCCCTTAGGTGTAGCGGTAATGGCGGCGAGCTTCGCTGCGAAGCCCTCCGGCAGTGGTTCGATGTCCAGATCGCCAAGTGCCTGCTGGCGGGCGACGCTGTTTTCAGTCATCAGCGGGTCGATGCCCAGATCGCGCAACATCTGCGCAGCCTCGGCCATTTCAGCGGCGCGGCGGCGGCCATGGACCAGCATACGGTCGAGGTTGTAGTCGGCACGTTCCGCCCAGGAAATCGACTTCTCACTAGCGTCCAGAGAGGCGAGGACGGCATCGGCGACACCTTCGGCATGGGCGGCCAGCATCATCTCGGCGGTCAGCGCCTCCACGCCCTTGACCATGACCGAGCGCACCAGCTTGATCGCGGAGGCGCGGCCGATCGCATCGCCAACAACGGCGATTCTGGTGAAGCCCGCATCATGCAAGGCGCTTTTCGCCTCCGCCGCATCAGGGCCGGATATGTTGAGCGGCACGGCCATGCGGGCCGGGTTGACCGGGGCCATCACGGCAACGTCAACATAGCGCCTGCCAGCGTCCGCAAAGGCGCGGGCGGCCTCTCGCTTGGTGCCGGGCGCGACGGAGTTCATGTCGCAGAACAGGGCGTCCGGTGCGATAAGCCCGGCGCATTCCTGCGCGACATGCAGCGCCTGATCGGCGGTCACCAGCGAAAGGACCAGCGATGCGCCGGAGAGCGCCTGCGCCGCCCTGTCGCAGGACGTCACGCCCAGTTCGTCGATCGCGGGACGACGGGCAGCGGCAACGTCAAACGCTGCGGCTTGCGATTCCCATCCGGCGGCGCTGGCGAAAGTCGACCCGGCCTCGCCGAAGCCGATCAGGGCTATTGTTCCTCTCATGCCGCTCTAGGTGGCGGCGCGGCCTTTGCGCGGCAAATCGGAACTGGCGAAGGGCTATAAGACTGCGCTAACTTTGTGTGATGCCGCATTCGCGGGAGGCGGCTTCTAGATCGGCGAAGAATTCCGACTGGACCTCGGTGGGAAGCAGCGAGGCGCGGGTCGTCATGCCGATTGTACGGGCGAAGCGTTCGGGCAGGCGGGCCAGCGGACGCAGCCATTCGGCCTCCACTTCCACGGATACCTGATCGGGCGACAGCAGCGTTATGAAGTCCGTTCCCATCAGGACCTGACGGATCATCATGACGGACCCGGACTCGACCGGAACCGGCGGCAAAGGCAAGCCAAGGTTCGTGAAATAGCCCTCGAAACCGTCCCGCAGCGGAGTGCCGCGCGGTGCGAGCGTAAAGGGAAACCGCGCCATGTCCGCGCCACTCAGTGAAGCCCCGGCCAAAGGATGGCCATGGCGCGCATAGAAGGCCGGAACGTCATCGAACAGGCGGTGCTGGGCAAGGTCCGGTTCGGTAAGGGGTTCGCGCAAGGCCCCCACCATGACGTCGATCACGCCGCTCCGCAGCGGCTCGACCAGTTCCGCGCGCGATCCTTCGACGATGGTGAGCCGAACCTGCGGCCTGCGCGCAAGAAACCGCGCGACGGCGGCGGGCAGGATGCGGGCGCGCGAAAGCGGCATGGCGCCGATGGCGATGCGCCGGGTTTCGTGTCCGCGCAGGGCCATGACTTCGGACAGGCCCGCTTCCAGCTCCACTTGCGCCAGCCGAAATTCGCGCGCCAGTTGGTTGCCCGCGTCCGTGGTGATCGCGAACTTGCCCCGGCGGCTCACCAGCGCACGGCGCAGCGCCAGCGACAAGTCGCTGACCGCCCGGTGGATGGACGGCACTGACAGACCCGTCGCCTGACTGGCCCCGGTGTAACTGCCCGTCTCCGCCACCGAAAGCATCGCGCGCATCCGGGACATGGTGACGTGCGGACTGCGCACATGGGCCAGCGCGGCGGCGATGCGAGGGCTGAGGATTTCGCCAGCGCGCGTCGGGATCATACCGTCATGGCGGCGCTCGAACAGCGGCAGGCCAAGCGTGTCCTCCAGACGGCCCAATGCCTGTGTTATCGCAGGCTGGCTAAGGTTCACGGCGCTGGCAGCGGCATTGACCGTTCCCAAACGGGCAATTCGCTCCACCGCATGAAGGTGCCGCAGGTTCAGAGTCCAGATGTCCATGCACCCACTCTTAGCCAAATCCTATCGCACTTTCCAAAGTTCTCTTTCCGTTGTGGCACCGCCTTCGCCATCTCGGGACAAAACTAGGAGTGCATGTCATGAGTGGTATCGTCGTCCAGAACATAGAGCGTGCCGATCCGGCGGTGATCGACGGTCTTGCCAAGTGCGGCGTGGCCACCGTCCACGAAGCGCAGGGCCGCACGGGCCTTCTCGCCAGCTATATGCGCCCGATCTACAGCGGTGCGCGTATCGCAGGGTCGGCGGTGACGATCAGCGCGGCGCCGGGCGACAACTGGATGGTGCACGTCGCCATCGAACAGCTCAAGGACGGCGATATCCTGCTGCTCGCTCCGACCAGCCCTTGCGAAGACGGCTACTTCGGCGACCTTCTGGCCACCAGTGCGCAGGCGCGCGGCTGCCGTGGCCTTATCATCGACGCAGGCGTGCGCGATGTGCGCGACCTGACCGAGATGAACTTCCCCGTCTGGTCCAAGGCGGTCTATGCGCAAGGCACCGTCAAGAACACGCTGGGTTCGGTCAACGTGCCGGTGGTCTGCGCGAATGCCGCGGTGCAGCCGGGCGACGTGATCGTGGCTGACGACGACGGCGTCTGCGTGGTCCCGCGCGAAAAGGCCGCAGAAGTGCTTGCCGCCGCGCAGGCCCGCGAAGCCAACGAAGGCGAAAAGCGCGAGAAGCTGGCGAACGGCGTGCTTGGCCTCGATATGTATAAGATGCGTGAGCGTCTGGAGAAGGAAGGTCTGAAGTATGTCTGACCCTTCCGTCAGCGCTCCCTGCATGTGGATGCGCGGCGGGACGTCCAAGGGTGGGTACTTCCTGAAGGACGATCTGCCCGCCGACCCGGCGGCGCGCGATGCCTTTCTGCTGGGCGTCATGGGGTCCCCCGATCCGCGCCAGATCGACGGCATGGGCGGCGCCGATCCGCTGACCAGCAAAGTCGCCGTCGTGGCGAAATCTGCGCGCGAAGGGATCGACGTCGATTACCTGTTCCTGCAGGTCTTCGTCGACAAGGCTGTCGTCACTGACGCGCAGAACTGCGGCAATATCCTTGCAGGGATCGGTCCCTTCGCGATCGAGCGTGGACTTGTGGCTGCGACCGGCGATGAAACGCGGGTGGCGATCTACATGGAGAACACCGGGCAGGTTGCCGTCGCCACCGTGAAGACGCCGGGTGGTACGGTGACTTACGCAGGCGATGCCGCCATCGACGGCGTGCCCGGAACCCATGCCCCGGTGCCGCTGGAGTTTCGCGATACAGCCGGTTCCTCATGCGGCGCGCTGCTGCCTACCGGCAATGCGGTCGATGTGGTGAACGGCGTGCCGGTTACCCTGATCGACAACGGCATGCCCTGCGTGGTGTTCAAGGCCGAGGACGTGGGCGTCACCGGTTACGAGGATCGCGAAACGCTTGATGCCGATGCAGAACTCAAGGCGCGGATAGAGGCGATCCGCCTTGCGGTGGGTGAACGGATGAATCTGGGCGACGTGACGGACAAGTCCGTGCCCAAGATGATGCTCGTCGCGCCGCCCAAGAATGGCGGGGCGGTGACGGTGCGCAGCTTCATCCCGCATCGCGCCCATGCGACGATCGGCGTGCTGGGCGCGGTATCGGTGGCGACGGCCTGCCTGCTCGAAGGTTCACCCGCTGCCGAAGTGGCGCATGTTCCGGCGGCTGCGCGCAAGACCCTATCGGTCGAACACCCGACCGGTGAGATGACCTGCGTGCTCGAAACCGATGAAAACGGCGCGGTTACCAGCGCTGCTCTGCTGCGCACTGCGCGCAAGCTGATGGATGGGATTGTCTATGTCTGATCGTATCGTTTCCTGGCACGGCGCTCCGTCGAAGCCGCTCTACACCCCGCCTGCAGGCGCGATCGACGCGCATTGCCATGTCTTCGGGCCGATGGCGCAGTTCCCGTTCAGCGCCAAGGCGAAGTATCTGCCCGAGGACGCCGGGCCGGACATGCTGTTCGCCCTGCGCGATCATCTGGGCTTTGCCCGCAACGTGATCGTGCAGGCAAGCTGCCACGGCACGAACAATGCCGCCACGCTTGATGCCATCGCCAAAAGTGAGGGCAAGGCACGCGGCGTTGCCGTTGTCGATCCGGCGATCTCGGAAAGCGAGCTTGCGGCCCTGCACGAAGGCGGCATTCGCGGCATCCGCTTCAACTTCCTCAAGCGTCTTGTCGACGATGCGCCCAAGGACAAGTTCCTCGAAGTGGCCAACCGCCTGCCGAAAGGCTGGCATGTCGTGATCTATTTCGAGGCGGACATTCTTGAGGAACTGCGCCCCTTCATGGACGCGATCCCGGTGCCGCTGGTGATCGATCACATGGGCCGCCCCGACGTGACGCAGGGGCCGGACGGCCCCGACATGAAGGCGTTCCGCGCGTTCCTGAACAGCCGTGATGACATATGGTTCAAGGCGACGTGCCCCGACCGTCTCGATCCGACTGGCGATCCGTGGGATGCCTTTGCGGAGGCCGTGGCGCCGCTGGTCGCGGATTATCAGGACCGCGTGCTGTGGGGCACTGACTGGCCGCACCCCAACATGCAGGACGCGATCCCTGACGACGGGCATCTGGTCGACATGATCCCGCGCATCGCGCCGACGCCGGAACTGCAGCGCAAACTGCTGGTGACCAATCCGATGCGCCTGTATTGGCCTGAGGAAATGTGATGCGGTTGCCTGCCAGAGCGATCCGGCGGGCAAGCGCATCATCTAAATATTCCAGCTACGGTGCCGCTATCGCAGCCTTATCTCAAGCTTTCACCAAGAACGGCTGTTTGGAGTTGAACAGTGAGATGAATTCAATTTCGGCCGCGAAGCCAGTTGAGTTGCGCATGAACTACGTGATCGATGCGAGTGCATTTCGTTGAATCGGGAATAGTTTTGAGCGAGGTTTTGTAATTGCTGACACATCGAGCTTGCAGTGTAAGATGCTATATTTGGAAAATTAATCCAACATAAAAATATTATAAAAGATTGTAAATCGACTTAAGGATTTCGATTGGAATCGTGATAATGTATGCTGAGGAGCAAGCCCAAACTCGATGCTGCTCCGAAGGCGCCGAATAAGTATATCATGTCGGCATCGAATTTGGCAACTAACATGCCGACAATTGGGCCGGTGATTGCCAGCGAACCGTCGAAGAAGGCCGAATAGAGGCCTATTACCCTGCCCTTAAATTGCACTGGGAGGGCGTTCATTGAGATGATACCCATTGCAGGAAAAACGAGTGAGTAGCCTATACCGCTAGCAATAGCGCCTAAAACGGAAAGCCACTGGCTGGTGGCGAGGAAAAGGGAGAGTTGACCTGCCAACAGGATCATGCACGATATCCGTGACACTGTCATCAGACCGTATCGAAGGATGAGACGTGCCCCGACCAAGCGGACGGTAATGAACGCGGCGCTAAAGGCTAACAATGCGGCGCCTGCTCCATGCCAAGCACGAGCTTCGAATGCTAGAGTGATGAAGCCGGACATGGCAGCGGTCGGAAGGGTAGCAAACGCCAGAACAAGGCCAGGACGCCAGATGCGAGCAAGGACCGCGAAAACCGTAGCGCCCTTCGATGAGGGATTTGGTGCACTGGTGGTTTTAGGAAGCGTGAGCGCAATCAACGTCGCCAAGCAGACCGGCCCCCCCCGACGAACGCGACCGAAGCAAAGCCGGAAGTCGTCATAAGTTCGACACCTACAAATCCACCGACACCGATCGCCAGAAACATTGCGAGGCCTTGTCGTGCCATCACTTGTCCTGAATTCGATATCCCCGATAGATTTATCGCCCAAACCATCGCGCTTATGAGCAGAAAGCTCTCTCCAATGCCTGCGAATACACGGCCGCAAAGTAGAAGGCCAAGTGAGACAAGGGTATAAGCGGAGCCAGTGAGGGTACTGCCCAGATACAGGCCTGTCGAAAGCAGCAGAACCGGCATGGCGGCTAAGGCAATGGGGCGCGCACCGTGCCTGTCTACCATGGATCCTGCTGCGTGGCGGGACAGGATCGTGGCGAGCGACTGCGAACCGAAAGCCAAACCCGCCAAGGTCGACCCGAGCCCTAACTCCTGCCGCACAAAAGACACGATCGCCGGAAGAGGAATTCCAATGGCGAGAAAGCCCGTGAAAACCATAAAGACAAACGAAAGAGACCGGGCCTTCGGTGCGGCAGGCGAGGCTTCGATCATCCTGCGGCAGTCACTTGCATTGTTTGCTCGGTCGCCGTGTGGCGCTCGGCGGCCCGGGTGCGGCGGTTTATCGAGGCGCCCAACCCGATTGCAGCGAAGGCCGCTATCACTGGGAACACGGCGAGGACAAAATAGACATCGCTGCCTGCAACGCCGACGGAAAGAAGCGATGCCACAAGCATCGGCGACATAACCTGGCCCAGCCGCGAGGAGGCCATTCCCCAACCGAGCCCGGTGGTGCGGATTTCGGTTGGGTACAGGGTAGCGGCGATCGAATGCGCTCCCGAACCCCCGATACCGATGAGCAGTCCCACGCCGGCGGCCGCGCCAAGGACGAGCGTGAAGCTGTGCCCCGCGATGCCCAGAAGGGCAACGGAACCAGCGCCTAGCATGAGCGCCGGCGCCAGAGCCCTCGCGGCGCCGAAACGATCGACGAGATGTCCGGCCACTGCCATTCCCAATGCACAGCCGAGGTTGAAACTTGCCTGGGCTAAGGCGGCATCCGAAACGCCAAAGCCGATATCGGTAAGCAGGCTTGGCAGCCACACGACCATGATCTTCGTCATTGCATAACAAAAGAAATACAGCACCCACAAAAGCATGGTCGATGCGAGCAATCCATTCGTGAAAAGGCGCGAGATCGGTACTTTGGTCTTGCGGGCGGCAATGGGCGTTGCCGTCTGTTCCGAAGCCTCGATGGTGATCCCCAAGGATGCAGCTATGCGTTTGATGCTGTCTTCGCGCCCGCCCTTTGACAGCAGGAAGCGAAGCGATTCCGGCAGATAGAAACACAGGACAATAAGCGTGAGAAACGGCATGAGTGCGCCGATGTAGAAAACCCAACGCCAGTCGTAGGAGGCCAGAAGGTAAGCGCTGACAACGCCGCCGATCGATGCTCCCAGGGGATAGCCTGCGAAGATTGCACTGGCGACCGTGCCTCGCAGCCTCAGGGGCGCGTATTCAGACCCCAAGGCAAGGACGCAGGGTATGGCGCCGGCTAATGCGATGCCTGCTGCAAACCGCACCAGCAGAAGCCCGGCAAAGGTTGGCGTCAGGGCCGTCAGATAAGTGAATATTGTAATGCCGGAAAGCGCAACGAGCGTCGCGGTCTTGCGACCAAATCGATCTGCAAATGGTCCAAAACCCAGTGCTCCGAGGGTCGCACCGATCTGCGCGATCGAAAAAATCAGTCCAAGGGAGGTTTTCGTCAGCCCGAGGTCTTTGGCCATCAGCGGCGCCACAACCCCGATCGATTGATTGTCGATCCCGTCAAGCAGTGCCACCAGGGCGCACAATACAAAAGTTCTGATCTGCATTGCGCCCAGCGGTGCGTCATCCAATTGCGCTAGCGCAGACGTCCGCTCGTTGGCGGGGGCTCCTATCCCAGGCATTCCAGTCTCCAGATTTGCCGCTGTGGCATGGTCGCAGCGGAACTTTCTCGCCTCCGTCGCAACCGATCTTTACGTCGGCTTGCTGATCAGAGACTCGAGCGAGAATACCTCTAGATAGAAGTAATGCAAGAGCCATCCGCGATCTTTCTTGGCAAGGGGGAGGGACGGGCAAACGCCTTTGCGGATCGACCTCGACCTCGCTTCGGTTCGCATGTCAGGCCAGAAAAGTAAGGAAAACCAATACGGTGGGCTGCTACCCCCTTCAGGTGCGAAGATTTTCAGATGATTGCAAAAAACATCTATATCGAACTATATAACTTTGATATAGAATGATTTCTGATGTGTTTCCGGGGGCGGCGGGGCATCTCAGTGGCCGCCTGCACGGCTCAGGTAACAGCGTTCCTGGCGTGCCGGGGCCCCATAAAAATAGCGACCGCAACGACGGTCACCCTGCGAGAGGATTCAAGAATGGGTGCCTTTTCTGGTGCAGTCACCGGGTTTTTGATTGTTGCGTGCGCTTGTGAGGCGAGCGCGCAGGAAAGTGCTGCGCCAGCAGTTCGCGACAAGCCTCGCGAGGAAAAGGGGGTCGTGAGCCAGACTTCATCAGGCTCTCGTGTTACTCCTGAGAACGAGCCGTACCCGATGCAGGCGGCAGGCTGGGGGCCTGCTGCCGGACCGTTCTTTGTCGAACGATGGGCTGAAGACTGGTCTCGACTAAGGCGTGATGGTGAGGCCCCTGCCTTAAAGGCCATGCCCCTGATCGGCGACGATGTGACCTTGACGCTCAGCGCGGAAGCGCGCGTTCGCATCGACGCTTACGACGACGCCGCGTTGATGGAAGGAAACGATTTCAGTCAGTTGGAGTCTCGCGTAGTCACTGGTGCCGACATGCATCTGGGAGAGCATCTTCGTGTGTATGGTGAACTTGGGAGCGCTCAGGTCGGTGGCCATGGGAACGGCTTTACGCCGAACTATAGAGGCACGGTCACTCCTGGAAATTACCGGAATGATGTGGCGGTCCAGCAATTATTTGCAGAGGCGGCAACGCATGTCGGTGATTATCTGATCGGTGCGATGGTTGGACGGATGGAGTTCTCCGATGGACCGCGACAGTTGATCGCAATCAGCGACGGCCCCAATCTGCATCGGACATGGAATGGTCTCAGAACATACGTGCACGGTCGCAATTTTCGCGTCGGCGCCTTCTCGTATAAAGTGACGCGGCTTGGCAATGGTGCCTTCGATGAACAGGTAAATGGCGATGAACGTCTTAAGGGTGTGAACGCCAGTATCGTTGTCGCCCGCGGAAAGGGAGCGGGAAATATCTACCTCGATCCCTTTCTATTTGTGACATCGAATGTCAGGGGCTTGGCTGGCCCATCGCAAGGGGCCGACAAGCGCAAGAGTTTTGGCATACGTTTGTGGGGCAGCCGTGGTCCCGTGTCGGTGGACTGGACCGCCATTCGTCAGACGGGTGAGCACAAGGGCCGAAACATCGATGCCTGGGCCGCGTCGTTGGTTCAAAGCGTCCTCGTGAAGGAAAAGGGCGTTCGAGTTCGTGCCGGATTTCGTCTTGATATGGGCTCAGGAGGCAACAGCTTCGACCCGGATGGCCCTATCAAGAGCTTCAATCAGCTTTACGCGAGCTCGAATTATCTGGGTGAAGGTTTGCTCATCAGTCAGAGCAACGTCGCTATATTGGCACCGACCATTGCCGTTATTCCCACAAGAGGGGTGACTATCACCGCTGATTACGCTTTTCTTCACCGTCTGGCCCGCAATGACGCAGTCTATGGCGGTCTGATGCGACCTTATGCTGGAACACAGAACGTTTCCGGTCGGACGGTAGGCTCGCAAGCCAGGGTCGTGGCTTCCTGGGCAGTAAACGACCACGTTACCTTGTCTGCCGAAAGCGAGCATCTCTTTGCCGGCAACGTCCTGAAGCGGGCGGGCTATGGCGGTGGGACTTATGGCATGATGAGCCTGACGCTGCGATATTGAGCGGCTTTTCAGCACCGACATGGACGAAAGGCATGCGCGATGAGTTTGGGTGAGCCATACCGGGGGCTTGCGCCGCGAAAGCGTTGGATGGCGGCGGCGGCAATGTGGTTGGCCATCGGCATGACAACTATCGACGGCTCGATTACAAATGTCGCGCTGCCTGCGATTGGCGCGGCGCTCGATGTTTCGCCTGCTGCTTCCATCTGGATCGTGAATGCCTATCAGATCGCGGTCATGATGACTTTGCTTCCGCTCGCGGCTCTGGGCGAGTGGATTGGCTACCGCAAGGTCTATCAGGCGGGGCTGATTTGTTTCGTGATCGCATCGATCGGCTGTTCACTGTCGAGCAACCTGGAGGGGTTGGCGATATGCAGGGCGCTTCAGGGGCTTGGTGCGGGCGGGGTCATGTCCGTCAATGGCGCCCTTATTCGATATATCTATCCGCAATCCAGGGTCGCACGCGGCATAGGCTACAATGCTCTTGTCGTCGCCATTGCCTCGGCAGCCGGCCCCACTGTCGCTGCCGTGCTGCTGCGGGTTGCAGAGTGGCCGATCCTCTTTGCGATAAACCTGCCTATCGGCGCGTTATCGCTTTTAGCGGGTTGGCGGGCGCTGCCTGACGAGACGGGTGGCGCCAAAGGCTTTGCCAAGGTCCAGGCTGTTCTTTGCGCCGCAGGACTGGGGATGCTTGCGCTGTCGTTCATCAATCTCGCGCAGTGGCGCTTGAGTTATGCAACCGTATTCGAGGCTACTTTCGGCGTGGCTGCGCTTGTAGTTCTGGTGCGCAAGCAAAGGAATTCCGGCAAGCCGATGCTTCCCGTCGACCTGCTGGCTTATCCCGCCTTACGTCTTGCCTACCTTGCCTCGCTGCTTACGTTTGCTGCTCAGACGATGGCTCTCATCGCTTTGCCCTTTCTTTTGAATTTCAGGTTCGGCATCGACACCTTTATGACCGGGCTGATCATTACACCCTGGGCATTCGCCGTCGCTGCAGGCGCGCTGGCCTCTGGCAGGATTTCCATGCATTCTCCACTGGATGCGCTCGCGACTTGCGGTCTTCTCCTGTTTACCTTGGGATTGGTCTGTTTCACGTTTGTGCCGACAGGAAATCATCTGGTCAGCCTGCTCGGCTGTTCGCTCATAAGCGGCCTTGGATTTGGCTTGTTTCAGACCCCCAACAATCGAACGATGCTGGCCTCGGGGCCATTGGAGCGCAGTGGAGCTGCTGCCGGCATGCAGGCAAGCGCGCGCTTGACGGGTCAGACCATCGGTGCAGCTCTCATGGCGTGCAGCTTCCATTTCTTCGGCGCCGGGTCGGACGCGGGCCTTTCAATGGCCGCGCTCCTTGCGTTTTTGGCTGCGCTTGTGGCCGGTCTCAAGGCTCGGCGTGCCAAAGCGAGCTTAGCCCAAGGAACTTAGCCCGACGAACTTAGCTCTGGGCCGCAATATCCTTCCATCGAGACGCTGCTCGAGAATGTGCGCAACAAGGCCGGGCAGTCGCGCCAGGACGAACAGCCCGGCGCTGGAACCGTGCGGAAAGCCAAGCCCGGTCGTCAGGGCGAGGATCGCCAACTCATGGCGAGGGTGGATCTCAAATTCGCGAGCGATCGTTTCAGCGTAGAGCAGGATATTCTCCCCATCTTGCGTTGCCGGGCCACATTGGCGCATCAACTGGAAAAGATGTTCGGCTCTGGGGTCGCCTGCCGGGTAGAGGGGGTGTCCAAATCCCAGCGGGGAACTGCCTGACCGGATGGCGGCGCGCGCACGTTCGATGATCCGGCTGGCATCGCCGGATCGCACAAACACCTGTTCCATCTGGGCATAATGGCGTCCGATTTCGCTCCCGGTCATCGTGCAGAGCGCTGCCGTGACGCAGGAATGGAGAGGGGCGCCGCTTGATGCAGCGATCCGCGCTGCGAATGTGCCCGGGGACAGTTCGTGATCTGCAAACAGCACGAGCAAAGCCTCGATTATCCCGCTGACCAGATCGCAATTCGCAGGAACGAAGGCCCGAGCGATGCAATCGGAGATTTTTTCTTCAGGCAGCAATTCAGTTCGCGGGGCGCTGCGGTTCAGTAAGGAAAGTGAGCAGGCTGTCGCTTGTATGAGCTCGCGGGCGGCGTGGAGTGTATCGCCCTTGCGCAAGCGGGCAGATGCCGTCCCGCGAGCCATGCCAAGCTCGATCGTCAACCTGGCGAATGTCTCAAGCATTTGCTCCGGGGCGTCGGGAGATGGAAGCGCTTTGGCGTTCTGCGGTAGAGAGCACGTGTCCCATGCAAACGCTCCTTCGTGCAGTAGTCCCGTCCAGAGCAGTTCGCTCACAGCTTCGAAGGTCACTTTCTCCGCCGCGAGCTTAGTTGCAAGGTGCCCTCGATACCGCGGTCCGGCTGCGGTTATTTCCACCAGCCGGGTCGGAATGATCGGCTCGCCATGGTGCATGGCGTCTGCTGCCACAGGGCCATGCCCGGATCGCGCGGCGGCGCGCTCATGGAGGCGTGCGACGTCCTCGCCGAAATAGAGCCTCGATCGGCCGTCGGGATGCCGAACACTTCGAATCAGACCTCGGCTTACGTACGAATAGAGGGTCTGCGGCTTTACCTTGAGGCGCTCGATCGCTTCGGCCGCAGTAAGCAAACTGTTCGTCATCGTGCCCTCAATCGTCACGTTGATTCATCTATCAATCTTGATCGACATACCGATCCAGCTCCATCCTGATCAAGACGATTATGAACAGGAGAGGTCCAGGTGCGATCCATCACGCATGATACGCCCAATCAAATCGAAGCAGATGCCGAGAAGCCGCTATTTGGCAGCGACGTGATCGCGCAGGCATTGCGCGATCTCGAAATACCATTCCTGGCGCTCAACCCTGGCGCGAGCTTCAGGGGCCTGCACGACAGTCTCGTAAACCACCTCGGCAACCAGTCCCCCCAGATGCTGCTGGTTCTGCATGAGGAGAGTGCTGTCGCCATCGCACACGGCTTCGCGAAAGCTACCGGCAGAACGATGGGTGCGGTTCTCCATTCCAATGTCGGACTGATGCATGCGTCGATGGCGATCTTCAACGCATGGTGCGATCGAGTGCCCATGATGCTTCTGGGGGCAACCGGACCTGTGGACGCTGCCCGCCGGCGCCCATGGATCGATTGGCTGCACACGTCGGCCGATCAAGGTGCGATTGTGCGCGATTATACGAAATGGGACGACCAGCCTGCCTCCGTGCCGGCGGCCGTAGAGGCTCTTGCGCGTGCACGCTTGATTGCGACGACCGCGCCTTATGGACCGACATACGTCAATCTCGATGCGGCGATCCAGGAGGCCGAGGTGGGGGGTAAACCGCCGCTCAGGAACGTTTCCCGGGCCTTGCCGCCCCCGGCAGTGCATCCTTCGCCGGAACTTGTCCGGCAGGCAGCGCAGATGCTCTCGCAGGCCAGCAATCCGGTCATGCTTGTCGGCAGGGTCGGGCGGGACGAAAAGGCATGGGCCGCCAGGGTCGCTTTAGCCGAAGCTCTGGACATGCCCGTGATCTGTGACCTGAAAACCGGCGCAACGTTTCCGACGGCCCACCCGCTCCTCGTGTCCGCTCCCGGTTTCTTCCTGACACCGGAGGCCTGCGAGATCGTGCGCAGCGCAGACGTTGTTGTTTCGCTCGACTGGATCGATCTGGGAGGTACGCTGCGGCAATGCTGCGGCGGAGAGGAAACGGCGGCAAAGGTTCTGCAGATATCCCTCGACCAGCATCTTCATCGGGGCTGGAACATGGAGTATTTCGGTCTGGCACCAACCGATGCCTATCTGCTTTGTGATCCTGACGTCGCAACGCCGCTGCTTCTCGAGCAGGTCGAGCGACGCCCAGCGCGAGATCGGGCCTTTGAGGCGATGCGCGAAGCCCGGGCCCATGGGCTCGATGACCATGGGCCGCTGACGATGAAGCAACTGGCGGAAGCGCTGGATGTTGCGATCGGCGAAACGCCTGTTTGCTTCGCACGGTTGCCCTTGGGGTGGAACGGCGGTTACCGCAACTGGTCGCATCCGCTTGATTACCTGGGATATGACGGAGGCGCGGGAATCGGTTCAGGGCCGGGGATGGCCGTTGGAACGGCTCTCGGGCTGATCGACACGGGCCGCACGACCATAGCGGTATTGGGCGACGGGGATTTCCTGATGGGCGTGACCGCCATCTGGACCGCCGTTCATTACGGCATCCCGTTGCTGATCGTGGTGGCCAATAACCGCAGTTTCTATAATGACGAGACCCACCAGGAAAAAGTGGCGATCCAACGCGGCCGGAATGTCGAGAACAAGTGGATCGGGCAGGCGATTTCCGGACCGGACATCGATATTGCTGCAATGGCGCGTGCGCAGGGCGCGATCGGGATCGGGCCTGTGTCGAGCGGGATCGAGCTCAAGACCTGCCTCGAAGACGCTCTCGATATTGTCAAGGGCGGGGGCGTGGTCGTCGTCGATGCACGGGTACAGCCCGGATACAGCTCCAACATGAGCGGGACGACCGCTGCACACAAAAGGTGATTTATGGATCGCGATGAACTGCTGCGCTGCCTTCCCTCGAACCGGGAACTTTTTTACGGTGGCCGTTGGCACAGCCCGATTTCCGGGCTCTACGAGCAGACGATCGATCCGGCGACGGGTGCCTCGCTGGGAGACGTTGCCGAAGGCGGGACGTCGGATGTGGCCGCTGCGGTGAGCGCCGCTCATGCGGGTTTTCTTGTCTGGGCAAAATTGAAGCCGTCCGAGCGTGGTTCCATCATGCGTGAGGCCGCCTCGATCTTGCGCCGTCATGCCGAGGAATTTGCACTTATCGATGCGCTGGATACGGGAAACCCGGTGGCGCAGATGATTGCGGACGCGCATATCGCCGCGGCCTCGATCGACTATTTCGCTGGATTGGCCGGCGAGTTGAAGGGGCAAACCATACCTCTGGGCAATGGCAACCTCAATTACACCTTGCGCGAACCCCTTGGGGTGGTTGCGCGCATTGTCGCGTACAATCACCCGCTCATGTTCGCGGGGACCAAGATCGGCGCACCCTTGGCGGCTGGGAACAGCCTGATCATCAAGGCTGCTGCGCAAGCTCCGTTGTCGGCACTTCGCCTGGCGGAACTGATTGGAGGACTGTTTCCCGATGGTGTCCTCAATGTGGTTACCGGCGGTGTCGAATGCGGCAGGGCATTGGCAGAACATACAGGGATTGCTGCTGTATCGCTTATCGGCAGCATTCCGACCGGACGCGCCGTGATGCGCTCGGCATCGGAGACACTCAAGCCGGTGATCCTCGAACTTGGCGGCAAGAATGCGCTGATCGCTTATCCGGATGCGGACTGCGACGCGGTGGCCGACGGGGCAGTGCGCGGCATGAACTTCACCTGGGCTGGTCAATCCTGCGGCTCTACGAGCAGGCTGTTCCTGCATTCGGACATCCATGATCAGGTTCTGGAGAAGATCGTCCGGCTGACCCGGGATAGGCACCGACCCGGCCTGCCGACCGACCATGCAACGACGATGGGCCCGCTCGTGAGCAAGGCGCAACATGACAAAGTGCTTGAGTTCATCGCGAAGGGAAAGGAGCAGGGGGCAAGGCTCGTGACAGGAGGCGAGGTGCCGAATGATCCTGCGCTTGCGTCCGGCTGGTTCGTCGAGCCGACAGTCTTTGCCGACGTCACCTCACAAATGGCGATAGCTCGTGAGGAGATATTCGGGCCTGTCCTATCGGTGATCCGCTGGTCAGATGAAAACACTTTGTTCGAGCAGGTGAACGAGCTGGACTACGGCCTTACTGCGGCGATCTTCACACGAGATTTAAACACCGCGCACCTTGCTGCGCAGCGTGTTCAAGCAGGTTACGTATGGATCAATAATGTCAGCGAGCATTTTCCAGGGGCGCCATTTGGCGGATACAAGCAATCGGGGCTAGGTCGTGAAGAGAGTCTGGAGGAAATGTACGAGTTCAGTCAGCTGAAAAATGTAAACATCAAGTTCTGACCATGTGAACTGGTTTAATGCGTTACGAATTATCCAGATCCAGATTGTCAAGATGCGATTTGAGATTGGAGGACATGCGTGCAAGCACGGATGCGCAAATCGCGACCTCCGCAGGATCGATGCCGGCTTGCGCCACGCGATTGATGTCTATTGCATATTGCATGACCTCCTTCTCGAGGGCTTTGCCCCGTTCGGTCAGGAAGATTCCGAATTTTCGGCGATCTTTGGTATCGCGAACCCGTTCGACGAGGTCGTGCGAGACCATTCCATTGATCATCGCAACCGTAGTATTCTCAGCGACATTGGTCATGTCGCTGAGATACTTTTGCGTAACGCCGTCTCCCAGCCACAAAACTCGCAAGTAATACCAGAACCCGGTTTTTATGTCGTGTCGCGCAAGGTGAGCGTTCAAAAGTCTGTCGAAGCGCCGATGGCAGCGGCGCACCTGATACCCCAGACTTTTCTCCGGTTCCAAGTGAGGCTTCTTTCGGGGCATCGTTCTCTCCAGCATGACGAGTCGGTCGCAAAATACCGGCTTACGCGATCTCTACCGGGAAGGTGAGGGATGCGCAAAGATGGCTGCTGACCGCAGCCCGATACTGGAGGAATCGGACGGTCCTGCCCCCAGGACCCGCACGGTGATTTGCTGGTCCGATCGGTCGTACCCGATGGACCAGCAAATTCAGCCACCCCACAATTCAGTGGAGAAAGCGAAGCGTCAGATGCGGAATTCCGCGAAGGTCTCGGGCGCAAACATTTCCTCGACGGTCAAACGGCGCGGAGACAGGCCCTGTTCGTGATGGTAGCGCGTAAATGTCTCGATGACGTTACGATTGCGCTCGATGCCGTAGGGCCACCAGGAATCTCCCAGGGTCGCAATCGTGTCTTCGACCGCCGCGATTTGCCATGGGAGCATAGTCTTCAACGAGGCGGAGACCCGCAATTGCTCGTAAGTGTGTCGCTGAGATTCCGAGAAAGCCTTCAAAAGCGACTGGGCCACCCAGGGATGCCGCTCGTAGATTTCACGGCGTATCGCGACAACGTGCATGATAGGAAAAATGCCGGTCTTGGCGTAGTAGGCTTTCTCGACGTTCACGAAGTCAGGGAACAAGCGGCGTACGTTGTGAGGTTCGCTGTAGAACGTCGATGGTGCACGCGCCGTATGCAGGGCATCGATCTCGCCATCTGCCAGCATTCGGGTCAATGTCTGGGTAGGGCCGATCGGCTCAACGCGAAAGCGCTCTGGCAGATCGAGGCGCAGCTTCTCTTCACGGCCGGGTTCCTCTTCGCCGCCTGTCACGTAAGTGACGCTATCGGGGGCAATCCCGTATTCATCCTGCAGAATGCCCCGGATCCAGACCGGAGCGGTCATCTGATACTCCGGCACGCCGATCCGCTTGCCCACCAGATCCTCGGGCTTCTCGATCCCGCTCTTGGCAGACACGAAGATGCATGAATGACGGAAGAAACGGGATGGAAATACAGGGATCGCGATGAAGCCGGGGTTTTCCCGCCCGAGCGTCACGCAGTAGGACGACATCGACAGTTCGGCGACATCAAATTCCTTATTGCGCAACATGCGGAAGAAAGTTTCCTCGACGTCGAGCACCTGGAAGTTCAGGTCGATGCCATCCGGACGCACGGTGCCGTTCTGCAGCGCCTCGGTACGGTCATAGCCCCAACAGGCGAGCGAAAGTTCTAGTCGGCTCATTACTTGAAATTCTCCACTTGTAGGTCGGTGATTATCTTGCGGGGATCGACATCTGTTCCCTGACTGCTGGACATGATGAGGGCGCGGCAGCACGCCATTGTCTCGAGCCCCCATTGGCCATCATGCAGTCCGGTCGGGCGGCCAGCCACCGCCGCCACGAACTCCTCCAGCACCGCGGCGCGCGGGACCTTCGGTGGGGCTATGGGATGGAATATCCGCCGTTCGTTTTCGTAGATCTCGATGCCGGTCGGCAAAAGTTTCATGTCTGCCTTCTCGCAGCTCACGATGATGAAGCCGAAATGCTCATGGTGCGGCGCTTTTGCAGATCGAGGACCGTCACCGCCATACGTCCTTGCGGCTTTTGCTGATTGCTCGCCTTCGGTTCCGATCCGAGCGAGCTGGCGGCGCGCCTGGCCATAGAGTTCCGGATCCTTGGTCTGTCCAAGTTCCGAAATCCATCCCAGCAGCTCATCGCTGTCGTAATGGGCGTAGCCGCTGTAGGACAGCGATGCGGCAGCGCCCCCTTCGAAGGTCATCAGTGCCGTGTAGGCCCCATCGCTCGGTCGCTGGCTGTCCCAATTCGCTGTCACCGCGCGTATGCCGGTGACCGGACTGCCGACCAGCCTGCGCACCACATCGATCTGGTGTGCTGCCTGACTGAACACGACGCCGCCTCCGCGAGCCGGATCCAGCTCTTCGGGCCTGCGCGGGCGGAACATAAAATCGGTGAAGTTCAGGGCGGTCACCATCCTCACCTGACCGAACTCCCGCGATGCGACGAGTGATGCCGCTGTCCGGACCTGCTCGTCGAAGCCGTGGCTCGGACCGACAATGAGCGCCAGGCCTGCCTCCCGTGCGGCTCCTGCCATGGCCAGGCAATCCTCGACCGAGGTGGCCATGGGCTTCTCGACCAGGACATGCTTTCCGGCCCGCAACGCCGCGAGTGTCTGGACGGCGTGGAGGTCGTGCGGCGTGGCTATGTAAACCGCATCGATCGTCTCGTCCTGAAGGAGTTCGTCCAGAGTGGCGTAACCCGGAGCGCCAAACTCCTCGGAGAAACGCTGCAACGCCTCCGGCCGCAAATCAGTGGCTCCCGCGAGCACTACGCCGGGATGCGCGATCAGCGCCGGTAAGGTGAGCATGAAGCCTCTTCCGAGCCCTGCGACACCAAGTCTGAGAACTTCCACGTCACTCCTCTCTCTGCATCGTTGAGCCTCGTTCAAACACCGGGGCTTGAAACGGCAAATACTTCGCTATAGAAGTGTTGGCAAGGGGCGACCGTGCGAAGAGTCGGTCCCGCTGATCCATGACGCAATCGAAGAGGCTGTCTGATGACTCCTGAACAAAATGACCTGCTCTGCCTTGTTGAAGGTTCGGCGCCGATGGGTGCACTCATGCGTGAGCACTGGCTGCCGGCGTGCATGATCGAGGAAGTCGCCGAACCCGACTGTACACCCGTGCGTGTTCGGTTGTTGGGCGAGGATATGGTCGTATTTCGCGATTCCAAGGGGCGTGTGGGTGCTCTCGATGAGAAGTGCCCGCACCGCCGAGCGTCTCTGGCGTTTGGCCGGAACGAGGAATGCGGTCTGCGCTGTCTTTATCACGGCTGGAAGTTCGACGTCGACGGCAACGCGGTTGATATGTCGTCGGAACCTGTCGACGCCAAGCTGCGCACGACGATGAAAACCAGGGCCTATCCTGTCGAGGAGGCCGGCGGCTTCGTATGGGTGTGGATGGGCGATCCCGAGAAGGTGACGCCGTTCGATGCACCGAATTGGGCTTCTGCTCCGGCGGACAAGATCAGCATCGTCAAGATGCACGGTGCGTGCAACTGGGCTCAGGTCCTTGAGGGTTCGATCGACTCGGCGCACAGCTCGAGCCTGCATTCCTCGAACATGCCGGCAGCCACCGACGTTGCGGGATCGACCGCAACCGAGACGGCATGGCTGCGGCCGTCCGCCGACAAGGCCCCGCGGATCGAAGTCCAGAAGACGAATTTCGGGTTCCGGTACGTCGCGATTCGTAAGCCGATCGTCGACGCGGAGACGACCGATTACATCCGCATGACGCTTTTCGTGGCGCCGTTTACCGTTCATATTCCTTCGAACGATCAGTACCACCTCAGCCAGATGCTGGTTCCGATCGATGACGTGAACACGATGTTCTACTGGATCGCCTGGCACCCGGAAAAGGGTATCGGCCAGGATGCCTGGCGCAAGTTCTGCGGTGCCGAGGTTGGCAAGGATGTGGAGCCGGTCACGTACCTTAAGGTTCGAAACGCACAGAATAACTACCTGCAAGACCGCGATGCAATGCAGGCCGGTGACTTTACCGGTATCTATGGCATTCCTGCGCAGGACATGGCGATGTGGGAATCGATGGGTCCTATTGCGGATCGCGGAGATGACCGGCTTGGATCAAGTGACAAGGCCATCTTCACTTTCCGGACACAGATGTACCGGGCGGCGCAGGCCGTTTCGCGCGGAGAAGCCGCCATTGGAACTACCGAACCGCATATCCCTCAAGGCAAACTGATGTCTTTCGAAGGCATTGTCGAAAAGGGAGCGGACTGGCGACTTCTCAATGTCTCCGCGGAAGAGCGCGAGATCACTCTGCGGGATGAAAAGGAACCGTCCGAGCAGGAAGGTGTGGTCGCCTGATGTACGATACGGTCACGCAGCCGGATGTCATCCGCGACGAACTGGAATACGCCGATCTGGCCGAATTTGCCGTGAACATCCTTCGGGAGGATCTGGGGAGCGGCGGGGACGTCACCTCCCGGGTCACCATCGAAGAAACGGCGCGGCTGACGGCGGCCGTCGTCAGCCGCGATCGTCTCGTACTGGCGGGGATTCATGCGGCGGTCGCGGTGTTCAGGGAAATGGATCCAGAACTGAAAGCCGATTTGCTGTGCAAAGACGGGGACCGCCTTGAACCTGGCGATGCGATCATGCGCGTTCATGGCAATGCCCGGGCGCTGCTTGGCGCGGAGCGCTCGGCACTCAACGTATTACAGCATCTCAGTGGTATCGCCACGCTGACGAGCCAGTACGTGGAAAAGCTCGAGGGCACCGGCTGTGTCCTGCTGGATACGCGAAAGACGACACCGGGCCTTCGCGCTCTCGAAAAGTACGCCGTTCGTGCCGGGGGCGGTGCTAATCATCGGATGAGGCTCGACGATGGCATTTTGATCAAGGACAACCACGTCGCGCAATGTGGCGGTGTGGAGATGGCCGTTCGCGCAGCGAAGGCGGCAGCGACCGGGCTTGAGGTCCAGGTGGAGGTTGATACGCTCGAACAGATCGGCCCGGCGCTCGATGCTGGAGCGGACCGGCTTCTGTGCGACAATATGTCCGTTGCCGAACTCGTTCAGGCAGTCAGGATCGTAGCCGGTCGCGTGCCCATCGAAGCCTCGGGGGGCGTCACGCTTGAGACCATCCGCACCATTGCAGAAACGGGGGTTGATTTCGTTTCCGTAGGGCGAATTACGCAGAGCGCGCCTGCCGCCGATATCGGGCTCGATTATGTGTTTTGTTGAGATTTGGGGAAACTAGTTCCCGCATCTGCCTGACGGATTGTGGTGTAGTGAGGCGTTCTTGAATATCAAGATCATATCCCGCAGTGGCGATGCCATTGAGGTTCCAGCAAGCGGAAGCGGCTCACTCATGGAGGTTATCCGGTCTTCCGATAACGATGAGTTGATGGCGCTGTGCGGGGGGTGTTGCTCATGCGCGACATGCCACGTCTATATCGATGACGCTTATGTGGATCTGCTTCCGGTACTGAGTGAAGACGAGTCCGACTTACTGGATTCCTCAAGTCATCGGCGCGCCAACTCACGCTTGTCGTGCCAGATCCACATCGCTCCCGAGTTGGAAGGAATGGCCGTTTCCATTGCGCCCGAAGATTGATTGCGATCGCGCCCTCAGGTCAAAGGCCGGATAAAAACCTAAGGAACAGGCATGGATTACGTTGATGTGGCAATCGTCGGAGCGGGTCATGGTGGAGCGCAGTGCGCGCTGGCGCTGCGCCAGAACGGTTTCGAGGGAACCATCACCGTGATCGGGCGTGAGCCAGAGCACCCTTACGAGCGGCCGCCGCTGTCGAAGGAATATTTCGCGAGGGAGAAGACGTTCGATCGGCTCTACATCCGCCCGCCGACGTTCTGGGCCGAGAAGGACGTGACCTTCAGGCTCAATACCGAGGTCACGGCGGTCGATCCGGCGGCGAAAGAACTGACGCTCTCGAATGGCACCGCGATGAGCTACGGCAAGCTGGTCTGGGCGACCGGCGGCGATCCGCGCCGGCTGTCCTGCGCCGGCTCGGACCTTGCCGGCATTCACGCCGTGCGCACCCGCGAGGACTGCGACACGCTGATGGCCGAAATCGATGCCGGGACACGCAGGATCGTCGTCATCGGCGGCGGCTATATCGGGCTTGAGGCGGCGGCGGTGCTGTCGAAGATGGGGCTGGAAGTCACCCTGCTCGAAGCCCTGCCGCGCGTGCTGGCGCGCGTGGCCGGAGAGGAACTGTCCGAATTCTACGAGGCCGAGCACCGCGCGCATGGCGTCGACCTGCGCACCGGCGTCGCGGTCGACTGCCTTGAGGGCGATGGGAGCCGGGTCACCGGCGTGAAGCTGGTCGACGGGGAGATCGTGCCGGCGGACGCGGTGATCGTGGGCATTGGCATCGTTCCCGCAGTCGGCCCGCTGATCCTTGCGGGCGCCTCGGGTGCGAACGGTGTGGACGTGGACGAGCTGTGCCGCACTTCGCTGCCGAACATCTACGCCATCGGGGACTGCGCGGCCTTTGCCTGCGACTATGCGGGTGGTACGGTGATGCGAGTGGAATCGGTGCAAAACGCCAACGACATGGCGACCTGCGTGGCCAAGGGCATCTGCAGCCCCCAAAATGGCGAGGATCAAAAGCCCTACAAGGCGTTCCCGTGGTTCTGGTCCAACCAGTATGACCTCAAGCTTCAGACCGCCGGAATCAACATGGGCTTCGACCGGACCGTGATCCGCGGCGACGTGGCAGGGCGCTCGTTCACGGTTGTGTACCTCAAGGACGGCCGCGTGGTCGCTCTGGACTGCGTGAACATGGTCAAGGACTACGTCCAGGGCCGCAAGCTGGTGGAAGCCGGAGCTACGCCTGATCTCGAACGCCTCTCCGATGCAGGTAGCCCACTCAAGGAACTGATTTGAGTCGCTCTCGCGCGAGCCATTGCCTGCCTCAAGCGAGCGCGCTCCAGAAAACGATGGTGGGTTGGTGATATCGGTCAAGTCCAGCAGATTGTTAAAGCCGCCATTTTCATTCGAGAATATGTGGATAGGAATTCGCGCATCAAATCCAGAAGGCGGCTTTATCCTTCGACCGCTTCATCCATGGCTCCTCTAGTAAAAAGCTTGCTGCGCATCAGACCCAGGAGAAGGAAGTTTGCCGCGCTGCGACCCTGTGATTGTGTCATACGCCCGAGCGCGAAGGTCGTAATCCGGCCACCGGAGAAGCGATGACGATCAAGGCGGCCCGCAAGCTGGCCTTCACCCCTGCCAAGATGGTCAAGGACAAGCTCAACGGCTAGTGCTCTAACAGGCTGCGGAAAAAGGCGCCGCAGTGGTCACCGTCGATCTGCGTTCGAAGGAGGGGGACTGGTCTGTCGCTCGTTTCAGGGTGAAATTCGGAGATACCGGCCACGTTGGCGCGGTCGTGGTGACGTGAGCGACACGATTAGGCCGCGGCCAGAAGTTTTGGCAGTCTGATGAGGTTGTAGGCGGCAGCGGTGAGCGTAAAGGACCATCCGACGCGGTCCTGGCCTCGATGGCGGGTCTTTCGCATGGTGCCGCAGGTCTTCGTCCATCCGAACACCTCCTCGATCCGCTTGCGGATTTTCTGGGAGAGGCCGTAGCCGGGATGGCGTGTCGTGCGCCTGTCGATGGCGGAGCGCCGGTTGGTGTTGTTCTGGGCTACGTGCGGGGTGACCTCCATCTCGCGCAGCGCCGCGACGAAGGCGGCGGTGTCGTAGTTCTTGTCCGCGCCCAGTGTAATCCGGTGGCGTCCTTCCATGCGGCCCAACATGGTCAGCGCGGCCTCGCGTTCGGCGGTGCCGGTGGCGTGGGTGAGGATCGCATCGACGACGAGGCCGTTGCGGTTCTCCATCAGGACATGGCCCATGTGGCACAGCTTCGCTGCCTGGCCGCGCGCCTTCTTGAATAGTCGGGCATCAGGATCTGTGGTCGATGCATGGGTTGCATTGCTGCGCTTCTCGCCGCGAAAATCGCGTTCGGCATTACGGTCGGTCGGCGCTGCTGCCTGCTCGCTGCGGCTGGAAGCCAACCCGGCGTCATCGTCATCTCCGGGGCCGCCTTCATCCTTGGGTCTGAAGCTTTTCGCGCTTGCCCACGCTTCGATCAACGTGCCGTCCACCGAGAAATGATCGTCCGAAAGAAGAGCTTGCACGCGTGGCTGGTTGATGATGGCCGACAGGAGCTTGGCGGCAACGTCCCCGGACAGCAGCCTCTCGCGGTTCTTGGTGAAGACCGTGACATCCCAGATCGGCGCATCCATCGCCAGGCCGACGAACCAGCGAAAGAGCAGGTTGTAGTCCATCTGCTCCATCAACTGGCGTTCCGAGCGGATCGAATAGAAGGCCTGCAGGAGCAAGGCCCGAAGAAGTTTCTCGGGTGGGATCGACGGCCTCCCGATACGAGAATACAGGCCGTCGAAGTCCGCGGACAGCACTTCGAGCGCTTCATCGACAATCGCCCGGATCGCGCGAAGAGCATGGTTCGCCGGCACCCGAGCCTCGCAACTCACGTACGAGAACAGCCCCTCGCTCCGTTCATCACCGCCGCGCATCCCGATCCCTTCAACATCCCTC
>NZ_LYMM01000058.1 GCF_002896965.1 Novosphingobium guangzhouense
GCAGCAGATTTCTTGGCAGAACGTTCAGGAGGTCTGGTCGAAAGCCGTTCGTAAGTAAGACCGCTTTCGGCAGTTAGGCTCTCAGAACCGGACATTCCGCAAACCACCGCAAATCAGACCGCAAACCGGCTCAGCTTGAGCTTGTCGAGCCAATTTCGGCGTCCGGAGTAAACGGGGTCAGAAAGGTGGCCTCCGGTGCCCCAAACCCCTTTTGCCGCAAACGCATGTGGACACATCCCGTCATCGACCCTATCTGACGTGCCGATGGCCCATCGCCTGATCCTGACCCTGCTTGCCCTGCTTACGGGACTGGCCGCACAAGTCGGCCCGGCCGAGGCGTGCGCGTCGCGGGTGTCGGCGGTGCAGGTGCTGGGCGCGCGTGAGGTTGCGGTAAAGGCACCGCGCGCTCCCGTGGCATTGGCGCGGCTGCCCGAACCGGGGCTGCGCAACACGCGGCTTCATGCGCCGCAGCAGCCGGCCGCCTTTGCGCCGGTCGCGGTGCTTACCGTGCATACCGGAATAGACCGCGCGCGGCAGTAGGCGCTGGGGTCTGCAACTTTCGCAGCTTTGCGAACTTATTCCCGCGCCCGGCCGTCCGGCCGTCTCCCTTGCGAGTTTGGGGCGCGTACACCGATCATATGTAATTCACGAAAAACAGGGGTTCACCGCCATGCTCGGCGCACTCGTCAAGACCATCTTCGGCTCGTCCAACGAGCGTTACGTCAAGTCGCTCGACAAGATCGTCGCGCAGATCGCCGCCTTCGAACCCGCCATGGAAGCGCTCAGCGACGAGGAACTCGCCGCCCAGACGCCCAAGTTCCGGGAAATGCTGGCGAACGGGTCCACCCTCGACCAGATCCTGCCCGAAGCCTACGCCACCGTGCGCGAAGCGTCGAAGCGCGTGTTCGGCATGCGTCACTTCGACGTGCAGCTGATCGGCGGCATGGTGCTCCACCGCGGCGAGATCGCGGAAATGCGCACGGGTGAGGGCAAGACGCTGGTGGCAACCGCGCCCACGTACCTCAATGCGCTGGAAGGCAAGGGCGTCCACGTCGTCACCGTCAACGATTACCTTGCCCGCCGCGACGCGGAGCAGATGGAAAAGCTGCACGGCTTCCTTGGCCTGACGGTGGGCGTGATCGTGCCCAACCTCAACGAGTGGGAACGCCGCGAAGCCTACGGCGCCGATATCACTTACGGCACCAACAACGAATTCGGCTTCGATTACCTGCGCGACAACATGAAGCACGAGCGCAGCCAGATGGTGCAGCGCCCCTTCAATTTCGCGATCGTCGACGAAGTCGATTCGATCCTGATCGACGAGGCGCGCACCCCGCTGATCATCTCCGGCCCCACCGACGACAAGAGCGAGCTTTACGTTCAGGTCGATGCCGTCGTGAAGCAGCTGTCGCCCGAAGACTACGAGGCGGACGAAAAGACCAAGAACATCTCGCTGACCGAAGACGGCGTCGAGCGTGCGGAGCGCATGCTGGAAGCCGCCGGGCTGCTCGAAGGGTCGAACCTCTACGACGTGGAGAACACGCAGGTCGTTCATCATCTCGATCAGGCGCTCAAGGCCGTGATGATGTTCAAGCGCGATACCGACTACATCGTGAAGGACGACAAGGTCGTCATCATCGACGAATTCACCGGCCGCATGATGGACGGCCGCCGCTGGTCGAACGGTCTGCATCAGGCGGTGGAAGCCAAGGAAGGCGTGAAGATCGAACCCGAGAACCAGACGCTGGCCTCGATCACCTTCCAGAACTACTTCCGCATGTACCCCAAGCTTTCGGGCATGACCGGCACCGCCGCTACCGAAGCGCCCGAATTCTACGACATCTACAAGATGAACGTCGTCACCATCCCGACCAACGTGCCCGTGCAGCGCGTGGACGAGGAGGACGAATTCTACAAGAACACGCTCGACAAGTTCGCCGCCATCGCCAAGCTGATCCGCGAAAAGAACGAGATCGGCCAGCCGGTTCTCGTCGGCACCGTGTCGATCGAGAAGTCGGAACTGCTGTCCGATTTCTTGAACAAGGAAGGCGTCAAGCACTCGGTCCTGAACGCCCGCTTCCACGAAATGGAAGCGCACATCGTCGCGCAGGCGGGCTCGCTGGGCGCCGTTACCATCGCCACCAACATGGCCGGTCGCGGCACCGACATCCAGCTGGGCGGCAACGTGGAGTTCCGCGTCGAGGACGAACTGCGCGACATGCCCGAAGGGCCTGAGCGCGATGCCGCGATCGCGAAGATCAAGGCCGAAGTGGGCGAACAGAAGCGCCTTGTCCTCGAAGCCGGCGGCTTGTGCGTCATCGGCACCGAGCGCCACGAAAGCCGCCGCATCGACAACCAGCTGCGCGGTCGTTCGGGCCGTCAGGGCGATCCGGGGCTGTCGAAGTTCTACCTCTGCCTCGAAGACGACCTGCTGCGCATCTTCGGCCCCGACACGCTGTTCTCGCGCATGATGAACAGCAACCTGGCCGATGGCGAGGCGATCGGTTCCAAGTGGCTGTCAAAGGCGATCGAGACCGCGCAGAAGAAGGTCGAGGCGCGCAACTATGAGGTCCGCAAGCAGGTCGTCGAATACGATGACGTGATGAACGACCAGCGCAAGGTGATCTACGAACAGCGCGCCGACATCATGGATGCCGAAGCGGTGGACGATGTCGTCGTCGACATGCGCCATGACACGATCAATGCGCTTGTGGCAGATGCCTGCCCGGCCGGCTCCTACCCCGAGCACTGGCAGGTCGACAGCCTCAAGGAGAAGGTCAAGGACATCCTTGCCGTCGACGCCCCGATCGAGGCGTGGATCGAAGAGGACGGCCTTGAGCCCGAGGATATCGAACAGCGCATCACCCAGCTTGCCGACGCGCACATGGATGCGAAGATGAGCCAGGACGATCCGGCGATCTGGCGTCAGGTCGAAAAGTCGATCCTGCTCGATCGTCTGGATCACTACTGGAAGGAACACCTCGCCACGCTCGACGCGCTGCGCCAGGTGGTGTTCCTGCGCGCCTATGCGCAGAAGCAGCCGATCAACGAATACAAGCAGGAAGCCTTCAGCCTGTTCGAACGCATGCTCGACGGCATCCGCGAGGACGTGACGCGCATCATCTCGGTCAGCGAACTGCGCATGCCGGAGCCGGCGGGGCTGCCGGAACTGCCGGACTTCCTGACCGGCCACATCGATCCGTTCACCGGCCTCGACAATTCTGCCGACGGCGACGGTTCGGCCCAGATGCCGCAGCTGTTCGGCAATCTTGCAGGCAGCCCCGAAGGCGTGGCGGCCGGTGCTCCGGCAGGTGCCGGGACCGAGGGCAATCCCTGGGCGGACCTGCCGATCAGCCGCAATGCACCGTGTCCCTGCGGTTCGGGCAACAAGTACAAGCATTGCCACGGCGCACTGGTCTGATCCGGGCATGATTGCGCGAAAAAGGCGTCGCCGGTTTCCGGCGGCGCCTTTTTCCTATGTAGCCGCCGCGTTCCATGAGTACGATGGCGGTTAAGTAATTCAAGCTAACCGTGAAATTGTTAATAAGATTACCGGCCTTGTAATATTCCTGACAGCTATGATTACTACTTAGGTATAATTACTTGAGTTAGTCCCCGGAGTGAAGCGTCTGAGCTTCATGATCAGGGGGACATCATGTTCGGTAGTGCGACACCCGACACGTTTGCCATCAATTCCATGCACAAGCGGCTGGCCGTCAGCTCCATGGCGCTTTGCGCTTCTCTGGCACTGGCGGCGCCGGCATGGAGCCAGACGGTCGTCAATTCCGGCTTTGAAAGCGGTGACACCACCGGCTGGGTGCTTTCCGGGGGCAGCTGGACAAGCACGGCCCAGTGGCCCCCGGCCGATACGACATGGTCCGGGCCGCCCAATGCCTATACCGTCACCAATGCGGGCGAACTTGACCCGATCACAGGGACGCCGACTGTCTTTGCGGGCAACCACGCCGTCCGCCTGAACGACCTGTCCCCCAACTACGGGGTCACCGCGCTTTCGCAGTCGGTGGCGAATTATACCGGCAACAAGCTCTACTACGCCTGGAACGCGGTGCTGGAACCGTCGCACGGGGCGACCGACAGCCCCTCGTTCATCATCAAGGTGACCGACAGGACGACCGGCAAGATCATCAACAACATCGCCTACAGCGCCTATACCGCGCAGAATACCACGATCTTCCGGCAGGCGGGGTACTACGTCACCAGCGACTGGAAGGTCGAGGACATCGACATGCTGGCTGGGCATGACTACGACCTGCTGTTCGTGGCGCTCGATTGCCCTTACGGTGCGCATGTCGGCTACGTCTATGTGGACGGGTTCGGCAATGCCGTTCCGACCGCCAACGCCAACGTCGATTTCGACCCGTCGACCGATATCACGCGCGGCCAGGACGTGCTGATCCCGATCGGCGGCACCACGCCCGACATCGACCTTGCCAAGAGCTTCTACACCACCACCGAACTTGCCGATGGGGATGTGAATCCCGTTTTCGTGGGCGGCACACTGCAGTTCGACACCGCCGATGACGTTGCGATCCCGCTGGACGTCCAGATACAGGGCGGCACGATCGACACCAACGGCTTCGATGTCGCTCTGACGGGTGGCCTGACGGGGGTGGGCGGCATAACCAAGATCGGTGATGGCGTGCTGACGTTGTCCGGTGCGATCAGCACCTTCAACGAAGACTTCATCGTCGACGGGGGCAAGGTGCTGGTCAATGCCCCGCTTTCGACGAAGCGGGTCCTGGTATTGCCCGATAGCCGGCTCGGCGGCGTTGGCACGATCGTCGCCGAACATGTCTCGCTCTATTCCGGCGCCGTGCTGGCGCCCGGCAACAGCGTGGGCACGCTGGTCGTTGCGGGGGGGCAGGTCAGCGCAGGCGATGAGGCCGTTCTCGAAATGGAGATCGATGGCCGGGATTATGATCGGGCTGGCGGAGCAGGCAGCTACGACCGTCTGGCGCTGACCCTGGGCGCGCAATTCGAGCCGAACGGGATACTTGAAACGAAGCTGCGGGGAATTTCTGGCGGCAACAACACGTTCACGCCGGTCGTGGGCGATACCTTTGTGATCGTCGATGGCGGTGCGATCGGATCGACGGCGTTCGACAGCGTGCGCCAGCCGACTTCGGGCCTGGCCGAAAATACCCGCTTCGACGTGATCTATCGTCCGACGCAGATCGCCCTTGCCGTTACCCCGATCAGCTACGCGACCTTTGGCGCAGGGGCGGGCTGGAAGCGTAACGCGATCTGGGTAGCAGACGGGCTCGATCCCTTCCGCCCGTCGACCCATGCGCGCGGTGGTCCGTTCTATGCGCTGTTCAGCGGCCTCTACGGCTATGACAGTGAGGAACTGACGTATGCCTTCTCTCAGGCGAGCGGCGAGATTCACGCCGATGCGATGCAGATGGCACTCAGTTCCGCGCGCGATATCAGTCAGATTGCGATGACCGCCGCGCAGGAGCCATGGGGGTGCCCGCCCGCCGTGCAAGCTCCGGGCAATTTCTCCGATCCGCCGGTGCAGGGCGCGGAAGACGGCTGCGGCGTGGAATCGACGCGCAAGGGCGCCTCCGTCTGGGGGCGCTACATCGGCCAGTCCACCGAAGTGAGAGAGGACGATATCGCCTATGGCTATGACCGCAAGGCGCACGGGCTTATCGCCGGGGTCAATGTGGTCAACCTGGACGGCACCCGGCTCGGCTTTGGCGGCGGCTACAGCGATGGCGATTTGCGCAGCGATGTCGGCAGTTCGGCCACCGTCAAGACATGGTCGGCCTTCGCTTATGGTGCGCAGCGGCTCGGTGCGCTCTCGCTGGGGCTGGTGGTCGGTTATAACGAAGGGAGCGTGGACACCGATCGCAACGTGGTGCTGACCAACCACAGCAGTCAGCTGACCGACGCTTACAAGATCAGGACATGGACCGCCGCGCTGGATGCCAGGGTCGATGTGGTCCTGGGCAGCCGTTCGGTATTGCGTCCGGTGGCCGGAATCGAATTCGCTCGCAGCAAGGCGGGTTCGGTGGCGGAAGCGGGCTCGCCCATCACGAGCCTGACGATGCCGAGTGAAAAGTGGACGAGCGCGCGCAGCAAACTGGGTGCCGAACTGGCCGTCGGAGTGGGCAATCCGGTGGAGGCAAGCCTGTTCGGCGCCTGGCGGCACGAGTTGAAGGACGCAACGGCGGTACGCTTTGCCGAACTGGGCGAGGCGAACTGGCAGGTATCCAGCGTGGGTGCTGACAAGGACGCGTTCGAAGCAGGCGGCATGATCACTATCAAGGCCAGCAACGCCGCCAAGCTGCGCGTCGAATACGCGATCGTGCGGCAGGGCGAATACCACAGCGACCGCGCCACCGTGGGGCTTGCGGTCAAGTTCTGATGAGAGTGCGGGCAGGGCGTGATGGCGCCTGCCCGCGCCGATCAGCGGCCGGGGTGCTTGTGGCTGGCGCGCTCACGGCTCAGGCGGGTCATCAGCAAGGCGGCGCGCTTTGCCTGACGGGGAAAGCTTGTCAGGTCCACGCGCTCTTCGGGGGTGTGATCGCCGCTGCTGGAGGGGCCAAGGCCCGCCAGACCGTCGACATACTGCGCGACGAAGCTGATATCGCCTGCGCCGCGCTTCAGCGGGTCAAGTGCGGGCATCGCGGCAAGGCCAAGATCGCCGTTGATCGCGTTCAGCCGGTTCAGCAGCGCCTGATTGCCCGGCGTGGGGGACATCGGCGGATAGCTGTCCTTGAAACGGATCGTGGCCTGCGTTTGCGGCAGGTGGCGGGCGACGATCTCCTGCATCTTCGTCTTCACGCGCTCTACCTGTTCGGGGGTCAGGGCGCGATAGTCTCCCTTGGCGATGGCGATGGGCGGGATGATGTTGGTCTTGCCGGTGGCGCGGATTTCCGCCTCGTCCGGACTGAGCGCCGCCGTTGCGCCGCCGCCGACGATGCCGATGTTGAAGGTCAGGTTGGGTTCGGGCAGTTCCTTGCGGAAGGTATCGATGATGCGGGCAAGTTCGTAGACCGCGCCGTCCCCCACGCCGGGAGAGAAGATGCCGCTGGAATGCGCGGTAACCCCCGTGGCGGTGATCGTGTAATCCCCCGCCGAACGCCGCGCGACCGAGCCGTAATCCTTCCCGTCGATCACGACGAGCCCTTCGAAATCGAGCGCCACGTCCGCCCGTTTGCCCGCCGCGACAAGGTCGGCGCGGGCGGCGGCTACGGGCTCGCCGGCAGCTTCCTCATCGCCGGTCAGGACAACTTCGATGTTCGCGCCGGCCAGCGTGCCTGCCGCCTTCATGGCTTTCAGCGCAGCCAGCATGACGACGATGCCGCCCTTGTCGTCTCCCGCACCGGGGCCGTGCAGCATGTTGCCTTCGCGCCGTGCGGTCTGGAACGCGGAGCTGGGCTCGAACACGGTGTCGAGATGGCCGATCAGCAGCATCCGCGTGGTGCCGGGCTTGCCCTTGTGAGTGGCGATCAGGTGGCCGGCGCGCTTGACCGCGTCCATCGGCACCCAGCGCGTCTCGAAGCCCAGCGCCGCGAATTCGGGCGCAACCATCGCATTGACCTTGCGCACCCCGTCGAGATTGCGGGTGCCGCTGTTCTGGGCGACCAGCTTTTCAAGCAGCGCGATATCGGCCTGCGTGCCCGCATCGACGGTATCGGCCATCTTCTGCTCTGCCGGGGAAAGCGCGGCCAGCGCGGGAGAGGACGTCAGCATGAAGGCTGTGACGCTGGCGGCGAAACTGGCGGCGAAGCTGGCGGAGAGGGGGGCGATATGTCGAACCATCCCGGTACGATAGCCCGCGCGGCGGTGCGCGCAAGGCTGCGGTGGACACCGCGTTCGGGGACGGGCAGAACCCTGCATTATCCTGCAAGCGGCAAAGTGAGGTCTGGCGATGCGTATCGTAGTCTATGGCACCCGCAGCTACGACCGCACTTTCCTTGGCGCCGCCAATGCACTTCATGGGTTCGAGCTTCAGTTCATCGACGCGCCGCTGACGCTGTCCACCGTGCGGCTGGCCGAAGGGTTCGACGCGGTTTGCGTCTTCGTCAACGACACTGCCGACCGCCCGGTGATGGATGCTCTGGCGCAGGCGGGCGTGCGGATCGTGGCGCTGCGCTGTGCGGGCTACAACAACGTGGACCTTGCGGCGGCCGCCGATAACGGCATCGCCGTGGTCCGCGTGCCTGCTTATTCGCCCCATGCAGTGGCGGAATATACCGTGGGCCTGCTGCTTTCGCTTGATCGCAAGATCCATCGCGGCTGGTCGCGCACGCGGGAAAACAACTTCGCGCTCGACGGGCTGGTGGGCCGCAACCTTCACGGCCGGGTCGTGGGCGTGATCGGCACCGGCCAGATCGGCGCGCTGGTTGCGCGGTCCCTTCACCTCGGCTTCGGGTGCGACGTGCTGGCAAGTGATATCGTCGCCGATCCGGCGCTTAAGGAAATCGGCGTGCGCTATGTCGATCGCGATGTGCTGCTGCGCGAGGCGGAGATCGTGACGCTGCATTGCCCGCTGACGCCGGACACGCATCACCTGATCAACGCGCAGGTGCTGGCGGCGGCGCGGCCGGGTCTGGTGATCGTCAACACCAGCCGCGGCGCGCTGATCGACACGGTTGCGCTGATCGAGGCGCTCAAGCAACGCCGCGTCGGCGGCGTCGCGCTCGATGTCTATGAACAGGAAGCGGGCGTGTTCTTCGATGACCTGTCGAGTGAGATCATCGACGATGACATGCTGCAGCGCCTGCTGACCTTCCCCAACGTGCTGATGACGGGGCATCAGGCCTTCCTGACCGAAGAGGCGCTGAGTGCGATCGCGCAGACCACCCTGCAAAGCCTGAACGACTTCGCGGCTGGACGCCAGCTGACAAACCGCATCGCAGTGACGCAGTAGGCGCGGATCAGATTGTCTGGAAGAAGTTGGCTCCCCGAGTAGGATTCGAACCTACGGCCATTCGATTAACAGTCGAATGCTCTACCGCTGAGCTATCGGGGAGCAGCCTGTCAGTGTCACCACCGCCGGGCAGGGGTGCGCCAATAACAGCTTCCGCAGACTTGGCAACCCCGTGATGCAACAAAATTTGAACTATTTTCGAAAAAGGGCGGTTGGTCAGTGGGATACGTTGAAAGATCGGCGCTCAGGAGAAGTGCTTAGAGTCATGACCTTATACCTGGAACTGCTCGGCGAAGATGCGTTCTTCCAGCGTGAAGCCGGGGTCGAACAGCAGGGTCAGTTCCTTTTCGGCGGTGGCGCTGATCCGCACGATGGCAACGTCGCGCACTTCCTTCTGATCGGCGACGGCGGCGACCGGGCGCTTGCCGGGTTCGAGGATACGGAATTCCACCTGCGCGCTCTCGGGCAGGATCGCACCCTTCCAGCGGCGCGGGCGGAACGGGTTGAGCGGGGTCATCGCCACCATGCGCGAGCCGAGCGGCAGGATCGGGCCATGGGCAGAAAGGTTGTAGGCGGTGGAGCCCACAGGCGTCGCCACCAGAATGCCGTCTCCGGCCAGTTCCTCCATGCGAACGCGGCCGTTGATGCGGACTTCGATCTTGGCGGTCTGGCGCGTTTCGCGCAGCAGCGACACTTCGTTGAAGGCGTAGAAACTATGCCGGTCGCCGGACTGGGTGACGGCGTTCATGCATAGCGGGCGCACCGGCACCGTATGCGCATCGGCTACGCGCTGCGCGATCGTTTCGCCGTCTTCCAGCGGACCGTTCATCAGGAAGCCGATGGTGCCAAGGTTCATGCCGTAGACCGGCTTGGTCGTGTCACGGTCCAGCAGTTCGTGCAGCACGTGCAGCAGGAACCCGTCGCCGCCCAGCACGACCAGCACATCCGCATCCTGAGGCGACACCCAGGGATGCGAATCATGGAGCGCTTTTGCCCCGTCCTGCGCCTTCGCGCTGTCCGAGACGATAAGCGCCAGTTTCGCATCTTTGCCCATTACGTGTTCCGACGATCCCATTCCGGGACCGGGGCTCGCTAATTTTGAAGGGTTTTGCAAGGGGTTTGGGCTATGGCCGCAAGATGGCCGCTAAACTGAAAGACCAGATCCGCAATCCGGCGAAGCGGATCGGTGACCGCCTGACCGGTATTCCGGGGCTTGAGGCCGTCCACGATCGCATCGGCGCATGGCGCGAAGATCCGGCGTTGATGCCGCATCTGGCGCACGTCCATGCCATGCTGCTCAGCCTGCGCCGCCTTGACGCCATCAACATGGCGTATGGCGAAGCCGCGGGCGATGGCGCGCTGGAGGAAGTGGCCGCGCGCATCGGCCATTTCGCCGAAGAGGAACTGGACGGGCCGTGGCTGCTGGCGCGGGCAGGGGGCGGCAGCTTCCTGCTTGTGGCGAACGAGGCGTGCAGCCGTGAACGCTGGCAGCTGGTTGCCGATCAGCTGGCGGACATGATCTCGCGGCCGATCCCGGTCAGTTCGGGTATCCTGCGCCTGTCGCCGCGCGTGGCGCTGATCCGCGCGCTGACCGGCGAAAGCGTCGAATCGATGCTCGACCGGCTGGGCCACGCGCTGGGCGAGGCTTACGAACAGTCCGGCACCCGCCTTGCCTGGGCGGATGGCGAAGTGACGCCGCCGGGCCGCTCGGCGCAGCAGCTTGAAGCGGACCTCCTCGTCGCGATCGATCGGGACGAGATCGAAGTGCTGTTCCAGCCCCAGTTCAACCTTGCCGACGATCGCCTGACCGGGGCGGAGGCGCTGGCGCGGTGGAACCACCCCGAACTTGGCCGCATCGGCGCCGGGGCGCTGTTCGCGATCGCGGAGCGCGCCGACCACACCGGCCCGCTGTCGCGCCATATCGCGCGCAAGGCGATGTTCGCCGCGCGCGACTGGCCGGGGCAGCTGCGCCTTTCGATCAACGTCACGCCCGCCGATCTAGCCTTTGCAAGCTACACCCGGCAGATGTTCGAGCTGATCCGCGAATCCGGCTTTCCGTTGCGGCAGCTGACGCTTGAAATCACCGAGCAGGCGCTCATCGCCGACATCGAGATGGTGGCGCAGACCATGGCGGAGTTTTCCGCGCAGGGCATCCGCATCGCGCTTGACGATTTCGGCGCGGGGTTCTGCAATTTTCGTTATCTCAAGGTGCTGCCGATCCACTACCTCAAGCTGGACCGTTCGATGATCGACGGTGTCACGACCGACCGGCGCGACGTGGCGGTGCTGCGCGCGATCGTGGCGATGGCGAAGGCGCTGGATCTTGAAGTGATCGCCGAGGGGATCGAGGAAGAAGGCCAGCGCAAGGTCGCCGCGCGCGAAGGCTGCGCCTATTTCCAGGGTTTCCTGCGCGCCCAGCCGATGAGCGCCGCGATGTTCGCCAAGCTGGCGAGGGCGGAAGCGAAGAAGGAGGCGGGCCGGGCTGCTTAGGTGCAGCCCTAGTGGGCGCCCTGAATCTCGTTGCGCGCAGCCTGTGCGATGAAGGCGCTGCGCGTCAGGCTGCGCTCGGCTGCCGCTTTATCGATTGCGTCAAGTATGCCGCGCTCTATCGATAGATTTACGCGGGTTACCCGGTGATCGTTCACGATCCACGGCACCGCGATCAGCGTTCCGCCATCTTCGCTTTCGATCCTGTCAAGCGGCGTAGGCTCGCGCCATGGCTGATCTTCGAACCATAGTTCAAGCGCTTCGCAGGCTTTGGGCAGCACGTCGTCAGCATGATCGGCGGCCGCGAAGCAGCCGGGCAGGTCAGGGAAGGTCAGGCCATAGGCGCTGTCCTCGTCCTTATGCATGATGGCGTAGAAGTATTTCACGGTAATCGTCCTGTCACAGCCAGCCGGCCATCTTCGCGATCGAACGCGCAGTGCCGATCGGCAGGTCCTTCTTGGGATGCGGCAAGATCAGCGTGCGGTCACCTTTCCGGTACTTGGCATGAGATCCTCGGGTGGAAACATGCTCCCACCCTTCGGCTTCAAGCCGGCGAACGATGGCCTTGCTGTCGCGATCCATGTGTAAATAAATACACACTCTCGCCAATCAAGGCAAGCGTCACCCCTTGCGCGCCACCGCGCTCAGCCCCTTGGTCAGTTGCAGCAGTCCGTTGAGGCGGCTCTTGGGATCGCCCCAGGCGCGTTGCAGCACCAGCTTGTTGTCGGGGCGCAGCTTGACGGCGCCGTTCAGCCGTTCCGCATAGGCGATGAGGCCCATGGGGTTGGGGAAGCTGTCGTTGTGGAAGCTGACCAGCGTACCGCGTGGGCCGACGTCGATCTTGGCGATGTGCGCCTCGATTGCCTGCCGCTTGATCTGGATAAGCTGGACGAGGTTCGCGGTCGACTGGGGCAGGGGGCCGAAACGGTCGATCATCTCGGCCGAAAGCGATTCGATCTCGTCCTTACTCTCCGCATCGTTGAGGCGGCGGTAGAGCGCCATGCGCACCGCAAGGTCGGGCACATAGTCTTCCGGGATCATGATCGGTGCTTCCACCGTGATCTGCGGAGACAGGCCCGAAGTGTCCTTTTCCAGCCCCACACCGCCTGCTCGGGCGGCCAGGATCGCGTCTTCCAGCATCGACTGATAGAGTTCGAAGCCCACTTCGCGGATGTGGCCGGATTGTTCGTCGCCCAGCAGGTTGCCCGCACCGCGAATGTCGAGGTCATGGCTGGCCAGCTGGAAGCCTGCGCCCAGCGAATCGAGATCGCCCAGCACCTTGAGGCGCTTTTCGGCCACTTCCGACAAGGCACGATCGGGCGGCGTCGTCAGGTAGGCATAGGCGCGCAGCTTCGATCGGCCCACGCGTCCGCGTAGCTGGTAAAGCTGGGCAAGGCCGAAGCGGTCGGCGCGATGGATGATGATGGTGTTGGCGCGCGGAATGTCGATGCCGCTTTCGACGATCGTGGTGGAGAGCAGCACCTCGTACTTGCCCTCATAGAAGGCGCTCATACGCTCTTCCACTTCGCCCGCGCTCATCTGGCCGTGGGCGGAGATGTACTTCACCTCGGGCACATTCTTGTGCAGCCAGTCCTCGATTTCCGGCATGTCGGAAATGCGGGGCACGACGATGAAGCTCTGCCCGCCGCGGTGGTGTTCGCGCAGCAGGGCTTCGCGCATCACCATCTCGTCCCATTCCATCACGTAAGTGCGCACCGCAAGGCGGTCGACCGGCGGGGTCTGGATGGTGGAGAGTTCGCGCAGGCCCGACATGGCCATCTGCAGGGTGCGGGGGATCGGCGTGGCGGTCAGCGTCAGCACGTGCACATCTGCGCGCAGCTGCTTGAGCTTTTCCTTGTGGTTGACGCCGAAGCGCTGTTCCTCGTCGACGATGACAAGACCGAGGCGCTTGAAGTTTACGGTCTTGGACAGGATTGCGTGAGTGCCGCAGACCACGTCCATGGTGCCGTCGGCAAGGCCATCGCGCGTGGCCTTGGCCTCCTTTTCGGGCACGAGGCGCGAAAGGCGGCCGACGTTGAGCGGGAAGCCGGCGAAACGGTCCGCAAAGCCTGAGAAATGCTGGCGGGCCAGCAGCGTGGTCGGCGCGACGACGGCAACCTGCTGGCCGGCCATCGCGGCCACGAAGGCGGCGCGCAGGGCCACTTCGGTCTTGCCGAAACCAACGTCGCCGCAGACGAGGCGGTCCATCGGGCGGCCGCTGGAAAGGTCTTCCAGCGTATCGGCGATGGCGGCTTCCTGATCTTCGGTTTCCTGCCAGGGAAACCGGTCGACGAACTGGTTGAAGCTCGATTCCTCGGCCACCAGAGCCGGGGCCTGCCGCAGTGCACGTTCGGCGGCGGTCTTCATCAGTTCGCCGGCGATTTCGCGGATGCGTTCCTTCAGGCGGGCGCGGCGCTTCTGCCATGCCTCTCCGCCCAGCTTGTCCAGCGCAACGCCTTCCGCCTCGCTGCCGTAGCGCGAGAGGACATCAAGGTTTTCTACCGGGATATAAAGCTTGTCGCCGCCCGCATAAGTCAGCATCACGCAATCGTGCGGGGACTTGCCCACCGGGATTGACTGCAGCCCTTCGTACTTGCCGATGCCGTGGTCCATGTGGACCACCAGATCGCCCGGCGTCAGTGCCGCCAGTTCGGCAAGGAAGGCGTCGGAATCCTTCTTCTTTTTCTTCCGGCGGACAAGGCGGTCGCCCAGGATGTCCTGCTCGGTGATGACCTCTACGGCATCGTTGGAAAAGCCGGTCTCCAGCGGCAGCACCAGCGCGGCGGAGCGGCCCTGCACGGCAAGGCCCAGCGCTTCCTGCCAGGTTTCCGCAACGCGCGGCTCTGGACCCTGCGCTTCCCCAAGGATCGAGACAAGGCGCGCACGGCTGCCGGGGGAATAGGCGGCAAGGATCGCCTTGCGCCCTGATTTGGCGATCGCGTGAAGGTGCTTCGCCGCCGCTTCATAGGCGTTGTCGCCGCGGGCGCGCTCAGGTGCGAAATCGCGGGCATTGCCAAAGCCGAAATCGATGACCTTGCCGCTTTCGGGCTGGGCAAAGGGATCGGCGCGGTGGACGGGATGGGCAGCGATCAGGCCGTCGAACTCTTCCTTGCCGAGATAGAGCGAGTCCGTGGCCAGCGGGCGGTACGACCCGGCCTTCTGGCCCGACGTGTCGAGGCGCGCCTTGTGGTAATCGGCGATGTCGGTGATGCGCTCATCCGCGGCGCCCAGCGCGGCGGTGTCGATCACGATGAGGTCGTGCGCGCCAAGGTGGTCGAACAGGGTGACCAGCCGGTCCTCGAACAGCGGCAGCCAGTGCTCCATCCCTGCAAGGCGGCGGCCGTCGCTGACCGCCTGATAGAGCGGGTCGGCGGTGGCATTGGCGCCGAACATCTCGCGGTAGCGGGTGCGGAAGCGTTTTACCGTGTCTTCGTCGAGCAGGGCCTCGCTGGCGGGCAGCAGCAGGTGATCGGGGATCGTGCCGCTGGAACGCTGGGTGCCGGTATCGAACAGGCGCAGCGTTTCCAGTTCGTCCCCGAAGAAGTCGAGGCGCAGGCCGCCTTCAAGGCCGCTGGGCACGATATCGAAGATGGAGCCGCGCACCGCGAACTCGCCCGCGTCGATCGCGGTGTCGCTGCGCTGGTAGCCCTGACGGCGCAGCAGCGCGATCAGGCTTTCGTGGCCCACTTCCATGCCGGGTTTCAGCAGCCGCACCGATTCGCGGATGCGGAACGGGGTGAGCACGCGCTGGAGCACCGCGTTGGTGGTGGTTACCAGCAGCTGCGGCCCCTGCCGCTTCAGCTGCAGCGCGTGCAAAGCCGCAAGGCGCCGCGCGCTGACCGAAAGCGCGGGGCTGGCGCGATCATAGGGCAGGCAGTCCCACGCGGGAAACTCGATCACCTCAAGCTCGGGCGCAAAGAACTGCGCGGCGCTGGCCACAGCGCTCATCGCCGCGTCATTATCGGCGATGAAGACGGCGCGGCCGTTCTTGGCGGCAGCGCGGGCGAGGTCGGCGAGTACCAGCGGCTGCGCACCGCGAGTGACCGAAGCGAGGGTCAGCGGCGCCGAGGCCGTGATGATGCGGGAAAAATCAGTCATGACTTGGGTGTCTGGCGGGATATGCGGGGCGGTGCGGAAATACAATCGTCTTGCGAATGGCAGATGGAATGAGGTGCATGGATCACAAGCTGTTCACGATCGATGGTGCCGCCATAACCGGGATCGCCGCGCTCTATGCGCAGATCAACGCGGTATTCATGGCGGACGAGGACTGGAAGATCGGTGAAAGCCTCGATGCGCTCAACGACTTGCTGCATGGTGGCTTTGGCGCGATTGCCGGGGCGGATGCGGTCACCATCCGGTGGAAGGATATCGCGCGGACCCGTGCGGCGCTTGGCGCGGAGGCGACGGCCGACCTGCTCCGGCAACGCTCGGCAACGCGCACGATGTTCAACGGCGCGCGGATTGCCGATCAACTGGCGGCGCTGGAGGCGGGCGGCGGCGTGACCTACTTCGACATCGTGATGGATATCTTTGCCGACCATCCCGCGATCGTCATCGAGCCCGCCTGATCGAGCCCGCCTGATCTAGCCTGCCTGAACCGACCCGGCCGGCCAAAAGGCACGCCTCGGCAAAGCGTTACTTGCAGTGATGGCGCGCCGCGCGCAGGCTTTCGCCGAATGGAGCGGATGATGACGACACTTTCAGGAAAGCGCATACTCGTGACCGGGGCATCGAGCGGCCTGGGGCGGCATTTCGCACAAGTTCTGGCCGCAAACGGCGCGAATGTGGTGCTGGCGGCCCGGCGACGCGACGCGCTCGAGCAGCTGGCAGCCGAAATCGGTTCGGCGGCAAAGGTGGTCGCGCTCGATGTGACGGACCCTGAAAGCGTCTGTAACGCCGTGGCGGAGGCAGG
The DNA here is from genome assembly GCF_002896965.1 of Novosphingobium guangzhouense. Taxonomy (GTDB): domain Bacteria; phylum Pseudomonadota; class Alphaproteobacteria; order Sphingomonadales; family Sphingomonadaceae; genus Novosphingobium; species Novosphingobium guangzhouense. Next base: position 16,305 of record NZ_LYMM01000058.1, read on the forward strand.
ACCGATCGACGTTCTGGTGAACAATGCCGGCGTGTCCAGTGCGCAACCGGTGCTTGATGCGGGTGTCGAGGATTACGATTACGTGATGAACGCCAATCTGCGCGGCGCCTTCCTTGTCGCGACCGAGGTTGCGCGGGGCATGCGCGATCAGGGGCAGGGCGGGGCGATCGTCAACATCGCGTCGATCCTTGGGCTCGCGCAGGGCGGCCAGCTGTGTGTCTATGCGATGAGCAAGGCGGGCGTCGTGCAGATGACCCGCCAGATGGCGCTTGAACTGGCGCGCTACGATATCCGCGTGAACGCGCTGGCGCCGGGGTATTTCGCCACCGACATGAACCGCGATTTCCTTTCCAGCAAGGCAGGGGAGGCGATGGCGCGGCGCATTCCGCAGCGGCGTTTCGGCAATTTCGAGGACCTTGACGGGCCGCTGGCGCTGCTGTGCTCGGACGCTTCGCGCTACATGACCGGAGTGGTGATCCCGGTCGACGGCGGGCATCTGCTGGGCGGGCTTTGATGGGCGGGCTTTAACGGGCCCAGTCAGTCCCTGGGAATCTCCACGTAGTCGAGCTTCATCATCCGTTCGATCATCGGACCGCGATATTCCTCGGGCACGGGCATGGTGCCCAGCGCCCAGCCCATGATGTCGACGTCTTCCTCTTCGATGATCGTTTCGAACAGGGCGATCTCTTCCTCCGACCATTCGGCGTGGAAGCGATCGAAGAAGCAGCCGATCATGTAGTCAGCCTCACGCGTGCCGCGGTGCCAGGCGCGGAACTTGAGGCGGGCGAGGCGGGCTGAACGATCTTGGTTGAGTTCACTCATGCCCGCGCCGTTACAATGCGGCGCGGGCATGAGCAAGGCAGCCGTCAGCTATGCAGCACGCGCACGATTTCCTGCGCGGGCCGACCGGCAAGGTTCTTGGGCACTTCGGCCACGAGCACGTCCTTGAGCTGCTTGTGATAATGGCGGCGCATCTCGCCCAGCGAGCGCGGGTCTGCCACGACCACGAGCTGGTCGATCTCCCGTGCCAGAACCTGGCCGTTGAGCCAGCCGGTCACTGCGGCGACATGGGCGCTTTCGTCCAGCGCGTCATTGCTGCCGTCTCCGGTGCGCGCCTGATGGCGTGTCGGTCCGTCCAGACGGCGTGCGCCTGCGCTGAAATTGGTCGCCTCCAGTTCGGGCACCTCGATCGAGGCAAGCCGGGGTTCGGCCTCCGCGCCCGTGTTGCGATAGAGTTCGAAGTTCTCTCCGTCGACGATCGCGAACACGGTTCCGTGCGGCAAGAGCATGGGCTTCTCCTTCATTGTTACGCTAAAGCCAACGGGATCGTGACGGACAAGGTTCCGCCCGCTCTGGCGAAACGGTCCCCACTCGCGCTAAGAGGCGCTCGTCATGCGCCCTGAAGCACTCAATTCCCTGTTCGTCGAAGTCGAGGCGCTGGAAGGCGTCGGCCCCAAGCTGCGCAAGCCGCTGGAAAAGCTGGGGCTTACCCGGATCAGGGATCTTGCGTATCATCTGCCCGATCGCTTCGTCGAACGCCGCGCGATCACCAATCTGGACGAGGCGGGCATCGGCGAGAACGTGATCGTTGCGCTGACCGTGCGCGAACACCGCTCTCCCAGCGGGCGCGGCCCGTTTCGCATCATTGCGGAGGACGTGGCGGGCAATATCTGCACCGTCACTTACTTCGGCCGCGCCTCCTACACCGGCAAGAAGCAGCTTCCGGTCGGCGAGACGCGCTGGGTGGCGGGTCGGATCGACCAGTACGGGCAGATGCTGCAGATCGTGCACCCGGAACACGTTTCGGAGGATTCGGCCGCGCCCGTCGGCCAGTTGTGCGAGGCGGTCTATCCGCTTTCCGAAGGGCTGACGCAGGGGCGTGCCGCTGCGCTGGTGGCGCAGGCCATCAAGGGTCTGCCGGACCTTCCCGAATGGATAGAGCCCGGCCTGATCGCCAAGACCGGCTGGCCAATCTGGCGCGAGGCGCTGGTGGAGGCGCATCGCGGCGTCAATGGCCCCGCGCGGGACCGGCTGGCCTACGACGAACTCTTCGCCAATGCGCTGGCGCTGATGCTGGTGCGCGAAAGCAACCGATCGCAACGCGGCACGCCGCTGGCGGGCGACGGATCGCTGCGCGCGAAGCTGAAACTGCCCTTCGCGCTGACCGGCGCGCAGGCCCGGTCTATCGGGGAGATCGAGGGCGATCTGGCACAGCCTTCGCCGATGTTGCGGCTGCTGCAGGGCGATGTCGGATCGGGCAAGACGGTGGTGGCGCTGACCTCGATGCTGATCGCGGTGGAGGCAGGGGCGCAGGCGGCCTTGCTGGCACCGACGGAAATCCTTGCCCGCCAGCACTACGAAACGCTGTCGCGGATGCTTCAGGGCACCGGGGTGGAGATCGCGCTGCTGACCGGGCGCGACAAGGGCAAGGCGCGCGAGGCGATCCTGATGGGATTGCTTGGCGGCACGATCCAGATCGTGGTGGGTACGCATGCGATCTTTCAGGACAGCGTGGCCTACAAGAACCTCGCGCTGGTGGTGATCGATGAGCAGCACCGCTTCGGCGTGGGCCAGCGCCTGATGCTGGCACGCAAGGGGCGCCGCACGCCGCACACGCTGGCGATGACCGCCACGCCGATCCCGCGCACGCTGACACTGGCGCAATATGGCGAGATGGAAGTCTCCAAGCTGGACGAGCTACCGCCGGGCCGTCAGGCGATCGATACCCGCGTTGTCGCGGTGGAGCGCATGGACGATGTTGTCGGCGCCCTGTCGCGGCACATCGAATCGGGGCAGCAGGCTTATTGGGTCTGCCCGATGGTCAACGAAAGCGAGACGGACGACCTTGCCGCTGCCGAGGCGCGCTATGCCGCGCTGAAGGAGCGGTTCGGCGATACCGTAGCGCTCGTCCACGGACAGCTTCGGCCCGAGGTCAAGGATGCGGCGATGGAGCGCTTCGCGCGCGGCGAGGCAAAGCTGCTGGTGGCCACCACGGTGATCGAGGTCGGCGTTGACGTGCCCAATTCCACGCTCATGGTGATCGAGCAGGCAGAGCGGTTCGGCCTTGCCCAGCTGCACCAGCTGCGCGGGCGGGTTGGGCGCGGTTCGGGCAAGTCCACCTGCCTGCTGCTGCGCGGCAACCAGCTGTCCGAAACCGGCCGCCAGCGCCTTGCCCTGATGCGCGAAACGCAGGACGGGTTCCGGCTGGCAGAGGAAGATCTGCAACTGCGCGGCGGCGGTGAACTGCTGGGCACGCGCCAGTCGGGCGACACGCCGTTCCGCATCGCCAGCCTTGAACAGATCACCAAGCTGCTGCCGCTGGCCCACGACGATGCGCGCCTGTTGATCGAACGCGACGGCGGCCTTTCCGGTCCGCGCGGCGACGCAGCGCGGCTGCTGCTCTACCTTTTCGAACGTGACTGGGGCGTGCAACTGCTGCGATCGGGCTGATTGCCCCCGGCGGCAAGTCCGGTTGACCGGAGCGGAGCGCCGCTTGTCGCGCCCGGTGCGTGACTGGTAATACCGGACGGATGGGGAACCGGAAAAACCGGTCGGACCGCCGGGAGACAAGCCGTTGGATCAGGCACAGGGGAATCTTGCGGGCATCGCGCAGGGCGAAGCGCACTCGCCCAGACTTTACAGAAAGGTCGCCGCACACCTTCTCGACGAGATTCGCGCCGGGATTCATCCTGTCGGCACAAGAATGCCGGCAGAACGGGACTTGTCCGTCGTGATGGGCGTCAGCCGCCCCGTCGTTCGCGAGGCGCTGCTGGCGCTGGAGGTGATGGGCATCGTGGAAGTCCGCGTCGGCTCGCGCGCCTATGTGCTGCGCCTGCCCGAAGACGAGCCACGATCCTGCGCGGCCGAAGTCACGCCGATGGAGCTGGCGCAGGCGCGTCTGATCTTCGAAGGCGAAGCGGCATCGCTGGCGGCGGTGAACGTCACGGACGATGAACTGGTGCGTCTGGAAAGCGCCGTCGCCGAGATGCGCCGGGAAGACGGCACGTTCGAGGACTGGCAGGCGGCGCTGACCGATTTCCACATGACCATGGCCCGCGCCACCCGCAACGTTGCGGTGGAGCGCGGCGTGCGCGACTTGTGGGAGATGCGCTCTCGCTCGCCCGAATGCCGCCGGATGCTGGAGGAGGCGCGCAATCACAACTACCGCTACAGTCTGGAGCAGCACGTCGAGATCCTTGCGGCGCTCAAAGGGCGTGATCCGATCCGGGCACGGGCGGCGGTGCGGATGCATCTGGAAGGTTCGATCGAACACGTGCTGATGGCGATCGAGGAACGTGCTGTCGCCGATGCGCGCGCAAGGGTGGCGGAAATGCGTTCACGCTACTTTTCGCGCTGAGGCAGGAAAAAGAGGGGCCTGAAACGACGAACGGCGCGTCTTGCGACGCGCCGTTCTCGTATAAAATGGTCGGGGAAAGAGGATTCGAACCTCCGGCCCCTGCCTCCCGAAGACGTAGCGCCTGATAGCACATGGCGGATTTCCGTCAATCGCGGTCGGCCGTACACCACGTTTGTTCCACCATGTTCCCGTTTGATTCACGGTCGGAGGTTCAGCGCGAACCTCAACCCCTGTCCATGGCGCCTTGGAGCGGTGGAGATGGCCCATGGCTGATACATCCATCGAATGGACCCAGAAGGTCTGGAACCCCATCGTCGGCTGCTCGATCCATTCGCCCGGCTGCAAGCGCTGCTACGCGATGCGGATGGCCTGGCGGCTGCAGGCAATGGCGCCGAAGCCCGATGGCATCGGCAACGCTGCGCTCAGCCACTACGAGGGCACCGTCGAACAGTCGCGCGCCGGGCCGGTCTGGACGGGCAAGATCAATGTCGCCCCGGATGACGTGCTGACGGCGCCGCTGCGCCGGAAGAAGCCGACGACCTACTTCGTGAACAGCATGTCAGATCTATTCCATGCGGACGTGCCCGACGAGGTGATCGATCGGGTGTTCGCTGTGATGGCGCTTTGCCCGCAGCACACTTTTCAGGTGCTGACGAAGCGGGCGGATCGGATGCGCGAGCACATGACCCATCATCTGACGGGCTTCCGCATCAGGACTGAGATGCAGAAGATTTGCGCGCAAGCCATCATCCACATGAGCTGGCCGCTGCCAAATGTGTGGCTGGGCGTCAGCGTCGAGGATCAGCAGCGCGCCGACGAGCGCATCCCTGATCTTCTCTCCACGCCGGCGGCGATCCGCTGGCTATCGTGCGAACCGTTGCTGGGGCCGGTGGATTTGACGCGCGTGAAGCGATTTCCTGCCGGCACTGCCGAGAAGGAATTCATCAACGCCGTCGGCGGCCGAATGTGGACGGATCAGACTGGCTTGCCGAACTCTGACCCGTCGTGGGCGTATCCGGGTAGGGCGTTCAGCGAAGGGCGCGGGCTCGATTGGATCGTCGTCGGCGGCGAGAGCGGGAAGGGTGCTCGACCGATGCATCCGGTCTGGGCGCGGAGTTTGCGCGACCAATGTGCGTCGGCGGATGTGCCGTTCTTCTTTAAGCAATTCGGCGATTGGATGCCGAGTGAGTTGTGCAGGCTCGGCTGTTCCGCTCGGGACATCCTGATCTACGACGAGACCGGCAAGGTCTGGCGCGAGGCGCAAGACGACGGCAGATGGATTGGAGATCAGGCCATGTGTCGTGTCGGAAAGAAGCGCGCGGGCCGCCACCTTGACGGCGTCGAGCACAACGGGATGCCGGAGGTGCGGTCATGACTAACGCAGCACTAGACGCGCTGGCGAAGGGACGGCGAGATGCGCTCGACGCCGGGGGCGTGGGGGAGGATGTCATTGAGCGCATATCACAGCGGATAGCGGTTTTCGCGGATATGAAGCCCGAAGAAGATGAGGAATGGGAAAGCTGGTATCACGCCGCTTTCGACATGCTCTCTGCTGAGGTCGCCGCCCTTGCCGACAGCGAAACGAAAGCAAACCCCGTTGTCGATAGCGGGGGATGGGGTGGTGAGCGGCAAGCTGTCTTGGCCTTGCTGCGCGGCGATATTGAGTGTGTCCAGTGGCCGCGTGGCGATGCCGACCTCCAAGACATGCTGGACGCTGTGGCACACGCTATAGAGCCCGGCGATCATCGCGCCGGGCAGTCCGGAGAATAACCATGGAAAACACCACTGCCATCTGGCGCGGAGACGATGCCCTCCCTTACGGCGCTTCGGTCACGCTCTTGGCACGCGATGACAGCAACGAACATGAAGTGCCGGCCAGAACCCCATGCTGGATACGCTGGATACCGGACGAAGGTTTCTCGCCTCGCTATCGGTCCTGTGATCTCGCAGATCTTGAGATAGACGAGAGCATGGATAGCTGTCCGGTCGATACTGATTATGATCGAACGCGCGAATTGCCGATCGCGCCAACGGCGATTCACCACGCCGGAACGGGGTGGGCGCACTATTTCGATTGCCACATTCCTGACAGGGCCATTGAGCATTTCGTCATGATCGGCGGTGTTCTCCACTACCTCATGCAGGATGGGAAGCCGTCTAAGGGCTTCAACGAGGTCCAAGCGTGGCTGTGTGAGCAGGGTGGCAAACGCTGGGCTACCCTCGAAATGCCACTCTACGTTCGGGAGGGCGTGACGGTAACGCCGCTGTATCATCCCTTCCGAGACACTGCCGCAGAGGAAGGGGATCATGGCTGACACCATAACCCGCAACTGCATGCGCTGCGATGAGCCTGTCACTGGCGCGTGGATGTGTGATCGCTGTGCCGCAGACGAGATCGCAGAGAACGCTGAAGACGAGGGTAATTCCGTAGAGGGGCCTGAGTTCGAATGCGCCGGGTACAATGACGGCTCTGGCTTCTACTGCCCGATCTGGGGCACAGAGGATTGCGACTGGGAGTGTCCGCGATCCTGACAGACGCAAAAAGGCCCGAACTTCTGGAGAAGCCCGGGCCTTAGTGTTTGAAGGGCATCGCATGATGCTCATTCAGGGTCGCAAAGGCAGCGTAGCGGAGAAGGTCGACGCTGGCCAGAGTGGCGATGTAAAATGCTGTCACGACGAGTGACCGTCCACGAGGCTCCGTCTATGGGGCTTCCGCTGCGGCGGTGCTTAGTCCAATCCCCAGTCACTTTGTTCAAGGTGTCGTCGCAGCACCCTACTTCACCGCCCGCGCCCCATGCTCGCAAATCGCACGAAACTCCACTGTTGAGCTACGCTCTTCCGCCGCCAAGCGTGCTCGCATGGACGCTAGAGTATCGCAGACGATAGGCGGCGAATGGGGTGATGCGGAAATGTCACGCTGCTGTCAGAATTTAGTGACGTTCTGAAACTCCTCCGGGGTCGAGATGTTCAATGATCCACTTGGTCCAACATCGACCGACCTTTGGAGCATCTCATGAAGAAGTACCTTTTCGCTGCCGCACTCGTCGCCGCCATCCCCGCAACCGCTTTCGCTCAGGACGCGACGGACACCACAGAAGCGACTGCGCCTGACGGCACCAAGGCATTCGGCATTGAGCCTTACTTCGGCGTTCTCGGTGGCTACCACGATTTTGATCGCACCAGCGAATTCGGCTCGCCGCGTGGCGGCAAGATGAACGGTGCGCTCATCAGCGGCGTGGCCGGCGTCAACATCCCGCTCGGGCCAGTGTTCGTCGGTGCCGAAGGCAACGCTACCAAGGGTTTCGGCGACATCGACTGGGAGTACGGCGTCAAGGGGCGTATCGGCGGGCGCGCGGGCGAGAGCGGTCTGATCTATGCATCGGCCGGTTACCAGTGGGTCAACGGAAAGCGTGGCTATAGCGATCAGAAGGACTGGATTTACGGCGTAGGCGTTGAAGTTGGACCGAAGGATATCGGCTTGGGCGGCGTGACCGGCAACAGCGGCATTCGCCTCCGCTTATCCGCTGAAACCTATGATTTCGATAGCATTCGTCCGATGGCCGGTGTGATCGCGCACTTCTAAACGAGGCAAAGAGGCCACCACAGCCCAGCGGTGGTGGCTTCTTTCACTGTAATGATGTTTTGCGGGTGTTATTTTTCCCAGACATTGATTGCGGTGGAAAGACCTCATCGCCGGGTGACGACGCAAGAAGACCCGGCGCTCTGGAGAGGTCCGGGCCAGTTGGTGCAAGGGCATCAGGAAGCCCTTCGGGTCGCGAGAACCTCATCGCACATCGACACCCGCTCCGCACCATCTTTCTACAACCGCCGTTGTTTAGCCAGGAACGTCCACCTGTTGATGCAGACCTGCAGATCCCGCTTTCGACAATATCCATTGCTGTCGTCGGGCCGCGCAGGTTTGGTAGCGGATGCCCAGAATTGCTCGATAAGGTAAGGTTCACCCAGGCGGTTCACAGCCAGCCAGGCGAGAGCCAGCCGCATCGCAGGTTCGGCGGGTATCGGCTTCTCATATGCGCGCTGTCGAGCCTCATCCAACACGTCGATCGCAAAGCGGTTCATCCGATGGTGCGACGGTAGCGCAGCCCGCGCGTCATCGTTCGACAGGGGCACAACGAACCTCTCGACTGCCGCAGGCCTTGCACTTCAGTCGCGCCTTGATCGCGGGCATGCGGGTGTCGAGTCCCTTCACCACGCAGGTCTTCGTGATGGCCTTCGTGTCGAGCAGCGCCTTGTGCCCACACTGGCAGGTGACCGCGATGTCGCAGCCCCATTTCGTGTAGTCGAACACCGTTTGGAATCGCTTCGTTCCCATTGCCGATGCCATAGCGGATTGCGGAACGAATGTGGAACATATAGCTTCGCGGCATTCTCTCATGGAGTGATTCTGCGATGCCTGAACTGTCAAAGATGGACAGCCCCCTCGACCTCGGAGGCTACGAAACCGGCGGAAAATCGCTGCCGTTCGGCCGCTGGATATTGGAGCAGGCCGAGCGAGGCGGCTTCATCGGCCAGTTGGCCTCGATCGCGAAGTCGGATCGCGGCTTTCCGAAGGACGGCACTCCTGATGCGGTTCGGAAGCGCCTGGGAGACACTGGCGCCGATCCAGAGATGTTCGAAGCGGTCGATGATGCTGAGATGGATTGGGTGTCCTGGTGACCGACGACAAATTGATTGCCCACGCCCAGCGCCTCCACGCTCTTGCCTGCGCCAACGGAGGGACGCGGCACGATCTGATCAAGGCGCGGGATATCCTGCCCGAGCTGATCGATCGGCTCGTCGCCCATATCGCTGCGGCCGAGGATTTCGTCGCGGTGCCAAGGCTCGAAGGCGTGGTTGACGGTGGCCCAATTACACTGAGCGTCGTGAAGTAGGTCGAGTTAATATTGTGGATGCGTATTGAGGAAGGTCTTTCCCTATCGGTCGACTGCAAGCAGCCTTACCAACCTGATTCTCAAGTAGGGGTGCAGATATGACAGTCGAAGCGATGTGGAAGTTTCAGAGCGGATCTGTCGGCTCAGAGGATACGCCGGTCTGGGGAGGCATTGTTGTCCTCGAAAGCGGCCGAGTTTTCGGCGGTGATTCTCTCATGGCTTACTTAGGCACGTACGAAGTGGACCGAGGCAAGATAACGGCTCATGTGCGGTCGTGGGCTTGGAACACAGACGTTCCTGCGGAGGAATTCGAAAACGTTTTTGGCATGACGAGCGACATTGACCACAATGTCGTGCTCGAGGGGGAAATATCGGGCAATGAAATCCACGGCGTGCTCCGTTCAGACAAAATGGAGGGCGTCGAGTTGAAGTCCCGTATGATCAAGATCGCCGATCTTCCGTGACAATTAATAAGTGAATTCAATGGGCCGCTGCGCATCGCGTGGCGGCCTTTTTCGTGGGTAAAACTGAGACTTCTAACTGCATGAAATAGTATAGATCGAGTGTGGTAAGAAAAACGCGGTTCCTAAGCGCTTTGTCTTTCTACTGACGGCAGGTAGGACCCGCATTTTATTTGCGAGTATCGTCTATTATCTATTGCGTATCGCCGCGATACGTGCGTTTATTCCTGTGCGTTGCCGGTCGCTTCACCGGCTCGAAAACAGGAACGACAACATGACCGCTTTCACGAAGAGCGAGCGCGCTGCGATCAATGCAGCTTTCGGTGATCAGCTCAAGCACGTCCATTTCTCGTGCGTGGTGGAGGGCTGAGCGATGGCATTCATCAACACGATCGAGCTGCGCACCCTGCAGGACAACGTGTCATCTGCTCTGCGCTTCTTGCGCGGCGAAGGGGAGAAGATCGCCGCGACCGAAGCGCTGGTCCGCGCACAGTATCAACTCGCAGCCATGGCTGATGGCATCGCAGACCCCGGCCTCCGAGGCGATGCGAACGAGCGGTACGCCAGCGACGAAATCGAGATCGACGATGAGCCGGGCACGGCGCCTGCAGATGGAGGCACGTGGGTGGCCGCATGGGTGTGGGTGGCCGATCCTGAAGAGGGTGAGTGCGCAACGTGCGCTGCGTCGATCGAGACGCGAGTAATGCCCTGCGACGAGTGCGGCTGCTTGGACGAGGAGGCTTGAGACATGGCCTCTAACCTGAATGCAAATGACCCCGCATCATGGCTCGCAACCCTCTGGGAAGCTCTCGACGCCTTGGACGATTGCAACATCGACATGCAGGCGGAAGGCAGGGAGACCTATGGCCCTGATCGGGATGACGTCTGCACGGCAATGGCATGGGTCCGCGAGGCGCTGGGCCTTCCCGCCGAGGTGGAGAGCTGATCATGAGCAGCGCCACCATCATCATCCGGGGCCCCCATCGGTGAAAACGCGCCCCCCACCAGCGCAAACGCGGACCCTATCGAGGGAATTGCACGATGAACGCGCTTTGCCAGCTCGCCGGCGACTGGACGGGCACCACCCCCACCGGGGGAATTATGGTCGAACGGAAGTGGGACGGATGGCGCTGTCTCCGCTTCCGCGGCCTCGACGGCAAGCCGCGCCTGTGGTCCCGCAACGGCCAGCCGCTCAACGGCGCCGATCATATCGTGCACCAGCTCGACTTGTTCGAGCACGTCGCGGGCGTGCCGCTATTCCTCGACGGTGAAGTTGTGGTCGACGACACGCTGGACGCAACGAAGCGCTGGTTCGAGAGCGGATGGCGCAGGGGAGGGGATAAGGGCCGCCTCCACCTCTTCGACGTCCTGACGGAGGAGGAATGGCGCGCGGGCGGCAGTGACCGGCCGCTGCACGAGCGCAAGGCATGGCTGCAGGAGCTGGCGGGCGCGGTGCGGGATGATCCGGCGCTGTCCTGGGACTGGCGGCCGGGAAGCCGGGGAGGGGACGACCCCACAGCCGTTCAGGTGGTCGAGGACGAATGGGCCTTCACCGAATCGGACGTGCACGACATGGTGCAGCGCGTGTGGGCTGTCGGGGGAGAAGGGCTGATGCTCAAGGATCCCGAAGCCCCCTACCGGCGGAAACGCGGGCCTGCGTGGCTCAAAGTGAAGCTGGACAACTGGAAGCGGTGGGCTCGTACCCCCATCGCCGCTTAGTCACGGGAGGTGTGAAGATGATTGTGATTGATCAGGGTTTCGTTATCGCCCCGGGCGAAGCGATCCAGCCCGGTGACCTCGTCGTCATCGACCAAGGCACCGGTAAGCTCCGACGGTTCGTAATGGGCGTCGATGCAAACGGATTCCGGGTACCGCGCGGCAGCTATACCGACCTGGAGACGGGCGAGTTGTGCATGCCCTACCGACCCGCGCCCCTATCACCGCTTAGGCACGAGAACGAAAACGAGAAAGTGACCCCCACCGTGGAAATGAAGCCGACCAAGATCACGCAGCGGCGCGGGCCTACCGTCAAGTTCACCGGCGCGGTGATAGCGAAGGGCGAGTTTCCGACGCGGCAGGGATTCGACATGCGGATGGAGGTCTACCAGACCGAGGGCGGCGCTTATGTTGCGGTGACGACGACCGATGTGGAGACGCGCGCGGTAGTCATTGAGCCGGCTGATCCGATGGACATGCAGTGCGCGGTCATGGATGCCTTCGACTGGCACGATCGCGCCAGGACAATGCTGCGGGATCAGCTCAAATGGAAGTTCGTGAGAGAGGTTTCATAAGGCATCCCCACCCCTTTCTAAACTGACTGAACCACATCAAATGTAAAATTGCTCGGCGGTCCTTGTGAGGTCAAAAGATGGACGAAGCCTTTACTCAGATTCTTGGCGAACTGGATGACGCGTTTCGGCGACTTGAGGCCGTGGTGGCGCCGCCAAGGGTGGTGGCCGATGGCGACGGCTACCGAGTGCGATATCAAGAGCAGTCATTCGAACAAATGCTTCTCATGAAATTCGCTCGCTACATCAGCGGTTGTCGCGCGGCGGTGCTTCTTTCGGAGCATGGCTTCTGTCAGGAGCAAGGCGCCATCCAACGCATACTCGACGATATCGACGAGGATGTGATGTTTCTGGTAATTGGCAGACAAGGCGACTGGACGCAGCGACATGACACTTACGTCGACGATTTCTGGGCTGAAGAACCAAAGTCTATGGTTCCTCGCGTGAAAATTCGCGCCTACATACACAATGCGTTTGGAGAAGACCCCTCCACTGCAATTGAGGCCAGCCGAAAACTGTTTAAGGCCTATTCCGGCTATATTCACTCTAACGCAGTCGCGGTAATTGATATGTGCTCGGGCGAGCCACTTCGTTTTGATTTGGACGGCACCAGCGACAATCCACTGTACCGGGATTCCGAAGACGACCTGTGGAACATATTTTTCCGAGGCCTGACGATGGCATATTTTGTCGCTTCGGGTATCGGTGATGAGGCTGTCGCGGCAGAACGCATGGCATCTAAGCGAGCATTCGAACAGGCGTATGCCTACAGGCTATTCCCCGATGGCATAGCTCCGGGGGATGCGTAACAAGCGGGCGCGACGGCAGGAGGGAACCGCCGCGCCCGCCCCGGCGGCCACCCCATGGCGCCGAGCTGGTGAACCTTAAATCAGCGACCTGATCTGCAACTCCATCGCCATCGTCCTCGGCTTCACACCGCCCCGCGCGAACGGTGCCCGCCCCAGGTATCCCAGATAGGTACGGTTCTGCCTCCACGGCGTCACCGCCGGATCGAAGCAACAATAGATCGGTAGCGACGTGCCCAGCTTGTACGTCAGCGGCGCAAAGGTGTCCTCGTACTCCTCCTCGCTCAGCCACGAGAGCGTGAACAGGAGCGTGCGTAGTGTGATGCCGGGCGACACATCGGGAACGCCGAACCGGTTGATCTCGACACCGCCCAGCGGCTCGATGCCGCGCTCGAAATCCTTGTCGTAGAACCGGCTGGGCTCAATGGCCTTACCGATCACGATGCCCCCCGCCTCGAAAGCTCCGATATGGTCGGTGATGTCGATACGCCAGAACATGGCTTCGACCGGAACGGTAATCTACGGTGGCGGGTACTGAGAATGCCAGTGAACTCGCGAATTGGGGTGTCGCGGCAGGAGGGTTTCTCGGGGCGGTCATCACGGCGCTGGTCGCATACTTCCGCAAGGCCAAGCCGGCCGACACGGAAGGACATTCGAGAGCTTCCTTTCAGTGAATGATGGAGCCGAGCGCGACGAGGCGCTGTTGCAGGAGGGCGATGGGCATGTCCTCGGCACGGCGGCCGGGGTTGGCGGCCAACCAAGCGGTGATCTCGCCAGCGGCTTCACCGCAAACGCCGTATGCCATTTCGAGGCGGCCCGGAGCCCACGCCCCATGGGTCATCGAGGCGCACACAGGGACCACCATATTTGCGATCTTGAACTGCTCGTGCGGCAGGATCATCTCGACCGGGATTTCATAGGCCGCCGTGTGGTCGGTGACGTTGGCGGGCGTACCTTCCTCGCGCAGGCGATCGGTGTAGAGAACCCCG
>NZ_LYMM01000059.1 GCF_002896965.1 Novosphingobium guangzhouense
CGCGCCGCGCGGCGGGGCTGGTCGATGCGGGTGCGCCAGATGCTGGGCCAGAGGCGGTGCCGCCAGGCGTGCTGCTGGCGCTTGGCCGCCCCGACATGCTGGCGCGTCGCCGCGACGCTTCCGGGGAGACGTGGCTGAGCGCCGGGGGCAGAGGCTACGTGCTCGACCCCGCATCGCCGCTGGCCGCGCGCGAATGGATGGTGATCGGTGATGCGCAAGGGCAGGCCAGGGGCGCCCGCATCCTGTCGGGTGCGTCGCTGGAGCCGGCGGAGGTGGAAGCCTGGCTTGGCGATGCCGTCGAACGCCGCACGGTCCTGCGCTGGAATGACGCCGAGGCGAGGGTGGAGGCACGGCTGGAGCGGCGCCTTGGCGCGATCACGCTGGCAAGCGGCCCTGACCCGTCGCCAGATCCCGAAGCGATCCGCAGCTTCCTTATCGAACGAATCCGGCTCAAGGGCCTGTCGCTGGTGCCGCTGGGCAAGGGCGCGCAAAGCTTCCTGCGCCGCGCGCGCTATGCGGGCATCGCCGCGCTGGGCGAAGAGGCGTTGCTGGCAGACCTTGAGGACTGGCTCGGCCCCTTGCTGGGGCGCAGGCTGGACCAGCTTGACGGCGGCGCCGTGGCGCAGGCCCTGCGCAACCGCCTGACATGGGAGGACCAGCAGGCGATGGACCGGCTCGCGCCCCCCGAATTTCGCAGCCCCGCCGGATCGACTCATCCGATCGATTACGAGGACGAGGGCGGTCCTTCGGTGGAAGTGCGCGTGCAGGCGCTGTTCGGGCTGGATCGGCACCCCGGTTTCGGAAGTCCTGCGCAGCCGTTGCTGCTCAAGCTGACGTCGCCCGCCGGACGCCCGATCCAGACCACACGCGACCTGCCCGGCTTCTGGCGCGGATCGTGGCGCGACGTGCAGCGCGACATGAAAGGGCGCTACCCCCGTCACCGCTGGCCGGACGAGCCGTGGAACGAAGATCCCAGTCTCAAGACCCGCAACGCTTTCGAAGCAAGTCGCAAGGCGTGATTCGCGCTTGATTTCGGCAGCGATTCGGAGGCAAAGCAACGGCTCATGAGCGCACGTATCTATCAACGCCCGAAGAACGCCATGCAGTCCGGCAAGGCGCTGCTCGACCTGTGGACCCTTGAGTTCACGCCGTCGGAGGCAAAGAAGCCCGATCCCCTGATGGGCTGGGCCGGTTCGGGCGACATGCAGCAGCAGGTTATCCTGCGCTTCCCGACCTCGGAAGAGGCCAAGGCCTACGCCGACAAGTACGGCATCGAGGCGGCGATCCACGCCACGCCGCCGCGCCGGCTCAAGATCCAGGCTTACGCCGACAACTTCCGCTGATCTTCCATCGCCCCGGCCAAAGTCCGGGGCGTTGTCTTTCTAAGCGCTTGCATTCCCGTCGAAGCATCGCCATAGGGCGCTCCGGGAGTCGGACGGGCGCTTGCGTCCGCCAACTTGGTCAGGTCCGGAAGGAAGCAGCCACAACGGGTTGCGGCGGGTCGTTCGGCTCCTTCATTTCTCTACATCGCTGGAATATCATGGCTTTGTGCCCGCATGGGCGCGAAGTCTGTGGAACATGCGCGCAGGCGCACCGCTTTCCCCCTGACATCCCGGCCATCAGCCCCTAGTTTGGGCGACGATGGACGATTCACGCGACATGTTCGGCGACACGCCCCCCTGGGACGAAAACGCCGAGGACGACAAGCCCGACGCCGCCGAACTGGAGGCCGCCGGGCAGCAGTCGATGTTCGGCGATCCAGAGCCGGAAGCGAAGCCCGAACCGGCCCCCTCGGCAGCCGAACTCGAAGCGGCTGGACAGAGCGCCATGTTCGCGGCCGAGCCCGAACCCGCTCCGGTTCCCGCTCAGGCCGCGCCTGTCGAAGCCCCAGTCGAAGCTGCATCGGCCAAGGCCCCTGCCGGAACCACCGCGCGGCCCTATCGCGTGCTCGCGCGCAAGTATCGTCCGCAGACTTTCGCGGAGCTGATCGGGCAGGAAGCGATGGTGCAAACCCTTGCCAATGCGATCAAGCGTGACCGTCTGGCCCATGCCTTCCTGATGACCGGCGTGCGCGGGGTGGGCAAGACGTCTACCGCGCGCCTGATCGCCAAGGCATTGAACTGCATCGGCCCGGACGGGCAGGGCGGCCCCACGATCGACCCCTGCGGTCAGTGCGAGCCCTGCCTTGCCATTGCCGAAGGGCGCCACATCGACGTGATCGAGATGGACGCCGCCAGCCACACCGGCGTCGACGACGTGCGCGAGATCATCGAGGCGGTGCGCTATGCGGCGGTTTCCGCGCGCTACAAGATCTACATCATCGACGAAGTGCACATGCTGTCGCGCAATGCATTCAACGCGTTGCTGAAGACTCTTGAGGAGCCGCCGGCGCATGTGAAGTTCCTCTTCGCGACGACCGAGGTGGACAAGCTGCCCGTCACGGTCCTGTCGCGCTGCCAGCGCTTCGACTTGCGCCGCATTCCCGCGCCGATGCTGGCGGGCCACTTCGCCAATGTGTGCGAAAAGGAGGGTGTCGAGGCCGAAGCCGAAGCGCTGGCCATGGTCGCAGCCGCCGCCGAAGGTTCGGTGCGCGATGGCCTTTCGATTCTCGATCAGGCCATCGCCCATGCCGACCTTGACGGCGAAGGGCAGGTGCGTGCCGACAAGGTGCGCGACATGCTGGGCCTTTCGGACAAGAGCGTGCAGCGCAAGCTGATCGCTGCGATCCTCGATGGCAAGGGCGGCGATCTGCTGGACCTGGTCGCGCACCAGTTCGCGCTGGGCGTGGAGCCGATCGCGCTGATGCGCGGGCTGATGGACCTGACGCACCGCGTCGCCGTGGCGCAAGTCAGCGGCAGTGCCGATGCGCACTCCACCGAAGAGCGCGAGGCTATCGAAGGCTGGGCCAAGTCCTTGCGTGCAGGCCAGCTTCATCGCCTGTGGCAATTGCTGCTCAAGGGCCATGACGAAGTGAAGTCCGCGCCCGATCCGCTTGTCGCGGCGCAGATGGCCTTGCTGCGGATCATGCACGCCAGCGATATGCCCGATCCCGGCTCGCTGGTGCGCAAGATGGAGGAAATCGCCGCGCGCGCGCCGGCGGCACCGATGGCTGAAGGCGGGAACGCCGCCACCGGCGGGGCGCCTGCGTCCGGTCAGGCTGCTGCGGGTCATCAGCTTTCTTCGCCCGCCGCCATCGCGCCGCGCTGGGAGGCGCTGGTAGACGATGTCGAGCATGCGGGCGAAATGTCCGCCGCCAATACCATGCGTATGCAGGTGCGGGTGGTCGAACTCGGGGCCGGGCTGCTGCGCTATACGCAGCCGCCGGGCTTCAACGAGGATATTGCCGGGTTGCTGCGCAGCGCCCTGCAGGCCGCCACAGGCGAACGCTGGGAAGTGGCAAAGGTTACGGGGGAAGGCGCGCCTACCCTTGTCGAAGTGCATGAGGTGAAGAAGACCGCCGACGCCGAAGCGCTGCGCACTTCACCTCTGGTGGAAGCGACGCTGGCGGCGTTCCCCGGCGCCGAGCTCATTCAGGAAGATCGCCAGGTCGCCATTGGCGGCGGCGGCCGTAATTGGAGACGTTGAGATGAAGTCGATGGAAGAGATGATCCAGGCTGCCCAGCAGGCCGCCGAGACCATCCAGAAGCAGATGAACGAAACCCAGGGCAAGCTGGATCAGCTTGAGGTCGAAGGGCTTTCCGGTGGCGGCCTCGTCAAGATCCGCTGCTCGGCCAAGGGCCGCGTGATCGGCGTGGCGATCGATGACAGCCTGATGGTGGCCAGCGAAAAGCCGATCCTGGAAGACCTGATCGCCGCCGCCTACAACGACGCGCGCGTCAAGGCCGACTCGGTCGCGAATGAGGAACTTGCCAAGGCGCAGCAGGGCATGGGCCTGCCGCCGGGCTTCAAGCTGCCGTTCTAAGCGGCGCTTGCCTCTATCGGGTGCTGATCAGCTCAGCCTGAGCGATTGTTCGGGCTGGGCTTTTCTTTTCCGGCGACATTGCTCTGAAATGGTTCGGTTGGTGTGATTGTATCTCGAAATCGGACCCACCTGCTGATGCCTTCGCAAGTTGCCGGGGGTAATTTCCTGTAGCGGACAGGCGGGTTTCCACGGTCTTTCGCCTCTAAAAGATTGCAAGGCCGGTAAAACCCCCCATATCCTGCCCGATGAGCCGGGGTGGGCCTCAATGCCGTCCCCGTGCGAGATGATTGGACAAGTGCATTGAACCTGCTTCCGCTTCTGCCGCTGCGTGACATCGTCGTCTTCCCTGGCATGGTCGTGCCTCTTTTCGTCGGCCGTGAAAAATCGGTTGCCGCGCTTGAGGCTGCGATGGCGGGCGACAAGGATATCTTCCTTCTCGCCCAGCTGGACCCCAGCTGCGACGATCCCGATCGGGACGATCTGTACGATACCGGCGTGATTGCCAGCGTGCTGCAACTGCTCAAGCTGCCGGACGGCACCGTGCGCGTGCTGGTCGAAGGTCAGGACCGCGCCCGCCTCGAAACCCTGCGTTCCGAAACCACGGAAGAGGGTGAAATGCTGGTGGCCGGCGTCGAACTGATTGAACCGACCGAAAGCGAAGGCACCGAAGTCGCGGCGATGATGCGCACGGTGGTCGATCAGTTCAACGAATACGCCAAGCTCAACAAGAAGCTGAGCCAGGACGCGGGCGAACAGCTGGGCGATATCGAAGACGCCGCCAAGCTGGCCGATACCGTGGCAGCGCAGCTTTCGGCAAAGGTATCTGACAAGCAGGCGGTGCTTTCCGAAGCCGATCCGCTCAAGCGCCTTGAGATGGTCTATTCCTTCATGGAAGGCGAACTTGGCGTCCTGCAGGTGGAGCGCAAGATCCGCGGCCGCGTGAAGCGGCAGATGGAAAAGACGCAGCGCGAATATTACCTCAACGAACAGCTCAAGGCGATCCAGTCGGAACTCGGCGGCGGCGAGGGCGATGAGGCCAACGAACTGCAGGAACTGGCCGAACGGATCGAGAAGACCAAGCTCTCCAAGGAAGCCAAGGAAAAGGCAACGACCGAGCTGAAGAAGCTCAAGTCGATGCAGCCGATGAGCGCCGAGGCGACTGTCATCCGCAACTACCTCGACGTGCTGCTGGGCCTGCCCTGGGGCAAGAAGAGCAAGCTGAAGCGCGATATTTCCTCGGCGCAGGAAATCCTCGATGCCGATCACTACGCGCTGGACAAGGTGAAGGACCGCATCGTCGAGTATCTGGCGGTGCAGGCGCGTACCAACAAGCTGAAGGGGCCGATCCTGTGCCTCGTCGGCCCGCCGGGCGTGGGCAAGACGTCGCTGGGCAAGTCGATCGCCAAGGCGACGGGCCGCGAATTTATCCGCCAGTCGCTGGGCGGCGTGCGTGACGAAGCCGAGATCCGCGGCCACCGCCGCACCTACATCGGCTCGCTGCCGGGCAAGATCGTGACGAACCTGCGCAAGGCGGGCAAGTCCAACCCCTTGTTCCTGCTCGATGAAATCGACAAGCTGGGTCAGGATTTCCGCGGCGATCCGGCGTCGGCGCTGCTCGAAGTGCTCGATCCCGAACAGAACGCGAAGTTCCAGGACCACTATCTGGAACTGGACATCGATCTGTCGGACGTGATGTTCGTGTGCACCGCGAACAGCCTGAACCTGCCGCAGCCGCTGCTTGACCGCATGGAGATCATCCGTCTCGAAGGCTATACCGAAGACGAGAAGGTGGAGATTGCCGAACGCCACCTGATCCGCAAGCAGGTGGAAGCGCATGGGCTGAAGAAGGGTGAATTCACCCTGACCGAAGCGGGCCTGCGCGATCTGATCCGCTACTACACCCGCGAAGCCGGCGTGCGCACGCTGGAGCGTGAAGTGGCGCGTCTGGCCCGCAAGTCGCTGCGCCAGATCCTTGAAGGCAAGGCCAAGGAAGTCACGATCACGCCGGAAAACCTTGCGGACTTCGCAGGGGTGCGCAAATTCCGCCACGGCGTCGGTGAGGAAGAGCATCAGGTCGGCGCCGTCACCGGCCTTGCCTGGACCGAAGTGGGCGGCGAACTGCTTACCATCGAAAGCGTCACCGTGCCCGGCAAGGGCAACATCAAGGCCACCGGCAAGCTGGGCGACGTGATGAACGAGTCGATCTCGACCGCGTTCAGCTTCGTGCGCGCCCGCTCACCCGCCTATGGCATCAAGCCAAGCGTGTTCCACAAGAAGGACATCCACATCCACCTTCCCGAAGGTGCGGTGCCCAAGGACGGTCCTTCGGCGGGCATCGGCATGGTCACCTCGATCGTTTCGACGCTGACGGGCGTTCCCGTGCGCAAGGACGTTGCCATGACCGGCGAAGTCACGCTGCGTGGCCGCGTCCTGCCGATCGGCGGGCTTAAGGAAAAGCTGCTTGCAGCCTTGCGCGGTGGCATCAGCCTGGTGTTGATCCCCGAGGAAAACCGCAAGGATCTGGCCGAAATCCCCGATAACGTGAAGCAAGGGCTGGAAATCATCCCCGTCGCCCACGTCGACGAGGTGCTGGCCAAGGCGCTGACCGAACCGCTTACCGCGATCGAATGGACGGAGGCAGATGACCTTGCCGCCGCCCCGCCGCCGCATACGGCGGCGCAGGGTGCTACCGCACACTGATCGGCGTGTCCCATTACCTGGGGCAAGCGAACACAGGGTCGTGAAGCAATCGTGCTTCACGACCCTTTTCGTTTTCAAGGTGATGAATTTGTTCGTTATTGCCTGTGATAGAACTTGTGGCGATTTGGCTTGATCCAATTTGAACGGCAAATGTCATGAGTAATGGCGCAGTCTCTTAATTGACGGCGGTGAATGCTCTGCGTATTTTATTTATAAATACCGGTGAGGGCATTCATGGCGGGGGAATTGCTGCAATTCGGTCCGGTAAGGGGACGCGCGCGGATCGATGCGATCGACGTTCTGCGTGGGATTGCGATCCTGGGCATCCTGTTCATGAATATTCCTTTCATGGGCACGAACGTGTCGTCATGGATGTACGATTTCCGCCGTTTGTCGTGGAGCGCTGCGGATCAGGCGACCTGGGCGACTATCCAGATATTCTGGGACGGCACCCAGCGCGGCCTGTTCGAACTGCTGTTCGGTGCAGGCGTCATGGTCTTTACGGCCAAGGCCATGAAGCCTGATGACCCGGTGATCGTTGCCGATCTGTATTATCGCCGGAACCTGCTGCTCATGCTGTTCGGGCTCATCGATATTTTCGTGATTGCCTGGGTGGGGGACATCCTGCTTGCGTATGGCCTTGCGGCGCTGCTGCTGTTTCCGTTCCGCAAGGCATCGCCCAGGGTTCTGCTGGCGATGGGCATGAGCTTTGCCGCATTCGTGGCGGTGACAGGGGCCTTCGAATATCAGGAACAGGTGGAGCGCATCCACAAGGTCGAGGCGCTGCAACAGAAGCAGGCCAGCGGCGCCAGCCTGTCGGCCGAGGACAGGAAGACGCTGTCCGACTGGCAGGAGAAGGTCGACCGGCACGACTTGTCCAAACAGCCGGGCAAGAAGGATCAGCAGGCGATCGACGCCGAACGCAAGGCGCGCGAAGGGTGGCCGCACCAGTACGTGATGTTCGCATGGTTCATCTGGAACAAGATCTTCGGCGACGGCAATGGCCTGTTCTTCACCGTGCTGGAGGCCGTGCCCGCGATGTGCATCGGCATGGCGTTGTTCAAGTGGGGCGTCATCCAGGGAGACAGGTCGGCGGGGTTCTACGCAGGGCTGGCGCTTGCGGGCTATGTCGCGGGGTGCGGGCTGCGGGCTTGGTATGTCGTCGAAATCTTCCGGTTTACGCCATGGCCGAACTCCGGGATGATGACAGCCGAAGTCGCGCGGCTGTCCGTGACGCTGGGCCATGTCGGCCTGTTCAACCTGCTGATGAAGACCGCGACAGGCCGCACGGTCCTGGCGCCGTTCAAGGCGGCCGGGCGCATGGCGTTTTCCATCTATATCCTGACAAGCATTGTGACGATGTGGTTCGTTTTTGCGCCCTGGGGCCTGGGTTTGTGGGACAAGCTGGGCTGGATGCAATTGATGGTGGCCGCAGCGGTGATCGATGTGTTCATGCTGGTTTTCGCCAACCTTTGGTTGCGCTTTTTCCTGAGTGGGCCGCTGGAATGGAGCTGGCGTTCGCTGACGTACTGGACGCGCCAGCCGTTCGTGCGCGGTAAGGCTGTATCGCGCGAAGAAGGTGAATCGCCGCTTCCGGATGCGCCGGTTATGCCGGGGTCCGGCACGCCGCCCGGGGCCTTGCCAGCCTGAGGTCTCCCGCCTGACCTCTTCCGGATCGACCTTGCAACCCTTGCCCTGCGCGGTGCGGGCGGGTAACCCGCCCATCGTGTCGGCGCCCGCTTGTCCGGGCGCGCCTCTAAAGGGAATTTGCCATGGGTTATCGGGTTGTCGTCGTCGGTGCGACGGGGAATGTCGGCCGTGAAATGCTGAACATCCTGGCCGAACGTGAATTCCCGGCGGACGAGATCGCGGCGGTTGCGTCTTCGCGCTCGGTCGGCACCGAGATCGAGTATGGCGACACCGGGCGCATGCTCAAGGTGAAGAATGTCGAGCATTTCGACTTCACCGGCTGGGATATCGCATTGTTCGCTGCGGGTTCGGCACCGACCAAGATCTATGCGCCCAAGGCGGCGGCGCAGGGCTGTGTGGTGATCGACAATTCCTCGCTCTATCGCATGGACCCCGACGTGCCGCTGGTCGTGCCCGAAGTGAACCCCGAGGCGATCGACGGCTATAAGGCGAAGAACATCATCGCCAATCCGAACTGCTCGACCGCGCAGATGGTCGTGGCGCTCAAGCCGCTGCACGACAAGGCGAAGATCAAGCGCGTGGTGGTGTCCACTTACCAGTCGGTTTCCGGCGCGGGCAAGGTGGGCATGGACGAACTGTTCGAACAGAGCCGCGCGATCTTCGTGGGCGATCCGGTGGAGCCGAAGAAGTTCACCAAGCAGATCGCCTTCAACGTGATCCCCCACATCGACGTCTTCCTGGATGACGGTTCCACCAAGGAAGAGTGGAAGATGGTGGTGGAAACCAAGAAGATCCTGGACCCCAAGATCAAGGTGCAGGCAACGTGCGTGCGCGTGCCGGTGTTCGTGGGCCATTCCGAAGCGCTCAACATCGAGTTCGAGGAAGAGATCAGCGCCGAGGAAGCGCAGGATATCCTGCGTGAAGCGCCGGGCATCATGCTGGTCGACAAGCGCGAGGACGGTGGATACGTCACCCCGATCGAGGCGGTGGGCGACGGCGCCACTTACGTCAGCCGCGTGCGCGAGGATTCGACCGTGGAGAATGGTCTGGCGCTGTGGTGCGTGTCTGACAACTTGCGCAAGGGCGCGGCGCTGAACGCCGTGCAGATTGCCGAACTGCTGGGCCGACGCCATCTGAAGAAGGGCTGAGGCGCCTGTCGTCCCGGACCTGATCCGGGACGGCGCGGTTCCGGCAGGCGCGCCTTCCAATCCCTGCGGGGCGCGCTACCTTTGCGCGAATGAGCACCACCATGACAGGCGGCTGCCAGTGCGGCCGCATCCGCTATAGCGCGCAAGTCGAGCCCGACAAGGCGTACTTGTGTCACTGCAAGATGTGCCGGCACGCGACCGGCGGGGTTTCCATAGCTTTCGTCAATGCGCCTAAATCCGCCGTGCGATGGCAGAGGGAGCCGGATTGGTATGCGTCCTCAAAGATCGCGCGGCGGCCATTCTGCTCGCACTGTGGAACGCCGCTGGGGTTTGCGTTTCTGGATGGCGATAACATCGATCTGACTGTCGGCAGCTTCGACGATCCCGCGCCTTTCCGGCCCAGCCAGAACTATGCGACCGAAAGCATGTTGACGGCATGGACCGACGTGCGGCACTTGCCCGGCATGACAAGCGCCGAGAATGCCGGCGTGATGGACCGATGGAAGGCCGCCGGGATCCGGCCGCCCGAATAGACCAGAAGCGAGTTTGCCCGTGAGCGATGTGAAGACCGATTTCGTCGAAGGCTTCGGCGGGGCGAAGCTTGCCCTTCATACGGTGGGCCAGCCGGGCGGGCGGCCGCTGGTGCTGGTGCACGGGCTGTTTTCCAGCGCCGAGGTGAACTGGATCAAGTTCGGCAACGCCCGGATCCTCGCCGATGCCGGGTTCGAAGTGTTCATGCCGGACTTGCGCGCCCATGGGCAGAGCGATGGACCGCATGATGCCGCGGCGTATCCTTCGGATGTGCTGGTGCAGGATCTGCAGGCGGTCATCGCGTCGCTCAACCTTGTGGACTACGATCTTGGCGGTTTCTCGCTGGGCGCGCGGACGGCCGTGCGGGGCGTGCTGGCAGGACTGGCGCCGCAGCGGCTGGTGCTGGGCGGCATGGGGCTGACCGGCCTTTCGGGGTGGGCACGGCGCAGCGCGCACTTCATTGATGCCATCGATCGTTTCGGCACGATCGAGCGGGGCGACAAGGCATTCGTGGCGCAGGCGTTCATGAAATCGATGAAGATCGACCGGGTGGCGGCGCGGCTGCTGCTGGGGTCGGTGGACGATACCGCGGCCGATGCCATCGCCCGGATCGCCATGCCGACGCTGTGCGTGTGCGGCGCGGACGATCAGGACAACGGATCGGCGCAGGAACTTGCGGCCGCGCTTCCGCAGGGCACTTATGCCGAGGTTCCCGGCAATCACATGTCGTCGGTCACGTTCAAGGATCTGGGCCGCGCGATCGCGGAGTTTCTTGCCTAAATAGCGAACGGCACCGCTTCTGCCGGCCAGCCGTCGAAGGTTTCGGCAATGGCGGTCCAGTTGTTTGCGAAGCGGATGTTGATGGCGCGCAAGGTGGTGTCATCCGGGCGGGATGCTTCGTGGCCGTCGCCGGTGGTGTCGACGAAGACGAAGGCATCGCCGGGGCCGCCGGTAACGCTGCGCAGATCCCCATCGGTGACGGTGATGGTCAGGCGTCCTTCAAGGATCATCTGAAGGCTGCCGAAGTCCTTCGCGGTGTGGAAGCTGTCGGTGAAGGCGGGGCCTTCCCAGATCACCGTGCGCCAGCCCAGCGCGGGGCGCGGCGGGTCCAGATAGGACAGCCCGCCCGCCATGGTGACAGGGGCGATGCGGGAACGGCCTTCGGGCGTGGCGTAGACGACATGGATGGGCATGTGCGCAGCATGCACGGGGATGTGGGGCATCGCCGTGGCGTACTGGAGCTTTGATCGCTTGGCGACGATGCTGCGCCCGGTTCGCCACCGAGGATAAGCGCATCGCGGGCGGTTGATCCCGCGCGGAGGGCGGCTAATCTCATGCCCATTCAAAGGTTCAGAGAGGTTCCCCCCATGAAATTCGCCACCACCGCGCTTGCTGCGCTGGCCGCCGGCCTGTCGTTTGCGGCGGTCCCTGTCCATGCGGAAGACTATCCGCAAACGGCAGAGGGCGCCGCGAAGTTCGTTGCCGATGCAGAGAAGGATCTGTTCGACTTCTCGCTCGGCAACAATCAGGCCAACTGGGTCAATTACACCTATATCACCGAGGACACCGACGCGCTGGCCGCCGCGTCCAACGGCGAGCTTACCGAAAAGCAGGTGAAGTACGCGGTGGAGGCCGCGAAGTTCGCATCGGTGCAGGGACTGGATGCCGACGTATCGCGCAAGCTGGGTATTCTGCGGCAGGGCATCGTGCTGCCCGCGCCCAACACGCCCGGCGCGGCCGCGCAGCTGAGCGCAATCACCACGCGGCTGTCCTCCGCCTATGGCAAGGGCAAGGGCACGCTGGACGGCAAGCCGATCAACGGTTCGGACATCGAGGCCGAGATGGGCAATCTCGATCATACCCCGGCCGAATTCGCGGAAATGTGGACCACCTGGCACGACAACGTCGGCAAGCCGATGAAGGCGGACTACACGCAGATGGTGGGGATCGCCAATCAGGGCGCAAAGGAACTGGGCTTTGCCGACGTCGGCGCGATGTGGCGTTCCGGCTATGACATGACGCCCGAACAGTTCGCGGCGGAAACGCAGCGACTGTGGGAAGAGACCAAGCCGCTCTACCTGGCGCTGCATACTTACGTGCGCCGCAAGCTGAACGAGAAGTACGGCGATGCCGTGCAGCCGCGTACCGGCCCGATCCGCGCCGACCTGCTGGGCAACATGTGGGCGCAGGAGTGGGGCAACGTCTATCCGCTGGTGGCGCCGCAGGGCGCGGGCGATCTTGGCTATGACATCGGCGATCTGCTCAAGGCGCAGGGCAAGACCCCGCTCGACATGGTGAAGGCGGGCGAGGGGTTCTATTCCTCGCTGGGCTTCGATCCGCTGCCGGGCACCTTCTGGACCCGGTCGATGATCACCAAGCCCGCCGACCGCGAGGTGATCTGTCACGCCTCCGCCTGGGATGTCGACAACAAGGACGATATCCGCATCAAGATGTGCACGAAGGTTAATTCGGAGGACTTCGTCACGATCCACCACGAACTGGGCCACAATTACTACCAGCGGGCCTACAACAAGCAGCCGTTCCTTTATCTCAACGGCGCCAACGACGGTTTCCACGAGGCGATCGGAGACTTCATCGCGCTGTCGATCACGCCGCAGTATCTTGTGCAGATCGGCCTGCTCGACAAGGCGAAGGTGCCGGGCGCCGACAAGGATATCGGCCTGCTGCTGCGTCAGGCGATGGACAAGGTGGCCTTCCTGCCCTTCGGGCTGATGATCGACCGCTACCGCTGGGGCATCTTCGACGGTTCGATCCAGCCGGCCGACTACAACAAGGCGTGGACGAAGATGCGCCTTGATTATCAGGGCATCACGCCGCCTTCGCCGCGCGCTGACGACGGTTTCGATGCAGGCGCCAAGTTCCACGTGCCGGGCAACACGCCCTACACCCGCTACTTCCTTGCGCGGATCCTGCAGTTCCAGTTCTATCAGGCCGCATGCAAGCAGGCCGGGTGGAAGGGCCCGCTGCACCGTTGCAGCTTCTACGGCAACAAGAAGGTCGGCGAGAATCTGAACGCGATGCTGGCGATGGGCCAGTCCAGGCCCTGGCCCGATGCTCTCAAGACCTTCACCGGCTCGCCTCAGATGAGCGCCAAGCCGATGCTGGACTATTTCGCGCCGCTCAAGAAGTGGCTCGACGCGCAGAACAAGGGCGAGACTTCAGGCTGGTGACCCTGAGGGCGCCGCGCCAGAGGGCGAAATCCGCAGCGTAGAAGTCTTCGATGAAGGCTTCCTGGCTGGGATTGAGCCGGATCGGCGCGGTGCCCGAGCGGCTGTTGCTGCTGCCGTTCAGGCGGGGCAGGGCGTCCAGTTCGTCAAGCCCCATGATTTCGCCCAGGCTGTCGATCTCCTCGTAGGGGATCAGGTTGTCGACGCGGCAGCTGCCTTTTGCGTCGGTCAGATACCAGGACTGCGGGCGAAAGATGTGATCGATGTCGAAGGGGCTGCGTGCGGTGGCGAGGTGGTCGATCGCATCGTCCACGCATCCGAACGCGCGGTAACGTTCGTTGAACGGGCGGGCGACCTTGCGGTCCTGCGTGCCGCCGCTGCTGGCATAGGCGAAGGCGGAGCGGAACCGGCAGACCGGATCGCGCAGGATCGCGAAGCTTGGCAGGTCCAGCACCTGCGGCGCGACGCTGGCGTAATAGCGCACCGTCTCATGCTTGATCTGGGTGCCGTAAAGCTGGTGGCACACCGAGGTGCCCGCATTCTTGGGAACGTGGATGAACAGCACGCCTCGCTGCTGGATGGTTGAGATGCGCTCGCGCCGCTTGGCATTGGGCCGATAGGGCAGCGGAGAGCGGGCCAGCCTTTCTGGAACGTCGCTGACAAGGCGCACACCGAAGGCGGAAGCGATCAGGCGGTTGATCCCGGCGGTGCCGCGGGTGCCTGAGGGCGATGAGTACGAGTGCTTTGGCATGCCCCGAAGGCTATGGGGCGAACTTGAACGGGCAATTTCATCAATATTGCATTCAGGCGAGCGGAAGCGCCCCTGCGGCGGATGCCGCAAGGACGCTTTCGTTCGTGGATCGAAGGGGTGATTCGCACCCCTCCTTTCACGCGTCGGATCAGAAGTCGACGGTGATGCCGGTGAAGAACGTCCGGCCGTAGACGTCGTAGGTCGACGGATAGGTGTTCGACTGCTCCTGATTGTCACCCAGCACCGGCGGCTTCTTGTTGAACATGTTGTTCATGCCGATATTCCAGGTGAAGCGCTTGGCCACGTCGACGCTCGCGCTGAGGTCGAAGTAGTCGTAGGCCTTGATCTTCTCGACCGCATAGGCCGTCGAACCATCGTCGTCCTTGACAGAGGAGAGGTGGCGCCAGGCGAGCGAAACGCTGGCCTTGTCGTTGGACCAGGTCACGCGGTTGTTGAAGCGCCACTTGGCGTAGACGTTGCCGCAATACAGGCCGAACTTGCCCGCGCAGTCATAGGACAGGTCGGGGATCGACGCGATCGGGCTGAACGTCCAGCCCATCAGGTACGAACCGGCCACGCGCAGGCTCAGCTTGCCGGCATCGTTGCCGCCGATGGTCAGCGGAACCGCGTACTGGGCATCGAAGTCGATGCCGTCGGTCTTGACGCCGCCGGTGTTGCTCAGGTTGTCGACCGCGCCGGTGACGGTGCCGGTGCTGTCACGCGGCAGGAGCGAGCAGTAGCTGGTGTCATACGCGGTCCAGCCATTGCTCTCGGTGCCGTAGCAGGCCGACAGCAAGTTGGGCGTGCCTACCGCCGAGATGAAGTTGTCGATCTTGATGCGGTAGTAGTCGACGGTGATCGACAGGCCGGGGATCATCCGCGGCTGCAGAACGACGCCGAAGGTGTAGGTGTTGGCGGTTTCTTCACGCAGGCTGGTGTTGCCGCCGTTGTAGCTTTCGATCTGCGTTGCGCCGCCGTTGTAATCGTCGCTGCCGACCGATGCCGAAGGCACGCCCGAAGCGATGCACGCCGCGTTGAGGCTGGCGCTGGTAAGCGCGGCCGAGGTCGAGCACGGATCGGTTGCCGTCTCGAAGTTCTGGGCGCTGCCGCTGTAAAGGTCGTTCACCGTCGGCGCACGCACCGCGCGCGAGAACTGGGCGCGCAGGCTGATGTCCTTGATCGGCGCGTAAACGAGCCCGGCCGAGAACGTGCCCACCGACTTGGCCGCCGTCGAATAGTAGGAATAACGGGCTGCGCCGTTGAATTCGAGGCGTTCGATGAAGGGCTTGTCGGCGATCAGCGGGATGTTGACCTCGGTGAACAGCTCCTTGACGCTGTAGCCGCCGGCGGTTGGCTGGTTGCCGTTGAAGCCGATCACGTCGCCCGAGGACAGCAGTTCGTCCGGGTTGTAGCTGCCGTGTTCGTGGCGATATTCGCCGCCGAACGCGAAGCCTGCCGGGCCGGCGCCAAGGTCGAACAGGTTGTTGTTGCTGATCGCGCCGCTGACGACCTTTTCGGTGATGGTCGAACGGTTGACGGTGTCTACCGACAGGAACTCGACCGCCGCGTCGCTGATGTTGCCCGCGCCGAAGATGTTCACGGGCACGCAGCCGTTGCTGGTGTCGGTGCAGACGAGGTTGCCGTCAGCGTCGGTCGTGGTCAGCAGGCCCTGCTGCAGACGGCTGCGCGAGATGTTGCCGTACTGGTACTCGGTACGCTTGGTGCGCGAGAAGCTGGCATAGGCGTCATAGCTCCAGTCTCCGCCGATATCGCCGCGTGCGCCGATCAGGCCGCGCACCGCCTTGCTGTCGGTCACCTGCACGCGGTCGCCGATCTCGGTCAGGCGACGGTAGATGTTGGCGGTGGTGTAACCGTCGCCATCGGTGTCGTAGCTCTGCAGCAGGGCCTGGCTATCCGCCGAGAGATAGGGGCTGTTGTTGTCGATCGAGAAGCTGCCGGTCGCGGGGGTCGGCGCCAGCTGGTTGCGCACGCGGTTGTGCACGTACTGGCCCTCGGCGTAGACGGTCAGCGCGCTGCTCACGTCGAAGTGGGCCTGGCCGAACAGCAGTTCGCGCTTCTGCGGAACCTGCAGGTAGTTCTCGGTCGCGTAGTTGTAGGCGTCCGACGAGGTGTAGGGCGAATAGCCGCCGTTCTCGTCGAACTTGTAGTTGCTGCCGCCGATGGCAAGACGCGTCGCGGGGATGGAGGGCGAACCGCCGTCGACAAGGCCGCCTTCGCCGTCATCGGTCTGGGCCACGCGGGTGTAGCTGCGTGCCGCCTGCGTGATCGCCTTGCGCTTGGTATATTCGCCATAGAGCGTCACGTTGCCGCGGCCGTCGGCGAAGTTCTTGCCGACCAGAAGGCCACCCGTGTACTGGGCGCCGTCGCCTGCGTCGGTCAGACGGTAGTTGCCGTTGGCCTGAACGCCGTCGAAGTCCTGCTTGGTGACGAAGTTGACGACGCCGGTAACCGCGTCCGAACCGTAAACGGCCGACTTGCCGCCGGTGACCACGTCGACGCGCTCCAGCAGCGCGGTCGGGATCGTGTTGAGATCGACGATCTGGTTGGTGTCGTAGGACACATAGCGGCGGCCGTTCACCAGCACCAGCGTGCGCGAGGCGCCAAGGCCGCGCAGGTTGGCGGTGGCAACGCCGTCACCCGGATTGTTCGACGCGCCGGTCTGGTCGGGCACCAGCTGCGGGATTTCCTTCAGGACGTTCTCGACGTTGACCTGGCCGGTCGCCTTCATCTCGGAAGCGGTCATCGCCATGATCGGCGCGGCCTGCTCAAGGTTGGCGTTGCGCAGGCGTGAGCCGGTGACGATGATGGCTTCGCCCTGTTCCGGTGCCTGATCGGCAGCGGCATCTGCCGCCGGGGCCGCGTCCTGTGCCTGTGCGGCAGTGGCGGGAAGGCCCATGAGCAGGGTGGACGCCAGCAGCAGGCGCTTCATCTCGGATGTCATTGATGCTCCTTTTTCGCAGTCTCCGACGAGGTCGAAGTCGACGGCGCCGGAAGCAGGCGATGGCGTCTGCTCCCGAGAGCATCGGGCTGTCATCAAATAATCATAGAGCGAGGAATAATGAGTTTGTGTCGTTGTATATGGATCACATCTATTTCAAATGATGAAATAAACATGAAACATATGTGAAATTTGTATCTGCAATTTTTCAGAGCAAGTAAAAATAATTTGCACATCTTCTTATTGGAATAAACGTTTTTAGGGAAAAGTAAAACGTTCAAGTGCGAGTGGTGCTTATCTTTTGCCAATCGGAATAAGATTGCGTTGGTGGCGGCAGGCGTTTCGGGTTCAGGGTATAAAATTACCGTCGGGAAGAATATCAACGCTCCGTTGCGCAGCGAAGTTCTGGTGGCGGGAAATCGAGTGCCGACCGTTGCGGCTTTCATCTGACGGCGTGCACGAAAAAGCCGACCGTCGCTGATCGTGCGACGGTCGGCTTCTTGTAATGGCCGCTGGAGCGGGTGCTTAACGGAAGGGCGGTTCGTTGAACGCGCGCAGCTTGCGGGAATGCAGGCGGTCACCCTGTTCGCGCAGCAGGTCGCAGGTGATCAGGCCGATCTTGAGGTGGCTGGCAATCGCTTCTTCATAGAAGCGGTTGGCCTGACCCGGCAGCTTGAGTTCGCCGTGCAGCGGCTTGTCCGATACGCACAGCAGCGTGCCGTAGGGAACGCGGAAGCGGTAGCCCTGAGCGCTGATCGTGGCGCTTTCCATGTCAATGCCGATCGCGCGGCTGAGTGAGAAGCGCTTGGCCGATTCGGTGTAGCGCAGTTCCCAGTTGCGATCGTCCGTGGTGACGATGGTGCCGGTGCGCATCCGCTTCTTGAGGTTCGCGCCGCCTTCGCCGCTGACCACTTCGGCCGCCTGCGCCAGCGCCAGCTGCACTTCGGCGATGGCGGGCAGCGGGATTTCCGGCGGCAGCACGGGGTCGAGCACGTGGTCGTCGCGCAGGTACGCATGGGCGAGCACGTAGTCGCCGATGCGCTGGCTTTCGCGCAGGCCGCCGCAGTGGCCGATCATCAGCCATGCTTCGGGGCGCAGTACCGCAAGGTGGTCGGTGATGGTCTTGGCGTTCGACGGGCCGACGCCGATGTTGACCAGCGTGATGCCCGAACCGTCCTTGCGGATGAGGTGGTAGGCAGGCATCTGGTGGCGGCGCCATGCAGTGTCGGACAGGCGCGCGCGGGCGTTGTCGACCGGGGCGTCAAGGTAAAGGCCGCCCGCACCCGAAAGCGCGACATAGCCGTCCGAACCGATCTGCTGCCCGGCCCAGTCGACGAATTCGTCAACGTAGCGGTGGTAGTTGGTGAACAGCACGAAGCGCTGGCAATGGTCCGGGCTGGTGCCGGTGTAGTGCGCCAGGCGCGCCAGGCTGAAGTCGGTGCGCAGCCCGTCGAACAGCGCCAGCGGATGCGGTTCGTCTTCCCCCGAAAGGAACGTGCCGTCCGCGATCTCGTCGCCGATCATCGCCAGTTCGGTGCTGGGGAAGTGCGAGGCCAGTTCCTGCGGGGTCACGGTGCCGACCGAAACGCCTTCGAGCACGTAGGGGAAGGGGATCTCCTGCGTGGACGGCGCGACTTCGAATTCGACTTCGTATTCCGCCTCGATCAGCGCGAGCTGTTCTTCGAGGTAGGAGGCGAAGAGGTGCGGCCGCGTGACGGTGGTGGCGTAAGTGCCGGCCATCTCAAGCCGCCCGAACGCGCGCGAGGCGCGGGCGTTGAGTTCGGTGCCGCGATAGGTGATGCGCAGTTCCGGATAGGTCCAGGCGCGTTCGCTGCGGCGGTCGGCGGGAGGAAGGGTGCCGTTGTCTACAAAGGCGGCGATATCGGCCTTGAGGGTGGAAACGGCGGCTTCGTAAACGCGGACCAGTTCCGCGAGGGTTTCTTTCATCGTTTGCATGGCCATCTATTACGCATTCCCTGCCGAGGCGCAATAGGGGCGGATGTGGGCAGGGTGATGACGGTGGCGCGCGGTGCGTATGGGGCTTCGCCCATTAAGCTCGTCACCCTGAACTTGTTTCAGGGTCCATCCCTCCGCGCTACCGGCGCTGTGAACAGCAGGCTGAGGGTGCGGTTTGTTTTTCCATACTTCGGGGCAGGCTGCACGATGGACCCTGAAACAAGTTCAGGGTGACGGGGAGTATGGCCCCGCGACAGGAGCGGATGATCTTAGCCCGTTTCAAAAAGGAAAAGCCCCCGTTCCGCTTGGGAACGAGGGCTTTTGTATTCCTCGGATATCCGAAGGAAGGACTTAGGCCTGAGCCTCGCCCTCTTCCTCGGTTTCCTCGACCGCGATTTCGCCGGGTTCGGCGTTCGGGTCGTAAGCTTCGGTGAAGCCCGAGACGTCCTGTTCGAACATCGCGGCCATCACGTCCACGCCCTGCGACTGCAGTTCGGCTTCGTCGGGCGAACGTGCGACGTTCACCTTGACGTTGACCGCAACTTCAGGGTGCAGGTTGACCTTGACGTCGAAGATGCCGAGCGTCTTGATCGGGCGTTCAAGCACGATCATCTGCTTTGCAACGTTGGCGCCCTGTTCGTTCAGGCCGTCGACGATGTCGCGGACCGAAACCGAACCGTACAGCTGGCCCGAGTTCGAAGAGGCGCGGATCAGAACGATCTGCTTGCCTTCGACGTCGCCCGACTGGGCTTCGGCGGCCGTGCGACGCTCAGCGTTGTCGGCTTCGATCTTGGCGCGGTTGGCTTCGAAGACCTTCTTGTTCGCGTCGTTGGCGCGAAGGGCCTTCTTGTTCGGAAGCAGGTA
The DNA here is from genome assembly GCF_002896965.1 of Novosphingobium guangzhouense. Classification (GTDB taxonomy): domain Bacteria; phylum Pseudomonadota; class Alphaproteobacteria; order Sphingomonadales; family Sphingomonadaceae; genus Novosphingobium; species Novosphingobium guangzhouense. The sequence goes on from NZ_LYMM01000059.1 coordinate 19,670, forward strand.
GTTACGGGCGTAACCGTCCTTGACCGAGACGACGTCGCCGATGGCGCCGAGCTTCTCGATGCGCTCCAGGAGGATGATCTGCATGGGTAGGTCCCTCCCTTACTTCACGATGAAGGGAAGCAGGCCGATGTGGCGGGCGCGCTTGATAGCCTGGCCCAGCTCACGCTGCTTCTTGGCGGAAACCGCGGTGATGCGGCTGGGGACGATCTTGCCACGCTCGGACATGAAGCCCTGAAGCAGACGAACGTCCTTGTAATCGATCTTCGGCGCGTTCTTGCCCGAGAACGGGCAGGACTTGCGGCGGCGGAAGAATGCACGTGCCATGGAAATCAGTTCCCTTCACGTTCGCGACGGCGAGTACGCTCGCGGTCGGTCTTGCGCATCATGACCGAAGGGCCTTCCTCGTGCTCGTCAACGCGGATGGTGACGTAGCGGATGACGTCTTCGTTGATCTGCGTCTGGCGCTCGAGTTCGGCGACGACATCGCCCGAAGCCTCGATGTTCAGCATCACGAAGTGAGCCTTGCGGTTGCGCTTGATCTTGTACGCGAGATTCTTGAGGCCCCAGGTTTCGGTCTTGACGACCTTGCCCTGGTTCGACTCGACGATCTCGGTGGCGGCGGCAGCAAGCGCATCGACCTGCGCCTGGCTGAGGTCCTGGCGTGCCAGGAACACGTGCTCATATAGAGCCACGGCAGCTTCCTTTATCTAGTCTAACCGATCGCTGGCGACTCGCGGGATTGCGAGGCCCCTCCGGCTTTCTTTGGGTTTCCCCGTGTCGCTCGGACTTTGGGGAAGGGCGGCCCTTAGCGGATTTGCGGCGGAATGCAAGCGCGGCGTGGGCGGAGGGAGCTTCGAGGCGCTTATCCCCAGCAGGTCTCACGCAGCGTTTAAAATTGCACATTACAGGTAAATTGTTGCGTGACCGCGACAGGACGTTAGCAATGCGCCATCCCCCTTTCTGGTGTGAGTCGTCCATGAAGAAACCGTATCGTCGCGCCGCGCTGGCGCTTCTCGCCGGCGTTGCCCTTCCGTTTTCCGTTTCCGCGCAGGATATCGGCACAGCCTCCACCACCAAGGGTGCCACGGCCGAGACGGTGACCACGCAGCTTCCGCGCAGCGTGCGCCCCAATCACTATGACATCACCGTCAGCCCCGATGCCAAGGCGATGACCTTTACCGGCAAGGCCGCGATCACGGTCGATGTCGTCGAAGCGACCAGCACGATCACGCTACAGGCCGCCGACCTTGCCATCGCCAAGGCGGCGCTGACGAAGGGCGGCAAGAAGGCCGGCACGCCGACCGTCTCGCTCGATGAAAAGGCGCAGACCGCGACTTTCACCTTCGCCAAGCCGGTTGCGCCGGGCAGCTACGTGCTGTCGATCGATTATACCGGCAAGATCAACACGCAGGCCTATGGTCTCTTCGCGCTTGACTACAAGGCGGCGGACGGTTCGGCCAAGCGCGCGCTGTTCACCCAGTTCGAAAACTCGGACGCGCGCCGCTTCATGCCTTCGTGGGACGAGCCGTTCTACAAGGCGACCTTCAGCCTGAAGACGATCGTGCCGACCGAGGAAGTCGCCGTCGGCAACCTGCCGGTGGAAAGCCGCAAGGATCTGGGAGGCGGCAAGACGCTGGTAACCTTCGGCACCAGCCCGAAGATGTCCACCTACCTGCTGTTCTTCGGCCTCGGCGATTTCGAGCGCAAGACGAAGATGGCCGGCCAGACCGAAGTGGGCGTGCTGACCAAGAAGGGCGATCTGGCGCAGGCGGACTATGCGCTCAATGCCTCGGCCGACCTTTTGCCGTGGATGAACAGCTACTTCGGCGAGACGTACCCGCTGCCGAAGCTGGATCATATCGCGGCGCCGGGGCGCAGCCAGTTCTTCTCCGCGATGGAAAACTGGGGCGGCATCTTCTACTTCGAGAACGCGATGCTGCTTGATCCCAAGATCGCGTCCAACGCCCTGCGCGAGCGCATCTTCACCGTTGTTGCGCATGAAATGGCGCACCAGTGGTTTGGCGATCTCGTCACCATGTCGTGGTGGGACGACCTGTGGCTGAACGAAGGCTTCGCATCGTGGATGGAAGGCCGCGCGACGGAGAAGTTCCATCCCGAATGGCACCCGGAACTGACCGCGCTGGGATCGCGGGAACTGGCGATGGGCCAGGATGCCTATGTCACCACGCACCCGGTCATCCACCCGATCGCGACGGTGGAGGAAGCCAGCCAGGCCTTCGATTCGATCACCTATTCCAAGGGTGAGGCGGTGATCCGCATGCTTGAGGCTTACGCCGGTTCGGCCGAGTGGCAGAAGGGCGTGCAGGCCTACATGGCGCGCTACAAGCACTCCAACACCGTCACCGACGATCTGTGGCGCGAGATCGACAAGGCTTCGGGCAAGCCGATCAGCCAGATCGCGCACGACTTTACCCTGCAGCCGGGCATTCCGCTGGTGAAGGTGACGTCCTCGTGCACCGCGGGTTCGACCACGCTGGCGCTGGAGCAGGGCGAATTCACCCGCGACCGCGCCGACAAGCAGCCGCTGGCATGGCGCGTGCCGGTCAGCGCTGCGGGTACGGACGGCACCAAGGCAGAGACGCTGCTGCAGGGCAAGGGCGCGCTCAAGGTTGCGGGCTGCGGCCCGGTGGTCGTGAACGCGGGGCAGTCGGGCTATTACCGCGTGCTTTATGACGCGAAGACCTTCGCGGGGCTGGCCAAGGGCATCGCTTCGGTGCAGCCGGTTGACCAGCTTGGCATCCTCAACGATGCGGTCGCGCTTGGCTATGCGGGCAACCAGCCGATGGCCGACATGCTCGACGTGGTGAAGAACCTGCCCGCCGGTGCCTCGCCGCAGGTGATGGAGCGTGCGGCCAAGGTGATCGGCGGCCTTGCCGACTTCACCAAGGACAACGCCAAGCGCAAGGCGGCGCTTTCGCGCTTCGCCTCGGCGCGTCTGCTGCCGGTGCTCAACACGCTGGGCTGGGAACCGAAGGCGGACGAGCAGGCCACCGCCGGTGACCTGCGCGCCACGCTGATCGACACGCTGGGCACGCTGGGCGAGCCGTCGGTGGTGGCGGAGGCGCGCCGTCGCTTTGCCGATCCGGCCTCGATCGATCCTTCGGTGAAGGTGGCGGTGCTTACCGTCGTTGCCAAGAATGCCGACGCCGCGACCTGGGAAAAGCTGCACACGATGGCGCAGGAAGAAACCTCGGCGCAGGTCAAGACCACGCTCTATTCGCTGCTGGGCCGCGCGAACGACAAGGCGCTGGCCGACAAGGCGCTGGCCCTGTCGCTGACGGATGAGCCGGGCGTCACCACCAGCCCGGTGATCGTCAGCGCCGTGGGCACCGAGCATCCCGAGCAGGCATTCGACTTCGTGGTCGCCAACTACGACGCCGTGATGAGCCGCGTGGATAGCTCTGGCGCCACGCGCTACGTCGGCCGCCTTGCCACCGGCAGCGCCGATCCGGCGATGCCGGCCAAGCTGGACGCCTATGCCAAGCAGCGCCTTGCCGCCGGTTCGCGTCGCCCGGTGGACGAAGCGATCGCCAAGATCCAGGACCGCATCAAGGTCGGCCAGACCCGCATGCCGGAAGTGGACGCCTGGCTCGCCAAGCAGGGCTACTGAGGAAACGGGAAGGGGTGGTCGAAAGACCGCCCCTTTTCATTTCAGTATTTTACGCGAGGGGCGCGACATTGTTTCCCCCCTCGTGCCCCTCTTTTTCCGGCCTTCTTCTCCCCTTGCCGACCTGGCGCACCATCTGGGATGGCCACGGTCATTCTAAGGGTTAACACCGATGCAGTCCGCGCCATCAGGCTCGCACACTGCGGCTTCCTTGCGGAGGAAGCATCGTGTCTACAAAGCGACCCAATATTCTCGTTATCTGGGGTGACGATATCGGCTGGCAGAACGTCAGCGCCTACGGGCTTGGTACGATGGGCTACACCACGCCCAACATCGACAGCATCGGCTACGGTGGCATCCGCTTCACCGACCATTACGCCCAGCAGTCCTGCACGGCGGGACGCGCGGCGTTCATCACGGGGCAGTATCCGATCCGTTCAGGGATGGTGACTGTGGGCCAGCCCGGCGACCTGCTTGGGCTGCAGCCCGCATCCCCGTGCCTTGCCGAAGTGCTCAAGGACGCCGGATATCGCACCGGCCATTTCGGCAAGAGCCACCTTGGCGACCGCAACGAGCACTTGCCGACCAACCACGGTTTCGACGAGTTCTTCGGCAACCTCTATCACCTCAACGTGTCGGAGGAAGAGGAGCAGCGCGACTATCAGAATTTCGCCAAAGCGCATTCAGGCAGCGTCGAAGCCTATATGAAGAAGTTCGGACCGCGCGGCGTGATCCACAGCTGGGCCACCGATGTCGACGATCCGACCGAGGATCCGCGCTACGGCAAGGTCGGCAAGCAGAAGATCGTCGACACCGGCCCGCTCCACCAGGAACGCATGCACGAGATCGACGAGCTGGAATTCATCCCGCCGGCACTGGAATTCATGCAGAAGGCCAAGGACGCGGACGAGCCGTTCTTCGTCTGGCTCAACACCAGTCGCATGCACCTTTACACGCGCCTTAACGACAAGTGGCGCTATGCGGCGGAGAAGTACACCTCCGAGGCCGACCTGCACGGTTCGGGCATGTTGCAGCACGACCATGACGTGGGCATCGTGCTGGACTGGCTCAAGGAGAACGGGCTCGAAGAGGACACCATCGTCTGGTACTCGACCGACAACGGGCCCGAGCACTCGTCCTGGCCGCATGGCGCCACCACCCCCTGGCGGGGCGAGAAGATGACCACTTACGAGGGCGGCGTGCGCGTGATCTCGATGCTGCGCTGGCCGGGCGTGATCGAACCGATGCAGCTCAAGAACGGCATCCAGTGCCATCAGGACATGTTCACCACGCTGGCCGTCGCGGCGGGCGTGGCCGACGTGAAGGAGAAGGTGCTGGCCGAGAAGGAACAGTACATCGACGGTGAGAACAACCTCGATTACTGGTTGGGCAAAGCCGAGGATTCGGCGCGCAACCACATCTTCCACTACAACGAATCCAAGCTCACATCGCTGCGCATGGGGCCGTGGAAGTGGCACTTCTCGACCAATGAGGACTATTACGGAACGATTTCCGGGCGCTCAAAGCCGCTGGTCTTCAACATCCGCATGGACCCGTTCGAAAGCTACGACAATTCGGACAGCTACGGCCACCTCATCCAGAAGGTGGCGTGGCAGAACGGCCCGCTGGGTGAACTGATGAAGGAGCACCTGATGACCCTGGACAAATATCCTCCGGTTCAGGGCGGCAAGAGCTTCGACATGTCGAACGTGGTCGAGCAGTTCATGAGCAAGGGTCACGATTAGGGGGCACGACAGGGGCCGCGACAAGCCTCACGACAGGCCCTAAGACGCAATCAAGGGGAGGCCGGGCGGGAAATCCCGTCCGGCTTCTCGTGTCATGCCCTTGCTGCGCCCCGCTTTCCTACACAGGGCGGGGCGGCGTATCATCCGGCCCGATGACGCGCTTTTTCGACCCGCGATGCCCGCAAGGTGACACTTGTGAAACGCAAAGTGACACCTTTCGAACGCAAGGTGACACCTGTCATGCATAAGGTGACACTTCTGGCACGTAAGGTGACACATTCGGCAGGCAAGGTGACACATCGATGCTGCATCGGCGCTGCGAAATAACGGTTTTGCGCTATTTTCCCAGCGCAAGGTGACACCTTCTGACCCTTCTGGACGGTGTAAACCGTGTAAACCTGCAAGGCAGACATGGAAACGCCCGACGGTCGGGGGAAACGACCGCCGGGCTTCCGGGCCTTCCGGGGGACGGAAAGGCTTTTTATCCAGTCTCTTAGCGCAGCAGCGAGAGGACGTTCTGCTGGCTCTGGTTGGCCTGTGCGAGCATCGCGGTGGATGCCTGGCTGAGGATCTGTGCCTTGGCCATCGCGGTGGTTTCGGCCGAATAGTCGGCGTCCTCGATGCGGCTGCGGGCGTCGGACAGGTTGGTCGTGGTGTTGGT
>NZ_LYMM01000060.1 GCF_002896965.1 Novosphingobium guangzhouense
CAACGTGGCCGGTATCTCCGAATTTCACCCTGAAACGAGCGACAGACCAGTCCCCCTCCTTCGAACGCAGATCGACGGTGACCACTGCGGCGCCTTTTTCCGCAGCCTGCTAAAGACTGCAGGCGAGGCGCCTGTCGGATGTTCCGGCCGGACGTTAGTTGTCGCGTGCGTGCTTTACGCCTTCTCGCTGATTCTCATCGATATCGCGCCGTTCTTCATAGGCCTCTATGTCGACCACCTCAGCCTCACCCTCGGCCAGTCCGGGTTTGTCCAGTCCATCGACCAAGCCGGCGGTGTGCTTGGCGCTGTCGTGGGCTTTTTCCTGATGCCTCGTGTTCGTTGGAGAACAATCATTGTCGCGGCGGCAATGGTAGCGACAATCGGAAACTCGCTCACCGCCATCGCCGACAGCTATCTGCTTTTGTGCGTCGTCCGCTTCGTCGCAGGCTTCGGTGTCGTCCTGATCACAACTGTTACGGCGTGTGTTCTCGCCCAAGCAGCGGTACCAGTGCGCGCCTACGGCGCTGGACTGGCGCTCGGGATGACACTTTCCGCCGCCGCGATCTGGTTGCTTGAGGGCTTGAGGGCAAGTTTGGGCAATGCCGCGGCGCTTGGCTCGGGCGCTCTTTGGCTCGGACTTGGGACCGTGCTAGCACTCCTTCTGCCTCGCGGACTGCGCGGTCCATCGGAGCCCGTCTTGCCCGAAGAGGTTCCAACCATGACCGGCGGGTCGCGTAACGCGGGTCGTACCGCGCTGATTGGCCTCCTGCTCTTTGCCGTAAGCGTAAACGTGATCTACGCGTTCATAGAGCGGATCGGCCTTTCCAATGGTCTCGACCAAGGTGCGGTGGCGAACGCCATGGCGTTTGGATATATATTCTCGGCAGGAGGGAGCTTGATCCCGACGATCTTCGGCGAGAGCGGGGCCCACCTGCGCTGGATCGGGATCACGACCATTATCTTCATTGCTTCGCTGGCGGGTATCTACGTCGCGCAAACAACAGTGCTTTTCACGATCGCCTTTGCAGTCTACGCATCCGCCTGGTGCATGGGGCTGGCATTCTACATGTCGATGACTGCGGAGAATGATCCGGGTCATCGCTATACTCGGATGATCTACATCGTGAACGTCGTAGCTCAATCCGTCGGACCTGCGATCGGCACCCTGGTGCTTGCACGTGCCTCGTTGTCGGCGGTGTTCGTAGTCACTCCGCTTCCGGCGCTGATAGCGGCGACGCTGGTATTTTTCACCCGTCCAGCTCGCGTCGCCTCTGCGGCACGCGCAAGCCTGTGACCCGCGGGAAAGGACACTAATGAAACCTAGATCCTTCCACCTCGTGCCAAACTTGGAACGCGACTACTGCATGTCAGTGGCGGTCCGCGCAGGCGACCTAGTCTTCATTGGAGGTCTCACCGCCGTAGACCTCGACGGCAATGAGTTACATCATGACGACGCGGCAGCGCAGATCAGAACCATCTACGAACAGATGGGGCGTGTGCTCGCGGCGCATGGCGGCACCGCAGCGGAAGTGGTTAGTGAGACAATTTATTACTCGTGCTCGGGCGAAGAGTATACAAAGCGACTCTTCCCTCACCGGAAGGCATTCTACCAAAATTGTGACGGTCCGTCGGTTGCAGGCGTGCAAGTCGCAGGCTTCATCAGCCCGGCAATTCAAGTCGAAGTCACATGCGTCGCTTATATTCCACTTCATGGCAGCGACAACTTGATAGATCACGCCTCCCCCCTTTGACAAGCGCAGAGACAGGAACCGAAATGACCCCTTACAGGATGCTTATCGACGGACAGCTCGTCGAAGGCGCACGCACCATCCCCGTGATCGACCCATCGACTGGGGAGTCCTTCGCTGACGCACATGTAGCTGACGAAACTCAGCTCGACGAAGCCGTTGCGGCGGCTGCTCGCGCTTTTCCAGGATGGGCATCCACCTCATGGCAGAAACGTCGCGAGTGCCTCTTGAGGTTTGCGCTGAGACTTGACGAGGAGGCAGATTACTTTGCACGTCTGCTCGTCAGAGAACAGGGAAAACCGTTGAGTGAAGCCCGGTTCGAGGTTGATGCAACAGTGCGCGGGATCCGCTTCTACGCGGACATAGAGTTGAAGGTCGAAATTCGCGACCATCCCACGGGACCCTATGAGGTAGAGCGCCAACCGTTAGGCGTGGTAGCTGGTATCACGCCGTGGAACTTCCCGATGATCCTGGCGAGTAACAAGTACGCGCCGGCGCTCATCGCAGGCAACACGGTGGTTTTGAAACCAGCCCCGACCACGCCACTCACCACCCTTGAACTTGGCCGGCTTGCGGCCGACGTGTTCCCCCGTGGGGTACTTAACATCGTGGCCGATGACAACGATCTCGGCGCCCGTCTAACCGGACACCCAGATGTTGCCAAGGTTTCGTTCACGGGCTCCACGATCACGGGAAAAGCGGTTATGAGGAGCGCTGTGGAGGATATGAAGCGCGTTACGCTCGAACTCGGCGGCAACGATCCTGCAATTGTACTTCAGGATGCCGACATTGAGGCGGCGGCCCGAGGCCTTGCGGCCGCTGTGTTCCTAAACGCTGGCCAAGTGTGCGCCGCGCCTAAGCGCCTCTACATCGCAGAGGAGGTCTATGAAGAGTTTCAGGAGCGTTTTGTGGCAGCAACTCGTGAGATCAGGCTAGGTGCGGGGGACGAGGAGGGAGTAACACTCGGTCCAGTCCAGAACCGTATGCAGTTCGACAAAGTACGTGCTTTGATCGAGGAAGCAGCCAAGTCCGGCACGGTGCTGACCGGCGGACACGTCGCCAACAGACCTGGCTTCTTTGTGGAGCCGACGATCGTCGCCGATCTCAGTGACGAAGCGCGGTTGGTCACAGACGAGCAATTCGGTCCGGTCGTGCCGTTGCTTCGCTTCACGGATGAAGGGGACGCTATTGCCCGCGCAAACCAAGGCTCCTTCGGCCTTGGCGCATCCATTTGGACGCGAGACCTCAAGCGCGCACGACTGCTAGCCCGTGGCATCTCAGCCGGCAGCGTATGGATAAATCAGCATACCGCCATTCATCCCGACATTCCCTTCGGTGGGGTCAAGCAGTCAGGCCTGGGCTCCGAGGGTGGAATGGAGGGTGTGCACGAGTACACCCGGCTCCAGGTAGTCAACGCTGCCGCTTGACCCCCAGGATAATGACGCGAGACGCAGGGGAGGACAACATGATCACCGATATGGACAGCGAAATGCCGCTGACTGGACGAGGGCTCGGTCGACGAGCTCTGATAAGGTTCGGCGCCGCCGCAGCGGGCACCATTGCTCTGGCGAGTTGCGCAAAGGAAAACCCGAACCGCGAGGCTCGCGATGGGAAGGACAAAGGGCCATACGATGTTGCGGTCGTGGGTGCCGGCTACGCCGGGATTACAGCGGCTCGCGAGCTCGCGGCGAAGGGCTGGCGGGTGGTGGTTGTGGAAGCACGACCGCGCATAGGAGGCCGCACATTCACCAGCAACTTCCTGGGCCGTCAAATCGAGCTGGGCGGGTCCTCGGTGCACTGGGTACAGCCCCACGTCTTCTCGGAGATGCAACGATACGGCTTCACGCTAGAGGAGGTGCCGCTAATCAACCTTGACAAGGCCTATGTCATGACGGCCGATGGGAAGGTCCACGACGTGCCACCGGCCCGCTTCGACGAGGGCTACAGCGACGCATTCGACAAGTTCTGTGAAGACGCGAAAACGTTGTTTCCGCAACCGTTCTCGCCGTTTGCAAACTCACAGGTCGCAAAGCTGGACGAGATTTCCGCTGCGGCCAGGATGGCGAAGCTCGACATTGACCCCATTCAGCGCGCATCACTGAATGCCGAACTAGTACTTTATGCCGGATCTTCGACGAACACCTTCAGCTACATGAGCTACGTGAAGATGTTTGCTCTCGCCGGTTGGGATCCGTACACCTTTACCGATTCCGAGAAGCACTGGCACATCGCGAATGGCGGAACGGCGGCATTGGCAAAAGCAATCCTTGACGACAGCAAAGCTGACGTACGACTTGGCACGGTTGTCAAGCAGGTGGAATCCGATGCAAAAGGCGTTACCCTGCGCACTGCGGACGGGCAGACCATTGACGCCAAGGCGGTGCTGTTCACGGTGCCGACCCAAGTCTATCCAGATATCGAGTTCAAGCCGGGCCTCTCGGCGGAGAAGCAAGCGTTCATCAAGAATGGAGATCAATGCGACGGCGCGACGATGTACATGCGCATCAAGCAAAACATCGGCAATACTTTCGCCTTCTGCGACGATCCCAACCCGCTAAGCGCTATCCAGACCGAAGAGGCGAACGACGAAGTCGGGACGATCCTCAAGGCTACGTTGGGGCGGCAGTCGCTGTTGGACATCAACGACCAAGACGCGGTCAATGCTGAGCTACGCAAGATCCACCCGGGCGCTGAGATCACCGACATCGCGCCTTATAATTGGGTTAAGGACCCATTCTCCAAGCAGGCCTGGCCAGCCTACCGGGCGGGATGGTTCAAGAAGTACAAGGACATGGCAAAGCCCGAAGGCCGATTGTTCTTCGCTGGATCTGGAACAGCGGATGGCTGGCACGCCTATATCGACGGAGCCGTCGAGAGCGGCATCCGTGCGTGCCGCGAGATGACGCATCTGCTCGAAAAGGAGAAGACGAGTAATGGATGACCAAACGCCAAGGCGCCGCATGCTTGGATCCTGCCTAGCGCTGTGCCTAAGCACGCTCGCTGCCTGTTCCCAGCCGAAGGAGAATGGGAGCGAGCAAGCAAGCGTATCCACAACTCCTACGGCCTCGACGGACTATTCGGCGCTAGCCCGCAATACAGTGCAGGTTCAGGCTGGAAAGAAGGTCTTTAGCAACTGTGCTGTGTGCCACTCTGCAGAAGCGGGGGTGCCCTCGCCGGCTGGCCCTGCACTCGCCGGGGTGCTCGGCCGCAAGATCGGCGGCGTAGCAGACTATCCTTACTCACAGGCGCTTGCGAAAGCAGAAGGAAGCTGGACGCCGGAGAACCTCGACGCGTTCTTGAAAAACCCGATGGAAGCCTATCCGGGCACAGCGATGGCGTTCGGCGGCCTTACCAAGGACTCTGATCGGAAAGCCGTAATCGCCTATCTTGCCGGAACAGCTAAGAAGTGAGCGATAAGGCCGATCCCGCCGAGCCATAGCCTGGCGGGATCGCTCTGCCGGCTTGTATCGAGTTAGATGAAGATAACTCGTGATAAAAACCGAGCTTATCAAAAATGGACAATAGACATTTTTACGAACCGCGCGGCGGACACGGCCTGCCCCGCGACCCGCTGCGGGCCATTCTAGGTCCCCGCCCGATTGGATGGATCTCCAGCCGTTCGGCATCTGGCATAGCTAATCTGGCGCCCTATAGCTTCTTTTCAATGCTGTGTGACAAGCCCCCGATCATCGGGTTCTCCAGCATTGGCGAGAAGGACACATTGGCAAACATCCGCGAGACCGGCGTTTTTGCCTACAACCTTGTCACGCGGCGCCACGCTGATGCGATGAACCGCAGCTCTAGCCCAGCAGCACCAGCCGTGAACGAATTCGAAGAGGCATCCATCAAACCTGCCCCATGCACAATCGTGGACTGCCCGCGAGTGGCGGACGCCCCCGTGAACCTGGAGTGCCGGTTGGTTGATATTCACCAACTTAGCGATGCAACCGGCACTCCGGCGGACGCCTGGCTCACCATAGGCGAGATCGTGGGCGTACACATCGATAGAGCCTTTCTGCACAATGGTATGTTCGACACGGCCGCAGCTGGGATCGTCCTCAGAGCCGGGTACGCGGCGGATTACTTCGAAGTTGGCCCGGAGGCTGCATTCTCGATGCGGCGACCCACGGATTGAGGCAGCGAAGCTCCTAACGAGCATCCGCGCCACACCTGCTTCCAGACGCGCCCTTGATTAATTCTGCTTGCGTATAATTACGAGGCTTCATAGTTCGAAGACGAAGCGAACGTCGATAGAGCGGAAGGAGATCCAATGAAGGTGCTTGTGCCGGTTAAGCGCGTGCTCGATTATAACGTGAAGCCACGTGTCAAGGCAGATGGAACGGGGATAGAGCTCGCCAATGTCAAGATGAGTATGAACCCCTTCGATGAGATCGCCGTCGAGGAAGCAGTGCGGTTGAAGGAAGGAGGCGCGGTTAACGAGATAGTTGTCGTTTCTATCGGCGATGCAAAAGCTCAAGAGACACTACGCACCGCGCTGGCGATGGGCGCGGACCGGGCGATCCACGTTGTCACTGTAGAAAAAGTGGAGCCGCTTGGTGTTGCCAAGGTCCTGGCGAAAATCGCCGAAGCTGAGTTGCCCCAGCTGATCATCTTGGGGAAGCAAGCGATCGACGACGATAACAACCAAACAGGACAAATGCTGGCTGGCCTGCTTAGCTGGGGTCAAGGCACCTTCGCTTCGAAGGTCGAGCTGGCCGCAGATGCTGTTGTGGTAACACGTGAAGTTGACGGCGGCTTGCAGACAGAACGGTTCGGCCTGCCCGCAATTATCACCGCCGACCTGCGCCTCAACGAGCCACGATATGCGTCACTACCTAACATCATGAAGGCCAAATCGAAGCCGCTGGTGCAGAAGGCCCTTGATGATTTTGGTATCGACTTGAAGCCACGTCTGACGACAATCAGCGTGTCCGAGCCCGCCACCCGACCTGCCGGCTTGAAGCTGGCTAGCGTGGACGAACTTGTTACTAGGCTGCATGCGATGGGAGTTGCCAAGTGAAGACGCTTGTATGGGTTGAGCATGACGGTCGTACCGTCAGGGAGTCTACTCTTGCAGCCGTAACTGCCGCGGGAAAGCTGGGCGAAGTTCACCTGCTAGTCGCCGGTCAGAACATAGGAAGCGTCGCAACGACCGCAGCGATGATCGCCGGGGTAGAAAAGGTGATTGCTGCGGACGACGAGGCCTACGCCCATGCGTCAGCCGAGAATATCGCGCCGCTCGTTGTCAAATTGATGGCAGAGCACGATGCTTTTCTCGCACCGGCTACAACCAGCGGCAAGGCGATTGCGCCTCGAGTCGCTGCACTGCTGGACGTCATGCAGATCAGCGACATCCTTTCGATCGAGAGCAAGGATACCTTCACCCGCCCGATCTATGCAGGGAACGCGATTGCAACGGTGCGGACATCAGACGCTAAGCTGGTGGTCACTGTGCGTGGTACCGCATTCGAGAAGGCAGAGAGCCAAGGCGGAGCTGGAACCATAGAGGCGATCATCGGAACTGGTGACCAAGGCCTGTCGACCTTTATCGGGCAAGAGCGTGCCCAATCAGCCCGCCCGGAGTTGACAAGTGCCAAGGTCATCGTCGCCGGTGGACGCGCGCTCGGATCCGTAGAGAAGTTCGCCGAATTGCTTGAGCCACTAGCCGACCGGTTGGGCGCCGGGATCGGTGCAAGCCGCGCGGCCGTGGATGCGGGTTTCGCACCAAACGACTATCAGGTGGGGCAAACGGGAAAGATCGTCGCCCCCGAGGTGTATGTGGCAGTTGGTATTTCCGGCGCCATCCAGCACCTTGCAGGAATGAAGGACAGCAAGACAATCATCGCAATCAACAAGGACGAAGATGCGCCAATCTTCCAAGTCGCTGACTTTGGGCTAGTCGGCGACCTCTTCGAATTCGTGCCAGAGCTTACAAGCAAACTTTGACATCCGGATGATTGCTCCTCCGGTAGTAAATGCCCGCCGGAGGAGCAAGTTCACAAGGGGTACTTGATTATGCGATCCAGGCTCTATTCACCAGCATCTGTCACGCGGATGAGTTCAGCCGTTTCGGTGGGATGCACATCCGCCACCGCCACACACCCCTGCCCCCTTGTCGACCGATGCAGCGATACCGGGATCGACTTGTAAGCGGGTGTTCCGCTTAAGCGGTCATAATCGTCAAGCGGCACAAGATGGTTCGCTTCAGGGTAGTAGGCAGCGACGGACCCGCGCGCTATCGCATGTGCCACCGCCACCTGACCTATGAGAGCTCTCCCAGGCCCGGCAATCACGTCAACCACGTCGCCATGCGCCAACCCTGCAGCTGAGAGATCATCGGCGTTGACGAACACGACGTCTGTAAGCGCCGACGGAAGGCGGCGTTGACGTAGGGCTATTTGGCTTTCCGCGGGCGCGGCGCCCATTTTTTGGCGAGTGCCGCGAAGCGGGCGTGGATCACCGCGATGTTCGGCTGAGCATGACTGTCATGATCATCGCCAAGGGCTTCCAACGCCTCCTCGTGGTATTCATGCGCCGGATCGGTGAGCGCCTCCAGCTTTTCGGCATACCCCCACGGACCACCCGAGTCTTCCGGCGGTCGCATCCCGGTAGCTTCCAGCAGGCGGGGATAGGTTCCTTGTGGATCAGCCGGGGCGATACCCTGGATTTTGACGCTGTGCTCCCATCCGTCGCCGAAGTCGTAGAGGTAGTGGAAGGTCTTGCCCCGCATTCCCTCCAACGCCTCGGCGAGGGTCGTCTTTCGGGCATCAAGCGGGCCACCGTAAGCGCGCATTTCGTAGCACGCTGCTTCCTGAGGCAGTGCGGCCATCATAGTTGACGCTGGACGAGATAGGCCACCGCAGCGACGTCGGCGGGTCAGGCTTGTCTTTCGAAGTTGAATGGCAGCAGGTCGTCGATATCGGCGTCGTGAGGGCGCTGGGGAAGTTCAGTGAGGACATGGCGTAGCCACGCGAGAGGCTCGACGCCGCAGGCGCGGCAAGTCAGCATCAGGCTGTAGGTGACGGCGCTCGCCCGTGCGCCGTCCACGGTATCGCAGAAGAGCCAGGATTTTCTTCCTGTTGCAAAAACCCTGATGTCGCGTTCGAGAAGGTTGTTATCGATCGGCATCCTGCCGTCTTCGACGTAGCGCGTCAGGTATTCCCACTGGTTGAGGGTGTAGGAGACCGCATCACCAAGCTTGGTGTCGGGCACAACCTTGGGTGCGATGTCATCGAGCCACGCCTTGAGTACATCCAGGACCGGGACGCTATGTTTCTGGCGGAAGCGGCGCATGTAGCTGGCCTGCGTTTCCCGCTCATCGGGTATTTCGTCCCGCGCCTGCCTTTCGATCCGGTAGAGCTGGTCGAAGAACTTGAGCGCCTGTGCGGGCGGCCCGCCTTGTTTCTTCCTCGCCTTGAGGGCGTCGGCAAAGCGCCGTCTGGCGTGGGCCATGCAGCCCAGATGCGTGGCGCCTTTCAATGTGCGCCAGGCCGTATAGCCGTCACTCATCAGAATGCCGCGATAGTCGCCGAGGAAGGCCTGCGGATGTTCCTGCCCGCGACCGGGTTGATAGTCGAACAGCACGATCGGCTGTTCGCTGTCCTCGCTGCTGCGGTAGGCCCACATATACGAAGTGCTGGTAGGGGCCTTGCCCTCCTCCTTGAGCACCTGAACCGTAGTTTCGTCGCCATGAATGACGTCCTGGGACCGAAGCCGCAGCTTCATGGCGTCAAAGATGCGATGCAGGTGCCTCTCGCTCGAAGCAATCACCCAACGGCCTAGTGCACCGCGGCTGACAGGTACCCCTGCGCGCTCGAAGGTTTGCGCCAGACGATACAGCGGTGTGCCATCGACGTATTTATGAACAAGGGCAAAGGCCAGCGTCGAGGCCGTGGCAATGCTGCCCGGCAAGGGCTGTGCGGGCATCGGCGCAATGACAATCGGCGTGGCGATCCCGGTGCGGTCACAATTGCGGCATGCATATTTGGCGCGGGCATTCTGAAGAACCGTGGCCTTCACCTCGATGTGAAGCTGCTCGGTTACCACTTCCCCCATGCGATGCATCCGTTCGCTGCAGCACGGGCAGACCTTCTGGTCGTCGGCGAGGTCATACTCGACGCGCTGGCGCGGCAGGTCGGCAGGAAGTGCCTTGCGCCCGCGCTTCTTCCCTTCAGGCTTTCTCGCCTCCGGCAATCCCGTGTCGGGAAGATCGGCGGCGACCGGCTCATCGACGTCGTCGTGTCCATCGTCGGTATCGTCCTCCAAGGAGGACTGCTCGGCTTCATTGAAGACACGATCCAGGTGCTTTTCGCTGCGCGGCGCAAAGCGGTGCAACCGCGCCAGCGCCAGTTCCTCCTCAAGCTTCAGGATGCGCCGGGCAAGAGAGTCTCTCTCGGCCGCCAATGCCTCGACTTCAGCGGCTTTCGTCGCCAGAAGCGCCATCAATTCCGCAATAGTGGGGACGCCGCCTCGATCCATCGCAGTCTTGAATCGAAAGCCCGTTCCCGCGTCAACGGCCTTTAACCGACAAACTGATATTGCCGCACTGGATGAGGGACCATCGCGTCAATATCGATCCCGTCGAGCAGCCATCGCAATTGCTCCGCGGTGAGCGCCACCACCGTTTCCGCTCGTTTGGGCCATCGGAACTTGTCCTCCGTCAACGCCTTGAGCACCAATACAAAGCCCGACCGGTCAAAGAACAGCAGCTTCATCCGGGTCCGGCGCCGGTTGCAAAAGGCATCGTTCCCTCCCGGCATTGGCCGGGAGCAGTTTAGATGAGGCAACGGTCGCGTTGTTCGGGAAGGTTCCTTCGTGAGGCAACACGAATCCTCATCCTGTTTGTCGCGCTACACTGGGATGAGCTCATGCCTTGGAACTGGCATCCGACCGAGCAAGACGTCGCCCAAGCCGCATAGCTGCGGTACTCAGGTCCCGCTTACAGGATGAGTTTCATTGACTGCCTCCACATGACGAATCCGGCGCGTTCTACGCGCACGTCTCCACGGCTCCCGGCGGCAGGCCGGGAACAGGCCGGTATGGCTATGTGCGGTGCGAGAGAGCCCGTTCAGCAGTCCAGCGTGGTGTCGCGTTCCCACTGCGTGAGATGACGGGTGAAGTCGTTCCATTCTCCTGTCTTCAGCTTCAGATAGGCGGGAATGAGCTGGCCGAGCGCGTCCTTGAGTACGGCGCTGCCTTCCAGCGCTCGTAGGGCGTCGAGCAGGTTCAGCGGCAGCTTGTTCTTGGCCGGTAGCGTGCTGCCCTCCGTATACATATTGATGTCGGAGCGCGGTCCCGGGTCGCGGGCGTTGGCCAGTCCGTCGAGGCCCGCCGCCAGCACTGAAGCGGCCATCAGATACGGATTGACTGCACCGTCAGCCAGGCGCAGCTCGAACCGGTCCGGTTCGGGCACGCGGATCATGTGCGTGCGGTTGTTACCCGTCCACGTCACCGAGTTGGGCGCCCAGGTCGCGCCTGAAGTGGTGCGCGGCGCGTTTATACGCTTGTAGCTGTTGACGGTCGGATTGAGGAAGGCCGTGAGTGCATCCGCAGAGTTGATGATGCCACCGATGAAGTGCAGCGCCTCGGCGGTCAGGTCTTGGCCACCAGGGTTGGCAAAGGCGTTGGTGTCGCCCTTCCACATCGAGACGTGCATGTGGCAGCCGTTGCCAGTCAGGTGGGTGAACGGTTTGGGCATGAAGGTCACGCGCAGGCCGTGCTTTTCGGCAATCGACTTGGCCATGTACTTGAAGAAGGCATGGCGATCGGCGGTGAGCAGCGCGTCGTCATATTCCCAGTTCATCTCGAACTGGCCGTTCGCGTCCTCATGGTCGTTCTGGTAAGGTTTCCAGCCGAGCGACAGCATGGCATCGCACAGCTCGGTAACCACATCGTAGCGGCGCATCAGCGCCTGCTGGTCGTAGCAGGGCTTGGCCTGGCAGTCTGCCGTATCGGCGATAGACTGACCGTCGGAAGATAGCAGGAAGAATTCACATTCCACCCCGGTTTTCATCTGCAGGCCAATTTCGGCAGCGCGCGCGATCTGGTTCTTGAGGGCGACGCGCGGGGAGGCCTCTACGGGAGCGCCATTCATCCACAGATCGGCGGCGAGCCAGCCCACTTCGGGTTTCCAGGGGAGCTGGACCAGGCTTTCCGGATCGGGTCTCGCAAATAGGTCCGGGTCGGCCGGACTCATGTCGAGCCAGGTAGCGAAACCGGCGAAACCGGCGCCGTTTTTCTGCATCCCGGCGATGGCAGAGGCAGGAACGAGTTTGGCACGCTGGGCGCCGAACAGGTCGGTGTAGGAAATGAGGAAGTACTTGATTCCCTTTTCCTTGGCGATTTCCGCAAGGCTAATGGTCATGGTCATATTTCTCCAGCAACGGACGACCGGCCGCTTTGCGCTCTGATTGTCCGATAAACCCGTTCCTGCCTGCGAGCACGAGGGTGCCTTCGTTGGAGCCGGCATCTGGGATTGCCGGCTCCGGGACCACCGGCCGGTCAGAAAGTCTGGCCGGGGATCCAGTTCGTTCCGGCCAGTGGCACACCGGCCATGGCAGAAGCCTCTAGCGTGAGGGCCACCAGATCCTCGGGCTCGAGATTGTGCAGGTGGCTCTTGCCGCAAGCGCGGGCGATGGTCTGTGCTTCCAGCGTCAGTACCGAAAGGTAGTTGGCAAGGCGGCGGCCGGCCTGAACCGGGTCGAGGCGCGCGGCAAGTTCAGGGTCCTGCGTCGTTATGCCTGCGGGGTCGCGGCCCTCCTGCCAGTCGTCGTAGGCACCGGCGGTGGAGCCGAGCTTGCGGTATTCCTCTTCGTAGGCAGGGTCGTTGTCACCCAACGCGACCAGCGCGGCGGTGCCGATGGCGACGGCATCCGCACCCAAAGCCAAGGCCTTGGCCACGTCTGCACCGCTACGGATGCCGCCCGAGACGATGAGCTGGACCTTTCGGTGCATGCCCAGATCCTGCAGCGCCTTCACTGCGGGGCGGATCGCGGCAAGGATCGGAATCCCGACATGCTCGATGAATACGTCCTGCGTCGCGGCCGTACCGCCCTGCATTCCGTCGAGGACAACGACGTCGGCTCCCGACTTCACCGCAAGGGCAACGTCATAATAAGGGCGCGTCGCACCCACCTTGACGTAGATTGGTTTTTCCCAGTCGGTAATCTCGCGTAGTTCCTCGATCTTGATCTCAAGATCATCGGGACCGGTCCAGTCGGGATGACGGCAGGCCGAACGCTGGTCGATGCCCTTGGGCAGATTCCGCATCATGGCAACGCGATCGGAGATCTTCTGGCCCAGCAACATACCGCCGCCGCCGGGCTTCGCACCCTGCCCGACGACCACCTCGATCGCATCGGCACGGCGAAGGTCATCAGGGTTCATTCCGTAGCGCGAAGGCAGGTACTGATAGATCAGTGTCTGCGACTGACCACGCTCCTCGGGCGTCATGCCGCCGTCGCCAGTGGTCGTTGAGGTCCCGGCGATGGTCGCGCCACGGCCCAGCGCCTCCTTGGCGGCACCCGACAGGGCGCCGAAGCTCATCCCGGCGATGGTGACAGGGGTCTTGAGATGGATCGGCTTCTTTGCGAAGCGAGTGCCCAGCCACACATCCGTGGCACACTTCTCTCGGTAACCCTCCAGCGGATAGCGCGAGACCGATGCCCCGAGGAACAGCAGATCGTCGAAATGCGGCAGCTTGCGCTTCGTACCTCCGCCACGAATGTCATAGATTCCGGTCGCGGCAGCTCTGCGGATTTCCGCCAGCGTGTGAGGATCGAAAGTTGCCGAGAAGCGCGGCAACGTCTGGGGGATGTTCTCCAGGTCCATCTGTAGGTCCTCAGTAAGCCGACGAGTTGTCGACGTGGAAATTGTAGAGACCGCGGGCGGAGCCATAGCGGCGGAAATCAGCGACGCTGACGGTCTCGTCCAGGCCGGCGGCGTCAAGCAGGCGGCGCAGGTCGGCCTTGTGCTCGTCGCGCAATTCCTTCTCGATGCAGTCGGCGCCGAGGCTCTTGACCGTGCCACGCACATAGAGTCGGGCTTCGTAGATTGAGTCCCCCAGCGCATCGCCGGCGTCGCCCAGGACCACGAGGTTGCCGGATTGAGCCATGAATGCGCTCATCGCGCCGATCGAACCTTTTACGACGATGTCGACGCCCTTCATGGATATGCCGCATCGAGCCGAGGCGTCACCGTCGATCACCAGCAGGCCGCCGTGCGCGGTGGCGCCCGCCGACTGGCTGGCGTCGCCTTTCACGTGAACCTTGCCCGAAAGCATGTTCTCGGCGACTCCAACGCCAACGTTGCCGTCCACCACGACGGTTGCCTGCTTGTTCATGCCGGCGCAGTAGTAACCGGCGTGACCATTGATCTCGACGGTGATGGGTACATCGAGCCCGACGGCAAGCGCGTGCTGGCCTTCGGAATTCTCGACGGTCCAGTGCGTCGCGTTGGTGTCGGCAGGCAGGGCGTGAAGCTGCGCGTTAAGGTCGCGCTTGGTGGTTTCGGCGAGATCGACGACAGGCATCAGTTGCGCTCCCAAGCATAGACACGGGCAGGTTCAGGTTCGAACACGCGGGCGTTCTGGATACCCGGAAGACCCGCCAATGCGCGGTATTCAGAGCCGAACGCGACGTAATCGTCGGTTTCGGCCATGACGGCAGGCTTGCATGAAACTGGATCGCGCAGCACTGCGAAGCCGCTCTCGGTGCCGACCACGAAGGTGAAGAAGCCGTCGAGGTCGTCAAGGCTCGCTTCGAGTGCTTCGGCCAGCGTCGCTCCTTCCTGCAGCTTCCAGCTGAGATAGCCGGCGGCGACTTCACTGTCGTTATCGGTCGAAAAGCGGATGCCCTTGGGCTCCAACATTCGGCGCAGACTTCGGTGGTTGGAAAGCGAGCCATTGTGAACTAGGCACTGGTCGGTGCCGGTCGAGAACGGGTGGGCGCCCGCTGTGGTGACGGCGCTCTCTGTAGCCATGCGGGTGTGGCCAATACCGTGCGTGCCCGACATGCCGGCGAGGCCGAAGCGCTTGGCAACGTCGGCAGGCAGGCCGACTTCCTTGTACAGCTCGATGCGCTCACCTGCGCCGGTAACCGCAAGATCCGGACGCGAGGCGGCGAGCCAGTCGCGAACGCGCTGCTCATCGCGTTCGGGAAGCGTGAGCACCAGATGCGTGTCGCGGATGAAGCCACTGATATCGCCGCCCAGGTCTGCGACGATCGAATCGAGGTCATCACCCCGCACGGTCAGTTTGATGCGCCCATTCTCACCACTGCCGTAGACAGCAAAGCCCGCGCTATCGGGACCGCGGCCGGTCATGACCACGAGCATTTCACCAAGCAGTTCCCCGAAACGGGGCTCAAGCGTGCTGTTCTTCAAAAACAACCCAACAATTCCACACATGGTCGATTCCCTCGTCAGAGAAGGAAGTCGTACTGGAGTATGGAAAATTGGTCAACTCACAGGAAACAAATTTGCCTGTAAGGAAATCAACTCTTCGGATATATGATTATCGACAAATACTTGGATGTCTCCGATAGCATCCGTTCCGGGCCATGCAGGGTCCCGCTGTCGAACAGCAGCGAATCTCCCGGCTGCATAGGGTAGCTCGCGTTGCCGTGGCGGTAGGTCAGTTCGCCTTCGAGCATGTAGATGAACTCGACGCCGCTATGCGCGAAGCCGGTGTAAGGGGCCGCATCTTCGCGAAGGGTGATAAGGTACGGCTCGACGTTGACATCGCCGCGCAACATATGGCCGAGCAGTTGATAGATATGGCCCACCTTGGTGCCGCGGCGCTCTATCGTAACGCCGGCGTTCGCCTTCACGTGCGAGCAGTCCTGCCGGTCTTCGAACGACGCGAAGAGAAGAGACAGGGGAACCTGCAATACGCCTGAGATCGCCTGGAGTGTGCCAAGCGAAGCGGAAATGCCCCCATTCTCGATTTTCGAGAGCATGCCGGTGGATATGCCCGCTGCCGAGGCAAGATCGGCGATAGAGAGATCGAGATCGCGCCGGACGGCACGAATTTGGGTGCCCAGTGCTTTTTCCAGACTGCGATCGGGCTTGCCGGGTGCGGCCGAGCCCGTCAAGGTATCCTGATCTTCGGTATTGACGGTAGCAGTAATGCCGACTCTCCGTTAAAAACCTGTTCGGGCACTGTTTCATAAAGAGGATGTTGCCCGATGTCATTATATCGATCAGGCAACTGCCGCCTCGCGCACCGCGCCGGGCAGCCCGCGTCGGCGCCTCGCCGCCCGCAGGGTATTGCTCAGCAGGCAGGCAATCGTCATTGGCCCAACCCCACCGGGGACGGGCGTTACAGCGGCGGCGTGATCCATTTCCTCGCGCACGGCATCGCCGATGATCACCTTCCTGCCGTCGCGCTCGACGCGGTTGATGCCAACGTCGATGACCACAGCCCCCGGCTTAACCCAATCTCCGCGCACAAGGCCCGGACTGCCTGCGGCGACAACAACGATGTCGGCGCTGCGCACGGTGTCCGGCAGGTTGCGGGTGGCTATGTGAGTGACGGTGACGGTGCACTCGCGTTCAAGCAGCAGCATGGCGACCGGCTTGCCGACTATGTTGGACTTGCCGATCACGACTGCCTTCAGGCCCCGGTAGTGGTCGATCGCGGTGTCGAGCAGGATCATGCAACCCAGCGGTGTGCAGGGGATCAGTCCTCCGGTGCCGGTGGAAAGACGCCCGACATTGACCGGATGGAAGCCGTCGACATCCTTCAGCGGATCAATCGCGTCCAGCACCAGGTCTGAATCGATGTGTTGCGGCAAGGGAAGCTGCACGAGGATGCCGTCGACCGCATCGTCGTCATTGAGCGCGGCCACGAAGCCAAGAAGTTCCTCCTGGCTCGTGGAGGCGGGAAGGCGGTGCTCGAACGACCGCATTCCCGCTTCCAGCGTCTGCGTCACCTTGGAGCGGACATAGACCTGACTGGCAGGATCGTCGCCGACGAGCACCACCGCCAGTCCCGGCACGATCCCTTCCGCGGCCAGACTGACGACTTCTTCCGCGACCCGGCCACGAAGCTTCGCGGCGATCGCCCGTCCGTCTATGATGGCTGCCATCGGGTCAGTCGCGAAACACGACCGTTTTCGCGCCATTGGCGAGCACGCGGCCGTCGAGATGGAAAGCTACCGCCCGCGCCAGCACCCGGCGCTCGATGTCGCGGCCCTTGCGCACGAGATCGTCGGGCGTGTCGTGGTGCGAGATGCGCTCCACGTCCTGCTCGATGATCGGTCCTTCGTCGAGGTCGGCGGTGACGTAGTGCGCGGTTGCGCCGATCAGCTTGACACCGCGCGCATGCGCCTGGTGATAGGGCTTGGCACCCTTGAAGCCTGGCAGAAACGAATGGTGGATGTTGATGCACCGGCCCGAGAGAAACGCGGCAAGGTCATCCGACAGGATCTGCATGTAGCGCGCCAGCACGATCAGTTCCGCGCCCGTCTCATCGACAATCGCCTTGATCCGGGCTTCCTGCTGCGGCTTCGTTTCCTTGGTGATCGGCAGGTGGTGGAACGGAATGCCACCGAAATCGACACCTTGATAGGTGCCGAGGGGATGGTTGGAGATGATGCCCACGACGTCCATCGGCAGTTCGCCGATGCGGTTGCGGTAAAGCAGATCAACCAGGCAGTGATCGAACTTGGATACCAGGATCAGCACCTTGCGCAGTTCATCCTTGGGACGCAGCGTCCAGTCGAGCGCGAGCTCTTCTGCCAGCGGCGCGATGCCGGCACGCAGATCATCGGCAGCGGCCTCATCCGGCAGGCTGAGCACGATGCGGCCGAAGAAGCGGCCGGTTTCGGCGTCATCGTACTGGTGCGCTTCCTTGATGTCGCCGCCATGGCGATACATCACGTCGGTAACGCGCGTGACGATCCCTGGCCGGTTGGCGCAGGACAGGGTCAGGAGATAGGGTTTGGTCATCGTGTCCTCGGATTAGAAGGCCAGCGCGGCTGCGGCGTGGTCGATCCACTCGCGCAGGCTGCCGGCAAAGCTACGGAAAGTGGCAAGGTCGTAAGTGGGACCGTCGTCGACTTGCCGGATGACGACACCGATATGCGCGATCACCGTGGTTGCCACCGAACCGCTGGAAAAGGATGCGGAGTGGAAATCGATCGCCGCCCCGCGCTGTAACAGCTTGCGCGCGCCTTCGCCTGCAAGACGCAGGACAACGTAGCCGCTGGACTGGTCGGATACCGATGCGAGTCCCGCAAGCCGATGCGTGAGATCGGCAGCGAAATCGGGAGCGGTGCCATCGTGGAACGCGAGCCAGGTCCCCGGGCCCGTGCCGATGAAGGTCACGGCTCCCGAGCCGCAGGCCGCCGGTCGGTCAAGCAGCGACATGCCCAGCGCAGTGCCGATCTTCGCGGCACTCATGCTCTTTCTCGCCATGACGGATGCCAGAGCGATATCATCGCGCTCCTGGATGGTGAGGTGTTCAGGCACGGACGCGGACTCCTTCGGGGTCGACAAAAATCGGGTTGCAGACTTCCGCCTGGATATCGCCTCCGCGCACCGGATCGTGGATGACAATGCGCTCGCCGTGACGCTGTGCGCCGTTGACCAGCAGGCCAAGCGCGATCGAATGGTCCAGCGTTGGCGACCAAGCGGCCGAGGTCACGAACCCTTCGTCGTTCTGCGGCAGCGGTGCTGCACCTGGGGCGAGCAGGTGTCCGCCACCACGCAGATGCCGGGTACGATCGACCGGCCTGAGACCGACCAGCGCGGGGCGCGACGGATCCGCGAGCCCGCGCCTGGCAGCCATGGCGCGGCCGATGAAATCCTTCTTTTTCGACATCATCCGGCCCATGCCGAGGTCGGCTGCAGTGGTCTGGCCATTCAGTTCGTTGCCCGCGGCATGGCCCTTCTCGATGCGCATAACGCCGAGCGCCTCGGTGCCGTAGGGCACGGCGTCGTAGGAGCGGCCGGCAGCGAAGAGGTGGCGCACCAGTTTGTCGCCGAGCGTCGCAGGTACGCTTACTTCGTAGGCCAGCTCACCGGAGAACGACAGGCGGTAGATGCGCGCCTCGAAACCCTGCCAGCGGAACTTCGCAGCGCCCATGAACGGCAGGGCGTCGTTCGATACGTCAAGGTCCGGAAATGCCGCCTGCAGCATCTCGCGCGAACGGGGACCGGCGACGGCGTAGGTGGCCCACTGTTCGGTCACCGAAGTGGCCTGAACGTCGAGCTCGGGCCAGAGCACTTGCCGGGCATAGTCGATATGCTGCATAACCCGCGCGGCGTTGACCGTGGTGGTGGTGACGAAGAAGCTGTCCTCTGCGAAACGGGTGGTTGTGCCGTCATCCATGACGATGCCGTCCTCGCGCAGCATCACGCCATAG
Source organism: Novosphingobium guangzhouense (assembly GCF_002896965.1). Taxonomy (GTDB): domain Bacteria; phylum Pseudomonadota; class Alphaproteobacteria; order Sphingomonadales; family Sphingomonadaceae; genus Novosphingobium; species Novosphingobium guangzhouense. The sequence continues at coordinate 19,115 of NZ_LYMM01000060.1, forward strand.
CGCGCCTTGCCGACGGCAAGGGTCGAGAACATGTTGATGTAGAGCCGGTCGAGCAGCAGGGCGGCATCGGGGCCATGCACGTCGATCTTGCCGAGCGTTGACACGTCGCAGATGCCGACGCCGCGCCGGGTCATCGTAACCTCGCGGTTGACTGTCTCCAGCCAGGACGCCTCCCCCGGGCGGCTGAACCACTGCGCACGCTTCCACTGTCCGGCATCAACGAAGGTTGCACCTTGTTCGGCCGCCCAGTCATGGCTGGCCGTGCGGCGCACAGGGCGGAAGGATTCCTCGCGGTGATGGCCCGCCAGCACGCCGATCGCCACTGGCTGATAAGGCGCGCGCGACATGATCGTCCCTGCCGCACCAATCGTGCGGTCAGTTGCCGCCGCCAGCAGTGCGTGGCCATTGAGCTGACTGGTCTTGCCCTGGTCGGTCGCCATGCCAAGCGTCGTGTAGCGCTTCATGTGTTCGATGGACACGAAGCCTTCACGGGCAGCGAGCTGCACGTCGCTGGCTGTCACGTCGTTTTGGAAATCGACGAAGCACTTGGTTCGCGCGCCCGGTACATGCCACAAGGGCGCGGTCGACGCGGCTTCGTCCGCTGCCCGAAACGAGGGCGGGGGAACAGCGCGGCCGGTTGCGTCCGCCACGGCGTCGGTACCCTTGGCAGCGCCGTCGACTAGGGCCTGCGCCAGCGAGAACCGGCCTGCCGCCGCACCGGCCGGAACGAGCCCGGGTGGGGTCTCGTCGAGCAGGAAAGTCTGTTGCGATTCCGACCACACAGGTTTTGCTCCCATGTTGCTGCCAAGGCCGATTGCCGGATTCCAGCCGCCACCCATCGCGACGAGATCCGCGCGGAGCGTGCGGCGCGAACCATCCGCGAGGCGCACGTCAACCTTCCTGACCGGAACACCGTGCACGTCAGTGACGATCGCGCCGCTCAGGATTTCGACACCACGCGTACGTAGTTCAGCGGCGAGGGCAGGCTCATCTTCGCGGTGGTCGACAAGCACGACGGAGGCGCCCGCTGCCGCCAGGTCCCGCGCAGTCGACCATCCGCTGTCGCTGGCGGTAAACACGACGGCGCGCTGTCCGGGAACCGCGGCGTAACGATTGACGTAAGTCGAGACAGCCGAGGCAGTCATGACACCAGGCAGGTCATTGCCACCGAACACCAGCGGCCGCTCGATGGCGCCCGTCGCGAGGATGGCGCGGCGGGAGACGATCTTCCACAACCGCTGACGCGGCTGCCCCGGCAGCGGGGCGACAAGATGGTCGGAAACGCGTTCGACGGCCACATATTCGTCGTCATAGACCCCGAATACGCCGGTACGGCTGAGCACGCGCACGTTCGGAAGCGAGGCCAGTTCCGCCAGCACCTGTGCAACCCATTGCACTGCGGACATGCTGTCGATCTCCTGCCGCTCGCTCAGCAGGCGCCCGCCGGGACGGGCGTCCTCGTCCGCCAGCATGACGCGCAGCCCTGCACGTCCTGCGGTCAGGGCCGCCGCAAGACCGGCCGCACCACCACCGATGACGAGCAGATCGCAGAAGGCATGCTCGCGGTCATACTCGCTCGGATCGGGCAGCATGGAGAGCTTGCCCAGCCCCGCCGCCCGCCGGATAAGCGGCTCGTACACCTTCTCCCAGAATTTAGCGGGCCACATGAAGGTCTTGTAATAGAAGCCCGCCACAAAGATCGGCGAGGCAAGCTGATTCACGGCCAGCAGATCATAGCGCAGACTGGGCCAGCGGTTCTGACTGCTCGCCTCCAGACCGTCGAACAGCGAGACGGTGGTCGCGCGCGTATTCGGCTCGGCGTGGGCGCCGGTACGCAGGGTGACGAGGGCGTTGGGCTCCTCGCTTCCCGCTGTGAGGATCCCGCGCGCCCGGTGGTACTTGAACGAGCGGCCGACGAGACGGACATCATTAGCTACGAGAGCGGAGGCGAGAGTGTCGCCCTCAAAGCCCGAATAGGCCTTCCCGTCGAAGGTGAAGGAAAGCGGGCGCTGCCTGTCGATCAGGCCACCGGCAGAAAGGCGGCTCATGCGGGTGTCTCCCGGGACAGCGTGGCGGCGGCGATGCGGTGTGTGCGGGTGTGGCGCAGCACGGTGATCCAGTTGCGGCACCCTTGCGCATGGTACCAGTGCTCGGCCATCTCGCCGATCACGTTGTCGCGCAGGTACACATAGTCGTAGAAGCCGTCCTCGCCTTCAGGGCGGCGGGGCGAAGCATCGCCGCGATAGACGAATTCCTGGGAGTCACGTTCGCCGCAATAGGGACAGGGTATGCGCATAGCCTCGTTCCCTCAGTGAAGATTGGGTTGGGCGCCGGCGCCCTTTTCGTCGATCAGATGACCGCGCTCGAAGCGGTCGAAGCGGTAGGCGGCAGCCGTATCGTGCGGGGCGCCCGTCGCGAGCAGATGGGCAAAGCAGCGCCCGGCGGCCGGCGTTGCCTTGAAACCGCCGTAGCACCAGCCCCCGTTGAGATAGAGGCCCTCGACCGGGGTGCGGTCAATGATCGGGGAGCCGTCCATCGACATGTCCACGACACCGCCCCAGGAACGCAGCAGGCGGGCGCGACCGATCATCGGCATGATCGCCATGCCACCCTCGCACACGTCCTCCACTACCGGCATGTTCCCCCGCTGGGCGTAAGTGTTGTATCCGTCGATGTCGCCGCCGAAGACGAGCCCCCCCTTGTCCGACTGGCTGATGTAGAAGTGTCCGGCCCCGAAAGTGATGACGCCGGGAATGACCGGCTTCAGCCCCTCGGTCACGAAGGCCTGGAGCACATGGCTCTCGATCGGCAGGCGCAGCCCGGCCATCGCTGCGACGGCAGAGGAATGTCCGGCCACCGACAGGCCGACTTTGTTCGCGCGGATTGCACCGCGCGTTGTCTCCACGCCGGTGACGGCGCCGCTGGCGTCACGAAGGAAGCCCTTGACCTCGCAGTTCTGAATGATGTCGACGCCAAAGTCGGAAGCGCCGCGGGCATAACCCCAGACGACCGCGTCGTGCCGGGCAGTACCTCCGCGACGATGCAGCAGGCCACCCATGATCGGGAAGCGGGCCGAATCGAAATTCAGGAACGGTGCCATCTTGCGCACCGCGTCCCGGTCCAGCAATTCCGCTCCCGCGCCATGGAGCAGCATCGCGTTGCCGCGCCGGGCGAAAGCATCACGCTGGGCATCGCTGTGGTACAGGTTCAGGATGCCGCGCTGGCTGACCATCACATTGTAGTTCAGGTCCTGCTCCAGCCCTTCCCAAAGCTTCATCGAAAATTCGTAGAAGGGCTCGTTGCCGGGCAATCCGTAGTTGGAGCGGATGATCGTGGTGTTGCGTCCGGCGTTGCCGCCGCCGATCCACCCACGCTCGACCACTGCGACGCGGCGGATACCGTGGACCTTGGCGAGGTAGTAGGCAGTGGCCAGGCCGTGGCCGCCGCCACCGACGATGACGATATCGTAACCCTCAGCAGGCGCGGAATCGCGCCAGGTCGGGCGCCAATCGCGATGCCCCTTGAGAGCGTGCGTGGCAAGATTGAAAATGGAAAAGCGCGTCATGCGTGCGGCGCCTCGAAATTCGTGTGATGTGATGTCTTGTAAGTAGCCGTTCGGCACCATATCGCTTGTCCATGAGCGACCCTTATATGACCAAAACCGACAAGCTTCGCAGTGCTGAAGAAATTCGGACGCTAGGGCTGTTGCTGATCGACGGATTCTCGCTGATGTCCTATGCCTCAGTAATTGAGGTCTTCCGCGCAGCGAACGCGCTGGCGGGGCGCACGCTCTATCGCTGGTCCCACATTTCAGTTGATGGAAGGCCGATCCATGCGTCGAATGGCGCAACGATCCTAGCCGACTTCGCGGTGGGCCAGCCGTTTGACTGCGAAACGCTGTTCGTTTTCGCAGGCGGTGACCCCACGGGGTTTTCGGATGCACGCACATTTGCTTGGTTACGGCGCATGGCGGCACAGGGCGCAGTCATCACAGGGGTATCTGCTGGCCCTTTCCTGCTGGCGCGGGCCGGGCTTCTCGATGGTTATCGCGCGACGATCCATTGGGAGCATCGGCCCGTCTTCGTTGAAACTTTTCCGAATGTTTCGCCAGAAACCGTACTGTTTGTCATCGACCGCCGCCGCGTGACCTGCGCGGGCGGGATGGCGGGTTTGGACCTGGCGATCGAAATGATCGAGCGTGAGCAAGGTTACGGCCTTTCCTCGATTATTTCGGACTGGTTCATCCGTACCGATACCCGTAGGGCCGACCGCCCTCAGCGGTTGAGCCTGCGCGAAAGGCATCAGGTGTCCAATGACACGGTACTGAAGGTACTCGCTCATATGGAGGAAACGGTGGAGGAACCATCCCCGCGCGAAACCCTAGCTAAAATCGCAGAGGTCTCGGTCAGGCAATTGGAACGCCTGTTCCGCAACCATCTCAGTGCGACCATGCGGGAGAGCTATATGCGCATCCGGCTCGAGAAGTCGGAGCAACTCTTGCGCACGACGGCGCTGTCCGTCACACAAGTTGCATTAGCTTGCGGGTTTCAGAGTGCCAGCCATTTTAGCCGCAGTTTTCGTGATCGCTATGGGAAACCGCCCTCGGGGCGGGCGAGGAGAGATCGAGAATCCTAATCGGGGGCGTTCGCGGGCCGGTGTTCCCAGCACGAGGCCGGGAATTGGACTCAGCACCAGCATCGTCGCCACGGGAAGTTCGGATCGGGCCATCGATACGTGGTTCACGCGAGTCGAGGACGTCCACGGTGCGCAGCCGGTCGAATGAATCGCGCGCCAGCCATGAAGCGATGGCAATCTTGGCATGATCGCGGGCCGTTGGGCAAAAGACCCGTCACCGCGTCGACGGCGAATCGAACATCACGCCGCAAGTGGACGAGGCAGACCGCATGCTTGCGGCCCATGGCCTGCTATCTGGCATAGCGGTCAGAGCCAATGGTCAAGATCCGGCCTCGTTCGCAGCGACGTCGCGAAGTTTCCTATCGAACCGTTCCGCTTCGTGGGATCGATTGCCGTGCGCGAAGCACTCCGCCGGAAGGAAAGCTTGGAAGACGAAGATCGCAAGGTTGGGCCGCTCACCCTTGCGCTCGCGAACCTTGCACCTGCGGGATACGTCCCATCGAGCCGCTGTCGGACGCCAAAATAGAGCGCAATGGCGTGCAATGCGCTGTTATTGAGCGCCACAATAGACTGCATTCAAAGGGCGCAGCAGCGGCAGGCAGATCCGGTTACTGATCGGC
>NZ_LYMM01000061.1 GCF_002896965.1 Novosphingobium guangzhouense
CCCTTGGGGCGACGCTGGGCGCGGCCATGGTCTCGGGCTGCGCGCGACCGGCGATGGCCGGGACGCTGGACGGGGCGGATTGGCAGCGCGGGCACTTGCTGCGCGACGGGGCCTTTCCCGCGCCGGACGGGCCGGTAGAGGATCTGGGCGTGGTGATCGCAGGCGGCGGCGTGGCGGGCCTCACGGCGGGTTGGCGGCTCGCCGAAGCAGGCTTCGAAGATTTCACCCTATTCGAAATGGAGGACAGCACCGGCGGCAATGCGCGGTCGGGCCGCAATGGGGTTAGCGCCTATCCGCTCGGCGCGCACTACTTGCCCGTGCCCAACCGCGAGGCGGTGGCGCTGCGGCACATGCTGCGCGGCTTCGGGATGATCGTCGATGACCTGCCTGATGGGCCGGTATACGATCCCTACCAGCTTTGCGCCGACCTTGAGGAGCGCCTGCTCTGGCGCGGGGCGTGGCAGGAGGGACTGATCCCGCGGACAGGCCTGTCGACTGCCGAACAGGCGCAGCAGCGCGCGTTCGAAGCGCGTATGGCGTTTTATCGCGCGGCCAAGGGCGCGGACGGCCGCCCTGCCTTCGCCGTGCCGTCCGCCCTTTCCAGCACCGACATCCGCTTCACCGCTCTCGACAGCCGCAGCTTTGCCGAATGGCTGGACGCGGAAGGCTTCACCGCGCCTGCCCTGCGTGCCTATCTGCGATACTGCTGCCGCGACGATTACGGCGCCGAGCCGGAACACGTATCGGCATGGGCGGGCATCCACTACTTCGCTGGGCGCCGGGGATGGGCCGCCAACGGCGATGGCGACCGCGAACTGACCTGGCCTGAAGGCAATAGTCGTTTGGTTGGCCTCATGGCAAAGCGCATTGCTCCGCGCATCCGAAGCGGTCACAGTGTCTTCAGGGTGGAAGCCCTTGCGGATGGCCGCGTCGAGGTCGATATTTTCGACCACGCCGCGCGTCGAAGCTTCCGTATCCGCGCCAAGGCGGCGATCCTCGCCATGCCGCACTTCGTCGCTGCCCGCGTGGCGCCGCGCCATTGCAGCGCGGGCGCGCTGTCCTACGCCCCGTGGGTGGTCGCCAACATCACCGTGTCGCGTCATCCTGCAGGCAAGGGCAGCGCGCTGGCGTGGGATAACGTCTCCACCGCCAGCGAGGCGCTCGGCTATGTCGTCGCCACGCACCAGAGCAGCGGGACGGGCGCCGGGCCAAGCGTTCTGACTTGGTACATGCCCCTCTCGCGCGAGGCACCGAAGAACGCGCGTGAGGTCATGCTCACGCGCTCTCTGGAGCGCTGGCAGGAGATCGTGGAGGCCGACCTTCTCACCATGAACCCTGATCTCGACGGCGCAATCGAGCGGATCGACGTGTGGCGCTGGGGACATGCGATGGTGCGCCCCACGCCTGGCTTCCTTGCCGATCCCGCGCGGCTTGCAGCGCGCGCCTCGGCACCGCCGGTCCTGTTCGCCCACTCCGACCTGTCCGGCCTCTCCCTGTTCGAGGAAGCGCACTACCACGGCGTCATGGCGGCGGAGGCGGCACTGGCGCATGTTGGCCATGCGCACGAAAGCCTGATGGCATCATGACCCACCGTGCCGGCACCAGCGTTCACCTCATTGCTGACTTTGGCGAATGCGTGGGTCTCGACGACCTGTCGCTCGTGGAGACGGCACTGCGCGATGCAGCGGAGGCCGCGCACCTGACGGTGCTGAACGTCCGGCTCCACCACTTCGGGCAGGGCATGGGCGTCACCGGGGTGGCGCTGCTGGCGGAATCGCACATCTCCATCCATACGTGGCCGGAAGAAGGCGTGGCGGCCGTCGATATTTTCGTCTGCGGAGAAAACGCGGCACCCGAAAGCGCCTTGACCGTCATCTGCGAACATCTCGGAGGGCGCGTAATCGAAAGGCATCGGATCGAACGATTGCGAGCTTTTTCAGCGTCTTCATCTGCTGCACGTGTTGAATAACTTGATGAATAAAACGTCTGGGATCGAGTGTATCAAATTGGGCATTCTCCCATAATGCTAATATTGTGGAGGGAAGCTGAAAACAGCGTATCTTGTCACTACTGGTTGACGAAGCACCCCGCCTCTTGCCGACCATACCGTCGGCAGTTGTGCGTTATAAATTGGCCGGTGAACGGCAAGAATGGGTCAGTCTTCTCAACCCAATCGGCGCTCCTTAGCGGCATGGTGGGATCATCCCCAAGCGATCTGAGGAGCCGTTTGGTCGAATAGGGTTTACGAACGCCGCTAGTCGGTGTCGGGGGTGCATTGCATTGAGAATGGCTTATCGGTACGGGCTGCGAATGATTATCATTTGCTGAGGTGTCGCGGCTCTGCATTGCAGGTCACATGATGCGGCATCCGATTGGTAGAAAGATCGATTTTGCGTTCCGATACCCCATGGGGCGAGATTTATGGCGCGCACCGCAGCGCGCTGATCTCTTATGCGGAGCGCATTGCGGGCAATCGCGCAGAGGCGGAGGATGTCGTTCAGGATGCGTGGCTGCATCTGCGACAGGCGCTCGATCGCGACAAGCTCCGTGACCCGGTCCCTTATCTTTACCGGATCGTCCGCAATCTGGCCATCGATGGCCGCCGCAAGGCAGGCAGGCAGGCGCGGCATGTGGCGGACGAAGCGGTGGCTGATCTCGCTGAAATCGCGGACGATGCGCCTTCGCCTGACGTGGTGGTCAGTGCGCAGGTTGAGCTGCGATGCGTGGAACGGGCGTTAGCGTCGCTGCCCGAACGCCAGCGCATCGCCATTGAAATGTATCGCCTTGGAGACTTCAAGCTGCGCGAGATTGCGGAACGATTGAATATCTCGATTTCGCTGGCGCATCTTCTGATCGTGAAAGGGCTGGCTGAATGCCATCGCCTCTGCCGTCCCGATGATCTGGAGGGAGACGGGCGATGATGGCTTTGCAATCGAAGAATTGGCCGTTGAAAAATCAGTCGCGCCGAACGTCTATCCGATATGTAGGCTGCAATCCGGCCGGGGAGAATATCCATGTCGGGTGACGCAGAACGGATCAGCATGGAGGCTGCGGACTGGCTTGTGCGTCTGCGCGAACGTCCCGGCGATCGTGAACTGGCCAGCGCGTTCGCGGCATGGTGTGATGCCGACGCCGCGCATGTGCGGGCCTGGGAACAGATGCAGGCGCTGTTCGACATGATCGGCAGTGTGCAGCCAAACCACCCCGAATACCTCGCGCCTGCTGCCGATGGCCGGTCCGCACAGTCGCAAGTCCGGAGATCGCTGCCGAAGTGGCGCGTGGCGGCGATGGCGGCGGCCATTGCCTGTATCGCTGTCCTTGGCGGTCCCGAGATCACCCTGCGCCTGCGGGCGGACCATCTGACCCCGGCCGGCGGTATGGCGAACGTCGCGCTGGATGACGGCAGCCGGGTCAGGCTCGGCCCGGACAGCGCGATCGCGGTCGCTTACACGCAGGGTCACCGTAACATCCGCTTGTTGCGCGGACAGGCATGGTTCGAGGTTCACCCCGATCCCGCAAGGCCGTTCCGCGTGGAGGCCGAAGGTATCGCTGCTACCGCGCTGGGTACCGCCTTCGACGTGCGTATGATCGGCCCCGACCGCAGCGTTGCGGTAGGCCGTGGGCGCGTCCGCGTGGAAGGCGCCGCGTCCTCCGTGCTGGGGGCGGGTGACTGGGTGAGCGCGGTGCCCGGCGAGGCGATGGTCAGCGGTCATCAGGCGAGCGATCTTGCCGGTATCTGGCGGACCGGTTCCGTGGTCATTCGAGGGCGCACCGTCGCCGAGGCGATCGAGGAATTGCGCCCCTGGTACAAGGGCCGCATCGTGCTTGCCGACGAGGCAATCGGGCGCAAGCGCGTCACCGGCATCTTCCGGCTTTCAGACCCCCAGGATGCGCTGCGCGCCTTGGTCCAGCCGCACGGGGGCGGGATCTTGCAGATCACCCCGTGGCTGATGATCGTGACTGGAAATTAGCCTCGTCTTTCCGCCATTTCCGCCTGCGACGAAAAATAATTCGCCATCTGTTTGGAAAAGCCGCCCCGCCCGGCGTGGAGCTAATAACGGCTGTTGAGACGCATTATCGAATGGTCCGCGCCGGATTATCGCTTTCGAAGGAGCATGCATGACTGGGGGCAAGACATTTCGCGGCACGATCGGCGTCAGGGCGATCGGCCTGAGGGCGCTGGCGATTGCGCTGATGACGTCCGCGCCGCTGGTGCTGAGCGCGGTGCCTGCGCAGGCGCAGGCGGCGGGCCAGCGCAATTTCGACATCGCCGCCCAGCCGCTGACCGAGGCGATCATGCAGTTCGGGCGGCAATCCGGGCTGCAGGTTACGGCCGATACTACGCTCGTCGAAGGGCGTAGCAGCGCCGGCGTATCCGGCACGCACCCTGCCGCTGAGGCACTGAGCATCCTGCTGCGCGGCACCGGCCTGACCTTCCGTTTCACGAGCCGGACCACTGCCGTTCTGGAACCCGCGCCGCAGACCTCGGGCGCTGCCGTGCAACTCGGGCCGGTCAAGGTCGAAGGCGCGAGCGAAGGTGCCGTGTTCGCCTCGTCCGACCCCGGCGTGACCGAGGGCACCGGTTCCTACGCCGCGCATACGGTAACAGTGGGAAAGAGCGCGCAGTCGCTTCGTGAGATTCCCCAGTCGGTCAGCGTCATCACGCGCCAGCGGATGGACGACCAGAACCTCACGACTGTCAGTGAGGCGCTGGATCAGGTGACCGGCGTGCGTAGCTTCGGCTACGAGCGACAGGAGCAGTACATCATCCGCGGCTATGCGGCGAATGCGCAGTACAACGGCGTGCCGCAGCAGGAAGGCTCGGACAAGGCCAGTTCCAATACCGACGACCTCGCGTTCTTCGACCGTATCGAGGTGCTGCGCGGTCCCTCGGGCCTGTTGACCGGCAGCGGCGAGCCGGGCGGCACGGTCAACTATGTGCGCAAGCGGCCGACCGACGTGCTCGCGGTATCCGGCCTTGCCTCGGTGGGGTCATGGGATCGCTATCGCGGCGAGGTCGACGTGAGCGGCCCGCTCACCGCCTCAGGCAAACTGCGCGCCCGCGTGGTCGGCGTCTTTCAGGACGAGGACAAGTTCTACGACATCGGGTTCAACCATGACCGCTCGGTCTATGGCGTGGTGGAATACGACGTTACGCCCCGAACCACGCTGGGCGTGAGCGGTATCTATTCGCAGCGTACCTACATCAATTCCTTCGGCCTGCCGCTCTATGACGACGGCACCGTTCCGGCGCGCGGGTCGTTCACCGGTTCCGATGCGCCTTCGCGCACCCGTTCGCGCGAGATGGTGGTCGATCTGAGCCACGATTTCGGAGGCGGCTGGACGTTCAAGAGCGCCTATAGCCTGCGCCGTCTGACCTACGGCGGCTATTCGGTATTCCCTTATGAAGCCATCGACCGCGATACCGGCCTGGTCAGTGGCATGTCGGCGGGCCGGGTCGAGCAGGAAACGAAGTGGCACAGCTTTGACGCGCATGTGACGGGGCCGGTGCATCTGCTCGGCATGACGCATGACCTGACGTTCGGCGTCAACCGTTCGCGCTACGATTTCATCGGCGGCACCAAATTCGTGAATCCCGGCTCGTGGGATCCCCTGAATGATCACGACCTGTCCGCCGTGATCGATGAGAACATCACCTATCGCTATGAGACGGTGACGGCGCAGACCGGCTTCTACGGCTCGGCGCGCATCCGTCTTGCCGATCCGCTGACGGTGATCGTCGGTGGGCGCCTGACGAACTTCACGATCAAGGATCGCGACGTTTTCCCCGAAGTCACCCCCTGGATCGACAGCAGTGCCACGACCAAGCGGCGCTTCACGCCTTATGCCGGCGCCGTGCTGGACGTGACCGACCAGTTGACTGTCTATGCCAGCTACACCGACACGTTCGTGCCGCAAACGTCGCAGGACGTGAACAACAGGACGCTGGCGCCGCGCGTCGGGTGGCAGCTGGAATCGGGTATCAAGGGCAGCTTCTTCGATGACGCTCTCAACGCCTCGATCGCGGTGTTCCGCATCCACGATTCCAACCGCGCGATCATCGATGAGGAAAACATCGGCTGCGGCGGCACCATCGACGGCACCTGCTACCGCGCTGCGGGCAAGGTACGCAGTCAGGGCGTGGAACTGGAAGTCAACGGCAGCCCACTGCCGGGTTGGGAGGTCACGGCCGGCTATACCTACAACCAGCAGAAGTATCTGAGCGATTCCGATCCGGCCAACGTCGGCAAGCGCTTCCTCCCCGCCCAGAGCCCCGAGCACATGCTCAAGGCATGGACCCAGTTCGACCTCGCCAAGGCGGGCGTGCAGGGCTGGGCATCAGGAATACAGGTGGGCGGTGGCGTCCAGTGGCAGAGCAACATGTACACCGACCTCATCCGGCAGGGCGCCTATGCGATCGTGAATGCCAAGCTCGGCTATGCAATCTCTGAGCATTGGGACGCCTCGCTGGTGGTGAGCAACCTGCTCGACAAGACTTATCTGCGCATTCCCGGCTACGCGATCTTCTACAACATCTACGGGGAGCCGCGGAATTTCCGTCTGACCCTGCGCGGTAAGCTGTAATGGGCCCGTGCCCGGGCGCAGATCGTCCGGGCACAGGCAGCGGACGCACTAACTGCGTCGACAAGACATATGACCAGAGTGAACGGTGGGGCGCAGGCCACATGAGCATCGAGGTGAGGCGACGAACCGCGACGGCGTCAACCTTCGGCAATGTTCCGGCGACTTTTCCCTCAGACAGCGGCGCCGATGGCGTTCCGGTGGTTCCGACGCTGCGCTACGCGGATCTGCCGACGGATCCGAAAGCGCGGCTGTTCGGCATCTTCGGCACCACGCTCATCGTCTTGGCAATCGCGGCCTGTTCGCTGCTATCGTGGCAGGTCTACTCGGCGCTTCAGCCGTCGGCACATTTACCCGTTTTCGATGTAGCCATGCCCGCTGCTCCGCCCGAACCTTGCCAATGAGATGCCTCCCGGCCCCAAGCAGTTTCAGAAGGTAAGCGACGCCAAACCCACATGGGAAGGTCAGGTGCTGGCTGCGCTCAATAAGGTGAAGCGCTACCCCCGCGAGGCTTCGTTTCGCCATCAGCAGGGCGTGCCCTACATCCGTTTCGTGATGAGCGGTGAAGGCAGAGTGCTGTCAGTGCGATTGGAGCGCTCCTCCGGCATCCGTTCTTTGGACGATCAATCATGCCTACGGATATAGCACTTTCCATCCGGAATGTGCATGGCGCGACGGCGGATCATTGGCTGGGCAAGGAACCCGTGGCGGGCAGCGAGAGGCGCGTTCCGACGAAGGTGTTCAGGACATGAAGAATGTGACGGGCACGACCAGTTCGATGGTGTCGCCCTTTACCTCTTCAGGCGGTTTCGGCAGCGGCGCAGCGCGCTTGGGCAGACTGAGAGTCTCTCCGTCGAGCGAGCGGACACCGGAGGGTCGCTCAAGCCTGACGGACAACACCTTACCTTCGCGGTCCATAACAAACCGGATGTAGGAAATGCCCTGCTGGCTCCGGAACGCGGCGTCGCGGGGATAACCTTTCACTTTGTTGAGTGCCCCCAGCACCTGACCTTCCCAGGTGGGCTTGGCTTCTGGCGCTGTCGTCTTCTCGATCGGCGGGCCGCGATCAATGACGGGTTTGGTCGCCACCAGCGTGACCGGGTTCTCGTTGGGAATCTGAATCTCGGGCACCTCGATCCTGGGGCGATCGGGCTGAACCTGCGCCTTTTCCTTCTCGACCTGTTCGGCACCGGGCGGCATGTCACGTTGTCGCTCAGACGGCGCGGCAGGAGCAGCAATGTCGAACACGCTGAGCGCCGGAGCAGGCTTGCGGCAAAAGTGCAGGCGGCGGCCATGGCCAGCATCGTAAGGTCGAAGCCGACGAATATTCAATCACGTGCGATCAGGCCGGCGAAAATCGTCTTGTGCGCGATGATACCTGACAGGAGCGCGACAAGCTTCGCTGACGTCGCGATGATTATGGCATAGCGCGCCCACATCACAGGCATGTAGTGCAAGTCGCAATGGAACCGATAGAGGAAGAACCCGCCGCGCGTGTCGCACACCGCCAATTCGTGACCGGTGGCGGGGTCCAGGGGCGCCTTGCCATCACCGGACTTTGCCATCCTCGCTTGCCTTCCAGCTAAGCGATAATGGTTCGCCACCGCGTTCTGGCGGCAGAACGATCGTCCAACTGGTTGCACCGCGCGCGTTGTCGGCCAGATAGGCCGAAGCCGCATCCAGGGCAGCCGGTGTGACGGCGACACTGCGAGGCTCCGGCCGCATCCAGCGGGAGATTTCCTGCTGAAAGAAGGCTACCTTACCGACAGGGAATTCAGGAACATCAGCCACCCGGGCAGGAGCCCCACCCAGGTGTGCAGCGACGCCATCGACTGACGAAGCGATGTCCGTGCCAGCCGGTCTGTCCCTTGTCAGCCGATTGCGCCGCTTCATGGCCAACCTTAAAACCGGTATCGTGCGGTCAGCATGGCGTTGCGGGGATCGCCATATACGCTCGTCGGAAAGGCGAGACCTGACTGACCGGTCAGCGAACGGTAGTACTTCTTGTCGAAAAGGTTGTTGATGTTCGCGCGAATGTCGAGGTTCGGCGTTGCCTGCCAACTGGCATTGAGGCCCACCAGAGCATAGGCCTTCTGCTCCTCATGATAGGCGATCCCCGAAGTCGTGCCATTGTTGTAGATCGTGCTTTGCCAGTAGAAGGAACCGCCGATGCGTATCGTGTCGAGATTGCCCGGCAGGCGGTAGTTCGTCAGCACCTTGACCAGATGGCGCGGCACGTCGGTATCGAACAGGGTGCCGATCTTCAGCGCATCCGCATCCTCGCGATATTTGGCAAGTGTGTGGGAATAACCGGCGGTAATCTGCCAGTCGGGCGTGACGGCGCCGTCTATCTCGAAATCGATCCCTTCCGCGCGCACCAGACCTGCAGCTTCATAGCAGGTGGCCGTCGGATATGTGCTGCACTTGGTCTGGTCGCTGATCCGGGCGGCGCGGTTTTCCTGATCCATGCGGAACAGCGCGAGCGAGACATTGAGTGTGTCGTCGAAATAAGCGCCCTTGATGCCGATCTCGTAGTTCTTGCCTACGACCGGCGACAGCAACTTGTGATCGATGTCGTAATAATTCTGCGGCTTGAAGATGTCAGTATAGCTGGCATAGACCGAATGATGGTTGTCCAGATCATAGATCAGGCCGGCATATTTGGTCAGATGATGATTAACCTCGTACTGGTTGGAGAGGTTCCAGCGCGGCTGCGCATCGGAATAGTCGTACCAGTCCAGACGCCCGCCCACGATGAGTTTCAGCCCGTCGGCCAGATTCAACCGGGTTGTTGCATAGGCGTTGAACTCTTTGATGTCGCTGTCCAGCCACGGCAGGATCGTCAGGTTCGGCTTCGTGATCGCGGACGGATAAAAGTTGTAGAGATCGAAGTCGCCGGCCATGAGGCCGCCCTGATTGGTGTTGCCGTCGAACTGGACCCGGCGATGCCCGCCTCCCAGAACGAGTTCGTGCTCGCGGCCGAACAGCTTGAATGGGCCGCTGGCATAGATGCCGTAACTGCTCTGGTTTTCCTCATGCTCGTTCAGGGCGTTAAGCAGGTCATAGGTGCCAATGGTGACGTTCGAACGGATGTAATGGCCAAGCATATTCAGCTTCGCCCACACCTTGTAGGCTGACAGGTTGACCTTCCACCCGTTGTCGAACCGATGCTCCAGCGACGCGAACAGCGAGGTACTGTCCTTGTTCCAATATTCCCAGTCGCTTGCATAGGAAGTCGAGCGCGGGAGGTCGAGGTGGCTGCCGTCGACAGCGACAGGCATTCCGGTAAAGCCGTTGCCGTCCAGATCATCTTCCTGCCGCATCGCGGAAACGCTCAGCGTGGTGCGCGATCCGAAATCCTTCTCGATGATGCCGTAGATCATGTTCCGCTTGCTGTGCTCGCGGTCGCGGAAGCTTTCCTCGTCATTATAGGTGCCGACGACCCGTGCCCTGAGCGTACCGTCCCGGTCGAGCGGTCCGCCAAAGTCTGCCTCGATTCCATAGCGGTTCCAGTTCCCGACATTGCCCGCGATCGAAAATTGCGGTGTCATCGTAGGCCGCTTGCGGACGAGGTTGATCGCCGCGGCAGGATTGCCGGAGCCAACCGTCAGCCCCGCTGCTCCGCGAACGATTTCCACACGATCGTAGATGGCGATATTCGGATCGACGAGATCCTGCGACAGTTGCGAACTGGAGAGTGTGACCGGCAACCCGTCGAACATAAGGTTGTCGACACTCAGGCCCCGCGCGTAGAAGCGCTGGCGCTGCGGTCCGCTGGTCCAGTAGAACACGCCCGGAACGTTCTGGATGACATCCTTGAGAGCCAGCGCGCCTTGGTCTTCAATGGCTTGGCGTGTGACTACGGTGACGGACTGAGGGGTCTCTCGGATCGAGAGCGGCAGCTTCGTCGCGGTCGCCATGCTTGTGGTCGTATAGGAGCGGGTTCCTTCGGTCGCTGCCGGGTCACTGGTGATGCTGGGCGCAATACCCGCAAAGGTGCCACCTTCACCTTCCACGCGCACCGGCCCCAGCGTGATCGCGCCGTCCGCCGACTGCGGCACCGGTTCCAGAGTGACGGTCGAACCAACGATGCGAAAACTGAGGCCCGTGCCGGCGAGCAACTGGGTAAGCGCCTGCGATGGCGATATCGTGCCCTTCACGGTGCTGGAGGTCTTGCCCTCGATCAAGGCGGCTTGCGTGCTGACCTGCAAGCCGGACTGCTGCCCAAAGGCGGTCAGCGCGGTGGCGAGCGGCTGAGCGGGAATGTCGATACTGCGGACCGCTTCCTGTGCCTGCGCCGGAGTGGCTGCACCAACCGTCCCAAGGCTGCTTGTCAGCATCAACGCGGCCAGCGCAGCGCGGCGCAGCCTCTTGCCCTTCGTGAAAACCCCGACCTTACCCCCCTGAGCCATCAATCAATCTCCTTAGCATTCAGTCCAAAGGAGGCGCTTTACGCTAATGCGTCGCAAAAACGCCTCTTACCAGAACAGACGCAGACGCTTGTGATTTTTCGGACCAGAGCGTGGAGAGGGGCGCATTTGTTGTCAGAGACTGGGCTAGGTTACTGAATGTAAGAGGAAATAATTTTCACTTTGCCAATCCGATGGTCAATGGGAGGACAGAACGATCACCCACGGCGTCATGGTTGATACGGAACCGCCATAAGCCTGCGTCAAACCTTTCAGCGCCTCTACCGGGTCGGCGGCATTGTAGAGACCGGTTACGCGCTGCCGGGCGAAGCCATCGCCACGCACGATGATGACGCCCGAATACCACGGGCGCAGCGCGTCGATGACTTCGGTGGCGGGCCTGTCACGCACAAGGATTTGGCGATTGCGCCATGCCGCCACCTGCTCCACCGGACGGCTATCGCGGCTGACCGCTCCATCGAACCCGACGCGGACAGCCTGCCCGGGCAACAGTTGTTCAGAGACCGGAGGCGCGGCATAGGCATAATCGACGCGCACCCGGCCACGCGCCAGTTCGGTCGTAACGCCATCGGTATCGAGCCGTACATCGAACGCGGTCCCAAGAACGGTGGTCGTGACGCCATTGGCATCTACATAGAAGGGCCGTGCGGCATCATGGCGCACGTCGAACCAGGCTTCGCCTTTGAGCAAACGGACCTGGCGATGATTGGCGGCATAGGTGACGGCAATTGCGCTGTGCGGCGCGAGACGCGCGAAGCTGCCATCCGCCAGCTTCACGTCTCTCGTTTCGGCCGTGCCGGTCAGGTAGTCAGCCTGCACGTGCACCATAAGTGATGGTACGGTGATGATCGCAAGACAGGCTGCCGCAGCACCGATTATCCATGTGCGCGGTTTCGGAAGCCTGCGCTCTTTAGGTTGGGTAGTGCGCGCGCCCGTGCGCTTTCGTCGATAGGCGACCGGCCCTTGCGGCAGGACGGGGCGCACTTCGGCTGCTCTGACTGGCGGTGAATGGGCGGGCCGCGCATCTCCTGCGCGATCATAGGCATGGGCCGTGTCGGCCCATGCGCGGGCGTTGATGACAGACGCGGCAAGCCAAGCGTCGAAACGCGCGCGAACATCGGCATCGCCCAGTTCCTCGCGGAGAAGGATAACCCACTCCACCGCCTCTTCATCGGCGCGGCGAGCGTCATATTCTGAGGCTTCGGTCATCCCTGCTTGCTGCCCCTCTCGTGGAATCGGGCTTCATTCACCGTCCCCGGCAGAGCCTTCGTCCCTCTACCTCACAGACGCACGAGAAGGCGATTTTTTCGGATAAAAGTGAGCGAGGGGTTTAGTCCCTCCGGGCAGCGGCACGGATAAGCCGCGTCGCTTCCGCCACCAAGCCATGCGCGGTGGTGATTGAAATACCGAGACGTTCCGCAATCTCACGTAACTTGGCTCCCTCGAAACGATGCATTTCAAAGGCCGTGCGTGTCCTTGAATCCAGGGTATCCAGCACACGCTGGATAAGAACCAGTTCCTCGCGGGCAATCAGCAAATCCTCAACCGATAGGCGATCGTCGGGCAGATTTTCCCAGCGCGGGTCATCTTGGCTCGCGACCACCGTACGGCTCTGGATCGCGATGCGGCGCCCCCGGTCGATGGAAAGATTCCGCAGGATGCGCCACAACAGGCGCGCAGGCTGAAGGAGAGGCTCTGCCTTAGCTGCCCGGTCACAGCGCAGCCATGCTTCCTGAACCAAATCTTCCGCGCTGGCCTCGTCACCGCTGACGGCGCTCGCATATTTCACCATGTCGTTGCGCCGTTCTTCGAGCAGTCCAGCTATGACCTTGGTTTGCGACACTTGCTCGCCTTTCGGAATCGTTCGCCCTTCATTCTGTTCAGGCTGGGCAATTGCGACCAATTCTCACCTAGGCTACTCGGCGCCATGCCGCAAGGACCAACCGACCGGAGCCATCCCAAGTGGGTCCAGAATGCTCGAGCGGTATCTTTTGTCTGCATAAAGCCGGTCGAGAGCCGCCTAGCTGCACGCCAATTTTCGTAGGTAGCGGCTCGGCGGCGCTCCGGTCAACCGCTTGAACATGGTCGAGAAATTGTTCGGGCCGTCATAGCCAAGGTCGAGTGCCACTGTTGTCACGGATTCGCCCGCCGCGAGTCGGGGAAGTGCAACCGACAGGCAGGCCTGTTGGCGCCATTCGACGAAGCTCATGCCGGTCTGTTGCCGAAAGATGCGGGTGAATCGACGACGATCCATCGATAGACTGATAGCCCATTGTTCGATCGTTGCGGTTGCATCGGGGGCATTTAAGAATGCGTGGCACAGTTTTGCCAGGGCGGCGTCAGATGGAAACGGAACGGCCAACGGGATCACCGGCGCGCGATTGATCTCTGCTAGAAGAAGTTGAACGACCAGCCCATCTCGTCCATCCTCTTCATACTCAAGTGGCAGGTCCGCTGCCGCCACCAGCAATTGGCCGAGAAGCGGGGATACACCGACGATCTGGCAGACTTGACCGCGTGCTGGACAGAGATTTCCGTCAACCAATACGCTGCGGGTCTGCACTGCGCCTGCCATGCGAACGGAATGCGGCACGCCTTCGGGTATCCATACCGCGCGTTCGGGCGGTGCAACCCAAGCGCCGTCGGGCGTGGTGACCGCCATCACACCGGTGCTGGCATAAAGGAATTGGCTGCGTCGATGGCAGTGCGTCGGCAATTCGGAAGCGGCCGGATAAGCATGACCCATCGCCACGAGCGGGCGATACACATCGTCATTCTCGTCAGGCCTAAAGGTACTCATCGATGTCCCATTAGCAGAAACGATTGTCTCATGCAGCAGGGCGGGCTGCATCCGACGCCGGTATGTGCATCGAGAACATTAACGAAGTGATCCTTATCATGAGCAATCCATTGACCAGCGCCTTCGGGCCGACGCCGTCACCGCCAACATTCCAGGGGCAGAAGTTCGTTGCACAGATCGTTGGCGCAGTGGCTTTCGCACATTTACTCAACGACCTGATCCAGGCGGCATTGCCTGCGATCTATCCGATGCTGAAAGCGAAATATGCCCTCAGTTTTGGTCAGATCGGTATCGTGGCAGCGGTATACCAGTTTACCGCGTCACTGCTTCAGCCCTGGGTCGGGCTCTACACCGACAAGCGCCCTATGCCGTACCTCCTGCCCCTGGGCATGGTGACGACCCTGCTTGGTATCGCCGGCATCGCGATGGCTGGAAGCTATCCGGAACTCATCCTCGCATCGGCAGTGATCGGGATCGGCTCGGCCACTTTCCACCCAGAGGCGTCGCGGATTGCGCGCATGGCATCAGGCGGTCGGTTCGGGACGGCGCAGTCCTCGTTTCAGGTCGGCGGAAATACCGGATCCGCGCTTGGGCCGCTGGTCGCCTCAGCGGTCATCCTTCCCTTCGGGCAAGCAGCTTTCGGTTGGCTCGCATTCGCCGCGCTCGCTGCGATATGGACGCTCTTCCTCGTGACCCGCTGGAGGCTTCGCCACGCGTCGGCAGCCGCAACAGGAGGGAAGAAGACAGATACGGCTACATTAACCTATGATCGCTCAACCGTCGTGCGCGCGCTGTGCGTTATTTCGGTGCTGATGTTCGCAAAGTTCGTCTACATCGGCTCGATCACAAACTTCTTCACCTTCTACCTAATCGCTCGGTTCGCCCTGACGGTCCAGCAGTCACAATTCTACCTGTTCTGCTTCCTGGCGGCGGTTGCGGCCGGCACCTTCTTCGGCGGACCGCTCGGTGATCGCATCGGGCGCAGGGCGGTGATCTGGATTTCGTTCCTCGGCATCGTGCCGTTCGCGCTGCTAATGCCGCACGTCGGCCTGTTTTGGACGTTGGTGTTCGCTATCCTCATTGGCCTGATCCTTTCGTCCGCCTTCGCCGCGCTCGTGGTGTACGCGCAGGAGATCATGCCGGGTCGGGTCGGCATGGTGTCTGGCGTCATGTTCGGCCTGATGTTCGGTGTCGGCGGCATCGCGGCAGCCGGACTTGGCCAACTGGCAGACGCCTATGGTATCGTGTGGGTCTATCACCTCACGGCATTCTTGCCGCTTCTGGGACTGGTTACGGCGCTCTTGCCTCGCACCGAGAGGGCGATCTGAGCAGGAAAGCCAAGCAATCGGCGGTAGCTTTCGGGTCATCCCGAAGCTGCCGTCACCGACCGCAAGGGTTCGGTGGCCGACATTGTGCAGAGGCAGCTTTCCTCCTGTCTCCGCTCCGAACCAGACAGCCGCTCATCGGCCAGTCCAAGGCATCCAGAATGAGGAAGCTGCCGGTCCGCTTCTGACAGCGTAAAATTGGGTGCTGAACGACCTACAAGGAGCGAAGGTGATGGCCCAGGGCTAACCGGGCAAGAAGACCGACAACCGAGCAGCAAGCTATTCATTGCTGAGGGAAGTTGGCCGTTGCGCGCCTTCGGTGCGGGCCTCGTCTCGTACCATGGTTATGAACCTGCGCAGTGCTTCCGGTTGCTGGCGGCGGCTTGGATAGTAGATGTGAAATGCTTCGCCCGGAGAAGACCACTGGGGAAGAACTTCACGCAATTGGCCGGTTTCGATCAGGCCTGTTACCCGTTCACGCAAGCAATACGCGATCCCGCCGTGATTGCGGGCGATGTCGATGGCCAACGCGCTTTCATCGACGACCGCAGACCAGGAGAGGTTGAGCGTGCGGGCTGTCTTTCCCGCGCCGAGTTCCCAGTGGTACATTGCGCCTGTTCCCGTTCGCATGCCGATACAGCGATGCCTCGCGAGGTCCTCCGGGCGTTCCGGCTCGCCGGTTGCTTCAAGATAGGCTGGCGAGGCGACCATGACCCATAACAATGGATCGCCAAGCGGCATGGTGATCATGTCTTCGGGCACGCGGTCGCCGAACCGGATTCCGGCATCGAAGCCTTCGCCAACAATGTCGACCATCGCATCCTGCACCACGATCTCAAGGTCAACGTCAGGATGCTCTGCACTGTAGCGTGCGATGACCGGGCCAAGCAGCAGCCGCGCCGCATCGCTCAAGGCATTGATCCGAAGGCGACCGGCCGGGCTTGCCCGGTACCGATTGAGGGCCTCGACACCGGCTCCGATCGCTCCGAATCCGGTTTCCAGTTGGACGAGAAGCTCTTCGCCCGCCTGCGTCAGGGAAACACTGCGGGCATTGCGGTTGATGAGGCGCACGCCGAGCCGGGTCTCCAGTCCGCGCAAGGCGTGGCTGAGCGCTGAGGCGGAGACGTCCATTTCGAGCGCGGCCTTGCGAAAGCCGCCATGACGCGCAAGCTCCATGAAGACCTTCAGATCGCCAAGATCGGAACGGGACAGGTTCATCGGTGCGACTTTCCGGATGGGGCTGGCAGAGCCAGCTGCTGTTTAGCGTGAATGGAATCGAACGCTCCGTTGATGTCTATCAGTGCATCCTTGACACTTCCAGCCCGTTACAACGGCTCAAGCCACGCCGGAAATCCGGCCTTCCGTCCGAACATCCCCACTGCGCGGGGGCCTTCGGGGCCCAATTCCAAAGTGAAAATGCATGAGCCAACCTTCCAGAACATCCCCTCCACATGGTCTTGCCCTTGCGCAGATCGCGCTCGGCTTCGGTGGCCTTTTCATCGGTACGGGCGAATTCGCCGCGATGGGCCTGCTGCCCGGCATGGCGAATACCGCGGGGGTCTCGATCCCCAAGGCGGGGCACTTCATCAGCGCTTACGCACTGGGCGTCGTCATCGGATCACCCGCGCTTGCGGTGATGACGGCACGGATGGAAAAGCGCAGGCAGTTGATGCTGCTTGGGGTGCTCGTCCTGGCCGGCAATGCGCTTAGCGCATTGGCTTCCGACTTCTGTGGGCTGGCCGCCGCGCGTTTCGTCGCAGGCCTGCCCCACGGCGCCTACTACGGCACGGCTTCGATCGTGGCCGCCGCGCTCGTGCCCAAACAACAGCGCGCGCAAGCTATCGGACGGGTAATGTTGGGGCTGGCAGCTGCGAACCTGATCGGGGTGCCGCTGACGACCTGGTTGGGTCAGGCTTTTGGCTGGCAGTCGACCTTCGCGCTGGTGGCGCTTGGCGGTCTGGCCCTGTTAGGCATTCTTCGCCTGGCGATCCCCCAGGTTCCGGCTCGGGACGGTGCCAGCCCCCTCGGGGAACTCTCGGCCTTCGCGAGCGGGCAGGTCTGGCTGACACTTGCCACGGCCACCATCGGTTTTGGCGGCATGTTCGCGGTGTACAGTTACATCACGCCAACACTGACCGAGGCAACAGGTGTCGGGGAGGGCAGTGTTCCCCTGTTCCTCGCACTCTGGGGTCTAGGCATGTGCGTGGGTAATGTTGCCGGTGGCTGGCTAGCCGATCGGGCGCTGATCCCGGCCATCTTTGCGATCATGCTCTGGAACGCGGTATTTCTCGCGCTCTTCTGGTTTGCCGCGCCTAGCCCGATGATGGCCGGTGTTTCGCTCTTCTTCATCGGGGTTGGCTTTGCCCTCGTCCCGGCGCTGCAATCGCGCTTAATGGAGGTGGCCCCCAAGGCCCAGTCGCTGGCCGCCGCGATGAACCATTCGGCTTTCAACTTATCCAATGCGATTGGCGCCTGGACGGGAGGCCTCGCCATTTCCGCAGGGCTTGGCTGGGCATCTACCGGGCCGGTCGGAGCCGGGCTTGCCGTAGGAGGCCTCGTCATCATGGGCCTTTCCGCGCTGCTGACCAAACGATCCAATTTCACGGAGAAAACGATATGAGTTCGCCCCAACCGGTCCTTGCTTCGGGCCGCACCGCCGTCATCACCGGGGCCGCCAAGGGCATCGGTGAAGGCACGGCCCGCAAGCTTGCCGATCTCGGTATGAACCTGTGCCTGTTCGACCGCGATCATCACGCGCTGCAAACGCTGTGCAGCGAACTTCAGACACGCACCCGCGTGGTGCCCATATCGGGCGATGTCACTTGCGAAAGTGATCTCACGCATCTGCGCGACACGGCCTTTGAAACTTTTGGTGAGATCGCGCTTCTGATGAACAACGCGGGGATCATCGACGCTGCGGGGCCTTGGTCGGAGCTCGCGACCTGGCGCCGACAGCTCGAAGTGAACCTGCTGTCGATGGTGAGGGCCCAGTCGCTCTTCGTGCCCCATATGCTTGCGCAGGATGGCCCCGGGTACATCGTGAACCTGGGCTCGAAGGAAGGCATCACCACGCCGCCCGGCAACGCGGCCTATTCGGTGGCCAAGGCCGGTGTGAAGGTGCTGACCGAACAACTTGCTCACGACCTTCGCGAGGCATGTGGCAGCCGACTTTCCGCGCACCTTCTCGTCCCCGGCTACACCTGGACCCCGATGAACCAGGCCAAGAAGCCCGAGGCTCTTGAAAAGCCCGAAGAGGCCTGGACCTGCGAAGAACTCGTCACCTATTTTCTCGCCCGCCTCGACGCCGGCGATTTCTATATCGTGTGCCCTGACAACGCGGTCACGCCCGAGATCGATGCTCGGCGCATCGAGTGGGCCATGTACGACATGATCGACAACCGCCCCGCGCTTTCGCGCTGGCATCCCGAATGGGCAAAGCGCTTCGCCGAATTCCTGCGCGCCGAAGGCTGAGCGCGTTTCTCCTCCCCATCAACGAATGACACACCGCAATGCACATCATCGAGGCGAATGGTGTCCATATTCCCGCTCTTGGCTTCGGCACTTACCATATGAGCCCCGCAGAAATCATGGAGACCTTGCCGCAAGCCCTGAGGCTCGGCTTTCGCCATGCCGATGCCGCGCAGATTTATGCCGACGAGGATGCCGTGGGGGGAGGCCCTGCGCAGCGCAGGCACCCCGCGCGAGGATATGTTTCTGACCACCAAGGTCCGGGTGACGAACTTCGCGCCGGATCGCTTCGAAGCGTCGGGCGTCGAAAGCCTGCGAAACCTTGGTACCGATCATGTCGCCCTGCTTTTGCTTCACTGGCCCAATGGCAGCGAAGTCCCGCCTGAAACGCAGATTGCGCTCCTCAACGCGATGCGCGAGAAAGGTCTGACCCGGCTTATCGGCGTCAGCAACTACTGGGCGCGCTGATGCGCGAAGCGGTGGCCCTCAGCGCCGCGCCGCTTGTTAGCAACCTGGTGGCATTTCACCCATGGCGGGATCAGATCGCTGTCCTGTCCGAGGCCCGGAGCCTGGGTCTGTCGGTGACAGGTTATTTTGCCATGGCCAACGGTCGCACGCCCGGCGATCCCGTCTTGCCGAGCCCGACGGTCGGATCGTTCTTGAGCCTTCGACAACCGGACGTTCCGCTCGTGGGGCGTGGAAAACGACGGCTGCGCGGCAAAAAAGGCACGATCATAACTTCGCTTTGCAGAAGCTTCAGCAACTCGTTTATAGGCTGATCGTCAGGATTTTTTGAACCGTAATGAATTATCGCCATTCCTTCCATGCCGGCAATAGCGCCGATGTAGTCAAACACAGCCTTCTCATCTCCCTGGTGCGGGCCTTGCAGCAGAAGCCGGGCGCGTTGACTCTGATCGACACCCATGCCGGCTGCGGGCTGTACGATCTTGGCGGTGACGAAGCTCAACGCACCGGCGAGGCCAGGCAGGGCGTTCTGCAGGCCTTTGCCGACCCGAACCCCTTGCTGGACGACTACCGTGCGGCCGTGCAGGCAGTGAATGCGGCAAGCGAACCTCTGCTTTATCCCGGCTCGCCGCAGTTTCTGACGCAGCTTTTGCGCCAGCAGGATTTCCTGATCCTCAACGAAAAGCACCCGGAAGACGCTGACACCCTGCGCGGCGTGATGCGGGGCACCGGCGCGGCCGTGCATCAACGCGACGCCTACGAACTGTGGCTGGCTATGGTGCCGCCCCGCACCGCGCGCGGCGTGGTGGTGGTCGACCCGCCCTATGAGCAGACAGATGAACGCGCACGGATCACCGCCACCCTCTCCGCCGCTCACCGCAAATGGGCGCATGGCGTGACGGTGATCTGGTATCCGCTGAAAGACAGCGCCACGCACCAGCGTTGGAAGGCGCAGCTACGCAAGCTTGGCATCCCTAAATTCCTTGTGGTGGAGCATTGGCTCTACGATAGCGAGCAGCCCGGCATTTATAACGGCGCGGGCCTCTTCATCGTCAATCCGCCCTACACATTCATGCAAACGCTGCCGCCACTGTTGGAAGGTTTGCGCGCGGCGTTAGCCCCCGAAGGCCATAAGGGCGAGATTGTATGCGATTGGTTGGGCGACTGAAATGCCCCTCTTCCCCCGGTCTTTCAAAGGGAGAATGACCCGGCGCTGAAGGATGCCGCCAGCACAGGCAATCAGCCTGGGTTCGCCGCGTACCTCAATGAAGTGGGCGCGTATCAGGCGGCGAACATGAGTGAAGGGTGGAGCGCAGCCGCCAGTATGCTAGAGGCATGTCATGCTTCATAAACATGGCCGCGGCGGCACCGTCGAAATCGATGGGTTCAAATATGACTGGGAACTCCTCACCGACCCTCAATTGTCCTCTTCGGATGGCTGGAAGGGCATGACGGTGTCCCTGCGTCAGCACGATATGCCACGTGGAGCGGTGCTGGAATTTCCGGCGCCAAAGCGTCTGTTGAAAGGATTGCCGAAAGGGCGTTTGCATATCAACGACACGATTGCTTCGCGCGGCGTGCGGGCAGCATTGGCTGCAGGATGGGATCCAACGTCGCGAGGCAAACCTATTGTATTCATGGTCGATGCCAACGGCGATTAAGCGGACGCAGATCGTGGATTCCCACACCGCAGATATGGAGTTGGTCGGACAACATCGTCCCATTCCCACTTGGTAACCGACAAAGCAAACGGGCCGCACCTGGGGAATGGAAATCGGCGATCGAGTGATCAACTAGGGGCGGTCGGTATCCGCTGCTGCTCCTTACCGTTGGATAGAAAGCCAGTTGATACTCAGGCCAGCCCGTGCGCGGGTATCACCGCACCGTTTCTCGGTAGTGCGCTCTGCCGTTCGTCGCCGTTCGTCGACGCTATTCCCGGCAGAGCGGTATCGACTGTGACAGGCTCGTCGCTTTTTGCCAGCGCTATCGCTTCCGCCTGCGTTTCCACGGCGGGGGGCGATCCGCGAAGCGGCAGTCCTGCCGTCTCCTTCACCGTCAGCATCGTCAGCAGGCCTATAGTGGCGGCACCCATCAGGTAATAGGCGGGCACCAGCGGATCGCCGGTCTTCTCTACCAGCCAGGCTGTCAGCAGTGGCGTGGTGCCGCCGAACAGCGAAACAGAAACGTTGAACGCGATCGAAAGCGCGCTGTAGCGCACAGGGGTATAGAACAGCGCGGGCAGGGTGGATGGCATCGAACTGGTGAAGCACACCAGCGTCACCCCCAGCAGCATGAGGCCAAGGAAGATCAGCCCGTCGTTGCCGGTGCCGATCAGCAGCATGCACGGGATCGACAGCAGGATCAACGCCGCGCAGGCCCCGATAATCATCGGGCGGCGGCCCAGACGGTCGCTGAACAGGCCACCGACCACGTTGAGCGGCATCATCACCACCATGACCAGGATGATGAGCAGCAGCCCCTTGCTTTCGGCATAGCCCATCGTCACGCTGAGATAGTTGGGCATGTACGTCAGCAGCATGTAGTCGGTGACGTTGAAGACCAGCACCAGTCCCATGCATTTCAGCAGCTGCGCGCGGTGGCGGCGGAACAAGTCGCCCAGCCTGGGGCGGTCGACCTCGCGCTTGTCCACTTCTTCGGCATAGGCCTGGAAGGCGGGCGTCTCTTCCAGCTTCAGGCGCATGTAGAGCCCCAGCAGCCCGAGCGGCCCCGCGACAAGAAACGGAATACGCCAGCCCCATGCCAGCATATCGGTCGGGCTCAGCGTCATCTGCAAGGCAGTGACGGTGCCCGCGCCGGCAATATAGCCGCCCAGCGTGCCGAATTCGAGCCAGCTGCCCATCTGCCCGCGGCGGCGGTCGGTGGAATATTCGGCGATGAAGGTGGCCGCGCCGCCGTACTCGCCGCCGGTGGAGAAGCCTTGCAGCAGCCGCGCCGCAAGCAGTAGCAGCGGTGCCGCGATGCCGATCTGCGCATAGGAGGGGATCAGCCCGATCGCGAAGGTGCCCGCCGCCATCAGGATCATCGTCAGCGCCAGGATCTTGTGGCGGCCATAGCGGTCGCCCAGCGGCCCGAACACCAGCCCGCCGAGCGGACGGACGAGGAAGGCCGCCGTGAAGGTCGCGAACGTGGCGATCAGTTGGACGCTGGCGCTGCCGGTGGGGAAGAAGACGTGGCCCAGTGTGATGGCGATATAGCCGTAGACGCCGAAGTCGAACCACTCCATCGCATTGCCTAGCGCGGCGGCGCCGACGGCGCGGTTGAGGGTGGAACGGTCAACGACGGTCACGTCGTCCACGGTCAGTTCGCTGCTGCGTTTGAACCAGCCGTATTGGGCGCTGAGCGCCTGGCTAGCGGACATGTTTTTCTCCGGTTTCCGCCGAAAGCAAGCGCGACCAAGGCGCGCGGGTGCACATGACGGATGCGGCCGACGAACGGCCATGGATCTGAAAGCGACGCCGAACACGGCATCAAGCGGGTTGGGGCCCCTTAGTGCAGGAAACGCAATAAAGGGAAACGGATGGACGAACTGTGCGCCCACCGGGGTGAGCCGAGCTTTGTGAGCCGTTTCAACGACAGAACGCCGCGATTGTTCCCCGGAATGGCGGCGGTCCTGTTCTCGCGTTTCGCTGTCGTCTGCCGAATTGCGATGGAAAACCCGAGGCTGCCGGGGCACAAGCTGCACCCATGAAGACAGCCCCGCTATTCGCTGCCGCGACCGCGCTCCTCGCCGCCCTTTCCACTCCCGCCTTCGCGCAGGAGGGGATCGAGACTCTGATCGGGCAGGTCTCCCCCGATGCGCAGGGCGGCGCGCAAGTAGACGTGCGCCTGCTCAACACCGGCACTGCCGCCGCTACTGCGACCCTGCCCGAAGCCGTCGAGGCGCGCCTTGCCCATGCGGGCGCCTTCGGACCGGGCCGCACCGTCATCCTGCACCGTGATCCCGATGGCCCTTCCGTGCGGGCGATCGCGCCGGGCACCTTCGCGACCGTGCGTTATCGCCTTGCTGCCGAGGGGTTCGAGAACGGTGCGCTGTTGTCGGTTCCCGCATGGGGCGGGCAGTCGGTCACGCTGGCGGTGGCGCCAAGCGTCGCGTCGCCCGACAGCGCGCCGCAGGTCGCCGCCGCGGCGGTGGCTTCGCCTCCGCCG
>NZ_LYMM01000062.1 GCF_002896965.1 Novosphingobium guangzhouense
AGTAAGTCCATGTCGATCACTCCACGACCCTCCGACTGGCAGCCGGAAGGCAGGAAAACATGGGTCAATTCTCAGCGGAAACTTATAGCCTTCCCGGGTCACTTCTCAGTGGCAATCAACACGGTGTCTATAAAGCGATTGTCAACAGCGGTGACTTCGCCGGCAAGGGCTTTTCTAGCGCAGATACGTTTATCGCGAACGCAGCAGAGAATCCCACAGCGGGACCAGGCAACTCTACCACTTGGCGGCAGCTCAACACGACGCATCACATTACCCAAGTTGTCAGCGACATCGCGAAGGTGAGGGGCATTTTGATCAAAAATGCCCCGGCATCGGAGGAAATACAGCTTTCAATGTTTGGCTGATGGGGCGGCGCGCAATCGATGATGACTGGTGCCCCATCGGTACCCCGATGAGAGAGCCGTTTTTCACTCGAACCTAAGTCATTGAATAATTGGTGCCGACTACAGGATTCGAACCCGTGGCCCCCTGATTACAAACCTGAGGATCGGATTCGCTCTCAAGCGATTTTCCCCGCCCTGATCCCCCATTGGGACCCACGCTGGAGAAAATCGCAACGCCGTACGGCCTAAGTCTTTGAAAAGACTGGTGAGCCCGACAGGATTCGAACCTGTGACCCGCTGATTAAAAGTCAGCTGCTCTACCTACTGAGCTACGGGCCCCCATTGCCGACGCGGCGTGACGGTCGGGGTCACCTAGGGGCCATGCGCGGCTTGGTCAAGCGGGCACGCAACTGTCTGAGGCTAAAGCCGGTCAAGGGATCGCGCCAGCGGCTTGCGATCTTCACTGCCGGATCAAGCACGAAGCGGCGTTCGCGAAAGGCTGGGTGTGGTATGACAAGGTTTTCAGCGGCGTAGGGCCCGCCGTTCCACAGCACGATATCAAGGTCGAGCACCCGCGCGCCCCACGCATGCCCCACGCGCCGCCGACCGAACTTGTGCTCGATCTTCTGAAGCTTGTGGAGAACTTCCTCCGGCGCACGCTTCGAGCGCACCAGCGCCACCGCATTGGCATAGCGGCGGCGAGAGGGGCCAAGCGGCGCGCTTTCGATCACCGGCGAAGCGGCAAGCAGTTCCAGCTTGCCATGGTCAAGCGCCCGCAGCGCCGCGCTCAGCACGGCACGCGGAGAGCCATGTCGGCGGTGCCGCCTGTTGGACCCCAGCGCCACCAGATAGCGATGCTTGCCCATTACATGCCCCCCCTTCCCGGTCAGATCAGATGCGCAGGCACCCGGATATCCTGCTCAGATGTCCTGAGCGACGCGCGTGTAGAGCTGCGGCCGCCGATCGCGGAAGAAGCCCATGCCCGCACGATGCGTCGCCGCGCGATCAAGGTCCAGTGTGGAAACAAGTACGCCGGTTTCCTCACGTCCGAATTCGGCGATGAAATCACCCCATTCATCAGTGATGAAGGAATGCCCGTAGAACGTCTGCGCGCTGCCGCATTCGGTTTCCGCGCCGATGCGGTTGGCCGCGATCACCGGCATGCAGTTGGACACCGAATGCCCCACCATCGCCCGGCGCCACATCCGGCTGGTGTCGAGCGTGGCGTCATAGGGCTCCGATCCGATCGCGGTGGGGTAGAACAGCAGTTCCGCCCCCATCAGGGCCATGACGCGCGCGCATTCGGGATACCACTGGTCCCAGCACACGCCGATACCGATGCGGGTGCCGAAGACGTCCCAGACTTTGAACCCGTCATTGCCCGGACGGAAATAATACTTTTCCTCGTAGCCGGGGCCATCGGGGATGTGGCTCTTGCGGTAGGTTCCCATGATCTCGCCATCGACGCCGATCATGGCGAGGGTGTTGTAATAGTGGTGACCGTCACGCTCGAAAAAGCTGGTCGGGATCGCGACTTTCAGCT
The DNA here is from genome assembly GCF_002896965.1 of Novosphingobium guangzhouense. GTDB lineage: Bacteria > Pseudomonadota > Alphaproteobacteria > Sphingomonadales > Sphingomonadaceae > Novosphingobium > Novosphingobium guangzhouense. Next base: position 1,888 of record NZ_LYMM01000062.1, read on the forward strand.
TCGCCGCCAGTGCCTTCATGGCGATCACCGACGGGTGCTCCAGCGTCGGGCGGGCCAACGCGAACAGCGCCTCGTCCTCGGTCTTGCAGAAGTAGGGGCCGGAGAAAAGTTCGGGCGGCAGGATGACCTGCGCGCCCTTCCCTGCCGCTTCCTCCACCAATGCAGAGACGGCGGCGATGTTCTCAGCCTCGTCGGCGGAGCCAAGGGCGAGTTGCAGGGCGGCGACGGTGATCTGACGGGTCATGGCGCCTCAGTTATGGACTGGGCCGCATGAAGTCCAGACTTGGCCGCAGCCGTCACGCAATCAGGCCCGCTTGCGAAACAGCAGGGTCATGCGGTCGCTCTCGCCGATGGCCTGGTACTTCGCCTTGTCCTGATCCTTGAGCGCATACGTGGGCGGCAGCGTCCAGACGCCGTCGGGCCAGTTCGCCGTATCCTTGGGATTGGCGCTGACTTCCGACTTGCCGACAAGGTCGAAGCCGTTGACTTCCATGAACCGGATCACGTCCGCCTCGCGCAGATAGCCCTTCGATCCGTCCGCATAGGAATAGGGCGCATCGGCCTTCGCGCGGTGCTGCTCGATGCCGACGAGACCGCCGGGCTTCAGCAGGCCGCGCATCGCCTTGATCTCGCTGTCGGCGATGTTCCAGTTGAACAGGTTGTGCATCATGCGCGGGATGACGATAACGTCGAACGTGCCCTTCTCAGCCTCGGGGACCGCGTCGAGCGTATAGGCGGCGAATCTGTCGGCCGGCATGCCCGTGAACTTGGCGACATCGGCGGGATACTGGGCGGCAGCCTTGCGGATGCCATCCTGCCGCTCCGCCTTGAAGGCGCCGCTGGTTGGGTCGAAATAGAGCCCGACCAGATGCCCCTGCTGGCCAAGATAGAGGCCAAGGAAGCGAGAATACCACTCCCCTCCCGGCGCATATTCGCCCACCTTCATCTGCGGGCCGACGCGGAAGAACGAAAGCGTTTCTACCGGGTGGCGTGCAGCGTCGCGGGCGCGGTCGTCCTTGCGCAGCGGGCTGGCGGCGGCCAGTTCCAGCAGCGCCTCGCAGCCCTTGCAGGCTTCGACTTTCGCCTCCTTCTCCGCAGCCTGTGCGCAGAGCGGAACGGCGGCGAGGCCGATGAGCGAAGACAAGGTCAGCAGGGCGCGGCGCATCGGGTTCTCTCCACGTGGATTTGAAGCGGGGCCGAGACTAGCCGACATCAGGCCAATGACAAGCGGGCACCGCATACCTATCTAGCGCCCAATCCTTTCGACTTGAGGACATGTAACGACAATGGAAACGGCAATCATAGCTGGCGGGTGTTTCTGGTGCACCGAAGCGGTATTCCGCGACGTGGTGGGCGTGAGCACCGTGGAAAGCGGCTATATCGGCGGCTCGGTGGAAAACCCCACCTACAAGGCGGTCTGCTCGGGCGAAACCGGGCATGCGGAGGCGATCAGGGTCGCTTACGATCCCACGGTGATCTCTTATGCCGACATGCTCGACGTGTTTCTCGGCACACACGATCCGACGCAGCTGAACCGTCAGGGCAACGACATCGGCACGCAATACCGTTCGGCCATCTTCCCGCTCGACGATGCCCAGCGCGAAGAGGCATCTGCCGCCATCGCGCGGTGGAATGCAGAACACTCCGGCGAAAAGGCGGTGACCACGATCGAAGGGCCTGCCACCTGGTATCCGGCCGAAGACTACCATCAGGAATACTGGGACGGCGAAGGCCAGCGCAATCCTTACTGCCTTGCGGTGATCCCGCCCAAGCTGATGAAGCTGCGCAAAAGCTTCCAGAACAAGGTGAAGGCCTGAAGCAAGCGCCCCGCCCTCTTCCACCGAAGGAAGCAGGCGGGGCGGTTCTTTTGGGAAGTTCTTCAAATTTCGTAAATTGCCGAGTAATTGCCCCCTGCTGTTCCATGCAGGGACAGTGCAAAAGCCGTCCTTCCAAATTCTCTAAGTAAATATACTGGTCCCGGCGTCACTTCACGCCATTTCGGGACACACGCCGTGGCTTCCATCCGTACCGTTTCGCTTTCGCTGGCCGCCATGGCCGCCGCCCTATCCGCCACCCCGCTGCTGGCGGATTCCGGCATGATCGCGGGTGTCGACGTCCTCAAGACCTGGAACCTGGTGGTGCTGGGCGACCTCACCTCGTCTTCCGAAGTCGAAGGACGCACCTTCGTCGGCGGCAACCTCAACGGCAATTCGTCGAATTACCAGATCCAGGCGATCCCGGCATCGAGCACCGGCACGCCGGGCCTGACCGTGGTGGGCGACGTCAACGGCGGCGCGAAGAACCTGAACAACGGTTCGGGCGCGGTGGTCGGCGGCAACGTCAACAGTGGGCTCAACCTCAACGGCGCGGCGCAGACCGTGCTGGTGGGTGGCTCGATCAGCAACACCAACGTCAACAACAACACGGTAACCTCCGGACTTGCCTCGGGTGATCCGTCGTTCACGCAAAACCTGACGCAGCAGGCCAGTCTCATCGAAACATCGATGACCGGCCTCAGCCATGACATGAGCACGCAGACCGCCAACAGCCAGCTGTCGATCAGCGGCAACCGCGGCACTTTCGACGCGCAGCCCGATTCGAACGGTGTTGCCGTGTTCAACATCTCCGCCGCAGATCTCGACAAGATCGGAGAGATCCAGTTCAACCTCAACGGTGCGGACACTGCGATCGTCAACGTTTCGGGCGGATCGATCACCCTGAACGACAACTTCCTGGGCGGCACCCAGAACCTTGGCGAACATGTGGTCTGGAACTTCTACGAAGCAAAGGATCTGTCGCTGTCCACGGCATGGGGCGGATCGGTGCTGGCACCCTCCGCAGCCGCGACCACGGGAAACTACATCCAGGGTTCGGCAGTGTTCGGCAGCCTCGTCCAGAACGGTGAAATGCACGTGGGAACCTACACCGGCAACTACACGCCCACGCCGACCGATCCGGGCACGACGCCGGGCGGATCTTCTTCCTCGGGCGGAACGCAGGTGCCTGAACCGGGAATGTTGGGCCTGCTGGCCGCAGCGGTGGGCGGTCTGCTGTTCGTGCGCCGCCGCCGGGCGACTACCGCCGCCTGAACGCAGCAAGAGGGCAAACAAAAAAGGCAGGGGGAAGCCCCTGCCTTTTTTTTGTTGTCGCGCACCGCCTGACGGCGGCGTCACAAATCAGTTCAGCGCCGAAACGCTCAGGAACGCGGGCACCGGACCGTTCCAGCTGCCATCTTCCTGCGTGTCCACGGCATCGCGGCGACGGCCGCGGCGTGGTTCCTCGACCCTGGGCTCTCGGCGCGGTGCGCGCTCTGCACGCTGTTCGGCGAAAGTTTCGCTCTTGGCTTCAGCGCGCGGCTCACGCTTCGGCTTCTCATCGCGTGCAGGCCTGGACCTGCTCGCACGGGCCGGCTTCGCCTCGACGGCGGTTTCGTGGTCGGCCTCTGCAGCAAGCTCGTAGACCGGGATGGCGCCGCCGGTCAGCTTTTCGACGTTGGCGATCGCTTCGGCATCTTCGGGCGCGACGAACGTGAACGCGCGACCCGATGCACCGCCCCGTCCGGTGCGGCCGATCCGGTGGACGTAATCGTCCGGGTGCCAGGGCGTATCGAAGTTGAAGACGTGGCTGACGCCCTTCACGTCAAGGCCGCGCGCGGCAACGTCGGACGCGCACAGGATGCTGATCTCGCCCGCCTTGAAACGCTCAAGTTCGGCATTGCGAGCGGGCTGATCCATGTCACCGTGAATCTCGCCGGCAGAGAAGCCGTGACGCTTCAGGCTCTTGGCCAGTTCGCGCACCGTCGTCTTGCGGTTGGCGAAGATGATGGCGGTGCCGACATTGTCGGTACGCAGCAGCTGGCGCAGCGCCTCACGCTTCTTGCGCGCGGAAACCATGACCTTGTGCTGGGCGATGTTGGTGTTGGTGGACGCCGGACGCGCCACTTCGACATACTTGGGGCTGGTCAGGAAACGATCGGCCAGCTTCTTAATCACCGGCGGCATCGTTGCCGAGAACAGCAGCGTCTGGCGATTGGCCGGAAGCTTGGAGCAGATCGTTTCGATATCGGGGATGAAGCCCATGTCGAGCATGCGATCAGCTTCATCGATGACCAGCAGTTCGCAGCCCGTGAGCATGATCTTGCCACGTTCGAACAGGTCCATCAGGCGGCCCGGCGTGGCGATCAGCACGTCGACACCGGCGGACAGCGCTTTCAGCTGGTCGCCCATCTGCACGCCGCCGATCAGCAGCGCCATCTTGAGGTCGTGATTCTTGCCGTACTTCTCGAAGTTCTCCGCCACCTGCGCAGCGAGTTCGCGCGTAGGTTCAAGGATCAGCGAGCGCGGCATCAACGCGCGGCGGCGACCATGCCCCAGGATGTCGATCATCGGCAGCACGAAGGCAGCGGTCTTGCCGGTGCCGGTCTGGGCGATGCCGATCAGATCCTTCATCATCAGGACCGGTGGGATCGTCTGTGCCTGGATCGGAGTCGGCTCGGTATAGCCCGCAGCCTCCACCGCTTGCAGCAATTCGTCAGACAGGCCGAGATCGGCAAAGCTCATAGGCGTATGGTTTTTCCGGAAAAATTTCACGTAAAGCAGCGGCATGAAGCCGGGGCGGGGCGAAGCGCCGCCCGCGACGCCTGCCGCGCGACAGCGGGCCATTTGCGGAAAAAGGCGGGAAAGTCAAGGAAATCCGCTAGGAAAGGCAAGTTCGGCCAACGCACGCCCGTCGCTCGCCCTTAGTGGTCCTGCTCCACCAGCTGCCGAATTCGGGTCAGCGTGCAGCTCATCCCGCTGCGAGACAGCAACGTGTCACGATCGACGCAGAGCCGCCCATCCTCGTTACGCTCAATCAGGAAGCCCGAATAGAAGTCCCGGGCACGGCAGGAGCGGGCCAGTTCGGCACTGACAACCTTGCGATCGCGCATGAACAGCAACAGGCGGTTTCCGCGATCCGGCCGCACGCTGACGATGCCCGACGCGGGAAGGCAGTTGCCCATTTTCCGCTCACTGAACTCTGCCGAATTGTCAGTGGGCATGCCGAAGAACATGTCCGGCATCGGCACGGCCGAAGACCGTGGTGAAACGCGGATTGTCATGCGCTGCTCGATGCGAACCTGCCACGCATCCTCGGGCGCGACTTGGGGCAGCAGACTGATGGCGAAAGGTGCGTCTGAGGCGGCCATTCCCACTTCCACCGGAGGCCAGAGCCCCGCCGTCGCCGGATCGCCTTGCCCGTCGTCTGCCCGCCGCACGCCGTCGTCACCCCCTGCCGCCGGCAGCAGCAGAAGGAACGGATACAACAGGGCGGAAGCAAAACTCATGTCGTCTTTCGTATCCCCGGAATCGACCCGCACAGCGATGCCGACATGTCCGCCTTACGGCAAGAGCTTGAACCGACGCTTAACTTATCAATCGTTGCCCGGCTCGGCGCCATCGCAAATATCGCGCGGCGATGGTGAAACGCCCGGCGGCATGTGCCATATCGCCGGAGATGACCGACACCGCAGTTCCGCCCCCCCTCGCCTCTTTCATCGAAAAGGCCGCAGCCCTGCTCGGCCCGCGCGGACTGACGACAGACCCCGAACTCGTCGCCCCCTGGCTTACCGACTGGCGCGGGCGCTTCACGGGCCGTGCCTGCGCCCTGGCCTCTCCCGCCAATGTCGAGGAGGTGTCTGCGCTCGTCAGGCTCTGCGCCGACCATGGCGTGCCCATCGTGCCGCAGGGTGGCAATTCAGGCATGTCCGGCGGCGCCACTCCGGATGACAGCGGCACCGCCCTGCTGCTGTCGCTGCGCCGCATGAACGCCATCCGCGACATCGACACCGAATCGGGCCGCGCAACCTGCGAGGCCGGCGTCATTCTCCAGACCCTGCACGAAGCAGCCGAGGCACAGGACTTTCGATTCCCCCTTACCCTTGGCGGCAAGGGCTCCGCCACCGTAGGCGGACTGATCTCCACCAATGCCGGCGGATCGCAGGTATTGCGCCACGGATCGATGCGCGCGCTGGTTCTGGGACTGGAGGCCGTGCTGGCCGACGGGCAGGTATTCTCACAGCTCACCCCGCTCAAGAAGGACAACCGGGGCTTCGACCTCAAGCAATTGCTAATCGGGTCGGAGGGCACGCTGGGCATTGTCACTGCCGCAACCCTGCGCCTGCTGCCCGCCGTTGCCGAACGCATGGTGATCTGGGCTGGCGTTCACTCCCTGCCTGCCGCCCGCGCGCTGCTGCTCCACTGCGATGCCATGGAAGGCGAGGCGCTCGAAGGTTTCGAAGTCATGCCGCAGGCCAGCATAGATGCGGTCGTCGATCATCTCCCCACGGCCCGGCCGCCGCTGGAAGGACGCCATGCCTGGCACGTGCTGATCGAAGTCGTCGCCGATCGCACCGGGGTCGACACGCTGCGCGATCGATGCGAGGCGATGATGGCTGAAGCCTTCGAAAAGGAATTGGTTGAAGACGCCGCGCTTTCCGCCAGCGAGGCTCAGGCAGAGGCGTTCTGGCTCATCCGCGAGACCGTTCCTCCCGCAGAGCGCGCGCGCGGCCCTGCGGTCCAGCATGATATCTCCGTCCCGGTCGAATCCATGCCCGCCTTCGTCGAAACCACCGCCCCCATGCTGGAAGCCGAATTTCCGGGCACCGAGGCAATCGCCTTTGGCCATCTGGGCGATGGTAATGTCCATTATCATGTCATCGCGCCGGGAGCTTCCGACGCCAGCACCTGGAATGCCACGCAAGGCAAGGCGATCAGCCGTCGGGTGCACGATCTCGTCACGCAATGGGGGGGATCGATCTCGGCGGAGCACGGCATCGGGCAACTCAAGCGCGATGAACTGGCCAGGCTGGGCGATCCGGTGGCCTTGTCGATGCTGCGCGCAGTGAAACAGGCGCTCGATCCGCGGGGTCTGCTCAATCCCGGCAAGCTGGTCTGACGCAATCCGGAAACAGCCCGCGTCGAATCGCCGGATATGGGCAGGTCTCGTGCTTGCGCGGTCGCCGCGCAGCCTCTAAAGCCACGCGCTTCCAAGACTGACCACCCCTCGCGGAGAGTACCCATGGCCAGCGTGCCTCAGAATCCTGCACTGCCCTTGTTCTACAAGGACCTGATCCCCCTCAACTCGCAGCAGCACGCCAACTGGAAGACCCGTTCGACCGACAAGGCGACCTGGCTGGCCGGCATCAACTCGGTTCCGCTGACGGTCGAGGAATTCCCGCAGGCACAGCGCAACTTCCCGATCGTGTTCACCGCCGGTGAAAACCCGATCCCGCTCGTGCTCATGGGCATGAATGAGGGCACCAACGTGTTCGTCGACGAAGACGGCACGGTGAACACCCCCATCTACATCCCGGCTTACGTGCGCCGCTATCCGTTCATGCTGGCCAAGCTGCGCCAGGATTCGGATGAGCTTTCGCTCTGCGTCGACCCGACCAGCGACCTCGTCGGCGAAATCGAGGAAGGCGAGCGCCTGTTCACCGAGGACGGCCAGGCCAGCGAAACCACCACCGGCATGCTCAAGTTCTGCGAGAACTTCGAGATCGCGGGCAACAAGACCGCCCAGTTCATGGCAGAACTCCAGAAGCACAAGCTGCTCATGGACGGCGAACTGAACATCGACGTCGGCGCCGCGCAGCCGTTCAATTATCGCGGCTTCCAGATGGTAGACGAAAACAAGCTGCGCGAAGTGCGTGGTGACGTTCTGCGCCAGTGGAACCAGAACGGCCTGCTCGGCCTGATCTATGCGCACCTGTTCTCGCTTGAACTGGTCCGCGAAGTCTTCGGCCGTCAGGCCGCACAGGGCAAGGTGCCCAACTTCACGCCGCCGGCCGCCCCGGTCGCAGACGACGTGAACGCCTGATTCACCTTTGAAAGGCGGGAGTTATGACACTTTTGTCACACTCCCGCCCCATTCGATTAGCGTGACAGATAGTTCGCTGGACATTTCTTATACGTCCTGCATGACGAATCGCTTGAATGTTGAATCGGGTAAGCCTATGCAGGCCTTACCCGACCGGCGCTACCCTCATGGCCCGTTCGGGTTGGTGCACTTCGTGCACCTCCTCCCTGAACCTTGGCCACCTCGTGCATCGCACGAGGTGGTTTTTTAATGCCTATCGGGATTTACTCGGCTGCAAGCGGCCAGTCCGGCCCGGCTGCATCGCGCGCCTGCCTCTCACCCAGTTCGGCCACGATCGCCCCCAGCCGGCGCACCAGCCCGGCCAGATCTTCTATCATCCCCGCCATATCCCCAGATGGTTCGACCAGTGCCGAATCGAGATAGCGGCTACGATCGATTTCGATCTGCAAGGCGTGGATTCCTCCGCGCGGATCTGCATGGCGTTCAAGCACGTAACCACCCGCGTAAGGCCGGTTGTGCGCCGCCTCTCGCGCAACCTGCGCGAAATGCGCAAAGGCCGATGCAACGATACTGCCACTGCTGCTCGCTCCGAAGCGATCGCCGACGACGACTTGCGCGCTCGCCACACCTGGCGCTGACGGCAGCGGCGGCATCGAATGGAGATCGATCAGCAATGCCGCCCCCCAGTTCTGCCGCAAACGCGCAAGCTCGCCTGCAATAGCCGCGTGATAGGGTTCGTGAACGCCGGCGACGCGCTCCGCAAGATCGACGGGGCCCAGGCGCCGCCGCCACAGGTCTCCAAGCGCCGGCAGGCGGCGGGGTATCAGCCCCAGCCCTCCGCGCACGCGGCGACTTGGCGCTGGAGCGCCCGCGGGTCGCGCATCGCGCGGAAACATGTCCCAGTCGACATCGTCAGGCGCACGGTTGAGATCGATCATGGCGCGCGGCGCGTTGGCCACGATCAGACTTGCCCCCGTAGCCTGCGCGACACCGCGCGCCATGAGATCGACATAGCGATCTTCCAGTCGCAATGCCGCAGCAGCACCGTGCCGCAGATCGGCAACAAGGGAGCGCGGATAATGCCGTCCACCGTGAGGCGCCGCGATCAGGACCGGAAGAACGGACGGATCTGCTTCTTCAAGGAAGAACGCCGGAACACTGGGAGCGCCCGGAATCCGACCGCCTCCTTCACCCTGCGAATCATTCTCACCCAACTGTTCGGCCATCCTTCAAAGCTGTGCGTTTCCCACCGCCGTGTCAAAGCGTCCCGTTACCGGTCACCTCTGAATAGGGACAGGAAATATAAACGCTTACCCTGTATGCCTACGGACAGACACGCGCCGCTACAGACGCTAGAAGACAACGCACAAGACTGGACACCAGCGATGATCCGCATCCTGCTCGCCGAAGATGATGACGCAATGCGCACTTACCTTGCCCGTGCGCTGCAGAACGCGGGCTACAGCGTCGTCGCCGTCGATCGCGGAACCGAGGCGATCCCTCACCTCAAGAACGACGATTTCGACCTGCTGCTATCGGACATCGTCATGCCCGAGATGGACGGGATCGAACTTGCGCAGAAGTGCGCGGAAATTTCGCCCTCGACCAAGGTGATGTTCATCACCGGCTTCGCCGCCGTCACCCTGCGCGCCAGTCGTGAGGCCCCGCAGGCCAAGGTGCTGTCCAAGCCCTTCCATCTGCGCGATATCGTGATGGAAGTGCAGCGCGTCTTCGGCCTTGCCGAGCACGCGACACTCTGAACGAAATTTTTTCCAAAAAGGCACTTGCCAGCCCAAACAACCGCAGCTAGAGGGCCAGTCCTCCGGCGGGGACACTCACCGGGGCGCTCGAATGGAGACCTACGGTTTACCGCAGGAAACCATGAATGGAATGGGCGTATAGCTCAGTGGTAGAGCACTATGTTGACATCGTAGGGGTCGCAAGTTCAATCCTTGCTACGCCCACCATTCCAGAAACCCCGCCAGTCTTCGGACCAGGCGGGGTTTTTCTTTGAGGCTTCTCATGCCTTGATCTTGGAATTGCCTCGCGCCACATCGCCTCGTCCGAACCGCGTGGTCGCAAAAGTGCGCCCTGCCCTTCAACGCCCGACCTGCAGCACCACCGGGTCCAAACTTCTATATTGCCGATGCTATGGAACAATTGGCAGAACTGAGTGCAGGAATTCACGCTCAAAGACTGTTTGAGAATACGCCTGACGGCACATCGCAGCACCGGCTCTGAAATCGCTTTTCCGCGATTTCTCAAACGGTCTTTAAGCCCTGACCTGGCTTTAGCGGCCTTTCCAGACCGGAGCGCGCTTCTCAGCAAACGCCCGGGCACCTTCCGTAGCATCCTCCGAGCGGAATACCGGCTCGACGTGCGCCCTCTGATGCTGGTTGAGCCGGTCCACCTCCCAAAGCCACGAATCCCGCACGATAGCTTTCGATGCGCCAACGGCCAGCGGGCCGTTTGCCACGATGCGCTGCGCCAATTCGCGCGCGGCATCGATTGCGGGCCCATCAGTCATGCGATTGATAAGGCCCAGTTCCAGCGCCCTTTCAGCACCGATCGGATCTCCCGTCAGCGCGAGTTCCATGGCCAGTGCCCGGGGCAGAAGGCGCGGCAGCTGGACCAGCCCACCTCCTGCCGCAACAAGCCCCCGCTTGACTTCAGGGATACCGAAGCGTGCATTTTGGTTCGCGACGATGAGATCACACGCCAGCGCCAGTTCGAAGCCCCCTGCCAGTGCGGGGCCGTCAACCGCTGCGATGATCGGCTTGCGCGGGGTCCAGGTACAGATACCTCCGAACCCACCGCGCGCGTCCACCGGCAGCTCTCCGCGCAGAAACCCTTTGAGATCCATACCCGCACAAAAGCTGCCGCCTGCGCCCGTAAGGATAGCACACCGCAGGTGATCCGATGATTCGAGTTGATCCATCGCTGCGGCGATTGCCTCTGCCACTGCCTTCGTCATGGCGTTGCGCTGCTCAGGCCGGTTGATAGTTACTTCCAGCACGCCGTCACGGTCGGCCAGCAACACTTCCTCACGCATCCTGCTCTCCTCGCCTGTACTTAGTGACAGCCGCGGAGGTGACCCGGCCTGCAAAGCCGATATCCGCCCTGTCATACCCCAGTCTCGGCCTTGCCATGCGTCGCAGCGGTGCCTAGAGACTGCGGCAATTCTCACCCCAGGGGAGTCCCTTTAGAATGGCAAAGATCAAGGTTGTGAACCCCGTCGTCGAAATGGACGGCGATGAAATGACCCGCATCATCTGGCAGTGGATCCGCGAGCGTCTGATCCTCCCCTACCTCGACATCGATCTCAAGTATTACGACCTCTCGGTCGAAAAGCGCGACGAGACCGAAGACCAGATCACCATCGACGCTGCCAACGCCACCAAGCAGTATGGCGTTGCCGTCAAGTGCGCCACCATCACCCCGGACGAAGCGCGCGTCACCGAATTCAGCCTCAAGAAGATGTGGAAGTCGCCGAACGGCACGATCCGCAACATCCTGGGCGGCGTCGTCTTCCGCGAGCCCATCGTGATCTCGAACGTTCCTCGCCTGGTTCCGGGCTGGACCGACCCGATCGTCGTCGGCCGTCACGCGTTCGGCGACCAGTACAAGGCAACCGACACCCTGATCCCCGGTGCCGGCAAGCTGCGCCTCGTCTGGGACGGCGAGAACGGCGACAAGATCGACCTCGACGTGTTCGACTTCCCGGCTCCGGGTGTCGCCATGGCGATGTACAACCTCGACGAATCGATCCGCGACTTCGCCCGCGCCTCGTTCAACTATGGTCTCAACCTCGGCTGGCCGGTGTATCTGTCGACCAAGAACACGATCCTCAAGGCCTATGACGGCCGCTTCAAGGATCTGTTCCAGGAAGTGTTCGACAACGAAGGCTTCGCCGAGCAGTTCAAGGCCAAGGGCATCGTCTACGAGCACCGCCTGATCGACGACATGGTCGCATCGGCGCTTAAGTGGTCGGGCAAGTTCGTCTGGGCCTGCAAGAACTACGACGGCGACGTGCAGTCGGACACCGTCGCGCAGGGCTTCGGCTCGCTGGGCCTGATGACCTCGGTCCTCCTCTCGCCCGACGGCAAGACCGTCGAGGCCGAAGCTGCCCACGGCACCGTGACCCGTCACTACCGCCAGCACCAGCAGGGCAAGGCGACCTCGACCAACCCGATCGCCTCGATCTTCGCCTGGACGCGCGGCCTTGCCTATCGCGGCAAGTTCGACAACACGCCGGACGTTGTGAAGTTCGCCGAAACCGTTGAGCGCATCTGCATCGAAACCGTCGAAAGCGGCAAGATGACCAAGGATCTGGCGCTGCTCATCGGCCCGGACCAGAGCTGGATGACCACCGAGCAGTTCTTCGAAGCGATCGTCGAGAACCTCGAAGCTGAGATGGCCACCTGGGCCTGATCGCTTCCAGCTGAATAGAAAGAGGCCCGCCCTTCGTAAGAGGGGCGGGCCTTTTCTTTTGTGGCATCTTCGTTCGGGGAGGAGGGGAACCTCAGTCGAAAGTCCAGGGTTCCTCGCCCTCCAGCTTGGTGCGGTGCATCATGCGACCGCATGTGGGATCATAGGCCTCTGCACGGTGCATCGTGCCGGTGTTGTCCCAGATCACCAGATCGCCCACCGACCATTCGTGGCTGTAAGTGAATTCCGGCCCCGTCGCCCATTCACGCAGCCCATGAATGATCCGCGCGCTCTCCAGATGATCGACGTCCTGAACATGATGGCAGGTACAGCCCAACACCAGCGACTTTCGGCCCGAGGCGTGCTTCCACACCAACGGCAGCACCTTTTCACCAATTCCCTGCATGACCTTCAGCTTGGCAAGGCTCGGCTCCGGTTCGTAGTAGAACAGCGAGGCCCATGGCCCATGCACTACCCGCAGGTCGTCGTAGTAGGCCTTGTCCTCGTCCGACAGATCTTCATAGGCTGCATATGTATTCGAGAACCCGGTATTCCCGGTGCCTTTCGGACTAGGCACCTTGCAGGACAGCAAGGAGGCCAGGATCGGCACTTCGTTGCGAGTGCCATCGATGTGCCAGTAAAGCGATCCTTTGAGGTATTCGGCGCTGGCCGGGTTTTCCTTCACATCCAGCGTGATCTTGCTTGGCCCCCCGTCAGGGCCTTCCGGCGCATAAGCGCCGAGCGTCTTGGTAAAGGCAATCTGCTCCGCATCGTCGAAGTTGATCTGCGGGAAAACCAGGATACCTCGCGCCTCAAGCTCTTCGCGAAGCTGAGCGGCGAGTTCACCTGAAAGCAGTTCCTCTTTCGTGTTGAGGATGCGGCTGCCGATCTTCGGCTTGATATGCTCAGCCTTCAGCTGGGCGGTTGTGGTGGCGACCGTCATGGCCATTTCTCCCAAGGATACCGTATGAGAACGCTGTTACCACGTTCTTCGCGCGGGATCGGTAGGAATCAAGCCGACTGTCGCACCCCACCCCGCGCAAAGCCGCAATCAGCGCCCGCGCGGTATGTGGCCGGACCGTGATCAGGCCGCCAGCTTGTCCAGCCAGCCTTCGACAATACGTATTGCCTCAGCATGGCCGGTCTTCACGCCAAGCCCCTGCTCCATCACCACCGCACGGCCGATCCCTGCAAGAACGACGCTGAGCCCGGCGGCATCAAAACCTTCCAGGCGCTCCAGCTTGTCGCCAAGCATATGCTTGAGGATTTCGACTTGTCGCGCACGCATCTCTTCGCTGTGCTGCGCCATGTAATCGCGCACGGCGGGGCGGTGGTTCGCCAGTGCCATGAACTCAAGCGCCATTGCAACGCGGCTTGTGTCGATAAAGAAGCTCCAGAGCGCACGCAGCGGCTCGTCAGAGGCCAGCGCCTCCTCGATCATGCGGTCGCTTTGCGCTGCACCTTGCCGAGAAACCTCAACCAGCAGGTCGTCGGTCGTCGGAAAATAGTAATGAACCAGCGACGGCTTGAGCCCTGCTCGCGCGGCCACCCGCCGCGAACTTACGGAGGCGTAGCCTTCTTCCCGGATCAACTGATTGGTGGCCTCAACGATTAGCGCCCGCGTAGCGGACGTTTCTGCTCCGACCCTGCGCGTTGCGCCTGCCATGATATTCCCCTTTCATGCCCGCCTAAGGGTGCAGCGCAGCAAGATCAACCTGCGAAGCCCACATTGACTTTTGTTCTTATTCTGTTCACGCAAGGCATATGAAAGTGATCAAGGGCAGAGGGGCGGTAAGCGACGCGGCAAGCATGCGTTTCAACCTGCCTGCGCGAGAGGTAGACGGCGATTGGCTGGATGCGATGGAAACCGTCGATGGCCGCTCTCGTCCCCCGACGACCACCGTGACTGAGGAGCACCCGCGCTCGATCCTTTCGTTCAACAAATCGCCCGATGTCCCGTTTGATCGGTCCCTCAATGCCTATCGAGGCTGCGAGCATGGGTGCATTTACTGCTTTGCCCGCCCTACCCACGCATATCACGACCTTTCGCCCGGTCTTGATTTCGAGACGAAGCTGTTTGCCAAACCTGCCGCTGCCAGGCTCTTGCGCGAAACACTGGCGAAGCCCGGCTATAGACCGACACCAATCGCAATGGGGACCAATACCGACCCCTATCAGCCGATCGAGGAACGCTACCGCATCACCCGCGAAGTGTTGGAACTCTGCCTCGACCTGCGCCATCCGGTGACGATCACCACAAAGTCCGACCGCGTACTGCTTGATCTGGACGTGCTTGAACAACTGGCGCAGCGAAACCTTGTCCATGTCGGCATATCGATAACCAGCCTTGACCCGGTGCTGTCCCGGAAACTGGAACCACGCGCCGCCTCTCCGGCCAAGCGTATGGAGGCACTGGGGCGGCTGGCAGCAACAGGCGTCCCAGTGCACGTGTCCATCGCGCCTGTCATTCCCTCGATAACCGACAGCTTCATGGAAGCCATCATTGAAGATGCCGCCGATCGGGGCGTACGTTCAGCATCATGGATCGTCATCCGCCTGCCCCACGAAGTCGCACCGCTTTTTCGCGAATGGCTCGACACGCACTTCCCCGAACGCGCGGGCAAGGTCATGGCGACCATTCGGTCCATACGTGGCGGACGAGACAATGATCCCAACTTCTTCACCCGGATGCGTCCTGAAGGTGTGTGGGCCGACCTGTTCCGCCGCAGGTTTCGCGTAGCCGCCACAAGGTCGGGGATGACGGGCGTGCAAGTCGACCTCGACTCCACGCAGTTTCGCCGCCCATCCCTCGACGGACAATTGTCACTTCTCTAGACAAGGATGATTACCTGGAGGCGACTGCGCAATCCGGCCCGAAGCATCTAGCCTGCAGTATGGCCAATCCCATTCTTGTAGACCGCCGCGATGCGGTGGAAACCGTCACTTTAAACCGACCGGACGCGCTCAACGCCTTCGACGAGGAACTGACTTTCGCGCTGCGCGCCTATTTAGCTGCCTTGCCTCAAAGGCAAGATGTGCGGGTAGTCATCCTGCGCGCAGAGGGTCGCGCCTTCTGCGCAGGGCTGGATCTGGCTGGCTGGATAGACGACGGATCACAAGGGAAACTCCAGCACTACTGGCGATTGCAGCGCTCGCTGAGCGGATTGCTCGAACTGATGCGGGCGTGCCCGCAGCCCATCATTGGACTGGGTCATGGTGCGGCCTGCGGTGCGGGCTTTTCACTCCTCCTGGCGAGTGATGTACGGTTGGGTGCGCCGGATCTGCGAATGAACGCGGCATACATAAAAGTTGGTCTTGGCGGCTGCGATCTTGGATGCAGCTATTTTCTGCCCCGGCTGATCGGCGCCTCCATCGCTTCGGAGTATATGCTGACCGGCCGTTTCATGTCTGCCGAGACAGCATTATCGTGCGGTCTTCTCAGCCGGATCCTACCCGCAGAGCACCTGCTGGACGCCGGACTGCAACTTGCAGCAGAGATGGCGTCCAATTCACCGATGGGCCTTAGGCTCACCAAAGACGCGCTTAATCGCAACCTTGGCGCGCGATCCTTGTCAGACGCAATGGCGGTGGAAGATCGGCAGCAGGTAATGATGCTGATGTCCGAAGATTTTGCGGAGGGCGTGACTGCATTCCGGGAAAAGCGCCCCCCTCACTACCGCGACCGCTGAGCCTGCGTCCGGTCTCGCGAGCAACCGAGGGCAGCATCACGCGTTGCTCCTGCCAGAAAGCCACAAGGAACAGGAGCTCTCAATGGCAGAAGAAACCGTCACAACCGAGCACCCCACGAACACGGCACCAGGTCACACCACGACCATCATTCGCGAAAGCCGGTCGACTGGCGGCGGCACGGGAATCGTAATGGCGTTGGTGCTGCTGGTCGCGATCGTCGGCGGTATTTACCTGTTCAGCCAGAACAGCGAAACAGCCAAGGACAATGCCATCGCCAACGCAGCGAACGATGTGGGCGCGGCTGCGACCAAGGTGGGCGATGCTGCGCAGGACGCTGTGAAGACCGACAAGTAAATCACGAAAGCAGCCCCGCGCCGGGGGGGCTGCTTCCTTCCTATCAGGCCGCCATTGCAACCCGCTCCGGACCGCGCTTGGCCGTCAGCGAAACGTTGCTGATCCCTTCCACGCTTTGCAGATGCTCTGCGAATTCGCCGTCCAGTGCAAAATCACGTCCCAGCCGAACCCTTTGCGTGCGCCCGTCTCCGAGATGGAGCGTGGCGATAACCTCGCCTGCGCCCTGCAGTCCCGGTCGCATCAGCAGGGCCAGTTCCTGCACCGCCTCGACCCGGTCAATGTCCAGCTTGAGCACCATGCGGGCATCGGCCTTTACTTCATTGAGGGGCCTGCCCCCCCGCACGGTGACGCGCGGCGGCTCATCGGGACTGGGGGAATCAAGTTCGACGTTGAGAAGGATACACGCACCTTCTTTGGCCCACTTCACGAAGTTCTCGACCAGACTTTCCTCAAAGCACGAAGCAGAGAAATTACCGGACGAGTCCGAGAAATCGGCCATGACGAAGTCCTTGCCTTTACGGGTCTTTCGCTTCTGGACGTTCTCAACCATTGCGGCCATCACCGCGCCCGTGCGGCCCACGCCGCCGCCGCCCGCCATGAGGCTGGAATACGTTCGTGCGCCGTTGGCCGATGCCACTGCGCGGTAGGCTTCCACAGGATGGGCAGCGAAGTAAAAGCCGAAGGTCTCGCGCTCCTTCGCCATCTGGTCGGCGCGATCCCATTTGTCCGCTTCGACAAGGCGCAGACCCTGCTCCACGTGATCGTCACCGCCGAACAGGCCGTGCTGACTGGAATTGCGCTCACGCGATGAACGATCTGCCTCCGCCAACAGTGTATCCGCATTGGCGAGCACCTTCGCGCGATTGGGCTCCAGTGCGTCAAAGGCGCCCGCTGCGGCCAGACTTTCAAGCTGGCGCCGGTTCATCGATCCTGCAGGCGCACGACGAAACACGTCGTCAAGGCTTACGAACAGGCCGTTGGCCTCTCGCTCCGCGACAATGGCGTCCATCGCCTTTTCGCCGACGTTGCGGATGCCTGCCAACGCATAGCGAACGGCATGACTTTCCGCCGTTTCCTCGACGATGAACTCAGCCTCAGAGCGATTGATGTCGGGGGCGGCAAGTTCGATGCCGTTGCGACGCGCGTCGTCGACGAATATCGCCAGCTTCTCGGATTGATGCATGTCGAAACACATTGCTGCAGCGTAGAATTCGTGCGGGTAATGCGCCTTGAACCACGCGGTATGGTACGCCAGCAAGGCGTAGGCGGCCGCGTGTGACTTGTTGAAGCCATAGCCGGCGAACTTGTCGATCAAATCGAACAGTTCGTTGGCCTTGGCCGCATCGATGCCAGACACTTCCCTGCAACCGTCAACGAAGCGCTGACGTTGCTTGTCCATCTCTGCCTGCACCTTCTTGCCCATTGCGCGGCGAAGAAGGTCTGCATCACCCAGCGAGTATCCTGCCAGGATCTGCGCGGCCTGCATGACCTGCTCCTGATAGACGAAGATGCCGTAGGTTTCGCCAAGAATACCCGCGAGCTTGTCATGCGGATACTCAATGGGCGCAAGGCCGTTCTTGCGCTGGCCGAACAGCGGGATGTTGTCCATCGGGCCGGGACGATAAAGCGAGACGAGCGCGATGATATCGCCGAAATTGGTCGGCTTCACCGCCGCCAGTGTACGGCGCATGCCTTCCGATTCCAGCTGGAATACGCCGACGGTGTCACCCCGCTTGAGCAGTTCGTAAACGCCCGGATCGTCCCATGCGAGCGTCGAAAGATTGATGGTGATGCCGCGCCGTTCCAGCAGATCACACGCCTTGCGAAGCACCGACAGCGTCTTCAGACCAAGAAAGTCGAACTTCACCAACCCGGTGTCTTCGACATACTTCATGTCGAACTGGGTGACGGGCATGTCCGAGCGGGGGTCGCGGTAAAGCGGGATCAGTTTCGCCAGCGGACGGTCGCCGATCACCACCCCCGCTGCGTGCGTGGAAGAGTTCCGCGGCAGACCTTCAAGCTGCACCGCCAGATCAACCAGACGGCGCACTTCAGCGTCATTGTCATATTCGCGCTTGAATTCGGCGACCGGCGGATCCTTGGTGACACCATGCGCCTTGCGGCCCTGAATCGTCTCGGTCAGCGTCCACGGATCAGTCGGATGGTTCGGCACCATCTTGCACAGGCTGTCCACGCGGCCGTAGCCCATCTGCAGGATGCGCCCACAGTCGCGCAGTACCGCGCGGGCCTTCATCTTGCCGAAGGTGATGATCTGGGCCACGTGATCATGGCCATACTTGGCCTGCACATAGCGAATGACCTCACCGCGGCGGGTTTCGCAGAAGTCGATATCGAAGTCTGGCATCGACACGCGTTCCGGATTGAGGAAGCGTTCGAAAAGCAGGCCAAGTTTCAGGGGATCGAGATCGGTGATGGTCAATGCCCACGCGACCAGCGAGCCCGCGCCCGAACCACGGCCCGGCCCCACCGGAATGCCATTGTCCTTGGCCCACTTGATGAAGTCGGCGACGATCAGGAAGTAGCCGGGGAAGCCCATGCCGACGATGATCTTCGTCTCGAAATCAAGGCGCTCAGCGTATTCGAGGAAGTCTTGCGTGACCCCCTTTTCCCGCAAAATCTCATACGCCGCGCGACGCTCGTCCCCCTGCAAGGCCATCGCCTCATCCAGTTCCTGCTCGGTAGCGTCCGGCCAATAGGGCGCGAGCCGCGCCGCCAGCCCCCGGCGCGAATCGTCGGCCAGCATCCGCGCTTCACCTTCTCGGTCGCCGGCAAGACTGGGGAGCAGCGGCTTACGCTTGGGCGGTGAATAGGCACAACGCTGAGCAACGACGAGCGTGTTTGCCAGAGCTTCGGGCAGATCGGAGAAAAGGTCCGCCATCACATCGGCGGGCTTTACCCAGCGTTCGGAAGACGAGCGCGGCCGTTCGGCGGCATCTACCTGCGTCGAGTTGGCAATGCACAGCATCGCGTCATGCGCGGCGTGGAAGGCCTTTTCGGCGAACTGCGCCGGGTTCGTGCCGACAAGGGGGATATCGCGCTGATAGGCAAGCGCGATCAGATCCTCCTCGCTCTCGTCCTCCTCCGGCTCGCCGGTGCGGGTGATCTCGATGTAAAGTCGGTCGGCGAACAGGGATTGCAGCGTATCGCAGTAGCTTTCCGCCTGTTCATGGCGACCGGCCGCATAGAGGCGCGCCAGCGCACCTTCGTTGCCGCCCGTCAGACAGATCAGACCGTCCGTGTATCCCCGCAGCGAATCGAGTTCGACATTGGGGTCCATTTCAAGCGGACGATCGAGGTGCGCACGGCTGACGTGGTGGCACAAATTGAGCCAACCAGCCTCGTTCTGCGCGAACAGGGCAAGCCAGTCGATCGGCCGCTCCTGTCCCTGCGCGACATTGCCGGGGCGAGCGATGGCAAGAAACGTGCCGACGATGGGCTGCACGCCGGCGCCCTTGGCAGCGCCAGCGTAAGTAGGTGCCGCGTAAAGGCCATTTCGGTCGCACAGGGCAGCAGCGGGAAACTTGCGCTCCTTCGCCAGTTTGGCGATCGCCTTTGGGTCGATCGCGCCGTCCAGCATGGTGAAGCTGGAAAAGATGCGAAGCGGTACAAAGGGAGCATGCGGCATCCGATAAATCTATGCACTGCCCCCCGGCGCGATCAAGACCATCACATCACAAGGCAGGGGAAACATCGGTGGTTTGCGCATCGCCGCTCCATGCAAGGCCGAGCGCAACCCGGAAGACCAAGTAGCAATGCTTTGCAATGCGACATACTTGCCGCTCGCGAATACAAAGCATTAATCAACCTTACGCCATGATCGTAAGTACACATCCGGATCGACTAGATTGATTCGCCCTTCGGAGATGGATACGCCGATGATCATTTCGCCCTATCCGTCCCGAAAGCGTCGCTGACGTCGACGATGCCTGACATCACCACGATTGCGGCATGCAGCACGGCACTTGGCGCCATCATGTGCATCGCTGTCCTGCTGTCCTGGTTCAAGGACGGCCGTCCGATGCAGCGAAGCTGGCAGTTCGCGCCGTTCGGCATCGCAGTTCCAGCAGGGGTTCTGCTTACGTATCCCGGAATAATGCCGGGCCCACTTGGGCTAAGATTGGGCTGGTTCGCTCTGACCTTGGTTTACGGCGCTGCGTGGATGGCCGCTCGGGTAACGGCAGGCCGTAAACCACAGCCCATCCTTATGGTGTTGCCGTGTGTCGCGGTTCTCATCTTTTCAGCGACGATCGGCGCCGACGATGCCATACCTCAGCTGAGGATGCTGCCGCGCGTACTGCTTTTCGCGCTGTTCGACGGACTTGCCGCGCGGGAGTTCCTGCGCATGCGTCATCCACAACTGCAGTCTGCAACGACGCTGTACTGGATTTTCGCCCTGTTCTGCGTTTTCGAACTGCTTCGCGCACCTTTTTCCCTTTCGCTGCCCGCGCCATTCGGACCTGAGGAAACACAAGTCTGGTCTATCGCCTTGTTCAATTTCCTGATCGTTCTGCAGGGATTACTGCTGGGGGTCTTCCTGACAGCATTGGGGCGCGAACAGCTGGCGGCACAGCACTATCGCCTTGCACTGATCGATCCGCTTACGGGTATCGGCAATCGCCGTGCGCTGGACGAACGGATGGAAGCTCTTGCGCTGACCAGCCGCAAGGAAGGCTGCACAGCGGTAGCCGTCCTTGACATCGACCACTTCAAGGCGATCAACGACGAACTTGGCCACGCATTCGGCGACATCGTCATAGCGGGCGCTGCGATGGTCGCACGAGAGGCGCTGACCGGCGAAGATGTATTCCGCGTCGGCGGCGAAGAATTCGCCGCCATTATTCACGCCCACACGCCCGAAGCTATCATGACACGGGCCAACGCCATACGCATCGCCTTCGAGGCGCGCAGCCACGTCCATGGTGGGCTTTCCCGTCGATCCACAATCAGTATCGGCGTTGCAATGCTGCACCTTGGCGATGAGGCGGCATGCTTCGCCGCCGCCGATGAAGCGCTCTACGCGGCCAAGCGGCAGGGTCGTAACCGGGTTGTCATGGCGAAACCCGTGTCGGTTGCCCCGGCGAAGGCGATCGACTTCGCCGCTGCTGCTGCCGCCGCTGCCGCCGCCGGACGTCGTGCCTCAGCCTAGCAGGTAATCAGAGCAGCTTCGCAACGTCCTTTTCCAGCGCGGCGGGTTTGTCTGTGGGCGCATAACGGCGCACCACGTTACCCTGACGATCGATCAGGAACTTGGTGAAGTTCCACTTGATCGCCTTTGAGCCCAGGAAACCCGGCGCTTCCGCCTTGAGCCAGTCAAACAGTGGCGCCGCATCGGGACCGTTGACTTCGACCTTGCCCATCAATGGGAAGGAAAGGCCGAAGTTCACTTCACAGAACGACGCGATTTCATCCGCATCGCCCGGCTCCTGCCCGCCGAACTGGTTGCAGGGGAAGGCGATGATTTCGAAACCCCGATCGCGGTATTTGCGCCAGAGCTCCTCCAGCCCCTTGTACTGCGGGGTAAACCCGCACTTGCTGGCCGTGTTGACGACAAGCACCACCTTGCCCACCCGGTCGGCGAGACTGATCACCTCGCCGTTGGGTAGAGTTGCAGTGAAATCCGCAATGGAGCGAAGATCGCGGGTCATGAACCGGGCGTCACGAAGCGGGGAAATCGGCACGGCGCGAAAGGCGACGGATTTCTCCGATGCGGAACGTGTGATCGCCATCCTTCTGGATCGCGTAATCGTCCTGCTTTTCTTCCGGCAGCCCCATCACAAAGCCGATCAGTTCGGCCACCGTGCCGCGCCGTATGGTCTTGAACCGGTGGAACAGCCCGCCGCCATCCTCGCACTTGTGCAATTCGGCCGAATCGTCCCAGCCAAAGCCCTTGGGCGGCGTGGTGCTGGTTTCGATGGTGGACGGGGTGTCGCTCATGGGCGGTGTCCTTTCTTGTTCTGGACTTTATGATGTGGGGAACGAAAACCGCGAGTTCAACGCCGGTTCCGCCCAGCCCCTCCTTATATCCCCTTACGTCAACACGCCGTCATGCAGGCGCACCACGCGGTCCATCGCCGCCGCCAGCCGCTCGTTGTGCGTGGCGACAAGCGCGGCGCTGCCCTCTCCCCGTACCAGCGCGAGGAACTGCGCGAAGACCTTGTCCGCCGTAGCCTCGTCCAGATTGCCGGTCGGCTCATCCGCCAGTACCATGTGCGGCCGGTTGGCCAGAGCGCGAGCCACCGCCACGCGCTGCTGTTCGCCGCCCGACAGCTTGCTGGGGCGATGGTCCAGCCGCTGGCCGAGGCCAAGTGCTTCGAGCAGTTCCTTCGCCCGTGCCTCGCATTCGGCGCGCGGCTTGCCGGTGATCAGCTGTGGCAGGACCACGTTCTCGATTGCGTTGAAATCCGGCAGAAGGTGGTGGAACTGGTAGACGAAGCCGATGTGATCGCGCCGGACTGCCGCGCGCTGGTCCTTGCCCAGCTTGCTGGCGTCGATACCGGCGATCTCGATCTTGCCGCCAAAGCCGCCTTCCAGAAGACCGATCGCCTGCAGCATCGTCGACTTGCCCGAACCTGATGGACCGAGCAGCGCCACGATCTCTCCGGGGCGGACCTGAAGGTTCACACCGCGCAGGACGTCGATCTTCACGCCGCCCTGTTCGAAGCTGCGGGTCACATCGGTCAGGCGGACCACTGGATCAACGATATCATTCATAGCGCAGCACCTGCACGGGATCGGTGCTCGCCGCCTTGTAGGCGGGGTAGAGCGTGGCAAGGAAGCTGAACACCAGCGCCATGATGCAGATCGTGGCGATCTCCACCGGGTCGGAGCGCGCGGGCAGTTCGGTCAGGAAGCGGATCGAGGGATCCCACAGGTTCTGGCCTGTCAGGATTTCAACCAGATGCACGATCGGCTGGCGGAAATAGAGGAAGATGAAGCCGATGATCACCCCCGCCACGGTGCCCATCGCGCCGATGCAGAAACCGGCGGTGACGAAGACCTTGAGCAGCGAATGCCGCGTGGCCCCCATCGTGCGCAGGATCGCGATGTCGCGGGTCTTGGCGCGCACCAGCATGATCAGCGATGACAGGATGTTGAACACCGCCACCAGCACGATGATGGAAAGGATCACGAACATCGCCACCCGCTCCACCGCCAGCGCCTCGAACAGCGAGGCGTTGATGGTGCGCCAGTCGGTGACGACCGCGCGGCCCGCCAGCTGGCGGGTCAAGGGGGCAAGGATCTCTCCGACGCGGTCGGGGTTGCTGGTCGTCACTTCGATCATGCCGATCTGGTCGCCGGTCAGCAGCAGCGTCTGCGCGTCCTTCATCGGCATGACCACGAAGGCGTTGTCGTAATCATACACACCGATCTCGAACACCGCGGCGATGCGATAGGCGATCTGGCGCGGTACAGTGCCGAAGGGCGTGGAGCGGCCCGCCGGGTTGATGATGGTGATCACATCGCCCACTTGCGCGCCGAGGTTCTGCGCCAGCTGCTTGCCGATGGCGACGTTGTCGGACCCGACCTTGAGTTCGGCCAGATCGCCCGCCTTCACCTTGTCGGCAAGGCGGCCGATATCCTCGCCGGTGTTGCCGCGCACCAGGATCGCCTCGACCCGGCCGTTGAAGCTGGCCAGCAGCGGCTGCTCGATCAGCGGCGAGGCGCGAGTGACGCCGGGCGTCTTGCGCACGTCTTCCAGCACGCTCTGCCAGTTGTCGAGACGGCCGCCGTAAGCCTGGATGATGGCGTGGCCGTTGAGGTTGACGATCTTGTCGAACAGTTCGGCGCGGAAACCGTTCATCACGCTCATGACGATGACCAGCGCGGCAACGCCGAGCATGACCGCGACAAGGCTGATGCCGGCGACGAGGGCGATGAAGCGCTCACCCTTTCCGGGCAGCATGTAGCGCTTGGCGATCGTCCATTCGAAGGGGGAAAGGATCAAGCGAGGGGGTCCGTCCTGAAAAGGTGGGCAGGCATTAGGATGCGTGGGCGGTGCTGGCAAGCTGCGGGCTGGCGGATGGTTCCCGCGATCCTTGACGGTTTACACTGACCGATGGGTGAACCACTTGCGCCGAGGCTGGGAAAGCGGCGGAACTGCGCGGCTTTTTGGCACCCGACAAGGCGAGCTGTGTGACCTTTCGTGCGCGATGTGTCACCTTGTGGGACAGAGGTGTCACCTTGCGGTGTAAACTTGTGCTGCGCAGAGCGATCGGGCCGGGCATCGGCGCAATGTATGGGATTGCGGAGGGTGTAGGAAAGCTGCCCGTCTGAAAGCGCCCCTTTGTGGCCTTTCAGTCGCACCTGCTATCATGCCGATTGCCGCCATTCGATAATCGTGCCAGCGTTCAAAGGGTTTTCGATTACGGCGGGGTATATGGTTGCAAATCCTGAGCAGTTGCATTCGGCATTCTCGTATTGCCTCGATTTCGCGAAGCACATGCTCGAAGACAGCGCATCGTTCCTGCCTTTCGGAGCTGCGGTAACTTCAACGGGCGAGGTTAAAGCCGTTGCGGGGTGGAACGGTGAAGAGCACCCTGCGCCCGCCGAATTATATCAGCTTTTGTCAGCAGCGTTGCGCGATGAGGCAAAAAGCAAAAGCATTTCGGGATCAGCTGTTGCTGTCGATGTGAACATCCCAATAGCTTACAATCCGACCTTACCGGATGGCATTCGCGTCCATCTCGAAGGCGAGGGTTATTCGCGCTACATTTATGTTCCGTACACGATCAAAACATCTGGTCTTTTGAGACGGAAGAGAGAAGTCGTGCTCGACGAACCATTCTCAGTCGAGGTCCCTGCCGATGTTTTCGTCGCTAAATGACGGCTATCACCACATTGCTACTTAGAAGCGGTCGGTCTCAAATCCACCCAAACCGGACCTCACCCCCGCTCAGGCTGACATTGTCGAAGGCCCCAAGACTGGGTGCTGCTGCTCCCCATGCTTCGACAAGCGCAGCATGAGCGGGGGGTAAGGCGGCAATAACCCGCCCCGTCGCCGTCATCTTCCCGTCACCAAACGGGCGCAGGAACCTGCGCGCTCAACGGCCCGTCCCTTCCCCCTTGCTTTTCGACGCGATCGCAGCCAAATGCGCGTCGCGTTGAGACGCGCCAGGCGGGCTGGAAAAACACCATGAACATGACTCACCCCTTCCTCGATGCCGATGGGGACAAACTGCGCGAAGAGTGCGGTATTTTCGGCGTTATCGGCGCCAATGAGGCAGCGGCCATTACCGCCGCCGGGCTCCATTCGCTCCAGCATCGCGGGCAGGAGGCGGTGGGCATCACCAGCTTCTCCGGCGCGGAGTTCCATTCGCACCGCGGCATCGGCCATGTGGCGCAGGTGTTCCGCCAGAAGGAAGTGGACACCCTGCCCGGCTCGATGGCATCGGGCCACGTGCGCTACGCCACCACCGGCGGTTCGGGCCTGCGCAACGTCCAGCCGCTGTTCGCGGACCTTGCCGACGGCGGTTTCTCCATCGCCCACAACGGCAATATCTCCAACGCGATGACGCTCAAGCGCGATCTCGTTTCCAAGGGTTCGATCTTCCAGTCGACCTCCGACACCGAGGTGATCATCCACCTCGTTGCCACCAGCCGCTATCCCACGCTGATCGACCGCTTCGTCGATGCCCTGCGCATGGTCGAAGGCGCCTATTCGCTGATCTGCATGACCACCGAAGGCATGATCGCCTGCCGCGATCCGCTGGGCATCCGCCCGCTGGTGATGGGCCGCATCGGCGAGGCGATCGTCTTCGCCTCCGAAACGGTGGCACTCGATATCGTGGGGGCCGAATTCATCCGCTCGATCGAACCGGGCGAAATGGTGCAGGTCGACCACAAGGGCACGATCTCCAGCCACCGCCCGTTCGGCAACCCGTCGCCCCGCCCCTGCATCTTCGAGCACGTGTACTTCTCGCGCCCCGACTCGGTGATGGACGGCCTTTCGGTCTATCAGGTGCGCAAGCAGATCGGCGTGGAACTGGCCAAGGAATCCTTCGCCGACGCCGACGTGGTCATCCCTGTGCCCGACAGCGGCGTTCCCGCTGCGATCGGCTATGCGCAGGAATCGGGCATTCCGTTCGAACTGGGCATCATCCGTTCGCATTACGTGGGCCGCACCTTCATCCAGCCCGGTGACGCCGCACGCCACGCCGACGTGAAGCGCAAGCACAACGCCAACCGCGCCGTCGTGGAAGGCAAGCGCATCATCCTCATCGACGATTCGATCGTGCGCGGCACAACGTCGAAGAAGATCGTCGAGATGATGCGCGATGCGGGCGCTGCCGAAGTGCACATGCGCATCGCCAGCCCGCCGACCGAGCATTCGTGCTTCTACGGTGTCGACACGCCCGAGCGCTCCAAGCTGCTGGCCGCGACGATGGACACCGAGGCGATGGCCGAATTCATCAAGGCGGACAGCCTGGCCTTCGTATCGATCGACGGCCTGTACCGCGCGGTGGGCGAATCGGAACGCAAGAAAAGCTGCCCGCAGTTCTGCGACGCCTGCTTCTCGGGTGAATATCCGACCAAGCTGACCGACTTCTCCGACCGCTTTCCGGAACGCGACGCCGCATGAAGTTCGAAGGACAGGTCGCCCTCGTCACCGGCGCCAGCCGGGGCATCGGTGAAGCCACTGCCGTCGCGCTGGCGGCCGAGGGCGCGCACGTCGTCCTGACCGGGCGCGACACCAAGGCGCTCGAACGCGTCGAGGAACGCATCTACGACGCCGGCGGATCGGCCACTATCGCCCCTGTCGACCTTGTCGAGCCGGACGGCATCGCCCGTCTGGCCAGCGCCGTGCAGGACCGCTGGGGCAAGCTGGACATGCTGGTGATCAACGCAGCGATCCTGCCCGAACTGACCAGCGTGGCCGACATCGACCAGCGCGCCTTCAACAAGGCGCTGACCACCAACGTCCTGTCCACGCAGGCGCTGATCGCGAACTTCGATCCGCTGCTGAAGAAGAGCGCCGACGCCCGCGTGATCGGCATGACCACTACGGTGGCACAGGCTCCACGCGCCTACTGGGGTGCCTACGGCGCCACAAAGGCCGCGTTCGAAGTGCTGCTGGATTGCTATGCGCAGGAAGTGGCCAAGGTATCGAAGATCCGCGTCGCCATCGTCAATCCCGGCGCCACCCGCACTGCCATGCGCGCGCGGGCTTATCCGGGCGAAGCACCTGCGTCGGTCAAGCCGCCCGAAGTCGTGGCGGACCGCGTGGTCGGCCTGCTTACGGAAGACTTCGCAAGCCCGCACCGCGAAACCGTTAACCAGCCGCAATAACGGGATCGTAACCCCATACTGGGACAGATCGTGTAATATCGGTATCTTGCATGCCGCAAACCACGCGAGGTCGCACATGGATCATACCCAGCAGGAACGCTACGCCGCCGCTGCGCAGGAAGACCGCAGCGCCGTCCGCAGCCGCATTTCCATTCCGGCCACGCTGCGCCCCTCCGGCTCCAAAAGCTTCCAGACGGCTGTGCGCGATTTGTCGATGTCGGGCTTCTCGGCCACGGCGATGAGCCGCATCGCGCCGCGCACGATATGCTGGCTGACGCTTCCCGGTCGGGAGGATGCCCTGCCCGCCAAGGTGGTGTGGTGGGACAACGGCCTTGTCGGCTGCGCGTTCGAGCAGCTTCTGGAACCGCACGAACTGGACTCGATCATGGCCCGCTGGAACCGCGACCGCAGAGGCTGACCGGCCTCTCCATGAGAAGCGGCGTCAGTCCTGCCGCCTGACCAGCGTGACCTGTGCCACGTCGATGCCGCCGCCCAGGAAACCGCCTTCGCAATACATCAGGTAAAAGCGCCATAGCCGCACGAAGCGCTCGTCGAAACCGGGCGGCAGGCGGCCTTCGTCCACCGCCAGATCGAAGTTCGCGCGCCATGCCTGCAGGGTGCGGGCGTAGTCCGCGCCGAACCCGCGCCGATCTTCCCAGCCAAGCCCCCGCTCCTCTGCCAGCGCGCGAAACTCGCTTTCGCGGATCAGCATGCCGCCGGGGAAGATGAAGGTCTGGATGAAGTCGGCGCTGCGGGCGTAGCCTTCGAAAAGCGCGTCAGGCATCGATATCAGCTGCAACGCGGCCAGCCCGCCCGGCCTGAGGTTGCGGGCGATGCAGTCCAGGAACTGCGGCCAGTATGCCTGCCCTACCGCCTCGACCATCTCCACCGACATGATCGCATCGTACTGCCCGGAAACGTCGCGATAGTCCTGCTTGCGAAAATCGACGCTGCCGCGCCCGCCGCCACGCTCGAAGGTCCAGCGTTCCCGCGCGTAGGCGAGCTGTTGGTCCGACAGGCTGATCGCATCGACGTGCACGTCCGCATGGCTGGCCACGAAAGCCGCCAGCGTGCCCCAGCCGCAGCCGATCTCCAGCACCCGGTCGCCGGGTTGCAGCTCAAGCCGCTCAACGATGGCGCCGGTCTTGGCCGATTGCGCGACGTCCAGTTCTGTCACGAACTGGGCATAGGGGTTCGGCGCCGGCAGGACTTCGGAATAGAGCGCGCTGGAATAGAGCATCGTCTCACCCAGCCACTGCGCGTAGAAATCGTTGCCCAGATCGTAGTGCGCATGAATGTTCTTCAGCGAACCCTTGCGCGTGTTGCGATGAAGCGCGTGGAGCATCCGGCTCAGCAGTCGCCACGGGCCGTGCGCCCGCCCGGTGTCGCCCAGCGCCACCGCGTTGTCCATGAACAGCGCAAAGAGCGGCACGGGGTCCGGGCTGTCCCACTCCCCCAGCTCCCATGCCTGATACCAGCCGACCGAACCCGCCGTCGCCAGCCGCAGCAGCGCGCGCCAGCTGGTGATCTCCACCGCGGCCTCGAAGCCCGGCTGGCGACCGCCCAGCAGGCGGGTCTGGCCTCCGGGCAAGGTCGCCAGGATCGAGCCGCGATCGAGCCCCTTGTCGATGCGATCGAGGATCTTGTGGACCCCGCCCGACCATAGCCGCGCCAGCCACTGGAAGCCGACGCCGATCGCGCGCCCTCCATCGACAAGTTCCCCACCTCTGCCCGGCACTTGTGCGTTCATGGGGGGATGATGAACCGGAATGCCCGGCCCGGCAATCGCTTAGCACACCCGCATCACGTCATCGGAAAATCGTGTGTTCAGGCAACGTTATGCCGCAGTCGGGCTTTTTTCATCATACGAACAAGGAGTTTAGTGCGATGATGAAACGCGTAATTGTCGGCAGCGTGCTGGCCTTGTCGATGCTTTCGGGCTGCCAGTCCTACACCAGCCGCCACGATGTCCGCGAAGCCCACCGCGACGTGCGGGACGCCTATCGATACGGCGATCGCCGCGATCAGCGCGACGCCCGGCGCAACGCGCGCGAGACCCGCCGTGACTATGAGCGCGACAATCGCTGCGGCCCCCGGTACGGCCGCCCCTGCTGATCCCGACCGGAGCGGGGACCACGCGCTGACGTGGTCCCTGCTTTCTCAGCCCGCCCCCTGCTCCGCTTTCGCCTGTTGCCAGGCCGACAGCGCCCGTTCCCGCGCATCGCGGTGTTCGATCAGCTTTTCGGGGTAACCCTTCGGCCGCTTGCCCGGCGGCGGATCGTGGATATCGGCATCGGACAGGTCCGCCAGTTCGGGCACCCATTCACGGATATAGGCTGCGGCGTCGAACTTCTCCGACTGCGTCAGCGGCGCCATGATCCGCACGAACATGTTCGCGTCCACGCCCGAGCCCGCCGTCCACTGCCAGTTCACCGCGTTGTTGCCGTAATCGGCATCCACCAGCGTATCCCAGAACCACTGCTCGCCTTCGCGCCAGTCGATCAGAAGGTGCTTGATGAGGAAGCTGGCGGCGATCATCCGCACACGGTTGTGCATCCATCCGGTATGCCACAGCTGACGCATCCCGGCATCGACGATGGGATAGCCTGTGCGCCCCTGCTTCCACGCTTCCAGATCGCGCCGACTGCGTCGCCAAGGAAAGTCACCGAAAGGATCGCGGGCATAGCGGCCGGCATAATCGGGGTACTGAAGGATCACGTTCTGCGCATAATCGCGCCAGCCCAGTTCGCCCAGGAACGTCGCCACCGAACCGCCGGCATCGGCGACAGCCTGCCAGACCTGCGCCGGCGAGACTTCTCCGAAATGCAGATGCGGCGACAGCATGGAAGTGCCCTCCACCCCCGGCAGGTTGCGCTGCCCTTCGTAGGCGGAGGCTTCCTCCACAAAGGCGCGCAACCGCTTGCGTGCGCCCTCCTCTCCCGGCTCCCACATATCGCGCAGGCCGTCTGCCCAGTCGGGCTTCTTGGGCAGCAGGCCCCATTCGGACAAGGTATCGGACGCAGGCCACCGCGCGGGCGCCGCAATCTTCTGCGGCCGCCGCTCGGGCTCATGGGGCGGCATCCTTTCGCGCAGCGCACGCCAGAACGGCGTATAGATCTTGTATAGCCCGCCAGAACCCGTCGTCACCGAACCCGGCGGCGCAAGGTAGTTGCCATGATGGAGACACAGCGTCAGCGTCTTTCCGACCGCCTTCTCGGCATTGCGCCACCACGGCTCGTAGTGGTGCAGGGCGTGGACCTCCTGCGCGCCGGTCTCTTCGGCCAGCTGGGCAAGGACTTCGTCGGCCCGTCCCCGCCGCAGGATCAGACGCGAACCCTTGTCATTCAGGGCCGCGCCCAGCTTGTCGAGCGAATGATGCAGCCACCAGCGTGAAGCCGCCCCCATGGCGCGATGCCTGGGGGTTTCGTCATCCAGAATGTAGACAGGGATCACCGGGCCCTTGCGCGCGGCTTCGGCGATGGCAGGTTGATCGGAAAGGCGCAGGTCGCGCCGCAACCAGACAATGACGGGAGAACTCATGAGCGGGGCAACGTCCTTCGTTAACCGGCGTTCCCTGAGGAGATGACGCTTTCGATGCGAAATTCCATACACCGGGCGCCTGACCGTAAAAGCCTGATCCTGGCTGCAACGCTGTGCTGGCTGGGTGTCGCTGCGATTGCGCTGGCCGTCCATTCCGGACATGCCGAAACGATGGACCGCACCGGCCTGCTGTTCTGGCGTGACGATACCTTGCGTCCGATCGGCCCGGTCAAGCTGCTGGAGGCCGTGCGCGACGTGACCGCGCTGGGCGGTGTGCTGCTGCGTAACCTCTTCGCACTCGGCGCGGTCACGGCCCTGCTGTTCCTGCGATTGCGGCGCGAGGCGATGCTCCTGATCCTGACCGTGATGAGCGGCTGGCTGGTCAACAGCGCCCTCAAGGCGCTTGTCGGACGCCCCCGCCCCGGCATCGTCCCCCATCTCACCGAAGCTGGCGGCAACAGTTTCCCCAGCGGCCACAGCTTCAACGCGGCCGTGGTCTATATCGCGGCTGCCCTTGCCTTCGCGGCGATGAGCGCACGGCCCTCAGTGCGGCGCACCTTGCTGGGCGCAGCGATCATTGCCAGCCTTGCCATCGCGTGGAGCCGGGTGTGGCTGGGCGTCCACTGGCCCAGCGATACGCTTGCCGGGTGGCTGGGCGGCGCGGGCTGGGCGTTCCTTGCCTGCGCCCTGTTCCAGCGCCCCGCCGAAATCGCAGCCGAAGCCGTCAGCGTGCCGGACAGTCGCCCGGAACCTTCACCGATACGTTGAAATTCCGGCTGAGGCGCGGCCCTGTGAACCGGGCATCGCCGAAAGTCACGACCGCCCCGCACCCCTTGCGTTCTATCCGCGCCATCGGCAGTTGCGACCACGCCAGGAACTTGATCGCCTCGGGCGTTGCGACGGCCGCCTTGCGCACCAGCGGGTCGGCCATGTTGTCCGGCACCGGCGGATCTGCGGAAACCAGCCTCCCACCATGGCGGAAGGGGTCGTAGCGACCATAGGATATGCGTCCCGCCTGCCGCCAGATCATGTCACGCCGCCAAAACAGCAGGGGCTCGGGTGAAGCGAAGATGCGGTCGGGGGCGAAAGCCGGGTCCGTCTGAAGCGGCGCATCCCATGCCGCTGCGGAAATACCGATGTTGATCGCGATGAAGCCTACCACGCCCGCCAGCGCGGCAATGGCAGGTCTGGTCGATCTCCACCGGCGCGCCAGCCACAGGCCCAGACCCATGATCGCCAGCAGCCAGGGCGATACGATGAACAAGCCATCCGTATGGAACCAGCGGCCGCTGGACGGGGACAGCAGCTGGACCGCGTAGACATTCTGAAGATCAAGCAGCGGATGGGTCAGCGCGCCCAGATAGCACAACGCCAGCAGCCACCCGAACCGCATCGGCAGCCCGCTACCGAAAGTTGCCCCGCGCGATGCCTGCCAGCGATCCAGCAGCCAGAGCAGCCCCGCCAGCACCGGCGGCATCAGCAGGACGCCACCGACAAGGCCGTGCGTGAAACCACGGTGCATGGCGAGCGGTGCCCAGGGCGCCCAGCCGAAGAACACGTCGATATCCGGCATGTTGGCCGCCAGCACGCAGGCAGCCAGCCCTTTACGCGTCCTGCGTTTGAGCCCGGTTTCGGCAAGCACCCAGCCGACCAGGCTGTGCGTCAGGTTATCCATGATAGACAGTAGTTTGCATCGCAGACTTTATCGGGTTTGCGATGCAGCATTGCAAGCCGTCAGCTGACCGTCCAGGTCTGCCCCTTGCTCAGCAGCCTGGACAAGTCGGCGGATTTGCCCGCCGTCAGGCTCGCCCGTTCCGCAACGACCGCACTTTCGAAAGTCGGCGCGGGGTCATTATGGATCACCCCCAGCGCCATCGGAAAGGCCCCGAAGGGCATCTCCACCAGCATATGCGCAAGGCTACGGTTGCGCACGTCATGGACCGCCACTCCGGCGCCCTGCCAGTCGCCGTCTGCCACGTCGACGACTTTCAGGGAAAGAGTATCAAGATCAAGCGACAGTCCTTTGCTTTCCTTGCAAAAAAGCAAAGGCTCTCCATCCCTGCACATGATCTGCATATCCGCTGACACGGCCTTGGCGGTGAAGTCGTCGAAGCGATCCTTGTTATAGACGATGCAGTTCTGGAAGATCTCCACGAAGGCCGCGCCCTTGTGGGCATAGGCGGCCTTGAGCACTTCGGGCAGATCCTTCGATACGTCATAACCGCGCGCCACGAAACGCGCGCCCGCGCCCAGCGCGAAGGCGCAGGGACTGGCGGGGCGGTCCACCGAACCGATGGGCGATGTCGGCGATGGCGTCCCGACCCGGCTGGTCGGCGAATATTGCCCTTTGGTCAGGCCGTAGATCTCGTTGTTGAACAGCAGGATCTGGCAGTCCAGATTGCGCCGCAGGACATGCATGGTGTGGTTGCCGCCGATCGACATGCCATCCCCGTCGCCCGTCACGATCCAGACGTCCAGTTCCGGATTGGCCAGCTTGATCCCGGTGGCAAAGGCCGGTGCACGGCCATGGATAGTGTGGAACCCATAGCTCTCGACATAATAGGGAAAGCGGCTGGAACAGCCGATGCCGGACACGAACACGGTGTTCCTGGGATCAGCGCCGACCATCGGCAGCGTGCGTTGCACCGCCTTGAGGATCGCATAGTCGCCGCAACCGGGGCACCAGCGCACTTCCTGATCGGTTTCCCAGTCCTTCAATGTGGTCTGGATCGGCGTCATGTCATTCATGATGAAGTCTCCATCCTAACCGATTATGCCTAAACGATTATGGTTGCTCGATTTCCGGGGCTGGAAGCTGGGTATCGCCGACGGGCACCTCTCCGCCCTCGTTATCGGGAATATCATCGAAGAAGCGGGCGATGGCGGTCTCAACCTCGGCAATGGCGAAGGGCTGGCCGCTGGTCTTGGACAGCGGCACTGCATCGATCAGGAAGCGATCGCGCAGCAGCGTCTTGAACTGTCCGGTGTTCATCTCCGGCACCATCACCCGATCGAACCCCGCCAGCAGCTCGCCAAGGTTGTGCGGCAGTGGCCAGACGTGACGGACATGGATGTGGCTGACGTCCAGCCCCTTGCGCCGGGCCCGACGCACCGCCTGATGGATCGGCCCGAAGGTGGACCCCCAGCCGATTACGGCCAGCCGGCCCGACGCCTCTCCCAACGCCACGTCCTGCGGTGGCACCGCACCTGCGACGGCATCCACTTTCGCCCTGCGTGCATCGGTCTGGGCCTGATGGACGTCAGGCGCGTAATCGATGTTGCCGGTGTCGATCGCCTTCTCGATCCCGCCGATGCGGTGCATAAGCCCCGGCGTGCCCGGCCTGATCCACGGTCGCACCCCGCGCGCGTCGCGCCGGAAGGGCAGCGGCTTGCCTTCCGGGTTGTTGTTCCCCGTCATGAACTCCACCGGGAACGGCGTGAAACTGCCGGGATCGGGCACCTTCCACGGCTCTGACGCATTGGCGATGTAACCATCGGTCAAAAGGATCACGGGCGTCATGAACTGCGTGGCGATGCGGCAGGCTTCGACAGCGCATTCGAACGCATCCGCAGGGGAGCGCGCCGCGATCACCGGCAGCGGCGCATCGCCATTACGCCCATAGACCGCCTGATAGAGATCCGACTGCTCGGTCTTTGTCGGCAGTCCGGTAGACGGCCCTCCCCGCTGCGAATTGACGACCACCAGCGGCAGTTCGGTCATGATCGCCAGCCCCATCGCCTCTCCCTTGAGCGCGATGCCCGGCCCCGACGATGAGGTGACGCCCAGCTGCCCCGCATAGGACGCGCCGATCGCCGCGCAGACCGCCGCGATCTCGTCCTCTGCCTGGAAGGTGGTGACGCCGAACTCCTTCATCTTCACAAGATGATGCAGAACGGCGGAGGCGGGCGTGATCGGATAGCCGCCGAAGAACATCTCCAGCCCCGCCAGCTGCGCTCCGGCGACAAGCCCCAGCGCAATCGCCTCTGCCCCCGTAACCGTGCGATAGAGACCGGGCTCGGCAGGCACAGGATCGATGTGCAGCTTGCGCAGCGGGCCTGACAGTTCCGCCGTCTCGCCATAGGCGTGCCCGGCGTTGAGCGCGGCGATGTTCGCCTCAGCCAGCACCGGCGCCGCCGCAAACTTGGCGCGCAGCCAGTCCACCAGCGGTTTGCGGTCCCTGTCGAACATCCAGAGCGCCAGCCCCAGCGTCCACATGTTCTTGCACCGCAGCGCCTCCTTGTTGCCAAGGCCGAAAGGCTTCACCGCTTCCAGTGTCAGCGCGGAGATATCGAACGCCAGCACATCCCACTGCGCCAGACTGCCATCCTCCAGCGGGTTTTGCGCGTACTTCGCCCTGTCCAGATTGCGCCTGTCGAATTCTCCGGCGTCGGCGATCACCAGCCCCCCCGGCTTGAGTGCGCCGACGTTCACCTTCAGCGCAGCCGGGTTCATCGCCACCAGCACGTCTGGCGCATCGCCCGCAGTGGTGATCTCTTGCGAGCCGAAGTTGATCTGGAACGCCGAAACACCGAAGAGCGTCCCCTGCGGCGCGCGGATTTCGGCCGGAAAGTCCGGGAAGGTCGCAAGGTCGTTGCCAGCCAGCGCGGTCGACAGGGTGAACTGGCCGCCGGTCAGTTGCATCCCATCGCCGGAGTCCCCGGCGAAACGGACAACCACGGCCTCCACGCCGGGTGCGTCCCCCGCGGACGCGTCGGTTCCATGCTCTCCAGCCAGTGTCGCCATGGTCTATCCTCTGCTGCCGGTCCGCGCCGGTTTTTCGAGCCGAAGACTGCGGACTCAGGTTCCCAATGACAAATTAGTTTTCTGTTGAGCGAACAAACTTCGCGTTTGTCACCATGGGAAGAGTGTGAACCTCAATGCGGGCTAGTCAAGCGCGAGCGGTTCGGCCATCCTGATGGAATGGAGCATACGCCAGTGCATTCCCTGCCGAATCGCGTAAAGAGCCCATCCCCTTCAATTCGGATACGCGTGCCTCAATGAACGACTTTTCGTCCCTGCCCTATCGTCCCTGCGTGGGTGTCATGCTGGTCAACGCCGACGGCAAGGTT
The DNA here is from genome assembly GCF_002896965.1 of Novosphingobium guangzhouense. Classification (GTDB taxonomy): domain Bacteria; phylum Pseudomonadota; class Alphaproteobacteria; order Sphingomonadales; family Sphingomonadaceae; genus Novosphingobium; species Novosphingobium guangzhouense. The sequence goes on from NZ_LYMM01000062.1 coordinate 38,134, forward strand.
TTCGTCGGCAAGCGGATCGACACGCGCGAAGGCGACTGGTGGCAGATGCCGCAAGGCGGCGTCGATGACGGCGAAGACCTGAAGGAAGCCGCGCTGCGCGAACTGCATGAGGAAACCGGCGTGACCGCCGATCATGTGCAACTGCTGTCGCAAACGCGTGAGGAACTGCTCTACGATCTTCCCGCCGAACTGCTGGGCAAGCTGTGGAAGGGCAAGTATCGCGGCCAGCGCCAGCACTGGTTCCTCGCCCGCTTCGAGGGGCGCGACGAGGATATCGACCTGAACGCGCACCAGCCTGCGGAGTTCTGCGACTGGAAATGGATTGAGGCCGCGCTGCTGCCCGACCTCATCGTACCTTTCAAGAAGCGCGTCTATCGTGCTGTTCTGGAAGAATTCAAGGCACTGATCTGAGGCTTCGGCCTCACCGTCCCAACCGGGCCTGAGGCCCTCAGTTCTCTGAGACTGAGGGCTTGGGCGTTACGGCATCGGCCCCGACCATGCGCGGAGCCGGCCCCTTGGCGATGGCTGCGGCAAGGCCCTGCGCCTCTGCGCAATCCTTGCCACACAGCGTCTGCAGGCGGGCAAGATTGCGGTTGGCCTTCTCCGTTGCGCCCTTTTCGGCAAGGGCGACGCCTTCGCCCGCCAGCGCAGCGACATTGCGCGGATCGTTGACAAGCGCGACGCGGTAATAATGCAGCGCCTTGCCCTGCATGCCCTGACGGCGCGTGGCATCCGCCAGCGCCAGCAGCACGGTGACGCTGCCCGGTTCCACCGTCAGCGCGGATTCATAGGCATCGATCGCACCGTCGAGGTTTCCGGCAGCAGCGGCCGCGCGGCCTTCCGACAGAAGCATGCCGGCACGCGGATCAAGCTGTTCGGGCGGCTGTGAAAGAAGGACGCTGGAGGACGTGGCGGCTAGCAGGGAAAGAGCAACAGCAACAGGCGTATAACGCATCAGCAGGTCCTTGGCCGAGGTCTTCGTCCTCATCATGACCGTGACGCTATCACAGCCTGACGAAGCGCGCGACGAAAAAGCCGTCGGTTTCGTCGGTGGAGGGGGAAAGGCGCAGCCCTGCCCCGCGCGGCGTTCCGGCAGGCAGTGCGGGCAGTTCGGCGCGCCAGTCGGGATGACGGGCAAGGAAGCCCGCGGCCTGATCCGCGCCTTCGGCATCAAGCAGCGAACATGTCACGAAGATCAGCCGTCCGCCCTGCGTCACCAGCGTTGCCGCCACGTCGAGCAGGCGCGCCTGGATGGCAACGTAGCGTTCAAGCTGCTTGTCGGTCAGCCGCCAGCGCGCTTCGGGATTGCGGCGCCATGTGCCGGTGCCAGAGCACGGCGCATCGACCAGCACCGCATCGGCCGCCCCGACCAAAGGCTCAAGGGCCTGCATCTCGCGGTTGGCATCAAGCAGCAGGGTCTCGATGCAGGTCGCCCCGGCGCGCTCGGCCCGGGGAGGCAGGCGCTGAAGGCGGGCGCGGTCTGCATCGCAGGCAACCAGTCGCCCGACGTTCTCCATCGCGGCGGCCAGCGCAAGGGTCTTGCCCCCCGCCCCGGCGCACAGATCGATTACCGTCTCGCCCGGCCGTGCTGCCACGACGTCGCACGTAAGCTGCGATCCGGCGTCCTGCACCTCGATCACGCCATCAAGGTAGGCGCGCGACTGTTCGATCCTGGTTTCGGGGGGATAGCGCCAGCCATGCGGCGCCACGCCTTTCTCGGCTCCTTCGGGCAAATCGAGGATGCCGGACTTCAGCGTGTTGACGCGAATGTCCAGCGGCGCACGGTCAAGCAGCGCTTCCGGACGCTCCACACCGCTATCTGCAAGCCGCCGCATCAGCCATTCCGGCGCGACACCGGCAGCGGCCACCGCCTCGCCCGGCTCGATCGGCGCGGGCGCGTGGCGCGAACCGTCGAACAGCGCGGCAAGCTGCGGATCGCCCTGCGCCACGCGCAGCATGGCCGCCCGGCCGGTCGCGGGGATTTCCCCGCAGGCACGAATCGCGCGGTAGGCCAGTTCTCGCACCGCGCGGCGATCGCCGCTGCCCGCCCAGCGGCGGACGCGGAACCATTCGGAGATGAGACGGTCGGCAGGCGCACCATTCGATCGTGCTGCCTCGATCACGAGGTCGAGCACGTCGATCGCGGCCTGAACGCGCGCGGCGGGGGTCATTGCTCCGTCACTGCGCGCGCCGCCGCGTCCTTAGCGGGTCGGGTAGTTCGGTGCTTCGCGCGTGATCGTCACGTCATGGACGTGGCTTTCGCGAAGGCCGGCATTGGTGATGCGGATGAACTTCGAGTTCTTGCGCAGCGCATCGATCGTGGCCGATCCGGTATAGCCCATGGCCGCCTTGATGCCGCCGACCAGCTGGTGGATGACGTCCTTGGCCGGGCCCTTGTAGGCGACCTGGCCTTCGATGCCTTCGGGAACCAGCTTCATCTGGTCCTTGATGTCACCCTGGAAGTAACGGTCCGCCGAACCACGGCCCATCGCGCCGACCGAGCCCATGCCGCGGTACGACTTGTAGGCGCGGCCCTGATACAGGAACGTTTCGCCCGGCGCTTCCTCGGTGCCGGCCAGCATCGAGCCGACCATGATGGTGGACGCACCGGCGGCAAGTGCCTTGGCGGCATCGCCCGAAGTGCGCAGGCCACCGTCGGCGATGACGGGCACGCCCGCCTTGTCGGCTTCCTCTGCAGCTTCCATGACGGCGGTGAGCTGCGGCACGCCAACGCCCGCAACGATACGAGTGGTGCAGATCGAGCCCGGCCCGATGCCCACCTTCACGCAGTCTGCACCCGCATCGATCAGCGCCTTGGCTGCTTCGGCAGTGGCGATGTTGCCGGCGATGACCTGTGCGGAATTCGACAGCTTCTTTACGCGTTCAACCGCCAGCGCCACGTCCTTGTTGTGGCCGTGCGCGGTATCGATGACGACCACGTCGCATTCGGCCGCCAGCAGCGCTTCGGTGCGGGCGAAGCCCTTGTCGCCCACGGTGGTGGCCGCGGCAACGCGCAGGCGGCCCGCCTCGTCCTTGGTGGCTTCGGGGAACAGGACGGCCTTTTCGATGTCCTTGACCGTGATCAGGCCCACGCACTTGAACGCGTCATCCACGACCAGCAGCTTTTCGATGCGGCGGGCGTGCAGCAGGCGGCGCGCTTCGTCTTGCCCTACGCCGACCTTCACGGTGGCAAGGTTTTCATGCGTCATCAGTTCACGCACCGGCTGCGCTGCATTGTCTGCAAAGCGCACATCGCGGTTGGTGAGGATGCCGACCAGCTTGCCTGAAGCTTCGACCACCGGGATGCCGCTGATACGGTTGGCGGTCATGATCGCCTGTGCTTCGCCCAGCGTGGCTTCGGGGCTGATGGTGATCGGGTTGACGACCATGCCGCTTTCAAAGCGCTTGACCTGACGGACCGCAGCCACCTGTTCCTCGATCGACAGGTTGCGGTGCAGCACGCCGATGCCGCCCATCTGCGCCATGACGATGGCCATGTCGGCCTCGGTAACGGTGTCCATGGCCGACGAGATGACGGGGATGTTCAGCCCGATGGTGCGGGTCAGCATGGAGCGCGTGTCGGCCTGGGTCGGCACGATATCGGACTTGGCGGGACGCAGGAGTACGTCGTCGAAAGTGAGTCCGAGCTGGATATCCATATGCGCCACCAATGCCTTCGCCAAATACCCGAGAGGGGGGAGAATCGTGGCGGCCCATGTAATCAAAGGCAGCGGCTAGGGCTAGGGGGCGAATCCCATGTTTTTCGCGGGTCCGGTTGCGCGTGGTGGTTCCGGCGCCGCGCTACTTCTTCGTCGTAGCCGCCGCGCGCCCTGTCGGCGCCACGACCGGCACCTTGCGCGTATCGGCGAACCAGCGCCCCAGCGCGGTCAGCATCTTCACGTCATCGCTGGCCCCGCCCAGTTCGATCGGGTGGGAAAGGTCGTCGCTTGGCCGGTGATAGTCGCCATCGAAGAAGCTGCGCATCCGCTCCATGTCACCATAGGCGGTCGTCACCATGACGGCGGGAATGTCGTGCTGCAGCAAGGCCCAGCCGTCCTGCCGCTTCATGTATTCGTTGGCGTCGTCGTTATCGCGCAGCCGGAAGCCTTCGGCCTTGGCGACTTTGGCGATGTCCTTGTCCAGCGCGGTCATGCCCCTGCCGACAATGGCGAAAGGCGTCTTGCGCGGGGCGATAGCCACCGAATCGATGTTGAAGGCCGCAACGATCTTTTCCAGCGGCAGCGGCGGATTGTCGGCAAAGGCATGGGCGCCCAGCAAGCCAAGCTCCTCGGCCGTGGTGGCAAGGAAATAGACGTCGCGGTCCATCTGCGGGTTGCGCGCAAGGCGCCGCGCCACTTCCGTAAGCGCGGCAACACCGCTGGCGTTGTCGACCGCGCCGTTGCAGATGACGTCTTCGGCCGGAGGTTCGCCGCATTCGCCGAAATGGTCCCAGTGCGCCACGAACAGCACAGCCCCCGCCTGCTTGTTGCGGCCGGGCAGCTTGCCGATCAGATTGTGTGTGCGGATCGTGGTTTCGTCGGTGCTGGCTTCCAGCGAGGCCGTTACATCCAGCACGACCGGCGCGAAATCGTCCTTGCCTGCCACCTGCTCCAGTTCGTCGAACGTATGGGCAGTGCCCTTTAGCAATGTTTCCATGGTAGCACGGCCGATGAACGCCTCCAGATCGCCGCCGACCGCCTCGTCCGAGAGGGCATAGCCCGAACGCCTGCGCCGCGCCGCGACCTGATCGATGGTACGTTCGCCATCCAGAACGGTCAGGACCGCCGATGCCCCCATCGAGAGCAGTTCGTTTTGCCGTGCACTGTCGGGCGTATTCCCGTCGAGAACGACGGCAATACGGCCTGCCAGTTCGTTGCGCGTGAAGTCCTGGCTGCGCGCACGGCCAACGAACAGCAGCGGCGCATTGCGCACAAGCGCACGCTTGCCGGACGTGAAGACCAGCACATCGCTGGGCGCGATGGAGGCGCGGTAGCCTTTGCGCAGGAACCGCGCCGAGCCGTTCGACGGTTCGTGCGCAATGACCGTCACAGGTGCAAACCATTCGTTGCCCGGATCGTTGGTGCCCGAGACAAGGCCGATGTCGAACCACTGCTTCGCCAGATAGCGCAGGGTCTTCGCCTCGCCATCGGTGCCGGGTTCACGACCGTCGAAATCATCGCTGGCAAGGATCTGGATGTGCGCGCGCAGCCGATCCTCTATCTCGCGGTCGGCGCGGCTTATGCTTGCGCCGATGACGACGCAGGAAGGTGCGACAGCGAAAAGCGCAAAGAACGCCGCCGTTCTCCACGCACGTTTCCGCGCTGTAAGTCCCACTGCCCGAATGCCCGCCTTCATGTCGCCCCCACCTATAAGGCACAAATCCGGGCGCGGTTGCAAAATTTGCTCCATCCTTGTCTTCAGGAAGCATTTTTTACCAGGAGGCCCCAAGTTGACGCGCGCGCGCAACACCCGTGGCCCTGCGTATCCGAAAGGAACAGCCATGGCTTTTGCGAATTGATCTGCCCGCAAGGACAGGTCTAGCTAGACTGAAAAAAGTGACAGGAACACCGATGCGGCTGGATGACTTTGACCCCGACAATATCAAGGTGACCGAAGGCGGCCGTGGCGGCGGCTTTCCGATCGGCGGCGGAAAGCTGGGCTGCGGAACGCTTGTCATCGTACTGATCGGCGCGCTCGTTTTCGGCGTGGACCCCGGACAGATGCTGGGCACGATCGAAAACGTGCAGCAGCAAAGCCCCGCCACTCCGCAGGAACCGGCGGCCGGATCGCGCAGCACGGGCGAAATCTGCTCACGCACACCTTATTCGCGTGAGGCGTGCAACGCGCTGTCCTCGCTCAACAGCACATGGCAACCGCTTTTCCAGAAAGCGAACATCCCGTTCGAGCAGCCCACCCTTACCTTCTATACCGGAGGCACCCGCAGTGGCTGCGGCGCGGCACAAAGCGCGATGGGGCCGTTCTACTGCCCCGCCGATCAGGGCATCTACATCGACGTCAGCTTCTATGACCAGATGGACAAGCAACTGGGCGCAAGGGGTGACTTCGCGCGCTATTACGTGATCGCTCATGAATACGGCCATCATGTCCAGCACCTTACGGGGCTGGACCGGCAGGTCCGCCAGGCGCAGCAGCAGAACCCGTCGCAGGAAAACGCGCTGCAGGTGCGGATGGAATTGCAGGCGGATTGCTATGCCGGCGTCTGGGCAGGCAAGCATCGCGACCTGATCGAGCCGGGCGATATGGAGGAAGGACTGACCGCCGCCAGCGCGATCGGCGATGACACCCTGATGAAGAATGCCGGTCAGGCCGTTACGCCCGAAAGCTTCACGCACGGCTCCAGCGCGGAACGCATGCGGTGGCTCAAGCGTGGGCTGGACACCGGGAACGAGGATGCATGTGACACGTTCTCTTCAACAGGATGACATTACAGGGCAAGCGCTCCCTGGCGGATGCTGCGCTTGCACCTGAAACTGGAGAACAGGGTGATGAAACGCAAATGGCTCGGTGCGGCGGTTATTGCGGGCCTTACCATCAGCACGGTCACGGGTCCGGCACTGGCACGTCAGGACGACAAGCCCATCACGTCACGCGATCCCGATGCGGTCGACGTTGCGAAAACCCCTATCAATGACCTCAACGTCGGCAGGGACGGCGAAATCCCCCCCCTGCTGGTCAAGGCGACGACGCAGCCTTACGCGCTGAACGGGCTTACCAAGTGTCGGCAGATCGCGGGCGCCATTCAGGAACTCGATGAAGTTCTCGGGCCAGACATCGATCTTCCCGCCGAAGAACGCGATCGCATCAATGCAGGCCGCGTCGGCAAGTGGGTGGTTGCATCGTTCATCCCGTTTCGCGGCCTGATCCGCGAAGTATCGGGTGCCAACGCGCAGGACCGCAAGGTGAATGCGGCGATTCAGGCGGGCCTGACCCGGCGCGGCTTCCTCAAGGGCATGGGCGCGGCCAAGGGCTGCCGGTACCCCGCTTCCCCCGCCCCGGCCAGTGTCGTGCAGGCGCATCTTGAACAGTTGAAGGCCAAGGACGCCAAGGAAAAGTCGGACAAGGGCAAGAAGGACTCCGGCAAGGATCTTGCGTTCAAATCCGAACCTGACGCGCGGCAACCCGCCCCCAAGGAATGACCCGGACATTGAGCACCCGCCAGATCGGGCAATCCCTGCGCCTGCTGCCGCTGCTTGGCGCCACGGTGCTGGCCCTGTCCGCCTGCAGCAAAGCCCCTGCGCCAAGCCCCGGCAGCGAAACGCAGGATCAGGCGCCCTCTTCAAGTGCTGCGGCTTCAGACACAGCCGCCTCGGTGAAGCCTCCCTCGCTTGATCCGCAGATACCTTCCGCCGCCACCGACATGCAGCCTGTCTCCTGCTCGTCCGAGATCGGAAAGGCGCAGGCGGACAAGCTGGTGCAGCAATGCCTGGTCGTGTCCCCGGCTACGCGGCCGCCGTGCAACGCCGTCAATTCCTGCGCGATGATCCGCAACGAGATCGCGCGCGGATGCGCCATCCTGGGCGAAGATGCGGTGAAAACGCCCGATTGCGGCGGCATCGACCCCGTCGGTCGCCCCGCAGCAGCCGACATGGTCGAACGCTATTACGCCGCGATCAACGAACGCGATTTCCCCTCTGCATGGGCACTATGGGGACCGGACGGAGGCTCCAGCGGCCAGACCCTTCAGGCGTTTACCGAGGGCTATGCCCATACCCGCCGCGTACACGTGGACATCGGCAAGGTTTCCGACGTCGAAGGCGGCGCAGGTTCGCTTTATGTAACGGTGCCGGTCACGGTCGATGCCGAACTCGACAACGGCAAGCGTCAGCGCTTCGTCGGCAGTTATGCGCTGCGGCAGATCAACCGTGGCATGGGCGTGTCGCAAGGCTGGCACATCACGTCGGCCAGTCTGCGCCCCGCATAAGGAAGCGGGGCCGCGACCCCGCCGCAGCCCCGCTTCCGATGCTACTCTACGTCAGTTGGCATTCATCTCGCGGTGCGCATCGGCGATCTCGCCATCAAGCCCTGCAAGGATCTCGGCACGAACCTTGGCGTCAAGAGCCCGGTCGGCCGCGAATGTGGCGCGAACGCTGCGCAAGGCGTTGACCGCCGCCAGCTTCGCCGCCTCGGGCTCGCCGGTGCAGATGACCACCGACGCGCTTGCACCGCTCCCCTCGCCCCGAACCTCGCGGCGGCGGCTGGCTGCCGGGCAATCGGAATCCAGCACCATGGTCCGCATGCTCGTGCGCGAACCGTCGCGGTGCACCATGCTGATGGTCCGGCGCTTGCCGTCTGCGGACACCGTCTCGCTGACCTGCGGAGCGCGGGCCTGCGCCGCGGCAGCCTGGCGCTGTGCCTGACGCTGTGCCTCTGCCGCTCGGCGCTGTGCCACGGCCGCCGTCCGCTGCGCATCGTGCAGTTGCCGGGCCTGCTCGCGCGTCATGGCATCCCGATCGGTGAAACGCACCGGCGGTACGGGCGGCACCGGAGGTAGCGGCGGAACCGGCGGCACGGCAGCAATCGGCGGCACCACGCCCTGCTCCGCATCCATGTCCGGCAGTTCCGGAAATTCCGGTGCCTCGGGTGGAACAGGCAGATCCGCCTCTGCAAGCGCCTGCGGTGCAGCAGGTGGCACGGGAGCCTGCGGCGCGGTCAGCATGGCCGGATGGCTCACGGCAGCAGTCCGGGGCGCAGAGGTCGATCCCGCCACCGGATCGATCCCGGCCTCATCGATCCCGGCCTCATCCATCGCGGCATAGCTGACCGTAGCCGTGGCCGGCACCGCCACGATAGCCAGCGCGAACAGGCTGCGACCCAGTACGCGGCGCGTGGGGCTGACGTCGGCAGCTGCCAGCGCCTTCAGGCGCTGAATGATCGGCTTCTCACCCGAAAGCGGCCCCGCCATCGGCGCTGCAAGACCAAGCCGGGTGCCTCCAGCCATCGACGCGATCAGGCGGCCGTAGCGCGCCCGTTCCGCCCGGCTGCGCCCCGCCATGACACGAGCATCGCAGAATGCCTCCTGATCCGCCCTGACCGCGCGCCACCCCGCCCAGCCGATGGGGTTGAACCAATGCAGCGCGAACAGCGGCTGCATCGCGATCAGCGCCAGCAGGTCGCTGCCCGCGTGATGCTCCATCTCGTGCGCGATGGCGAAGTCGGAGGTTTCGGAGTCCGCCTCGGCCAGAAAGCCTTGCGGCAGCGCAACGACCTTGTCGAACACGCCGAAAGCCAGCGGCGCTGTGATCGCAGGCGTCTCGACAATGCGCACGGTGGACGAGCGGGCCACCACCCGCGCACCATCCAGCAGGTCGCGCCGCATCCAGCGGTACGTCACCGTGCGCCAGACAAGGAACAGGGCCGCGCCGCCAAGCCATATCGCCAGCGCCACGCTCGCCCACGGCACTTGCGCCAGCAAGCCAGGTTCCGCTGCAGCCACTGACGGCGCACCCGCCGCATCCACGAACGGGACGACCGCCAGAGCCTCTGCCGGGACAGTTGCCTGCGTTCCGGCAGCCGATGCCGTCACCGGCTCCACCCCGACACGCAGGTTCGTCAGAAAACCGTGCGCCATGAAGCTGGGTAACGCAAGCGGAGGCAACACCAGCCGGATCATCGGTAAAGCCCAAAGCGCATAAGCCGCCGCCGGTCCGAACCAGCGCGCAACCGGGCGACGGACCAGCAGCACAAGCGCCATCAGCGCGCCGGTGGCGACCAGCGTATCGGTAAGCCATTCGATCATGACTTCAGCTCCTTCAGAAGCGCTTCGATCTCGGCAATGTCATCCTGGGTAAGTTGTTCGCTCTGCGCCAGATGCGCGAAAAGCGGCGCCGCACGGCCGCCGAACAGGCGATCGACAAGGCGGCGGCTTTCGGCGCCTACATAGGCGGTGCGCTCGATCCGCGGTGAATAGAGGAAGCGCTTGCCGTCAGGCTCGGTCTCTACCGCCTGCTTGGCGACAAGGCGCGAAAGCAGCGTCTTCACCGTCGCCAGGCTCCACCCGCGCGGGCCACAGACTTCTTCGCAGACTTCCTGCGCGGTCAGCGGCGAACGCTGCCACAGCGCCTCCATGACGGCATGTTCGGCTCCGGTGATCTCTGCGGAGATACGATCCGGCCGTTCGGGAGACTCCGACACCCTTCCCTCCATCGTCTACATGCGTAATCGACTACGCTTGTAAACATGAACGGCAGGTGAATGGCGGTTCAGCTCCGCTTAAGCAGCAGCGCCAGTTGAATGAGGAATACGGCGCGAACCGTAAGGCTGATCGCGACAATGATCGCCAGGAATGCAAGGCCGGTTGCGGGGCTGGCGAACAGCAGCACCAGGCCGAGCACCACGTCAAGCGCGCCCAACAGCAGTCTCCAGCCCTTGTCATGGTGCGCCTTAAGCGCGAACACGACCTGAAGCACGCCCGATACAAGCAGCCAGAAGCCGATGGCGATGACCAGCGAAAGTGCGCCCGCAACAGGGTCGGCTACGGCGAAGATACCCGCGAACAACGCAATCACACCCAACAGGATTTCCGTCCAGCGCGCCCGGCTGGAAAGCGAAGTCCAGCCTGCCGCCAGTGCGGCAACGCCGGCAACGATCAAAATGACGCCAAGGATCAGCCCGGTCGCCACGCCCGCCACCAGCGGATTGAGCAGTACGATCAGCGCCGCCAGCACCAGCAGCACGCCATATCCCATCACCCAGCCCCAGGTGCTGCCGGGGGCGCGCTTCATCTCTTTCACCAAGGGATCACGCTCAACATTGGGTTCGAGCAGGGGGTCGATGTCAGGCCGTTGCATGAAGGTTCCTTTCGCCTCCAGCAATGCACCGAATGGCGCACGGTTCCGCCCTGCACCGCCCGGCGGAGAAATAGAAAAAGGCGGCGCAGCCTTGCCGCTGCGCCGCCTCCCTCTCGTTTTTCAGCCTTGGCCGAAGATCGTCCTCAGTACACGCGAGCCTTGGGCTTGATGTACTCGACGTCGTCGGTGAGGGTGTATTCGTGGACCGGGCGATAGTCGATGCGGACTTCGCCGCCCTTGCCGCCCCAGCCGTTGAACCAGGTGGCGGTGTGCTTCATCCAGTTGGCGTCGTCGCGGTTCGGGAAATCCTCGTGCGCGTGGGCGCCGCGGCTTTCCTTGCGGTTCTGCGCGCCATGCAGGGTCACGGTGGCCTGCGAGATCAGGTTGTCCAGTTCCATCGTCTCGATGAGGTCGGAGTTCCAGATCAGGCCGCGGTCGGTGACCTTGATGTCGTTCATCTTCTGATACGTCGCGGCAAGCTTGTCCTTGCCTTCGACCATCAGTTCGTCGGTGCGGAACACCGCCGCGTGAAGCGACATGGTGCGCTGCATCTCGGTGCGGATTTCCGCAGTCGAGGACGAGCCGTTGGCGTTGCGGTAGTGGTCCAGACGCGTAAGCGCCAGGTCCGCCGAATCCTTGGGAAGTTCGCCCTGCGTGCCGTTGGGAACCAGCAGTTCCTTGAGGCGGTGGCCGGTGGCGCGACCGAACACGACAAGGTCGATCAGCGAGTTCGAACCCAGACGGTTCGCACCGTGGACCGAGACGCAGGCCGCTTCGCCGACCGCGAACAGACCGGGGACGACCGTTTCGGGGTTGCCGTCGGCGCCGATCGTCATGACCTCGCCGTGGTAGTTCGTCGGAATGCCGCCCATGTTGTAGTGGACGGTCGGGACGACCGGCAGCGGCTGGCGGGTAAGGTCCACGCCAGCGAAGATCTTGCCGCTTTCGGTGATGCCCGGCAGACGTTCTGCCAGCACCTTGGGATCGATGTGATCGAGGTGCAGGTAGATGTGGTCCTTGTGCGGGCCGACGCCGCGACCTTCGCGGATTTCCATCGCCATCGAGCGCGAGACGACGTCACGGCTGGCAAGATCCTTGGCCGAAGGCGCATAACGCTCCATGAAGCGCTCGCCCTCGGAATTGGTCAGGTAGCCGCCCTCGCCGCGTGCGCCCTCGGTGATGAGAACGCCGGCGCCGTAGATGCCGGTCGGGTGGAACTGCACGAATTCCATGTCCTGCAGGGGCAGGCCGGCGCGCAGCACCATGCCGCCACCGTCGCCGGTGCAGGTGTGGGCCGAAGTCGCGGTGAAGTACGAACGGCCGTAACCGCCCGTTGCCAGCACCACGGCCTGCGCACGGAAGCGGTGGATCGTGCCGTCATCCATGCACAGCGCGATCACGCCGACGCACTTGCCGCCGTCCATGATGAGGTCGATGGCGAAGTATTCGATGAAGAAGTCCGCGTCGTACTTCAGCGACTGCTGGTACAGCGCATGAAGCATGGCGTGGCCGGTACGGTCAGCCGCGGCGCAGGTGCGCTGCACCGGCGGACCTTCGCCCATGTTCTGCATGTGACCGCCGAACGGGCGCTGGTAGATCGTGCCGTCCGCGTTGCGGCTGAACGGAACGCCGGCATGCTCCAGTTCGTAGACCGCTGCGGGCGCTTCGCGCACCATGTATTCGATGGCATCCTGGTCGCCCAGCCAGTCCGACCCCTTGACGGTGTCGTACATGTGCCAGGTCCAGTGGTCCGGCGTGTTGTTCTTGAGGCTGGCCGCGATGCCGCCCTGCGCCGCAACGGTGTGCGAGCGGGTGGGGAACACCTTGGTAATGCACGCGGTCTTCAGGCCGGCTTCGGCCGAGCCCATCGTGGCGCGCAGGCCTGAGCCGCCGGCGCCGACGACGACGGTGTCGTAGGTGTGGTCGATGATCTTGTAAGCAGGCGCGGACATTATGCGTGTGCTCCCAGCGCGATGCGGACGATGCAGAACACGCCGAACGCGATCCCGCCGCAAGCGGCAAGGTTCAGCGCGGCGATTGCGGCGAACTTGTTGGCGTGGTCATGCAGGTAGTCTTCGACCAGCACCTGCAGGCCGAGGCGTGCGTGCCAGAAGGTCGTGACGACCAGCAGGATCATGGCGACGGCCGGGACCGGACGTGCGATCCATTCGACCATGGTGCCGTAGGAATAGTCCGGCAGCAGCACCAGCGAGACGATCAGGAACAGCACCGAGAGCAGGTTGCCGATCGCGGTGAAGCGCTGCAGCAGCCAGTGATGGACGCCGCCCTTTGCCGAGCCGAGGCCGCGGACGCGGCCGATGGAGGTTCCGTTACCCATTGTTCGTTACCCTCAGCGAAGCAGCAGGAGCGCCCAGAAGGCGACGGTGAGAACGACACCCAGGACCGGGCACAGGATCGACCACAGGCGGTTGGCCTGCAGTTCGAAGCCGGCGCCGACGTCGAGGAAGAAGTGGCGGATGCCGCTCGCCATATGGCTGAAGAACGCCCACGAGATGCCCACGAGCACCAGATAGCCGATCGGCGTCGTCATCGCCCACGTGAACGTCGCGTAAGAGGCAGGGCCTCCGGCGAGCGCGCCCAACCACCAAAGCAGCACGGCGAGGCCGGCGAATGCCATGCCGTCACCGGTGACGCGGTGGAGGATCGACACGAACATGTGCGGGCCCCACTTCCAGATCTGGAGGTGCGGCGAGAGCGGACGGTTCTTGGTCCCGGCATTTGCCATGGCGCTTACGAATCCCCTTGCCTGCGGCAGTGTCATGAACTGCCCTATTGCAAGCCCCCTTAGACAAATCGCGGGACGGTGCAAGTTCTGCGGCGCAACATCCACGTGACGGACTGGTCTATCGTGCAGGTGAGCCGTAAAGCATCGCACATGAGTCGCACCTCTCTGGCTATCGCGCTGGCTGCCCTGACGGCCGCCTCTCCCTTTACCGCCCCTGTCGCAGCCCCTGTCGCAGAGCGGGCCGCAGAACGGGGCGCGGTGACGCCTGCCGCGCTGGCGAAAGCCTGCGATGGCAAGGATGCATGGGACGCCCCGGCGCCGCCCGCCCGCATCTTCGGGAACACCTGGTACGTCGGAACTTGCGGGATTTCCGCCATCCTTGTGACCGGCGACAAAGGCCATGTCCTTGTCGATGCGGGCACGACCAACGCCGCGCCGCTGGTGCTCGCCAACATTCGGCGCGCAGGCTTCAATCCACGGGACGTGCACTGGATCGTTGCCAGCCATGAACACTTCGATCATGTCGGCGCACTTGCCGCACTGCAGCAGGCCACGGGTGCAAAAGTTGCAGCCCTGCCCGCGCAGAAAGCGGCTCTCTCCAGCGGCAAATCCAGCGCGGAGGATCCGCAGTTCGCCGGCCTTGATCCGATCGCTCCGGTCCGCGTCGACCGGGTGCTGAAGGACGGCGACACCGTCACGCTCGGCAAGCTGGTGCTGACGGCGCACGCAACGCCCGTCCATGCGCCCGGCTCGACCAGCTGGACCTGGACCTCGTGCGCGCCCGGCGCGGGCTGTCGCAAGATCGCCTACGCCGACAGTTCCTCCACGATATCTTCGGACGGGTATCGCTTTACCGATCATCCGCAGCGCGTGGCCGCCATCCGCAAGGGCCTGCCCGTAATGAGCGCCCTGCCCTGCGATATCCTGCTGACCCCGCATCCGGGTCAGAGCGACCTGATGGAACGGCTGGCGGGCCAGAAGCCGCTTGCCGATTCGAACGCCTGCCACGCCTATGCCAAGGCCGCTGAAGGCCGTCTGTCGCAGCGTCTTGCCAAGGAAAGCGCAAAGTGAGCTGGAAAGTCACCGTCTTCGCCGCCCGTCCGATCATCGAGGCGGCGCTCGTCGCCCATGAAGACGCCTGGGACTGGGACCACGAGATCGTCCTGTCCGGGCGCGAAGTCGCCGAAGACCAGCCGGAGGACTGGGTTCTCGAAGCCTGGCTCGATCGCAAGCCGACCAAGGCGGACAAGGCGGCGATCACCGCACTGTTCGCGGACGCGAAACCCAAACTGATCGTCGAGGAACTGCCCGAGACCGACTGGCTCGTCGCCAGTCAGGAAGGGCTCGAACCGATCCGCGCGGGCCGCTTCCACGTCCACACGCCAGAGCACCCGTCCGTTGACGAACCCGGCGTGTTCGATTTCGCGATCCCTGCCAGCCAGGCGTTCGGCACAGGCCATCACGCGACCACCGCCGGGTGCCTGGCGATGCTGACACACATGAAGGCGCAAGGTCTGGTCATCCGCAACTGCGCGGATATCGGTACAGGCACCGGCCTGCTTGCCTTCGCCGCACTCTCGCTCTGGCCGCGCACGCTGGCGACGGCCAGCGATATCGACGCGGTCTGCGTCAACGTGGTGGAAGACAACGCCCAGGCCAACGGCGTAACGATGGGCGCGCGACGCGGCGAACTGGTGATGACGGTGGCGGACGGCATGGCCCATCCGGTGCTGGAGGCACGTGGACCTTACGACCTCATCCTGGCCAACATCCTTGCCGGGCCGCTCGTATCGCTGGCGCCCGATTTCGGAAAATCGCTGGTGCCCGGCGGCCATTTGCTGCTGGCCGGGTTGCTGGAAACGCAGGAAGCCGCGGTACGCGCCGCCTGCCGCAAAGCGGGCCTGCGCCTTGCCGCGCGCATGGTCAACGGGGACTGGTCGATCCTGTGGATGCGCAAACGGGGCCATTGATCGGTCCCCGCCCGAAATAGTTACGCCGGAACCAGATCCAGCCCCTGCACCACGCGGCTGCGGCGGAGCATCGCCGCCTGCGCGTCCCGTGAAATCGGACGGTCGAACGCGAAGCCAATGCGGTCTTTGACCACCCACCGCACCGTTCCGCGCACCGGCGGGTAATCGTCCACAACGAAGCTGAAGCACTGACCGGCCGCAACGCCTGCCCGTTCGATAACGAACTGACAGCCATCTGAAGTGACATGCCGTGCCACGGCTGCAGCATGGCTCGACTGCTTGCGGCGACTATGCACGTTTACCTCTCTTGCGCATTGGATCTGGGCTGAAGATGAAGGTAATTAACACTGGTTAACGGTCCGTAAACTTTTGGTTCTTGTATCGATTGTATTTTCAGGAACTTTTCCCCGAGAATATGTAAATCATCGTAAACATGCGTTAACCAGTCGCACTCGTCTCAAATTAAGGTTTTATACGGATAGTTGGCAACGACAGGGGGTTGGCAGAAACTTTTACGAGGCCGACCATGGAAGACGTTAAGAACGACCGGCCGACGGTCATCACCGGCCCGCTGGGCGAGCCGATGAGCATCGACAGCCTGCCGCCGCCCAATACATCGCGTTGGGTCGTTCGCAGGAAGGCCGAAGTGGTTGCGGCCGTCAACGGTGGGCTGTTGACGATCGCTGAAGCTTGCGAGCGCTACGACCTTACGCTGGAGGAGCTCGCCTCATGGCAGCGTTCGATCGAGCGCGAAGGCATGGCCGGGCTGCGCGCCACGCGCGTGCAGCACTATCGCCAGGTGCATGAACGCAAGGCCCGCTACAGTTGAACCACGCCGCGCCGCGTTTCCCCTTCACGCGGCGCGCCCGGTTCTGCCGGCCACTATCCTGCAGCCCTGACGATGTCGGCCCAGGCGGCTTCGTCGATCACCTCGATGCCCAGTTCGGCGGCCTTCTTCAGCTTCGATCCCGCGCCCGGCCCGGCAACGACAAGATCGGTCTTGGGTGAAACGGAACCCGCCGCCTTGGCACCCAGCCGTTCAGCCTGCGCCTTGGCTTCGTCGCGGCTCATCGTTTCCAGCTTGCCGGTGAACACCACGGTCTTGCCTGAAACCGGGCTTTCCTTCGTCTCGACCACGTAAGGCGGCGGCGTGACTTCGCTCAGCAGGTCATCCCAGACCGCACGGTTGTGCTCTTCATGGAAGAAGTCGCCCAGCGCTTCCACCACCACCGGCCCGACGCCGTCGATGGACACCAGTTCGGCATAGGCGTCGCTGGCCGCCTTCACTTCCTCCTCTCCATCCTTGACGTGGGCCTGTTCGGCCAGTGCGCGCAGTTCCGGCAAGGTCGTGAAGCGCTTCAGCAGATCACGCGCGGTCACCGCGCCGACGTGGCGGATACCCAGGCCGAACAACAGGCGTGCGGCATCGGGGCTCCGCTTGCTTTCCACAGCAGCCAACAGGTTGTCCACAGACTTGTCCTTCCACCCTTCAAGCGCAAGAATGTCCTCACGGCGCTTGCGCAGACGGAAGATGTCCGCCGGGCTTTCCAGCCAGCCCTTGGCGAAGAATTCATCGATGGTCTTCTCGCCCAGCCCCTCGATGTCTAAAGCGGCGCGGCTGACGAAATGCTTCAGCCGTTCGGTCCGCTGCGCCGGGCAGATGAGGCCGCCGGTGCAGCGCACGTCCACCTCGCCCTCAGCCGCCACGGCTTCGGAGCCGCATTCGGG
The DNA here is from genome assembly GCF_002896965.1 of Novosphingobium guangzhouense. Lineage (GTDB taxonomy): Bacteria > Pseudomonadota > Alphaproteobacteria > Sphingomonadales > Sphingomonadaceae > Novosphingobium > Novosphingobium guangzhouense. Next base: position 55,386 of record NZ_LYMM01000062.1, read on the forward strand.
GCAATGATCCGGGAACACATAAGGATCGCGCGGCTCCTCGCGGGAAAGGTTGTCGACGACTTGCGGGATGACGTCGCCGGCACGCTGCAGCACCACCCGGTCCCCCGGACGCACGCCCAGTCGCGCAATTTCATCGCGGTTGTGGAGCGTCACGTTGGTCACCGTCACGCCGCCCACAAGCACCGGCTTCAAACGCCCCACCGGCGTCAACTTGCCCGTGCGGCCAACCTGGATGTCGATCGATTCCAGCACCGTTTCGGCCCGCTCTGCCGGGAACTTGTGCGCCATGGCCCAGCGCGGCGCCTTGGCGACAAAGCCCAGCCGCTGCTGCCAGTCGAGCCGGTCCACCTTGTAGACCACGCCGTCGATCTCGAACGGCAGCGCAGCGCGGCCATCGCGAATGGCGCGATAGGCGGCCAGCATATCGTCCAGCGAATGGCACTGGCGGAACTGCGGAGAAACCGGCAGCCCCCACGCCTCGATGCGGCGGATGACTTCGTGCTGGCTTTCGCCCGGCACATGACTGGCAGCGCCCCAGCCGTGCGCCCAGAATCGCAAGGGACGCTTGGCGGTTACGGCGGCATCCTTCTGGCGCAGCGACCCGGCCGCCGCGTTGCGCGGGTTGGCGAACTGGCGCACCTTGCTGTCGTCGAACGCTTCGCCCCTGCTTTCGGCGGCCTCTCGGGCCTCGTCCATCAGGTGGGCGTTGAGCGCCAGGAAAGCGCCCTTTTCCATGTAGACCTCGCCGCGCACTTCGAAGATCTCGGGAATACCCTCGCCCTTCAGTTCCTGCACGATGTCCGCGATATGCGCGACGTTGGCGGTAACGTCTTCGCCCACCTGCCCGTCACCGCGCGTCGCTGCGCGTACCAGCCTGCCGTGTTCGTAGCGCAGCGAGCAGGACAGGCCGTCGATCTTGTCCTCTGCCGTCATCACCAGCGGTTCGTCGGCGGGCAGCGACAGGAAGCGCCGCACGCGCGCTAGGAATTCGCCCACTTCCTCGTCGGTAAAGGCATTGTCGAGGCTCATCATCCGCACTTCATGTGCGACTTTGCCCAGCGGCGATGCGGCGACTTCGTGGCCGACCTTGTTGCTTGGAGAATCCGCGCGGGCCAGATGCGGAAAAGCCGCTTCCAGTTCTGCATTGCGCCTTACCAGAGCGTCGTATTCAGCGTCACTGATCTCGGGCGCGTCTTCGGCATGATAGAGCCGGTTGGCGCGATTGATCTGGCGCGCCAACCGCATCAGTTCGTTGGCGGCTTCGGCTTCGTTAAGGGAATCGGCGGTCATGGCTGCGGCTATGCAACGTTGCGCCCGCCGATGCCACTCCCCCGCTGATCAAACCCGTGGCCGATCAGATCAGATCAGATCAGAGGCCGGTCAGGCCCGTACAAGCAGCCGATCGGCCTGCGCGCGGGCTTCGTCGGTCACTTCCGCGCCGGAGAGCATGCGGGCGATCTCTTCCTTGCGCTCTGCATCTGTCAACGGGGTGACCGAGGTGCGCGTGACCGTGCCCTGACTGGACTTGGCGATCATGTAGTGACGGTCCCCACGCGCGGCGACTTGCGGAGAGTGCGTCACCGCCAGCAACTGGCCATTCGATGCAAGACGCAAAAGGCGTTCGCCGATGGCGTCGGCCACCGCGCCGCCCACGCCGCGATCGATCTCGTCGAAGATCACCGTCGCTGCGCCGCCTTCTTCGGCCAGCGCCACCTTGAGCGCGAGGATGAAGCGCGAAAGTTCGCCGCCGCTGGCGATCTTGCCGAGCGGCGCAAAGTCCGATCCGGGGTTGGTGCTGATGAGGAATTCCACCGCATCCATGCCTGATGCGCCCCAGCGCTCTTCAGGCATCCGCACCACCGAGGTCTGGAAGCGGGCAGCATCCAGCTTGAGCGGCGCCAGTTCGCTTGCCACCGCCGCATCGAGCTTCTTCGCCGCCGCGCGGCGCAGATCATGCAGGGCGCCGGCCTTCTCACGATAGACGAGCGCAGCCTTTTGCGCCGTCTTTTCCAGCTCAACGATATGATCGTTGCCACCCTCGATATCATCGAGCGCGGCGCGCATTTCCGCCATCTTCGCGGGCAGATCGTCCACCTGGCAGCCATGCTTGCGGGCAGCTGCGCGCAAGTCGAACAGGCGCGTCTCGATCCGGTCGAGTTCGGCCGGATCGAACGCCAGCGCCTCTGCAGCCTTGTCCAGCTTGTCCTCAGCCTCTCCAGCCTCGATCACCGCTCGGTCAAGCGCCGACAGCGCTTCGGCCAGCAATTCATGCTCACCTGCGATACGATCGAGCCGCCGGGCCGCACCGCGCAGGATAGCCAGCGCGGAATCGGAGCCGGTCCACAAGTGTTGCAGGGCCGAAAGATCGTCGGCCAGCTTTTCGCCCTTCTGCATGTCTGCACGGGCTCCGGCGAGTTCATCTTCCTCCCCCTCGACAGGGGTGAGAGCGGTCAGTTCGGCCAAATGCGCCAGCAGCAGGTCCTGATCCTCGGCCGCACGGGCAACCCGATCGCGCGCGAGGTCGAGCGCGTCCTGCGCGCTGCGCCATTCCTTCCACGCAGCCTCCACCCCCGCAACCTCGCCGCCCGCGAAACGGTCAAGCAGGGCGCGGTGGCCGCGCGCGTTCACAAGGCCACGATCGTCGTGCTGGCCGTGGATTTCCACCAGTGCGGGCGCCAGTTCGCGCAGCAGCGCCACGCCCACGCTCTGGTCGTTGAGGAACGCCTTGGAGCCACCGTCCGCCTTGAGCTGGCGGCGCAGGATGAGCGGTTCTCCCGGCTCGATCTCCACGCCCGCATCTTCAAGCGTTGCCAGCAACGCTGCGGGCAGCGCCGAAGCATCGAAGCTGGCGGTTACGCTGGCCTTGCCCTCTCCACCGCGCACAAGCCCGCTGTCCGCCCGATTGCCCAGCACAAGGCCAAGCGCATCAAGCAGGATGGACTTGCCCGCGCCCGTTTCGCCCGTAAGGACGCCAAGGCCACGCGCGAAATCGAGGTCAAGCGCCTCGATCAGGACGATGTTGCGGATGGAGAGACGGCTGAGCATGTTCGCGAAGCGTTCTAGCGGATGCGGATTGGCCCGTCACCCCGCTTCGCGCGCATCGCTGTCAATTACCAGCCGGTGCCCCCGTTCAGGTAATGGACAGCCAGAGCGACCCACAAGGCAACGAAGATGCCGACGATGGCAAACAGTTCAGGCCGCCACTCGCGTGGGCTTGCGGATTCCACGCGGGTATCCGGCTCGAGCGGAAAATTATGCTTCATGTCCATTGATTTCGCGACCCATCCCACCCTGCTGGCGGGTTACTCCGGCTAGGCGCCGGAACCCGTTTATGCAGGCTCACCTTAACTGGTGAATTTCTGGGTAACGCTAAAATCTGCTCAAGAGAAATTACTTTAAGTTCATGCCGCAAACGATTTAAGCGATTTTTCGGATCAGAGTTTCGGAGAAAGTTCCCTCCAGGCGAAAATAAATTTGCCCCTCGCATCATGGGCTTGATGCGAGGGGCACAGACTTGCAGGTCGGGGCTAAGGATCAGAAGTTCGACTTGATGGTGAACCCCCAGGTGCGCGGATCACCCGGCAGGCCGGCGATCAGGCCGGTGTTGCCCGGCCCGACCATGAGCTGTTCGAAATAGTTCTCGTCGAAGGCGTTGCGAACCCAGCCGTAGACGTCGAACCCGCTCTGCGTGCGGAAACCGGCGCGGAAGTTGTGCAGGCTGTAGCCGTCGATCCACGTATAGGCGGATGGCGACGGATTGGACGAGAAGTTGGAACGCACCGAACCGTCATAGCCGAAGTAGACCTCGCCCTCCTTGCCCAGCAGCTTGGTCGGGGTGTTGACCTCGGCGCCGAAGGAGAACGACCATTCCGATACGCCGGGCAGGCGCTGACCGGAAATGTCGCAGTTGGCAGGGCTGATACCCCCCGGCGTACCCGGTGCATCCGGCGTCTGCCCGCCTACGGCGGTCGTTCCGCCCGACAGTTCGGGCGGGCACGGCGCATCCACGAACTTGCGATACTTCGCGTCGGTATAGGCACCGTTCACGTAGGCGTTGAACCGTTCGCTCGGCCGGACGGAGAAGTCAGCCTCGACCCCCTGGGAACGGACCGCGCCGGCATTGGCAAGATAACCGCGCAGCACGCCGAACTGGCCGTTGTTCACGTTAGCCTGGTAGTTCTTGATGTCGGTGCGGAAGATCGAAAGGTTGAAGGTCACCCGGCGATCCCAGAACTGTGTCTTGATGCCTGCTTCGTAATGATGGACCGATTCGGGCTTTACCGTTGCCACGTCATACAGCGGCGTCATGTTGTCCGACGCCATCGGCACGCCGTTCTGGTTGATGCCGCCCGACTTGAACGACTTGGCATAAGTCGCATAGAGCAGCACGTCCGGCGCCACCTTGTAGCTGGCCGTAAAGTCGTAGCTGAAGTTCCAGTCGCTGAACGTCGGCGAGATTTCCTGCGGAGTGAAAATCGCCAGCTGCGCCGTCTTGAGCGGGGTAGAATCGCCGCCAAGCAGGATTTCGTTACCGGCCGCATCGAAGACCCGGCGCTGGTAGAAACCTTCCTTCTTGTCGTAGTTCAGGCGAACGCCCGGTTGCAGCGTGAGTTCCGGCGTGATGTGCCAGCTCAGCTGGCCATAAAGCGCCGCGCTGGTGTTCTTCAGATACTGGCTGTTGTAGGCCACCAGCCCATCCAGCGCCGTGGGATCGTTGGACAGCGAGTTCGACGGCGAGATATTCCAGCGGCTGGACGCAGAGCCGTGCTCTTCGGTGCCCTGCGTGTCGATTCGCTGATAGAAGCCGAAGGCGCCCACAACGAAATCGATCCGGTCGCTGCTGTAGTTGTACCGCAGTTCCTGCGTGTACTGATCCTGCTGCGAGGGGTTCTGCGACTTGCTGACGATCGGCAGGCCGGTGAAGTCACGGTCGTTCGACGGGTCCCAGTCCCAGAAACGCCATGCGGTGATCGAGGTCAGGGTGCCCGGACCCACGTCCCATTTCACGCGCACCGACGCGCCACCGACCTTGTTCTTTGCCCTGAGCGGGGTGTCGAGATCGGTCAGGCGGTCGAACGGATTGCGGCTGACCGGCTCATAGCCCAGCGCCGCGGCCAGCGCTTCGAACTGGCGGTTCAACGCGCGCTGGGTTGTCCCTGTCCGCACGTAGACCGAACCGCAGCAATTGGCGTCCTGCGTGCTGAAATCGCCCGCCAGTGTCACTTCTACCGTCCCGGTCGGCTTCCACAGCAACTGGCCTCGCAGGCCGAGGTTGTCCTGGCTCTGGATCCACTGGTTGCTGGTGACGTTGTAGATCGTGCCGCGACGGCTGGTGGAAGACACCGCAAGACGCGCCGCCAGAGTATCGCTCAACGGCCCGGAGATCGCCGCCTTGGCCTGCTTGAAGTTGTAGTTGCCGATCGAAACCTCAGCCTTGCCCTCGAAATCGAAGGTGGGCTGGTTGGTGGTGATGTTGATCGCGCCCGCTGTGGTGTTCTTGCCATAGAGCGTGCCCTGAGGCCCGCGCAGAACCTCGATCTGTGCAACGTCAAGGAAATCGAACGTCGCCGAAGCCACACGCGAATTGTAGACGTCGTCGACGTAGATGCCCACACCCTGCTCGATACCGTCATTGGTCAGGCCGAACGGCACGCCAAGGCCGCGGATATTGACGGCGGTATTGCGCGGGTTGGACGAATAATACTGCAGCGTCGGCGTCAGCTGCTGCAAGCGCCCGACGTTGAACGACCCGGTCGAATCGATGTGCTCCCCTCCGACGACCGAGATCGCGAGCGGCACTTCCTGGCTCGATTCCTGACGGCGGCGCGCGGTGACGACGATGTCGCCGCCCCGGTCATGCGCCCCGGTGCCGACCGAAGTGGGATTGTCCTGCTCATCGGCCGCAGCCGAAGCAGAAGTCGCAGCAGCAGGCGCGGCATCCTCGGCATGCGCCGCGGTGATGCCTGCTGTCGCCGATGCGAGTACGGTTGTGGCCAGAAGAGTCCGGCGGACGAACGAAGTCATGCTTTCAAATCCTCATGTAAGGGAATTGAATGCATCCGGCTGTCCGGTGTGCACCTGGTCGGCCTGCCCCCTCTCAGGGCCGGCAGGTATGTCTTGAGGCTGCGGGTCTGCGCTTCGTGGTCGAATGCACAGCTTGCTGGTGGCCGAAAGAAATCATGGGAAAGCTGCGGGAATGCCCTGCGCGGCCCTCATATGAGTTTTCCTCCGGGCCGTTTCGCCTCTTGTTGAGCTTTTCTAATCTCAACTTATTTAGTGGACAATAGATTTCCGCTATCAGGCGCTAAAGCGAAACTGCGCGGCGATGAACCGAGGCATCGCCGCTGCGCTGCACATACGAAAAAGCGGCCGCGCCGGATGGCGGGCCGCATTTTCGGGCATCGACGATGGAGCACCCTACCCGGTAGAGCCGGGGAAGAAAGACCCGATCAGGCCGCGACGTTCTGCGGCGCGTGCTTTTCCATCAGCTTGAACGCCCGGTTGTACCAGTCGCTGTTCGGATAGTTGTGCTCAAGCACGGCGGCGGCCTTCTGTGCTTCTTCCGGGATACCCATGGAAAGGTAGCCTTCGACAAGACGATAGAGCGCTTCGGGCGTGTGGCTGGTGGTCTGGAAATTGTCGACCACATTGCGGAAGCGCAGCGTTGCCGCCAGCCACTTGCCGCTGCGTTCATACGAACGGCCGATGGTCATTTCCTTGCCGGCGAGGTGATCGTTGACGAGGTCGATCTTGAGCTGCGCATCGCGGGCGTAAGTGGTGCCGGGATAGCGGCGCATCACGTCGGTCAGCGCCTGCTTGGCCTGCTGCGTGGTTTTCTGGTCACGCGTAACGTCGCTGATCTGTTCGTAATAGCAGATCGAGATCAGGTAATAGGCGTAGGGCGCATCCTTGTTGCCCGGATGGATCGACAGGAAGCGCTGCGCCGACTGGATCGCCTTGTTATAGTCACGCGCGGCGTAATAGCTGAACGCGCTCATCAACTGGGCGCGGCGCGCCCAGGGGGAATAAGGGTGCTGACGCTCGACCTCGTCGAACAGCGCGGCGGCCTGCTTGGTGCGGCCGGTGTCGAGGCGCTGCTGTGCGGCGGCGTAGAGCGTGTCCACGTCACGCGCGACATAGGCGGTGTCGCGGTTCTTGGCGCGCCCGCCGCAACCGGCAGTGAGAACGATCGCCCCGGTAGCGGCGGCGAGGATGGCGGTCTTGAGCGACGAACGTGCGAACATGGACGGGTCTATAACCAGCGCTTCGCTGAACGCCAAGTGAAGTTGCACAGGAGTGGACAGCGCAATTGTCGCAGCGCGTTGCACACGCTAGCGTCGGGGCATGGCCGGCAGCAGCGATCTTTATTCTCCGATGATGTCCGACGCCCTGGTAATCCTGGGCGCGGCAGGCATCGTCATCCCGGTGTTCAACCGGTTCCGCATCACCCCGGTAATCGGCTTCATCCTGGTCGGCCTGCTGGTCGGCCCATTCGGCCTTGGCCGCCACGTGTTCGATCACCGCTGGCTGCATTATGTGACTATCACCGACCCTGACGGGCTGGAGATATTCGCCGAATTCGGCATCATCCTGCTGCTTTTCTCGATCGGGCTGGAACTTTCCTTCGCCCGCCTGTGGGAAATGCGGCGCATGGTCTTTGGGCTGGGATCGCTGGAACTGATCGTCATCGCCGCCGCGCTGACCTTCATTCTCGCCGTGATCGGCCAGAGCTTTTCCGGTGCAATGGCGCTGGGCCTTGCGCTGGCCTTGTCGTCCACCGCACTGGTGCTCAAGATCACCGAGACGACGACGCCTGTCGGCAAGGCCGCGCTGGCGATGCTGCTGTTCGAAGATATCGCCCTTGTCCCCATCATCTTCCTGCTCGGCGCTCTTGGCCCACACACCGGAGACGGCGTCAGCGATCTGCTCAATACGCTGCTTTGGGGCACCGTGGCGGTCGGCGGGCTGCTGATCTTCGGTCGTTACCTTCTGCCGCCGCTCTTCGCGCAGGCGGCCCGCACCAAGAGCCCGGAACTGTTCCTTGCCGCCAGCCTGCTGGTCGTCATCGTCGCCTCGCTGGCGACCGCCGCAGCCGGGCTGTCACCCATCGTCGGTGCCCTTGTCGCCGGCCTGCTGATCGCCGAGACGGAATACCATTCCGAGGTCGAGCAGATCACCGAACCATTCAAGGGCCTCGCCCTTGGCGTGTTCCTGATCACCATCGGCATGAGCATCGACCTTGCCGTGGTCTGGGAAAACCTGGGCTCCATCCTTATCGCGACCGTGGTAGTGATCGTGCTCAAGTCGGTCGTCACCGGCGTGATGCTGCGCGTGATGGGCGCCCGGCGCGGCACCGCGACGGAGGCCGGCATTCTCATGTCGAGCCCGTCCGAAACGACCCTGATCGTGCTGACGGCAGCCAGTACCGCCCAGCTCATCCAGCCCGGAACCGCACAGTTCTGGCAGATCGTCACCGCCCTCGGGCTGACAGTGACGCCCCTGCTCGCCATGGTCGGCAAGATCATGGCCAAGCGTGTCGACGGGGTGGAAGCCCCGCACCGCCCCGCCGAAGATGGCACCCGGCCGCGCACCCTGATCGTCGGATTCGGCCGCGTCGGCCACCTTGTTGCGGATATGCTGACCCGCCACGGCCGCCCCTACCTTGCCATCGACAGCGACGCGGACCTCGTCGCGCATGGTCGGCGCCTTGGCTACAGCGTTGCTTTCGGTAATGCCGGGCGCGGCGATGCGCTGGTTCGGCTTGGCGCGGGGGATGCGGCGGCCGTGATCCTGACCATGGACGAGCCTGTCACTGCCCAGCGAATCGTGCGCAAGCTGCGCATCCAGTTCCCCGACCTGCCGATCCTTGCCCGTGCCCGCGACGCTGATCACGCCGCGCAACTCTACCGTGCAGGGGCCAGCTATGCAGTGCCCGAAACGCTGGAAAGCTCGCTTCAGATATCCGAGGCGGCGCTGGTCGAAACCGGTGTCGCGATGGGCCCGATCATCGCATCGATCCACGAAAAGCGCGACGAATTCCGCGAAATGATCATGGAGCGCGGCGGCCTTTCAGAGAAGCCATCCCTGAAATCCGGCCAGCTTCGCGAAGCTGAAAGAGCTTAAGGAACAACCACTTCCGCGCCAACCTTCACCCGATCAAGCGCAACCAGCGTGCGGAAACTCGCCACCCATTCATGGTCGGAGAACAGCCGCCGCGTCAGCACTTCATAAGTGCTCATGTCGGTAGTGACGACGACCAGAACGAAGCTCGTTCCGCCGGTGGTGTAATAGCACTGCTGCACCTCGGGCGTTTCGCGGAACAGCGCCTTGGCGCGGTCGATACTGGCGGTCCGCTCGTCACGCAGGAAAACCTCGACGATCGCAGTCACGGTCAGCGAAAGCGCCGCCGGATCGATCAGCGCGACGTTGGCGGCAATCGCCCCTGACTGCTCCATCGCCGCAATCCGCCGCTGCACTGCGGCTGCCGAAAGGTTCACCGCCTCTCCGATCGCACGCTGCGGGGTCTTGTTGTCTCGCTGCAGGATTCGCAGGATTTGACGGTCGAAGCCGTCGAGCGGCGTGGTCTTTCTGGGCATGTGCGAGTTTTTGTTGCGTTTGGATGCCAAATCAAGAGCACACAACCCACCAGAGCAGTGATATCCCCCCGCCGTACAGACACGACCCTAACGGCACTCAACGGCACCACAGCATGACCACCAGCCCCGCGATCTCCACTGACAACCGGATAACCGGCGTACTTTGCGGCATCGGCGCGGGTGCCCTGTGGGGCCTCGTGTTCCTTGCCCCCGAACTGGCGGGAAGCTTCTCCCCGCTCCAGCTGAGCATCGGCCGCTACTTGTGCTACGGCGCCGCATCCGCCTTGCTCATCGCTCCGCGCCGCCGCCAGGTTTTCGCTGCGCTGACCCGACCCGAATGGTGGAGCCTCGCCTGGCTCGCACTGCTTGGCAACATCGCCTACTTCGTGTTCCTTGCCAGTGCCGTGCAGTCGGGTGGAGTGGCCATGACCTCGCTGGTGATCGGATTCCTGCCGGTGGCCGTGACCATAGTGGGCAGCCGCGATCATGGCGCGGTGCCGCTGCGCCGCCTTGCCCCCTCGCTGCTGCTCTGCGCCGGAGGGGCCGTCTGCATAGGCTGGCAGGCGCTTGCCGCCCCTGCTTCGGGATCGACGTCGGCGCAACTGACCGGGCTTGCCTGCGCCATCGGCGCTCTGGCATCCTGGACCACATTCGCGATCGGCAATGCCCGCTGCCTGGTGCGCACCAAAGTCTCGGTCCACGAATGGAACCTGCTGACCGGCCTTGTCACCGGAGCGCAGGCGCTGCTGCTGCTTCCCGTCTCTATCGTGCTGGACGACTGGCGCCAGCCCGCGCCCGAATGGCTGACTTTCGCCACCGTCTGCGTGGCCGTCGCGCTCTTTGCCTCGATCCTTGGCAACGCGCTGTGGAACCGGATGAGTCGCCTGCTGCCGCTGACGCTGGTCGGTCAGATGATCCTGTTCGAAACGCTTTTCGCGCTGATCTACGGCTTCGCATGGGAAGGACGCTTGCCGAGCGTGATGGAACTGGCCGCGTTCGCGCTGGTGGTGGCCAGCGTGATCACCTGCCTTTCCGCCCATCGCAAGGGCTGAGCTGCCTACCCCCTGGGCTCGAAAACCGACCAGCCGGTGCGGTGCACGAGCCGTTCCAGCGCCAGTTGGCCGAGGTGGGAGTTACCCTCCTTGTTCAGCCCCGGCGACCACACCGCGATACTGGCGATCCCCGGCGCCACCGCGAGTATCCCCCCGCCCACCCCCGACTTTCCCGGCAGGCCGATGCGATAGGCGAAGTCACCCGAATTGTCGTAATGCCCGCAGGACATCATCAGCGCGTTGATGCGCCGCGCCCGCCGCGCAGTGACGACCCGGTGGCCCTCTACGCGCCCGTCGCCCATCAGGAAACGTCCCGCCATAGCCAGCTGCCGGCAGCTCATCGCCAGCGCGCAGAAGTGGAAGTACGTGCCCAGCACCAGTTCCACCTCGCCATGGATATTGCCGAAGGCGCGCATGTAATTGGCCAGCGCCATGTTGCGAAATCCGGTTTCCTGCTCGGCCCGCGCCACCGCATCGTCTATGCGGATGGTGTCGTCGTCTCCCGCCAGTTCACGCACGAAACGCAGCATTTGCCCGATCGCCTCGCGCGGCTGCAACCGGCCCAGCAGCACGTCGCAAACCACGATCGCGCCCGCATTGATGAAAGGATTGCGCGGAATGCCATGCTCGGTTTCCAGCTGGACGATCGAATTGAACGCCGAGCCCGAAGGCTCCCGCCCAACCCGGTTCCACAACTGATCCCCCACCGCACCTAGCGCCAGCGTCAGCGCGAAGACCTTGGAGATCGACTGGATCGAAAACGCCTCGTCCGCATCGCCTGCAGCATGGACGGCGCCGTCGGCCATGACCACGGCGACCCCGAACTTGCCCACCGGCACCGAAGCCAGCGGCGGAATGTAAGAGGCAACGGTGCCGCGCTCCGTCTCGGCCTGGATCTCTGCGGCGATTTCGGCAATGATGGCACCAAGGTCAGGCATCCTCGGGAACCTTCGCATCCTGCCGGCACGCCCATGCTGCCCCGGCGAACCATCCGGCGAAAACAAGCCAGAACGCCATGAACGGCAAAGTCTGCGCTTCGAGCGGATAGAGAGCGGCCCGCCACAGGCACCATGCCGCGCCAATCATGCAGGCGATGGGAAAATTCGGGTGATAGGCTGCCGTTCCCCATCGTGGGGCAAGCCGCCAGCGACGCTGCCGCTGCCATGGCGGTGGCGACCATACCGCCATGGCGAAGGAGCCGAACAGGAACAACAGCGGCAGCGCCAGCATCGGTGCGCCCAGTTCCAAAACCGGAATGTCGTCAATGAAGCAGTCATCGAAGGTGCCGGCCGGCGGTTCACGCCCGCGACATTTGACGGCGTGCTTCGCGGCGCCGCCGAACAGGGGCATGAGCGAAGACGCCAGCCACAACCCGCAGCCTGCAAAGGCCAGAGTCCTGCGGTCGCCCTCCTTCAGGATCACCCCGCCAGCGCCGCCTTGACCGCCGCGATGGCGTTCGCCGCCTTGTCTCCGTCCGGCCCGCCGCCCTGCGCCATATCGGCGCGGCCGCCGCCGCCCTTGCCGCCAAGGGCCTCCACGCCCTTGCGCACGAGTTCGACGGCGCTGACCGTGCCGGTGAGGTCTTCGGTGACGGCGGCGGCGATGCTCGCCTTGCCGTCGTTCACCGCGACGATCGCCGCCACGCCCGAACCAAGGCGCTGCTTGGCCTGATCAAGCAGGCCGCGAAGCTCCTTGGGATCAAGCCCTTCGAGCACCTGACCGGAGAACTTGACGCCGTTCACTTCCTCATCGGCCGTTTCGGCCTTCGCACCACCGCCGCCAAGAGCAAGCGCCTTCTTCGCCTCAGCCAGTTCGCGCTCCAGCTTGCGGCGTTCGTCAAGCAGCGCGGCGACGCGGGCTTCCACGTCTTCCGGCGTCGTGCGCAGCAGGCTGGCGGCGTTCTTGAGCGCATCCTCGCGGCCGACGAGCCACTGGCGCGCGCCTTCACCGGTCATCGCCTCGATGCGGCGGACGCCCGAGGACACCGCGCTTTCCGATACGATGCGGAACACGCCGATGTCGCCCGTGGCCCGCACGTGGGTGCCGCCGCAGAGCTCGACCGAGTAGGTACGGTCACCCGAGGCGCGGCCCATCGAAAGTACGCGGACTTCGTCGCCGTACTTCTCACCGAACAGCGCCATGGCACCTGCTTCTATGGCGTCTTCGGGCGTCATCAGGCGGGTGAGCACCTGTTCGTTGGCGCGCACTTCGGCGTTCACCTCGGCCTCGATCGCGGCGATGTCCTCTTCGGAAAGCGCCTTGGGGTGCGAGAAGTCGAAGCGCAGGCGATCGGCAGCGACCAGCGAGCCCTTCTGCGTCACATGATCGCCCAGACGGCCGCGCAGCGCCGCGTGCAGCAGGTGCGTGGCCGAATGGTTGGCGCGCACGGCATCGCGGCGCTCGACGTCGACCGCCATGGCGACCGCATCGCCGACCTTGATCGTGCCCGCCTCCACCGTGCCGCTCATCGCGTGCAGGCGGCCGAGCGGCTTGGCGGTGTCGGTCACCACGATCTTGAGGCCACCGGCGCCCGAAATCGTGCCGCGATCGCCTTCCTGACCGCCCGATTCGCCGTAGAACGGGGTCTGGTTGGTGAGAACGATCACCGCGTCGCCCGCACAGGCCGAGGGGACTTCCTTGCCGTCCTTCACCAGCGCCACGACCTGGCCTTCGCCGGTGGTTGAGGTGTAGCCGGTGAATTCGCTGGCGCCTTCGCGCTCCGCAATGTCGAACCACACTTCGCTGTCGGCGGCCTGGCCCGATCCCTTCCACGCGGCGCGCGCCGCAGCCTTCTGCTGCGCCATGGCAGCGTCGAAGCCCGCCTTGTCGACCGCGATGCCGCGCGAACGCAGCGCGTCTTCGGTCAGGTCGTAAGGGAAACCGTAAGTGTCATAGAGCTTGAACGCAGTTTCGCCCGGCAGTTCTCCGCCTTCGCCCATGCCCGCAGTCGCCTCGTCAAGCAGCTTGATGCCGTTCGACAGGGTGCGGCGGAACTGGACTTCTTCGCGCTCCAGCGTTTCTTCGATCAGCGGCTGCGCGCGGCCGAGTTCGGGATAGGCCTGGCCCATTTCGGCAACCAGCGCGGGCACCAGACGGTGCATCAGCGGGTCCTTGGCGCCCAGCAGGTGCGCATGGCGCATCGCGCGACGCATAATGCGGCGAAGCACGTAGCCGCGCCCTTCGTTCGAAGGCAGCACACCGTCTGCCAGCAGGAAACTGGTGGACCGCAGGTGGTCCGCGATCACACGATGGCTGGCGCGGCTGTCACCCTCGGCGGCAACGCCGGTCAGGCTTTCGGACGCGGCGATCAGCGCCTTGAAGGTGTCGATATCGTAGTTGTCATGGACGCCCTGCATGACGGCGGAGATACGCTCCAGCCCCATGCCGGTGTCGATCGAGGGTCTGGGCAGGTTGCCGACGATTTCGCCCGCCGCCTGCTCGAACTGCATGAACACCAGGTTCCAGATCTCGATGAAGCGATCGCCGTCCTCTTCCGGCGAACCCGGAGGGCCGCCCCAGATGTGATCGCCATGATCGAAGAAGATTTCCGAGCACGGACCGCACGGCCCTTCGTCGCCCATTGCCCAGAAGTTGTCCTTCGTGGGGATGCGGATGATTTTCTGTTCAGGAAGCCCTGCGACCTTCTTCCACAGATCGAACGCCTCGTCGTCCGTATGGTAGACGGTGACCAGCAGCTTTTCGACCGGCAGGCCCCATTCCTTCGTCAGCAGCGTCCACGCATGGGTGATCGCCTGCTCCTTGAAATAGTCTCCGAACGAGAAATTGCCGAGCATCTCGAAGAAGGTGTGGTGGCGGGCAGTGTAGCCGACGTTGTCGAGATCGTTGTGCTTGCCGCCCGCGCGCACACACTTCTGCGACGATGTGGCGCGCGGCGTGGCGCGGGTTTCAAGGCCGGTGAACACGTTCTTGAACGGCACCATGCCCGCATTGACGAACATCAGCGTCGGGTCATTGTAGGGGACCAGCGGCGCGGACTGCACGGCCTCATGACCATTGCTGGCGAAGTAGTCGAGGAAGGACCGGCGGATGTCGTTCGTAGTCTGCATGATGTGGGCCGATAATGGACACCGCGCGCGGCGGCAAGCGGGGTTCTGCGGTCAGACTGGTCGGCAATTGCGATGATGCGCGGGTTTTTGCACCATATTGGCGTGAGGGTGACGCCGGCGTGAGGGTCTACACCCCCGCTCCCACACCGACCACGCGCCAAACAGAAAGCCCCGGCATTTCTGCCGGGGCCTTTCGCTTCATCAGTTGTCGTCTTCTTCGGAAGGTCCGACCATCATTTCTTCGGCCAACCCTTCGGTCTTTGCGCGGATCGCCTTTTCTAAGCGATCGCAGACTTCGGGATTGGTCTTGAGGTAAGTCTTGGCGTTCTCACGCCCCTGTCCGATGCGGATCGAATCGTAGCTGAACCACGCGCCCGACTTCTCGACGATGCCTGCCTTGACGCCGAGATCGAGGATTTCGCCGATCTTGGACACGCCTTCGCCATACATGATGTCGAATTCGACCTGCTTGAACGGCGGGGCGACCTTGTTCTTGACGATCTTGACGCGGGTGGCGTTGCCGACGACTTCGTCGCGGTCCTTGATCGCGCCGGTACGGCGAATGTCGAGGCGAACCGAGGCGTAGAACTTCAGAGCGTTGCCACCCGTGGTCGTTTCCGGATTGCCGTACATGACACCGATCTTCATGCGCAGCTGGTTGATGAAGATCACCATGCAACGCGAACGGCTGATCGAACCGGTCAGCTTGCGCAGCGACTGGCTCATCAGACGGGCCTGAAGACCGACGTGGCTGTCACCCATTTCGCCTTCGATTTCGGCGCGGGGAACGAGTGCGGCGACCGAATCGACCACCAGCACGTCGATCGCGTTGGAACGCACCAGTGTATCGGTGATTTCCAGTGCCTGTTCGCCGGTGTCGGGCTGCGAGACAATCAGTTCATCGATGTTGACGCCCAGCTTTTTGGCATAGACCGGATCGAGCGCGTGTTCAGCGTCAATGAAGGCAGCGGTGCCGCCGGTCTTCTGCGCTTCGGCGATGCAGTGCAGCGCCAGCGTGGTCTTGCCCGAGCTTTCCGGGCCGTAGATCTCGATCACGCGGCCGCGCGGCAGGCCGCCGACGCCCAGCGCAATGTCGAGGCCGAGCGAGCCGGTGGAGATCGCTTCGACCTGCATCGCTTCTTTCGAGCCCAGCTTCATCGCAGAGCCCTTGCCGAACGCACGGTCGATCTGCGCGAGTGCGGCTTCGAGCGCCTTCTGACGGTCCATTGCGTCCTTTTCCTTGCCTTCCTGGATCAGCTTGAGCTGAGCAGCCATGTCACTACCCTCCTGCTACCGGCGTGACCGGAAAGGTCAACGTCACACGAAGTCGTGTACTCGCTTCGTTCTACGGGAACAAGAGGGGAACTTCGGCAAATTTCCGTTTTTTAATGCGCAAATCAGCGCTGCGCCGTCTGTGCCAGAACTTCCCCGACTTTTTCAGATAGCTGTTGAACCGAGAAAGGCTTGGGCATGAACCACGCGTAGGAAATACCGATCTGCTTGCGCAACTGCTCTTCCGCATAGCCGGACATGAAGAGCACCGGCAGGTTCGGGGCGAAGCGGCGAATCTCGCGCGCCATGGCTGGCCCGTCCAGCGTGGGCATCACCACGTCCGAAACGACGAGATCGAACTTGCCGCCCTGCTCCACCAGTTCCAGCCCCTCTTCCCCATCGCGTGCGCAGGTCACCTGATAACCCTGGCGGGTCAGCGCGCGTTCGGCAACGATGCGGACCGGGTCTTCGTCTTCCACCAGCAGGATGGAACCCCCGCCCGCCCATTGCGTCGGTGCCGGAGTCGGTGCGCTGGCGACCTTTTCCGGCTGACTTCCGGGAGGCGCGTGATGCACCGGCAGGTAAACCGTGAAGCGCGTGCCTTTTCCCGGATCGCTTTCCGCGAAAATGAACCCGCCCGACTGCTTTACGATGCCGTAGACGGTAGAAAGGCCAAGCCCGGTGCCCTTGCCCTGCTCCTTGGTGGTAAAGAAAGGCTCGAAGATCTTGCCAAGGATCTCGGGTGGAATACCGCCGCCGGTGTCTTCGACGATGAGCGCGGTGTATTCGCCCGCAGGAATGATTTCCGAACGCATTGCGCGCACGTCGGTGGTGGTGACGCGGCGGGTGGCAAGGGTCAGGCGCCCGGCACCGTCCCCGCGCGCCTGCATGGCGTCGCGCGCATTGACGCACAGGTTGACGATCACCTGCTCCAGCTGCGTGGGATCGGCGCGGACCGGGCCGAGATCGCGGTCGTGGGTGACGGCCAGCTGGATCTTCTCACCGATCAGACGGCGCAGCATCTGCGATACGTCCGCGACGACGTCGGGAAGCTGGATGACTTCGGGCCGCAGGGTCTGCTGGCGCGAAAAGGCGAGCAACTGTCGGGTCAGCGACGCGGCGCGGTTGGAGTTGGCGCGGATCTGCTGGATGTCGTCATAGTCCGAATCGCCGGGCGTATGACGCATCAGCATAAGATCGCAGGTGCCCAGAATTGCGGTGAGCACATTGTTGAAATCATGGGCGACACCGCCCGCCAACTGGCCCACCGCCTGCATCTTCGTGGCCTGCGCGACCTGCCGCTTGAGGCGCATTTCCTCGGACGTATCGGTAAGCCCAAGCAACACTGCGGCATCGCCCAGCCCCCGCACACCCGCAAGGCTGAGCGAGACAGGGTCATCGGACTGGCTGGTCAGGCGAATCGCCAGATCGCCAGCCGCTGCGGGCCCCTGAGCGAACCGGCGGATCGCTTCGGACAGTGCGCGTTTGTCATCCTTTACCACCAGATCGGTGGGATAGGTCGGCGGCTCCTGCCCTTCCTGCCCGGCTGCGCGCATGAATGCGGGATTGGCGAAAAGCAGCCGTCCATCGCGATCGGCCATGGCAAGGCCCAGCGGCAACTGGCTGAGCAACGCCTCCAGATGCGGCACGGAGCCGGTGCCACCGCCGCCCGTCCCGATCCCCTGCGAGGCCTCGACGACAAGCATGAGCGAAGGCGTGGTGTTCGGATCGGCTTCGTCCGCGCGGTCGGGATCGGTGACGGGGACGTGGTAGAGCACCAATGCACCGCCGCGCCCGCCATCACGCGCCCAACCGATACGTTCGCCCTCTTCCTGCCCCAGCAGCGCCACGAAGTCTGCCCCGGTCATGTCCATGTTGGCATCGCCGGTGGCGCGCAGCGCAAAGCCGGCGCTGGCGGCGCGAATGGTGCCATCGGGATCGACAAGCGCGGCGGCGATTCCCGCCTTGGCCAGCCCGCGCCCCAGCTTGCCGTCAAGCTGCGCGACCAACTCGCCCACCGGGTCGCTCGATCCCACTGCGCTGATGCGCCAGACCAGGAAATCGTCCCCCCGCCCGGTGCGGCGCACGTCTGCGCGCCAGTGGACGCCGTCCTCGTTCGCGATCTCGGCGGTGCCGTGCCCGTCTCGCCAGGCACGACGGGTGGCATCGGCCAGACGTTCCAGTGACACAGGCAGAACCGGCAGACTTGGCGGCGCGGCGGCGGGGCCGAACCAGTTTTCGAAGCAGGAATTGGCGCAAGTGAGTCGCCCCGCTCGGTCGGTGACGGCGATGGCCATGTCGGCGCGCTCTATCCCGGCGACGGTGACGGACCAGTCAGGTTCGGCAAACTCAGCCTCGGCCGCAGGCACACGGCGGCGTGCCAGAACCCATGCCCCTGCCCCGAACACGAGGACGGCGGCCAGGAAAGTGCTCATCAGGAGCACGTCGCCAGAGACAATCCAGACCAGCACGGCGCTCAGAAGCAGGGCTCCGACGACGACGAGGACGTCAGTGCGCATTCCGGGGCGCGGTACGGCAGAGTTCATGCGGGGGTTTCCGTGGGGTTTTCCGTAGGTGCTTCGCCGCGATCCGGGCGGGGACGAAGGCGGCGGGCGCGGTGCTTGTGGCCGATCCACCAGCGCCAGAACCACAAGGTCAGGAAATAGCTGACGAACGCGGCGATCACCGACTGGATGAAAAGGCCGATGACGACCGCGGGCGCGGTGTCCGAAAGCAGCCAGTGCCACCACTGCTGGAACCCCGCGCCCTCACGCACCATGGCATTCACCGTGGCGATATCGGCGTGATAGCCGAAGCTGTTGCCTATCGACACCGCCAGCGGAAGGATGATCAGCAGCGTGGTGAACGGGTTGGAGATGAAGGTCACGGCCGCCGCAAGCGGGATATTACCACGAAACGGCACGCACATCAGCGCCGCGCCGACGATCTGGACGCCCGGAATCAGCGCGAAGATGCCGATGAACATCCCCACCGCCATGCCCCGCGGGACCGAACGGCGAGTGAAGCGGAACAGTTCCTGCCGCCGCGCGAAGGGCGCGGTAAAGCGGTTCGCCTCAAGCTGCGCGTGCGTGGGCATCTGGCGATGCAACCAAACGGACAGGCGGTGGAGGAGCGCGCTCATCTGCGCGCCTCAGCCGTGGTCGCGCATGATGCGGGCCTGATCGCGCTTCCAGTCGCGGTCCTTGATGGTCTGGCGCTTATCGGCGGCGTTCTTGCCCTTGGCGAGCGCCAGTTCGACTTTCGCACGGCCCCGGCTGTTGAAATAGATCGACAGCGGCACCAGCGTCATGCCCTTGCGTTCCACCGCACCCTGCAGGCGGGAGATTTCCCGTTCGTGCAGCAGCAGCTTGCGCGGGCGCTTGGGGACGTGATTGAAACGGTTGCCGTGGCTGAATTCAGGCACGTTGGCATTGACCAGCCAGCATTCGCCGCCACGAATTTCAGCGAAGGATTCGGCGATCGAGCCTTCGCCGAAGCGGAGCGACTTCACTTCGGTGCCGGTCAGGGCGATGCCCGCCTCGAACTTGTCCTCGATATGATAGTCGAACCGCGCCTTGCGATTCTCGGCGACGGTCTTGAACTTGTCGAATACGGAGTTTTGAGGGCGTGCCATAGTCTGCCGCATGTAGGGACAAGACGGCGAAAAGAAAACGCCCCTTTGATCCGGTTTCGTCGTGCTGCGACCGGCCGTGCCGGATAGGGCTCGACAAGCTCGGCATGAGCCTGTCGAGAGCCCCCAGCCAATTACACCAGCCCGGCGTGAACCAGCGCCTCGTCCACCGACTTCATCGCCGCTTCGCCGCAGGTGACCAGCGGCAGACGCAATTCGTTGGCGATCCAGTCATGGACCTGCGCCAGCGCGTACTTGCACGGGCCGGGCGAGCTGTCCTCGAACATGGCATAGTGGAGCGGGTACAGGCGGTCGTTCAGTTCGCGCGCCTTTTCCAGATCGTTCGCCGCGCAGGCCGCCTGGAATTGCGCGCACAGTGCAGGCGCGACGTTGGCGGTCACCGAGATGCAGCCGACGCCGCCCGCCGCGTTGAACGGCAGCGCCAGTTCGTCGTCACCGCAAAGCTGCACGAAGTCCTTGCCGATGCCCATGCGATGGTCGGTCACGCGGCTGAGATCGCCGCTGGCATCCTTGATCGCGATGAAGCGACCCGGATAACGGCGCGCCAGTTCGCAAACCGTTTCGGGCAGCAGGTCGGTGACGGTGCGGCCCGGCACGTTGTAGAGCACGATCGGCAGGTCGTTGTTCTCGGCCAGATAGCTGAAGTGAGCCAGCAGCCCCGCCTGACTGGGGCGGTTGTAGTAAGGCGCCACCAGCAGCGCCGCCGCCGCGCCGCACTTCTTCGAGAAGTTCATGTGCAGCAGCGCGTTCATCGTATCGTTGCTGCCGCAGCCGGCAATGATCGGCACACGGCCCGCCGCCTGCTCGATGCAGACTTCGATCACGCGATGATGCTCTGCGTTCGACAGCGTCGAGTTCTCTCCAGTGGTGCCGCAGGGAACCAGCGCCGAAGAGCCCGATTCGATCTGCCAGTCCACCAGCCGCCGGAAAGCCTGTTCATCGAACGCCCCGTCGCGAAACGGTGTGACAAGCGCGGGAATCGAGCCGGAGAACATGGACTTTACCTCTTAGCGATGCTCAATGATCACCCAGATGGGGAACACCCCCCTGGCCTGAGCGTCACATTCAGCGCCTGATAAGGAGCCTGCAGAGAAAATGTCCAGCATGTTGCGCACCACCCACCTGTTGCTGAGCATTTCTTTACCCGTTTTCGCCGCTTCGGCACTTGTCCAGCCGGCGATGGCCCAGTCCGCTACGGCAGACGGGCGCGAATGGGATGCAGCGCGGGCGCAGTCGATGCAGAGCCACGACATGAACGTCCACCAGTCGATCGACCGGTGGAAGCTGCTGTCAGCCAACGATCGCATGGGCTTTGCGGCCTATACTTCGTTCCTGCTGACTTATCCGGGTTACCCGCAACAGGACAAGATCCGCGGCTATGCCGAAAAAGCACTGCTGACCGAAGCGCCCTCGCCTCAGTCCGTCATCGGCTATTTTGACCGCTTCGAACCGATGGGCAGCCGGGCCGCAGGCCGCTATGCCGTGGCGCTGGCGACGATGCGCCGTGCCGATGCCGCAGCCAATGCGGTTGCCGCCTGGCGCAAGGGCGCGCTGATCGACGCGGACGAAGCCGCTCTCCTCGGCCTCTATCGGGGCCAGTTCACTACCGCCGACCACGATGCGCGCATGGACGCGCTGCTCTGGCAGGGTGAAACGGCACAAGCGGAACGGCAGGTGTCCTTCGTGTCGGCCGCCCGCCGCGCCGAGTTCATGGAACGCCTGACGCTGCTGCAGGGCTCCGCCCCCGGTACGCTTGGCGTCAGCCTGCCCTCCAGCATCGCGTCCGATCCCGGCTACGTCTACAACCGCGCGGTGCAGGCGCGCCGGTCAGGCAACAGCGCGGGCGAAGTAAGCCTGCTGGCCAACCGCCCGCCGCTGTCGCGCCCGGTGCCCCAGCCGGAACTGTGGGTGCGCGAACTGCTGACCGCCGCGAAAGGCGCCGACGCATCCAGCGCGGTACGTATCGCCGCTTCGATCGACGATGCCTTTGCCCCCGGCACCGACGTCAGCCGCCAGTCTTTCCGCGTGCGCGATGATTATACCACGCTGATGTGGCTGGGCGGGACCAAGGCCTTGTGGAGTCTGTCCAGCCCGCGCCAGGCCGCGCCGCTGTTCTACCGCTACGGCGCCGCCGCGCAGACGCCGGGCACCCGGTCCAAGGGATTCTACTGGGCCGGTCGCGCCGCCGCGATGGGCGGGGATACTGCAGGTGCCAACCGTTACTTCGAGATGGCCGCGCAGTATCCGCAGTATTTCTATGGCCAGCTCTCGCTCGAACGGCTCGGCCGCCCGATTCCCAGCCTCGACACCCGGCCCAGCGCCGTGCCCAGCACGGCCGAGCGCACATCGTTCGCTTCGCTGCCGATCACCCGCGCCGTTCGTGATGTTGCCCGCGATGCCGACTGGCGCACCGGCGTCCAGTTCTACCGCGAGATTTCCAATCAGGCCCAGACGGCCGAGGACTACGTGCTCGTCGCAGATCTGGCGCGCGAAATCGGCCGCCGCGACCTTGCCGTCATCATGGGGCAGAGTGCGCATGCGGGCGGATTCGAGCAGTTCGGCAAGATCTCCTTCCCGCTGGTGCCAACGCCGCAGGGCACCGACTGGACGATGGTTCACGCCCTTGCCCGGCAGGAAAGCCAGTTCGCCCAGAACGCGCTCAGCCATGCCGGTGCGCGCGGGCTGATGCAGTTGATGCCCGGCACGGCGCGCGAACAGGCGGGCAAGATGGGCCTTGCCTACAACCAGGATTCGCTGATCAGCGACCCCAGCTATAATATCCTGCTGGGCGACGGGTATTTCCGCCGCGTGAAGGATTACTTTGGCGGCGCGCTGCCGCTGGCGATCGCCGCATACAACGCCGGTCCCGGCAACGTGAACAAGTGGCTGCGTGCCAACGGCGATCCCCGCACAGGCGCTGTGGAATGGCTCGACTGGCTGGAACAGATCCCGATCTACGAAACCAAGAACTACGTCCAGCGCGTGCTGGAAAACGCCGTGGTCTACGAGACGATGTATCCCGAAAAGTCGGACTACAACGGTGCAAACAAGCTTTCGCGGCTCATGCCCGGCAAACGCTCGCCGGGCTGAGACGGGCCTTATCGGCACAGGCGCTTAACACTCTCGCAATAAGCCCGGCGACGCGATAGAGCCCGCGCGATGAAACCTGCCGGTCCTCCTATCTCTCCATCGGGCATGGCTGCCTTGCGCGCCCGCTACGACCACCTTCTCGGCAAGGAGCGCCCCGAGATCGTGGAGATCGTGTCGTGGGCAGCGGGAAACGGTGACCGTTCGGAAAACGGCGATTACCTCTACGGCCGCAAGCGCATGCGCGAGATCGACCGTGAACTGGCCTTCCTCGCCCGGCGCATGAAGGCCCTGCGCGTCGTCGATCCGGCTGACCAGACCGAACGCGGCAAGGTGTTCTTCGGCGCCACCGTCGAACTTGCCGACGAGGACGACGAGCGGCTGATCATCACCATTGTCGGCGACGATGAACAGGATGCGTCGA
The DNA here is from genome assembly GCF_002896965.1 of Novosphingobium guangzhouense. Classification (GTDB taxonomy): domain Bacteria; phylum Pseudomonadota; class Alphaproteobacteria; order Sphingomonadales; family Sphingomonadaceae; genus Novosphingobium; species Novosphingobium guangzhouense. The sequence continues at coordinate 78,536 of NZ_LYMM01000062.1, forward strand.
CCGGCCGCATCGGCTGGAGCGCCCCGATTGCCCGCGCCCTGCGCGGTGCGACGGTAGGAGATCTGCGGATCGTGCGCCTGCCGTCCGGTGAAAAGGAATGGGAGATCATGGCGGTCAGCTACCCGTGATCGAACTGAGCGCAGAAGCCATCGGCTTCCTCATCGCCATCGCCTTCCTTGCCGGCGGCATAGACGCGCTGGCCGGCGGCGGCGGGCTGCTGACGATCCCTGCCCTGATGGCGGCGGGCGTGCCGCCGGTTTCGGCACTGGCAACCAACAAGCTGCAGAGCACGATCGGCACCTCGTCTGCCTTTCTCACCTTCCACCGCGCGGGCCATATCGACCTGAAGGCCTTCACTCTCCCTGCCCTCGGTGCGTTCATCGGTTCGGTGGCAGGCGGGACGGCGGTACAGTTCGTCGATCCGAAGTTTCTCGCCGCGTTTGTGCCGGTGCTGCTGATCGCGATGGGGCTGTACTTCCTCCTCGCCCCTCCAATGAGCGAGGTGGACCGCCACGCCCGCGTTGGCCGCATCGGATTGACGCTGATCACCACCGGCATCGGCTTCTACGACGGTTTCTTCGGCCCCGGCACCGGATCGTTCCTGACCACGGCACTGGTGGCGCTGGGCGGCCTCGGTCTGGTCCGCGCGATCGCCAATACCAAGTTCCTGAACCTGTCCACCAACGTCGCGGGCCTGCTGGCGATGATCGCGGGCGGCAAGGTGCTCTGGCTGCTGGGCGCGGGGATGGCGGCGGCGAACGTCGCGGGCAATCAGGTCGGCGCGCGCCTCGCCATCCGCTACGGCGGCAAGGGGGTGCGGCCACTGCTGGTCGTCATGTCGTTCGCGCTGACGGTAAAGCTGCTCTCCGACCCGCAGAACCCTTTGTGGAGCCTGTTCTGAGATGCTGCGCTTCGCGGCCCTGCTGACACTTTCCTGCATAGCACTTGCCGCGCCCGCCGCAGCGCGTGAGAGCCTTGGCCTCTACGGCGCATGGGGCGCGTTTCGCGATCCGCTGGTCCCGCGCTGCTATGCCATCGCGAAGGCAGAGGCCAGCGCAAAGCGGCGGGACTATCAGCCTTATGCAGCCATCGGCACCTGGCCCAAGCGCGGCGCGCGCGGTCAGGTGCATTTCCGCCTGTCACGCAAGCTGGCCCAGGACGCCAGGATAACTTTGCGCGTGGGTGACCACCGCCTGCAACTGACCGGCGGCGGCGGCGACGCCTGGCCGCGCACGGACGCAGACAATGCCGCGATCACGGCAGCCATGCGCTCCGCCCGGTCGATGACCATCGGCGCGCGCGATAGCCGGGGCCTGCCCTTCGGCGATACTTATGCCCTTCCCGGCGCTGCCTCGGCCATGGATGCCGCGCTGATTGGCTGCGCGAAACTGCGCTAGATACGAAGAAGGGCGGAGCCGCGGCCCCGCCCTTCCCTCGCCATGAGACGGCAAACTTAGAAGCGCACGCCCACGCCAGCCATGATCTGGTGACGATCAAGGTCAAGGTTGAAGCGGTCGCTGTCGGGGATCTCGTTGGTGTAGTCGATCTCGCCCTTGCTGTAGTTCGAATAGCGGTATTCAAGCTTGGCGAAGACGTTGTTGGTCACCGCCTGCTCGACACCCGCGCCGATGCGCCAGCCGTCCGCATCGATGTCGCGGTTGGTCTCGACCGTGCCGAAGGTGCTGTTCACGTCGAACTTGGCGTTAGTGTAACCGCCCTTTGCGTAAACCATCGTCTTCGGGCTGATCACGTAACCGACGCGCGCGCCGACATAGAGGTCGCGGTTGGTCTTGACGTTGCCGAGGCCGAACCCTTCGAAGTCGCCGTCATCGAACTTGGTCTTGGCGGTCGACCAGGTCACTTCTGCTTCGGGACCGAAGACCAGGTTGCCGGAACGGAAGTCGTAGCCCGCGCCCACGCCATAGGTGAAGCCGTCGATCGACTGATCGTTGTCCTCGTTGACGTCGTCGTCGATGCTGCTGCCAGCCTTGGTGATGTCATACCCGCCCAGTGCCTCGACGTGGAACTGCGAGAACGGATCGACCGGGGCAACGTCCTGCGCAAAGGCCGGTGCGGCCGAGGCAATCGCGGTTCCTGCGGCGAGACAAACAAGGATCTTCTTCATAAACGGTACTCCAAAAACGATCCCGTGAGGCGGGGTATTCCCGCTTGCCCATCGGGTTGCCAGCAAGCGGGTCGCCCCGCCTTGGACTGGTCAAAAGCACACTGACCGCCCGGAGTTTCCTGAACCTAACACAACGAAAACATTGATGTTTTTTAGCAACACTACGTCGATGGACGGAGTTTTTTGCGCGATGTGTGACGGGAACCTGACGAAGCGCGCGCCGTTCGCGCAGGCCCGCGCGCACCCGCCCGTCGCATGCGCGCCGGCGCACATCTTTCGTTTCGCGGGCAAATGCACTATATGGCCGCCAATCATGTCAGACCAGCACACCTCCACCGCAGCGGTTGCAACCGCCGCCGGCCTCACGCCGATCCCGGGCAACGTCGATCCGACGACCATCGCCCGCCCCACTCTCGTGGACGGCGTGACCCCGCGCGAAGACGGCCGCGTCGACCTTATCGGCCTGCCCAAGAAGCGCATCGCCGAACTGTTCGAAGGTGCCGGGCTGGACGTCAAGGCGGCGAAGCTGCGCGCCAAGCAGGTATACCACTGGCTCTACCATCGCGGCGTGACCGAGTTCGAAGCGATGACCGACATCGCCAAGGCCATGCGCCCCTGGCTGGCGGAACGCTTCGTCATCGGTCGCCCCGAAATCGTCGAGGCGCAGCATTCCAGCGACGGCACCCGCAAGTGGCTGCTGCGCACGGCTGACGCGCACGATTTCGAAATGGTGTTCATCCCCGACGCGGATCGCGGAACACTGTGCGTTTCCTCACAGGTGGGCTGCACGCTCAACTGCCGCTTCTGCCACACCGGCACGATGCGCCTTGTCCGCAATCTGACCGTGGGCGAGATCGTCGGGCAGGTCATGCTTGCGCGCGATTCGCTGGGTGAATGGCCCAAGAGCGCGGACGACAGCCGCCTTGCGACCATGGCCGGGCTGGACGATGACGAGGACGAAGGTTCCTACACCTCCGACGGGCGCCTGCTCACCAACATCGTGATGATGGGCATGGGCGAACCGCTCTACAATTTCGACAACGTGCGCGATGCGCTGAAGCTGGTCATGGACGGCGACGGCCTTGCCCTGTCCAAGCGCCGCATCACCCTTTCCACTTCGGGCGTGATCCCGCAGATGGAACGTTGCGGCGAAGAGATCGGCGTGAACCTTGCCGTCTCGCTCCATGCGGTGACCAAGGACGTGCGCGACGAGATCGTGCCGGTGAACAAGAAGTACGGCATCGAACAGCTGCTGCAGGCCTGCGCCGACTATCCGGGCGCCAGCAACGCGCGGCGCATCACCTTCGAATACGTGATGCTCAAGGACAAGAACGACAGCGATGACGACGCGCGCGAACTTGTTCGCCTGCTCAAGCATTACAAGCTGCCCGCCAAGGTGAACCTGATCCCGTTCAACCCCTGGCCCGGCGCGCCTTACGAATGCTCTACGCCGGATCGCATCCGCTCGTTCTCCAACATCGTGTTCGAAGGCGGGATTTCGGCCCCGGTCCGCACCCCGCGCGGGCGCGATATCGATGCCGCCTGCGGCCAGCTCAAGACGGCAGCGGAAAAGAAAAGCCGCGCCGAGATAGACCGCCTGCTGGCGGAAAAGGAAGCCGCGCTGGGGTGAAGCGGCGCGCGCCGCAAGCCGGGGTCGGCAGGAACTGGACTATTCGTCATTGCGGGCCGGAGACTTTAGCAAGCCCCGCTCGTCCAAAGCTTGCCGAAGCAACATGCAGGCTTCAGCTTCACTGGGCCCCGGTGAGCGCCGCGACCAGTTCCTTGACCTTCTTTTGCCGCCACTGCGGGGTCGGCGCGACCAGCCAGTAACCGCGACGGCTGGGCATCGCATCGCTCACCGCCGCATCTCGACCGGCAACACCGGCCGCCAGCAGCGCAGGAATGCGCGCGCGCCCGATGCCCGCAAGCGCGGCGGCGATTGCCTGCCCGGCATCGCTCACCACGACCGGCGGCTTGGCCTCTTCGTCTTCTCCGTCCGGCTCCGGATCACCCGGCCAGCCGATCCAGTCACCCGAACCCACCTCGACCCATTCGGCCGCACCCAGCGGCACGCCTTCAAGATCGCCCGGCCCGTCGGTCCATCGCACCGCAAGGTCAAGGTTAGCCTCTGTAAAGTCGGTCAGTTCGCCATCGACGAGCACATAGCGCACTTGCGGATTGGCTGCCCGGAAAGCCGCAAGGCGCGGCGCCAGCCAGGCGGCAAAGAATTCGCGCGGTGCGGCAATGGTGTAGACGTGGCTGGACTGGCCCGCCTGCATCGCCTGCACCGCATCCTCGAAATGCAGAAATCCGCTGCGCAACGCGGCAAGGCCCGCACCAGCCTCTTCGGTCAGTTCCAGACCCTTGCTGGTGCGGCGAAACAGCACCACGCCCAGAAGGTCTTCCAGCGCGCGGATTTGCTGGCCGACGGCGGCGGGCGTCACCGCCAGTTCGTCGGCCGCGCGCGTAAACGAAAGGTGGCGCGCCGCAGCGTCGAAGACGCGCAGGGCGTTGAGGGGCAAGTGCGTGCGCTTCATGACGCTTCCCTAAGCGCCGCGGCCCTCAGGAGCAATATCAGCCTGCGGTCGCAGGCGCAGCGAGCGGGAAAAAGGGAATGCTGGCGCGGAACTCTTCGCCATCTTCGCGGCGGAAGGTGTAATAGCCTTCCATCGAACCCTGCGGGGTGCAAAGCGGGCAACCCGATACGTAGTCGTGGCTGCGACCGGGTTCGAGCATAGGCTGCTCACCGACGACGCCCTCTCCCTCAACGACATCGACCTTGCCGGTGGCGTCGGTGATGCGCCAGTGGCGCGTCATCAGCTGGAGCGTGTGATCCGTGTCGTTCTCGATCCGGATGTGATAGACCCAGAACCACTTTCCCGCCTCGATGCGCGATTGCTCGGGCAGGAAGTTTACGGCCACGCGCACGGTAAGACCGTCGGTGATCGCAGCGTGCTGGAAGAGTTCCTTCATAACAACAAGTAGCCTAACGAGAAGTCCGTCAGCCTACAACCGTGTAGAAGTGGGCAGGTTCCGAAGAAGCGCGGCTGCGGCCTTCTGGCGCGGAAAAGCGGCGCGACGCGCTCATTCCGGAGCGCGGGAGAACTGGCTCCCCGAGTAGGATTCGAACCTACGGCCATTCGATTAACAGTCGAATGCTCTACCGCTGAGCTATCGGGGAACGGTCCGACAGCCTCTGGCCGCCGGACGAATATCTTGCAACACCTTTCTGACAATGGGCAGCGGAAAAACTCCGCTGCCGCGTGCCTTAAAGGCCGACGGCCTTCAGTGCCTGGTCCATATCTTCCTTGAGGTCTTCGATATCTTCGAGCCCCACGTTGATGCGCAGCATGCCTTCGCCGATGCCCATCGCCTCGCGCCCTTCCGGCCCCATGTTGTGATGCGTGGTCGAGGCCGGGTGGCACATCAGAGAACGCGAATCGCCGATATTGTTCGAGATATCGATCAGCCTGAGCGCATCGAGCAACCCGTGCGCCTGTTCACGCCCGCCATCGAGCACGAACGAGAAGATCGGGCCGCATGCGTCCATCTGCTTCATCGCCAGCGCCTGCGCCGGGTGGCTGTCCAGCCAGGGGTGCAGGATCTTCGGCACGCGGTTTTCCATGAACCGGCCAAGCTCCAGCGCGTTCTCGCTCTGCTTCTTGGCGCGCAGGTCCAGCGTCTCAAGCCCCTTGAGCACGACCCAGGCGTTGAACGGCGAAAGGTTCGGGCCCGTGTTGCGCTGGAACGGCAGCAGCACATCGTTGATGAACTGTTCCGATCCGCAGACGGCACCGGCAAGGACGCGCCCCTGCCCATCCATCAGCTTGGTGGCGGAATAGGCAACGACATCGATACCGAACTCCATCGGCCGCTGCAGCGCGGGCGAGCAGAACGCATTGTCGACAACCGTGACAATGCCGTGCGCCTTGGCCAGTTCGGCAATGGCGGCAAGGTCTGCCACGTCCATCGTCGGATTCGCCGGAGTTTCGAAGAAGAAGACCTTGGTGTTCGGCTTGATCGCCGCTTCCCACTGCGACAGGTCGCCCGCATCCACGTTGGTCACTTCCACGCCGAAACGCGGCAGCAGGTGGTCGCCCAGCCAGCGGCACGAACCGAACGCGGCGCGCGCGCTTACCATGTGGTCGCCTGCGGAAAGCTGGCACAGCAGCGCGGCGGTCATCGCCGCCATGCCGGTGGCCTGCGTGCGACACGCCTCTGCCCCTTCAAGCAGCGCAATGCGTTCTTCCAGCATCGCCACCGTCGGGTTCTGCAGGCGCGAATAGGTCATGCCGTCCTGCTCACCCTGGAAGCGGGCGGCGACAGTGGCGGCATCGTCATAGCTGTAGCCCGAAGTGAGGAACAGCGCCTCGCTCGTTTCACCCATCTCCGAACGCCAGGTGCCTCCGCGGATTGCGCGGGTTGCGGGACGCCAGCTCTGGGTCTGGCTGCGATCCTGTCCGGTGGTGCGTTTCATGGGCCATGCCTCTAGGGGCGCGCGCGAGTCTGTGCAAGCGCGCTTGCCCAAACCTGCGGCCCACTTTATCCGCCCATCCGATGCCTTTTTCCCGCCAGAACCACGCCCAGACACATCACGATCCGCTCGGCTGGTGCCTCCTCATCGTCGCTGCGTTTCAGGCGCTGGTATTGTGGCGCCTGACGATCCCGTCACGCTACTATTTCGATGAAGTCCACTACGTACCGGCAGCTCTCAAGCTGCTCGAACTGATCCCCGCCAACCGCGAACATCCGCTGTTCGCGAAGGAAGTGATCGCGGCCGCCATCCATTTCCTGGGCGACAAGCCATTGGCGTGGCGGATCGGCCCGGCACTGTTCGGCGGGCTCGGCCTCTTCGCCTTCGCGCGCCTTGTGTGGCACGTGACGCATCTGCGCCGCGCGACAGTGCTGGCGACGGCGCTGCTGGCCACCAACTTCATGTGGTTCGTGCAAAGCCGCATCGCCATGCTGGACATGATCGCGGCCGGGCTGTGCATGGTTGGCCTGTGGCAGTTCGCGGCCGCATGGCGCGCCAAGCGCACGGGACTGGCGCGGCTGCACCTGATCCTGAGCGGCCTTGCGCTGGGCCTGTCACTGGGCGCAAAGTGGAGCGGCGCTCCGGCCTTGGCCATGCCCGGCCTCGCATTCCTCGCGATGCGCATCGCTGAGACCGGACCGATCTTCATCGGCAAGCGCGGCGCGGGCCCGATCAGGGGCATCAGCATGGTCGAGGCCGCGCTGTGGCTCGGCCTGTTCCCGATCGCGGTCTACTGGGCGACGTTCATCCCGGCGATGTTCTACCCGCACCACACGCTGTCCCCATGGGGCTTCGTGGAGCAGCACGAACTGATGGTGCGCCTGCAGGACAGCGTGAAGAAGCCGCATCCCTACAAGACCTACTGGTATCAGTGGATCGTCGACTGGCGCGGCATCTGGTATCTGTTCCAGAACGTCGACGGCGCCCATCGCGGCGTCGTGATGATCGGCAACCCGATGGCGATGATAGCCGGGCTGCTCGCGTTCTTCTGGAGCATCTGGGCCGCGCTATTCCGGCGCCGCCGCGACGTGCTGTTCTTTGCCGTGCTTTACTTCGTGTGCGTGGGCATGTGGGCGGTGAACGGTAAGCCGGTGCAGTTCTACTACCACTACCTGCTGCCCGGCGCGTTCCTGATGGCGCTGCTGGCGCTGGGCCTCGACAGCCTGTGGGACCGGCGCGATCGCTGGCGGCTGGTGGCGCGCTGGGTCTTCGGCCTGTCGCTCGCGCTGTTCGTGATCTTCTACCCGATCATCTCTGGTTGCCCGCTTCCCTTCAAGGACGCTTACAACGCGTGGATGTGGCTGCCTAGCTGGCGGTGAACCGCGTCCGCAGCCGCAGAAATGCTGCGGCTGCCACCGCGCCGAGCCCGGCAAGCGCCATGTCCTTTTGCGGGTCCCACGGATCGCCCTGCTGGCCGTTGTACGCCAAGGCGTCCGGACCGGCCATGAATAGGGTGAGCAGCCACTCGAAGATTTCGTAGATCGCGCTGCCCGCCAGCACGAACTCCACCGCGATATAGGTTGCCAGCGAAAGCGACAGCTTGCGGTGACGCGCCAGCCATGCCGAGATGGGATGGACCCAGCAGGCGCCGAAGCTGAAATGCACCAAACGATCCCACGAATTGCGCTCCAGCCCCAACGTCGCCGCAGGTGATGGCAGGCCAAGCGCCCTTGCCCATTCCTCATAGGGAACAAAAGAATAGATGTAGCGCCCGCCCAGCGTGTGCAGCCACAGGAACAGGCAGACGCAGGCGACCGCGCTGGTTGGCATCGGCCAGCGTCGCAGTGCCGCCCACAGCCCTGCAACGATCACCAGCGTCGGCAGGTTCTGCAACGGTGCGAGATTCGGGTATGGAGAATCAACGAGGCTGACGAGCGCCCATAGCGCCGTCAGCCCCAGCAGAACCGCTTGCGGGCGGCTCGAAGTCAGTACTTGCCCCATACGAACTTCGACGAGAGCGCGAAGTTGAACACCGATGCCAGCAGCACCCCGGTGATCACCGCCAGCACGTCATGCACGCCGATCGTCTTGAGTACGGCAGCCGAACCGATGTTGGTCAGCAGTCCCAGCGAGCAGGTCAGCGCGAATTGCGCCCAGCCGCGCATCAGCGGTGCGAAGCCGCGCAGGCGCTTGTCCGAATAGGTCAATTCGTTGTTGAGCACGAAGTTGAACGTCATCGCCACCAGCGCGGCGATCGTGTTCGAGATGTTGAAGGTCGTGCTTTCCGACCAGTTGCCGTAGACGAAGCGCTCACCGAAAACGATGTGCAACATCACCCACAGAACTGCCAGCTGCACCACCACGCCCATGGCGCCCACGGTGCCGAACAGCGCGAAACGGGTCGGGATGATCCGACCCAGCCACTTGTCGTAAAGGCCCACGAGGAATTCGAACACGACGGTCTGGTCCAGCTTGCTTTCGCCTTCTGCTCGCGCGGCGAAGTTGAGGGGGAATTCCTTGACGCGCAGCGGGGTATCCACCGTCGCCAGGATATCGAGCAGGATCTTGAAGCCCACGCCGGAAAGGCGGTGCGCGTCGGCGCGCAGGGTCTGCGTGCGCAGCATGAAGAAGCCGCTCATCGGGTCGGTCAGCTCAACCCCGGTCACCTTGTTGGCGATACGGTTGGCAAGGCCCGATGCCTTGACGCGGTCAGGACGGCCCCATGCCTCGGTGCTGGCGCCTTCGGCGAAGCGCGAGGCATAGGCGAGGTCGTATTCGCCCGAGGTGATCGCCGCCAGCATGCCCGGCAGCAGCGCGGGATCGTGCTGGTGATCGGCGTCCATCACTGCCACGACCGGTGCAGCGGTAGAGCACATGCCTTCGATCGCGGCGCTAGCAAGGCCACGTCGCCCGATACGCTGAATGCACCGCACGCGCGGGTCCACCAGCGAGAGACGACGCGCTTCATCCGAAGTGCCGTCCGGGCTGTTATCGTCGACGTAGATGGCTTCCCACGCGATTCCAGCCAGAGCCTTGTCGAGTCGCTCGATCATCGTCGCGATGTTCTTGCGCTCATTGTAGGTCGGCAGGACCACCGCCAGTTCGAGCGGTTTCGCCTGAGGCGAAACGGCGCGAATGGCGGCTTCGGAAGCCTGCGCGAGATCGGTCGTGGAAATGTTCATGCGCCCTGTTTTTACGTGGTAAACGTCAAGAAACGATTATTGCGTGTCCGCGCAACCTTTACAGGCGCGCGAGCACCGCGTCACCGATTTCCTTCGTGCCGGCCGAACCGCCAAGATCGCCGCCCTTGATACCGTCCGCCAGCGCGGCGGCGACAGCGGCTTCGATGCGGGCCGCTTCGGCTTCGAGGCCGAACGAATGGCGCAGCAGCATGGCGGCGGAAAGGATCGTCGCCATCGGATTGGCCAGGCCCTTGCCCGCGATATCCGGGGCCGAACCGTGGATCGGCTCATAAAGGCCGAAAGTGCCTTCAGCCAGGCTGGCCGAAGCGAGCAGGCCGATCGAGCCCACGCACATGCTGGCCTGATCGCTCAGGATATCGCCGAAGAGGTTGCCGGTGACGATGACGTCGAATGCGCCGGGGTTCTTCACCAGCTGCATCGCCGCGTTGTCGACGTACATGTGCGTCAGTTCGACGTCGGGATATTCGGCAGAAACCTCGATCACCACGTCGCGCCACAGCTGCGAGGTTTCCAGCACGTTGGCCTTGTCGACCGAGCACAGCTTCTTGGAACGGCCCTGCGCGGCCTTGAAGCCGGCATGGGCGATGCGGCGCACTTCGTCCTCGGCATAGGACATCATGTCCCAGCCCTGACGGCGGCCGTCTTCCAGTGTGCGGGTGCCCTTCTCGCCGAAGTACACATCGCCGTTCAGTTCGCGCACGATCAGCAGATCGATCTTGCCCGAAACTTCGGGGCGCAGGGTCGACAGGTCTTCAAGACCCTTGAACACCGTCGCGGGGCGCAGGTTGGCGAAAAGGCCCAGTTCCTTGCGCAACCCCAGCACCGCCTGTTCGGGGCGCAGCGCGCGCTCAAGGTGATCCAGCGAAAAGTCTCCCACCGCGCCGAACAGCACCGCATCGGCAGAGCGCGCGATGTCCAGCGTCTGCTGCGGCAGCGGATGCCCGTGCTTGCGGTATGCCGCACCGCCCACATCGCCCTCGACCAGTTCAAGACCGTCGATGTTGAGCGCTTCGAGCACGCGCACCGCCTCTGCAGTAACTTCGGGACCGATCCCGTCTCCGGCAAAAACAGCGATGCGCATAGTCGTTTCCTCAGCTTCCGATCCGTACCAGCCGCTCACGCAGCAGGGTGCGGGCCGCCATAACGTCTCTTCTACGATCGGCAAGCGGGTAGCGCGCCAATTCGCGGCCAATGGCATCGAAGGTATCGAGCAGCGCGGGCCAGTCCCCATCAGGCGGGCGCCTGATCTTTTCCCCGTAACCCAGTTCGCGAAGCACCAGCACTTCATAACGCAGCAACCCCAGCGCCCACCCCCGTGCGGAAGGCGCCACGCAGATCGCTTCAAGCACCCCGGAAAGCGCATCGTACAGCGCGGGAAACGGCTGACGTTCGGGCAGAACGGACGCGGCAAGCGCGGTTACCCAGCCGATCGCAGCGGCGGGCAGCGGCTCAGTGATCCAGGGCGCGCGGCTCTGCAGCAGTTCCAGCCGCGCGAAGGGAAGCTGGGTGTCGGATTTTGAGCGGACGTCCGCCTCTACAGTGTTGCCGGGAATCAGGACGGGCCGCAGGTCGCGCCCCCTGCCCCCGGCGACGAAGGCCGCGACAAGGCCGTGCTCGGCCGTCAGCAGGCGGGCGATGACGGCGGTTTCACCGTGCGGCAGCGCGGCGCAGACCAGAGCGGGGGCACGAAAATGCATCGCCCACTCCTCTGGCCGCTCAACACGTCAGTTGCAAACGTCCAGAGCCGCTTCCGGCGGATGCTCGGCCGCCTTGTCCTTGGTGATAAGGGGGTTTTCCGCGCGGCCCATGGTCCAATTGCGGCCAAGTCGAACAGTCTGGTTAGGGGCGCACCAGATTTCGCCCGAGGAATCGAGCGCGGTTACCCAGATCAGGTTATGCTCCTGCCCGTAGTCGATCATGCCGATGGCATAGCCATCGCCCTTGCCGACGACGTGAAGCGGTATCGTGGGATTGAGCTGCGTGAACATCGTGTCCCTCTTGATGGGTTACGATGCTCAACCCTGTGTGCGCGAGAAACGTTCCCGGCGCACACAGCGTGATCGATCAGTTGGCGCCCAGCTTCGCTTCCAGAGCGTCGAGACGCGCCTTGAGCGATTCGGTTTCGGCGCGCGCCGTTGCCGCCAGTTCCTTGACCGCGTCGAATTCCTCGCGGCTGACGAAGTCCATGTCGCCCATGAACTCCTTCACGCGTTCACGCGCGCCGTCGCGCGCTTCGCGGCCCATGCCGGCCAGAGTGCCGGCGGCGCTGTTCAACATCTTGGCGAAGTCGGCGACGAAGGGGTTTTCGCTTTGCATGGCCGCTAGATGGAGCGCGGCGCGGCGCGGCGCAAGGGGGGAATGCGAGTCGGTGGAGGCGATCAGATCTGGAAACGCTCCACCGCGCCCGAACGCTGCACCCCGTCCATCCCCGGATTGGCCTGAAGGAACGCGAAGTTGAGATAGGTCGCGAATACCAGCCACAACACATACGGCACCAGCAGCACTGCCGCGACCGGGCGGACGCGGGCGAATAGTGTCGTCGTGACCGTTGCTGCCAGCAGGATCGCCGCGATCAGCACCAGCGCGGCGCTCATCCGGTGCATCCCGAAAAACACCGGCGACCAGGCAAGGTTGAGCACGAACTGAACGGCAAACGCCAGAACGGCAATGCCCCGCCCGCGCGCCCCGCGCGCCGCCAGGATCATCGCCAGCGCCACGCCCATCACGGCGTAAAGCACCGTCCATACGATCGCGAAAGTGACCGGCGGCGGATAGACGGCCGGCTTCACCAGCTCGTCGAACCACGCATTGCCCGGTCCGCTTCCGGCCAACTGGCCTGAAAGGAACCCCAGCAGCACGACCACGGGCACGCACACCAGAACCCAGCGCATCAGGCTGGCCCGCAACTGGCTGGAGGAAGCTAACAAATTCATGCGCGCAAAAGGCTCCGAATCAGGAGTTTACCCAAGAATGGCGCGGTTTGTGATACGCGCAGGGCCTCTGCGCAATCGTTAGCGAACCCGCAAGTTCCCCCGCTCAGGCCCCGCGGTGTGCCGAAACGAGAAACTCCACGTTTCCTTCCGGCCCCTTGATTGGACTTTCGACGATGCCCTGGATGGTCCAGCCGTCCCCCTCAAGCCAGTCGCGCACTTCCTGGCAGACGCGGGAGTGAAGCACCGGATCGCGCACGACGCCGCCCTTGCCCACTTCGCCGCGCCCGACCTCGAACTGCGGCTTGATCAGCGCCACCACCCGGCAGCGCGGCGCGGCAAGGCGCAGCGGCACCTCCAGCACTTTGGCAAGCCCGATGAAGCTGGCATCGCAGACCACCCAGTCGCACGGTGCATCGATCTGTTCGGGCGTGAGGATGCGGGCGCTGGTCTGCTCCAGCACGGTGACGCGCGGATCGGTCCGCAGCTTCCATGCCAGCTGGTTGGTGCCCGAATCGACCGCGAATACACGCTCTGCACCGTTCGTCAGAAGAACATCGGTAAAACCGCCAGTCGAACTGCCGATATCCATGGCGATCGCGCCCTTCGGATCGAGGCCGAAGTGCTCGATAGCATGGGCCAGCTTGATTCCCCCCCGCGAAACCCAGGGGTGATCGCGTCCGCGCACTTCGATGGCGGCGTCACCCTTCACCGACTGGCCGGGCTTGGCGATCTTGGTTTCGCCTGAAAACACCAGCCCGGCCAGCACAAGCGCCTGCGCGCGGGTACGGCTTTCAGCCAGCCCGCGATCGACGAGCAACTGATCGACCCGGACTTTGGCGGGTTTCTTTTCGATGGAACGGGGCGGAAGCGGGTCGGTCATGGGCATGTACGCACTTGAGATGGGCGGCGCCTCATTCCATACCACGCGCATGAAGGCAAATCTGCGTAGCCGCACCACCATCCGCCCCACCCTGCTTGCCCTTGGTTTCATGGCCATCACGGCGCTGCCCGGATGTGTTCCCGCCCCCCCGAAAGCCTCTGCTCCACCGGCAGCGCCAACATCCGCGCCGCAGCCGCGCCCCGCGCTGGCCCCCGCTCCGCCGCCGCCTGCCAACTGGCGCGACGCCGCGCAAACCCCTGGTGAGTGGACTTATGCCAGCAACGGCACCGCATCAGGCGCGACCTTCGGAAACGGTCAATTCATCGTCCAGTGCGACGCCGGGCGCACCATTACGCTGCTGCGCGCGGGACAGCCCACAAGCGGGCCGGTGGCAATGTCCATCGCCACCTCCGCCGGTGTGCGCCCTCTGGCAGCCACCAGCACGCCGCGCGGCGCGGTCGTCACCATGTCGGCGCGCGATTCCTCGCTCGACTGGATGGCCTTCAGCCGCGGCCGCTTTGCCGTGATCGTCACCGGACAGCCCACGCTCTACCTGCCAAGCTGGACCGAAATTTCTCGCGTGATCGAGGATTGCCGCTGAACCGTTATCCGACATGAAAGCGGCGCGAAATACCGGGGAGAAAACTGGGGTCGTCACACTGCCGGGAGCACCTTTCAGGCCGCACTCCACACCCCCCAAAAGCCGTGTTTTCAAGTCACCGCGCGGCTGGGGATAACTGGCCGGAAGTCCCGATCATGACCGCAAAAAATTAGTTTTCAAGACTTGTTGTGCGCTGCGGGATGTACCAGATTTTATTCAAGACGACGGGCCCCGGGATACGCGCCCAGGATTAACCGAAGTCCCAGTCGCCGCAAGGCGACGCCTTATGGCTCAACAGCGCGAAAGGAGGTGATCCGATGTCTCATGGTTCAGCAGAGAGGTCGGCAATTTCCGTCGCGAGGCATTATCGCTGATACACAGGCGATAAAGGCTTCGCTGGCGGCACTTCCCGGCCGCTGACCATGTGAAGGGCCGTACCGGGCAACCGGTGCGGCCCTTCTCAGTTGTTGGCACTCAACCGATTTGCCTGCCTCCGCCGTCGTGCTAAGACTGAAAGCCTGAGAAGCAATATTGCTTTCGGGTTGCATTCCGTGAAATTTTCGTTCAACGGCGCAATCCTGTTGCAAACAAGGAAACGTTCGATGGCGACCCTCGCCGATGCCGGCCTGACTTTCACCACCCTCGCCCACCCTGCCCCTGCCAGCGTGGAAACGCGCGCCGCAGTGCTGGCCAATCCGGGGTTCGGCACGAACTTCACCGACCATATGGTGACGATCGAGTGGACCGAAGGCCAGGGCTGGCATGACGCGGTAATCGGTCCCCGCCAGCCGATCCCTCTCGATCCCGCAGCGGCCGTCCTTCACTACGCCCAGGAAATCTTCGAGGGGCTCAAGGCTTACAAGCAGGCCGATGGCGCCATCGCCCTGTTCCGCCCCGAAGCCAACGCCGCGCGCTTCAACATGTCGGCCGAACGCCTTGCCATGCCGGCGCTGCCCGAAAGCGTATTTGTCGAGGCGATCGAGAAGCTGGTCCAGATCGACCGCGCGTGGATCCCGGAAGGCGAAGGCGCTTCGCTCTACCTGCGTCCCTTCATGATCGCGACCGAGGCATTCCTCGGTGTGCGCCCTGCCAAGCAGTACAAGTTCATCGTCATCGCCAGCCCCGCGGGCAATTACTTCAAGTCGGGCGCGCCTGCCGTGTCGATCTGGGTTTCGGACTACACCCGCGCCGCGCCGGGCGGCACCGGCGCTGCCAAGTGCGGCGGCAACTACGCCGCCAGCCTCGTGCCCCAGGCCGAAGCCATCGCGCGCGGACACGACCAGGTCGTCTTCCTCGACGCCGCCGAGCATAAGTGGATCGAGGAACTGGGCGGCATGAACCTCTATTTCGCGTTCGAGGACGGCACCTTGCTGACCCCGGAACTGACCGGCACGATCCTGCCCGGCATCACCCGTGACAGCCTGCTGCAGCTTGCCCGCGAAGAAGGGCTGACGGTGAAGGAAGGCCGCTACAGCCTTGACCAGTGGCGCGAAGATGCGACCTCGGGCAAGCTGGTGGAAACCTTCGCCTGCGGCACGGCGGCGGTGGTCACCCCGGTCGGCAAGGTATCCGGTCGCGATGGTGAATTCACCATCGGCTCCGGCGGCCCCGGCCAGCTGACCGGCAAGCTGAAGAACCGCCTAGTCTCGATCCAGCGGGGCGAGGCACCCGACACACATGGCTGGATCCGCAAGATCGGCTAAGGACGACAAAAAAGGAAAAGGCGCGGCTCACATGGGTCGCGCCTTTTCCTTTTTGCTCAATACTCCCCTTCTTCCACCGTGTTGAACTGCGGATGGATCCGCTTCCATTCATGCATCCAGTCCATCCCCTCGCGCGCGCGCTCCATATCGTCGTCACGCGGGGCAAGCGCCATGGTCGCCTCTCGCGCGACTAGTGGCAGGACCGAAACGTCCCAGCCCTGCTGCTCCACTTCATCCGCCAGTCCACCAGCCCCGGCGGCGCGCAGCATGATCGGCAGCCGGTCCTGCAAGGCTGCGACGACCCACGGGATCATCGGCCCGTTCGCGCCCGGATCATAACCCCACAGCACATTATGCCCCGCTGCGTTCAGAATGTAGTGATAGTGCAGCACCTTCCCGAAGACATCGAACCGCAGGTATTCCTCGTTGCGCGTCGCGTTGAAGACGTGGATGCTCGGCCCCCGGACCATGCGCCGCGGGGAATCTCCCAGTGCCCGCGCCTCCACCGCGATCGAGACTGGCCCGGCATCGAACCACCGGGCATGACGTTCAATCATCGGGATAAGCATGAACTTGTGATGCTGACCGCGAATGGTTTCGACGGTTCGGTTGGCAGCAGGGCGTGTGGCGACATTGATGGTCATGCAGGCGCTCTCCCGTGCGACTGTTATCCGGCAGGCGAATAGCGCGCACGCACCCACCCGCTGTCAATCGCGCCGTCTTGATCGAACGTCCGGAGGAAGCGCCTTTATTGCTTTTTCTCAACCTTGTCGGCGCACTCTGGCGCACCTACCTGTGCGCCGTCTTCCATCTCCCAAGGAGCGTTCCAGCATGGCCGATATCACGTATACCCCGCCCAAGGTCTGGACCTGGGATCAGCCCAACGGCGGCGAGTTCGCCAGCATCAACCGCCCCACCGCCGGCGCCCGTTATGAACGAGAACTGCCGCGCGGCGACCACCCTTTCCAGCTCTATTCGCTCGGCACGCCAAACGGGCAGAAGGTGACGATCATGCTCGAAGAGCTGCTCGCCGCCGGATATGCAGCCGAATACGATGCCTGGCTGATCTCGATCGCGGACAGTGACCAGTTTTCGTCGGGCTTCGTCTCGATCAACCCCAATTCCAAGATCCCCGCCCTGCTCGACGTGTCGGGCGAAGCGCCGGTGCGTGTGTTCGAATCGGGTTCGATCCTGTTCCACCTTGCCGAAAAGTTCGGCGCCTTCATGCCCGCGTCCGGCCCCGGCCGCACCGAATGCATGAACTGGCTGATGTGGCAGATGGGCAGCGCCCCGATGCTGGGCGGCGGTTTCGGCCATTTCTATGCCTATGCACCGGAGAAGTACCAATACCCGATCGACCGCTACGCGATGGAGGCCAAGCGCATCCTCGACGTTGCCGACAAGCGTCTGGGCGAAACCCGTTACCTTGCAGGTGACGAGTACACGATTGCGGACATGGCCGCCTACGGCTGGTTCGGCGGCTTCGTGCGCGGCGATGCCTATGGCGACGCGGCCACTTTCCTCGATGTACCCAGCTACGCCAACCTGATGCGCTGGGGCGAGGAACTGGGCGCACGCGAGCCCGTGCGCCGCGGCCGCATCGTCAATCGCAAGGGCGAAGGCTTCGTACCGGAGCGCCACAGCGTCGCGGACATCGACGCAGTGCTGAACGCCTGACGATGATCTGCCCGGCGCTGGGGAAAAACCTCTTCCCAGCGCCGGGACAACACGCTAAGCGCGCCTCTCCCAAGCGGCCGCGCAAGGCATCGCCGCTCTGCTGGGGCGTCGCCAAGTGGTAAGGCACCGGTTTTTGGTACCGGCATTCGCAGGTTCGAATCCTGCCGCCCCAGCCAGTTTTCCCTGACATCCACCTCGATCCGGCGTGAGCCTGTGCTATATGCGCAGCATGCCAAGAAGCCCTTTGACGAGGCGCATACGGACAAGCCGACCGCAAAACCTGCACTGGATTTCAGCGCTGCGCTCGGCGCAGCGGGGGCGGCTGCGCCCGGCCTGATATGGGGGCTGGACTTCGCGCCCGACGGCAGCCACGAAACCGCGCCATGCAGCGCCGCGCCGACCGGCCGGTTCCGCTGGCTTCATTTGAACCTTGCGGACCATGGGACGCGATCATGGATCGAGCAGTCCACCCTGTTCCCGGTGCCTGCCCGCGAACTGCTGCTGTCATCCGATTCGCACCAGCGCGCCCTTGTGGACAGCACTTCGACGGACAGCACCTCGGCAGACGGCGCTCAAAGCATTGCCGTGTGCTGCATTCTTCACGATTTCGAGCGGGATTTCGATGTGCGAGATACCGCAAGGGTGGGCGCGCTGCGCGTGGCGATCCTGGGCAACCTGATCGTCACGGCAAGGCGCCATCCGCTGGGAGCGGCCGACATCGTCAAACAGCGCGTCGAGAACGGCGCCCGGATAACCGGCCCTGCTGCGGCGCTCGACCTTCTTGTCAGCGCACTGACGCAGAACATCGACATGGTAATCCGCGACCTCTCCGTCGACATGCAGGCCGCCGAGGACGCCTATCTCGATGGGCATCGCCCACCGACGAGCCGCAACCTGCTCGATATCCGTCGTCGCCTTGCCCAGATCCATCGAATGCTGGACGGCGCGCAGAGGGTGTTCCGCAGGCTGGAACAGGACGATGACCTGCCCGAAACTCTACAGCCCACGGTGGAGAAACTGTCGCAGCGGCTCCAGGGGCTCGATGCGGATGCACTGGCGGTACAGGGGCAGCTGAGACTGTTGCGCGATGAACTCGATCTTCAACAGGACCAGCGAACCAACCAAAACCTTTACCTGCTCTCCGTCATGACAGCGCTGATGCTGCCTGCCACGCTGGTGACGGGTCTGTTCGGGATGAATACGGGCGGCCTGCCGTTTTCCGGCGCGCATGGCACCCTCATCGCCGCCGGCATCGCTGCGGGGACCGCGCTGGCGACCTATCTGTTCCTCAGGAGCAAGGGCTTCTTCCGCTAGATTGCGACCAACTCAGATTTTTTCAAAATGTTTCCGCCGTGAATTGCACGCCCTTTCAGTGGCTTGATCCGAAGATGAGACGAACATGAGGGTCGCGCGACTCCGGTGTCATCGAACTTCCATACAACTGTCGTGATGCAGCCATATTAGCCGCCCCGAGGCAGACAAATTCTGCCATAAAAGGGTGGAAATTCAACATGATGAATAAGATTGTCCGCGCGACGCTGCTCGCCGGTTCGATCCTTGCGAGCATGGGCGCCTCAAACGCCTGGGCCGATGCTCCCGCCGCCGATGCGGCCGCTGATGCCGCCGCAGCCGAATCCGGTCTTGGCGATATCGTCGTCACCGCCACCAAGCGCGAGACGAACCTCCAGGAAACGCCGATCTCCATCGCGGTGGTCAATCAGGCCGCGCTCAAGGACCGTCACGTCCAGAGCCTTTACGACCTTGCCGACGGCGCCGTGCCGTCGCTGCGCGTCGCGACTTTCGAGGCACGCCAGAGCGCCCTCACCGTCGGCATCCGTGGCATCGTGCCGCTCGACGCCAACCAGCCCGCGCGTGAACAGGGCGTCGGCATCTACGTCGACGGCGTGTACATGGGCCGCCAGCACGGCCTGAACGCCGCGCTGTTCGACATCGAGCGCGTCGAAGTGCTCAAGGGGCCGCAGGGCACGCTGTTCGGCCGCAACACCGAAGGCGGCGCGCTCAGCATCGTGTCCAAGGCGCCCAGCGGCGAATGGGGCGGCCGGGTTGACGGCGGCATGGGGAACTATGGCTCGTACAATGGCGGGGTCCACCTGGACCTTCCGGAATTCGCAGGGTTCTCCGTCAAGCTTGACGGCGTGATCCAGCATCAGGACGCTACCACGAAGAACCCGCTCGAAGGGCAGACCGGCTGGAATTACTACCACCGCAAGGGCCTGCGCGCCGCCGTACGCTGGCAGCCGACCAGCAACATCACCAATGACTTTTCCTATGACGTCGCGCGCGATGAGAACACGCCGTTCTACAGCCAGCTGCTGAACTACAACCCCAACGGCTGCGTTGCCGGCACTCAGGCTGCCAATGCCGCCTGCAAGCTGCCCGGCACTGATTACACCACCATCACCGGCACCGTTAAGCCGCTGATGCCGGGCGTCGTGGTCAACGGCAAGACGCGCATGAAGGAAGCCGACATCGGCGTTCCCCAGCGGCCCAGCGTCGACAAGACCCACGGCTTCACCAACACCCTCAAGTGGACCGTCTCTCCCGAAATCGAGGTCCGTTCGATCACCGCATGGCGCGGCGTCGACGCGACGCAGTGGGACAATTCGGGCGGCGCGCACCGTCCGCCGGTGGTCAACCTGACCTCAGCCTGCACCGAGGCGGCGCCTTGCGCGTTCAGCCGCTACAGCCTTGCCGACCTGCACCAGAACCAGTTCAGCCAGGAACTGCAGGCCGTGGGCTCCGTTGGCAAGTTCGACTACGTGGCCGGGCTGTTCTACTTCAACGAGCACGTCAGCGACGATGCGGCAACGCCGAACTCGAACGGCGTCTACCTCGATGCCAATGGCCAGCCGGTCTACACCATCCTCGATGCCTGCACCGGGTCTGGCGGGTTCGGATCGCAAGTGGGTTGCCGTTCGATCGACCGTGCATCGGAAGTCTGGTCCAAGAGCTACGCCGCCTATGGCCAGCTGACCTACAACGCCACCGACAAGCTGCACGTGACCGTTGGCGGCCGCTACACGCATGACGAGAAGAAGGGCGTCCTGCACTATTCGCGCAACGTCAACTACGACACCAACCCGCCAGCTGCGAGCGTGGGCTACAAGCCGCTGGACGCGACGTGGAACCGCTTCAATCCGATGGCGACGGTGGCCTACGACGTGAGCGACGACATGCACGTCTATGCCAAGTACGCAACCGGCTACCGTGCCGGCGGCGCAAGCTCGCGCACGTCCAACTATCAGGCGTTCAACCCGGAGGACGTGAAGTCCTACGAAGTGGGGCTGAAGTCGGACTTCTGGGATCACCGTGCCCGCTTCAACCTTGCCGGCTACATCATGGACCGCAAGAACAGCCAGGTCGACATCAGCTCGATCCAGTTCGTCGGTTCAAGCAGCTTCAACAATCTGGTCACCATCAACGCCCCCGGCATCACCAAGATCCGCGGTATCGAAGCAGACCTGACGCTGGAGCCGATCGACGGCCTGACGCTGAGCGCATCCTACGCCTACACTTACACCAAGATCCCGCCGGTGCTCATCACCGCCGAGGATTCGGCTGGGCGGTCCACCAGCGTCTACCAGCAGTTCTACATCGTGTTCACTCCGCGCAACGCGGCAAGCGGATCGATCGACTACGTCCTGCCGATCGGCGGCAACGACACGAAGCTGAAGTTCCACTTCGACGGCAACTATTCGCAGGCGACGCAGGCCTTCGACCAGTTCGCCACCAAGAATGACGCTTCGCTGATCTTCAACGGGCGCATCTCGCTGGCGGACATCGGCGTGGGCAACCAGAAGCTGACGCTGGGGCTGTGGGGCCGCAACATCTTCAACGAACAGTACGTATTCCGCCGCGATCCCTCGAACAGCCTGCCCGGCGCGCCGACCAGCGACGTTACATCGGGCAGCATCAACAACGTTCTGGGCGACTACGGAAACTTCAACGCCCCGCGCACTTTCGGTCTCGACGCAAGCATCGCGTTCTGATCGTTCTCCCCGGCCTTCAGGGGCCGGGGAACACCCGCGATCGCGCGGACCTTGCCTGCCTTTTCACGATGAAGGCAAGCTTTCGCCGCCCTGCCCCCCCGCGCGGTCACGGCACCGGACCGGCGCGACGCCTCCCCCGCGTCACGTCGGTCCCTTTTTTGTCCGATACGGCAAGACCCGCCGTCTTACCGGGGTAGCGTCACCACGATACGCAGGCCCGGTCCGGCATCCTCCAGCACCAGCGTTCCCCGGTGCAGCCGCACGATCGCCTCCGCCAGCGGCAGACCCAGGCCATGGCCTTGCGGCCCATTCCGGCTCTCGCCCTGCCCCGCGTTCTGAACCCTGCCGAAACGACGCATCACCAGCGCACGCTGGGCCGCCGGAATGCCGGGGCCATCGTCCGTCACCACCAGCACCACCGCCTGCGCATCACGCGCGACGGACACCCTGATGCGCGTGCCGCGCGGCGTGTGCCGCACAGCGTTCTCCAGCATGTTGACGAGCAGTTGCGACAACATCTGACGATCGCCCGTCAGCGGCGCCGCGTCCGCACGCTCCATCAACACGCGCTGACCGCGCTCCTCGGCCACGGGCTGGACCATCTCGACGATTTCCGCCGCCAGCGCGCCCAGATCAAGCGACCGGAAACCCGCACGGCGCGATCCATTCTCGATCTCGGCTATCCGCAGCATCGCGGCGAACATGCCGAGCAGTTCGTCGGCCTGCTCGCGTGCCATCGCCAGCCGCGCGCGCAAGGGCTCTGCCTCGGCGCTCTGTTCCAGCATGGCCAGTTCGTTGCGAAGGCGCGCCAGCGGGGTTCGCATCTCATGTGATATATTATTGGAAACGTTGCGAATTTCCCCCATCAACAGGCTTATACGATCCAGCATCCGGTTGAATGCCCCGGCCTGCTGATCGAACTCCCCTTCGTCCCCCGGCATCGGCACACGGTGCGTCAGGTCACCCTCGATGATCGATTCCGCCGTCCGGCGCACAGCGTCGATACGCTTGCCCACCAGTCGCCGGAACGCCAGCAATCCGGCCAGCACCACCAGAATGATGGCACCGAACCCTGCAAGGTAGATACGCCGCCGCATCGCGAAGTAATTGTCGACCGGTTCAGTCTCGGCAAAGACGGCAAGCCTCATCCCGCCGCCGACCTCACGCACAAGAACGCGCCCAGCGCTAAGCCCGACGATCCGGTCCTGCCGGCCAAGCGACGAATAGCCCAGCGGCAGTTCCCGGCTGAAGCTGGCGTTGCCCGCGATCCGATCACCGCGCGCATCGGTAAGCAGGACGCCAAGGTCGCCGGTATCACGCTGGCGGTTGAGTTCCACGATATGGCGGGCCAGTTCTTCCCGCACCGGCACCGTGCCCTTGGGCACCAACGCCTCGCTCTCCGACTCGATACGCTCGTCGACCAGCATCCGCACCATTGAGGCCGTTGCGAAGAACGTCCCGAACCCCGCCAGCGCGGTTACCGTCAGGAACAGCGCGAGGAACACGATCGTAAGACCGCGCAGCGACCGGGGGAGTGGCCTCATGCCCGCAACACGTACCCCATGCCGCGCACGGTGCCGATCGGGTCGTCCCCGTGCTGCTGCAGCTTGATCCGCAGCTGGCGGATGTGCGCGTCGACGATATTGGTGGTGGTCGTGAAGTCCTGCCCCCAGATGCGCTCAATCAGCATCGGACGCGTGACCACCGACCCGGCATCGCGCGCCAGTTCCAGAAGCAGCCGGAACTCGGTCTGCGAAAGTGCCAGCGGTTGCCCGCCGCGCCATGCCATCACGCGTGAGGGGCTGATGACGATATCTCCTGCCGCTACCGTATCGCCGGGCTGTTCGCTGGTCCGCCGCCCACGCACAAGGGCATTGAGGCGCGCGTTAAGTTCGAGCGGATCGGCCGGCTTCACGACGTAATCGTCAGCCCCGGCCTCCAGCCCCTCCACCTTGTCGAGCGTCTGGCCAAGCGCGGTAAGCATCAGCACCGGCATCGTCATGTCCTGCGCGCGCATTTCGCGCAGCACTGTAATGCCGTCCATCGAGGGCAGCATCCAGTCCAACACCACGGCGTCGAAGGCGCTGCTGCCAAGCATCGACAGTGCTTCGGGGCCGTCCCCGGCCGCCGCCACGTCATGCTCGAAATGGGTCAGCTGCTCTGTCAGCTGGCGGCTCAGGTGTCGGTCGTCCTCGACCAGAAGTATGCGAAGGCTCATGCGGACCTGTCCCGCGTAAAGTTGAGCCTTGGGCCATACTTCGCGACCGGCGGCAACGCCAGCCCGCAGACGCCGCCCGCGAATGAGCCCCGGTCAGATGTCCTTCAGTTCGGACACGAATTCGTAGCGGTCGCCGCGATAAACGGACCGGGTGAACTCCACAATGCGGCCGTCAGGGATGCGCGTCACGCGTTCGATGCGCAGGACTTCGGAGTTCTGTTTGACGCTGAGGATGCCCGCTTCGGTCGGCGTCGCCAGCGATGCGCGCACCCGCTGCAGGCCCGAAGTCGGCCGAAAGCCGTGAATATCAAGCGCTTCGTAAAGCGAATCACCAAGCGCATCGAGGTCGGGCAGGAACTGCGCCGGGATCACCGCATGCTCTATCGCCAGCGGCTCGCCCCCGGCCAGGCGCACGCGGCCGAGGCGCGCTACGCGGGCCATCGGGGAAACCTCCAGAGCGGCCGCTTCTTCTTCGGTGGGCTGGGCGTAAGTCTTGTTGATCCACACCACGCCCGGCGCTTCGCCGCGCGAACGGGTGTCGTCGCTGAAGCTGCTCAGCTTGCTGCCGGGCGTCTCGATCCGGCGCGCGACGAACGTGCCGGACCCCTGCTTGCGCACCAGCACGCCTTCGTCGATCAGTTGTTCGATGCCCTTGCGCACGGTCACGCGCGACATGCCCGCCATCTCGCTGAGATCACGCTCGGAAGGGAGTGCGCTGCCCGGATCGATGCCACCGCTGCTGATATGCTCGCGCAGGCTCCGCGCGAGTTGCAGGTAAAGCGGCCCGCCGTCGTCGTTTCGCGTCCAGGCAATGTCACGCATGGTCGATCAGCCTCGCCCTTCCAGCGTTTTTCCGACTTTCTTCAAAGCCTTGCGCAAGTCTCCACCACCGGCGGCAAGCAGCGACCGCCCTTCGTCAACGGAGGCACCCAGCGCGACCAGAACGCCGAGCCGGATGTCGTTGCCCGCCGCTTCAAGGGCCTGCGCGGCGGCTTCGGCATCCACGGCCGCGATATCCTGAACCATGCCGCGCCCGCGTTGCAAGAGCTTCGCGTTCGATATGCGCATGGCGACCATGCGGCCTTCGTAGACGAGGCCACGGCGGATCATGATTGCGGTGGAAAGCAGGTTGAGCATCGCCTTCTGCGCGGTGCCCGCCTTCATTCGCGTGGAACCACCCACGATTTCGCTGCCGGTGACGGCGCATATCGGGCACTCAGCGGCACTCAACAGCACCGAACCGGCGTTGTTGGCGACACCGACGGTCAGCGCGCCCAGGGCACGGGCCTGTTCGATAGCCGCGAGCGTGTAAGGTGTGCGACCGCTGGCGGCGACGCCGATCACTACGTCGCTAGGACCGATCCCCGCCGAGACAACCTCGCGCCGGCCGGCCTCGACATCGTCCTCTGCCCCTTCGTAAGCTTCGGTAAGGGCGCTGGTGCCGCCCGCCATGAGGAACACCATGCGCCCCATCGGCCAGCCGAACGTGGGCCACAGTTCCGCCCCGTCCTGCACCGCAAGACGGCCCGATGTTCCGGCGCCCACGAAGACCAGCCGCCCGGTTTCGCCGAGCCGCTCTGCTGCTGCTTCCGCCGCGCGGGCGATGGCCTGGGTCTGCGACTGAAGCGCGGCGATGGCGGCCATCTGCCCTTCCAGCATCGCCTCTACGGCAAGGTCAGTCGGCCAGAGGTCAAGATCGCGGTAACGGGGGTCGAGAGCTTCGGTTTTCATGGTATACCTTGGATCAGTCGGTGGCCGCCAGTGCCTTGCCGGAACCGGCAGGCACGACGCAGACCACGAAGGCCACCAGCGTGGCAATGCAGAGCTGGAACGGGAACGACAGGCCGCTCAGCGCTTTGGGCATGCCGACGGCGTGGGCGATACCGGGCTGAAGCAACAGAACCGTGACAAAGCCGACAATGAGCGAGGCGATCACCGACCCGGTCGTCCCGCGCGAGGTAAACAGCGCGGTGAAGTAGACGCCCAGCAGCCCCGCATACGTGAACACCATCACCTGCAGCGCGAATTCCAGCAGGCCCATGTCGGTGTAGCGCTGCCAGTAGAACGAGACGATCGCCATCACGAACATCGCGAAACCGATCACGCCCATGCCTGCGCGTCCGGCGCTGACGTAGTGATGCTCGGGCGGGCTGGAACGCTTTTCCTTCCACGGCCGGTAGAAGTCCTGCACCAGCACCGAGGACATGGCGTTGAGCGCCGAGTTGGTGGTGGCAACGGCCGCCGCGCAGATGCCGATGGTGACAAGGCCGCGCAGGCCGCCCGGAAGCTGCGTGAGGATATAGTGCATGAAGATGCTGATCTTCTCGCCGCCGAACTGGTTCCCGGCAGACGCGGTGGCGCCGCCCATCAGGTCCGGGCGATCGTAGAAGACATAAAGCAAAAGGCCGATGACGATGAACATGCCCACCGTCGGCACCGTTGCCAGCACCGAGAGATAGAGGCTCTTCGCGCCGGTCTTCGCGTCCTTGCACGAAAGCAGGCGCTGCGTGGTATCCTGATCCATGCCCGCGTTGGCGATGTAGAGCAGCGACAGCCCGAGCACGATCGCCAGCATCGAGAACGGACGCGAAAGATCCATCGAGAAGTCAAACAGCTTGAGCTTGTTAACGCCTTCGGGCGTGTGCATCAGCCCCTGAACGATCTCTGCGTTGGAGGCCGGGATCGACAGGCGCAGGAACACCAGCACCGCGATGGCCGAACCCAGATAGACCACAAACTGGATCAGGTCATTCCACAGGACCGACTTGAGCCCGCCGACGAACGTGAACAGCACGCTGGCCACGATCAGCACGGCAGCCGCGATCATGATGCCCTGCGCTTCCACAGTGCCGGTGATGACCATCGCCAGCGCAATCGCCGCAAGGTAGACGCGCGCGCCCCCTGCGAAGACACGGCCGACCAGGAACATGCCTCCCGCCCAGCGCGTCGCCTTTTCGGAAAAGCGCATGGTAAGCAGTTCGTAAGCGGTCGTCGCCTTGATCGCGTAGAAGCGCGGGATCATCACGTGCGCGACGAAGATCGCGCCGATGAGGCCGCCGATGTTCCCCGAAAGATACGTCAGATCGCCGTGGTAGCCATAGTCCGGCCCACCCAGGAAGGTCGCGGCCGATTGCGTCGCGGACAGCACTGAAATCGCTGCCAGCCACGCGGGCACGCTGCCGCCTGCAAGGAAATAGTCATGCGCCGAAGCGGTCTTGCGCGGGGTGAATATCCACCCGCCCGCGACAAGCAGCAGGAGGTAGGCGGCGATCACCAGCCAGTCCGCCATGGAAAATGGCAGCGTCATCGCGATAGTCTCCAAAATACGTGTCGTCGTCGGATAGCCGGGGCTTCGACAAGCCCAGCGTGAGCGGACTTGAAAGCAGGTCCGTGAATACCGCTCAGCCTGAGCTTGTCGAAGCCCCCGAAACCAGAGCCACCCAGAGGAAAAAGCGGGCGCCCGGCCGGAGGAGAAGTGGCCGGGCGCACCGTCAGGGTGGGAATGTTCCTCAGATATGCGCGGTCAGCGAAAGGCCGATCGTGCGCCCAAGGATATCGTAGGTGTCGGGGAAGGTGTTGAACA
Source organism: Novosphingobium guangzhouense (assembly GCF_002896965.1). GTDB lineage: Bacteria > Pseudomonadota > Alphaproteobacteria > Sphingomonadales > Sphingomonadaceae > Novosphingobium > Novosphingobium guangzhouense. The sequence continues at coordinate 105,943 of NZ_LYMM01000062.1, forward strand.
CACCGCCCGTCGTCACCCTGGGGGGGTTCTTGTCGAACAGGTTGTAGACGCCTGCGGTCATCGTGATGCCCTCGACGAAGTCATACGAGGCCGAAAGATCGAAGGTGTTCTGCGCCTTGATCGTCTCGGTCGAGCCGACGGTGCTCGAACGCACCTTGCCGATGCGCTGCCAGTCGAACTGGATCACGCCCTTGTCGAGAAGCAGGCCCATGCCAACGGTGTGGCGATAGTCGGGCTGCACCAGCGTCGTGCCGTCGCTCGAACAGGTGGCACCGAACGTGCCCTTGCACTGGATCGCGGCGACAGTGGAGTTCGCCTGGATCTTGTACGAAGTGACGATATTGCCCTGATAGCTCAGGCGCAGGCCATCGCCCGGCAGCCAGTCCTGACGCAGCGTGTAGCTGGCCGAGATGTCGAGGCCGCGCTGCAGCAGGCGTCCAAGGTTCTGGTTGTTGACGTAGGCGTCCTTGAAGGTGCCGTCCGAATTGCGGGTCACCAGCTGGCACAGCGGGTTACCGGCGGTGGGGTCGGTGATGTAGCAGCTGGTGATCGCTGCAATCGGCTGGATCACGCCGACCGCGCCCTTGAGATCAAGCTCGTACCAGTCGACGGTCACGGTCAGGCCCGGCACGAATGTCGGGGTGATCACGACGCCTGCAGTGGTGGTGTAGCCGGTTTCCGGCTTCAGATCCGGGTTGCCGCCGTAATAGTAGTTGCCGGTCAGGTAGCTGGCGGCGTTGGAATCCGCCGAACCCACCGCAGGCGCACCGAAGCGGGCGCACTGCTCGGCATTGCCGGTGCCAAGCACGCAAGGGTCACCACCGTAGCGCGGCTTGAGGCGATCGACGGTAACCAGGTTGCTGAACGGCAGCGAGGAAACGCCGCCCGCGAATTCACCGAAGTTGGGGGTGCGCAGCACGCGCTGGTACGTGCCGCGAACGCGCACGTTGCTGTCGACTTCCCAGTTGCCCTCGACCTTCCAGGTGCCGTGGGTGCCGAACAGATTGTAGTCCGACAGGCGGTATGCGCCGCCGACGTCCAGCTTGCGGATCAGCGGCAGGTCATGCAGCACCGGGATCAGTACTTCGCCGTAGAGTTCCTTCACATCGAACGAACCGCTGTAGGCCGCCTGCACGCCCTGACGGTACGTGTTGCCGGTCAGCAGCGCGGTGTCCTGATCGATGTTCGCGGTCTCGCGGCGGTACTCGACGCCGACCGCGAAACCGATCGGGCCTGCGGGCAGCGAGAACAGCTCTTCCAGCGTGCCGCTGAGGGTGGCGGCGGCGACGAACTGATCACGCTTGCGGTTGAAGCCATTGATCGAGGTGCCCAGCGCGTCGGCAAGGCCATCCGCGTTCGGGCCGAAGATGTCGACAGTATTGACGATCGAGGCGAAGTTGTTCGCGCCCGCATTGTTCGCGACAAGGCCGTCACCGTTGATCAGCGTATTCTCGGTCGAACGGCCGTACTGCGCATAGGCGTTCCACTTGATCGCGCTGGTCAGCGGACCGCGCAGGCCGGTCTGCAGCTGCAGCGTGTTACGCTCGGTCTCGTATTCGATGAGGCCCAGTTCATAGAGCGAGCGCGAGATGCCGACTTGCGCCGTGCCGTTCACGAAGGTCAGCTGGTTGCGGATCGCATCGGTCAGGAACGGGTTGCTCTCGCTGATCGAATAGGTGCCGTTGATCGACACCGGCGTCGCGCCCGGCGTGCCCGTCTCGGTCGTGCGGGTGTTGGTGTACATCGCGCGGCCGTAGACTTCGATCTGCGGCGTGATCTCGTACTTGTAGAGCGCGGCGACGTTGATGCGCTTGAGCGGCGAGACCAGCGGGTAGCGATCAGACACGTTGGACGTGGCCGAAGGATTGGTGGTGAATTCGCCGCTGTCGGTGAAGCCGAACTTGCGGCCGCTGGCCACGTCGGTGAAGACGCCGCCGATGCTCGGGATCGTCTGGTTGGGCGTCTCGGCCCAGTCACGCTGGCCGGCGCGGATAAGGTCGCGCTGGGTGTAATCCGCCGCGATCACCAGGTTGCCGCGATCGCCAAGGCCAGTGCCCAGCATGATCGAGCCACCGTACTGCGCACCGCCGCGCGTCGACAGGCGGCTGGAGGCGTTGGCGCGGATGCCTTCGAAATCGTCATTCAGGATGAAGTTCACGACGCCCGCAACCGCGTCGGCGCCGTAGACGGCAGCGGCGCCGCCGGTCAGCACGTCGGTCCGCTTGATGAGCGATGCGGGAATGGAGTTCACGTCCACGGAGTTGCGGAAGCTGAACGGCGCGGCGCGGGTGCCGTCGATCAGAACGAGCGAGCGGCTCTGGCCGAAGTTGCGCAGTTCCAGAACCTGGGCGCCGAACGCGTCGCTACCCTGCGAACCCTGGCGGACACCGCCCGAAAGCTGGGGAATCTTGGTCGAGAAATCCTCGATGGTCAGTGCCGACTGCAGCTTGATCTGCTCTTCCGAAGTGGAGGCGATCGGGCTGCTGGACTTGACGCCCGGCAGCGAAATGCGGGTGCCGGTGACGACGATGTCTGCGCCGGCGGCCGAATCGTCAGCGGACTGGGCAAAGGCCGGCGCATTGACCAGCGCAATGGCGAGCGCAGCGACGCCCACCGCGTTCCTGTTAAACTTAACCATCGGATTTCCCTTCATTTTCCGACTTCCCTGAACCCAGTCACCGCCCGATGCCCCATGGGGCGACCCGAGGACTCGGCGGTTTTTCGCTGGATTTTTCCATCAACCATACCGGTTTTGATTTGTAAAGTACCGGTATGCTATTGGTTCTATGCGAATGCAGCTTCCGGACGCCATAGCGTGCCCCCGGTCAGCGCTGCGGGAGCGCCCGTAGTGCCCGGATAAGTCAGCGGCAAGCCCCGAAAGCTGCGCACTGCAAGGAAGGCCATCGCCTCTGCCTCCACGAAGTCGCTGCGCAGACCAAGATCGTCTGCCGCGCGGCAATCACCGATCCGATCGCGCAAAGCCTGCATGAGCACGGGGTTGTGACATCCACCGCCGCAGACCACCCAGAGCCGCGGCTGCTGCGGCAGACTGCGCGCCGCGAGTGCCACCGATTCCGCCGTGAACGCCGTCAGTGTTGCCGCCGCATCCTCAAGCGAGCAGCCGTCCGCCCATTCGAGCGGGAAGTCATAGCGATCGAGCGATTTCGGTCCCTCTTCGCGGAAGTGCCCATGCGATAACAACTGCGCCAGCACCGCCTCATCCACGCGCCCCGCCGCAGCGAAACGCCCGCCATCGTCGTAACGGCCACGCCCGCGCGCCTGCACGACCTGATCGATCAGCCCGTTGGCCGGCCCGGTGTCGAAGGCGATCAGCCCGCCATCCGCGCCGATAAAGGTCACGTTGGCCACACCGCCAAGGTTCAGGAACGCAACCGGCGCCCCCAGCCCCAGCTTGCCCGCCAGCGCCGCGTGATAGGCCGGCACCAGAGGCGCGCCCTGCCCGCCCGCCGCCAGATCGTCCTGCCGCATCCCCGCGACCACAGGCACGCCCAGCGCATCCGCCAGCCGCTGCGCATCGCCCAGTTGCACGGAGAGCCGCCGCTCAGGCCGGTGCAGCACCGTCTGACCGTGGAAACCCACCAGATCCGGCGCCCGCCCAGCCTCGGCAATCACTGCGCGCGCCGCACGCATGTGAACTTCATGGACCACCGCTTCCACCGCAGCGAAGCTGGTGGGCGCCGCGCCATGCCCGTTCCACGCCAGCGCTTCCGCCGTCGCCCACTCTATCAGTCCGCGCTCGGCATCGGAGAACGGCGACAGGAAGCTTGGTCCGAACGCGCCTACCTGTTCACCATCCGTCTCGATCAGCGCCGCGTCGACACCGTCGAGCGAGGTGCCGCTCATATAACCCAGTACCAGCATCCGCGTTGACCTCCGCCGCCATCGTGCCGACTTCCGGGGACGGCATCATCGAGTGAACGCGACAAGCGGTATCATGTGGACTGCGATTCACAAAACCAATTTAATGCCACTTGTGGAAAATTGACGAACTGGTATCTATACAGACCATGACCACAACGACACTCAAGGGCGCCACAAAGATGGCACAGGAGGCCAACGAGGCCCCGGCCCGCGCCGCCGCGCAGCTTCAGCTGAACGCCGATCTCGTCCGCGCGGCGGGCGAGCGCCTGCGCGAACTTGCCCCGCCCTTCGCCGCCACGCTGGCACGCGGAAGCTCTGACCAGGCCGCCGCATTTGCCAAGTTCCTGCTGGAAACTTATGCGGGCGTGCCCACGCTCAGCCATGCGCCTTCGGTCGGCTCGCTCTATCAGGCAACCTCTTCGCGCTTTGCGGGCGTGCCGCTGATAGCGATCTCGCAGTCGGGCGGCAGCCCGGACCTGATCGCCGCTGCCGAAGATGCGAAGCGACAGGGAGCGCTGGTGATCGCGATCGTCAACGTGGTCGATTCTCCGCTGGCCGAGCGCGCGGATATCGTCATCCCGGTCCACGCCGGCAGCGAAACCAGCGTGGCGGCGACCAAGAGCTTCGTGTGCACCCTTGTCGCCCTTGCCCACCTTGTTGCGGAGTGGAGCCAGGACGCGGGCCTGCTTGCCGCGCTGGGCACCATCGGCGACGTACTGCACAACGCCGCCGATGCCGATTGGACCCAAGCCGTGCCGCTGCTGCGCGATGCCGACGACATGCTGGTGCTTGGCCGCGGCCCCACCCTGCCCATCGCGGGCGAGGCCGCGCTGAAGCTCAAGGAAACCTCCAGCCTCCATGCCGAGGCATTCTCCAGTGCCGAAGTGGCGCACGGGCCGATGACACTGGTGGGCGAAGGCGATCCGGTGCTGGTGCTTGCCCCGCTCGACGTGGCGCGCACCGGCCTTCGCGAGCGTCTGGAAGACTTTGCTGCGCGCGGCGCCAGAGTGATCGCGGCGGGCCTGCCCGAAGACATTGCAGCCGCGCAACTGGTCCTGCCGATGCGCACCGATGTGCATCCGGCCGCAGGCGCCATCGCCCAGATCCAGAGCTTCTACGCGCTGGCCGAAGCGCTTTCGCTGGCGCGCGGCCGCAACCCGGACAGCCCGCCGCATCTCAACAAGGTGACCCGCACGCTATGAGCCGCCAAGGGACCACCAGCCGCACCGCCATCACCGGCGCGCGCATCGTGCTGGCCGACCGCGTGGTCGAAAGGCAGGCGCTGATCCTTGAAGGCGAACGCATCGTCGGGCTTGCCGAAACGGTACCCGATGACTGCGCGGTCGAGGATCTGCGCGGCGGCTGGCTGCTGCCTGGCTTTATCGATACGCAAGTGAACGGCGGCGGCGACGTGCTGTTCAACGACATGCCCTGCATCGAGGGTATCCGTGCGATCGCGCAGGCCCACCGCCGCTATGGCACCACCGGCCTGCTGCCCACGCTCATCAGCGACTACGCCCCCGTGGTCGATGCCGCCATCGCTGCGGGTGAGGACGCGCTGGCGGCCGGGGTTCCCGGCGTTCTGGGCGTCCACATCGAAGGGCCGCACCTCAACCCCGTGAAGAAGGGCATCCACGACGCGCAGCGCTTCAGCACCGTCGATGCAGCAGTGATCGCCCGCCTTGCTGCTCCCACCACCGGCCGCCGCATCGTTACCCTTGCCCCGGAACTCGCACCCGCAGGCAGCGTGCGCGCGCTGGCGGATGCGGGCATCCTTGTCTGCGCCGGGCACAGTCTGGCCGACTACGACCAGACCCGCGCGGCGCTGGCCGAGGGGCTTTGCGGCTTCACGCACCTGTTCAACGCGATGACCCAGTTCCTCAGTCGCGAACCCGGCATGGTGGGCGCCGCGCTGGAAGATCGCGCCAGCCACTTCGGCCTGATCGTCGACGGGCTGCACGTCCACCCTGCCGCCATGCGCGTCGCGCTGATGGCGCGCGGCGTGGAAGGCGCCATGCTGGTGACAGACGCGATGCCACCCGTTGGCGGCCGTTCCAACCGCTTCACCCTGATGGGGCAGGACATCACCGTCGGCGACGGCGGCTGCCGTGGCCCTGACGGTACGCTTGCCGGATCGGCGCTGACGATGGCGCAGGCGGTGCGCAACACGATGGACATGATCGGCTGCGACATCGTCACCGCATCGCGCATGGCCAGCGGCAACCCCGCCCGCTTCCTGCGACTGGATAAGGAAACGGGCACGATCGCGCCTGGCCTGCGCGCAGATCTTGTCCACCTTGACGAAGCGCGCCTTGTCACCGCAACGTGGATCGGCGGCCAGCGCGAGGACAGCCGCGAATGAGTGCGACCCTCTCCCGTCCCGAACCCCGTCCCGAACTGGGCCTCATCGAAGGCCGCTTCGGCCGTATCTGGGACGAGGCGGAGCGCAGCTATGTTGTGCGCACGCTCGCCGCAGCAGGCTATGGTTTCTACCATTACGGCCCCAAGGCGGACCGGCCGCTGCGCCGGGAATGGCGGCGCACGCACGGCGCGGCAGAGGCGGACGGGCTTGCGCGCCTGTCGGCCGAAGTGCGCGCGGCAGGCATGCGGTTCGGCATCGCGCTGACGCCGGTGGGCTCAACCCACCCCTTCGACGATGACGCCCGCGCCGACCTTACGCGCCGGGTCGCCGATCTTGATGCGCTGGGCATCGACGATCTTTGCATCCTGTTCGACGACCTGCGCGGCGACATGCCTGAACTGGCCGCGCGGCAGGCGGACGTGGTGAACTTCTGCGCCGACCTGACGCACGCCACGCGGGTCTACACCTGCCCGACATACTATTCCGACGATCCGGTGCTGGACCTCGTCTTCGAACAGCGGCCGCAGGATTACCTTGGCGATCTGGGCCGCATGCTGGACCCGGCGGTGCAGGTCTACTGGACTGGCGAGGAGGTGTGCTCGAAAGCCATCGAGCCCGCCCACCTTGAGCGCGTGGCGGGCGAACTGGGGCGGCCGGTGTGCCTGTGGGACAACTGGCCGGTGAACGATGGCGCGCGCATGTCGCGCTTCCTGCATTTGCGCGCCTTCACCGGGCGCAGCGCCGATGCTGCGCAGCATATCACCGGCCACGCGGTCAATCCGGCGATCCAGGCGCACCTTGGCTGCATCCCCGCGCTGACCTTGCCGATGGTCTACGACCAGCGGGAACGCTATGCCTATGGGGCCGCCTTCGCCGCTGCGGCACGCACGCTTGTGGGAGAGGAACTGGCCGCCATGCTGCAGCAGGACATCGCCGCATTGCAGGACGTCGGCCTCGAACGCCTTGGCGCGCGGGGCAACCGGCTATGGGCGCGCTACGAAGCGATCGATCACCCCGCCGCGCGCGAGATCGTGCGCTGGCTGAACGGCGAAGACCTTATGACCGACGATGAGGTGCAGACGCAGTGAGCGCCCTCCTCTCCACCTTGCGCGCAGCGGTCGGCAAGCGGCACGTGCTCACATCGGCGCGCGCCACGGCGCGATACCGCAAGGGCTATCGCACCGGCGAAGGCCCGGCGCTGGCGGTGGTGCGGCCGGGCTCGCTCGTGGAGCTGTGGAAGGTGGCGAGCGCCTGCGTGGCGGCGGACGTATCGATCATCGTCCAGGCATCGAACACCGGCCTCACCGGCGGATCGACGCCGGACGGAGCGGACTATCCCGGCGGTCTCGTCATCATCAGCACCACGCGGCTGGCGGGGCTGCGCGTGATCCGCGAAGGGCAACAGGTGCTCTGCATGCCGGGCACTACGCTGAACCGGCTGGAGCAGGCGCTGCGTCCCTATGGGCGCGAACCGCATTCGGTCATCGGATCGTCCTGCCTCGGCGCCTCGGTGGTGGGGGGCGTGTGCAACAATTCGGGCGGATCGCTGGTGCGGCGCGGCCCCGCCTACACCGAGATGGCGCTTTACGCGCAGGTCCAGCCGGACGGCACGCTGCGCCTGTTCAATCACCTCGGCATCGCGCTTGGAGATGATCCCGAGGCAATCCTCTCGCGGCTAGACGCCGGCGATTTCACCGACGCCGACGTCGACCCGGCACAAGAGCGCCGCGCCCACGACCATGACTATGCCGCCCACGTGCGCGACATCGACAGCCCTGTCCCCGCCCGCTTCAATGCTGACCCGCGCTGCCTGTTCGAAGCGGCTGGAAGCGCGGGCAAGCTGATCGTCTTCGCCGTCCGCCTTGACACTTTCGCGCGGGAGGAGGAGGCCGCAACCTTCTACCTGGGCACCAGCGATTCCGCGCGCCTGACGGAGCTGCGCCGCACCATGCTGCGCGATCTGCCTGCCCCGCCGATCGCGGGCGAGTACATGCACGCCGACGCGTTCGACATTGCCGACCGCTATGGCCGCGATACCTTCGTCGCCATCGAGAAGCTGGGCACCGATCGCCTGCCCGCCCTCTTCGCAGCAAAGGCCCGGTTCGACGGTGTGGCCGGAGACGGCGTCAGCGATCGCCTGATGCAACGCATGATGCAGGCCGCGGCCCGCTTCCTGCCCGACCATCTGCCCCCGCGCATGCGCAAATGGCGCACCCGCTTCGACCATCACCTGATCCTCAAGGTATCGCGCGATCAGGCCGATGCGGTGCGCGCGCTGCTTGCCGGCCTGTTCGGTGACGCGGTTGCCGATCACTTCGAATGCACCGCGCAGGAAGCCGCAAAGGCGTTTCTCCACCGCTTCGTGGCTGCAGGCGCGGCGGTGCGCTATCGTGCCGTTCATCGCTCCGAGGTGGAAGATATCGTCGCGCTCGACGTCGCGCTGCCCCGCAACACGATGGAATGGCAGGAACACCTGCCCGCCGATCTCGCCGCGCAGACGATCCACACGCTCTATTACGGGCACTTCTTCTGTCAGGTATTCCATCAGGACTACATCGTCAGGAAAGGCACTGATCCGCTGGCCTTCGAACACGCCCTGTGGAAGCTGCTTGACGAGCGCGGCGCCCAGTATCCGGCCGAACACAACGTCGGTCACCTTTATATCGCACGGCCCCAGCTGGCGGACTTCTACCGCAGCATAGACCCGCGCAACCAGCTCAACCCCGGCATCGGCCACACGCCCAAGGCGCGCGGCTGGTCCGGCACCGGAGACCCCGCATGACCTATTACCTCGGCATCGACGCAGGCGGCAGCAACTGCCGCGCACGGCTCATCAATGCTGCAGGCGAAGTGATCGGCGAGGGTCGTTCGGGCACCGCCAACGCGCGGATCGGGATCGAGGCGCTTTACGAAACGCTGAAGGACACCGCCGATCAGGCCGTGGCACAGGCAGACCTGTCCGACCTCCAGCGCGCCACGGTCCATGCCGGAATGGGCATCGCCGGGATCACTCGCCCCGGCGTGCGCGAGGCGCTGGCCGAACTCGACTTCGGATTCGCCTCGGTCAGCTACGCCACCGACGCCCAGATCGCCAACCTTGGCGCGCACGGCGGGCAGGACGGCGCGATCCTGATCATCGGCACCGGCAGCGCTGCACAGCTGCGGGTCGAGGGCCGCGAATTCACGATCGGCGGCTACGGCTTCCCCATCTCCGACGAAGGCAGCGGCGCGGCGCTCGGCCTTTCCGCCATGCGCCACGCCCTGCGCGCGCTTGACGGGCGCACCCGCAAGACCCCGCTGAGCGCCGCCGTGACCGAACGATTCGAGCATGACACCGCGCAGGCCATCGCCTGGATGGATCAGGCCACCCCGCGTGACTACGGCACCTTCGCACCACTGGTGATGGACTATGCGGAAGCCGACGACGCTATCGCCCGCTCCATCGTCGAGAATGCCGCCGGGCACATAGAGCGCTTCATCGAGACGATCTTCGAACGCGGCGCAACGCGCTGCACGCTTGTCGGCGGGCTGGCTCCGCGCATGCGCCCCTGGCTGCGCGCGCGCACCGTGGCCCGATTGAGCGAGGCGCTGGGCGATTCCCTCGACGGTGCGCTGCGGCTGGCGGGGTACGCGCCGGACGATGCCTGAGGGACCGCCTGACCGCAAGCCCAGCCTTGTCATCGTCGCGGGTGCCAGCGGGCAGCACGCCGCGGTCGTCTACGAGGCGGCCTTGCTTTCCGGCATTCCCGTAGCCGGGTTCGCTGCGATAGCGCGCAACGCTCCTGCCGCCGTGCTCGACTGCCCGCCGCTTGGTCAATTGGATGCCTGCACTGTCGAAGGGCGCAGTTTCGTCATTGCCTGCGGCTCCAACACCTTGCGCCGCGAACTGACCGAGCGCCTGCGCCAGCGCGGCGCGTGCTTTGCCGCCGTGGTGCACCCGGCCGCAATCGTATCCCCCAGCGCAACCATCGATCCGGGCGCAGTAGTGCTTGCGGGCGCCATCATCGGCCCGCGCGCAACGATTGGCGAAGGCGTCATCGTCAATCACGCGGCGGTCGTGGATCATGATTGCCGACTGGAGGCATTCGCCAACATCTGCCCCGGCGTTCGGCTGGCCGGGTGCGTCACGGTGCGCGCAGGCGCCTTCGTAGGGATCAATGCGGCCGTCATTCAGGGGATCGAAGTCGGCCACGACTCGATCGTCGGGGCAGGAGCGGCGGTGATCCGCGATGTCACGGCGGAAAGCATTGTAGGGGGTGTTCCGGCGAAGCTTTTGTCGCGGGATAATACCACGCCTAAATAAGCACTTATACTTGAACAATATCGCTAGTAATTACTTGATGCGGCCTTGCTGCAAGTAGGCTGCAACACCAAACCCGCGCACATAGCTCCGGTTCCCAGCACGCCGCGAAAAAACCTTCCACTATCGCAAACACCCTTCCCAAATTCCCCTCATGTATTCTCATGATAAGCAGAGTTGTGCTTGCGCACACGTGACAGCTTCGGTTCGTCGCACAATGCTCTCTGGCCACCGGCCTCCGGCGAGTGCGACGAGCCGTGTTCATCTAACCGCAAGGTGAACCTGAACAACCAGAACCTCCATGGTGTTCAGGTGTCGCTCCGCCGCACATCTTAGAAGCTGAATGGAGGGGTTCTGGCCGCCGCAACCGCGATCGTGCGGGCGTCGGTCGGACGAATAGCTGCGATGCGCAGGCCCGGTTGAACGTGTTTGAAGGAGTAGCGCAATGAGTGTCATTTCCAAGACCCCCCGAATTCTCCTGATGGCTGCCCTGCTGGGCGGCGTTGCCTCGGTCAGCGTTTCGGCGCAGGACGCCGGCGAATCCGATCTCTCGGTGCAGGTCACCGATACCAGCCCGGAAATGGTCAAGGGCCCGGACGTGAAGGGCATCATCTCGGCACGCAGCGGTGACCGCATGCAGGTTACCGCCGAAGACGGCACCCGCACGGTCGTGACCATCAACGATGCCACCAAGATCAAGGCCAGCAAGGGCTTCCTCGGCCTTGGCAGCGACAAGCTTGCCGCGACCTCTCTGCTCAACGGCATCCCGGTCGAAGTGGAAACGCTGCAGGGTGGCGGCGCCCTCCTTGCCAGCAAGATCGATCTGAAGGGCAAGGACATGAAGACCGCCCAGATGATCCACAACGGCACCGACCAGCGCTTCGCGTCTAACGAAGCCGCGACGGAGGGCCTGAAGGCCCGCATGGGCGATATCGACAAGTACAACATCAAGGGCACGACCAACGTGAACTTCGACACCGGCAAGTCCAAGCTGTCGCCTGAAGCGAAGCAGAGCCTGTGTCAGGCCGCGACCCAGGCAGAGGCGCAGGAGAACGCACTGCTGCTGGTGGTAGGCTACACCGATTCGACCGGTTCGGAAGAGATCAACCAGGCGCTCAGCGAAAAGCGTGCCAGCGCCGTGGTGAACTATCTGCAGCAGGCTTGCCACTGGAAGCCCTACCGCATGCTGACGCCGACCGGCATGTCGATGGCCGACCCCGTCGCGGATAACACGACCGAAGAAGGCAAGGCTCTGAACCGCCGCGTGGCCGTGAACATCATGGTCAGCAAGGCCGTCGACGGCATCTAAGCGGCATCGATATCGACGCTGAAAGAGCGGGCGGCCCCGACAGGCCGCCCGTTTTTCTTTGCGCCGATCAATCCACGGTGCCACTCAATCCACGGTAAACGTCACCGTTACCCGCAAACCGGGATCGGCATCCCCCAGTTCAAGCTGTGCGCCCATCCGTTCCGCGCTGGAGCGCACGATGGCAAGGCCAAGGCCGCTGCCCGATGGTCCCCGCTCTCCCTGCAGGCGCACAAAGCGCGACATCGCCAGTTCGCGCTGATCGGTGGCGATGCCCGGCCCGGTATCCGACACCACTAGCCTGATCGCACCGGGATCGGCGAACAGCTCTATCTGCGCAGTGCCGCCCCGCCGGTTGTAGCGGATCGCATTGTCGACAAGGTTGGACAGCATCTCGAACACCAGCGTGCGATGGCCCTTGATGCGGAAAGGCCCCTCCCCGCATTCGAGCAGCAGTTCCACCTCCGCCTCTATCGCCTGCCGGATGCGGCGGGAGATGACGTGCTGGCTCAGTTCCTTGAGGTCGATTTCATGATCGGGCGGCAGTTCGCCTGCCTCGTCGGCGCGGGCAAGGGTCAGCAGCTGGGTCAGAAGACGTTCGAGCCGGTCGGTCGCGTCCTCGATTTCGTGCAGCGCCTCCGACCGTTCGCGATCCGACCGGCCGCGCCGTGCCAGCGCCACCTGCACCTTGAGCACCGACAGTGGCGTGCGCATCTGGTGCGATGCGTCGGCGGTGAAGCGGCGCATGCCGGTGGTGGCATCGTCCAGCCGCGCCAGCAGCCGGTCGAACGATCGCGACAGCGGCCTCAGTTCACTGGGCAGCGGGCCGGTGCGCAAGGGCGAAAGGTCCGGCGCGGCGCGGGTATCACGCGCCTCGATCACGCCGCGCAAATCGGACAGCGGGCGCAGGCTCCAGCCAAGCGCGGGACGGATCAGCAACAGCACGATGCCCACCAGCACGCACTCACCGATCAGCAACGCGATCATCAGCTTGTCCCGCAGCGAATTACGGTTCTGCAGCGTCTCCGCCACCTGCACCACCACAGGCGCATCAATACGCGGAAGGTTGCGGCGGATCTCCGCGATACGGATGCGCTGCCCGCGAAACTGCGCGAAACGAAAGCGCGGCTCCTCGCTCGACAGGGTGGGAGGGTCGGGCGCGGGCAAGTCCGCATAGCCGGTCAGCAGCGCGCCGCCCACGGCGATGCGATAGTAGACGTTGTCCCGTTCGGAATTCTCCAGCATCCCGAAGGCGGCGGGCGGCAGGTCCAGCGTGACTTCGCCGCGCTCCACCTGCACGGTTTCCGCGATCGCCCCCAACGCGCCGCCCAGCACACGGTCGTTGGTGCGGCGCACGACGTCGGAAATCAGCACCCAGCCCAACAGCCCCAGCACCAGCGCCAGCACCGCCAACGGCCCGAACATCGCCAGCAACAGGCGATAGCGCAGCGAGATGGCCCTGGAGGTGCCCCCGCTCATGACCTGTCGAGCATGTAGCCGACGCCGCGCACGGTGCGGATGGCGGGGCCATCGGGCGCCAGCTTGCTGCGCAGGCGCGTGACGTTGACCTCAAGCGCGTTGGAGCCGACCGGATCGTCGAAACCGAAAACTTCCGCCTGCAGCGTCTCACGCGTGACGATCTGCCCTGCACGCGCCGCAAGTGCTTCAAGCACGGACCATTCCCGCCGCCGCAGTTCGATCGCCCGCCCGGCAACTTCGACCCGGCCGGTAGAGCGGTTCACCGTCATCGTGCCGATCACGATCTCGGGCGCGGCGTCCCCGCCCCGGCGACGGCCCAGAGCACGCACGCGCGCTTCCAGTTCCTCTACCTCGAAGGGCTTGCGCAAGTAATCGTCCGCGCCAAGGTCAAGGCCGCGCACCCGGTCGTCCAGACCATCGCGCGCGGTGAGCATCAGCACTTGCGCCTGATCGCCCCGCGCCCGCAGGCGGGCCAGCACCTGGAACCCGTCGATATCGGGAAGGCCGACATCGAGAATCACCAGCGAATACGGCTCGGTAGCCGAGACCGACAGCGCCTCTTCCCCGCCCGCCACGTGATCGACGGCATGCCCCGCCGCGCGCAGCAGCGAAACAATGCCGCGCGCAAGGGCCGCGTCGTCTTCCACGATGAGGATTCTCACGGTCGGTATCCATGAAAGGTCAGTGACAGGTTGAAAACGTAGATCATCGAGCGCTGCTTATCCGAACATAGAGGCGGAAAGCGAGAGGAGTCGGCAATGCGTTCTTTCACCCCTGTTCTGGCGATCACGGTCCTTCTGGCCGGTCCCGCAGCTGCGCAAAAGCCGGAGGCGCCGCAGCGGCCCGCCGGATATCCGCGCAGCTACGATGCCCTGATCGCCGACGCCCGCACCGAGGGCAAGGTACGCATTTACGCCAATGCCGACCGCGCCGAGATGGTCCCGGTGGTGGCGGAGTTCAAACGGCTCTTCCCCGGCGTCGCGGTCTATTACGCCGATATCGGCTCTACCGAAATGTACCAGCGCTACACCCGCGAAACGCGGCAGCGCCAGTATTCGGCGGACATCGTGTGGTCTTCGGCGATGGACCAGCAGATCAAGCTCATCAACGATGGCTATGCGCAGCAGTATGCCAGCCCGGAAAAGCCCGCGCTGCCCGATACCGCCGTGTGGAAGAACATGGGCTATGGCGTCACCGCCGAGCCGATCGGCTTCGTCTACAACCGCAAGCTGGTGCCCGATGCACAGGCCCCGCGCACGCATCAGGAACTGGAGATGCTGCTGCGCAAGCGCCGCGCGGCCTTCACCGGCAAGGTCGCGACGTTCGACGCAGCACGCTCGCACACCGGATATCTCTATCTGTCGCAGGACTTCCTGGCGACGCGCGACACCCGTTCGCTGGTGGAAGCCATCGGCGCCACGCGGCCCGTGCTTGAAACCAGCACCCAGCCGATGCTGTCGGGCGTGGCTTCGGGCAAGCTGGCGCTCGCCTACAACGTGATCGGGTCTTACGCGCTGGAACAGGCGCGGCGCAATCCGCAGATGGGCGTGGTGTTCCCGCGGGACTACACTCTGGTCACATCGCGCATCGCATTCATCGGTCGTGACGCGCGCCATCCGGCGGCGGCGCGGCTGTTCCTCGACTTCCTTCTTTCGCGCGCCGGGCAGGCCCAGCTTGCCCGGCACAGTCTGTGGCCGGTGCGCACCGACGTGCCCGCCCGGCGCCTTCCCGCCCAGCAGACGCGCGTGGTGCGCGTGGGCCCTCAACTTCTTGTCAATCTGGATCACCTTACCCGGCAGCGGTTCCTGCGCGAATGGAACGCCGCCCTGGTCGCAGGGAAAGAACAAAAACCATGACGTTCAATTCGAGTAACCGGACCTTGATGGCCGGCGCAGCATTCCTTGCGCTGGTAAGTGCCAATCCCGCGCTGGCACAGGCCCCCACGCGTGACGAACTTGCCGATCTGGTGCGCGCGCAGGCCGCCGAGATCGCGTCCCTGCGCCAGCGCGTCGATGCGCTTGAGGCCCAGCGCAGCGCACCGATTGCTGCAGCAGACGCCCCGCAGCAAAGCGCCCCCGAAGTGGCCGCTGCAGAGCCCGCACCGCAAGTCCTGACCACCAAGCCCTACGCCCCGCAGATCATCCCCCCCGGCCCCGCCGAGCGCGATATCGAGCGCGTGCGCGCCACTGCCGTTGCCGCTACCGACGTGACCACCGAATGGGGTCAGGGCCTGCCCGTCTTCCATTCGGGCGACGGCACGTTCAGCTTCAAGCCGCGCGGCCGCATCATCACCGATGTGACCACCACGACCGGCTCGAAATACGACGGCCGCAACCTGACCACCACCGGCATGCGCGCGCTGCGCATGGGCCTTGAAGGCACCGTCGGCACCCACCTGTTCTACCAGTTCGAGAGCGACTTCTCCGAGAACGCGGTGGACGTGGTCACTGCCTTCATCGGCTGGAAGAACAAGATCGCGCCCGGCCTCGACTATGACGTGCGCGTCGGCCACCTGTTCAACGACCGCAGCTTCGAAGGCTCGACCGGCTCGGATTCCACCCCGTTCGCCGAACGCACCGTGGTTGCCACCGCGATCATCCCGCAGCGCGCCTTTTATGGCCTTGGCATCATGCCGCGCCTGTTCTGGAAGACCGGCCACGCATCGTTGACCGTCACCGGCGACCGCATCGACGGCGACCAGTCAGCCTCGGACAACCGCACCGTGATCGCCCGCGCGCACTGGAACCCGATCAAGAGCCCCCGTCAGGTGCTTCACCTCGGCATCTGGGGCTTTGACGAGCATCTGCAGCCCGGCAAGAACTCGCTGGGCCGCAACACCGTGATCGGCGGCCGCTTCAACGGCGCGCTGCGGCTTTCGACCGGCGATATCATCGGCGGCACCGGCACCACCGGCTACGGCGCGGAGCTGGGCGGCTATTCCGGCCCGCTGTGGGTCATGGCCGAAGCGGGCGAACGTCACGCGCGGCTCGACAATGGACGCCCGGACTTCGTCACGCAGGCGTGGAGCGTTTCGGGCGGCTTCTTCATCACCGGCGACCTGCCGCCCTACAACCCGCGTCTTGGCAGCTTCGGCCAGCCCAAGGTGCTGCGCCCCGTCTTCGACGGCGGTCCCGGCGCGATCGAACTGACCGCGCGCTACGAAAACCTTGAATTCAAGGACATCGCAACGCCCGCGCAAGGGTGGGCGGCGACGCTGGGCGCGAACTGGTATCTCAACAGCTTCGTGCGCTTCCAGGTCAACGCGATCCACTGGAACACCGAGAACACCGCCGGAATCTACACCGGCAAGGATGACGGCGAGACGCTTACCGCGCGCGTCGGCGTCACCTTCTAAGCCTTTCCTTCAAACCATGACCAGAACCGGGGACCAACAATGAGTCTCGCCCTTATCGGCTTCCTGATGGTGGCCACATTCATGACGCTCATCATGACCAAGCGGATGACCCCGCTGGTCGCGCTGACCGTCGTGCCCACCCTCTTCGCCCTTGTCGCCGGCTTCCATTCGGGGCTTGGCGACATGATGATCGACGGCGTCAAGAACCTTGCGCCCACCGGCGTCATGCTGCTGTTCGCGATCCTGTTCTTCAGCACCATGACCGACACCGGCCTGTTCGACCCGCTGGTCGGCCGCCTGATCCGGCTGGTCCACGGCGACCCGATGCTGATCCTGATCGGTTCGGTCGTGCTCTGCGCGCTCGTCAGTCTCGATGGCGACGGTTCGACCACCTACATCATCACGATGGCCGCCATGCTGCCGCTCTACAAGCGCTACGACATGAACCGCCTGTACCTCGTCTGTCTGCTGATGGTGACGAGCGGGGTGATGAACCTGACGCCGTGGGGCGGCCCGACCGCGCGCGCGGCAAGCGCCCTCAAGCTTGACCCGGCAGCGATGTTCCTGCCGCTTATCCCCGGCATGATCGCGGGACTTGCGTTCCTGATCGGCCTGGCCATCTACTTCGGCCGCAAGGAACGCCGCCGCATCGGCAAGGTCGAAACCCCGGCCCAGCTCGAAGTCGCCGACCTTGCCGTGTCGCAGTGGCCCGAAGCGCGCCGTCCGAAGATGATCTGGTTCAACGGCGCGCTTGTGATCGCGCTGCTGGTGCTGCTGGTCTGGGGCGTGTTGCCGCTGCCGATCCTGATGATGCTGGCCTTCGCCATCTCGATGATCGCCAACTACCCCGACACCAAGTCGCAGAAGGAGCGCATCAGCGCGCATGCGGGCAACGTGCTCTCAGTCGTCTCGCTGATCTTCGCGGCGGGCATCTTCACCGGCATCCTTTCGGGCACCGGCATGGTCGAGGCGATGAGCAAGGAAGTGGTCGGCCTGATCCCGCCGGTCCTTGGTCCCTACATGGCGCCGATCACCGCGCTGATCAGCCTGCCGGGCACGTTCTTCATCTCGAACGACGCGTTCTACTTCGGCATGCTGCCGATCCTGGCGGAAGCCGGGGCGCATTATGGCGTGGAGCCGATGGCGATCGCCCGCGCATCACTGATGGGCCAGCCTGTCCACCTGCTGAGCCCGCTGGTGCCCTCCACCTACCTGCTGGTGAGCCTTGCCGGTGTGGATCTGGCCGATCACCAGAAGTTCACGCTGGTCCCGGCGGCGCTGTGCTGCCTTGTCATGACCATCGTGGGCATGGCGGTGCTGGCCTTCCCGTTCGTCGGATGATGCCGGCGGATGCCCGCCATCCTGCAGGCGTCATCCTGCGCTTCATCGCCGCACTCGCCGTGGGCGCGTGCGGCGGTGTGTTCTTCTGGTCGATCCACGCCCCGCTGCCGTGGGTGCTGGGATCGATGACCGCGTGCGCGGCAGGCAGCATCGCGCGCCTGCCGATCGCCGCAAGTTCCGCCACCCGCAGGCCGATGTCCGCCGTGCTGGGCGTGGTGCTGGGCAGTTCGTTCCACCCCGGCCTTGCCGCGCAGGCGATGCAGTGGATCGTGCCGATTGCCCTGCTGCCGCTGTTCCTTGCCAGCGCCGCGCTGGCCTGCGTCTTCTATTTCCGCCGGATCGCCAGGTTCGACCCGCCCACCGCCTACTTCGCCGGAATGCCGGGAGGGATCGCCGAGATGGTCGTCCTTGGCGCCGAGCGCGGGGCGGACGAGCGGATGATCGGCCTGATCCACGGCGCGCGGATATTCCTTGTCGTCTTCATCCTGCCGTTCCTGATCCGCCTGTTCGAAGCCGAGACCGGCCACGCCCCGCTGCCCGCACAAGTGACTGGCACGGCCGACTGGACCCTGCTGCCATGGGCGCTGGGCTGCATGATCGTGGGCAGCGCGATCGGTCGCGCGCTGAAGCTGCCCGCATGGCACCTGATGGGGCCGCTGTTCGTCAGCGCCGCTGTCCACCTGACCGGGCTCAGCGACTTTCACATCCCGGCATGGGCCATCGCCGCAGCGCAAGTGGGCCTTGGTGCGACAATCGGCTGCCGCTTCGTCGGGCTGGACCTGCCTACACTGCTGCGCACGCTGATGCTGGCGGCGGGATCGACCGCCATCCTTCTGATCATAACCTTCGGCTGGGCTTTCGGCATCGGCTGGGCTACCGGGCTCGACCCGGCGCTGGTGACGCTGGCCTATTCGCCCGGCGGCGTGGCGGAGATGAGCATGGTGGCCCTCAGCCTGGCGCTGGAGGCCAGCTTCGTCATCGTCCATCACCTCGTCCGGGTGGTGCTGGTCATCATCGGCGCGCCCGCTGCGTTCAAGTTCATGAGGTCGCCAAATGCCTGATCCCCGACCCGATCCCTTCGCTGAAAAGATCGCATTGCTCTATCAGGCGATCGAGCCGCCGGTGATCGACGGCCAGCGCAAGGACGCCAAGCCCGGCGGCTATTCGGACAGCGGTGCGGACATGGGCGTGGCGCTGGCTTCTGTCGGCTGTACGATCGTCACGCCGATGCCCCAGCCCGATCCGACTTCGGTGTTCGACTGGGTATGGCCCGACACGCCCCAAGGGATCGACGCCGCGCTGGCCGCGGGGGCCACGCTGCTCTGGGCCAATACCGTGGTGTTCGACGGCCATCCCATCGAAGACGCCAGCCGCCGCGCCTGGGTGGTCAGCCCCGATCCGCGCACGATGCAGCAGGTGGACGACAAAGCCGCGACCAATGCGCGCCTCCTGGCGGCAGGGCTGCCCGTCGCCCGTTCATGGGTGGTCGATGGCGCCGCCGCCGATATCGAGGCGCAGCTGGAACGCTTCGCCACGCATCTGCCGCTGGTGGTCAAGCCGCTGCGCGGGCGTGGCAGCCAGGGCGTCAGCGTGGCGCGGAACTTCGCGCAGATGGTCGCAGGCACCCGCGCCATCGTCGAGGGCGGCAAGTTCGGCTCCGCGATCATGATCGAACAGTTCCTGCCGGGTCAGGAAATCACCATCACCGTCATGCCCGCCGCAGCGCGGGTGGGAGAGGAGCGACCGTTTGCCCTTCCCCCGGTTCGTCGTTTCGACCAGCACGACGATGTCGCCCCCTATAACGGCGACGTGCCCGTCAGTTCCAACAGCGCCGCGATGACGGCACAGGAATGCGCCGACCCCGCCATCGCCGCCGTCATCAGCGCCTGCGAACAGGCCGCCGCGATCATCGGCATCCGCACCCCGATGCGGATCGACTGCCGACAGGACCAGAACGGCGCGTTCCTGATCTTCGACGTCAATATCAAACCCAACCTCACCGGCGCGGGCCGCCCCGGCCGGGAACTTGAGGACAGCCTTTCCACCATCGCCGCCGCCGCTATCGGCTGGCGCTATCCAGACCTGCTCGTCGCGGCGATCCGCGGCGCGTGGACCAACAGGGACAATACTCCATGACCGACCTGTGGCAGCACATCGTTGCCGACTTCTCCAACATAACCAGTCCCTCCGCACTGTCGGCCTTCGGGCAGGTGGTGCTGATCGACGTGATGCTGGCGGCCGACAACGCCATCGTCGTTGGCGCGCTGGCCGCCGGGCTTCCGGCCGCGATGCGTCGCAAGGTCATCATGATCGGCGTGATCGCGGCGCTGGTCCTGCGCGTGGCCTTTGCCCTTGTCGTCAGCCAGCTGATGCAGATCGTCGGCCTTGTTTTCGCAGGCGGCCTGCTGCTTGTCTGGGTGGCCTGGAAGATGTGGCGCGAACTGCGCGAGGACCACACTGACGACGAACCCGATTCGACGATCGCCAAAGTCGCGCCCCGCAGCTTTGCCGGCGCGGCATGGGCCGTCGCCGTCGCCGACGTCAGCATGAGCATCGACAACGTCCTTGCGGTTGCCGGTGCTGCGCGCGATCACCCCGGCATCCTTGCGGTGGGCCTCATCCTCTCGGTGGCGCTGATGGGCCTTGCCGCCAACGTGCTGGCCCGCGTGATCGAACGCTATCGCTGGCTGGCCTATGTCGGCCTGATGGTGATCCTGTGGGTTGCCGGCAAGATGATCTGGGAAGGGCTTGTCGATCCCTCGCGCGGGATCATGACACTTATCTGAGCGGCCTGACCGGAAGGGGCAGCGGGATGAAAACGGTTCGCCGCATTCGTCCTGCTGCCCTGCTCATTCCGCCCATTGTTTCGCCCATCGTTCCGTATCGAGACATTGTGTCATCGTTGCTTGCATGGCAGTGCAGTTGCGTCACATGACTGACGAATGGCCTTAAACGGATCACTTGCTTGCAACTGACGCGTTACACAGACTATGCCGTGCGCGTCCTTCTTCACGTTGGTGCGCGGGATGATGGGGATCTTTCCTCCATCGCGGAAATCGCTGAAACTTATGGTATTTCGCGCAACCACCTGATGAAAGTTGTGCAGGATCTCGGCCAGGCCGGTTTTCTGGAAACCGTGCGCGGACGACGCGGCGGCCTGCGACTGGGACGACGCCCGGAAGAAATCACCGTCGGCCAGATCGTGCGCCACACGGAAACGAGTTTCCAGCTGGTCGATTGCAAGAACTGCATCGTCGCCCCGGCCTGCACCCTGCCGCGCGTCTTCAACGAAGCGACCCGCGCCTTCCTTGACGTGCTGGACCGTTACACGCTGGCCGATGCACTGACCCGCCGCGATGACCTGCGGCAGATATTCGGCAATTTTGCGCCCGTTGCTTGATTCTGTTCGGGCTTCTTTATGGCCTGAAGCCGAGGCGGCCCGCACGGTCCTCTTCGTGCAGCGCGCATAAGTCCAGCCGGAACACCGTGTCGTGCGACGGCGCCTGCACTTTCGGATTGCCGCTCCAGTACACCACCCGGCATACCCGCTTTTCGATGCGCCAGCCTTCGGGCGTGCGCCGCAGCCGATCGTCGTACCAGCCACTGCCGTCCCATACCGGCGGATCGCCGGCCGCATGGCGGACAAGGCGCCAGTTGCCATATGTGTGTGCCTGGGCACTGTCCCCCTCGACCCGGACGAGGTGATTGCTCATGCCATGCTGCGTCGCATCGAACATTTCATGGAATGTCCCGAAGTCGGTCCTGAAGCTCTCCCGATCGGTCCAGCATGAAGTGGGGCCGTAATCAGCATCCACATCGACTGTGAAAATGCGGTCGAACAAGTCCCAGCGGCGCGTATCCATCGCGAAGCCGTAAAGGTTCAGCAGTTCCACGATGGCTTCGCGATCGGCCATGGCTCCCCCATTTCGTTGCCACGGCAAGCCAAGACGCACCGCGCTATCAGCGCAAGTCGTCGCGCCATGCAGGCAAGGTCGATTGCCGTTACAGGCCATCTTTCCGTCCGCCCGACACGCCGGAGCGATGCTTGCAGCGGGTTAGCATCGGTGCCGCGACATGGCGGACCGGGCTGCGCTAGCCAGACCCTCGATACGATTCGGGGAGACGAGTATGAAGATCGACAACACTCTTGCCGCGGTGGTGACCGGCGGCGCTTCGGGCCTTGGCCGGGCAAGCGCCAGGGCGCTGGCGGATGCAGGCGTGAAGGTCGCCATCTTCGACATCAGCGAAGATGCAGGGCAGGCTTTCGCCGCCGAGATCGGCGGCATCTTCTGCAACGTCGACATCACCAGCGAAGACAGCGTTGAGGCCGGTTTCGCCAAGGCGCGCGAAGCCCATGGGCAGGAACGCATCGTGGTGCACTGCGCAGTCGTTGCAGGCGGCGGCAAGACCGTCTCGTTCGACAAGAAGGTCGGCGCCTACAAGCGCACGCCGACCGAACAGATCGCGAAGTCAGCCGAAGGTATCTTCACCGCATCCTACCGCGTCGCTTCCATCGCCGCCCTTGGCATGGCCACCGCGGATCCGCTGAACGATGACGGCGAACGCGGCACGATCATCCTTACCTCTTCGGCCGCCGCGCAGGACGGGCAGATCGGCCAGGTCGCCTATGGCGGCGGCAAGGGCGCGGTGAACGCGATGGTCCTGCCGATGGCACGCGACCTCATGGACCTTGGCATCCGCGTGAACGCGATCATGCCCGGCACTTTCGCCACCCCGCCGATGCTGCGGGTGAAGGAACACGCGCCCGAAGTGTACGACAATCTGGGCAAGGCCGTTCCCTTCCCCCGCCGCCTCGGCAATCCGGAGGAATTCGGTTCGCTGGTGCTGGAACTGGTCCGCAACATCTACTTCAACGGCCAGTGCATCCGCCTTGACGGGGCGATCCGGATGCCGCCGAAGTAAAACGGGACCTCTGGCGGGCGCAACCGTGCCCGCCACGTTATCCTTGACTCCCCCTGCCCACCCGGCCCAATCGGCCCGATGCGACGCATGGGATTTCACGCGCTCAAAGGGCTGGCCATCCGGCAGCGCCAACGGCTGCGCTCCAGCGAAATGGCCTTCATCGTGCTGGCCCTTGTCGCGGGGCTGGCAGCGGGGTGGCTCACCAACCTGCAGGCGTTTCTGGCGCACGGGTTGCAGCGGCTGTTCTACGGCATCGGCACCAATCGTCTCAGCGCGCTGGGAGAAATCCACAACCACTGGCGCCTGCTGGCGCTGCCGCTCGGCGGGCTGCTGCTGGTGGGCATGGCCCACCTGCTGCGCCGCCGACGCCGCGCCCCGATCGACGTGGTAGAGGCCAACGCGCTGCACAGCGGACGCATCCCCTTCGTCGACAATCTGGTGATCTCGGCACAGACGATCCTCTCCAACGGCGCGGGTGCATCGGTGGGGCTGGAGGCCGCCTATGCGCAGATGGGCGGCGGAGTTGCATCGGTGCTGGGGCAGTGGTTCAAGCTGCGCCGGTCGGACATGCGCACGCTTGTGGGCGCAGGCGCGGGCGCTGCGGTGGGCGCTGCCTTCGGCGCACCGCTGGCGGGTGCGTTCTATGCCTTCGAGATCGTCATCGGCACTTACACGCCCGCCGCCATTGCCCCGGTCGTCGCCGCCGCGCTGGGTGCCGCCTTCGTCACCCGCGCGCTGGGGGTGGAGCCCTACCTCATCGCCACCGCCGCCGACCGTACCCTGACCACCGGCCACTACTTCATCTACACCCTGCTCGGCCTTGCCTGTGCGTTGGTGGGCATCGCCATGATGCGGCTTGTCACTTTCGCCGAACAACAGATGAGCCGCGTGGGCGGGCGCGTATCGCGCTGGAAGCCGGTGATCGGCGGGTTCCTGCTGATCCCGTTGGCGATCGTCACACCGCAGACGCTGTCGGCCGGTCACGGGGCCATGCACCTCAACATCGCGATGCAGCCGGCGCTGCAGTTCCTCGTCACCATACTGGTGCTCAAGGTGCTGGCGTCGGCCATCTCGATCAGCTTCGGCTTTCGCGGCGGCCTGTTCTTCGCATCACTGTTCATCGGATCGCTGGTGGGACTGATCTTTGCAGCGCTGGCATCGATGGCGGGCATCGCGCTCGACATCAACGATGCGGCACTGGTGGGGATGAGCGCGCTGGCCGTCTCGGTCGTCGGCGGACCGATGACGCTGGCCATGCTGATGCTGGAAACCACCCGCGACTTCTCGCTGATGGGCGTGGTGCTGACCGCGTCGCTGGTATCAAGCGCCCTCACGCGCGAAACATTCGGCTATTCGTTCTCCACCTGGCGCCTGCACGTTCGCGGGTCGATCATCCGCTCTCCGCGCGATATCGGCTGGATGCTGGCGCTGACGGCCGGCCGCATCATGCGCAAGGACTGGACGAGCGCACCGGCAGCCCTGTCCATCGAGGACTTCCGCGCGCGCGTGCCGCTGGGCTCCACCAGCAAGGCGATCCTGCTGGACGAGGACGGCCATTATGCCGGGATCGTCACGACAGCGTCCGCCTACAACCCCGAACTGTCCCCCGGCACCGAAGTAGGTACGCTGGCAACGCTGACCGGGAACACGCTGTCTCCCGTCACCGACATCCGCGCGATGCTGAAAGCCTTCGACCTTGCCGTGGCCGATGAACTGGCAGTGGTGGACGGCGTCGGCAACGTGGTCGGCGTGGTGACGGAACGCCACGCAAGGCGCCGCTACTTCGAGGAAATCGAAGCCTCGCAGCGGGAACTGTTCGGAGAGAATTGACCGATGCGCCCCGCCGACGGGGCATCGACAGGCTCAGCCTGAGCGGTGGGGCGCATTCGCTCCACCACCGCTCAGATCAGGGTCAGTCCTGCGCCACCGGCAGCCACACTGCGCTGGCCTGATCGCCGCCGAAGTGCACCGTCTCGGTCGCCTTGACGTAATCCGAAGGCTTCGCTTCCATGATCGATGGCACCCAGCTTTGCGGATTGCGGTCATAGAGAGGGAACAGGGTCGACTGCACCTGCACCATGATCTTGTGGCCCGGCAGGAACACGTGATCGACGTTGGGCAGCGCCCACTTGAAGTCATAGACCTTGCCCGGCTCAAGAGTCTGCGGCTTGTCGAAACCGCCCACATAGCGGCCGCGGAAGATTTCGATGCCGATGCCCAGCTGATAGCCCGCCATCGTCGGATCGGCCGAGTTTTCACGCGGATAGACGTCGATCAGCTTGACCACGAAATCACTGTCCCGGCCCGAAGTCGCCGCGCGCAGATCCACCTTGGGCGCGCCCTTGATATGGACCGGCTTGTCCAGCACGCCGGTGGAATAGCTGAGCACATCGGTGCGGCCATCGACGAAGCGCTGGTCGTGGACAAGCCAGGTGCGCCATTCGTCACCCTTCATCGTCACGGGGCGCGGCAGCATGGGCACCGGCTTTGCCGGGTCGGAAACATAGCTGTCGGTCCCCGCCGCGCCCTTCGACCACGAAAGGCTGGAATTCGCGCCGAGGTAGAGCGGCGTATAGGCGCCCGCCGGCCACTGCTGGGACACTTCCCACTTGTTCTCGCCGGTGGCGTAAGTCAGCACCGGCGGCGTATCGCAGGCGGGCGCATTGGTTTTCAGGTGGCAGTCGAAGAACGGCTTCATGTACCGGGTGCGGAACTGCAGGCCGGTATCGCCCTCCCACTTGAGCGGGCCGAGTTCGCGTGCCTCGTAATTGACCTGGCTGTGACGCCATGGCCCGATCACAAGGCTGACCATGTCATTGGGCGTGCCGTTCGCCTTCAGCGCCTGATAGACGGCGGGCGCGCCATAGCTGTCTTCCTGGTCCCACTGGCCTACCACCAGCATCGTGGGAACCGTCAGCTTGCGGGCGCCAAGCAGCTTGTCGACCGCCTGCCCCTGCCACCACGCATCGTAGCTGGGGTGTTCCAGCACCTTGCGCACCACCGGCAGGTCAAGCAGGCCGTAAGCCTTGGCGTAATCCATCGCTGATCCGCCTTCGAGATAGGCGGTGTAATCATCGCCGCCGCCACGCGGAACTTCGCCGCCGCCCTTCTTCACCGTCTGGCCAAGGTCGTAATCAAAGCCGAACATGCGGAAGGCGCCGTTGTGGAACCAGTCGTCCCCCATCCAGCCGTCGACCATCGGGCTCTGCGGCACGGCGGCCTTAAGCGCAGGGTGCGGATCGATCAGCGCCATCAGCGAAGTAAAGCCAAGATACGACGAGCCGGTGATGCCGACCTTGCCGTTGCTTTCCTTCACGTTCTTCACCAGCCAGTCGATGGTGTCGTAAGCGTCGGTGGCGTGATCGACCTTGGTCTTGTTGAGCGGCCCGCGCAGCGGACGGTTCATGACATAGTCGCCCTCCGACCCGTCCAGCCCGCGCACGTCCTGATAGACGCGGATGTAACCATCGTTGACGAACTCGGCGTCGGCAACGGGCAGGATTTCCTCGATCTTCTGGCTGCGGTTGCGGCTGCTCATCTTGTCCGCGTTGTACGGCGTGCGGCTGAGCAAGATCGGCCCGTCCCTGGTGCCCTTGCGGTAGATGATGACGGTGAACAGCTTGGTCCCATCGCGCATCGGGATCATCACGGTCTTGCGCACGTAGTCCGCCTGGGGACGAACCCAGTCGTAGGACTTCACCTGCTCGTTCATCATGGTGTCGGTGAGCGGGGCGTCCTGCGCCGAAAGCGAGGAGGCAAGAGCGAGGGCCGCGACGGCGGCGGTATAGCTGAAATGCTTTGTCATGATCCCATGGGTGGACCGTGCATTTCATGGGGTCAAGGAGGGAAGAAGAATGCAGGGGGTTACCACCCCTGCACCCCGTATATCGTTGAAGTTATGCGCGGCGACGCCAATTCACAGGGGCGCAGGGGTGACAAACCCCTGCATGATCCCCTTTAAGCCGCCTGCTTCTGCCCCTGCGTAACCTCAAGGTTCAGCAGGTCCGCCATCTCGAACGCCAGTTCGATCGACTGCGCGCCGTTCAGACGCGGATCGCAGTGCGTGTGGTAGCGGTCCTTGAGCGCCTCATCCGTAATGGCGATGGCGCCGCCGGTGCATTCGGTCACGTCCTGTCCGGTCATCTCGATGTGGATGCCGCCCGCGTGCGTGCCTTCGTCGCGATGGACGGCGAAGAAGCCGCGCACTTCGGCCAGGATGCGTTCGAACGGACGGGTCTTGAAGCCGCTTTCGGACTTGATGACGTTGCCGTGCATCGGGTCGCACGACCATACAACCGGATGCCCTTCGCGCTTCACCGCGCGCACCAGCTTGGGCAGGCCCGCTTCGACCTTGTCGTGGCCGTAGCGGCTGATCAGCGTCATGCGACCCGGTTCGCGGCCCGGATTGAGGGTGTCGAGCATGCGCAACAGGGCGTCCGGCTCAAGGCTGGGGCCGCACTTCATGCCGATCGGATTGCCGACGCCGCGCAGGTATTCGACATGGGCCGAGCCTTCGAAGCGGGTGCGGTCGCCGATCCAGAGCATGTGGGCCGAACAGTCGTACCAGTCACCAGTCAGCGAATCGCGGCGGGTCAGCGCCTGTTCGTACTGCAGCAGCAGTGCTTCGTGGCTGGTGTAGAAGTCCGTGCCCTGCAGCTGCGGGACGCTGGACGGATCGACGCCGCAGGCGGCCATGAAGTCCAAGGCCTCGCCGATACGGTCGGCCATCTGCGCGAACTTTTCGCCCCAGGGGCTGCGACCGATGTGATCGAGCGTCCACTGGTGGACCTGGCGCAGGTTGGCATAGCCGCCGTGCGCGAAGGCGCGCAGCAGGTTCAGCGTCGAGGACGACTGCGTGTAGGCGCGCAGCATGCGTTCCGGGTCATTGCGGCGGGCATCGGCGTTGCCTTCGATGCCGTTGATGATGTCGCCGAAGTAGCTGGGCATCTCCACCCCGCCGACCATTTCGGTGGGCGCAGAACGCGGCTTGGCGAACTGGCCGGCCATGCGGCCTACCTTCACCACCGGCTGCTTGCTGGCGAACGTCAGCACCACGGCCATCTGCAGCAGCACGCGGAAGCTGTCTCGGATGTTATCGGCGCTGAATTCAGCGAAACTTTCGGCACAGTCCCCGCCTTGCAGCAAGAAACCGCGACCGGCGGCGACTTCGGCAAGATCGGCCTTCAGAGCACGGGCTTCACCGGCAAAGACGAGCGGCGGAAACTTCGCAAGCGTGGCCTCGACCTCGCTGAGTTTCGCCTGATCGCCATAAACCGGGAGGTGGCGCGCCTCTTGCGTCTTCCAGCTCTCCGGTGTCCAGTTGGTAGCCACTATTCGTACTCCGTGAGGCCCGCTGCGGGATTGCATGGGCTTTTCCAAGCGCTGCAGGTCCTCCGGGCAGCGCAAGCAAGGCGCGGCCTTTAGCGCTTGCCGGCAATTTTTGCAAAGCCGGGTTTGCCGATCAGCGTGATCGGTTGCGCAAAGGCAGCGACAGGGGCGGTTCTTACTTCGCTGCCAGCGCTTCCTTGCCTTCGGGCATGACCTCAAGCCGCCACGAATGATCGCGGCCAAGGTAACGTGCCGCCAGCGCCTGCATCGCCTGCGGTGTGGTGACCGTATAGTCGCTCAGCACCGAACGCACCGTGCCGAGGCGGGTGGGATCGGTGGTGGCGCCTTCCAGCTGGCTCATGAAGAACGAAGTGCTCGACGCGGCGCGGGTCACCTGCTGGCGCAGCGGTTCAGTGACAAGCGCCAGTTCATCTGCCGTGGGCGGATTGGCGATCAGATCCTGCGCGATTTCATCGGCGGTCTGGAAGAACACCGGCACCGACTTGGGATCGAGCTGCGCCACGGCCGTGATCGAGCCGCCCGCCGCAAGGTCAACCGGCCACTGCGAATAGACGTAAGGCGCATAGGACACGCCCAGCTTTTCGCGCACTGCGTTCATCAGGCGGTTGGTGAACAGCTGCGTGAGGATTTCCAGCTGGCGCGATTCGCGGATGCCCATGGCGCCGCCCCCGGTCGGCCACGAGACGACTGCGGCGGCCTGATCGGGATCGCCGTGATGGATCAGTTCGATCGGCTTGTCCGAAGGCTGCGGAACGTCGATCTTCGCCTCTGCGGTAACCGCAGGCGCAGGCTGGCGGGACTTGAGCGCGCCAAAGGTCTTCTCCAGCGCGGCGATCGCGGCCGTCTTGTCGAAATCGCCGAAGATCTGGACTTCGACCGGCCCTTCCTTGAGCGCCTTGCTCCACACGCGCTTGAAGCCATCCGCCGTGGTCGTCTCGATCTGGTCGGGCGTGGGGGTGGCAAAGCGCTTGTCCTGCCCGCGCTGGTAGAACTGCAGGTCGCGGTTCAGCACGCCCTGCGGCGATGTGTTGAACGTGGCATACTGGATCTGCGCAGCTGCCTTGGCGCGGGTGAATGGCGCGACATCCCACTTGGGCAAGTCCAGCTTGGCCGCGAAGAGATAGAGCTGGTCGGCCAGATCCTGCGGGCGGGTCTCGGCCGAAAGCTGGAACGATGCGTCCTGCACCTCGAAATCGAAGCCCATCTTGCGGCCGGTGGAGATGCGATCAAGATCGTCCTGCCCCAGCGTCGCCAGCCCCGAACCTACCAGCGCGTAATTACCCAGCGTGATATACGCCGCATCCTTGGGATCGATCGAACGATAGCCGCCGCCGAAACGCGCCTTGACCATGACGCGGCCCGGCTCTTCGACTACCGGCCAGAGCATGACCTTGACGCCATTGGCGAAAGTCAGCTGCTCGATCTCAAGCAGGCCGGTGGGCGTGTCGCTGACGGCCTTCTTGGGTGCGCCGATGGCGGGCAGTTTCTCGAAAGAAACGGGCTTGAGCGCGGTGCGCACGCTGGCGTCGGCCTTGACCGGCTCTGCCAGCGCCAGTTGCAACTGGCGGTCCGTCGCGGCGCCGTCCTTCTGCACGGTGAAGAGCGCGCGGGTGACGTTGCCCGTGAACAGCTTGCGGGTATGTTCCAGCACTGCCTGCGGGGTGAACAGCGGCTTGGACTTGCGGAAGATGTCGAGCACGTCCTGCGGCGCGGCCACCGTCTCGCGAATGTCGAGCGCGTTGACCAGATCGTCCGCGATCTTGCTGCCTGGCAGGATGCGCTGCTGTTCGACGGGCACCTGGAAGGCGACTTCCATTTCCGCCGCCTCGCGGTCGATCTCGGCCTGCGTGGGCGCACGGGTCAGCGCATCGGCGATCACTGCGCGCACATCGCGCAAACTCGCCTGCCAGTCGTCACCCAGCGGCGTCACCGATACGAATGTGGCGTCGGCAGAGCGCGAAACATCGTCCTGATTGACCGAGGCCGAAAGGAAGCTGCCCCCTGCCCGCGCCTTTGATTCGAGGCGGCGGTTGATGATCGCCTGCGCCAGCGCGTCGGTCATCAGGCCCTGATTGTAGACGATGTTGTCCGTCACCTGACGCCAGGGGCGCAGCACCGCGTACATCAGCGACGGCGGCAGGTCGGGTTCGACCAGCACGCGGGTTTCGCCCACCGGGTTCCTGGGATCGGCGCCCGCCGGCGCCACGGGATCGCCGAAACTGGGAGCGATCGCCTTGGGACCGGGCACCTTCCAGTCGGTGAACCACTTCTTCACATAGCTTTCCAGCATCGCCGGATCGACATCACCCGCAACGATCACCGAGACGTTGTCCGGGCGATACCAGCGCGAATAGAAAGCGCGCACGCTGTTCGGCGTGGCCGAGGTCAGCGATTCGACCGTGCCGATCGGCTCACGATTGGCCAGCGGCTGCCCAGCATAGAGCACCTTCTGCATCGCGTCCTGCACCCGCTTGGACGCCCCGCCCCGCTCCCGCATTTCGGACAGCACGATCGGCAGATCCTGCTTGAGATTGGACGCAGACAGCGTCGGCGCGGTGACCATGCCGGTCATCAGCTTGAACGTCTCGTCCAGCGAAGTGGGCGTGGCGTTGGGCAGGTCCAGCTTGAACACCGTCTGCGTTGTGGAAGTCACCGCATTGGTATCGCTGCCGAAGGTCGCGCCAAGACGCTGGAACGCGGCGATCGCGGTGCCCTCGGGGATATACTTAGACTGGCGGAACAGCATGTGCTCCAGCAGGTGCGCATAGCCGCGCTCGTCGTCAGTCTCATAAAGAGAGCCGGCGTCGACGCGGATGCGGATCGACACCTGCCCCGGCGGCACACCGTTCTTGCGCACGGCATACTTCAGGCCATTGGGCAGTTCGCCGAAGAACCATTCGGGGTCATGCGGGATGTCGCTGCCGCGATAGAGCCACGGATCGGACTGCCCGACGGACGGCGCCACGATGGGCCCCGTATCAGGCACCGACTGGGCCTGAGCCTCCGGCACCAGCAGAAGCGGGATCGGAGCCTGAGCAAGAAGAAGCAGGCAGGCGAGCGAGCGAGCGGCGCGCGGGGGGGTCTTCATTGCGCAAGGTATAGGGAGGGCTCTCCTTAAGGGCCAGTGAATAGCGCGCGCATTTCAACGCCTGTTTCACCGCATCCATTCCCGTTGTGCTCTTGACCCTCCCGACACTTCACCTAAATCGCGAACATCATGTTCATCGAAACCGAAGCCACACCCAACCCCTCCACGCTCAAGTTCCTGCCCGGACGGCAGGTGATGGCAGCGGGAACGCGCGAATTTCTCTCACCCGAGGATGCGGAAAGCTCTCCGCTGGCGCAGGCGCTGTTCGATCTGGGTGACGTGGTAAGCGTCTTCTTCGGCAACAGCTTCATAGCCGTTACTGCCGCGCCGGGCGTTGAATGGCCCTCGCTGCGCCCGCAAGTCGTCGCGATCCTGCTTGATCATTTCGTTTCCGAGGCGCCGCTGTTCAGTGGCGGCGACGCCAGCGGCTTCTCCGTCCCGGCCGAGGACGAAGACTTTGGCGATGACCCCGCCGATGCCGACATCGTGGCGCAGATCAAGGATCTCATCGAAAGCCGCGTGCGCCCTGCCGTTGCAAACGACGGCGGCGACATCGTCTATCGCGGCTTCCGCGAAGGTGTGGTCTATTTGTCCATGCAGGGCGCCTGCTCGGGCTGCCCTTCCTCGTCGGCGACGCTCAAGCACGGCATCGAAAGCCTGCTCAAGCATTACGTCCCCGAAGTCAGCGAAGTGCGCGCGGCCTGATCGGCCCGTTGTCTCTGCGGCCCGGAACAGTCGCTTGACCACCTCCACCCCATCGACTTCCACGCTCGTCATAGACAGCGCGACCGACGCCTGCTCGGTCGCGCTCTTTTCCGGCGACACGCTGGTCGCGGGCGAATACCGCCTGCTCGGGCGCGGTCACGCCGAAGCTCTGGTGCCGATGATCGCGGCGCTGCCCGGCAAGGGACGTGCAAACCGCATCGCCGTCGCCCTTGGCCCCGGCAGTTTTACCGGCGTGCGCGTGGGCCTGGCCGCAGCGCGGGCGCTGGCGCTGGCATGGGGCGCGCAAATCGCCGGATATCCCACGCTCGCCCTGATCGCCGCGATGGCACGCGATTCAGAAGGAGCGCAGCCGCTCTCGGTCGTCACCACCGGCGGCCATGGCGAATGGTTCGTGGAGAGCTTCGCCGCCGATGGCGCAAGCACCTCTGCCCTCGCCTCGCTGCGCCCCGACGCGGCATCTCTTGCTGTTACCAATGATCTGGTGGCCGGCAGCCAGGCCCAGGCGCTCGTCACTGCGCGGGGGTTCGGGCGCGCGCTGCCCCTGTTGCCTGACGCCCGCGCATTCGCGTTGCTGCCCGCATCGGCACTGCTGACGGAGACTCACCCCCTCTACGGACGTGGGCCGGACGCCAAGTTGCCGGCCGGAGCGGCCTGATGATCGACGACCTCGACCGGATCATGGCCGTCATGGGCGCATCCTTCGATCCGATATACGGCGAAGCGTGGAACCGCCGCCAAGTCGAGGACGCGCTGAAGTTCGGAAACACCCATTATCATATCTTGTGTGCGCAAGGTCACACACCGGCCGATAACGAATCGGCTGCCGGCTTTTTCTTGTCCCGCACCGGATTCGAGGAAGAGGAACTTTTGCTTCTCGCAGTCATTCCTGAAAGCAGAGGCCGGGGACTTGGCCGCAAACTGCTTGAAGTGCTTCGTTCGGGCGCAAGGGAACGTGGCGCGCATCGGCTACTTCTGGAAATGCGAAAAGGCAATCCAGCCGAACTACTTTACAGAAATTTCGGGTTTAGCCCTATCGGCGAAAGACGCGAATACTACCGCACACCCAGCGGTGAGCGGCTAGATGCCCTTACTTTTGCACACGATATAGGCTGAAATACCGAAGGCCATAGAATCTGCATTAATATTTCCTTTAATGCAGATCATGTGCAACTTTGAATCAAACTTGCATTCACCGCAAAAATCGTTCATTGCGTCGCATCAACAGCCCCGCAAAGGATTGTTGCCCTAATAATTTGGTCGCACCAAAGGACGTAGAACATATGGAAACTATCCAGACCGACATGAATGAGACGCTCATCACGCTCGCGTCGGACATCGTCGCCGCGCACGTCAGCAACAACAGTGTCTCGGTCGAAGATCTGCCCACCCTGATCACCAACGTCTACGGCGCCCTTGCGGGTCTTGGCGGCGCACCGGTGGTCGAAGAAGAAAAGCCCGAACCGGCAGTGTCGGTCCGCGCATCGGTCAAGCCCGACTACATCGTGTGCCTTGAAGACGGCAAGAAGCTCAAGATGCTCAAGCGCCACCTCATGACGCACTACAACATGACCCCGGAAGAATATCGCGCGCGCTGGAACCTGCCCGCCGACTATCCAATGGTCGCTCCCAACTATGCCGAAAAGCGTCGCGAACTCGCGAAGAAGATCGGCCTGGGCCGCAAGTCGAACGCCCGTCGCGGTCGCAAGCCCAAGACCGCCGCGGCCTGATCCTGCGGAAAGGTCGGCACGGGCCTGACGTTCGACGCATCTGCACTCGCGTTACGGAAATTCGATTTTCCGGGGACAAAGGTTGCGATCGATTGCCACAGCCCAACAACCGGCCTTTCAACTCGGTTGTGATTGCAGGCGCATCGCCCTATCTAGGCGGTGCGCCTCTTTCTTTATTTACAGGTCCATCGTGAACCAACCCATCGACATCGAAGCCCTCTGCGCCGAACGCGGCCTGCGCATCACCGAACAGCGTCGCGTGATCGCCAAGGTTCTTTCGGAAAGCACCGATCACCCCGACGTCGAAAAGCTGCACGAGCGCGCAACCGCGATCGATCCCGGCATTTCGATCGCCACGGTCTACCGCACCGTTCGCCTGTTCGAAGAAGCCGGCATCCTTGATCGCCATGACTTCGGTGATGGCCGCGCCCGCTACGAAGCCGCGCCCGAAGCGCATCACGATCACATGATCGATGTTGAAAGCGGCCAGGTCATCGAATTCGTCGACCCCGAACTCGAAGCGCTGCAGCGCCAGATCGCGGAACGCCTTGGCTATCGCCTCGTCGATCACCGCATGGAGCTTTACGGCGTCCGCCTCGGCCGCGAAGACGCCGAGTCCCCTCTGCGTCGTTGATGCGCGAATGACTGCGGCCATGCCCCTTGCCCGACGCCGCGTCGCGGCCTGGGGCTGGCCGCTGATCGCGCTGCGCCTGACCGCCATGCTGGCGCTGCTGGCGGCAAGCCTGGCGCTCTATTATCTCTTCGCGATCTTCACCGCACACAATCCGGTGCCGCGCCTGTTCCTGCGCGGCGTCGGCGCGATTGCGGGCCTGCGCATCCGGACAAGCGGCCCGCGCCCTGCCCGGCGCACGTTCTTCCTTGCCAATCACGTCACCTGGCTGGACATCCTTGCCATCGCCGGGCGCACCGGCAGCGCCTTCGTCGCGCATGACGGCCTGGCCCAGATCGGCCCGCTGCGCTGGCTCTGCGAACTGAACGATACCGTCTTCGTTGCCCGGCATGAACGCCGTAGCGTCGCCGCGCAGATCGAAAAGGTCCGCATCGCTCTTGCCGATACCGGCGCTCTGACGATCTTTCCCGAAGGCACCTGTTCGGACGGAACGGGCACGCTGCCCTTCAAGTCCTCGCTGCTCTCAGCGATCGAGGGCGATTCGGATATTCCGGTACAGCCGGTGTGGCTCGATTACGGCGCCGAAACCCGCAAAGTGGCATGGGTCGGCGAAGAGCCGGGACTGGACAATGCGCTGGGCATCCTCGCTCGCTGGCGCCCGGTGGACCTGACGATCCACTTCCTGCCCCCACTACCGCGCGAAGACCGCGCCGATCGCAAGCGCATGGCTGCTGCAGCGCGCATGGCGATAGAAGCCGCGCGGGCGGGATAGCCTCCCGCCCCAGCCCTTACCTCAACGCGTGGCGTTGTACGCCAGCTGGCTTTCGTCCAGCTGGAAACCGACCAGCACTTCGAACGAGGCGCGGGCCACTGCCGCCTTCACATCGGGCTCGGACAGCGGATCGACGGCGGCATCGGTATCGCCTGCCTTGCGCTTGCGGGTGATGCGATCGCGAATCTCGTCAGGCAGCGTTGCGGCGCCGCGATCGATGAAGGCGTTGGCATTGACGGTCGCCTGCGCGCGCGCCTGACCGTCCGCGAAGTTGAGCGTCACGCTTCCCACGCGCTTGGAAATCACCGATCCACCGCCCTGCAGCACGCTGACGAAGTAGGGCAAGGTCACCTGCCGCGCACCGCTGGTATCGCTGCGGCGACCACGGACCTCGAAGCTCACCGCAGAAGTGACCTTTTCACCCACGGCTTCGTCGCACTGGGCGCGGACCTGGGTCATCGAGGCGACGACGTCGATGGCATCCGCCGTCTTGGCGGGACCACGGAAAGTGGTGATGTCGCCGGTGTAGTCGGGGATACCGACCGCCGGGCACTTCGAGCGCACGGCAGTGATGCCGACACCCTGATCGACCACGATCTCGCCCTTGGTCTTGCACCCGCTAAGCGCGGTCAACGCGGCGGCAGAGCACAGGACAGTAGCGGTCAGGCGGCGTGCATTCATCGTGAACTTCCTCGAATGGCGTGCGCTTGCCCTAGCGAGGCGCGCGGCAAAGCGCTAGGGGGACGAACATGAACGCGCCCTTTCAGTCCACGACGGCGAGCCTCGGCGAAACGCCGATCCGCCTCCTGATCGCCGCCCCGCGCGGCTTCTGCGCCGGTGTAGACCGGGCCATCGAGATCGTGGAGCGCGCGATCGAGCTGTACGGCGCGCCTGTCTACGTGCGTCACGAGATCGTCCATAACAAGTTCGTGGTCGACAGCCTCAAGGCCAAGGGCGCCATCTTCGTCGAGGAACTGGACGAAGTGCCCGATGGCGTTCCGGTAATCTTCAGCGCGCATGGCGTGCCTAAGTCGGTTCCCGCAGCGGCCAGCGCGCGCGGGCTCGAATGGCTGGATGCCACCTGCCCGCTCGTCAGCAAGGTCCACCGCCAGGCAGAGCGCCAGATCGAGGCGGGCCGCCACATCCTGTTCATCGGTCATGCCGGCCACCCCGAAGTGATCGGCACGTTCGGCCAGGTGCCCGAAGGCAACATGACGCTGGTGGAAACGGTGGACGATGTCGCCGCTCTCAGCTTCCCGGCGGAAACGGAGCTGTCCTACCTGTCGCAGACGACGCTTTCGGTCGATGACACGCATGCGATCATCAAGGCGATCGAGGCCCGCTTCCCGCAAGTCGTCGCGCCCAAGGCAGAAGACATCTGCTATGCCACGTCCAACCGGCAGGCCGCCGTCAAGCAGATCGCCCCGCAGTGCGATCTGGTGCTGGTGATCGGATCACCCAAGAGCAGCAATTCGCTGCGCCTTGTCGAAGTGGCGGAGCGTTGCGGCGTCACCGGTCGCATGATCCAGCGCGCTGCGGAAATCGATCCCGCATGGCTGGAAGGCGTCGCCACCGTGGGCCTCACCGCCGGTGCCTCCGCACCCGAGGAACTGGTCAACGAAGTGATCGCCCGCATCAAGACGCTGCGCACCGTCGCCGCCGAGGAAATCGTGACCGAGCGCGAGCATATGACCTTCAAGCTTCCGCGCCAGCTGGCCCGCTGAACCATGGCAGTATACACACGACTCGGCGCCGAGGAGATGGCCGGGATCATCGCCGCGTTCGACGTTGGCACGCTGACTTCGGCCAAGGGCATCGCGGAGGGCGTTTCGAACAGCAACTGGCTGATCGAAACCGAACAGGACGGCCCGGATGGCCAAAAGCGGCCGCGCCGCTTCATCCTGACTATGTTCGAAAGCCGCACCGAGATCGCGGACCTGCCGTTCTTCCTCGACCTGCTCGATCATCTGGCAGAGCATGGCGCCCCGGTTGCGCGCACGATGCATGATTGCGAAGGCGCCAGCCATCGCCTGCATCGGACGCCGGACGGCGACAAGGCGCTGGCGCTGATCGAATTCCTGCCCGGCGTCTCGGTTTCCGAACCCACCCCCGAACAGGCCCGCGCGGTGGGCGGGGCGCTGGCGCAGATCCATCTGGCGGCGGCGAACTTCCCCGCCTCGCGCGCCAACTCGCTGGCACTGCCCGCCTGGCAACAGCTGCTGGCGGACTGCGGGCGCGAGGGGCTCGAATCGATCCACCCGGAACTTGGCCGCATCGTCGAACGCGAACTGGCCCTGCTGGCCGCCCGGTGGCCCGCAGACCTGCCGCGCGGCGTCATCCACGCAGACCTGTTTCCCGACAATGTCCTGATGCTGGGCGACAAGGTTACAGGGCTCATCGACTTCTACTTCGCCTGCACGGATCTGTTCGCCTACGACGTTGCCGTGACACATGCGGCATGGTGCTTCAGTTCGGACGGCGCCCGGTTTGACCCGGCGCTCTCCACGGCGCTCCTTGAAGGCTACTGCGCGGTGCGTCCGCTGAGTAAGGCAGAGCAGGCGGCGCTGCCCCTGCTGGCGCGCGGCGCGGCGGTGCGCTTCCTGGCCACCCGCGCGTACGACTGGCTCAACACGCCTGCCGATGCGCTGGTGACGCCCAAGGATCCCATGGCCTTTGCCCGGCGGCTGGAATTCTACGCGAACCCCGAAAATGCCCGGACGTTCGTAGATGGAGTGTCCGCATGAAACAGGTGGAAATCTTCACCGACGGCGCCTGCAAGGGCAACCCCGGCCCCGGCGGCTGGGGCGTGCTGCTGCGCATGGGCCCGCATGAAAAGGAAATGTCAGGCGGAGAGCCTGACACCACCAACAACCGCATGGAGATGACGGCCGCGATCAAGGGGCTCAACGCCCTGATCGAGCCCTGCGAGGTCACACTCTGCACGGACAGCAAGTACGTCATCGACGGGATCACCAAATGGGTCCACGGCTGGAAGAAGAAGGGCTGGGTCAACGCCAGCAAGCAGCCGGTGCGCAATGCCGACCTGTGGCATGAACTGATCGAGGCTGCAGGCCGCCACAAGGTCGAATGGCAATGGGTGCGCGGCCACACCGGCCACGTCGAGAACGAGCGGGTGGACAAGCTGGCCAGCGACGCCGCCAAGGCTGCTGCCTGACGCCTTTCCCGGTGCCGGAGACGACGTGCTTCAATTCGTCTGCGGTTCTTCCTAGACTGTCCCCGATGCGCGCCCTTTCCCCCATGCTGAAAACCGAGATCCGCGCCCTGTTCACTCCGGGCCCGCGCATGGCGGACGAATGGGCCTGCGTGGCTTCCGTGCTGCTGGCCATCGTCATCGCCCATGCCATCGGCGCGGAGATGGTGTCATGGGCCGCCTTCAGCGCCTTCGTCCTGCTCAAGAGCGACATCGCCGAAACGCTTGTGCGCGGCGTGCTGCGCATCGTTGGCACCGCAGTGGGCTGCG
Source organism: Novosphingobium guangzhouense (assembly GCF_002896965.1). Lineage (GTDB taxonomy): Bacteria > Pseudomonadota > Alphaproteobacteria > Sphingomonadales > Sphingomonadaceae > Novosphingobium > Novosphingobium guangzhouense. The sequence continues at coordinate 144,665 of NZ_LYMM01000062.1, forward strand.
GGCTTGCCTTGCTGGTGGTGCCTTATGCCGCGCACTCCCTGCCGCTGGCGATGATCGCGGCCGAGACGGTGGGCGCCATCGGCCTCTACGGAATGCTGACGGCACGGCGCGCCTATGCCTGGCTGCTGTTCGGCCTGACCTTCGAGATGATCCTGTTCGACAAGATCGAGCGGCCGGACCTCGACACCATCCATTTCGCGCAGACGCGCCTGCTGGAAGTGGTGGCCGGCACGCTCGCCTGCACGCTGGTCAGCCTGGCCGCCGGTGCGCTGGCGGGCAAGCGCTGGTGGATGGACCGCAAGCCGCCGCCGGACCGGATGCGCTGGCACCCTCACGCGGCGCGCCACGCATCGCAGGCCGGGCTTGCCATCGCCATGCTGCCGCTGCTCCACGCCCTTTTCAACCTGCCCGAACTGCCGCAGGCCGCCGTGACGATCATGGCGGTGATGATCGTGCCTGTCGCTGGCATCGGGGCGAGCGGCTTTGTTCCCGTATCGCGCCGCCTGCTCCATCGCGCGCTGGGCTGCATCGCGGGCGGCGCGCTGGCTCTGGTCGTGCTGATACTGGCGCAAGGCAGTGTGCCCGTCCTCATCGCGGGCACCTGCATCGGCATCATCGTCGGCCGCCATATCGAGAACGGCTTGCCCAAGGTGACGTATCTTGGCCTGCAGTTCACGCTGGCAGTGCTGGTCGTGCTGGTGCCCGACAGTTACGAACACGCAGCCATCGGCCCCGCCGCGCAACGGCTGTTGAGCGTCTTCGTGGGCATGGCGGTGCTGGAGCCGGTACTGCTGGCCTGGCACTTCGTCGCACCGGGGCGCAAGGTGCCGCAAGGCTCCCCTGCCGCCCCGAACGCGGAATAGCCGTCAGCCGAATCGCCCCGGCGCAAAGGGCGCAGGATCGACCGCTCCGGGTGCCTCCCCCGTCAGCAGGCGCGCGCCAAGATCGGCGGCAGCGGGCGCGGTCTGGATGCCGAAGCCGCCCTGCCCGGCGAACCAGAAGAACGCGGGTTCATCCCGTGCAAAGCCGTAGACCGGCAGGCGATCGGGCGCGAACGAGCGCAAGCCCGCCCAGCGATGCTCCACCCGCTCCACCGGCCAGCCGACGACCTGTTCGAAGCGATCGACCGCAAGCGCCACGTCGATTTCCTCAGGCGCGGCATCGCAGGGCAGGCTTGGCGTCTCGTCATGCGGGCTAAGCCAGAGACGGCCGCTTTCGGGCTTGAAGTAGAAGCTTCCCGCCACGTCGAGCACCAGCGGCAGGTCGTCCGGCACCTGCATCCCGACCGCGACTTGCGCGATAGTGCGGCGATAAGGCGCGATGCCCAGCGGGGCGAGGCCCGCCAGACGCGCCACGTCATCAGCCCAGGCCCCTGCCGCGTTGACCAGTACGCCCGCCTGCACCTGCCGGCCATCGGCAAGCGTCAACAGCCAGCCGCCGCCGCGCCGCCCCAGCGCGGTAAGCCCGGCGCGGCACCACAAGCCAACGCCGCCGCGCCGCGCCTCGGCCAGATAATGCTGGTGGAGCGCCGCCACATCGATATCGCAAGTGCTGGGCTCAAGCGCACCGCAAGTCCATTCGGGCAGCAACGCAGGCACCCGAGCGGCGATCTCGGCGCGGTCCAGCAGGTGCATTTCCACGCCCAGCGCGCGGTAACGCGCGGCAAAGCGTTCGACGTCCCGCTCCTGCCCCGCGCGGCCCAGCGTCAGCGCGCCGCGCGGGGTCAAAACGCCAAGGTCGCGCAGGGTTGGCCCCGATGCGGTCGTCAGCGGCTGCACACCGGGGCCGCCGTAGCTTTCGGTCCAGAACGCGGCGGAACGGCCGGTGGCGTGGTAGCCGGGCCGCTCTTCGGCCTCCAGCATCAGCACACGCGCGCATCGGCCGATGGCGGCGGCCAGAGATGCCCCGGCCATCCCGGCCCCGACGATGACGATATCGAACGCTGCTTCCATCCCGCTCAGCCCCTAGAGCATGTGCGCCGGGATTTGGAAGCCCTGTATGGTACGGATGGAGCGCCGAAAGGCTCAGGCAGCGCCCGTCGAAGCGCCTTGCTGCGCGGCGCAGCGATCCAGAAACTCCCTGATGGCACCCAGCGCGCGATTGCGCACCGGATCGACTTCGCGCAGGATTTCGTGGCGGCATTCGGGCCCGAAGGCCACCAGTTCGCCATGCGGCAGCCGCTGCGCCGCGCGGCGGATCGCCCGCCACGAGACGAGGCCGTCAATGCTGGTGCCCAGCAGCAGCACCGGCACGTCCACTGCTTCCAGCATGCCGGGCCGCTCCAGCGACCGGATCGAGGCGAGCGCGCGTTCGATCCAGCCCCAGCTTGCCGCACCCATGCCGATGGCCGGGCGTTGACGGCGCCACCAGTCCTCATCGTCGTAGCGGCTTTCGTCATGAGTCAGCAGCAGGCTGCGTGCGCGTGGCTGCGCACCCGGCTTTTCGCCGCCCTTCCACGCCGGGCGTCGCGGATCACCCAGCCGCACGATCCCGCGTGCAAGCCTGTGCAGTACCCCTGCCGGAACCCAGGTCGGGTGGATGCCCAGCATCGGCGCGGACAGCACCAGCGCATCGGGTTTCACCGCGCCTTCGGCTACTGCCCGCAACACGATCTGCCCGCCCATCGAATGCGCGATGGCAACGTGCGGCCCCGGTGTCGAAGCCGCCCAGTCCGCATAAAGCGCCGCGTAGTCCTGCACCCACAGAGCGAAATCGGGAACGTGCCCGGTCGTCCCATCCCGGCCGAGACGGCCCGAACCCGCCTGCCCGCGCCAATCTGCGGACGTGACGTTCCAGCCTTCGCGGTGCCAGCCGTCCAGCGTCTCCAGCCATTTCTCGTAAGCGTCGCCGCGCCCCGGCATGAACAGGATCGAGCCGCGCTGCCCGCTTGCGGTCGTGTCTGCGGCCCAGTCGATCCGGCGCAGCAGGTGGCCGTCCGGCAAGGCCCAGCGCGATTCGCACGCTGCTGCCGGGATCGCGCGGCGTGCGGGAGACTGGATGAAACTGTCGACGGCGATGGTCACTGTGGTGGCAAGCCCCGGTTCGTGATCGATGTGTCGTAGTTACTATTTGGTAGCGGTTGCCACGGTAGAGCGCACGCGATCCGAGGTACGAAAACATGACGGGCGCTGTATTTTCCTACGCATTGCTGGCTGCCTTGGCAACGGCGCTGCTCTTCGCGGCGTTCACGGACCTGCGCGCGCGGCACATCGACAACTGGCTGAACCTTGGCATCGCGATCGCCGCGCCGCTGTGGTGGCTGGCGATGGGGCTTGGCCCCTTCGCCATCGGCGTGCAGATCGGCCTGGCGGCACTGACCTTCGCGGTCGCCTGCGTCCTCTTCGCCATCGGCCAGATGGGCGGCGGCGACGTGAAGCTGCTGGCCGCGCTGGCGCTGTGGTTTGCGCCCGCCGCGTTCCTGCAACTGATCGTGCTGATGGCGGTTCTGGGGGGCGGCGCCTCGCTTGCCATGGCGGCCTTCAACATGACGCCCGGCCGCAAGGAGGGCGCCCGCGATATCGTTGCAGGCATCGTTGCGCTGGCGTGGGTGTGCTGCGCCGGGGCCATCGTCCTTGCGATCGCGACCGACCGCCCGGTGGTGCCGCCCGGAACGCTGCAGGCGCTTGCCGACGTCCTGCCCGGCCTGTGGGCGATCCCGCTTGCCGGAGCAGTCGTACTGGGCCTTTTCCTCTTTGGGATGCGCCACATCATGCGCCGCCAGAAATCGCGAATCGAGGTGCCCTACGGCATCGCCATCGCCGCCGCGGCGCTGTGGGTGATGGGCTCGCAAAGCCTTGTCGCAGTCCAGCCCTCAGGCCAGTCCGCAGGCCAGCCTGCAGCCGTGGCGGGCTGAAGCTAACGCGGTTTACGCAAGTAACGGGGTGAACCCGTTCTTAACCAATTTACCCCATAAGCCCGAACGGTTCGGGGATTTTTACTAAGGGGCTTTCCAAGCCATGGACAGGAAGAAAGTGGTGCTGCTTGCGGTTGCGCTGCTCGTTGCGGCCTTTACCGCTTTTGCTGCGAGGACGATGTTCGCAGGCGGCGCAGCGCCGCAGGCCGGGGCTGTGCCGGCAGCTGAGCAGACCGGGCCCAAGGTGCTGGTCGCCCAGCGCGCCCTGCCCGTGGGCACGATCATCACGGCCGATTCGGTTTCGTTCCAGAGCTGGCCGAACAATCTTGTTCAGGACGCCTACTACGTCGACGGCAAGGCCGACATGACCAAGCTGCTGGGCACCGTGGTGCGCTTTCCGATCACCGCCGGCCAGCCGCTGACGCAAGGCGCCCTCGTTGCGCCGGGCGATCGCGGGTTCCTTGCCGCCGCGCTCGGGCCGGGCATGCGCGCCGTCACCATCTCGGTTTCGGCCGATACGGGCGTGGGCGGCTTCGTCTTCCCCGGCGACCGCATCGATCTGGTGCTGACCCAAAACGTCACCGGCGAGGGCGATTCGCTGCGCACCGCCGAAACGATCCTGCGCAACCTGCGCGTCCTTGCCACCGATCAGGCGACCGCCAGCACGGTGGAAGACGGCAAGACACAGGTTCAAGGCTTCCGCACCGTCACGCTCGAAGTCACCCCGCGCATCGCCGAAAAGGTCGCCGTCGCGCAGACCATCGGCCAGCTGAGCCTGTCGCTGCGCTCTATCGCCGACAATCAGGGCGAATTCGACCGCATCCTTGCCAGCGGCGACGTCAAGCTGCCCGAAGGCGCCACGCGCGAGCAGGAAGAGAAGTTCATGAGCCAGGCCATGAACCGCCCGATGGACGGCGCCACCACGTTCGTCACCGGCGCCGACGTATCGCGCTTCCAGCGCTCCTCGCGCCCGCCGCAGGGTGGCAGCGCCCCGGCTCAGGCCGCTCCCGTCGCGGGTATGGCTCCGCAAGTAGCGGCCGCCCCGGTGCATGTCGGCCCCGTCGTGCGCGTAACGCGCGGCAAGGACACCACCGTCGAGCCGGTGGGAAAGTAACGATGACCGCGTCCGGCACCCGTCCATCCCCCTTTGAGGGCATCACGATGAAGCAGCGTCTTCTCAAGTCCGCACTGACTACCGTAACCGCGACTGCCGCGATGACGGCGATGACCGCCGCCCCAGCCCATGCTCAGGCCCATGCTCAGACTCCGGCCGCCTCGGTCGTGCAGCCGACGCAGGACGTCAGCCTGTCGATCGGAGCGGGCCAGCTCGTCAACGTGCCCGGCGCGATGGCAGACGTCTTCGTCGCCAACGATGCGGTAGCGGACGTGCAGGTCAAGTCTTCCAAGCAGTTCTACGTGTTCGGCAAAGCGGGCGGGACCACCACCGTCTACGCCAGCAACGCGGCGGGCGCGGTCGTCTGGTCAGGCACGGTGCGCGTGGGATCGAACCTCGACAGCGTCGATTCGATGCTGCGCCTCGCCATGCCGGACGCGAAGATCGGCGTCTCGACGATGGGATCGAACACCTTCCTGCTCACCGGCACGATCAAGAACCCCGAAGATGCCGCGGAGGCGGAGCGGCTTGTCCATGCCTATGCGGGCAAGGATTCCAACGTCATCAGCCGCCTGCGCATCGCCACGCCGCTGCAGGTCAACCTGCAGGTGCGCATCGCCGAAGTCAGCCGCTCGCTGCTCAAGTCATTGAGCACCAAACTCGCCACTCTCGACGGTACGGGCGGCTTCAAATTCGGCGTCGGTCAGGGCGGCACGATCGGCAACAACTTCTACCCCGGCCGCGTACTGGGCGTGGGCACGGGGGCGACTTCGCAAGTCGGGATCGACCCGGTCACCGGCGAGCTCGCGAACCTGACCGGCTCGAACGTCACCGCCACCGCCACGGGCACCACCCTGGGCTTCGCGGGCAAGCTGCTGGGCCTCAACATCCTCGGCGCGCTGGACGCGGGCGAGACGGTGGGCCTTGTCAGCACGCTGGCACAGCCCAACCTCACCTCGCTTTCCGGCGAGACGGCAGACTTCCTTGCGGGCGGCGAGTATCCGATCCCGGTCAACAACGGCCTTGGGGCGACGTCGATCGAATACAAGAAGTATGGCGTCAGCCTCAGCTACACCCCCACGGTGCTGTCCAGCGGCCGCATCTCGATGCGCGTGCGTCCCGAAGTGTCCGAACTGTCGAGCGAAGGCTCGGTCACGCTCAACGGTTACGAAGTGCCCGCGCTGACCGTGCGCCGCACCGAAACGACCATCGAACTGGGTTCGGGCCAGAGCTTCATGATCGCCGGACTGCTCAGCAACAACACGTCCAACACGATCCAGAAGATGCCGGGCGCGGGCGACCTGCCGATCCTCGGCTCGCTGTTCCGTTCGACCAGCTACCGGCGCGGAGAGACCGAACTGGTGATCATCGTCACCCCTTACCTGGTCAACCCGATGAACGCGGCATCGCAAGTCGCGCTGCCGACCGACGGCTTCAATTCGCCCAACGAACTGCAGCGCATCCTGGGCAACATGGATAGCGACAGCAGCAGCGGCGCCAAGCGCCCCGAGGCGACCATGGCGCCGTCGGGCAACAGCGGCCCCGCCATAGGAGAGCCCGTGGGCACTGCCGATCCCGCGCCCGTGAAGGGCAAGAAGTCCAAACGCACCGCGTCCGGCGATACCGCCAAGCCCGGCTTCAGTTTCTAAGCGAGAAAGGTGACCATGATGCGCAAGGCTACTCTCGCCCGCCTTCCCATCGCCAGCACGGCGATCGCCCTTGCCCTTGGCCTGTCACTGGCAGGTTGCGGCGGCATCCCCGAAAACCGTTCGATGTACTCGGTCCACCAGCCGGTGGTCACCAAATCGGATTACCGCATCGACGTGACCAGCAGCGGCGATGGCCTCGCCTATGGCGAACAGGCCCGTCTCGCAGGGTGGTTCGAGGCCGTGGGCCTCAAGTACGGCGACCATATCTCGATCGACGACCCGAACATGAGCGGCGCCACCCGCAGCGCCATCGCCACCGTGGCAGACCGCTACGGCGTGGTGCTGGACGATGCCACCGCGCCGACCGGCACCGTGCCCGCAGGCACCGCGCGCATCACCATCAGCCGCGCCAAGGCCCATGTGCCCGGCTGCCCGGACTGGTCCGCGAAAAGCGATTTCAATCCCGGCAACGCGACATCCACCAATTACGGCTGCGCGATCAATTCCAATCTTGCCGCCATGGTCGCCAACCCGGAAGACCTTGTCCACGGCCAGACCGACACCGGATCGACGGTGGTGATGACATCCAACAAGGCGATCGAGGCTTACCGCGCCGCGCCGACCACCGGCAAGGGCAACACGGTCTCGCAGACCGGCAGCAAGGAAAACTGATGGCCATGAACGCTCCCTGGAAGACCGGTGGCCCCGGCAGCCGCGACCAGTTCGCCGCGTTCCTGTGCGACGAGGCATCGCTGGACGTTCTGCGCCCTGTCGCCATCGAGATGGGCTGGCAGCCGGAAAAGTGCTACAAGGGCGGCCTGCGCAACGCCGTGCAATCGCTGGCGATTTCGGCCAGCCCCAACATCCTGCTCGTCGACCTGTCGGAAAGCGGCGACCCGCTGAGCGACATCAACGCCCTGGCCGAAGTGTGCGAACCGGGCACGGTCGTCGTCGCCGTGGGCCAGGTCAACGACGTGCGCCTCTACCGCGATCTGATCGCCAGCGGCATCCATGACTACCTGCTCAAGCCCCTGCAGTCCGCCGCCGTGCGCGATGCACTGGCGCAGGCGCAGTCGGTGTTCTCCGCCCCGCGCGTGGCGGACGCCGGTTCGGGCAAGCAGCATACTTCGGTTGCCGTCATCGGCACGCGCGGCGGCGTTGGCGCCTCTACCATCGCCACCTCGCTGGCATGGCTGTTCAGCACCGACCACAAGCTGCCGACCGCGCTGCTCGATCTCGACATCCACTTCGGCACCGGCGCGCTGTGCCTTGACCTTGAGCCGGGACGCGGCCTGACCGACGCGATCGAGAACCCCAGCCGCATCGACGGCCTGTTCATCGAACGCGCGATGATCCGCGCCAACGACAACCTCGCGATCCTGTCCGCCGAAGCGCCGATCAATTCGCCCCTGCTGACCGACGGCTCCGCCTTCATGCAGCTGGAGGAGGAATTCCGCGCGGCGTTCGAGATGACCGTGGTGGACATGCCGCGCAACATGCTGATCAACTTCCCCCAGCTCGTCGCCAACCTTGGCGTTGCGGTGCTGGTGACGGAGATGACGCTGGCCTCCGCGCGCGATACCATCCGCCTGCTTTCGTGGTTCAGGGCCAATGCGCCGCAGACCCGGCTGATCGTGGTCGCCAACAAGGTGCAGAGCGCGATGGCGGAAATCAGCAAGGCCGATTTCGAAGCCTCGATCGAAACACGCATCGACCTGTCGATCCCCTATGACCTCAAGGCCGCTTCGATGGCCGCGAAGCTGGGCCAGACCTTTGCCGATGCCAACCGCACGGCAAAGTCGGGCGCGGTGCTGCGCGATCTTGCGCGCGACATTGCGGACATCGGCGAAGATGCAGCCGCTGCGGCCAAGCCCTCGCTGCTCGGCAAGTTCGATCTCAAGGCGATGATGCCCAAGGCAAAGAAAAAGGCCCCTGCGTCCTCCTAAGGGGTGCAAGGTCCGGCAACGGCGCAAGGTTCGGTAAAGGCTATGAACTTCCTTCAGGTCATCATGGTAACGACGGGGCTTGCCGGCTTCGCGCTGCTGTTCTGGGCGCTGCTTTCCGGGCCGTCGCCCAAGAAAGAGACGACGCGCCGCCTGAAAGCCGTGCGCTTCCGCCACTCCGACAGCGCCAATGACCGGCTGGAGGCGCAGATGCGCCGCGCTGTCGCCGCCCGCAAGCCGCGCATTCATCAGATCGCCGGTTCCGCATCGCGCGCAGAGGCGCTGGCACTGCGGCTGCACCGTTCGGGCCTGCCCTGGACCATGCAGCAGTACCTCTACGGCTCGATCGGCCTCGGCGCGGTGGTGACGCTGCTGCTGTTCCTCAAGTCCGGCGCGCTGCTGCTGGCGCTGGCGTTCGGCATCTTCGTGGGCGCCGGGCTGCCGCACATGGTCGTGGGCCATTTCATCAAGCGCCGCAGCAACGCCTTCACCGTCAAGTTCGCCGACGCCATCGACCTGCTCGTGCGCGGCCTGCGTTCGGGCCTGCCGGTGTCGGAGACGCTCACCATCGTATCGCAGGAAATCCCCGGCCCCGTAGCTGAAGAGTTCAAGCTGATCACCGACCGCATGAAGGTGGGCAAGACGATGGAGGACGCGCTCCAGGAAACCGCCGACAGGCTGGCGATGCCGGAATTCAACTTCTTCTGCATCACCCTTGCCATCCAGCGCGAAACCGGCGGCAACCTGGCTGAAACGCTGGCGAACCTGTCGGACGTGCTGCGCAAGCGCGCGCAGATGAAGCTCAAGATCCGGGCGATGAGTTCGGAATCCAAGGCCTCGGCCTATATCGTCGGCTCGCTGCCGTTCATCGTCTTCGCCATGATCTGGTGGATCAGCCCCAACTACATCGGCCAGTTCTTCATCGACGAACGCCTGATCGTCGCCGGAATCGGCGGCGCCGTGTGGATGGGCATCGGCGCCTTCATCATGGCCAAGATGGTCAGCTTCGAGATCTGAGGACCAGCCCATGCTAGACCAACCCGCCGGTCCCACCCTCCTCGGCTTCGACGTCACGTTCGTCGGCACGCTGCTTACCATGGTTGCGGCCGCCGCCGTGCTCTTCGCGATCTACACCGCCGTCACCATCCGCGATCCGATGCAGAAGCGGGTCAAGGCGCTGAACGCCCGGCGTGAACAGCTCAAGGCCGGTATCGTCGCCACCGCCCGCAAGCGCCAGAGCGTGGTGCGCCGCAACGACACCACCGACCGGCTGGGCGCGTTCCTGGGCAAGGCCCGGATGCTGCAGGACAGCCAAATCAAGACGATCGAGCAGAAGCTGGCTCAGGCAGGCATCCGCAACAAGGAATGGGCTGTCGCCGTCGTCTTTGCCCGCCTTGTCGCGCCGATCGTGCTGGGCGGTATCGCCGCGCTGGTGATCTACGGGATCAACTATTTCCCCGAATGGTCGGATTTCAAGAAGTTCATGGGCTTCGCGGCCATGGTGCTGGCCGGGTACAAGGGGCCGGACATCTACATCCAGAACCTCGTCTCCAAGCGCACCGACGCGATCCGCAAGGGCCTGCCCGATGCGCTCGACCTGCTGGTCATCTGCGCAGAGGCAGGCCTGACGGTGGACGCCGCCTTCGAGCGCGTGTCCCGCGAACTGGGACGCGCCTATCCCGAACTGGGCGACGAATTCTCGATGACCTCGATCGAACTGTCGTTCCTGACGGAACGCCGCGCCGCGTTCGAGAACCTTGCCTATCGCGTCAATCTCGATGCGGTGAAGGGCGTGGTCACCACCATGGTCCAGACCGAGCGCTACGGCACTCCGCTGGCCTCCGCCCTGCGTGTGCTTTCGGCCGAATTCCGCAACGAACGCATGATGCGCGCCGAGGAAAAAGCCGCCCGCCTGCCCGCGATCATGACCGTGCCGCTGATCCTGTTCATCCTGCCCACGCTGTTCGTCGTGATCCTCGGCCCCGCAGCCTGCTCGATCGGAGACGCATTCTCCGGCTCCGGTCCGGGCAAGGCAGGCTGATTTTCAGGGGGCACGAAAGTTCAAGGACAAGGGCGAGGGTTAACACCCTCACGCTCCCCAAACTGTCGACGCCCCTCGTGCGGCTTATGAGTGCGATTGTGGCAACGGCGGGTTACGCCTCATTGCGGAACTTAAATATCACTGCCAAACAGTGCCGATGAGTGGCAAACGAACCCCATGAGCGCGGTGCGCTTCAAGCGTGCTCGACGCCGTATGCGCGCTTACTTTCTCGGCAGCGGGGTTATTCTAGCCTTCCTTTACCTGCTCGGCGCGGCTTTTCTCGTTCGCGTCGTAGGGATTGAAATGACGCGCTACTGGTCCACGGTAATGATGGCTGCTGGAGTTATGCTTGGCGGCACATATGGCATTGTCTTGTTCACATCTCTCGCCATTCACACCGTTAAGCGACTGGCGACGGGTCGGCCTATAATGGACCCAGAAGATTAAGGTCCGTTTCCCACCCAAATCCGCCGTCACCCTGAACTTGTTTCAGGGTCCATCGTGCGGTTGGTGCCGCAGCGTTGAACGGCAAACCGCACCGTCGGTTCGCGGACTATGGAATTGGGCTATCGGCTTGATAGACCCTGAAACAAGTTCAGGGTGACGATGCGGTGAAAAAGAACTTGCACCGATGCACCCAAGTCAGACCTTCCAACCCCGCTCAGGCTGAGCCTGTCGAAGCCCCCGAGGCCGGCGCGCGCTTACCCATCCGTCTCCACCAGTTCCGCGATTTCGAACTGGAACCCCTTCCATCCGCGCATCTTCGCCGCCTCGTCCAGCGGCAGGCGCTTCTTCTTCGCCTCCGCCAGAGAGCGGGCGTGGCCCCAGAACACTTCCGTCTTGCCGTTCTGCAATTCGGCCACCACGCGCCAGTAATGCGTGAAAGTATCCGCGGTCGGGCCGATGGTCTTGACGTAGCCGTCCGCCATCGTCGCGGTAAGGTAGCGCTTCTTCTTGCGGGCCATCAGCGTGCGAGGATGCCCGCCATGATGATGTCGATGGTGTGTTCGCGGTAGCGGTCGCGCAGTTCCTCGGTCAGCGTGTCCTGATCGAAGCAGTGCTTGAGCACCAGCCGCGCCGAGAAGAAGCGGTCCACCGCGCCCGTCACCGTGAAATAGAACAGCTGCGGGTCGATCTCGCGGAACACCCCGGCCCGCACGCCGTCGCCGATCAGTTGTTCATAGGCGCGGTAGATCGGCGACAGGTAGCAGTCGGCGATGCGCCGTGCCTCTGTATCGTCGCTCTCACGCACCATGCGCATGGTCAGGCGGTTGAGGTAGGGCACTTCGTAGAAGGTATCGACCACCTTCCACAAATGCCGCCGCAGCTTCGCCTCCGGCTCCCACCCGTCCTTGGCCACAAGCGCATCGACGCTGGCGACGATCGCCTCCCAGTCGCGATCGAGCAGCGCCTTGAGCAGCCCGGCCTTGTTACCGAAGTAGTACTTCACCAGCGCCGAGTTCAGCCCCGAACGCAGGCTCAGTTCCGACAGGGAGATGTCGATCACGTCGCCGTCGCGCATGATCGCGCTTGCGGTGTCAAGCAGCATCGCTCGCGCGCCGGGCGGCACGGCTTCAGCGGCGGAGACGGACCGTTCCTTCATCTGCGGTTACTTCGGCCCCATGCGGATCGCACCGTCGAGACGGATCGATTCGCCGTTGAGATAGTCATGCTCCAGCATGAACAGCGCCAGCTTGGCGTATTCCTCCGGCTTGCCCAGACGCTTGGGGAACGGCACCATGGCCGCCAGTGCATCCTGCACGCCCTGGGGCATCCCGGCCATCATCGGCGTCTCGAAGATGCCCGGCAGGATAGTGTTCACGCGAATGCCCTCACTCATCAGATCGCGCGCGACCGGCAGCGTCATCGCCAGTACGCCGCCCTTCGACGCGGCATAGGCGGCCTGCCCGATCTGCCCGTCCTGTGCGGCAACGCTGGCAGTATTGACGATAGCCCCGCGCGAACCGGCAGCATCGACCGGCTCAAGCGCGGCCATGCCTGCGGCGGCCTTGCTGATGCAGCGGAAGGTGCCGACAAGGTTGATCGCGATCGCCTTCTCGAACAGCGCCATGTCATGGGCGCGCGGCTCGCCGGTTTCGCGATTCTTGCCCACGGTCTTGGCGGCAGGCGCAATCCCTGCGCAGTTCACCAGCACCCGCTCCTGCCCGTGCGCGGCGCGTGCCTTGGCGAATCCGGCGATCACGCTGTCCTCGTCCGTGACATTGACCGCGCAGAACACGCCGCCGATCTCTGCCGCCAGCGCCTCTCCGGCATCGGCATTGAGGTCGAAGATGGCCACCTTGACGCCCTTTTCCGCCAGCGCCCGCGCCGTGGCGGCGCCCAGACCGGAGGCCGCGCCAGTGACCACCGCAGAGAGCGAACTGTCCAGTTTCATGCCGATTTCCTTTTCTCTGCGCGCCCTATGCCGATCCGGTAAAGCGAGCCAACCATTTTGCGCGATGCGGTTTAATCAACCGATTAAGTGCCCCGCGCCGCAGGGTCAATCCGTTGCACATGAACGACAAGCAACAACGCAACAGGATTTCACCGGGGCGATGCCGCACGCAAGAAACACTGTGGACAATGCCCATATGCAACAGGTCTATTGTTTGCCGTAATTGGCTTGAATCCTCGCCCCATCACCCATGGCCGGCGACTGCGTGCCAATGCGTGTTGCGCCATTACCACAACCGGCGACCCATTTTTTGCAACTCGGCAAAATCCATTGAAAGGAGAACACTCCGGCGCAACAAGATTGCGCATGGCATCACGATGCGTGCGCGCATCAGAAAGCCAGCAACGGGTCATCAGTCGGAATTGGTCACGCATCCGCCTGATGAACGAAGCAACAAGGGACACAAAAGTGAAAACCACCATCCAGAAGGCCGCGCTGCGCGGCGCGACAAGCCTTACGGCTTTCGCACTGCTGTGCGGAACCGCGCACGCGCAGGACGCAGCTCCGCAGACCGCGGAAGAGACGGCCGCAGACGATTCGAATGTCATCGTCGTCACCGGCTCGCTGCTGCGCCGCACCGATGCTGAAACGGCATCGCCGGTCACCGTGATTTCGGCCGACAACTTCGAGCAGCGCGGCATCAACACCGCTGCCGAAGCCCTGCAGCGCCTTTCCGCCAACGGTTCGGGCACCATCTCGGAAGGCTGGAACAACGGCAATAACTTCGCAGCCGGCGCCAACGCCGTTTCGCTGCGCGGCCTGACCGTTCAGAACACCCTGACGATCTTCGACGGCATGCGCATGGCCATGTATCCCGTCGCGGACGACGGCCACCGCAACTTCGTCGACCTGAACTCGATCCCCGACGCGGTGATCGATCGCATCGAAGTCGTGAAGGACGGCGCTTCGTCGACTTACGGTGCTGACGCGGTTGCCGGCGTGATCAACGTCATCACCAAGAAGCAGGTTCAGGGCGTACACGCGAACCTCTCGAACGGCATTTCCGACCACGGCGACGGCAGCGAACAGCGCATCGACGTCACGGTCGGACACGGCGATCTCGAAACCGACGGTTTCAACGTCTACGTCAGCGGCATGTACCGCAAGAACGAAGAGATCTACGCGCGCAACCGCGGCTATCCCTTCAACACCGGCTACCTCGGCGGCATCTGCAACGACGCCGGCAGCTGCCTTAACACGCCCACCCGCTGGTACACGTTCGGTGTCAACCCGAACGGCACGCTTGGTGGTTCGACCATCCCGCTCGCCCCGATCGTGGGCCGCGGCGACGAAAACGGCGTGTTCCGTGACGATGAGGGTGACCTGCTGCTGGGTGCGGACGGCAACCCCGTCAGCCGCTATCAGCTCCTGAACCCGGACTGCGCGGCGTTCAACTCGACTCCGACGACTCTGCCTGCAAGCGCGTCCGGCGGCGGCCTTTACGGCCCCAACGTCTGCTCGGCTGACCTCAAGGACCTTTACGCAACCATCCGTCCGGAAACCAAGCGCTATGGCTTCGCCGGTCGCGCGACGGTCAAGCTTGGCGAGAAGGCGGAAGCATTCGTCTCGGTCGACTGGACCAAGACCAGCACTTACGCCCAGCTCAGCCCTGCCGCGTTCCCGAACTCGACCCCGCCGCCGAGCAGCGCAAGCTGGTCGCAGGTCGTCCTGCCGGTTTATGTCTGCTCTGACGGCACTGCCACGTTCTCGAACGGCATTAACGTCAGCTCGGGCTGTAACGCTGCCAACGGCACGCTCAACCCGAACAACCCCTTCGCTTCTGAAGGCCTGACCGCAGTGCTGCGCGGTCGTTATGACAAGCCGCAGACGGTTGAAACGGGTGCGCGTTCGATGCGTGTCCAGGCAGGCGTCAACGGCACCTTCGGCAGCGACGACGAATGGGCTTACACCCTCGGCGCCACCGCTTCGGAAGTGCAGCTGACCCGCACCAGCCGCAACTACCTGATCCCGCAGCGCCTTGCCGACCTTATCGCAACCGGTGAGTACAACTTTGCGCAGCCCTGGCTGAACTCGCAGGAAGTGCGTGACTACGTGGCTCCGGTGAACCGCAAGGTTTCGACCTCCAAGCTGTGGCAGGTCGAAGGCACCATCCAGCGCGCACTCTTCGAACTGCCCGGCGGTTCGCTGCAGGTCGCTGTCGGCGCTTCGTATCGCAAGGAATCGCTCGACGACCAGTCGGCCAACCCTGCCAACGATGCCGATCCGTATGACCGTTACTTCACCATCAACGCAGTCGGCGCAGCCGGCAGCCGCAACGTGAAGTCGGCCTTCTACGACATCAGCGCCCCGATCATCGATCAGGTCGAACTGTCGGCTTCGGGCCGCTACGACAGCTACTCTTCCGGTCAGAAGAACTTCTCGCCCAAGTTCGGCGTGAAGATCAAGCCGATCGAACAGCTCTTGCTGCGTGGTACCTGGTCGAAGGGCTTCCGTATCCCTTCGTTCAACGAAGCATACGGTCTGCCGACCACCGGCTACACCAGCTTCTCGATCGACTGTGAAGAGTACGTGGCTTACTGCGCCTCGCACAACAACAACAACTACGTGACCGCGGCCTACAGCCTCGGTCGTACCGGCACCGGCAACCCCGAGCTCGATCCCGAGAAGTCGACCAGCTACACCCTGGGCGCCGTCTTCGAACCGATGCGCAACGTCAGCTTCACTGTGGATTACTTCCGCACGAAGATTAAGGGCATCATCGGCGGCGTCTCTGCCGACGAACAGAATGCGGCTCTGGACGCCTACCTGACCACCGGAAACACCAACGCGGTTGAAGGCGTGACCATCCGTCCGCTCGATGCCGACCCGGCATTCCCCGGTGCGCTCGCCAACCCGGGCTTCATCGAATACTCGTACACCAACGGCGACTCGCAGGTTGTCGAGGGTATCGACTTCGGTGCGAACGTTTCCTACGACTTCGGTCCGGTTACCTGGACGAGCAGCCTCGATGCCTCGTACCTCATCAAGTACGAAATGATCCGTGCAAACGGCAGCGTCGAGCGTTACGACGGCTCGCTCAGCCCCTGCGACTACACCTCTTGCTCGGGTTCGCCCAAGTGGCGTGGTTCGTGGCAGAACACCTTCACCATGGGTAAGGTGTCGCTGACCGGTACGGCGTACTACACGCACGGTTACGACCTGTGGTCGGTCGACTACAGCGGCACCGGCTGCGGCACCGGCGACAACGCCGTGAACTACCCCGATGGTTCGGCCGTGAAGTGCAAGGTCGGCGCGCAGTGGAACTTCGACATTTCGGCGAACGTCCAGGTCAGCGACAACTTCTCGATCTATGCGAACATCCTCAACGCGTTCGCGATCAAGCCGAAGTTCGATCCGATGGCTGCGTACTCGATCTTCAACTACAACCCGGCGTGGGGCCAGGCCAACATGGTCGGCCGTTACTTCCGCCTGGGCGCGAAGGTCGACTTCTAAACCGTCAGGTTAAGTCAGAAAACGGGGGCGGTCTCTTCGGAGGCCGCCCTCTTTTTTGTGCCTGGCAATTGCAGGAATTCGATCGCTCGGACGCTTCTGGCAACGGTTTGTCGCAACGTGTTGCGATGTTACAACGCATTACGTATATGTTTCAGTTTCTTTGCAAATCTCTGTTGCAGTCGCAGATTCCAAAGGCAGGATAAGCGGCATCGACCCGGATTTCCGGCCGGGTCGCGGGCCATAGGTCCGCATGAAGGCAACAAGGGGACACACCATGAAAACCTCAAGGAGCGCGCTGCTTCTTGGCGTCGCCGCGATTCCGGCGATAGCCGTTCTGGCCGCCGCGCCCGCACGGGCGCAGGACACCGGCGCTCAGGACAGCACCGAGGCTGCCGAAGACGCTGGAGATTCCATCGTCGTTACCGGCACTCGTATCACCGTGCCTGCCGGCTTCGACAATCCGAACCCGGTCGTTTCGATCACTTCGCAGACGATCGAACAGTCGGGCCAGGTCAACATCACCGAATTCCTGACGCAGAGCCCGGCCCTGCTCGGTTCGCGCCGCGCCATCGACTCGGCGGGCTCCAACCTGCCCAACGGCCAGCTCACCGGCGTCAACCTGCTCAACCTGCGTAACCTCGGCACGGCGCGCACGCTGGTGCTGGTCGATGGCCGCCGCCACGTGGCGGGCTATCCCGGCACCGCATCGGTCGATACCAACACCATCCCGACCGACCTGATCGAAAGCGTCGACGTGCTGACCGGCGGCGTCTCGGCGATCTACGGTGCGGACGGCGTTTCGGGCGTGGTCAACTTCATCATGAAGAAGGACTTCGAGGGCCTGCGCATCCGCGCGCAGAACTCGATCTCGCAGCGCGGCGACGCGGGCGAGAAGTTCCTTGCCGCCACGGCCGGTACCAACTTCGACGACGGCAAGGGCAACATCACCGTTGCCTACGAATTCAACAAGACGGACCGCTTCTCGCAGCGCAAGCGCCTGAACTACGGCAAGACCGGCCCGACCTGGACCTTCGTGCGCAATCCTGCCGACGGCGCGCCCGGTTCTGCCAGCGATGATCCGAACGTGCCCGACCGCGTCCTGATGAACAACCTGCGCTGGGCAGACAGTTCGATGGGCGGCGCAATCGACATCGACTTTGACGGCGTCCCCGACTTCACCGGCGAAGGCACGCCCTATGATCTGGGCACTTACGTTCCCGGAACGGCGTTCACCGTGGGCGGCGACAGCACTCCGCGCGATTCCTATTACGGCGACTACACGCCGTACCTGCGGCGCCACATGTTCAACGTCATGGGCCACTATGAAGTCAGCCCCGCGCTGAACTTCTACGCCGAAGCCAAGTATGTGAAGTCGAAGGCGTTCACATATGCACAGCCGACCTATGACTTCTTCACCGAACTGTTTGCGGATAACTACTACCTGAACGAGCGCTTCGGCGCCGATGCACCTGATGGCGCACTGGTCAGCCGCGACAACTTCGACTTCGGCATCCGCCGTTCCGAGCTGGACCGTGAACTGTGGCGCACCGTCGTGGGCGCCAATGGCGACCTGACCCCGCACCTCAAGTACGATGCCTCGTTCGTCTTCGGACAGTCGACGCAGCGCGCAACCGCTTCGGGCGATCGCATCCTTGATCGCTACTCGGCCGCGCTGGATGCGGTGTCGGACGGCAACGGCGGCGTCACCTGCCGCATCAACCTTCCCGGCCAGACCGAAATCATGGGCAACAGCTATGGCTCGCCCTACTACGCGGGCGCTCCGCTGACGTTCCAGCCCGGCCAGTGCGTGCCGCTCAACGTGCTGGGCAACGGATCGCCTTCGCCCGAGGCTCTGGCGTTCATTCTCGCTACGCACACCGACTATGCGCGTCTGCGCCAGTATGTCGGTTCGGCATCGATCTCGGGCGATACCGGCGGTTTCTTCGAACTTCCGGGCGGTCCGATCGGCTTCGCGGCCGGCCTTGAATACCGCAAGGAAAGCAGCCGTCAGGTTCCTTCGTACTACACGCAGAACGGCTTCCTTGCCGACAGCGCGCAGGCGACGATCGATACCGGCTCCTACGACGTCAAGGAAGCCTATGCGGAAGTCCGCCTGCCGATCCTGCTCGACGCACCGCTCGCGCATGAACTGAGCCTGGGCGGCGCCTTCCGCGTGTCCGATTACTCAACGGTCGGCACCACCACGGCATGGAACGTGAGCGGCACTTACGCACCCATCACGGACGTTTCGTTCCGCGGTACGTACTCGGTCTCGGTCCGCGCACCGAACATCACCGAACTGTTCGCCGGCACCAGCGGCGGTTACGAGTTCATCACCGACCCCTGCGGTCCGGAGCGTATCGCCGAGGGAACTTCGACGCGCGCTGCCAACTGTACCGCAGCGCTGACGGCAGCAGGACTTACCCCGCAGCAGATCATCAACTTCAACCCGGCCGACGATCAAACCTCGCCGCAGAACAGCAGCCTGCTGGGAACCCAGGGCGGCAACCCGAGCCTGCGCGAAGAAAAGGCCAAGACCTGGACCGCAGGCGTCGTGCTGCGTCCCCAGTTCCTGCCCGGCTTCACGCTGAGCGCCGACTGGTACAACATTCGTATCACGCAGGCGATCAACTACTCGACCGCGCAGGACATCGTCGATCTGTGCTACGATCAGCCGACGCTTGAAAACCAGTATTGCTCGCTCATCAGCCGCAGCGGCACCACCGGCTACATCAACGACTTCAGCGTCGTTCCGCAGAACGTCGCCTCGTACAAGACCGCCGGTCTGGACCTCAACCTGAAGTATCGCTTCGAAGCCTCGCCCGAAGTGGGCAGCTTCATGCTGAGCCTGGTCGGCAACTATCTCAACAAGCTGGAATTCGTGCCCTCGCCCGGCGCGGTCGCGGAAAACGAGCGTGACAGCTCGGATTACCCGGCACCCAAGTTCAGCGCGACCTTCGACCTTACCTGGATCAAGGGGCCGTTCTCGCTGAACTACGGCATCAACTGGTTCGACAAGACCCGCCGCGTCACGCGTGAGCAGGAAGCCGCGAACCCCGACTACGTGCCCGCCGGCTATATCTGGTACAAGGAAAAGTGGGAGCACGAACTGTACGCATCGTACAACGTCGACGACCGCTTCACCCTGTACGGCGGCATCAACAACCTGTTCGATACCAAGCCTGACGTGGGCGCGGTGGCTTACCCGATCAGCGCGGTCGGCCGCTCGTTCTTCATGGGCATCAAGGCCAACGTGTTCTGATAATCAGGCATATGGCTGCATGAAATTCGGGCCGGGAAGCACTGCTTCCCGGCCCGTTTTCCATCCCCTGCGAGCGGAGCGGGGACCGCTCCCCCCGCTCCGCTCCGGCTGGCGGGACAAAGCCCCGCGCAGCCTTATTCCACGCTGATCGCCAGCGCGCCGTCGCCGTCGTCTATGCGCACGTGCGAGCCGTCGGGGATTTCGCCGCCCAGCAGCTTTTCCGCCAGCGGGTCCTGCAGGTAGCGCTGGACGGCGCGCTTGAGCGGGCGGGCGCCGTAGACCGGATCGTAGCCGACGCGGCCCAGCCAGCGCTTTGCCGATTCCGACAGGTCGAGCACGATCTTGCGGTCCTTGAGCAGCTTCTGCACGCGGGCCACCTGTATCTCGACGATCGGCGCCATGTGTTCCTGCCCAAGACGATGGAACAGCACGATCTCGTCCAGACGGTTGAGGAACTCGGGCCGGAAATGCCCGCGCACCACTTCCATCACCTGCGGTTCGACCGTGGCCACGTCCACGCCTTCGTCAAGGCTGGCAAGGTACTGGCTGCCAAGGTTCGACGTCAGGATGATCAGCGTGTTGGTGAAGTCCACCACGCGGCCCTGCCCGTCGGTAAGGCGGCCATCGTCAAGCACCTGCAGCAGCACGTTGAAGACGTCGGAATGCGCCTTCTCCACTTCGTCGAACAGCACGACCTGATAAGGGCGCCGCCGCACTGCCTCGGTCAGCACGCCGCCTTCCTCGTAGCCCACGTAGCCCGGAGGCGCGCCGATCAGGCGGGCGACCGCGTGCTTT
Organism: Novosphingobium guangzhouense; assembly: GCF_002896965.1. Classification (GTDB taxonomy): domain Bacteria; phylum Pseudomonadota; class Alphaproteobacteria; order Sphingomonadales; family Sphingomonadaceae; genus Novosphingobium; species Novosphingobium guangzhouense. Next base: position 165,230 of record NZ_LYMM01000062.1, read on the forward strand.
TCCATGAACTCCGACATGTCGATGCGGACCATCGCGGTATCGTCATCGAACAGGAAGCCGGCCAGCGCCTTGGTCAGTTCGGTCTTGCCGACGCCCGTGGGGCCAAGGAACAGGAACGAGCCGAGCGGCCGGTTCGGGTCCTGCAGACCCGCCCGTGCACGCCGCACCGCCTTGGATACGGCCGCCACCGCGTCCTTCTGCCCGATCACGCGCGCGCCGATCACTTCCTCCATCTTGAGGAGCTTTTCGCGCTCGCCTTCCAGCATCCGGTCGACCGGCACCCCGGTCCAGCGGCTGACAACACCGGCGATATCGTCCTCGGTCACTTCCTCGCGCAGCAGAGCATTCCCGGCCGACGCCTGCGCCTCGACCAGCCTGGCTTCCAGCGACGGGATCGTGCTGTACGACAGTTCACCCGCCTTTGCGTAGTCACCGCCGCGCTGGGCCTGTTCCAGTTCGATCCGCGCGGCATCCAGCTGTTCCTTCAGCCTGCCCTCGGCGGCGATCTTGTCACGCTCGTTCTGCCAGCGGGTGGTCAGTTCGCTCGACTGCTGTTCAAGGTTCGCCAGTTCCTCGCGCAGAATGGCGAGGCGGTCCTTCGATGCCTCGTCGGTCTCCTTGCCAAGCGCCATTTCCTCGATCTTGAGCTGGATGATGCGGCGATCCAGCTTCTCGATCTCCTCGGGCTTGCTCTCCACTTCCATGCGGATGCGGCTCGCGGCCTCGTCCATGAGGTCGATCGCCTTGTCGGGCAGGAAGCGGTTGGTGATGTAGCGGTTGGACAGCGTCGCCGCCGCCACGATCGCGCCGTCGGTGATCCGCACGCCATGGTGCAGTTCATACTTTTCCTTGAGCCCGCGCAGGATGGAGATCGTGTCCTCCACCGTAGGTTCGCCCACGAAGACCGGCTGGAAACGACGCTGCAAGGCGGCGTCCTTCTCCACGTACTTCTGATATTCATCCAGCGTAGTGGCGCCGATGCAGTGCAGTTCGCCGCGCGCAAGGGCAGGCTTCAAGAGATTGCCCGCATCCATCGAGCCTTCGGAAGCGCCCGCCCCGATCAACGTGTGCATCTCGTCGATGAACAGGATGATCTGGCCCTCGGCGCCCTTCACTTCGTCGAGCACGGACTTGAGCCGCTCCTCGAACTCCCCGCGATACTTGGCACCCGCGATCAGCGCGCCCATGTCGAGCGCCATCAGCTGGCGGTCCTTCAGGCTGTCGGGCACGTCGCCGTTGGCGATGCGCAGGGCAAGCCCCTCGGCGATGGCGGTCTTGCCCACGCCGGGATCACCGATCAGCACCGGGTTGTTCTTGGTGCGGCGGGCAAGGATCTGCACGGTACGGCGGATTTCCTCGTCGCGGCCGATGACCGGGTCGAGCTTGCCGTCCCGCGCAGCCTGCGTCAGATCGCGGGCGTACTTCTTCATCGCATCGTAGGCGTTTTCGGCGCTTGCGCTGTCGGCGGTACGTCCGCCGCGCAGTTCGGTGATCGCCGCTTCCAGCCCCTGCGGGGTGACATTGGCAGCCTTGAGCGCCTGGCCCGCCGGGGTCGTCAGCGACAGGGCAAGGCCCAGCAGCAGCCGCTCCACGGTAACGAAGCTGTCGCCCGCTTTGGTCGCCGCCTGTTCTGCGGCATCGAGGACGCGCACGGCGTCGTTGTCCAGCCCCGGCGCCCCCGAAGCGCCGCTGCCCGACACGGCCGGAACCTTGCCCAGCGCCTTGTCGAGTTCCTGCGTCGCGAAGACCGGGTTGCCGCCCGCGCGCTTGATCAGCCCGGCGGCCATGCCTTCGGGATCGTCAAGCAGGGCCTTGAGCATGTGTTCCGGGCTGATGCGCTGGTGGTTCAGGCGGATCGCGACGGTCTGCGCGGCCTGCAGAAAACCCTTGGCGCGGTCGGTGAACTTTTCGAGATTCATCTTGGATTTGCCTCCTGATCCCACCGAGATAGTGTTGCATTTATACAACACAAGGGCTGGCCTGCCCGATTTTCGATTATTCTGCAAAATTGCCCGCGAACCTTGATCGGGCGCAACGAGAACGGGCCGGAACCGGCTCCGCGCCAAAGATGGGTGAGGGTTACGGGAATTGCCAGAGGGGGCTTCGCCGGGGCGTTAAAACAGGCGCCCGCCTAGCCGCGCCGGAACCGCTGCCCTAGCCTTGCGGCGATAACCCGACGGGAAGAGGCTCTATGGCGAAATTCACACCCCAGCAGGCGGCAGACGTGCTTGCGATCAAGCAGGTCATCTACGAGTGGGGCGATGAACTCGACATCCACAACGGCCTTGAAATGCGCAAGACCGGCTGCCTTTCCGAAGACGTGCGCTACAACGTGGGCGGCCAGTGGCGCGAAGGGCTGCAAGACGTAGAGGCGTTCTACAAGGGCCGTGCCGAAACCATGAAGGCGGGCGCCGGGCTCATGACCATGCGCCACATCATCACTTCGCTGCGCGTCGGGTTCGAAGCCGAAGACCACGCCAAAGTGGGCTATCTGCTGGTCTTCTTCGCCGCGCTCGGCGACGGGCCTTTCGACACATACTGCGATCCGCTGGCGGTGGCGGACGTGAAAATGGAATGCCGCCGCGATGCCGATGGGGAATGGCGCATATCGCTGTTCGATTCGGGACAGATCTTCAAGCGGGGGTAAAGGGAACGCCACACCCGCAAATTCGGGAAGGCCCTGCAAAGTTTGCCGCTGGCCAGCCGCAAACAAGCTGCTAACCTCCCCTGATGCGACCCGTATCCACGTCGAGCCTGAGCGCTCTTGCCGCCGCCCTTCTCCTCTCCGCATGTGCCGCTGCGCCCTCGGGCACACCCGTCGCCGGTACGCCGGCAGCGCCTGCGGCACAGCCACCCGCTCAGGCCCGGCCCGCCGCAGCCTCGCCGCAGGAACTGGTCGCCAAAGTCGATATTCCTTACGAAAAGTTCGTTCTGGCCAACGGGCTGACCACCATCGTCCACACCGATCGCAAGGCCCCGATCGTGGGCGTCACGCTATACTACAAGGTCGGCTCCAAGAACGAACCGCGCGGCAAGACCGGCTTCGCGCACCTGTACGAGCATCTGTTCTTCGGCGGCTCGTCCAACGTGCCCAACTTCGACATCCCGCTGGAAGCTGCGGGGTCCACCTCGACCAACGGTTCCACCTGGTACGACCGCACGAACTACATCGAAACGGTGCCCACCGGCGCGCTGGACCTTGCGCTGTTCATGGAGAGCGACCGCATGGGCGCGCTGCTGCCCGCAGTCACCCAGGACAAGCTCAACAAGCAGCGCGGCGTCGTCCAGAACGAAAAGCGGCAGGGCGACAACCAGCCTTACGGCCTTGCCGAATATGCCGTGGCCGAAGGGCTGTTCCCGGTCGGCCACCCCTATCACCACTCCACCATCGGCTCGATGGCAGACCTTGACGCCGCCAGCCTGACCGACGTGCGCAAGTGGTTCACCGACCACTACGGCCCCAACAATGTCGTCCTTGTCCTTTCGGGCGATATCGATGCGGCAACGGCGAAGCCCAAGGTCGAAAAGTGGTTCGGTGCCATCCCGAAGGGGCCTGAGGTCGCGCCGGTTTCCGCAGGGCCGGTCACCCTGCCCGCACCGATGTCCCGCGATCTGACCGATCAGGTGCCGACCCTGCGCCTCAGCCGCGACTGGAGCGGGCCGGGCCTCAATGATGCCGACGCCCCGGCGCTGCGGATCGGCATGCACATCCTGGGCGGCCTTGCCAGCTCGCGGCTCGACAACGAACTGGTGCGCGGGCAGCAACTGGCCGTCTCCGCCTCCGCTTCGGCCATGACGTTCGAGCAGGCCAGTTTCCTCGACGCCTCGATGGACGTGAAGCCGGGCGTCGAGCGGGCAAGCGCCGAAGCCGCGCTTGACAAGGTCATCGCAGATTTCGTCGCCAGCGGGCCAAGCGAGGACGAAGTGCGCCGTGCCGTCACCTCGATCCTGTCGGGCGAGATCGGCGGGCTTGAACAGGTCGGCGGCTTCTCCGGCAAGGGCGCCACGCTGGCCGAAGGGCAGGTCTATTCGAACGATCCGGCCAAGTACAAGGCCGACCTTCAGGCCATCGCCGCGCTGACGCCCGCTGCCGTGCGGGCGGCCATGCACAAGTGGCTGAGCCGGCCGGTCTACAAGATTGCCGTGGTCCCCGGCCAGCGCACCGAAGACGGCGCAAGCATGGGCGGCTGGGGCGATGAAGCGACCAATCCGCCCGCTCCGGCGGACAAGGGTGGAAAGGCGCCCCGGCTGGCGCCTGCGCCCAAGCGCGCCGCGCCGCCGGTCGCGCCGGTCAGCGCCCTCGCCTTCCCGGCGATCGAACGCACGACGCTTTCGAACGGCATCCCCGTCGCCCTTGCCCGCCGCACCACGGTGCCCAAGCTGGTCATGTCGATCGATTTCGATGCCGGCTACGCCGCCGACGCGCTCGATACGCCGGGCACGCAGGGGCTGATGCTGGGTATGCTGGAAGAAGGCACCACCAGCCTCAACGCCACGCAGATCGCGGAGGAGCAGGAACGGCTTGGCGCGTCCATCGGCACCGGTGCCTCGATGGACACCAGCAGCCTGACGATGAGCGCGCTGAGCGCCAATCTCGCGCCCTCGCTGGCGCTCGCCTCGGATATCCTGCTGCACCCTGCCTTCGCGCAGGCCGATTTCGATCGCGCGCGCGGGCAGGCACAGGCCGAACTGGCGCAGGCCCAGTCGACCCCCAACGCACTCGCCGCCCGCACGATGAGCGGCGAACTGTTCGGCACGCACCCTTATGCCCAGCCCGCGGATGGCCTTGGCACCGATACCGCACTTGCCGCGCTTACGCCCGAAGCACTGCGCGCCGCCCACGCCAAATGGCTGCGCCCCGACCTTGCGCGGATCACCGTCGTGGGTGACGTGACGATGGCCGAACTCAAGCCGATGCTGGAAAAGGCGTTTGGCGGCTGGAAGGCCCCGGCAACCGCAAAGCCGGTCAAGCCGCTGGATACCGCCGCGCCCGTGCCCGCATCGCGCGTGGTGCTGATCGACCGGCCCAATTCCCCGCAGTCGGTGATCCTTGCCGGCCGAGTGCTGCCGCTGACGGGCCGCACGCCCAATGAAGAGGCGCTGACGCTGGCCAACGACATCGTCGGCAACGGCTTCCTCTCACGCCTCAACCTCGACATCCGTGAGGACAAGGGCTGGAGCTACGGCGTGCGTTCGGGCGTGAGCCAGTCTACCGGCCCGGTAGCGCTGCAGGTCATGGCCCCTGTGCAGGCAGACCGCACGGGCGATTCGGTCCGCGCCATCATCGCCGACATGGCCGCCCTGCCGAAAAAGCAGCCGATTTCGGCCGAGGAATACCAGCGCGTAACGGACGGCGCGATTCGCGGCCTGCCCAACGAATTCGAAACCAACGGGCAGGTGCTGGCCGCCATCGTCAAGAACGACCGGCTGGGGCGGCCGGAAGACTATTACGCCCGCCTTGCCCAGACCTATCGCGGGATCGATATGAAGGCGATCGGCGGTGCGGCCGCGCAGTATCTGCAGCCTGCCGACCTGACCTGGGTGATAGTCGGCGACCGCAAGGTGGTGGAACCGCAGCTCAAGGGACTGGGTTTGCCCGTAGAGGTCCGCCCTGCACCCACTGCGGCCCCTGATGCGGGCAGCGATGCGGGCGACGAATAAGGAGAGCGGAATGTCCGTTGCAGGAATTTACGATTGCGTCACCAACACCCCGCTCGGCCGCCAGAAGGGCGTGCTGACGATCGTTCCTCAGGCCGGTGATACGTTCACCGGCCATATCTCCGGCGACCTTGGGGCGATGGATGTGGAGAACGGCAGGGTTGCGGGGCAGACCCTCATCTGGTCGATGAAGATGACCATGCCGATGCCGATGAACCTCGATTGCACGGCCACGGTGGAAGGCGATGCGCTGACCGGGACCGTGAAGGCCGGGATGTTCGGAACGATGGAGCTGACGGGCACCCGGCGATCTTCGTAACAAGGTCTGCTCAGTACGGAAAAGGCCCGGCACCGCGCGCTCCACTGTGGCGCAGTGCCGAGCCCCCTCACCCCCCCAGGTGAGCCCGTGAGACGACCGGCGACCTGATCACCCGATCCGTCACATACCGTCCTTCAGATGCGCGAAAGCGATGCCTTTTCAGGCACCATCGCGCGAAATTGTAGGAAAGACCCCCCCGGTCTTCGCGCAATCGATAACACCGCCACGCGCGAAGACAAGCGGATTATTGCGAACGGTCTCAATTTGAGACGCACGTGCCTGCACCGCGAACAAACGAAAACGCCGCCGGACCCGACAGGGCACGGCGGCGTGTTTCATTGCATCGGATCTGTGGCCTCAGCCCAGCTTGGCCTTCAGGATCTCGTTGACGACCTGCGGGTTGGCCTTGCCCTGCATCGCCTTCATCGTCTGACCCACGAAGAAGCCGAACAGCGCGACCTTGCCGTCCTTGTACTGGGCAACCTTGTCACCGTTCGCGGCGAGGATTTCGTCCACCTTGGCCTCGATTGCGCCGGTGTCCGATTCCTGCTTCAGCCCCTCGCGCTCGACGATCGCACCGGCATCGTCACCGGTTTCAAGCATGATCTCCAGCACCTGCTTGGCGATCGAGCCCGAAATGGTGCCCTTGCCCACCAAGGCCAGCAGTTCGGCTGCCTGCCCCTGACTGACCGGCGAGGTATCCAGCGCCTTGCCCAGCTTGTTCAGCGCGCCGAAGAATTCCGAAATCAGCCAGTTGGCCGCCTGCTTGGCGACGTCTGCGGGCTGCTTGCCCTGCGCGGCTGCGGCCTTGCCCAGCAGCACTTCGAACCAGCGCGCGGTATCGACGTCCGCCGTCAGCACCGCCGCGTTATAGGCCGAAAGCCCCAGTTCGCCGACATAGCGTGCGCGCTTGGCATCGGGCAGTTCGGGAAGCGAGGCGCGGCAATCCTCAAGGAACGCGTCGTCCAGTTCCAGCGGCAGCAGGTCGGGATCGGGGAAGTAGCGGTAATCGTGCGCATCTTCCTTCGAACGCATCGACCGCGTGGTGCCGGTGTTGGGGTCGAACAGGCGGGTTTCCTGCACGATCTTGCCGCCGCCTTCCAGCACATCAACCTGGCGATTCGCCTCGTGCTCGATCGTCTGCATGACGAAGCGCACCGAATTGACGTTCTTCGTCTCGGTACGGGTGCCGAACTCGTCACCGGGCTTGCGCACCGAAACGTTGACGTCGCAGCGCATCGAGCCCTGATCCATATTGCCGTCACACGAACCGACATAGCGCAGGATCGTGCGCAGCTTCGATACGTAAGCCCCTGCTTCGGCAGGAGAACGCATGTCGGGACGGCTGACGATCTCCATCAGCGCCACGCCCGAACGGTTGAGATCGACATAGGACATCGTGGGGTGCTGATCGTGCATCAGCTTGCCCGCATCCTGCTCGACGTGAATGCGCTCGATCCCGATGACCTTGTCTTCGGGGATGCCAGCCTTCTCGTCCGCCTCGATCGTGATCGAGCCTTCGCCGACAAGCGGGTGGTAAAGCTGGCTGATCTGGTAGCCCTGCGGAAGATCGGCATAGAAGTAGTTCTTGCGATCGAAGCGCGACCACTTGTTGATCTGCGCGTCGATGGCCATGCCGGTGCGCACCGCCTGACGGATGCATTCGCGGTTCGGCACCGGAAGCATGCCCGGCATCGCCGCGTCAATGAGCGAGACCTGCGTGTTCGGCTCCGCGCCGAACGCCGTCGCCGAACCGGAGAACAGCTTGGAATTGGACGTGACCTGCGCATGGATTTCAAGGCCGATCACGACCTCCCAGTCCCCGGTGGCGCCCTGGATGCGATACGTGCTCATGTTACCACCACTTCCCCGGCTTCGCCGTAAATCCTGCACGCCCCTCGATCGCCAGACCTGCGTTCAGCACGCCCTGCTCGTCGAGCGGGCGGCCGATGATCTGCAGGCCCAGCGGCAGCCCCTGCGCGTCGAGGCCGGCCGGCACCGACATCGCGGGCAGGCCCGCCAGTGAAGCGGGAACCGTGAACACGTCGTTGAGGTACATCGCGATCGGGTCTTCGTTGCTTTCACCCAGCGCGAACGCGGCGCTTGGCGCGGTCGGCGTGAGGAGCACGTCGACCTGTTCGAACGCCTTGGCAAAGTCCTGCGAGATCAGCGCGCGGACCTTCTGCGCCTTGGTATAATAGGCGTCGTAGAAGCCCGCCGACAGCACATACGTGCCGATCAGGATGCGCCGCTTGACCTCCGGCCCGAAGCCGTCCGCGCGGGTGGCGGCGTACATGTCCTGCAGGCCCGCACCATCGGGCAGATCGCGCAGACCGTAACGCACGCCGTCATAGCGCGCGAGGTTCGACGAGGCTTCGGCAGGCGCGATGATGTAGTAGGTCGCCAGCGCGTACTGCGTGTGCGGCAGCGAGACTTCGACCACTTCGGCGCCCGCGTCCTTGAGCCAGGCGATGCCCTGTTCCCAGATCGCCTCGATCTCTGCGGGCATGCCCTCGACGCGGTATTCCTTCGGAATGCCGACCTTCTTGCCCTTGAGGTCGCCGACAAGCGCTGCGGTCCAGTTCGGCACCGGCAGTTCCAGGCTGGTCGCATCCTTGGGATCGAAGCCCGCCATGCTTTCCAGCATGATCGCGCAGTCGGTCACGTCGCGGCCCATCGCACCCGCCTGGTCGAGCGAGCTGGCATAAGCCACCACGCCCCAGCGCGAACAACGGCCATACGTGGGCTTGATGCCGGTGGTGCCGGTGTAGGCGGCAGGCTGGCGGATCGAGCCGCCGGTGTCGGTGCCGGTGGCCGCAGGCGCAAGGCGCGCCGCGATCGCCGCCGAGGAACCGCCCGAGGAACCGCCCGCCGTCAGCGGCGCATTGCTGCCGGGGCGACGCCAGGGCGACACGACCGAGCCGAAATGGCTGCTCTCGTTCGACGAACCCATCGCGAACTGGTCAAGGTTGAGCTTGCCCAGCAGGCCCGCGCCCGCGTCCCACAGCTTCTGCGAAACAGTCGATTCGTACTGCGGCACGAAACCTTCGAGGATGTGGCTGGCGGCCGTGGTCTGGACGCCCGTGGTGGCGAACAGGTCCTTCATGCCGATCGGCACGCCCGCCATCGCGCCAAGCGTCTCGCCCGCGGCGCGCTTTGCATCCACGGCCTTCGCCGCCTCGATCGCGTGATCGGGGGTAGCGACGATGAAGGCGTTCAGCGCGCCCTGCGCCGCCGCGACATTGGCGTTGAACGCCTCTGCCACTTCGACGGCGGAGAAGGTTCCGGCGGCAACGCCGTCGCGGATGGCGGCTACGCCAAGATCAGTAATTTCGCTCATGTTATTCGATCACCTTGGGCACGCCGAAGAAGCCGTGTTCGGCGGCAGGAGCATTGGCCAGAACGGCGTCGCGCTTGTCACCGCCGGTCAGCGGATCGGCATCGATCACGTCGTCGCGCAGGCGCAGGGTGTTGGGGATCACGGCGGTCATCGGTTCGATGCCGTCGGTATTCACCTGCCCAAGTTGTTCCACCCAGGCGAGAATGCCGTTCAGCTCGGGCACCATGGCCTCAAGCTCCGGCTCGCTCACCTTGATGCGCGCGAGGCTGGCGATCTTCGCCACGGTTGCGGTATCGACCGACATGGCTTTCCTTTACGTTTGAGCCCGCCGCGCTGGACGCACGGCGGGCGGAAATTCGATAGTGGTGCGCTAGCAGCGGGGCGGCACGGCTTCAAGCGCGCGTCGCCCCGAGACGGTTACTGCGCGGGCTTCCCAGCCTCGCCCTGCGGCTGGCCTGCCTGGGCCTGGGCCTGGGCCTGGGCCTGAGCTTGCGCCTGCATCTGGGCCATCATCGCCTGGATTTCCTCTGCAGTCTTGAAATCGAGCAGGTCGATCTCGAAGACCAGCGTGGAATTCGCCGGGATCGGGCCGGACGCTTCTGCGCCATAGCCGAGTTCGGGCGGAATGGTGAGGCGATAGCGCCCGCCGCGCTCCATCTGGACAAGACCCTGCGCGAAGCCGGGAACAACCTCATCCAGCGCCATCGGCATATGTTCGTTCTGGTCGAACACGGTGCCGTCGGTCAGCATGCCCTTGTAATTGATGAGCACGTAGGAATGCGCCGGAGGCTTGCCGCCGGTACCGGGCGTGATCGGCTCGACCTTCACTTGCGGGGCAGCAGGAGTCGCGGGAACTGCAGGCGCAGCCTGCGCGACTGCGGCCGAAGGCGCTGCAACCATGAGCAGCGCCGCCAATGCCGATTTCATCAGGGCTGCGCCGGAGCCGGAGCGCCCGGAACCGCGCCGGGAGCACCCGGAACGCCAGCCCCGCCCTGCATCTGCTGAAGCTGCTGCAGGATCTGCTGCTGCTGGCGGATTTCGGCAAGGCTCTTGTAGTCGATCAGTTCGACTTCGAACTTCAGGTCGGCATTGGCCGGAATCGGCGAACCGGCGGGCGGGTTGGCGCCATAGGCCAGCTCGGCCGGGATCGTCACGTCATACTTGCCGCCGCGCTGCATCTTCATCAGCGCCTTGGAGAAGCCGGGCACGAACTGCGCCACCGGGTTGGGGTAGTTCTTGTTCTCGTCGAACACCTTGCCGTCGGTCAGCATGCCCTTGTAGTTGATGAGCACGACATCTTCCATCGTCGGCGAAGCGCCGGTGCCGGCGGTCAGCGTCTTGACGGTGGGTGCGGGCGGCAGCGCCGCATAGGCGACGCCGGCCGAGGCCAGAGCGATGGCGACCACGCCGATCCAGATCTTGGAAACCGAACCCTTGGTGATCGGCTGAAGCGGGACACGGGTGATCTCTGTCATCGTCTGAAGCCCTTTTAGTATTCTTATGAACCGCCCGACAGCACATCTGCTGCAGATGCACAAAGGGCGCGGAATGGTGATTTCCGCGCCCTAATGGCTCAACCCGGCGCGGCATTCAAGCCGCTCACACGAGTTTTATCGGTGCCTGCCCACGAGGGGCAGAAAGGCTCTTACTTAGAGCCGTCGCGCTCGGCGCGCTTGCGCTCAAGCTTGCGGGCGCGGCGCACAGCAGCAGCCTTTTCGCGAGCGCGCTTTTCCGAGGGCTTCTCGAAGTGACGGCGCAGCTTCATTTCACGATACACGCCCTCACGCTGCAGCTTCTTCTTGAGAGCCCGAAGAGCCTGATCGACGTTGTTATCGCGGACGAGAATCTGCATAAACCGAAACACCTCACAAAAACAGACGGGGCCGCCACGCATCCGGTTTGGCGTGGCGAGCCGCGAATCTTGAGCCAATAATAAGGCCGCCGCCGGACTCGGAGGCAGCTGATTGAGCGGCCCGTTAGCAAAGTGACGGCTCGAAGACAAGAGTTAAGCCGCAACGATTGGATTCTCGGGCGTTCGCGGCTAAGGCGACGCCATGCCCCAACCTTCCTTTCTTGCGGCCTCGCTCTACGTGGCGCTTGGCGGTGCGTTCGGTTCATGGCTGCGCTTCCTTGTCGGACGCGGCTGGACCGCCATGCTCGGCCCGGTGCGCGCCGGCGCGTTTCCCTACGGTACGCTGACCGTCAACGTGCTCGGCAGCCTCGCCATGGGGCTCGCCACCGGCTGGCTCGCCCGCTTCGGCTCGCATGGTGAAGGCACCCGCCTGCTCATCGCCGTGGGCGTGCTGGGCGGCTTCACCACGTTCTCCTCGTTCAGTCTCGACTTTGCCACGCTGATAGAGCGTGGAGAGATCGGCACTGCCGCCTTCTACACCCTCGCCACCTTGCTCGCCGGATTCGGCAGCCTGTTCCTTGGCCTTTTTGTTATGCGGAGCATGGCATGAGCAATACTGATATCGTCCGCCAGTTCACCGTCGGTCACGACGACGACGGCGTCCGCCTCGATCGCTGGTTCAAGCGTCACCTGCCGCAAGTCGGCTTCGCGATGGTTTCGCGCTGGGCGCGCACCGGCCAGATTCGCGTCGACGGCAAGCGCGCCGACGTCGACACCCGCCTTGCGGCCGGCCAGACCCTGCGCGTCCCTCCCGGTGGCGAGCAGAAGACCAATGCCGCCGGAGAACGCCCCCGGCGCGAACTGACCGAGGCAGAGATCGAACTCGCCGATTCGATGGTGCTGACGCAGGACCGCGCCGCGATCGTGCTCAACAAGCCGCCCGGCCTCGCCACGCAGGGCGGATCGGGCATGAAGGAGCACGTCGACGGCCTGCTCGACGCCTATGTCGAAAAGGGTCCGCGCCCGCGTCTTGTCCACCGGCTGGACAAGGACACTTCGGGCGTCCTCCTCATCGCCCGCACGCCGGGCAGCGCGGCATTCTTCTCCAAGCGGTTTTCCGGCCGCTCCGCCAAGAAAATCTACTGGGCGCTGGTGGTGGGCGTGCCGAGCATCAACGACGGCATGATCGAACTGCCGCTCGCCAAGCAGCCGGGCACCGGCGGCGAAAAGATGCATGTGGACGAGAAAGAAGGCCAGACCGCCCGCACCCGCTATCGCGTGATCGACCGTGCGGGCAACCGCGCGGCGTGGGTCGAACTGCACCCGCTGACCGGCCGCACGCACCAGCTGCGCGTCCACATGGCGGCGATCGGCCACCCGATCGTGGGTGACGGCAAGTACGGCGGGCAGGAAGCGTTCCTGACCGGCTCGATCAGCCGCAAGATGCACCTGCACGCCCGCCGCCTGATCATAGAGCATCCGGACGGCGCCCCGCTGGACGTCACCGCCCCGCTGCCCGAACACTTCGCCAATTCGCTCGAATCGCTGGGCTTCGTCGAATCGGAAGGCGATTTCGAGGTCGAGGCGCCGGTCGAATTCACCAAGGAAGACCAGAAGAAGGCCGCCAGGCAGCACGCCAAGGAATACCGCAAGGAACGCCGGGGCGAGCGCCGCAAGCGCAGCGACGGCCCCTCTTCCGGCCAGAACCGGCTGAGCCGCCCCGGAAAGCCTTCCGGCAAGCCTGCCGGAAAGCCATCTGGCAAGAAGCCGTTCGCAAAGCCAGGCGCCAAGCCTTCCGGCCCGCGCAGCGGCGCACGTTCCGGACCCAAGGCCGGACCCAAGCCCGGCCCGAACACCGGCGGCACGCCGCGCGGTCGCGGCCGTTGACGGGCGCATTGACGGGCAGCGGTATGAAGCTGGCGGTCTTCGACTGCGACGGTACGCTTGTAGACGGTCAGGCGCCGATCTGCGAGGCGATGGAGGCGGCCTTCGCCGCCTTCTCGCTCCCGGCCCCTTCGCGCGGGAACATCCGCCGCGCGGTGGGCCTGTCGCTGCCGCAGGCGATCCGCCAGCTGCTGCCCGCATCCGATGCCGAACAACAGCACGCCATGGCCGAAGCCTACAAGCTGTCGTTCCGCACCGCGCGCGAACAGGGCCGCGTGGCCCAGCCGCTGTTTCCGGGAATCGCACAGGTCCTGCGCGATCTTCATGCCAACGGGTGGACACTGGGCGTCGCCACCGGCATGTCGGACCGGGGCCTGGGCTTCTGCCTTGAGGCCAACGGCGTAGCCGACCTTTTCGTCACCCTGCAGACCGCCGACCGCCACCCCTCCAAACCGCACCCCGCGATGCTGGAAGAGGCCCTGTTCGAAGCCGGGGCGCAGGCAGGCGAGGCCGTGATGATCGGCGACACCGTATACGACATGCAGATGGCAACGACCGCAAGGGTCCGCGCCATCGGCGTCGACTGGGGCTACCACCACCCGCGCGAACTGACCGAGGCAGGCGCCGAAATCGTCGTCGAAACCCCGGCGCAGTTGCTGGAGCACTTGCTCTCGTGACGGCACCATCGCGAGATCGCGATCCGGCGGCGCTGCGCTTCGCGATCATCAACCTTGTGCGGATCGCGGGCGTCGGCTTCATCGTGCTGGGCCTGCTGATGACGCAGGGACGCATCCTTGCGGGCGCGCCGGACTGGATCGCCTACCTTCTCATCGCCAACGGGCTGGCCGACACTTTCGTCATCCCCACCCTTCTCATCCGAAAGTGGCGCACTCCCAAATGAAGCGTTTCTATAAAGAGGCGAGCACCCAGCCCACGCAAGACGGCTGGCGAGCGACGCTTGACGGACGCCCGATCCGCACCGCGGCAGGCCGCCCCCAGATCGTTCCCACGCAGGCGCTGGCAGAAGCGCTGGCCGCCGAATGGGCCGCGCAGGGCGACGAAATCGACACGGCCGCGTTCCGCTATCGCGATCTTGCGGACTTCGCGATCGATGCCGTGGCGACCAACCGCGAAGGCGTGATCGCCGAACTGCTGCCCTACGCCGAAACCGATACATTGTGCTATCGCGCCGATCCGGACGAGGCGCTCTACAAGCGGCAGGCGCAAGTCTGGGAACCGCTGCTGGCGGCCGTGGAAGCACGGCTTGGCGTGACCTTCACGCGGATTTCCGGGATCATCCACAAGCCCCAGCCCGAAGCAACGCTGGCGCGCCTGCGCACCGAACTGGAAGCGCTGGGCGATTTCGAACTGGCCGCGCTCAAGATGCTTTCCAGCCTTGCCGCATCGCTGGTCATCGCGCTGGAGGCGATCCGCCCCGGCACGGATGCCGAAGCGCTGTGGCAGGCCGCCGAACTGGAGGCCGACTGGCAGGTCGAACTCTGGGGCGATGACTGGGAAGCCGCAGAACGCCGCGCCGCCCGGTTCGAGGCATTCCAGCTGGCGATCGCTCTGGCGCAATTGTCGCGCTGAACCGCTGAAACGAAAAGGCCCGCCACGACATCAGCCGGGCGGGCCTTTTTTGCGTCGTGAAAGGGCGGATGCCGAAGACGCCCGCCCCTCCTCGTTTCCGTCAGATCAGAACTTCGCGCCCAGCGCGATGATCGCGTTATGACGGCTGAAGTCGCTCTCATAGTTCGAGTAACGATATTCGGCCTTCACGAAGAGGCGGTCGGACAGGTCGTACTGTGCACCCGCGCCGAGACGGAAGCCGTCGCCGTTGGCACCTTCGCCGTAGCTGTCCACGCCATCGGTGTACGTCGCGCGGAGACGGGCGTTGGTGTAGCCGCCCAGAACGTAGAGCTTGCTGCGGTCACCAACCTGCGTGCCCAGACGGACAACGGCAGCAAGATCGCGGCCGGTCTTGATGCAAGCGCGCTCTTCGCCCAGCGACGCGCATTCCTTGGTGGTGCTGTCGGCAACGGTCCCCTGGATGCCGACGAACAGGCCGTTCGACAGGGGCATGTCGTAGCCCGCGCTCACGCCATAGCTGACGCCCTCATCCGACTCGCCGCCAAACGAGATCGAATCGAGGCCCGTTTCAGCCTGGACGAAGGCCTGCGCCTGGGCAGCGGCCGGGACGGCGAACAGCGCTGCGGCGGCGAGAGCCGGGACGAACTTCTTCATGGTATGCTCCTGCAAATTCTTGTCGCACCCGCGCCGAAATCGGCAGCAGGGACGCGCCGCATAGCCATGAAAAATAGCACGTCAAATCAGATAGCTAACAAATGCAGGAAAGCAGAAACCCCATGTGACAAAATAGTGACAACCAAAATAACCAAATAAAATGCCGACTTCCGCAGAAATCGGCACATTCATTCGTTTGCGATGCCGGCAATTTACGCGCGCCAATTAAATTACTGCAACGGGAATATTTTATTCCGACATGCAATTTGCATTGATCGCCAACCGGATACTCAGCCCTTGATCCAGTCCGCAACCTGCCGCGCAACATCGTTGGACGCCTGATTGAGCGCCACGCCAACTGGCCCCGCCTTGGCCTCGATGCCGTTCACCACGGCTTCGAAACGGCGGGTCTGGAGAGGACCGTTGCCGCGTTCGCTCCGCACCGCGTCGAAGCGCACCACCACTGCGCTGCGCTGGGCATCATAGCCCATCTGCAGCAGGCGCCCGCCGATCAGCGTCTTGCCGGTGACTTCGAAGTCCCCGCCTTCGACCACCAACTGGCCGGTGCGCGCGCGCAGCGTCTCTGCCAGCAGCGAACGGAACTGGCGCGTGGGCTTTTCCACCCAGAGCGCATCCTTGAGATAGGCGATGCTGGAATCGTTTACCCGGACCGGCACGCGCAGCACATCCAGCCCGCGATCGGATTCGGGGTCCATCACCACGATGGCGTCGGTCAGCTGCCCGCTTGCGGTCGCCCCTGCCGGTGCGCTGTCTTCCGCCGTCAGCTTGAGCAACTGATCCGGCGGCTTGGTGCCAAGGCTGACGCAACCGGCAAGGCCGGCCGTCAGGCCAAGGGCGGCAGCGGCGGTCAGCAGCTGACGGCCAAAACGGTTCATCGCCTTATCCCTCATGGCCAAATCCTCAAGGCTTGTAGTCGGGCAGCTTCTGCCCCTTGAGCAGTGCGCCCGCGCCCTGCTCATCGATCTTTTCGGTCAGGCTGCGCAGGGCCTTGCTGGTGGCGCGCAGATCGCGGATCGCGCTTTCGGCGGCGGGCAGCGTCTGTTCGGACACCTGATCAAGCGCGGGCTGCGCGTGTTCCATCGTCTTGTTGAGCTGGTCCATCGACTTCTGCGCGGAGGCCAGCGTCTGGCGCAGTTGCGCGGCCAGCGAGCTACCCTCGTCGCCCAGCAGATCGTCGGCCTTGTGCGCCACACCCTCGAACGCGGCGAGCGTCTGCGTGCCCTGCCGCAGCGTCGCCTGAAGTTCGGTCATCGTCGCGCGCAGCTGCGGCGTCGCCTGCGACAGATCCCTGGTCATCTTGTCGGTATTGGCGAGGATGCCCGTGATCGACTTGCGGTTTTCCGCGCTCATCAGCTGGTTGAGGTTTTCGGTCAGTGTCGCCAGCCGCTCCATCAGCAGCGGGGCATTGGCCAGGATCTCTCCGAAGCCGCCGGGCTTGGTCGGGATCACGGGGACGCCTTCCGGCCCCGGCTCGGTGATCGGCGGCGCGCCCTTGACCGCGCCTTCAAGCTGGATGTCGGAAACGCCGGTGAAGCTGCCCTGGATCGTCGCGGTCGTGCCCACGGTGATCGGCAGCTTGCTGTCCACCTTGATGCGCACGCGCACGAAGCTGGGGTCCTGCGGCCACAGTTCGATCTGGGTGACCTGCCCCGAAGGCACGCCCACGTAATCGACGCCCGAACCCTTGGCGAGCCCGTCCACCGACTGCTTGAAGAAGATGTCGTATTCCGTCTTCGAACCGTCGCCCAGGCGCGCGATCCAGATGACGAAGGCCGCAAGGCATGCCAGCAGAACCAGCGTGACCGCTCCGACCCAGACGTGATTGGCTTTGGTTTCCATCGCCCGAGCCCCTATGCCTCCGACCTGCTACTGTCCATCGGGGACGGCGAACCCGTTTCGACGCCCGTTTCAACGGCCGCCTCCCCGTCATGTTCCGGCGCACCGCCCTTTGGGGCAGGCGCCGGGTCGTCCTTCACAGCGGTTTCCTTCTTGGAATCCAGCGCTGCGCGACCGCGCGGGCCGTTGAAGTATTCCTGAATCCACGGATGATCGAGCGCGAGAAGCTCCGGAATGGTGCCCACCGCGATCACCTTCTTGTCCGCCAGCACCGCCACCCGGTCACAGATCGCATAAAGCGTGTCGAGATCGTGAGTGATGAGGAACACGGTAAGCCCCAGCGTTTCCTTCAGCTCGCGCGTCAGGCTGTCGAACGCGGCGGCCCCGATCGGGTCGAGGCCCGCGGTCGGCTCGTCGAGGAACAGCAGTTCAGGGTCAAGCGCCAGCGCGCGGGCCAGACCGGCGCGCTTCTTCATGCCGCCCGAAAGCTCGCTCGGGAACTTGAACGCCGCGCTTTCGGGCAAGCCCGACAGGCGCACCTTGAAGCGGGCGATCTCCGCGCGCAGATCGTCGGTGATTTCGGGGAAGAACTGCTTGAGCGGCACTTCCACGTTTTCGCCCACCGTCAGGGTAGAGAACAGCGCGCCGCCCTGGAACAGCACACCCCAGCGCGAACGCAGGTCGACCGCATCCTCCTCGGTGGCATCGCCCATCTTGTGGCCCAGCACCGTGATGCTGCCGTCGGTCGGTTGTTGCAGGCCGATGATCGAGCGCATCAGCACGGACTTGCCCGTACCCGAACCGCCAACGACGCCCAGAACCTCGCCCTTGCGGACCTTGAGGTCGAGCCCTTCGTGGATCACATGCTCGCCGAAGCTGTTGCGCAGCCCTTCGACGAGTATCGGGTACTCGCCCTTATAGTCGTCCGACAGGTCCATCAGGCCCAGCCAATCTTGGTGAAGAAGATGGCGAAGAAGGCGTCCAGCACGATCACCGTGAAGATCGCCGTCACCACCGCCTGCGTGGTTCGCCCGCCCACTTCCTCGGCGTTGGCGGTAACCTGCATGCCCTGATAGCAGCCTGCCAGCGCCACCACGAGCGCGAAGACCGGCGCCTTGACCAGACCGATCCACACGTCAGTGATGGGCACCACTTCCTGCGTGCGCTGGAGGAAGGTCCAGAACGGGATATCGAGCGCAAGGTCAGCGATAACCGCGCCGCCGATGATGGCCAGCACCGAGGAATAGAAACCCAGCAGCGGCATCATCAACATCGATGCCAGCACGCGCGGCACCACCAGCGCCTGCATCGGCGAAACACCGATTGTGCGCATGGCGTCAACCTCTTCGGTCAGCTTCATCGTGCCGATCTGCGCCGCGAAGGCCGAACCGGAACGCCCGGCGACCATGATGGAGGTCATCAGGATGCCCAGTTCGCGCATCGACAGGCGCCCGGTCAGGTTGATCGTGTAGATTTCGGCGCCGAACTGCGCCAGCTGCACCGCGCCTTGCTGCGCGATCACGATGCCGATGAGGAAGCTCATCAGGCCGATGATCCACAGCGAGTTGATGCCCACATACTGCATGTGGAACACCAGCGCCGTGCCGCGCAGCCGCGACGGGCGGCGGATCACGCTGCCCAGCGCAATGATCAGTTCGCCCAGGAAATCGACGACCTTGACGACGCCCCTGCCCCAGTTCGCCATGAGATCGCCAAGTTCCGAAACCTGACGGGTAAGGAACGGCAGCCTGGGTTCGGGTTCCGCCTCGTGTTCGTGCATGTCGCCGATGGCGGCGAAAAGGCGGCGGGCCTGTTCGCTTTCGCCGGTGATCTTCACGCCGCGCTTGTTGGCATAGTGCGTGACGAGCCAGGCGCCGGTCGTGTCGATATCGGTGACGCCCGACATGTCGACCCGATCGAAATTGCCGCTCAGCCCGTGCAGCTTGGCATCGAGATTGCCCAGCGAATGGACGCACAAAGGCCCTTTCAGCGCCAGTACGTGGTCGCCGCCTTGGTCGTTTTCCGACAGGGTGAATTCAGCCCATTCCCGCATGTTCGCTCGCTTTGGGGGAAAAACCATGGACCGGCAAGATGTTCCATGGTTGCGACCGGATGTGTCGATTGTGTTACTGCGCCCTGTTCGCATGCGATTGCGGCGATGCCATGGCAATGGCTTCTTGCGCGCAAACCCGCGGTTTGGCATGGCGCCCAGCTATGACCGACGCCATGACCGACACCGTTTCCGAGCCCGCGCTCGACAAGACTTTCGACCCCGCCGGGATCGAGGCCAAGTGGTACGCCCACTGGGAAGCCAACAACCTGTTCCGTCCCGAGCGCCCCGATGCGGCGCCCTTCACCATCGTAAACCCGCCGCCGAACGTCACGGGTTCGCTCCACATCGGCCACGCGCTCGACAATACGCTGCAGGACGTGGTGATCCGTTACGAGCGCCTGCGCGGCAAGGATGCGCTGTGGGTGGTCGGCACCGACCACGCGGGCATCGCCACGCAGATGGTGGTCGAGCGCCAGATGGAAGCGAGGCAGGACAAGCGCACCAACTATTCGCGCGAAGCCTTCATCGAGAAGGTCTGGGAATGGAAGCGTGAAAGCGGCGGCACCATCACCGGCCAGCTGCGTCGTCTGGGCTGCTCCATGGACTGGAGCCGCGAGCAGTTCACGATGGACCCGCACTTCACCAAGGCCGTGGTCAAGGTCTTCGTCGACCTGCACAAGCAGGGCCTGATCTACCGCGACAAGCGGCTGGTGAACTGGGACCCCAAGCTCAAGACCGCAATCAGCGACCTTGAAGTGGAAACGCGCGAGATCCAGGGCCACTTCTGGCACTTCAACTATCCGCTGTCGGACGGTTCAGGCCATATCGAAGTCGCCACCACGCGCCCCGAAACGATGCTGGCCGACATGGCCGTGGCCGTGAACCCCAACGACGAGCGCTACAAGCCGCTGCTCGATCGCAAGGCCACCGTCACCCTGCCGATCACGGGCCGCGAAATTCCCATCGTGGCCGACGAGCACGCCGACCCGGAACTGGGTTCGGGCGCGGTGAAGATCACCCCGGGGCATGACTTCAACGACTTCGAAGTCGGCAAGCGCGCCGGGATCGAGGCGCGCGACATGCTCAACATGCTCGATGCCGAGGCGAAGGTCTGCCAGACGGCGGACGGCCTGATCCCGCACATGTTCCTTGGAATGGACCGCTTCGACGCGCGTACCGCCGTGGTCGAGGCGATGAAGGAGCTGGGCCTCCTGATCCCGCACGTGACGAAGGACAAGGAAGGCAACGAAGTCGAGCACGACGCCGAGCCGCGCACCATCGCGACGCCTTACGGCGACCGCGGCGGCGTGGTGATCGAGCCCTGGCTGACCGACCAGTGGTACGTCGATGCCAAGACGCTCTCCATCCCGCCGATGGAAGCGGTGCGCAACGGCTCGATCGAGATCGTGCCCAAGAGCTGGGAAAAGACCTTCTTCAACTGGATGGAAAACATCCAGCCCTGGTGCGTCAGCCGCCAGCTCTGGTGGGGCCACCGGATTCCGGCGTGGTACTCCGAAGACGGCGAAATCTTCGTCGCCGAAACCGAGGAGGAAGCGCAGGCGCTGGCCGGCAACAAGGCGCTGACCCGCGACAACGACGTGCTCGACACGTGGTTCTCCTCGGCGCTGTGGCCTTTCGCGACGCTGGGCTGGCCGGATCAGGATTCGGCGCTGCTTGCCAAGCACTACCCCAACGACCTGCTGGTTTCCGGCTTCGACATCCTGTTCTTCTGGGATGCGCGCATGGCGATGCAGGGCATCCACTTCATGAAGGAAGTGCCGTGGAAGCGGCTCTATCTGCATGGCCTGGTGCGCGCTGCCGACGGGCAGAAGATGTCCAAGTCCAAGGGCAACGTCGTCGATCCGCTGGGCCTCATCGACCAGTACGGCGCCGACGCGTTGCGCTTCTTCATGACCGCCATGGAGAGCCAGGGCCGCGACGTGAAGATGGATGAAAAGCGCGTCGAGGGGTATCGCAACTTCGCCACCAAACTGTGGAACGCCGCGCGTTTCTGCCAGTCCAACGGCATCACCGGCAGCACCTCTGTCGCCGCGCCCAAGGCCACTTCGGCGGTCAACCGCTGGATCATCGGCGAAGTGGTGGAAACCGTCGCCGCGCTCGACAAGGCGATGGCCGACCTGCGCTTCGATGCCGCCGCCAACGCGATCTATCACTTCGTCTGGAACCAGTTCTGCGACTGGTACATCGAACTGATCAAGGGTTCGTTCGATGAAGAGACGAAGGCCGTCGCCGGCTGGGTGCTCGACCAGATCCTGGTGATGCTGCACCCCTTCATGCCCTTCGTCACCGAAGAGCTGTGGAGCAAGACCGGCAACCGCGAGGCGGAACTGATCGTGGCCGCATGGCCCGCGCCCGAAGCTGCGGTGGACGCCGGGGCCAAGGCCGAAGTCGAATGGCTGATCGCTCTCGTCGGCAACTTGCGCGGCGCCAAGGCGGAACTCGGCATTTCGCCGGGCGCGCGCCTGACCGCCTACCTTGCCGATCCTTCGGCCGAGACGCGCGCCGTGATCGAGCGCAACCCGGCCGTGGTGGACCGCCTTGCCCGCCTTGACGGCATCCGCTTCGAAGCCGCCCCTGCGGGCCCGGCGATGCAGGTCGGCGCCGGGGACGCGATGCTGGCGATCCCGCTTGAAGGCGTGATCGACATTGCCGCCGAGAAGGCCCGTCTGGAAAAGGCGCTCGCCACTGCGGCCAAGGAACGGGACTCGCTGGGCAAGCGCCTCGAAAACCCGGCCTTCGTCGAAAAGGCCAAGCCCGAGGCGGTGGAAAAGGCCAGGGCCGACCACGCCGCGCATTCGGCCGAGGCAGAGCGCCTCTCCGCCGCACTGGCGCGGCTGGGCTGAGGAACATGGGAGGTCGGCTTCGCAAGCAGCGCCGGCCTCTCCCCCGCCCGCATCGTCCCCCTGCCCCTGCCCGGCTGGAGAGCGCCATTAGCCGTGGCGCTTTCCTACATGGCGTGTCTCTGACACCATCGCGCCATGCCCAGCTTCGCCTACAAGGTGACACCTCACCCTCGCAAGGTGACACCTGACCCTCGCAAGGCGACACCTCGCCGTCGCAAGGTGACACTTTTTCACCGCAAGGTGACAGGTTTCACCGCCAAGGTGACACTTTCAGCCCCCGAAACGGCCCAAGGTGACACCATTTCCCTCTGGACCGTGTAAACCGTGTAAACCCTGTCACTTCATGACGCACGAACGATGATCCTCACGCAATGCTGACTTTGGCCACCACCACCCCCGGCCAGCCGGAAATCTTCGCCTCCCTGCAGGGCGAAGGCCCGTCCATGGGCCGACCGAGCACTTTCGTGCGCCTGTCCCGCTGCAACCTCGCCTGCCAGTGGTGCGACACCGCCTACACATGGCGCTTCACCGGCGACAACCGCTTCCACCGCGACGCGCTAGCCTTCGAACGGCGCGAGAATCAGGTGACCATGGAGGAAGCAGAACTCGCGCAGGCGGTGGCCGATCTGGTGCCAGACCGGCTCGTCATCACCGGCGGCGAACCGTTGCTGCAGGGCGCGGCGCTGGCCCGGATGCTCGCCGCGCTCGACGCAATCCGTCCCGGCATGCACGTGGAAGTCGAAACGAACTCCACCGTCGCCCCGCACCCCGCGCTGGACGCCCGGATAGACCAGTACAACGTCAGCCCCAAGCTGGCGCACAGCGGCAACCCCGCCGACCTTGCCCTGCTGCCCGACCGCCTTTCCGCCTGGGCCGCAGAGCCGCGCGCCTTCTTCAAGTTCGTGGTCGCCACCCGCGCCGACGTCGACGAAGTCATGGCGCTGCAACAGACTTACGCCATCCCCGGCGCCCGCCTGTTCCTGATGCCCGAAGGCCGCTCCAGCGATGTCATCCGGGAACGGTCGGGCTGGCTGGCGGATTTCTGCTCGCAGCATGGTTTGCGGTTCACCGACCGCTTGCACATCCACCTGTGGGGCGACACGAGAGGCACATGAACGAAGCATCG
Organism: Novosphingobium guangzhouense; assembly: GCF_002896965.1. Taxonomy (GTDB): domain Bacteria; phylum Pseudomonadota; class Alphaproteobacteria; order Sphingomonadales; family Sphingomonadaceae; genus Novosphingobium; species Novosphingobium guangzhouense. The sequence continues at coordinate 188,427 of NZ_LYMM01000062.1, forward strand.
CCCATCCCGCTGTGTGAGGACAGCTCGACCGCCGACACTCCGCAGGTCGAAGCACCCGCACGCCCGGCGATGCGCGGCGATCTCACCAAGGGGCCGATCCTCAAGACGCTGCTGTTCTTCTCGATCCCGATGCTGCTGTCCAACGTGCTGCAGACGCTGAACGGATCGGTCAACGCAATCTGGGTAGGCCGCCTGCTGGGCGAAAGCGCGCTGGCCGCAACCGCCAATGCCAACATCGTGATGTTCCTTGTCTTCGCCGCCGTCTTCGGTTTCGGCATGGCAACGACGGTGCGCGTGGGGCAGCATTTCGGCGCACGCGATATCGAAGCGGCGCGGCGCACCTTCGGCACCGGCGTCGGCTTCTGCATCCTGATCTCGATCGCGACGGGCGTGGTCGGCTGGTTCGGCGCGGGCGCCCTGCTCGACGCGCTGGGCACGCCCGCCCCCAGCCGCGGCGATGCGCTCGCCTATCTGCAGGTCATCTTCGTGACGATCCCGCTGGCGACCGTGAACATGATGGTGTCGATGGGCATGCGCGGCGTCGGCGATTCGAAGACACCGCTCTACGCCATGATCCTGGCCGTGGTGCTGGACATTGCTTTCAACCCGCTCCTGATCATCGGCGTCGGCCCGCTGCCGACGCTGGGGGTCGCAGGATCGGCCATCGCCACCGCTATCGCCAATACCGCCGGCATGGTGCTGCAGATATGGGTGATCTATCGCAAGGATCTGCCGCTGCGCCTGCGCGGCCCCGAACTCGGCTACCTGCGCCCCGGTGGAGAAGACTTGCGCTATGTGCTGGCCAAGGGCCTGCCGATGGGCGCGCAGATGCTGATCGTGTCTTCGGCGGGCCTGATCATGGTCAGCCTCGTCAACCGCGAGGGGCTGGATGCCGCCGCCGCCTATGGCGCATCGCTGCAACTGTGGAACTACCTGCAGATGCCCGCCTTCGCCATCGGTTCGGCGGTCAGCGCCATGGTCGCGCAGTCTCTGGGCGCCGGGGACCACGGCCGCGTCAGCAAGGTGACGCTGACCGGCATGGGCACCAATCTTGTCATGTCCACCGCCGTGGCCGCGCTCATCGTCGGGTTCGACCGGCCCTTGCTGGCGCTGTTCCTGGGCGGGCAAAGCCCTGCCCTGCCCATCGCGGAGCACATTCAGGTCGTTTGCACCGCATCGTTCGTGATCGTTTCGATCACCATGATCCTGACCGGCACCATGCGCGCCTACGGCGCCGTGGTTGCGCCGCTGGTGCTGCTGTTCCTCGGCCTCTATCCGGGACGCCTTGGCTTCTACGCCGTCGCCCGCCCTTTCATCGGCAGCGAGGCGGTGTGGTGGGCCTATCCGGTAGGTTCTTCGCTGACGGTGATCCTGACGCTGGCGTACTACCGCTCGGGCAAGTGGCGCCGGGCGTTCAAGGGTTGAGGATCAGGACGCGGGGTTTCAACGCCGTTCAGCGCCCCTGAGCCCGCCAGCGCTGGACGGTGCGCAGGACCATCTCCTCTTCGCCGCCGCTGCGGTTCCACAGCTGGGTGAAGGAGGGATCGGCCGAAGCCGGGCGCTTGCGCTCCTCAAGATCGTCGAACGAAACGCGCATCGGGATCGCCACGCCCTCGCCGCAGACGATGCATTCGCGGTTGCGCAGCGCCGGGATCGAATCGAGGAAACCGCGCGCACCTTCCGGCATGGCAGCGCGCACGAAGGCCTGATCGCGCTCGTTGTTGAGGCGCATCGAAATGATCGTGCCGCACTGCGACAGAACGCCCTCGGCCAGATCCGAAGGCCGCTGGGTGATAAGACCAAGCGATATCCCGTACTTGCGCCCCTCCTTCGCGATGCGCGAAAGGATGCGCCCGACCGATGAGCCATCGGCATTCCTCTCGTTCGGGACGTAGCGGTGCGCTTCCTCGCAGACGAGCAGGATCGGGCGCGTCTCTTCCTCGCGCGCCCAGACGGCGAAATCGAAGACCATGCGGCTGAGCACGGCGACGACGGTGGAGGTGATCTCGGTCGGCACGCCCGATACGTCAATGATGGAAATCGGACGGCCCCGCGACGGAAGGCGGAACAGCTTGCCGATGAAATCCGCCATCACGTCCCCCACCAGCATGCCCGAAAACATGAACTGGTAACGTGGGTCGCCGCGCATCTCGTCCAGCTTGTTGCGGATGCGCAGATAAGGCGCGCTGGTATGCCCCTTGTCCAGCTTGCCCATCGCATTGTTGAGTATGTTGCCCAGATCGGACAGCAGAAAGGGGATCGGCGAATCCACCGTGATGCGCCCCATCTGCTCTGCCAGCCGATTCTTGGATCGGGCTTCAAGCAGCGCCTTGCCCAAAATCTCCGCATCCAGCTGCCGGTCATCCCCGCGCGAAGTGAGCAGGACTTCGCAATGCTCCTCGAAGTTCATCAACCAGTACGGCATCTGCAGGTTCGATACGTCGAGGATGACCCCGGTATCGCGGAAAGCCGCCGCGTATTCGCCATGGGGGTCGACCATGATGATATGGCCTTCGGGCGCATGCTCGCAGATGCGATGGAGGATCAGCGCCGCGCTGGTCGACTTGCCGGTGCCGGTGGAACCCAACAGGGCAAAGTGCTTGCCCAGCAGCGCATCGACGTAAAGCCCCGCGCGGATATCGCGCGTGGGGTAGACATTGCCGACCTGGATCGCCGACCGCCCGTCGCTCGCATAGATCTGCCGCAGGTCTTCGCTTGTCGCCGGATATACCAGCGCGCCCGGTATCGGAAAGCGCGTAACACCACGGCGAAAACCGTGGATGCGGCCCGTCCCGGCATCGGCCAGACCTTCGCCCAGGAAATCCACTTCCGACAGGACACCGGCCACGCGCCCGTCCTGCCGCTGGTTGCGCACGCTTGCCAGAAGCCAGCCGGTCCCGACACGGATCTTCACCTGACTGCTGACTTGCCCCGACATGGCCACTGCGGGATCCGCGGCTGCGGTGATCTCGTTCAGGCGTTCAAGATCGAATGCAATGCGACTGCCTGCCCCGCTGATATCAAGAACCACGCCGATCGGCTCCAGTCCCGGCACCGTTGCTGCGTCGGCAAGGGGTTTCTGATCCATACTGAGCCCGTCGAGATGCATTGCCTTCGTCAACCTATCGCACATGTTTCGCAACCGATTGCGATGCCTACGAGCGACGGGGTTAATTTCAGCCTAAGAGCTACTGCGGGTATCAGATCAGCGCAAAGAGACGGCCCGCCAGCCAGCCCATGGCTACCGACACGAATACCGCCAGCAGCCCATAGGCAAAGCCATAGTTCTCAGCGAAATTCGCAATGGCCCGCTCGATGCCAAGCTTGCGCACTTCGACCTGGCTGCTGGCCGAAGCAACTACGCGGCCTTTGGAGACGGCAAACGTCTCTGCCGTGTACATACCGGTCGGCACGCGTGACGGCAGCTCGATGCGTGCCTGGTAAAGCACCTGTTCCTTGACGGTGACGCCGCGTTCCTGCTCCCGGTAAAGGCCGTTGCGCCGATTGAGATCGACGAGCCCCGAAGAGAAACGGGCCTGCTCGTCCGGATCGATGGCGCCGATCGGTGACAACTGCAGCCATCGCAGGCCAAGCTCATATATCGCTGCCGTCTTGTCATCGACGATATCGGCGATCGGACGGCTCGACGCGATGGCGTAGTAACTCGGCGCGCTGCGCAGCTCGGTGCTTGCCGCGTTGATCCAGATTCCGGCAACCTTCTGCTTTTCACGCAGTACGACGGATTGTGTGGGGCCTTTGAGGACCACGATGATGTCGTAATCCTGAGCCGCGCGCGAACCTTCCGGCGTCAGTACCGCACCGAAGAGCAGAAGTTCGGTGCCGGTGAAACCTTGCTGAAGATCGACCTCATGCTGTGACACTTCGGGTACCAGGATCGGATCTCGCGCACCCGTCAGCGCAAAAAGCGCCAGCAATGCGAACCATACCTTCACAGCGGCGCCACCGTATATATCTCGTCCGGCCGATAGCCCAGACCCAGCGCCATACGCCCTGCGACAAGCAGCACGATGATCGCCAGGATGAGGCGCAGCTTCACAGGGCTTGCCTTCTGGGCAAACTGCGCGCCGACTTGTGCGCCTGATACCGATCCAAGCAGCAGAAGCGAAGCCAGCACTATATCGACCGCATGGGTGGTCAGCGCATGCATCATGGTCGTCGCCATGGTAACGAACAGAATCTGGAACAGCGAAGTGCCGACTACGACGTTCGCGCTCATACCCAGAATGTAGAGCATCGCCGGCACCAGTACGAAGCCGCCGCCGATCCCCATCAGCATCGTCAGGATACCCGTACCAATCCCAAGCAGAAGCGGTGCAAGCGGAGAGATGTAAAGGCCCGAGCGATAGAACCGCCAGCGCATAGGCAGGCTGGCGACCATGGGATGATGTCGGCGCTTTCGGGCAGCGATCGGAATCCCGCTACGCTCCGCGCGGATCGACAGGATGCTTTCCTTCGCCATCAGGCCGCCGATGGACCCTAACAGAACGACATATAGAATGTTGATGACCGTATCGATCTGCCCAAGTTGCTCCAGCACCGTGAACAGCAACGACCCTAGGCCCGTGCCGATGATGCCGCCCGCCACCATGACGGCCCCCATCTGATAGTCCACGCCGCCGCGACGCGTATGCGCGAACACACCCGAGACGCTCGCCCCGGTCACCTGACTGGCCGCCGAAGCGGCAGCAACTGTTGGCGGAATACCGTAGAAGATCATCAGCGGTGTCGTCAGGAAACCGCCGCCCACGCCGAACATGCCCGAAAGCACCCCGGTCAACGCCCCCAGCCCGACGATGATGAAACCGTTGACCGAAAGGTTGGCGATGGGAAGATAAACGTCCATTGCGGCAACCTCGCTACCGCAGCATTGCGCCTCGGAAAAGACGCGTTTCAGAATCCTGCGGATAGTGTGAGTGCAGGCCCCGATCCCGGCTGTGCATCGCCGGCAAGGCGAAAGCGCCAGTCAACTGCGATACGGCCGTTGATGCGGCTGCCCAGCGGCATGGCCAAAGTGGCGCTTGGTCCGGCATCGAGCCGCTCTGCCCCCTTCTGCGCTCCGCCCCAGACGCCTCCTCCAATTCGAACATCTGCGCGGCCCAGACTCACAAGTGCGCGGTCGGCGCGAAACTGACCGTCAGCGAAAAATGTAGAGTACCCGCCTGCGACATATCCCGCCTGCCCATAGGCTTCGCCGCGCAGGCCGGCGAACAGTGGGAATGCAGGCAGTTCGGTGATCGCCATGGCGGCACCCTGTATGATCCGCCGCCCCATCTGGTCGGTCATCCGGCCTTCCAGCGCCGCGACTACCGGCACTGATGCAATCGGCCGGGCCGACAACCCCAGCGCGGCGGTCGTCTCGCGAATCCGGCCTGTACTTGAGGTGCTTCGCAGATAGATGATCGGTCGATGCCGGCTGGCCATGGCAAGCCGATAACGCAGTATCCCGCCCGCCTGACTTGCTCCGTAGACTCCCGGCATGGCCCCGACCGACGCTGCGCCCGCTGCACTGTCACGGCGCATCAGCGCCCATGCATCCATCGACAACCTGCGCTGGCGAGGCGGCGCGACGGGAGTCCCGGGGGCGAGAGGAATCGACCTTCCTGCAGGCACTTCCGGCGCGTAGAAGCGCGGCAGAGTTTCAAAATCTGCGAAATCCTTGCGCAGATGCGGCAGACCGGACACCTTCGCGGGCGATGAAGGAGCCGCGTAGCCCCCTTGCGGCGCCGGCATCAGGGCGTAGCGCATTGCAAACGCCGGCGGCGGCGGGATAACGGCAGGCAAGTCGGCTGGGTTGGACGGAATTTCTCCATAGCCCGGCAACGACTGGAGCGGGGCCGCGATCATCCCGGAACCTGCCGTCTCTCCTTGCGCGTGCGTGGTGGCTGCGAGTGTCGGCACCACAGGCTCCCACGTTGCCGCGCGCCCTCCAACCCAGCCGCCCATGAGCGCCAGCAATGCCATCAACGGATGGCCCCGTGAAATGCTGCCCCCCTTCACGATGCGGCCAGCCTTGCGCCGGAGAGGCTGGATGCCGGTATCGCGGGGTGGCCCACGTGCCGTGTCTTCTCCCATTGCACCGCTGCACCTCCCAGAGCAGTAAGATAGCTCATCAGCGCGCGCCGCGCGGCAAGGATGGCAATGGCATTGGCGGCAATAACCCGAGGGATCGCGCCAAGGCCTTCGATCAGACCGTACTCACGCAGGGTAAAGGCAAACCGGAAAACGCTACGCCAGACGAAGCTGACAAGGCAGATCGACAGTAGTGCCCCCAGCCACGGAGACATAGCCGCCTGTTCGACAAGGCCTTGACGTGCAGCCAGTTGCAATACCGCTTGCAGGATCAAGAGGAGATAGCCGCAAGCAAGCACGAGGGCCGTCAATGGGCTGCGGCGATCACGCAGGGCCATCCACTGGTCTGCAAGGCCTTTGCCCCAGCCAAGGCGGTCCCAACTCTGAAACGATATACCGTGAATCCAGCGCGACTTCTGCCGCACGGCATCCGCCAGCCGGGCCGGAAAATACGCGCGTGTCGCGACGAGTTCCCCGGCTTCGTCGCGAACACGAACGAAGCCGGATTTGCCCCCTTCACGCCGCACCAACAGGCCCAGTTCGTAATCCTCGGTAAGACATTCCGCCGCGAAAGGCCCAAATTCCTCGCCCCGCCGCCGCGCTATCCGCGCGATCATATCGCGCGAGAACCCGCACCCGACCCCGGCGGCGGGCATCGCGGCACCCAGCGCATCCCTGACGACCATGGTCTTGCCATGGGCCTCGGCAAATTCGTCAGCATAGTGAGCCGCGATCCACGGCGATGCCGGCTGCAATTCAGGACGAACCGGAAGCTGCACGAAATCCATCCCGCACAGAGCCCGATCGATCACGGCGAGTTCAGCGGGATGGACCATATCTTCGGCGTCGTGCAGCACTATCGATCGATAGCGCCATCCATAGCGCTGCTCGTCTGCGCAAAGGGCCGCATAAATTCGATTGAGGCATCCCGCTTTCGTGGTCGGCCCCTCCTCCGCTCCAACGACGATCCGAATCCGCGGATCTCCTTGCGCGGCCTCAACCGCAGCCGCAATCGTCGCCGGATCGTTGCAATAGCAGCCAAGGTACAACGTAAAATCGCGATGCCGCCAATTCGCCAGGGCATGGCGAATCGTGTAGCCGATAACCTCTGCCTCGCTCCATGCCGCGATAAAGATCGCCGCCCTCCCCGACAGAGGCGCAGTAGCTTCAGTGCGTGAGATTTTGCCATCCCGTGCACGGCCGGTCGCCCGTAGACCGATCCAGCAGATGTCGACCACGAATTCGTCCAAAGCGCCAATGGCGAGCCAGAACGCGACGAACAGCAAAAGTTCCTGCTCGAAAGTCTGGAAATAGGCGAGAGTATCGATCAGTATCTGCGATTGCCGCACCTTGCCCCCCGGCGTCAAAGCCAGCGACCGATCAGTCTTTTGCCGTCGATCGCTGGCAGGTCTTATGAGTGGGGGACGCCTTCTTCGCAAATGCGAAGGGCTGAAGTTTCACAAAGTTAACAGCAGCGCAACGGAACTCGCAGAGTTACCATTCCCCGACGTTGGCCATGCTTGCCCAAGGCTCCGCGGGATCGAGGCGGCCATCCTGCAGAAGCTCCACCGAAATCCCGTCCGGTGTCCGAACAAAGGCCATGTGCCCGTCACGCGGAGGACGGTTGATGGTCACGCCCCCATCTTGCAGTCGCTGGCAGGTCTCGTAAATGTCCTTCACCTGAAACGCCAGATGACCGAAGTTGCGACCACCCGTGTAAGTCTCGGCAGATCCATCTTCAGCGGGCCAATTGTACGTCAGTTCAACCTCGGCATCTTCCTGCCCCGGAGCTGCAAGATAGATCAGGGTGAAACGCCCCTGCTCGCTGGAGAAACGGCGCGTTTCCTTCAATCCGACAAGGTCAAAGAACCGGATCGTCGCGTCCGGGTCGGTCACGCGAATCATGGTGTGCAGATAGCGGGTCATGGGGAAAGCCTTCTCTAATTCGTCTATCGTGACGAACAATGCGTCTTGAGCAAAACAATCTGCCGGTATCACAAGACATGAGCGGGGAAGATTGCGATGGCGCAAGATAGGCCCCCTCGAAGAGAGCACAAGGGGCGGCGACCCATCGCCGGCGCAGACCCATAGCAAAACGCTACACCCGCACCGACAGCGCAAAAGTACGCACAGCGGGAAAGCAGGACGCCCCTTGCAGCACCCCGCCGATGCGGCTTGCGGATCTTATTCTGAAACGGAACAATCCGCCCGCGATTTCCGGGCGGATCGTCCTTTGTAATTACTCAGAATGCTGCGGTCAGTGTCGCAACTACAGTGTCATCGGTGTAGCTGTCGATGCTTGGACCGGTGACGCCCACATAGGACAAGCTGACGGAAAGCGGACCATAGACGGTCGCCGACGCACCAATTGACCAGTCCACGCCAGTCTTGTCAGCGCTACAGTAATAACACGGAGCCAGCGCGCCATCAGTGTAGCCGATATGGCCCGAAACGGTCACCGGCGTATTGGGGATACCGATGTCGACGTTGCTGTAAATGTAAAGGTTGTCATGTTTCGAAGTGCCGGCAAAGTTCGGCAGCGCAGTCTGCTTCCAGGCATAGTTGGCACCCACCTTTACCTTGGCCGGACCGACCTGCCCGGAAACCGACGCGTAAGGCTCGAAGAATTCCGCCGTCCCGACGTGACCGTTGGGATAGGCGTAATACAGCAGCCCTGCATCAAGCGTGAGGCCGGGTGTCACTTCGCCCGTCCAGCCACCAAAGATATCGAGCTCGGTGCTGCCGTAAGTCTCCCCCAGATCGATGGAAGAACCCCAGGTAGCAATATAGAACCCGCTGGAGTGCGATACAGTGATGCCGCCCTGGATCGCAATATCGCCCCCCGACTGCGAAACGCCGCGGAAGCGGTAATCGCTAGTCAGTGCTGCGCTGCCAGATACGGTGATGTTCTTGGGCGCCTCAGCGTCCTGCGCAAATGCCGGAACTGCAGCGAGTGCAGTGCCCGCAAGAAAAGTGGCGGCCAAGACGCCGCGGACGGACAAGAGCATGGTGTTTCCCTCACAGAATTATTGTCTTTGGATGTCTTGTCCCACCTGCGGTCGCTACTTGACGCCTCGTTCGGGCTCCATCGTGACGACACGCTATTGCTGCACTGCAGCCACCCTGCGGACAAGATAAATTTCGTTACAGCAATGAACGGGAAACTATGTGTGCGCTTTTTGTCACTGCAACCTCTTGCGGTTCCTACGGGTTGTGCAGCGTGACCGAGCAGTTTATACCGCAGTGCAATAAATGCTGAACGCCATACGAAAGCTCATGGGCCGGCCCGATCAACGGCGAGCCCCTTCGCTCCCCTCAGGTGAACGTGTCTATGCCGTGGGCGACATCCACGGCCGGGCCGACCTCTTCGAAGAGCTGATCCATACCATCGAGACAGACGATGCTGCGCGCGGCCGTGCGCACACAACGGTTGTTCTGCTTGGGGATCTCATCGATCGCGGCGATGACAGTGCAAGGGTGGTCGCGCGTGCACGCCAATGGGGAATGGAGCGCAACGTCGAGTTCATCCAGGGCAACCATGAAGAAATGCTCCTTGTCGCCAGCAAGGATGCAGAGGCCATGCAGGGCTTTCTCAAATTCGGCGGCCTTGAGACGATACTCTCCTACGGCATTGAAAAGGAAGTATTGCTCTCGGCTGACACCGAGGAAATGCAGCGCCTGATGAACGAAGCCATCCCTCAGGACGACTTCGACTTTCTCGACGGTTTCAAGAAGATGGTCCGCGTTGGCGACTACGCGTTCGTTCATGCCGGCGTCCGCCCGGATACTCCACTTGAGCACCAACTGGGACGTGATTGCCGCTGGATACGGGAACCGTTCCTGAGCCACCGCGGAGACTTCGGCGCGTTCGTCGTTCACGGCCATACCATCACGCCAGAGCCGGATGAACGCGACAATCGCATCGGCATCGACACCGGTGCGTTTCTGCACGGCACTCTGACCGCCATTGGCCTGCAAGGGACCGACCGCTGGTTCCTGACTGCCAGCGACCGCGAAGTCGCCTGCAGCGAGGCCGCATAATCTTGCACAATTCCGGAGACGCGTCGGGGAGCCTGTAAGCCGGGTTCTGTTCCTGGCGTGGTCTCCCCAAAATGGGCCGAAGCCCGAGGGACCTTACGCCGCGGCGGCAGCCATTCCTCTAGGCGAGACATTGCTGCCTCGCTCAAGCGACCAACCCGGGCTGCCTGGGTCCGAAACGAACCCGTCGATCTCCCGCTTTCGCGACGCCGACGCGCAGCCCCTATTCGGTCTTGCTCCGGGTGGGGTTTACCAAGCCGCTTACCGTTACCGGCAGCGCGGTGCGCTCTTACCGCACCCTTTCACCCTTACCTTCTTCGACCCGCTCATGAAGAGCCTGTCGAAGCGCGGCGGTTTGCTCTCTGTGGCACTTTCCCTAAGCTTCGGAAGGCCTGAAAACCTTCCTCGCCCGGCAGGCGTTACCTGCCACCCTTGTTTCGTGGAGCCCGGACTTTCCTCGCGGTCATAAAGACCCCGCGGCTGCCCGGCTCCCCGACGCGGGCGGTCACCTAGCACGACCGGTGTCACGCTCCAACAGAAGTTCGAACAGTATCCCGCCGATTTCCCCGTCGATCTCACCGTCCATGAAAATCGGCCGCCAGCGCCGCTGAAAAGCGGTGACAGCGGCCCGGCCATCCGTGATGTCGTAGCCGAACCGCTCAAGTGCGAGGTAGAAGGCGCCGGGGTTATCGTAGAACAGGTTCATCTTCGCGCGGGGGATCTCCAGCGCCAGCCCCAGTTCCCCCAGCCGGTTCCAATCGAAATACTCCCCGGGATCCTGCTTGCGGGCAGGCGCGATGTCAGAGTGTGCAACAACATTGGCGCGCGGAATGTCGTGACGATCGACGATGTCTGCCAGCAATGGCAACAGCGCGTCCATTTGCGGCTCTGGAAATGGACGATAGCCCCATTCGTGCCCGGGATTGACCAGTTCGATGCCGATGCTCGCCGAATTGACGTCGGTGATGCCGCGCCAGTAGGAGCGCCCCGCGTGCCATGCCCGCTTATCCTCCGGGACCAGTGAGGTGACGATACCCTCCTCATCGATCATATAGTGCGCGGACACCTCGGCATCCGGATCGCACATACGATCGAGCGCTTCCTGGGCAGATTTCATGCCCGTATAGTGCAGCACTACCATGCTGACCGGCAGCTTGCGCTCATTCCAGTTGGGTGAAGCAACGGTCTGGTTGACGAGCCAGCGGTTCACGCAGCCACTCCCATCCTGCCAGCGCTGCACCAGAAGGGCTGCGAAAAGCCTGGCAGGACCGGAACTGGGAACATGGGGCTATCTCCGCTTACCTGCGCCAGTCGGGAAGTCAGGCCCTCGGCAAGACTGCGCCGAGCACCAGCGCGTCTTCGGCCAGCACGTATTGAAGCTGGCCCGAGAGTTCGACAGCAAGCTGATACAGCATCGCCGCCGGAGCCGTGCGACTCGAAAGCTCACCTTCCGGCAGCGTGCCTTCCAGCGCCGCCCCGACGGAACGGTCGAAGGCGATGCGCGGACCTGCCGCACGAACCACGAGTTCGCTGTGGTTGTCCCGATACTCTGCCGCGATCTCCAGCGTGCCACCGCGCGGCAGCGCTTCAAGGCCGATCAGCGCGAAGTTCAGCAGCGTCTTGATTGCCGCTTTGGGCAGCGAATCGCTGGGCAGCGCCCAGGCCAGCGTGATGCGCGGGTTATTGGCGACAAGAGCGTCGACCAGCACCTTCGCCTCGCTCACCGCCACCATCTCGCCAAAGCCGCCCGCCGCACCGAAGGCCAGGCGGAAGAACTTGAGCTTGTCGGTGGAAATTCGGGCGCTCTGGTCAAGCAACTCGAAGCAGCGCTGGCGCATCTCCGGGTCTTTCTCGTCCGCCAGCAGTTCAAGGCCGTTGGTCAGCGCGCCAACAGGGCTGAGCATGTCATGGCAAAGGCGCGAACACAGCAGGCTGGCAAGTTCGATCGAACTCGTGGTCATGGGCTTGGAATGCTCTTTCGTACATCTCTTTCGGCCCGCTATCCGACGACGCGAAATGGCTGGGCAACGAATCCATTGGCGTTATCGCGCCAGAAAGCAACCTCGCTCTCCGAGATGATCGCCCAGATGCGCGAATCCCCGGTGGAATGATCCTTGTCGGTCTTCGAGGGCACGCAAATTCCCGTAGGATGAGAGTGATAGTAGCCGATCACCTCCGGCCCTCCGGCCCTCGCAGCCTTGAACGCAGACAGCAAAGAGCGAGGGTCTATCTCGAAATGAACGGTTCTGTCAGCGGCCACATTCGCGGCAGGCACCGCTTGTTCGATACGCGCCCCCCGGCCCAGCAGCAAACCGCAGCACTCTTCGGCGGCGGCCTTTCTGGCTTCCTCGTTCAATGTGGCGAGAACACCACTTGTCACTTCGACGATCATCCCCAAATCGTACCCGCAATGGGGGCGCTTACAAACATCATCGCAGGCGAAGTCGCCAATGGCGGACGGATCGACAAGGCACTGGCGGAAGCCAGCGGCCTGTCGCGCGAGCGAATCAAGGCGCTGATGGCCGAAGGGCGCATTTCGCTGGCCGGAAAACCCGTCGCGCAAGCATCGCTCAAGGTCGAGGCCGGCACGGCATTCGCCATCGACGTGCCGCAAGCCATCCCGGCCGAGGCCGTGGCTCAGGACATCCCCCTGACAATCGTCTATGAAGACGAACACCTGATCATCGTGGACAAGCCTGCGGGCCTCGTCGTCCATCCGGCGGCGGGCAACCTGGACGGCACGCTGGTCAACGCCCTGCTGCACCACTGCCGCGGCCAGCTTTCGGGTATCGGCGGCGTGGCGCGACCTGGCATCGTCCATCGGATCGACAAGGACACTTCGGGCCTTCTGGTAGTAGCCAAGACCGACAAGGCGCATGAAGGGCTTGCGGTTCAATTCGCCGATCATTCGATCGAGCGTGCCTATAATGCCGTGGTCGGCGGCCAGCCTCGGCCAGCAGCCGGCACAGTGCGCGGCGCGATCGCCCGCTCGGTCCATGATCGCAAGAAAATGGCGCTCGTCGAAGACGGACGCGGCAAACATGCGGTGACCCATTTCCGCACTCTCGAAGCTCTGCGCGGCGCTACTCTGGTGGAATGCCGGCTGGAGACCGGCCGCACTCATCAGGTGCGCGTTCACATGGCGTCAATCGGCCATGCTCTATTGGGCGATCCTGTCTATGGGCGAACACCTTCCCAGCTCCGGCCGATTCTCAACCGGCTCACTTTTTCCCGACAGGCGCTTCATGCTGCGGAACTCGGCTTCGTTCACCCCGTTTCAGGGGAAAGGGTCCATTTCATCTCACCGCTTCCCGACGACATGCGGACACTGATCGATGAACTGCGACACTGAAATCGCAATTATGTGCTATCATGAACAGGTGGCCGCAAGCTAAGACGCCTTCAAGGGTCTTTGACCGTGTGCCGACCTAGAAAGGACGGATGATCATGAGCAACAATCGAAACCTGCCGAGTGTCCCGGCCTTGGGCGGTGAGCAGAGCCTCAACCGCTATCTTTCCGAGATCCGCAAGTTCCCGATCCTGGCTCCTGAGCAGGAATATATGCTCGCCAAGCGCTATTCGGAGCATCAGGATCCGGCTGCAGCCGCACAGCTGGTGACCAGCCACCTGCGCCTCGTGGCGAAGATCGCCATGGGCTATCGCGGCTATGGCCTTCCCGTATCCGAGCTGATTTCCGAAGGGAACATCGGCTTGATGCAGGGGGTCAAGAAGTTCGAGCCCGAAAGGGGCTTCCGCCTCGCCACTTACGCGATGTGGTGGATCAAGGCGTCAATCCAGGAATATATCCTGCGGTCGTGGAGCCTTGTGAAAATGGGGACGACTGCCGCGCAGAAGAAGCTGTTCTTCAACCTGCGCCGCATGAAGAAGAACCTCGACGCCTACGAAGACACCGACCTGCACCCCGACGATGTAGCGAAGATCGCGACCACGCTGGGTGTTTCCGAGCAGGAAGTCGTCAACATGAACCGGCGTATGATGATGGGCGGCGATGCTTCGCTGAACGTCTCGCTACGGGAAGAAGGCGAAGGTCAGTGGATGGATATCCTTCAGGATGACCGCCCGCTGCAGGACGAAACGGTCGCCGATGCCGAAGAAGCCTCGGTTCGCCACGACATGCTCGTCGAAGCGATGGGTTCGCTCAACGAGCGCGAGCGCGACATCTTGACGGAACGCCGACTGACCGATGATCCCAAGACGCTGGAAGAACTCAGCCAGGTCTATTCGGTCAGCCGCGAACGTGTGCGCCAGATCGAAGTGCGGGCCTTTGAAAAGCTGCAGAAGGCGATGAACCGCATTGCCGGTGAAAAGCGCCTGATGCCAGCCTGACCTGGCTTCCCTAAAGCACAACGAGAGGCCGGGCCGTCCGTAAGGATGGCCCGGTTTTTCTTTGCCTTCACGCCGCTTCTCCGCGCGGATGCAGGCGCAGCATCGGCACCCAGAAGAGCGCGACGACAGCCACACCGGCAAAGGTCCAGAACATGCCGGTATAGCTGCCGGTCAGGTCGTATATCAGCCCGTAAAGCGGCGGCGTAGCCAGCATCGCCAGCAGGATCGCACCCGAAAGCAGGCCCATGGCCCTCCCCACCCCGCGCTGACCGAAAACACGCGGCGCAAGGAAGCTTTCGGCCGGAACCATCAGTCCTCCGAAAAGTCCCGTCACCGCCACGGCCAGGGCAATGACCCAGTACCCGAGATGAGCCTGCGTCATGCAAAGCATCCCCATCGCGAACCCGCCCAGCCCGCAGAACATCAGCACGCGCGGCCCCACTTTGTCCGCCAGCGCCGCGAAGTTGAGCTTGGCGATGAAACCGCAGGCAGCATAGATCGATATCAGCGGAGCCGCCTGCGCCGCAGTTACGCCGGTATCGATGGCCAGCGGTGCCAGGTTGGTGATCATGCCTTTCATCCCCGCCGTTACGATCGAGACTGTCACCGCGATCATCCAGAAGGCGGGATCGGTCAGGATTTCCCGTGCCGAAATGGGCTTCCTTGCCATCTCCGCCTGCGTCTGGGGCAGCGCATAATCAGCACCATCGGGGTTCAGGCCCTTGTCCGAGGGGCGATCCACCACAAGCAGGGCCATGGGGATCGTCCAGACGAACAGCACCACCGCAAGCGCCTTCAGCGCAGTGCGCCAATCGAACGCGGCCATCAGGCCGGAGATGATCAGCGGAAACAGGAAGCCGCCCGCCGATATTCCCGCGATAGCAATTCCCACGGCCCTCCCCCGCTTCTGCGCGAACCAGCGCGAGAGCAGCACCGTGATCGCAACCGGGCCGATCAGCACGTTTGCGGGCGCGATCAGCACCGCAAAGATGATCAGCACCTGCGTGAACGAGGACGCCATCGAGATGGCGATGTAGCCAAGCCCCAGACATACTCCTCCAGTCACCATCAGGCGCCGCAGCGGAAAGCGGTCCATCAAGGTGCCCAGCAGCGGCGCCAGCACCGCGCTCACTCCCGACATCACCGTCATCGCCAGCATCAGAACCGTGCGGCTGGGCCGGAATTCGCGTGCAAGCGGGACGGCGACGATGGAATATGTCGCGGCGACCATCCCCGTCGCCGCCAGCAGCATGAAGCCGACCGCCACCTGCCGCCATCCAACACCGAACGATGACGCCATGCGTCTGCTCTCCCACCATATTGTTATGGGCCGGATGTATCGCGCATATTATCCATACTGCAAACATAACGTCGCGATTGCGAATACACTCATCGGTGGAGCGTAGTCTCCACTGCCACGCAGGGTACTGGCGCGAAGCCGATCAATTCGCCTAGAGAGTAAGCATCTGATCGCACCTTCTCAGGATTTGCCCTTTCCATGCGCCTTATTGCCAAGATCGTCGTCTGGTTCGTTGCGATCAGCGTGGGCCTGACGGTGCTGTATCGCTTCGTGCCGCCGCCGGTCACGGTGACGATGCTGGTCGATGGCAACGGCATCACCAAGGACTGGGTGCCCCTCAGCCGCATCGACCGCAACATGGTGGCCGGTGTCGTCGCGGCAGAGGACGGCAAGTTCTGCACCCATAATGGCTTCGATACCGACGCCATCGAAAAGGCGATGGAGCGCAACGCGAAAGGCGGGCGCATCCGGGGCGGCTCCACGATCAGCCAGCAGACCGCCAAGAACGTGTTTCTCTGGCAGGGCGAAGGCTGGACCCGCTATCTGCGCAAGGGGCTGGAAGTCTGGTTCACTTTCCTGATCGAGAACCTGTGGGACAAGCGCCGGATCATGGAAGTCTACCTCAACGTCGCCGAGACGGGCATCGGCACTTACGGGGTCGAGGCCGGGGCGCAGCGCTACTACGGCAAGTCCGCAGCGCACCTGACGCCGTCCGAAGCGGGCCGCATGGCCGCCGCCCTGCCCAGCCCCAAGACCCGCTCGGTCAAGAATCCCGCCGGTTTCACGCGCCGCTATGGCAATACCATCGCCGCCCGCATCGGTACGGTGAAGCGCGGCGGCTACGATTCCTGCGTCTACGAGTAAGCGACCGGGCGGGACCGCCCGCCCCCGAAGTGTCACCTTGGGTTTACACGGTTTACACGGTCCTGGCTGGAGAAAGGTGTCACCTTGGCCGCCTCTCCCGGAGCGCAGGGCCTGAACACGCGCCTTCAACATGGCTCCGTAACCCGCCGGAGCCGCAAGTGCAGGGTCTGAAAAGCCGGAACGACGCATCCGGGCACGGTAACCCGCCACGCCCCCTGTAGGAAAACGGTTTGGCGCAGTGCTCGATGCCGGGCCACGCCCGCATCGCGCCCCCTCCGAAGGCAACGAAAAAGGGGAGGAACCTTGCGGTTCCTCCCCCTCTCCTGTTTCCGTTACCGGATCGTGCTGGATCAGAAGCCCATCACGAGGGTGGCACTGATCGCACGCGGCGAACCGAAGTTCACGAATGCCGAGCTGGGCGACGTCGCCACTGCACCGCTGAACGAGCCGACGTAGTATTCGTCGAACAGGTTGGTGATGTTCAGCTGGATTTCGCTCTTGTCGAGACCCAGGCTCTCCAGCTTGTAACGCAGGTTCATGTCGACGACCGTGTAGCCACCGAACTTCACCGTGTTGATGTCGTTCAGATAACGGCTGCCGGTGTACTTGGCCTGTGCACCGAGCTGGAAGTCGCCCAGGGTCAGTTCGGCGCGACCGCCGACCAGCCAGTCAGGAGCGCCACGCTCACGGTTGCCTGCAGTGTCAAGCATCACGCCGCCCGAACCCAGGATGTCGTTCTGGATTTCCGACTTGATGTACGAAGCGAAGGCATAAAGCGACAGCGGCTGAACCGGCTGCACACCGAGGCTGGCATCGATACCGTACTTCTTAACCGGGCCCAGGTTGGTGTCGGTCGAGTTGCCGTCGATGTCGACGGTGGTGACGATACGGTTCTTGTACTTAGAGTACCAGCCGGTGACGGACGCCTGCACGATCGGGGTCGAGTAGCGCAGGCTGAGGTCGAAGCTGTCCGAGGTCTCGGCAGTACGACGGGCGAGCGGATCGTTCGCAGCGTAGTAGAACGTGCCGTAGAGCGCGTCGGTGCTCGGCGCCGAGATGTTCTTGGCGTAGCTACCGGCGAGGCTCACTTCCGGGGTCAGCTTGAAGACCGCGCCGACGTTCGGCAGCACCTTGTCATACTTGATGGTGCGCTTGAGCGGACCGACAGCGCTGGTGTTCTCTGCAAGGTAGTCTGCGACCTGGCTGGCGCCAACGCAGCTGACGTTGCCGCTGGCATCGGTGGTGATGCAGCGCTGGTTCAGTTCACGTTCGAAGAACGGCGCGCGAACACCCAGCAGGACGGTCAGTGCATCGTCGAAGAACTTGCCGCGATATTCGCCCGAAATCTGGTTCAGCGTCGCGTAGGACAGGCGATCACGCTTGTCGATGCGGTTGCCGTATTCGTCCAGGATCGGATCGTTGATCGGGAAGACGTCATAGGGTTCGGCGTTGGTCTTCAGGAAGCCGCCGGGGCCGGTCTGACGGTGACGCGCGCGGTCGAAGCTGTACGACAGGCGGACGCTGTTGCTCTCGTTGATCTCGTAAGCGAGGTTCGCGATGGCAACGAAACGACGGGTGTTGGTCTGGCTCGGCGTCAGGATGCGCACGGCATCGCCCGAACCGGTCACGCCGTCACCGTTGAGATCCACGTTGCCGTAGTAGTAGTAGGTTCCACGGCTGCCGGACAGGGTCGGCTCCGAACCATAGAACACGCCGGTGTAACCCTGCGAGTTGTAGCCTTCGATAGCCACGCTGGTGCCGCCGCCGTTGGCCTTGACGGTCTGATAGGCCGCGTCGACCGAGAACGTCAGCTTGTCGTTCAGGTGGAACAGCGAGTTCAGGCGGATGTTGCCGGTGTTCGACGGGTTGTAGCGACGTTCGAACTGCGAACCGCAGCTGTTCGGGGCATCGGGGTAGTCACCCGAGTAGCCCGGAGTATCGCTGTTCGGGCCGGTCGTGCAGGGCACGCCGCCCGAGACTTCGTAGAAGCGCTCATCCTTGTCGAGCGTGATCGACTGCGCGCTCAGCGGCGAACCGCCGAAGTTGTTGCGGTTCACGTTGTAGTGGCCGGCGATCGAGATGAAGTCGCCGTCCGAGCCGATCGGCTGGTAGATCTTGCCGTTGAACTGCTTCTTTTCGACCTTGCCGTAGTTGGCGAAGGTGGCGCCGTTGCGCGAGTACGAACCCGAGAACCAGGCCTTGGTGCCGACCGAGGTGAATTCGCCGGTTTCGACCTTGGCGAAGAAGCGCTGGAACGAACGGTCTTCGCCGCCCGAACCTTCGGCCGCGATATCGCCGTAGGACATGCTGGTCATGACGCCGAATTCGTCGTCAGGAACCTTGGTGTTGATGTTGACGGTGCCGCCGACCGCTGCGGGGGTCGGGCTGTCGACGTCGGTCGAACCCAGATTGACGTTGACGGTCTCGATCAGCTCGGCATCGACCTGCTGATTGGTGTAGATCGCGTAGTTACCCGAATCGTTGAGCGGGATACCGTCGAAGGTCTGCGAAATACGGCTCGAATCGAAGCCGCGGATGGTGAACGAGCCACCCGACGAACCCCAGGGGTCGTTGTTGGTGAAGCTGACGCCCGGAACCATGTTGATGATTTCGTTGACCGACTGGCCGGCGCGCTGCGCGCTGATCAGTTCCTGACCGATTTCGACCTTCGCCTTGGGCGAATCGGGCGTGCGGACGCCAACGGTCTGGTTCACGCGACCGCCGGTCACGATGATGGTGTCGCCGTCGAAGTCGGCCGAGCCGGTCGACTGCGCGAATGCGGGAACCGCGATGAAGGCGGCGCCGACAGCAATCGTGCTGGTCGCCGTGGCGAGGAGGGAGGTGAGTTTCATTCTATGCCCCTGATCTTGTCAGACTGGAGTGGTAACAATGTGCGACGAACACTTGAGCCCGGCCGCATTTGCTGCGGCTGCTAAGAGCAGCGGGATATGACAACTTTCTGACGGTGAGGACTCAAATGCATGCAGCGCCGCGAAATTTTGTGACGAATGCGTAACACTTTTCTCCATTCGTAGAAAAACTCACGTTATTTCAAACTCTTATTGAAAGTGTGGTATTTTGCACTGCGGCATAAATGTCACGAGAAAGGGAAAGTGCCGGTGCTGCCGTAACACCACAAAAGCGCAATGTTGGCGTGATGTTACGTCATCGCTTGATGCGATACCCTGCATCGTGCCAGTCGTGATTCATGGGCGCAGGTCATCATCACGGGCATCACCATGGTCATGGCCACCACCATGGGCATGGGCATGGGCATGGGCATGCCGCGCCCGCCAATCCCGGCCGCGCCTTCGCGATCGCCGTATCGCTCAACCTGATCTTCGTCGTCGCGGAAGTGGTCGCCGGCTTCGTCAGCGGTTCGATGGCGCTGATGGCCGATGCGGGGCACAACCTGTCCGACGTGCTCTCGTTGTTGCTGGCCTGGGCAGCGGCGGTTCTCTCGGCCCGGCCGCCCTCGGAACGCTTTACCTACGGGCTCAAAAGCTCTTCCATCCTTGCCGCGATCGCCAATGCCGCACTGTTGTGGGTGGCGATCGGCGCGATCCTGGTGGAGACGCTGCGCCGCATCGCCGATCCTGCTCCGGTGGGCGGGACGACGATGATGATCGTGGCCGGGATCGGAATCGCGGTGAACGGGCTATCGGCACTGCTCTTTGCCAAAGGGGCCAAGTCCGACATCAACCTGCGGGGCGCTTTCGTCCACCTCATGGCCGACGCGCTGGTCTCGGTCGGGGTGGTGATCGCCGGGCTGCTGATCACCTGGACCGGATGGGCATTGGTCGACCCGCTGACCTCGCTGGTGATCACCGCCGTGATCGCGTGGTCAAGCTGGGGCCTGCTGCGCGATTCGCTGCGTATGGGCATGCTGGGCGTGCCGGACGGTATCGACGGCGCGAAAGTCCGTGCATTCCTGGAAGCCCGCCCCGGCGTGGAGCGCGTCCACGACCTGCACATCTGGCCGATGAGCACGACCGAAACCGCGCTGACCGCACATCTTGTCATGCCGGGCGGGCAGCCGGGCGACGGCTTCCTCCACGCATTGGCCCATGACCTTGAGCATGAATTCGGGATCGGTCACCCCACCATCCAGATCGAAAACGACGGGCACAGCCCCTGCGCGCTGGAGAGCGAAGCCGTCGTCTAGACGAATTCGTGCCGGGCGCCGAGGAAGTCCTGCGGTGCGATGGCGAAGCCGGGGGATACACAGCCCTCGGCGATCAGCTGCAGTCCCAGCTTTCCGGTGAAATGCGCCCGCGCCCGGTCGGCATCGGCCACCTTCCAGACAAGTGCGTAAATGCCGTTCTGCGGGCCCTGCAGGAAAGCGCCAAGCGGGCCCACGTCGGGTTCATCAGGCTGGATGAAGGCCACGCGCGTATCGCCGACGCGCAGCACGATCCTGCGCCCCGGCTGCGGCAGTTCGGTGCGCGCATCTTCGAGCAGTTCGCCGTCGATGATTTCGGTGAAAAAGCGCTGCGCCGCTTCGATATCGGCGGTGACGCAGGCGATATGGTCCAGCCCGGTTACGGTGCAAGGATGCCCTGCCCCGACTTGCGGGTTCCAGTTGCCGCGGTCCCACGGGTCATTGGGCATCGGCAGTTCGCAGACTTCCAGCAGCACACCGCCGGTCGATTCGGGCTTCACGAAGAAGAACACACCGTAGTCGCTCGCCACCGTGCAGCCGGCTTCGCGCAAGGCAGCGCCGGCAGCCTTGCCATCCGCAACCTTGATCTCGAACGAGTGAAACGCCTGCCCGATCCTGGCGAACTGCCGAGCAAACGGCTTGGCAAGGTCATCCGCATGGCGCGGCGCCATCGGTTCGACCATGTGATCGGTGACGTAAAGCAGGGCTGCGTCGCGGTCCTCGGCGGGGAAATAGTTCTCCGCAAAGACCAGCCCGCCCAGCGCATCCTGATAGAGCGCCCTTGCCGCGTGAATATCGCCCACCGCATGGATCGTGTGGATTATCCGCGATACCGGAACACGCGCGGCCATTTCTCTCTCCCCTGCCTTTGACGACAGAGTGCGGCCCCACACCCCGATTGCCAAGCGAAGCGCTGCGCGTCCCGGCGATATCGAGACAGCACGCGGCGCAAACAAAAAGGCCGCCCACCTTGCGGCGGACGGCCCTTTTGCTTGCTGATGCAGCGGCTGCGCCGTTACGCCGCAGCTTCCGCCTTATCGCCCTTGAGCACGCGGACCGGTTCCTTGCGGCCGTCCACCACGTCCTTGTCGACGACGACTTCGGCGATATCGCGTTCGGTCGGCAGGTCGAACATGGTGTCGAGCAGCAGCCCTTCCACGATCGAGCGCAGGCCGCGCGCGCCGGTCTTGCGGTCAATCGCCTTCTGGGCGATCGCCTCAAGCGCCTCGTCGGTGAAGGTAAGCTCCACGTCTTCCAGTTCGAACAGGCGCGCGTACTGCTTGATCAGCGCGTTCTTCGGTTCCTTCAGGATCTTGACCAGCGCCTCGATGTCGAGGTCGTTGAGGGTCGCGATCACCGGCAGGCGGCCGACGAATTCGGGGATCAGGCCGAACTTGAGCAGATCCTCCGGCTCAGCCTTCTGGAGCAGTTCGCCCACGCGGCGCTTGTCCGGATCGGCGACATGTGCGCCGAAGCCGATCGAGCGCTTCTGCAGGCGGTCCGCGATGATCTTTTCCAGACCCGCGAAAGCGCCACCGCAGATGAACAGGATGTTGGTCGTGTCCACCTGCAGGAATTCCTGCTGCGGATGCTTGCGACCACCCTGCGGCGGAACCGAGGCGGTGGTGCCTTCCATCAGCTTGAGCAGCGCCTGCTGCACGCCTTCACCCGACACGTCGCGCGTGATCGACGGGTTTTCGGCCTTGCGGCTGATCTTGTCGATCTCGTCGATGTAGACGATGCCCTGCTGCGCCTTTTCGACGTTATAGTCGGAAGCCTGCAGCAGCTTGAGGATGATGTTCTCCACGTCCTCACCCACGTAACCCGCTTCGGTAAGCGTCGTGGCATCGGCCATGGTGAAAGGCACGTCGAACGTCTTGGCAAGCGTCTGCGCGAGCAGCGTCTTGCCCGAACCGGTCGGCCCGACCAGCAGGATGTTCGACTTCGACAGTTCGACGTCGCCCTGCTTGCCGCTGTGCTTGAGGCGCTTGTAGTGATTGTGGACAGCCACCGACAGGACGCGCTTCGCACGTTCCTGACCGATCACGTAGTCGTTCAGCGTCTCGCAGATTTCGCGCGGGGAGACGACTTCGCCGTCCTTGCGCCCGGCAATGCCCGCCTTGGTTTCTTCGCGAATGATGTCGTTGCAAAGCTCGACACATTCATCGCAGATGAAAACCGTAGGCCCCGCGATCAGCTTGCGCACTTCGTGCTGCGACTTGCCGCAGAAGCTGCAGTAAAGGGTGCTTTTCGCGTCAGATCCGCTCAATTTCGTCATTTTCCGTCTTTGGCCTCCAAGCGAGGCGACTCGCTGACTCTACTCCGGGGGAAGCCGGTTTTGCAATCCTACCGCCAAATGCTTTCGATAGGTTGAAGGACCGGCTCCCTCCTTTTCGGGTCGATTACCCTTCCGCCTTGTCGGCGTCGGGCCGGGTTTCGAACACCTTGTCCACCAGGCCGAAGGCCAGCGCTTCCTCGGCTTCGAGGAAGGTATCGCGGTCCATCGCCTTCTCGATGTCGTCGAGCGACTTGCCGGTGTACTTCACGTAAAGGTCGTTCAGGCGCCTGCGCATACGCAGGATTTCACGCGCCTGAATCTCGATATCGGACGCCATACCCTGCGCACCGCCCGAAGGCTGGTGGACCATGATGCGCGCGTTCGGCAGCGCGATGCGCATGCCCGGCTCACCGGCGGCGAGCAGGAAGCTGCCCATCGAGGCGGCCTGGCCGATGCACACGGTCGACACGCGCGGCTTGATGTACTGCATGGTGTCGTGGATCGCCATGCCCGCCGTCACCACGCCGCCCGGCGAGTTGATGTACATCGAGATGTCCTTCGACGGATTTTCCGATTCGAGGAACAACAGTTGCGCGACGATCAGCGAGGCCATGTGGTCTTCGACCTGGCCGGTCACGAAAACGATGCGTTCACGCAGCAGGCGCGAATAGATGTCGAACGAACGTTCGCCGCGGCTGGTCTGCTCGACGACCATCGGCACAAGCGCGCCGGTTACGGGATCGGTGGTGAACTTTCCTTGGGCGTTGGATGCGCCGAACAGGTCGAGCATGAGAGTCCTCTTTACGATTTGCCCCGCCTATGTCGCGTGGCAATGCGCGATGTTCAAGGGGGTTAACCTATCGGATGGGATTGGACGGGGGAGAACCCCGCTCCGGCGGTGTGACAGCAAGGCTTCACACCGCAGCAAACTCCGTCAGGCCGGGCGATCCGCATCGACACGCAGATAGCTGCTGGCGGCATCCGGATCCTGCACGTCGTAGGCGAACCACGCATTCGCCGTGTGGTCATAGACCTGCACCACGCCATCACGCACTTGCGCGGTGAAGAAGGTGGACGAACCCCGATCATAGCCGCGAGCGCTGCGTGCGTCCCCCTCGCCCTCGATTTCCAGCGAGATGAACGCCTTGTCCGTCGCGTCGAAAATCTCGGGAAGAGTGCCGCCGAACCTGGCGCCCCGGTCCCCGTCGCGCCCCTGCAGGCGGCCCTCCCGGCATTCGGCGGCGATGCGCCGGTCGCGGCCGAGGGTGTGATCGTAGAGCCCGGCAACCTTGCGGCCGGTGATGGCGGCGAAAGTCGCAGCGGCGATGAGCGAGCGGGTATGGGATTGCATCGCCCCGACTTGGGGGCGAACACCGCACGGATCAACCCCTGACGCTTGCCCGCCACTGCCGCATTTGCGAAACGTGTGCGCCCTATCACGCGCCCTCCCCGCTGCACGCAAATGCAGGAGAATACATGTCCCCCACCCGTATCGCGGACAAGCGCGTGCTGTTCGTCATGGCGACCGACCACGAATACGGCCCGCACCTGAAAGCCCGCATGAGCCCGCTGATCACGGGCGTCGGGCCGATCGAGGCGGCAGTCGGCACCACCGCCTGCCTGCAGCAACTTCAGGCGGCAGGCGAACTGCCCGACCTTGTCGTCTCGCTGGGATCGGCGGGATCGCGGCGGTGCATGCTGGGCGCGGTCTACCAGATCGAGCGGGTATCATGGCGCGACATGGATGCATCCCGGCTCGGCTTTCCCAAGGGCGCCACGCCCTTCGCGGACTTCCCGGCGGTGATGGACCTTCCGGTCCTGCTGCCCGATGTGCCTCACGCCTCGCTTTCGACCGGAGGCGATATTGTCGGCGGGGAGGACTATGACGCTATCGACGCCGACCTTGTCGAGATGGAAACCTATGCCGTGCTGCGCGCCTGCCAGCGCTACGGCGTGCCGATGATCGGCCTTCGCGGGGTCTCCGACGGCCCCGGCGAACTGGAGCACTTGTCCGGCTGGACGCACCTGCTGGCGCTGCTCGACGAACGGCTGGCGGTGGCTGTAGACCAGTTGTTCGCCGTGCTGCAGCATGAAGAGCCGGCGGCGGGTATTACCGGCTGACTGCCGCAATCCCTTCGGGTCGCCGATAGAGGCTGGCGCCGAACCGCGCCTTGCGCCATCCTGCCTGTTCCCCAGCCTTCGCAGGAGACCCTGTGTACCGTTCCACGATGCTAGCCGTAAGTGCAATCGTTACAATGGCGCCCGCCGCCGCCCTTGCAGAAACACCCCGCGAACTGCTGACGACCGCCGCCTTCCAGACAGCCAACAAGCCGCGCGCGCTGGAACTGGTGAAACAGGCAATCGCCGCCTCCGAAAAGATCCTTGCCGCCCGCCCCGGAGATCGTGAAGCCACGCTGCAAAGAGCGATCGCCATCGGCTATCGCGGCAAGCTGACCCGCAGCCGTTCGGACGTGCGCGCCTCGCTCGATGTGTTCCAGAAGCTGGCGGCAGCGAACCCGCGCGATCCGGAAGCGCAGATGGTCATCGCCGGGTGGCATCTGGGCGCGGTTGACGAACTGGGCGGGTTCCTGGCCCGCACTGCCCTGGGCGCGCGCGTCTCCGCCGGGGAAGCGGCGCTGACCAGGGCGGTAACACTCGGCGGGGACCGCGCGTTCTACCCCGGCCTTGCCGCCCTTTTGCAGATCCGCAACGACCCTGGCGATATCACACAGGCCCGCCGCTGGGCCGAAGAGGCCGCGGGCGGTCAGGCGACGACCCCGCTGGATGCACTGATGAAGCGCGCGGCCCTGACGGTGCTGCCCTCCCTTCGCGCGAACAACGGCAAGGCGGCGGCGGAACTGGCGCGCAAGCTGGTGCCCTTCGGGAAGATCGCCGACTAGCAGGATCAGGCCGCAACACGGCAAACAAAACGGCCCGGTGCATCGCTGCACCGGGCCTTTTGTTATCGGTCAAGACCGCAAGGGAGGGATCAGTCCTCCTTGGCAGCGGCCTTCTTCTTTGCCGGAGCCTTCTTGGCGGGCTTGGCTTCTCCAGCTTCGCCTTCAGCGTCGTCGGCCTTCTTGGCAGCGGCCTTCTTGGCGGGAGCCTTCTTCGGCTTTTCCTCGGCGGCAGCTTCGTCGGCCGGAGCTTCAGCTTCGTCCTTCTTGGCAGCGGCCTTCTTGGCGGGAGCCTTCTTCGCCGGCTTCTTGGCTTCGGCAGCCGGCTTTTCGCCGTCGGCGTCAGCTTCGATCGCGGCCTGCAGTTCGTCGCGGGTCACTTCGCGCTCGGTGACTTCGGCCTTCTCGATGAGGAAGTCGACGACCTTGTCCTCATACAGCGGCGCGCGCAGCTGGGCTGCCATCATCGGGTCCTGCTGGACATACTGCACGAAGCGCTGGCGGTCTTCGGCGCGGTACTGCGAAGCGGCCTGCGAGACCAGCATCGACATTTCCTGCGCGGTCACTTCGACGCCGTTGGCCTGGCCGATTTCCGACAGGAGCAGGCCCAGACGCACGCGGCGCTCGGCGATCTTGCGGTAATCTTCCTTCTCGGCTTCGATCTCTTCGAGAGCGGCAGCGGGATCTTCCTCGTTCTGCGCTTCCTGCACCAGCTGCTGCCAGATCTGCGAGAACTCTGCCTCGACCATGGTCGGCGGCACGGCGAAGTCGTGGCCGGCGGCCAGCTGGTCAAGCAGCGAGCGCTTCATGGCGGTGCGGGTCAGGCCGGCAGTTTCCTGCTCCAGCTGGCCGCGCAGCAGGCCGGTAAGCTGCTCAAGGCTTTCAAGGCCCAGTTCCTTGGCGAAATCGTCGTCGATCTTCGATTCGGCCGGTGCCTTCACTTCGTGAACGACGATGTCGAAGGTGGTTTCCTTGCCGGCGAGGTTTTCGGCCGGGTAGTCTTCGGGGAAGGTCACGGTGATGGTGCGTTCGTCACCGGCCTTGGCGCCGCCCAGCTGTTCTTCGAAGCCGGGGATGAAGCGACCCGAACCGATCACCAGCGGGGCCTTCTCGGCCTTGCCGCCATCGAACTCGACGCCGTCGAGCTTGCCGGTGAAATCGATGATCAGCTGGTCGCCGTCAGCGGCCGCGCCGTCCTTGGTTTCGAAGCGCTGCTGCTGCTTGGCGATGTTCTCGACCGCTTCGGTCACGGCTTCGTCGGAGACGGGAACGGTCAGCTTTTCCAGCTTCAGGCCATCGAGCGAGGGCGCTTCGATGGTCGGCAGCACTTCGAGGCTGACGGTCAGTTCCGCGTCCTTGCCTTCTTCGTAACCGTCGGTCAGCTTGACGTCGGGGTTCATCGCCGGGCGCAGGGCGTTGTCGGCCACCAGCTTGTCCATGGCTTCACGGATCGAGGTGTTCAGCGCTTCCTGGTGGATCGCCGGGCCGTGCATCTTCTTGACGAGGTTGGCGGGCACCTTGCCGGGGCGGAAGCCGGGCATGCGCACCTGCGGCGCGATCTTCTGGACCTCGCCCTCGACCTTCGAGGTGATGGTGGCGGCGGGAATGGTGACCGTGTAGGCGCGCTTCAGGCCTTCGTTGGTCGTTTCGACGATCTGCATTTCGATGCCTTCCTGTGCAATCCAAAGGGCCTTGCGGCCAGCATTACTGCGGCGCTACCCTCGCACAGGTGACGGATTGGTGCGGGCGAAGGGACTCGAACCCCCACATCTTTCGATACTGGTACCTAAAACCAGCGCGTCTACCAATTCCGCCACGCCCGCATGAGTGTAGCCTGAAACTCAAGGGACGGGCGCTTATAGCTTCGCGCGGCAAAGGGCAAGTGCGACGATTCGCAAGCCCCCTGCGGAACGGATCGCGCATACCGCGGGTTACACAGCCGAGGGGGCGAGAGGAGCAGGATCACCATGGCCACCCAGCCGCCTATCGACAATCCCGGCGACACTCCGGCAGAGTTTCCCACGCCCGGCGACGATCCCGGTGCCCCCGACGAGACACCGCCGCAGGGACCGGACTTCGACCAGCCCGACGAAGCCCCCACGGAACTGCCGCCGCCGGACTGAGGCATTGCGCGGAGCCCATGCTTCGCCGGGTTCAGGCGTGAGCGAGGGGAGCAAACGCTGCCCCGCTCGGCCCGAGCCTGTCGTCGAAGGGCCGCAACCCGGCCCTTCGCGCTACTTCCAGCCTGCCAGCCGCGCGAGCATCGCCGTGGCGGACATTCCGCCCCCCGGCCGAGGGACCGCACGATAGTCCGGTCCCGCCGCGCAAGCCAGGCAATAGGCCTGAACGCCCTGCGCACCAAGCACGCCGTCCAGGCGCGCCACGGCCTGCGCCATCTGCAACCGCTGGCGCTGCGCCACCAGCCCGGCGAAGTCATAAGCCGCAGCCTGCTCCTGCGAACCCGAGGTCAGGCTTTCCACGAAGGCGCTGACCGAGTCCTCCGGCTCCTCCAGGTAGACCGCCTGCCATTTGCCATTACCCACGCCGCCCAGCTTCGCCGCATAGGCCAGCGCATCGTCCAGCCCGCCCATCTGGTCGACAAGGCCAAGCCGCTGGCCGTCCGCCCCCGGCCACACGCGCCCCTGGGCGATGGCATCGACCTGCTGCGGGGTCTTGCCGCGCGCCTTGCCGACGATGCCGAGGAACTTGCCGTAGATGCTTTCGACCGAGCCCTGCAGCATACCGTCAACCTCGGGCGTGAACCCGCCGAGAATGTCCGGTTGCCCGGCAAGCGGGGTTGAGCGCACGCCGTCGCTGGTCACGCCGAAGTCTGCCAGCGTCTTTTCGAAACTGGGAATGAAGGCGAAGACGCCGATGGAACCGGTGATCGTGGCGGGCTCTGCGAAAACGCGCTGGCCGGGGGTGGAAACCCAGTAGCCGCCACTTGCCGCCATCGTGCCCATCGACACCACAACCGGGATCTTCGCATCGCGCCAGCGCTGGATCGCCCGGCGAATGCGCTCGGACGCCATGACCGAGCCGCCCGGCGAATCGATCCGCACCACAAGCGCCTTCATGCCCTCTTCGCGGTTTTCATCCAGCAACCGGGCGATGCGATCGCCGCCTGCGGTGCCCGGCCCCGCGTCCCCGTCCACGATCTCGCCCGCGATGGTGACGACGCCGATCTTGGCACCCTCTCCCTTTACCGGGTTCGCGGCCAGCCAGGTGGCCAGCGTCGTGTGCGCGTAATCGGGCGCATCCTTGTCCGGGTGAGCGCCGGCGCTTTCGCCGACGAGCTTTTCGACCCGCGCCTCGAATTCGGTCTGGTCACCGATGCGGTCGATCAGGCCCGCAGCCTTCGCCGCTTCGGCCATGTCATTGCCGTGCGCCCTGTTCCACCCCACCGGGTCCGCGACCATGCGATCGAGCTGCGCCCTGGGCCGCGCTTTCGCGATCTCTGCGCGCAGGGCGTTCCACTGCGAATCGAGGATGAGCTTGAAATCCTCGCGCGCCTGGGGCGAAAGGTCGGCGCGCATATAGGGTTCGACCGCCGACTTGTAGGTGCCGACGCGATAGACATGCGCGTTGACCCCGTACTTGTCGAAAAGCCCCTTGTAGAACTGCATGTTGCCGCCCGGCCCCGCCACGAAGGCGCCGCCCATCGGATCGACCCAAGCCTCGCTCGCGTGGGCCGCAAGCTGCACGCCGTCATCGGCATAGAGGTTGGCGAACGTCAACACCGGCTTGCCCGCCCTGCGCACCTCGTCGATCGCCGTTCCGATGTCGTGCAGGTGGACATAGCGGCCACCAAGAAAACGCGACAGGTCGAGGACGACGGCCTTGATCCGCTTGTCCTTCGCGGCAAGCCGCAGCGCGCGTTCAACGTCGCGGGCCTGGAATTCGCGGACCTGTTCTCCGCCGGAGGTCAGCAGCTGGAGCGGATCGACCTTGCTTTTTTCCTCGACCACGGTGCCGTCAAGCTGCAGCAGGAGCGCGCCGTCCTCAACCTTGCCGCCGACCGGGCGGGCCATCAGTGCGGCATAAATCACGCCGAAGAAAGCCAGCAGGAACAGCAGTGCCAGTGCGTCCTTCACGGCAACCAGCAGCTTCCAGACCTTGCGTGCGAATCTCATGTATCGACCTGCCTTTCACTCACAGCCTTACCTGCCGCAGTGCGGGATAGGAAAGAGGCGGGCACCAAACCGGTTCCATTCCTTTCAAGATGCGCGATGTAATGCCGGATCGCCCTTGCTCCGATCCCCCTCGCCCCCTATGGCGTGGTCTTTAATGACACCCCCAGAATATACCTATCCGGCAGGCGCTCTCGCCTTTCCGCATCGCGGCCTCACGGGCATCGCAGGGCTTGCCCCGCACCAGATCTGGTTCCTGCTCGACGAGGCGGAACAGTGGGTCGAGATGAACCGGGGCGCGCAAAAGCGGGTCGAACTGCTCTCCGGCCTCACCATCATCAACGCCTTCTTCGAAAACTCGACGCGCACGCTGCTGAGCTTCGAGATCGCGGGCAAGCGCCTGGGCGCGGACGTGGTGAACATGGCCGTCGCCACGTCCAGCGTGAAGAAGGGCGAAACGCTGATAGACACGGCGATGACGCTCAATTCGATGCGCGCCGACGCCATCGTCATCCGCCATGCCTCCTCGGGCGCGGTGCAGCTGATCGCCGACAAGGTGGACTGCCCGGTGCTCAACGCCGGGGACGGTCAGCACGAACACCCGACGCAGGCGTTGCTGGATGCACTGACGATCCGGCAGGCCAAGCGCGCCTTCAATGGTCTGCGCGTTACGATCTGCGGCGATATCCTGCACAGCCGCGTTGCGCGCTCCAACATCCTTTGCCTTGCCTCGCTGGGCGCCGAAGTGCGCGTCTGCGCGCCGCCTGCGCTGATGCCCGCCGATATCGAGCAGATGGGCGTAACGGTATTCCATGACTTCGACGCGGCGCTGAAGGGCGCGGACGTGGTGATGATGCTGCGCCTGCAGATGGAACGCATGGAAGGCCAGTTCATCCCCTCTCCGCGCGAATATCGCCACCTTTACGGCCTGACGCTCGACCGGCTGGAACTGGCCGAATCGAACGCGCTGGTCATGCACCCCGGCCCGATGAACCGCGGCATCGAGATCGACAGCAACGTGGCCGACCACGTGGAGCGTTCGATGATCACCACGCAGGTGGAAATGGGCGTGGCGATCCGCATGGCCTGCCTTGACGTCCTCACCCGAAAAGGCCGCAAGATGGAGGGCTGGGCATGAGCATTCACGCACCCCTTACCGTCACCGGCGGCCGCCTGCTGCTTCCCGATGGCACGCTTGAATTCGGCGCGGTGCGCTGTGAGGGCGGGTTCATCACCGCCATCGGCGCGGATGTGGCCCCGCAGGAGGGCGATACCGTGCATGACGCGCGCGGCCAGATCGTCGCCCCCGGCCTCGTGGACATCGGCGTTTTCGCGATCGACAAGCCCGCTTTCCACTTCGGCGGCATTACCCGCGCAGGGCTGATGCCCGACCAGAACCCGCCGCTGGACGTGCCCGCCCGCGTGCGCTTCGCGGCGCAGTCGGGCAAGCCGGACTTCTGGGTCCACCCGCTCGCCGCCGCGACGCAGGGGCTGGAGGGCAAGTCCCTCGCCGAGATCGCGATGATGCGCGATGCCGGCGCGCGCGCGGTCTGCACCGGACGGCGCTGGATCGGCGATTCGGGCACGATGCTGCGACTGCTGCAGTATACCGGGATGCTGGGCATGGTCGTCATCGCCCATGCCGAGGATGCCGGAATCGTCGGCAATGCCGTCGCCACCGCAGGCGAGATGGCCACCCGCCTCGGCCTGCCCAGCGCGCCCGCACAGGCAGAGGCGCTGGCGATCGCCCGCGATATCGCTTTGGCAGAGATGGCAAATGCCGCGATCCATTTCCGCAACGTGACGACTGCCGCCGGCCTTGAACTGGTGCGAGCCGCCAAGGCGCGGGGCCTGAAGGTGACGGCAGGCGTCAGCCCCGCCTATTTCATGCTTTCCGACCTTGCGATCGGCGCCTTCCGCACCTTCACCCACCTCTCCCCCGCGCTGCGCTGCGAGGCGGACCGGCGCGCTGTGGTCGCCGCGATCGGAGACGGCACCATCGATGTCATCGCATCGGGCCACGACCCGCGCGGACCGGAAGACAAGCGCCTGCCGTTCAGCGATTCGGCGCCGGGCATGGCAGGTGCGGAAACGCTGCTCCCGCTGACCCTCAGCCTCGTGCGCGACGGCGTGATCGACATGGCCCGTGCCTTCGATCTGATCGCGGGCAATCCGGCGAAGCTGCTGGGCGTGAACGCGGGCTGCCTGACGGTCGGCGCCGAGGCCGACATCGCAGTGCTCGATCCCGAACGGCCGTGGATCGTCAATTCGGACAAGATGGCCGCCGCCGCAGGCAATACCCCGTTCGACCGCCAGCCCGTTCAGGGCCGCGTCCTTGCACTGTTCAAGGGCGGCGTCGCGGTGCGCATGAAGAAAGTCGGCGGGTAAGGGGCCGACAGTCGTATCGTCCCGGACCTGAGCCGGGACGATGCGGCGTGATCAGCGGCTCGCCAGCATCGGCCTGCCATGCGGCGCGACCGTACCCGGCAGCGCGCGGCCGTCTTCGTAAGCAAGGCATTCGCCCCCCCGACCCTTTACAGTCGAGCACAGCGACTGCGCAGGTCCGCGCGCGAAGCCTTCGGCGGCCACACGGTAATAGCGGCGGCCATTGACGTCAGCCTCGGTGATGCGCAGCGCATGGTCGCGCAGCGACGGATCGCGACGCTGGAAGATCGTCCAGGCGCGCCTGGCGCCTTCCATCGTGCTGAATGAGCCCAGCTGCACCAGATGGCTGCCCGTCTGCACGGGCGAGGCGACTTTGGGGGCAGCCTTGGCAACGGCCTTCACGGGCTGCGGCTGCGGCTTCTGCACCCGCGCGATGCTGCCCGCGAAGGCGCGCTCGATCGAACGACGCGGCGCTTCTTCCTGCATCGCGGGAGCCGGAACGACGGGATCCGGAACAACCGGCGTCACCGCTTCGGCAAGGACCGGGGCGGCAGCGGGGGTCGAAGCGGCTTCCTCTACCGCCGGAAGTTCGGCAAGCGGCGCAACCGGCTCAGCCGCTGCCATCATCGCGCGCGGGGTATGATCGATACCGTTCAGCGCCAGTGCGGCAGGCTGCCCCTGATCGGCACGCAGCGGCGTGCCCAACAGCCCGGCCACGCGGGCGCGGCCCTGCTGCGCGCCGGCCTTGCTTGCCCAGTCCTGCAAGCGTGCGTCCAGTTCCTCGCCCGTCACATCCTGCGACGCAACCACCCGCGCTTCGGCCCAGCGACCGTCAAGCGCATAGGCATAAGCCAGGTTCTGGCGCGTCTTTGCGGTGTTTTCACCCTTGCGCACGGCCTGCGAAAGCACTTCCACGCCCTGCGCGGGCTGGCCGGCCAATGCCACGGCAAGGCCGTAGTCTCCCGCCGGAAGCCTGTCTGCAAAGCGCTGCAGCACATCCAGCGCCTCGGCCTGGCGGCCCGAACCGATGTAGGCCAGCGCCAGGCTAAGGCCCGTGCGCGGGCTGCGATCGCCCAGCGCCAGCGCATCTTCGAATGTCGTCGCGGCCGAATCGAAGCGTCCCGCGGCGAGGTAGCCCTGCGCCAGCGCAGCGCGCGCAGCCATGTCGCGCGGGGACTTCGCCACGCGGGCCTCGACCCTGGCCAGCGCCGTATCGTTCACGCCTTCGCCGATCCCGGCGACCTGTCCCGCAGGCACGCGCCCGACGCCGGTTCCGCCGCCAGTGCTGGCAACGCCGTGCTGCCCGCCCGCGCATCCGGCAAGCAGGGCTGCGACCATGGCCGAACACAAAGTGAAGCCCGCATTACGGGCGCTGCTGCTGTGGCGGTTCTTCATGTTTCGCGTACCTTCTGGATCAGGCCGGAACCCGGCGGCCGAAGCCACCGACCGGACGCAGCACGCCTCCCTGCGCCGGGGCGTGCGGAGACTGCCCCGCAGCCGGTGCGGCGAAGATCGTGCGGCGGAAATTCTTTTCGAGGCGGTCGGCCACATAGGCCCACAACGCGGCCATCTCGGCGGCGGAGCGACCGCTGGGGTCGATCTCCATGACGGTGCGGCCATCGATCATCGACGCCGCGAAATCGGTGCGCTGGTGGACCGTGACGGGGGCGACAGTGCCGTGCTGCGACAGCGCAACGGCTGCTTCCGCCGTGATCCGCGCCTTTGGCGTCGCGCCGTTGACGACGAAGACCAGCGGTTTGCCCGACCGCTCGCACAGGTCGACGGTTGCACCCACCGCACGCAGATCGTGCGGGCTGGGCCGGGTCGGAATGACGATGAGTTCGGCCACGGCAATGACGCTCTGGATGGCCAGCGTGATCGCAGGCGGCGTGTCGATCACGGCCAGCCTGAAGCCCTGTTCGCGCAGCAATTGCAGGTCGGCGGCAAGGCGCGCCACGGTAGTGCGGGCGAATGCGGGCGTATCCGCCTCGCGCTCGTTCCACCAGTCGGAAAGGGAGCCTTGCGGGTCGATGTCGATCAGCACCACCGGCCCGGCTCCGGCGCGCTGCGCCTCCACGGCAAGGTGCCCGGACAGCGTGGTCTTGCCAGATCCGCCCTTCTGCGATGCCAAAGCCAAAACGCGCAAAACCGATTCCCCAATATGCCGCCGATATGCGGCCAACATGCCCTTGGGCGCATCGCCCGGCACTGGCCGCTTCGGACCGCCCACATCGGACAAGTGCCTGAGCGTTCCTAATTTACGGTTAATTGCTTAGTCGCGCAGACAAGGCCGCTCCTGCGCCTTCAGCATCCGGATTTACCGTCCACGGCGCGTTAACTCTTTGCGGTTACCCCGATCCGTGGTTCATGGATCATGAGCCTTCGACGGGGCAGCACCGGAAAGCCGACAACGTGAGCAAGATTCTCCCGATACTGACTGCGGCCGTGATCGCATTCGCCCTGCCTGCGTGGGCGGGGGTCCAAGCTGCGCCCGCAGCCGGGACAAGCGTCAAGGACGGCGTCGATGCATGGTCCGCCGGGAATTATGACGGCGCCGTGCGCATCTGGCAGCCGCTGGCCGACCGGGGCGATCCCGACGCGCAGTTCAATCTGGCGCAGGCGTACAAGCTGGGCCGCGGAGAGCCGCTTGACCTCTCCCGCGCAGAGGCGCTTTACGGCATGGCCGCAGCGAAGGGCCATGTTCAGGCCGCCGATGCCTATGGCCTGCTGCTGTTCCAGCGCGGAGAGCGCCAGCGCGCCCTGCCCTATATCCGCAATTCCGCCGCGCGCGGCGATCCGCGCGCGCAGTACATCCTGGGCGTCGCTCACTTCAACGGTGACCTGGTGCCCAAGGACTGGGTGCGGGCCTATGCCCTTGCCAGCCTTGCAAGGCAGGCCGGATTGCCACAGGCGACCAGCGCTCTGGAGCAGATGGACCGCAGCATCCCGCTGGAAGACCGCCAGAAGAGCGTGGTCCTTGCCCAGCAGCTCGCGGCCGAAACACAGGCCAACCGCCAGCAGTTGACGGCCTCCAGCGAATTGGGGACGCACGCACCGATTGCGGTGGCAAGTAACGCGCCGCCCCCGGCACGCCCGGCAGCGGCCAAGCCGGAGCCGCAAACTTCGCCTGCGCCTGCTCCCGCTCCCGTGTCCAAGCCCCAACCGGCGCCGGCGGCCAAACCTGCAACGGCACCCCGGCCCGTCACTTCCGGCCCCTGGCGCGTGCAACTTGGCGCGTTCGGCGTTGCGGGCAATGCCGAAGCCCTGTGGGGCAAGATCAAGGGACGCCCTGAACTGGCGGGCCATCCGCGCGCGCTGGTGCCTGCGGGCAAGCTGACCAAGCTGCAGGCCACCGGATTCGCTTCGAAGGCGGACGCCGATGCCGCCTGCGCCCGCCTGACCGCCGGTGGCTTCGGGTGCCTGCCAAGCAGGGACTGACCCTCGACACCCTCTCGCAAGAGGAAGACGCCTGCGCCGCCGTCCCGGCGCGGCTGGATACGCTTGACCTGATACGCGGCGTCGCCGTGCTTGGCATCCTTGCCATCAACATCGCCGGATTCGCCGGGCCGATGATAGGCACGACCACGCCCAATCTGCCCCATCCCGCTGCTCCGGTGGACGAAGCGGCATGGGCCTTCGGGCTCCTTGTCTTCGAAGGGAAGATGCGCGCCCTGTTCACGCTGCTGTTCGGCGCGGGGCTGGTGCTGTTCCACGAACGCGCGGAGGCGGCCGATCGCGATGCCGACCAACTGCAGCTGCGGCGGCTCGGCTGGCTGCTGCTGCTGGGTATCGCCCACTATCTGCTGCTGTGGTGGGGCGATATCCTGTTCCTCTACGCGGCCTGCGGCATCGCCGCGCTGCTGATGCGCCCGCTGAGCGACCGCATGCTGCTGTGGACCGCATTGGCGCTGTATTACGCGTGGCATATCTGGGGCATGTTCGATGCCGCTACCGCCATCGACGCAGAGCATGCCCTGCGCGATGGCGTGGCCAGTGCGGAACAGTTGCAACTGGTGGCCGAGCGCATCCAGCCTATGCTCGACTGGGCCGCGCAGGAAATGCGCGAGGCCAAGCTGGGCTGGCTGGACCTGCTGTGCGTGAAACTGACGGAACGGCCCTTGTGGCAGATCCAGATGGTATCCGGCGCCTTTTCCGAAACACTGCCTCTGATGCTGATCGGCATGGTGCTCTACCGTTCGGGGTTCTTCGATGGTCGCCTGCCGCGCAGGCGCCTGATCGAAGTATCGCTTGCCTGCACGTTTGCCGGAACGACGCTGACGGCGATGTTCCTGGGCTGGGCATGGCCGCGCCACTTCCCCCCCGTTGCCATGCACGCCGCGCTGGTCTGGGGCATGGCCATGCCTCACGTACTGGGCGGGATCGGTTATGCCGGGCTGCTGGTGCTTGTCACCCCGCGCCTCGCCCCGACCCGACTAGGCCGCCATCTGACCGCGGCCGGACGCATGGCCTTCAGCAATTACATCGCAACCAGTCTGGTCATGACCTTCGTGTTCTATGGCTGGGGCCTTGGGCTCTACGGAGAAGTGCCGCCCGCCCGGCAATGGCTCTTCGTGCTTGGCGGCTGGGCACTGATGCTGGCGTGGAGCCCGATCTGGCTGCGCCATTTCCGGCGTGGCCCGCTGGAATGGCTCTGGCGGTCGCTGGTGGAGCACCGCCTGCTGAACAATCGCATAGCCTGATGCATTTTCGCTATTGCGATCCATTCGCACTCGCATATATTGAGCGACAGAACAAAGGATTCGCTCATGTACGTGTGCATCTGCAATGCCATCCGAGAGACCGAGCTTCGCTGCGCGGCCCGCCGTTGTCGCGGCAGCGCCGAAGCGATCTACGGTTCGCTCGGCCGGACGCCGCAGTGCCGCCAGTGCCTGGACGATGCCGAAGACATCATCGCTGACGAACTGTCGTCCGCCGGAATGGGAATCGCTGCCGCCGCCTGAACTTCATGACCTGACTTGCCCTGACCATCATTGCCGATTATAGGCCGCGGCTCCAGCATAGGAGTTTCCGCGCGATGAAGGGCGACCTCAAGGTTATCGAGTTTCTGAACAAGGCGCTGTTCAACGAGCTCACCGCAATCAACCAGTACTGGCTGCATTACCGCATGCTCGACAACTGGGGCATCAAGAAGCTTGCCGAGTACGAGCGCCACGAATCGATCGACGAGATGAAGCACGCCGACGTGCTGGCGGATCGCATTCTCTATCTCGACGGCCTTCCCAACTTCCAGAACCTGGGCAAGCTGCGCGTAGGCGAAACGGTCGAGGAAATCCTCAAGGCCGACCTCGCGCTCGAATACGATGCGATCCCGATGCTCAAGGAAGCCATCGCGCACTGCGAAACCGTGCGTGACTTCGTCAGCCGCGAAATCTTCGCGCGCATCCTCGAAAGCGAGGAAGAGCACGTCGATTTCCTGGAAAAGCAGTTCGACATGATCGAACGCATGGGCATCCAGAACTACTGCCAGTTGCAGAGCAAGCCGGCCGGCGAATCGGAATCCTGATTCCAGGCATCTGATCTGAGGACGGCGGCGGCCATCAGGCACGACGCCGTCCTTGCTTTAAAACGCCAAACGACCCGGACGGCCCAATGCCGCTTCCGGGTCGTTTTGCGTGGCGCGCGATCACATCGGGAATAGCCTGCACGGGAACCGCCTCCGCCGCCATCGTTTATTGGCTGGCAGGAGCGGCTTTGCGTAGTAAGGGGGCTGAATGGGATCTGACGAAAAGCGTGGGTTACAGACAGAGGACATCGGCTTTGCCGTCCTCGTCGTGCTTATTTCTCTGGCTGCGGCCTATCTGCTTGCCCCGTATTTCGGCGCCGTCCTGTGGGGCGTGGTCGCCGCGATCATGTTCCAGCCGCTGACCGCGCAGCTTGCCGAACGCATGGACGGACGGCGCAACCTTGCCGCATCGATCGTACTGTTCGGGCTGATCGCGCTTTTCGTGGTGCCCACGATCCTGCTGGGTATAAGCATCGTCAACGAAGCCACGGTGCTCTACCAGAAGATCACCAGCGGCCAGATCGACTTCGGACGCATCGTCCAGCAGGTGCAGGGCGCCCTGCCCTCAAGCGTGCGCCGTCTGGTGTCCGAATACGGGCTCAACGATTTCGAGGAAATCCGCCGCCAGTTCGGCTCCAGCATCACCAGCGGGCTGCAGACGGTTGCAGGGCGGGTGCTTTCGGTCGGCCAGGGCGCGCTCAGTTTCGTCGCGGCGCTCGGCGTCATGCTCTACCTCAGCTACTTCCTGCTGCGCGACGGTGACCGTTACGGCGAGATGGTCCGCACCAGCCTGCCGCTTCATGCCGACACGCGCGATTCGCTGATCCAGAACTTCCTGCTGGTCGTGCGCGCGACGATGCGCGGCACCGTGGTGGTCGCCGTGGTTCAGGGCCTTCTGGGCGGTATCCTGTTCTCGGCGCTGGGTATCGAGGGCGCGGTGATCTGGGGCGTCCTGATGGGCTTCTTCTCGCTGCTGCCCGCCGTCGGCACCGGCATCATCTGGGTGCCCGTGGCGATCTACCTGTTCGCTGCCGGCAACATGATGCACGCCGGAATCGTGGTGTTCTGCGGCGTCTTCATCATCGGCATGGTCGATAACGTGCTGCGCCCGATCCTCGTCGGCCGCGACACCCGCCTGCCCGACTTCGTGGTGCTGATCGCCACGCTTTCGGGCCTGGAACTTTTCGGCCTCAACGGCTTCATCATCGGGCCTGTGATCGCCGCCCTGTTCATCGCCGTGTGGAACCAGCACCGCGACCGCAGGAAGGCCAAGACCGAGGTAGCAGAAGGCTCGCCCGTCCCGGTCCAGACAGAGGCCGGTGCGGCAAAGGCCGCAGAGGAAGCGGTGGCCCACCCTTCCTGACCGCGCCCGCCGACATGAAAAAAGGCCGGGAAAAGCTTCGCGCTTTTTCCGGCCTTTTTGTCAGTCCTTCTTGAACGGGTTCTTGGGACTGCGAAGATTCAGGCGGATCGGTACCGATTCGAAGCCCAGTTCGCGCCGCATCCCGTTGATGAGATAGCGCTTGTAGCTTTCGGGCAGCAGATCAAGCCGCGTACCGAAGACCACGAAGCCCGGCGGACGGGTCTTGGCCTGCGTGATGTAGCGCAGCTTGATTCGCTTGCCGCCCGGTGCCGGCGGCGGATTGGCAGCCAGTGCATCGTCGAACCAGCGGTTGAGCGCCGAAGTCGGCACGCGCTTGCTCCATGCCTCGCGGATGGAGAAGGCGGCGGAGATCAGGTCGTCCAGACCCTTGCCGGTGCGCGCGGACACCGCAAGCAGCGGCAGGCCGCGCACCTGCGCCAAACCATCGTCCAGCGCGCCGCGAATGCCGTTGAACAGGCCCGAAGCATCCTCTGCCACGTCCCACTTGTTGATCGCGATCATCAGCGCGCGGCCTTCCTCCAGCACCTTGGAGGCGATCGTCAGATCCTGGTGCTCAAGCCCGCGCGTCGCGTCGAGCAGCAGCACCACCACTTCGGCAAAGTCGATCGCGTGGCGCGCATCGGCCACCGCAAGCCGTTCCAGCTTTTCGGTGACGTTGGCGCGCTTGCGCATGCCTGCGGTGTCGATCAGGTGGACCTGCCGCACGTCGTCGGTCTTGGGGTCGGTCCATTCCCACTGGATCGTGATCGAATCACGGGTAATGCCCGCTTCCGGCCCGGTCAGCAGGCGATCTTCACCCAGCAGCTTGTTGATCAGCGTGGACTTGCCCGCGTTCGGACGGCCGACGATCGCCAGCTTGAGCGGCGCTCGCAGGCGCGCTTCCTCATCCTCTTCTTCCGGGAACGGCTCTTCCTCGGGCTGCAGCGGATCAAGGATCGGCAGCAGCGATTCGAACAGGTCGGCCATGCCCTCGCCATGCTCGGCCGA
The DNA here is from genome assembly GCF_002896965.1 of Novosphingobium guangzhouense. Lineage (GTDB taxonomy): Bacteria > Pseudomonadota > Alphaproteobacteria > Sphingomonadales > Sphingomonadaceae > Novosphingobium > Novosphingobium guangzhouense. The sequence goes on from NZ_LYMM01000062.1 coordinate 228,813, forward strand.
AATGCCGACCGGGTCGCCGAGGCCCAGCGAGTAGGCTTCGAGCAGACCGCCCTCGCCCGCGCGGCCTTCGGCCTTGTTGGCCAGCAGGATCACCGGCACAGGCGAGGCGCGCAGCCAGTTGCCGATCTCTTCGTCCAGCGGCGTTAGCCCCGAACGCGCATCGACGACGAACAGCGCAACGTCCGCCGTTTCCAGCGCCGCTTCGGTCTGCTTGCGCATACGGCCGGGCAGCGTCTCGGCCTCGTCGTCCTCCCAACCGGCGGTGTCGACGATCTGGAATTTGAGGCCCAGCAGCTCTGCATCGCCGAAGCGACGGTCACGCGTGACGCCGGGCTGATCGTCCACGAGCGCCAGCTTCTTGCCGACGAGTCGGTTGAACAGCGTGGACTTGCCGACGTTGGGTCGGCCGATAATGATGACTTGGGGAAGCATGATCGCACCCGCTTGGGCATTTCCGGCGCTTTTGGCAAGCGTTGCGGTGATTCGCATGCGCAGGCGGCCGCAAAATACCGGGGTTGGCGTTAATTCTCATGCAATCGATTGTTGGTGTTTTTCAATCGATTTACAGGAAAAGCACGGAACCTTTTCCTACCCGGCCGTTAACCAACCACCGAAGATGCACGTCAATCTTCTGAGGGCAAAACGGCGTTCATGAGGGTTTACCGCAGAATCATAAGCTTGGCGCTTGCCGCCGCCTGCACGCTGCCGGGCGCGGCCGTGGCCGCCACGATCGTCGACGCCGACCGCGATGCCGGTTCCGCCGTCGATGTATCGAAAATGCCAGGCCATCTGGAGTGCGTCCCTTATGCGCGCACGACTTCGGGCATCCAGATTTACGGCGATGCCTGGACCTGGTGGAGCCAGGCGAAGGGGCGCTACGCCACCGGTGCAAATCCGCGCGTCGGCGCGGTAATGGCGATCAAGCCGTTCAACAATTCGAAGCTTGGCCACGTTGCCACCGTCAGCCGAATCGTCGATTCGCGCACGGTGCTGCTCAGCCACGCCAACTGGTCGGTCCCCGGCGAGATCGAGCGCAATGTCACCGCGCTCGACGTGTCGCCGAACAACGACTGGAGCCAGGTGCGCATCTGGTACGGCCCGGCGCGCAACCTCGGCACGACGCACTGGCCGGTCTCGGGCTTCATCTACAACGCAAAGCCCGGCGCCAAGCTGAAGGACGCCGCGCCCCAGCGCGAGACGACGCAAATCGCGTCGGCGCGCAAGGCGCCCAGCAAAAAGGGCCGCCGCAGCGACCCCATCGGCGACATCATCGCCGGAAATTTCTGAACCTCTCATCCCCCGAAAAAGCGCGCCTCACTTCACGTGACGGCGCGCTTTTTCGTTTCGGGCAGGTCAGTCCTTCTTGGCGACCGGCGGATTCTCGCCAAGGTCTTCGTACCATGCCTCGACCGGGCCCATCAGCTTGACGGTCAGCGGATTGCCCTTGCGGTCGAGCGTCTTGCCCGCCTGCACGCGCACCCAGCCTTCGGAAATGCAGTATTCCTCTACATTGGTGCGCACGGTGCCCTTGAAACGGATACCGACGCCACGCTGCAGCTTGTCCTGATCGAAGAACGGGCTGCGCGGGTTGATCGCAAGATGATCGGGCGGCACGTCGGAACCGGAAGTGACGGGCGCGGATTCGGGCGTGTTGGTGTCTTCAGTCATGCCGCAGCGATTTATCTTGCAATCACCGCTTGTCAATTCGATCCGGCCTGTCTAAAGGCGCGCTTCCGCTAACGGAGCGGGCGCGTAGCTCAGCGGTAGAGCACACCCTTCACACGGGTGGGGTCACAGGTTCAATCCCTGTCGCGCCCACCATCCTCTCAGGAGGATGGCGGCCTGGTCAAGCGACTTTCCCTTGCATCGCAGAAACTTATTGCGGCCCCAGCAGGCGCCACTGCTTTGGTGCGATGCGATAGACTTCAGCGCCGCACCCCTCGCACTTGCCCACATAATGCACACCGTCCCAAGTTACCTTGTGACGGTCGGCCCGGTGCTTGTTGACGGAACAGAGAAGCGCTTGCGGTAGAATGGACATGCGCGCCTGACGCCATTTTCCAGATGAACGGCCGGTTACAGATTTTGCTTACCGCGACGACCGGATGACGGCATGCGATCGGCAGGCGGCAAGTGCTGCATTTCGCGTCCACATCCGCGACATTTGCCGGTCCACGTCTTGCGGGCGCAACGCCTGCGCGGCATAGGCTCTGGCACTATGCACGACATCCGCCAGATCCGCGAAAATCCCGCAGCCTTCGACGCCGGCCTTGCCCGCCGGGGCGTTGCGCCCGTCTCCGCCAGCCTCGTCGCTCTGGACGAGCAGCGCCGCGCCGTCGCGACGCGCATGCAGGAAGGCCAGAACCGCCGCAACGAAGCCTCCAAGGCGATCGGCAAGGCCATGGGTTCGGGCGACACCGCCACCGCCGAAGCGCTCAAGGCCGAAGTCGCCACGCTGAAGGACACCCTCCCCGCGCTTGAAGCGGAGGAGAAGGAGCTTTCCGCACAGTTGCTGGACGCGCTGGCCGGCCTGCCCAACATCCCGGTGGACGAAGTGCCGGACGGCGAAGACGAATCGCAGAACGTCGAAGTCACGCGCTGGGGCGCGCCGCGCGAATTCACCTTCACGCCTAAAGAACACGCCGATCTTGGCCCCGTACTCGGCCTTGATTTCGAAACGGGCGCCAAGCTTTCCGGCGCGCGCTTCACGTTCCTCAAGGGCCAGATGGCGCGCCTGCACCGGGCGCTGGCGCAGTTCATGCTCGATACGCAGACTGCGACGAACGGCTATATGGAATGCGCCGTGCCGCTGCTGGTGAAGGACGATGCCGTATACGGCACCGGCCAGCTCCCCAAATTTTCCGAGGATCTGTTCAGGACGACCGACGGCCGCTGGCTTATCCCGACCGCCGAAGTGTCGCTGACCAACGCCGTATCGGGCGACATCCTCGACCCTGCGCAACTGCCGCTGCGCATGACCGCGCTGACCCCCTGCTTCCGTTCGGAAGCGGGCGCGGCCGGGCGCGACACGCGCGGTTTCATCCGCCAGCACCAGTTCGAAAAGGTCGAACTGGTCACGATCGCCAAACCGGAAGAGAGCGAGGCCGAGCACGAACGCATGGTCGCCGCTGCCGAAAGCATCCTGCAGGCGCTGGAACTGCCTTATCGCAAGGTGCTGCTCTGCGCGGGCGACATGGGCGCGACGGCACGCAAGACCTTCGACCTCGAAGTGTGGCTGCCGGGCCAGCAGGCCTACCGGGAGATCAGCTCGATCTCCAACTGCGGCGACTATCAGGCCCGCCGGATGAACGCGCGCTACAAGCCGGAAGGTTCGAAGAAGACCGAGTTCGTCCACACGCTTAACGGTTCGGGCCTCGCGGTCGGCCGCACGCTGGTCGCGGTGCTGGAGAACTACCAGCAGGAAGACGGCTCGGTTCTGGTGCCCGACGCTCTCAAGCCGTGGATGGGCGGGATCGAAAAGCTGGAAGTTCCGGCCTGAGGCCCTGCCCGTCGAAGAACAGGGAATTTAGCGCGACGGCTGCGCGCAATATGGTTAAAGGCATGAATATGCGTATTCTCCTCACGAACGATGACGGCATCAACGCCCCCGGCCTCTACGTGCTGGAGAAGATCGCCGCGCAGCTTTCCGATGACATCTGGATCTGCGCGCCCAGCGAGGAACAGTCCGGCGCCGGTCACTCGCTGACGCTGACCCGCCCGGTGCGGATGCGCCAGCATGCCGAAAAGCGCTTCTCGGTCACGGGCACGCCCACCGATTCGGTGACGATGGGGCTGCGCAAGGCCCTGCCCGGACCGCCCGACCTGATCCTGTCCGGCGTCAATCGCGGCGCCAACCTTGGCGATGACGTGACCTATTCGGGCACCGTTTCGGCCGCGCTGGAAGGCGCGCTGGCGGGCATCCGCTCGATCGCGCTGAGCCAGGTTCCCTCGCGCGAGGATCTGGGCGACGGGGTAGACTTCGCCGCCGCCGAAGCCTGGGGCGCCAAAGTGCTGCGCCCGCTGCTTGACCAGCCCTTCGCGCCGCGCACTCTGGTCAACGTCAACTTCCCGGCCCTGCCTGCCGATGCGGTGAAGGGTATCCGCGTGGTCCGTCAGGGCTTCCACGACTATGCCCGCGGATCGGTGGTCGAAGGCCGCGATCCGCGCGGCTTCCCGTATTACTGGTTCGGTCTGCACGGGATCGAGCACACGCCGGGCCACAATACCGACCTTGAGGCGATCGCCGAAGGCTACGTCGCGGTAACTCCGCTTCAGCTGGACCTGACGCACGACGCTTCCCTGCAGGCGCTGGCGCAGCGTTTCGCCTGATGAAGCGCGCGCTCTTCCTTGTTGCCGCGCTGGCGGGCGCTCCGGCCCACGCCGCCCCTGTCGGGGAAGAGACGGTCCACGTCGTCACCTCGGGAGAGACGCTGAACGGCATTGCCAACCGCGCGGGCGTTTCCGCCGGCGCGATCGTCAAGGCCAACGCACTCAAGGAACCTTATGTCGTGCGCGTCGGCCAGAAGCTGACGATCCCGCGTGACGGAACGCGTCTCAGGCCGCCCGAAAGCGACAAGGCGCAAGTCGCCCGCAGCGCGGATACCGCTGCGCCGACCGCGAAGAAGGTGGCCACCGCTGCCCGCGTGATCGAAGCGCGCACTCCACCTGTCCCCGGCGCGCCGGAGTACGAAACCGAACACCTCGTCGCCACGGGCGAAACGCTGGGCGGCATCGCCGCGCGCGCCAAAGTGCCGCGCGTCCTCATCGCCGAGGCCAACGGCCTGCAGCCGCCCTTCGCCGTGCGTGTCGGCCAGAAGCTGAAGATCCCGCGCACCGGCCGCCATCTGGTGAAGGCCGGGGAGACGGGCTTCTCGATCTCGATGGATACGGCAGTGCCGTGGGAACAGATCGCGCTGGCCAACAACCTCGATCCCGCAGCAGCGGTGAAGCCGGGGCAGAGCCTGCTGATCCCCACGCTGATCGAACCTGCAGGCGGTGGCGCCAGAACCGTCGTTCAGGCGCCAAGGCCCTCACCAGTGAAGCCCTCCGCCTCCACCGCCCGGTTCGCATGGCCGCTGAGCGGCGCCGTGCGGCGCGGCTATGCCACGGGATCGAACTATCACGACGGCATCGATATCCCCGCCGCCAAGGGTACGATGGTGCGCGCTGCCGGTGCCGGAACCGTCAAGTTCGCCGGTCAGGAAAAGGATCAGTTCGGCAACCTTGTGGTCATCGACCACGGCGATGGCTGGTACACCGCCTATGGCTTCCTCAGCCGCGTGACGGTCAAGGAAGGCGCGCAGGTCGCCGCGGGTGAACGCGTGGGTCTGGTGGGCGACACCGGGCTTGCCAAGGGCAGCGAACTGCACTTCGAAGTGCGGCAGGATGGTCAGCCGGTCGATCCGCTCGGCCAGTTGCCCAAGGTTCCGTGAAGCAGGCCCTCCGGCCCCAAAAGCTTGCAAAGCCGCTCAAACGGGCGGTGGACCTGCCGGTATGGGCCGACCTTGGGCTGCGGCTTGGCGGGGCATTCGCACTGGTGATGTTCGTGGTACTGGTCCACTGGATCGACCGCGACGGCCTGAAAGACACGCACGACGGCACCGTCAGTTTCCTCGACGTGTTCTATTTCACGATGATCTCGATCACCACGACGGGCTTTGGCGATATTGCCCCCGTCAGCGACAAGTCGCGGCTGATCGAGGCGGTCATCGTCACGCCGATCCGGTTCGCGGTGATCTTCATCTTCGTGGGCACCGCATACAACTATTTCATCAGGCATAGCTGGGAGAGCTGGCGCATGAAGCGCATCCAGGAGCGCCTGTCCGACCATGTCGTCGTGCTGGGCTACGGCGTCAGCGGTTCGGAGGCCGTGCAGGAACTGATCGCGCGCGGGATGGACCCGGCGTGCATCGTCGTCATCGATCCATCGTCCGCACGGTTACGCCTTGCCGAACGGCAAGGCTGCAACGTGCTGGAAGGTGATGCTACCCGCGATGAAACGCTGAACGCCGTGCGTGTCGATGCGGCGCGCACGATCCTGGTGTCTGCCGGACGGGACGATACCTCGATCCTGATCGTGCTCACCGCCCGCCATCTGGCGCCGGGCGTGCCGATCACCGTGGTGGTGCGCGCGGACGACAACGAGCTGCTGGCGCGGCAGGCCGGGGCGGACAACGTGATCAACCCGGTGCGCTTCACCGGCCGCCTGCTCGCCGGGTCGGCCGAAGGACAGCATATCGCCGAATACATGTCCGACCTCGCCTCGGTAGACGGGCGCGTGCAGTTGGTCGAGCGCCCGGTAAGGCCGGAGGAAATCGGCAAGCCGCTGGATCAGCTCACCACCGGCAAGGGCGTGCGCATCTATCGCGGCGAACAGTGCATCGGCTTCTGGGAACCCGGCGCCGCCATGCTGGAGGCCGGCGACGTGATCGTGGAAATCGCGGTCACGCCGTAAGTTCGGGGGGCGCTCAGCCCATCAGCCAGAACACCAGCCCCATCGACAGATAAGCAACCAGCCAGAACGCGCAGTCCATCACCCGCTTCACCGGCTCTGTCCGGTTGCGCGAATGGGTCAGCCACACGGCCGGCATCACGAAAGCGATGGCAAGCCCGCCGCTCTGCATGAAATAGAGCCAGGGTTTGGCCGTCAGTGTTTCCGTTCCGATCCGGGCGAGCGCGTGCCCCAGCATGGCGGCGCCGATAAGGAAGACGACGACCACGGTGACGTAATTGCCCGCGCGTTCGGACTTGCCGGGAACGATCGTGCGTCCGTCACGGAACGGCGGGCCGTTCCATGCAAACCCCACCAGTACCGCTAGCGCCGCTGCCAGCACCACCGCCAGCCAGTTCACCGGACCCATCGTACAATCTCCTCAATCCGCCCCTTCTCTTGCAGGCCCCGCACACTTGTGCAAGTTTTGCGAATCATCCGCAAAATTCGTTTTTCGTGACTCGCAGCGCATTTGCGAGTATCGGGCGCGCCAATCCCATGGCTATCGAACTCCCCTCCCCGCCGAAAGTCGGCATGGTCAGCCTCGGCTGCCCCAAGGCGCTCGTCGATTCCGAGCGTATCCTCACCCGCCTGCGCGCAGACGGCTATGACATGAGCCCGGACTATTCCGGCGCCGATGTCGTGCTGGTCAACACGTGCGGCTTCCTTGATTCCGCGAAGGAAGAAAGCCTTGCCGCCATCGGCGAGGCGATCGCCGAGAATGGCCGCGTGATCGTGACCGGCTGCATGGGCAACGAGGCCGAAGTCATTCGCGCCAAGTTCCCGCAGGTTCTCGCGGTCACTGGCGCGCACCAGTACGAAGCGGTCGTGGAGGCGGTGCACGAAGCTGCGCCACCCGAACTCTCGCCTTATCTGGACCTGATTCCCCAGGCCTATGACGAAGCGGGCGTGAAGCTGACGCCGCGCCATTACGGCTATCTCAAGATTTCGGAAGGCTGCAATCACGCGTGCAGCTTCTGCATCATCCCTTCCCTGCGCGGCAAGCTGGCAAGCCGCCGCATCGATGCCGTGCTGCGCGAAGCCGAAAAGCTGGTGCAGGCCGGAACGCGCGAACTGCTGGTGATCAGCCAGGACACTTCGGCCTATGGCGTCGACGTGCGGCATGAAGAGCGCATGTGGAAGGACCACGCGGTCCGCACCCACATGACCGATCTTGCCCGCGAACTGGGCCAGCTAAAGGATGGACAGGGCCGCAAGCCGTGGGTGCGCCTGCACTACGTCTATCCCTATCCCCACGTCGACAACGTGATCCCGCTGATGGCAGAGGGGCTGATCACGCCCTACCTCGACATTCCGTTCCAGCATGCCGCACCCTCGGTGCTCAAGGCGATGAAGCGTCCGGCGAACGAGGCGAAGGTGCTCGACCGCATCCACAAGTGGCGCGAAATCTGCCCGGATATCGCGATCCGCTCCAGCTTCGTCGTCGGCTTCCCCGGCGAAACCGAAGCGGACTTCCAGTACCTGCTCGACTGGCTGGACGAAGCGCAGCTCGACCGCGTCGGCGCTTTCCGCTTCGAGCCGGTAGAGGGCGCCTCGGCCAACCACCTGCCCGATCCGGTGCCGGAAGAGGTCAAGGAAGAACGCTACCAGCGCATCATGGAAAAGACCGCCGCGATCAGCGCTGCAAAGCTGGCTGCCAAGGTCGGCCGCGTGCTGCCGGTGATCATCGACGAGGTCGGTGAAGCGGACGAAGACGGTGACGTCGGTGCAACCGGTCGCTCACAGGCGGACGCCCCCGAAATCGACGGAAACGTCTTCCTGCGCGCTGCCTCTGGCCTGCAAGTTGGTGATATCGTTGATGTTCTTGTCGAAGATGCCGATGAGCACGACCTTTACGGCGCCGTTTTGCAAAGTTGACGCACAGCGCACAGAGCGCGATCGTTGCAAGACATGCAACTATGATAGCGCTTTGCGCGTTTGCGGGAATCAGCTTCTCACAGCATATGGGGCGGGCCTTTCAGGCATCCTCTCCCAAAACTTCTACAGGGCTGGTCTTCGGACCGGCCCTTTCTTTTTGAGCGCTCGCTATCTTGCCCGCCCACTTCGCACCCTCGGGCGATTGACGTTCCTGCGCACCGGTCCCTAAGCGCAGCGGATCACATCCGCGCCGAAGGGACCATTCCATGAGCTTCTGCCAATCCGTCTGGGAAGATGTCGCCCCGCTGCGCCGGGCCATCCTGAACCACCCCTTCCTTGCCGAACTCGCCGACGGTACGCTTCCGGCGGAAAGCTTCCGCCATTACATCGTCCAGGACAGCCTCTATCTGGCCGAATATGCCCGCGCCCTTGCCCTTGCCGCCGCCCGCGCACCGACCGCCAGCGGCCGGCTGGAATTTTCGGATGGCGCCAAAGTTGCCGTGCAGGTCGAAGAAGCATTGCACCAGGCCTTCTTCACCCAGTTCGGCGTCACTGCGGAACTTGCGGCAGCTAGCGAACCGACCCCTGCGTGCCTCGGTTACACCAGCTACCTTTCGGCCCTTGCGGCAACGCGCAGCTACGAGGAACTGATCGCGGGCATTCTCCCCTGCTTCTGGGTCTATTGGGAAGTCGGCTGCGACGTGAAGCCCCGTGCGGCATCGCCCAACCCTTACGCCGCCTGGATCGATACATACGCTGCCCCGGCATTCGGGGAAGCCACCGACCGCGTGCGCGCGCTCGTCGACGAAGCGGCTGAGAATGCCACAGCCGCCACCCGAGCAGCCATGGCCACCGCCTTTCGCAACGCCACTCGCTTCGAATAGATGTTCTGGGATTCCGCCTATCGCCGGGAAAGCTGGCCGATCTGACTTCACTGAACGACAGGCGCCGAAAACCGCAGTTTCACGAACTGCATCGGACTAGTTGCATTCCTTGCAACATTGCTCAATCTTTTCGCATTTGCAGCAAAGGCCGCTCTCGGACATAAGGATCGGGCCTTTCAGGCATCCTCTCCCAAAACTTCTACAGGGCTGGTCTTCGGACCGGCCCTTTCTTTTTGCAGCGGTCCTTTCTTTTTCGCGCCGCACGGCAGGCAAGCGACACCCCTAGCCCCGCTCGCACATTTGCCCTAGCGATACCGCCATGGCTTCCCCGCAGCGAATCTTCACCGCCGCCCTTGTCGTCATCGGCGACGAAATCCTTTCAGGCCGCACGCACGACAAGAACATCGCGCAAGTCGCCACCTGGCTGCAAATTCAAGGCATCCGCCTGAAGGAAGTCCGCGTCGTCGCAGACGAAACCCCTGCTATCGTCGAAGCGGTAAACACGCTGCGCGCGCGCAACGACTATTGCTTCACCACCGGCGGCATCGGCCCCACGCATGACGATATCACCGTCGATGCCATCGCAGAGGCGCTGGGCGTTCCGGTGATAGTCCACCCCGAAGCACGAGAAATCCTCGAAGGCTACTACGAGACGCGCGGCGGCCTTACCGAAGCGCGCCTGCGCATGGCCCGCACCCCCGAAGGCGCCAGCCTGATCCCCAACCGCTACACGGGCGCCCCCGGCATCCGCTGCGGCAACGTGTTCATCATGGCAGGCGTGCCCAGCATCACTGCGGGTATGCTTGATGCACTCTCGGGCGAACTGGAAGGCGGGGCGCCGCTGCTGTCGGAAACGGTCGGTTGCTGGGTTGGCGAAAGTGAGGTCGCCGAATTGCTGCGCCAGACCGAAAAGACCTTCGAGAGCTGTCAGATCGGCTCCTATCCGTTCTGGGCCGAGGGGCGCACCGGCGCCAACTTCGTGATCCGCTCGGTCAGTGCCGGGGATCTGGCCGCCTGCACCCGCGCGCTGGTCGATGGCCTGTCCGCCATGGGGCGCCCTGCCGTGCCCGGCGGTATTTGATGTGGCACTTGATCTTGCCGCGCTTGCCGTGATGGCCTCCGCAACGTCGCCAGCAATGCCCGCACCCACCCTTGAAGAGTTCGAAGCCGTCCTGCGCCGCCATGACAGCGCCACGCTGGCGCTGGAAGAATGGTGCGCGCTGCGTGGGTTCGCCGAACCCGCGCGGGTGACGGCCGAGACCTTGCCTCCTGTCCGCGATGGCATGCCGGCGGCAGACATCCGCGCCCGCCTCGCGCTGGTGGGCGAGGAAACCGTGGCGATGCGCCATGTCCGCCTGAGCTGCGGCAGGCATGTCCTGTCCGAAGCCTGGAACTGGTACGTGCCTGCGCGCCTCAGCGCCGCCATGAACGATGCCCTCGCATCCAGCGACACCCCGTTCGGCAAAGTCGTCGCCCCGCTGCACTTCCGCCGCAAGCCGCTCGCCACCCTGGCCGGACCGGCGCAGAACTGCCCGCCCGAGACGATCTCCACGCATCAGGCGATGCTAGTCCTGCCGGACGGACGCCCGCTGGCCTATCTGGTGGAATGCTATACGGCGGCGAACTTGCGCTGACGACGTAAGGGCCTACGCGGCGACCGCCTCTGTCCCCGCGATCGAAGTGCGGTGCATCATGCGGCCGGTGGATTTGTCGTAAGGGATCGCCCGGTGCATCGCGCCGGTGTTGTCCCAGATTACGAAGTCGCCCTTCGTCCACTTGTGCCGCAGCGAAAACGCAGGCTGCGCCGCCCATTCCTGCAGACGGATGAGCATCGCGCGGCCTGCGGGCACTTCCATGCCGACGATATGGTCCGCAGTCGTACCGATCACCATCGACTTGCGCCCCGATTCGTGCGTCCAGACCAGCGGATGCTCCTTGACCAGCCCGATGCCCAGCACCTTCTCGCGGTGCTTTTCCGGAATGGCATCAGCGATCGGCGACAGGCTGGCGCGCACCGAATGGACCGCCTTCAGCCCTTCAAGCGCCTGCTTTTCGTCATCGGGAAGACCTTCGTAAGCGGCGTAAGTGCTGGCGAACTCCGTCTCCCCGCCCTTGTCGGGGGCGATGCGGCATGACAGCAGCGTCGCGAAGGGCGGCGGCATGTCTACGGTGATGCCGTCCATGTGCCAGAAGAAGGTCCCCAGCACATATTCCGGCTGCGGGTTGATCTTTTCGTCCAGAGTGACCTGGTAGACGTCTTCGTCGTTGCTCTGGACATTGTTGCGCGCGGTCAGGCGCACCTTGTCACCCATCGCTCCGGTGATGGCGAGCTGTTCGGCGTCGGTCAGGTCCACCTCGGGGAAGACGAGCACGGTACGCTCTTCCACCTTGGCGCGAATCTGGCGAGCCGCTTCCGGAGTGAAAAGGTCTTCGCGATCGTCCCAGAGCACGCGCGAACCGATGAATTCCTTGATGTCTTCGAAGCGGATAGCCATCTGGCCGTCTCTCCCGGCGTTATGCTGAACATGTGTACAGCGCGCTGATACACCCGATGCTTCCGGGCGTAAACGGGATTGCGAACACACCGCCGGGGCGGACAGCCGCCACCCAAAAGAAAAGGCCGGGAGGTTTCCCTCCCGGCCCTTCTTGTCCGTGGACGTCAGCGCGAGAAATCAGGCGCCGGCGATCTCGGTGGTGTCGATCTTGAGGCCCGGTCCCATCGAGGACGAGAGCGAGATCTTGCGGACGTACTTGCCCTTGGCACCCGACGGCTTCGCCTTGACGATGGCGTCGACGAAAGCCGAGAAGTTCGTCTTCAGGTCAGCGTCCGAGAACGACATCTTGCCGATGCCGGCGTGGATGATGCCCTGCTTTTCGACGCGGAACTCGATCTGGCCGCCCTTGGCGTCCTTCACGGCCTGCGTCACGTTCGGGGTGACGGTGCCCAGCTTCGGGTTCGGCATCAGGCCCTTGGGGCCCAGCAGCTTGCCGAGACGGCCGACGACGCCCATCATGTCCGGGGTGGCGATGACGCGGTCGTAGTCGAGGTTGCCGGCCTGCATGTCTTCCATGAGGTCTTCGGCGCCAACCTTGTCGGCACCGGCGGCAAGAGCTTCGGCAGCCTTGTCACCCTTGGCGAACACGGCGACCTTGACGGTCTTGCCGGTGCCTGCGGGCAGCGAAACCATGCCACGGACCATCTGGTCTGCGTGACGCGGATCGACGCCGAGGTTCATCGCGACTTCGACGGTTTCGTCGAACTTGGCGGTCTTGAGGTCACGAAGGGTCTGCAGCGCTTCGTCAACGCCGTAGAGCTTCATGTTGTCGCCGAGCTTGGCAGCCAGGGCCTTCTGGTTCTTGGTCTGCTTCATGGCTTCAGCCCTCCACCACTTCGAGGCCCATCGCGCGAGCGGAGCCTTCGATGATCTTCGTTGCGGCCTCGATGTCGTTGGCATTGAGGTCAGCCATCTTGACCTGAGCGATCTCGGACAGCTTCGAACGCGCGATCTTGCCGGCGGAAATCTTGCCCGGCTCCTTCGAGCCCGACTTCAGACCAGCGGCCTTCTTGATGAGGAAGGTGGCCGGCGGCGTCTTCGTCACGAAGGTGAAGCTGCGGTCGGCGTAGACGGTGATGATGGTCGGGATCGGCATGCCGTTCTCGAGTTCCTGCGTGGCGGCATTGAACGCCTTGCAGAATTCCATGATGTTCACGCCGCGCTGACCCAGCGCCGGACCGATCGGCGGCGACGGGTTGGCCTTGCCTGCAGGAACCTGCAGCTTGATGTAACCAGTAATCTTCTTGGCCATGGGGCCGCTCCTTTTCACACTGTCGCCCCGGTTTCCCGAGGCTCATGTCTAGCGGTTTTGGCGGGCCGCCGTGTGAGCAGCGTCCCTCCCGCAGGGAATCGGTGACGGCAAGCCGCCTGTCCGAAGTGCGCGCCCCTATACCAAACCCGACCGAAAGGAAAGGGCCCGTTTCATACGCGGAGTTCACGCAGGCATGATGGCCCGCCACGTAGCGCGCATCGGCGGTAAATCCCGTTTCCCCGAACGCAAAACGCCCCGCACTTCGGCGGGGCGTTTCGTATCGATCGGTCGGGAGAAGCTCCGCAACCGATGCAAATCTTACTTGCTGAGTTCGACGTGCTCGAATTCCAGCTCCACCGGGGTAGCGCGGCCGAAGATGGAAACTGCAACCTTGACGCGGTTCTTGTCGAAATCGAGTTCTTCGACGATGCCGTTGAAGCTTGCGAACGGACCGTCGAGCACCTTGACCGAATCGCCGATCTCGTAATCGATGTTGACGGTCTTGCGCGGCGCGGCGGCGGCGGCTTCGGCAGCGCCGAAGTAGCGTGCGGCCTCGCTCTCGCTGATGGCCTGGGGCTTGCCGTTGGCGCCCAGGAAGCCGGTGACCTTCGGGGTGTTCTTGACGAGGTGGTAGACGTCGTCGTTCAGCGTCAGCTTGGCAAGGACGTAGCCGGGCATCGTCTTGCGTTCGGTCTGCACCTTCTTGCCGCGCTTTACTTCGGTCACGGTTTCGGAAGGAACCTGCACGTCCTCGACGAGCTGGGAAAGACCGATGCGCTCTGCCTCTGTGATGATGGCTTCCTTAACCTTGCTCTCGAAGCCGGAGTAGGCGTGGATGATGTACCAGCGGGCCATGTTGTCTCTCAGTCCTGTATTCTGGCGATCAAAGGGCGTTCAGCAGCGAGCTGACGATCCAGCCGAACAGCGCGTCGATGCCCAGGAAGAACACCGCCAGCAGCACCGTCATCAGGCCGACGAAGATCGCGGTGGTGACCGTCTCCTGGCGCGAGGGCCAGTGGATCTTGCGCGTTTCCGCCTGGACCTGGCGCATGAATTCGCCGGGGGTGATCTTGGCCATCTTACGTCGCTCTCTAGCTATGCCGCATTTGTCGCGGAAAATTCTGCGATTCTTCCGCCTAGGGGCCATCGCCGCCCCGGCCGAGGCCGGGAGGGGCTGATGAAGTCCGCCTGTCGGGAGGAGACGGGGATTTAGCTTCCACTGTCCGGATTTGCAAGGTCCACCGAATCCGGCAGACGCGCAAGGAACGAGTTGGGGGTGGCATAGACGATATAGGCACCGTCCGGGATCGCCACCGGCGCCTTGGTGCCGATGTACCAGAGGTAGTCGGCATGGCGCGCGGGCTTGAACTTGCGCAGGTCGATCCGCTGGTTGTCGCTGTAGAGAATACGCTGGGTCGGATCGTTGAACCGATAGCGCGTCTCTCGCATCGACAGCATGTGGACGTCGGGCAGCGCGAAGTTGGAATTCTCCATCGAACTGCGCCGCACGACGGCATAGCTGCCGAAATGCTCGAACGGGCCGAAGTACCACTGGCGGCGCGGGATCGCGATGGCAGTGGCCACGCGCGAACCTTCAGGGACATAGTCCATCGCGGTGATCAGCTGGCGCGCGGTCTGCGCGTCCTCGTACCAGACCACTGTGGTCACCGCGATACGCGTGGTGAACAGCAGCCCTGCCAGCGCCAGGCCCCAGCGCGGCACCGGCCAGTCGATCGCCAGACAGGCGACGAGCAGCGCGGCCGTGCTCAGGCGATAGTCTGCATAGTCGCCGCCGAAGATCTGGCGCGGCACGATCAGCGTCAGGATCAGCAGCATCAGCGCCGCCCAGCCCACGCGCCCGTCGAACCGGCGGATCGCCAGCGCCGCGACGATCACCGCAACCACCACGCACAGGCTGGCGATGTCGAAGTTCATGTCGTAGCTGCGCATCGCGCGGTAGAGGATCTGCCACTTGTATTCGAGCACGCCCCAGCGCCCGTAGGACACCTTGGAATTGGCGCCCATGCCCATCAGCATCGGCAGGATCGGAAAGATCAGCGGCCAAGGCTTGAGGAACGGCCGCCAGTCACGCCAGTTGCTGCGCTTCGACCATTCGTAGCCGAAGACCAGCACGCCCATCACGCCCCAGCCCGATACGTGGCAGAGCCAGACGACGAAGCTGGCCGGGATCATCACCGCCCAGCGCCAGCGCCAGTTCTCCAGCCGCACCCAGGCCGCCAGCACGAACAGCGCGAAGGCGACGGACAGCGAATAGTTGAGAAAGCCCATCAGGAACGAAGGCGACCAGATCATCGCGAAGGCCAGGATCGCGCCCACGCCGATGCGCTTTCGCAGGCTCCATTCCACCGCCATGATCGCCATGCCGGTCAGGAACGGAATAGCTGCGACAATGAACCGCCCCGCCGCTTCCAGCCCCATGATCGGGGTCAGCGGCACCATCAGCAGTTCGGCGCCCAGGTTGCCGGTCCATTCCCATTTGAACAGGAAGTAGCGCGTCAGGAACGGGTCGTGCCCATGATCGAGCATGACCTTGTAGCCTGCAAGGTGCGACGGATAGTCAGTCATCTGCGGCGCCCACGCGACGATCGCGGGCAGCATCGCCAGCAGCGACAGCACAATGCCCATCCACAGGGCCTCGTGGCGCGTGCGTTTATAGGTATCGCTGCCGGAGTCGGCTGGCTGGGCCTTTGCGGCCTCTACGGCGTCAGGATGCGCGCTGGCGTGCATGTACGACTGGTCTTCCCGCTAGTGCCCGAATCGGCGAACGGGCTCTCGTAAAACAACTCGGCCCGCAATTGAACGTCGCGGCCCGATGATGGGCACCCCTTGGCCCCCGCCATCCGGCTTTTCGCCGAAGGGTCGGTTTTCCCCGAAGGGAACGTTATCGCGATCTTGGGAAAGTGCTGGCAGGAGTGGAGGGACTCGAACCCACGGCCCTCGGTTTTGGAGACCGATGCTCTACCAACTGAGCTACACTCCTGCGGGCTCGGGGGCCTCTAATGAAGGACGTGGGAGATGGCAAGCGGCGATTGCACGATAGCAACCGATTGCGTGGATTAGCGCTCTTTATCCCCATCTGCTAGGACCGCCAGGTGCACGCACCCCGCTCAAACCCGCTCATCGAGCCCGAACTTCTCATGCTCGCCTACCGCAGCGGAATCTTTCCGATGTCGGATGCGCGCGATGATCCGGAAATTTTCTGGATCGAACCGCGCCTGCGCGCGATCCTGCCTCTGGACGGGTTGCGGGTATCCTCCTCCCTCGCCCGCACGCTGAAACGCGGCCGATTCGAAGTGACCTGCAACCGCGCATTCTCGCGGGTCATGGACGAATGCGCGGCCCCGCGCCGGGCGAGCAACGACGAGGATGACGGCGGCAGCTGGATCAGCCACCGCATCCAGGCCAGTTACGAAAACCTGCACTTCCTTGGCCACGCGCACTCGATCGAGGTCTGGCGCGACGGCGATCTTGTGGGCGGTCTGTATGGGGTCGGCTTCGATCGGGTGTTCTGCGGCGAATCGATGTTCTCACGCGTGAGCGATTCGTCAAAAGTCGCGCTGTGCTGGCTGGTGGCAGCGCTGCGACGGGGCGGGGCCACCTTGCTGGACTGCCAGTTCATGACCTCGCACCTTGCCTCTCTGGGCGCGGTGGAGATGCCGCAGAAAAAATATCTGACGCTGCTGCAGGAAGCCCAGTCAGGCCAGCTGCCAGCGGCGGGTCACTGCTCTACGGCAGGTTCCTCGACCGGCTCGGGATCGACGGCGGGTGCTGGCGACGCCGACGGTGCTGCCGCCGTGGGCGATGCCGCAGGTGTCGGCGTGCTGGCGCTGCCCGCCGCATTCGACGCCCTGCTTGGCGAGGCATCGTCTTGCGGGCTGGCCTCCTCGCCGGGGAAGCTCATAGCGCAGCTCTTGACCCAGACGTCATAGACCGGGTGCTCAACCACGTTGGCGCCGGGATTATTCTTGAACAGCCAGCCGGAGAACACCTTGTTCCACGCCAGCTTTTCCTCGGTAGTGCGCCGCTGTTCGACGAAGACCTGAACGAAGGCGCCCTCTTCCTGGGGCTTTTCCCAGGGCATCGTCTTTTCGCAAGTGGCGACCTTGACGACGAGGTTGCCCAGCCGGCGCGATTCGCCCGGCTTCATCACTAGATCCTGCGTCAGGTTATTGCGCTTGTTGAGGACGCCCAGCGTGACCACGCGGTCCTTGTTGGGCGTGCCGATCTGCTGCCCCTGCGCCGCCTGCGCGGGACCGGCCTGCATCCCGGCGATAGCGTCCGGCACGCTGGTGTCCTGCGCTTCGGGCGCCGGTTCACCGCCGCAGGCCGCAAGGAGCGACAGCAGCGAAAGCGCCGCCAACCCCTGAACCGGTCCCGGAACGCGAATCACGTGTGCGCCCTCAGGCTTCCGGCGACCAGGCTTCGTAGTCGCCGGTAGCGGCAGCGCGATGGCCGCCACGCTCCAGCGCACCCTGCGGGCGATAGGCGGTTGCGGTGCCGGTGGCATTGGGGGTGTAGTCCACTTCCCAGATGCGCGGGGCCGGAAGATGGCTTTCGGGTACGCCGTCATAGGAGTGGTGCAGCCAGCCGTGCCATTCGGCGGGGACGTTGCTGGCGTCGTTGGCGCCGGCATAGATCACCCAGCGGCGTTCATAGCCTTCGGTGGTCTTCACCTTCGCGTTCTTGGAACGGTAGTACTTGTTCCCCTGCGCGTCGGTGCCGACGTGCTCGCCATTGCGCGAGCTCCAGAGCGAGGTGCCGATGGTGGCGCCGTCCCACCAGGTGAAGATCTTGGACAGGATTCCCATGAGCCGCGCACTAGCCCCGAAGCGCACCGGAAGGCAAGCGCATAAAGGTCACCACGATACCTTGTCGCCCGCCTTGATGCCCAGCTGCGCCGCGCGCCCGCCGTTCAGTTCCAGCACGCCCGAAGTCACCCCCGCAGAAGGCAGCGGCGTTTCGTCATAAGGCACCGCATTGGCGGCGATGTTGAGGATGCGGCGGTCGGTGCCGATGAAGATGATGTCCAGCGGGATCACCGTGTTGCGCATCCAGAAGGCGGCGCGACGCGGCGGGTTGTTGGGGAAGATCATGCCTTCGTCCGCGCCCATTTCGGTGCGGAACATCAGCCCCTTCTCCTGCTGTTCGAACGTGGCGGCAACTTCCACCCGGAAGGCGTGAGTGCCGTTGGCAGACTTCACCTTGAGTTCCCTGACCGGCAGTCCCGAAACCGGATGTACCGAAGGCTGCGCCGCAACCTGGGAAGCCTTGGCAGTGGCTTCCTGCCCTCCTTGCGAGCACGCGGCGAAAGCCAGCAGCAGCGAAACGGCGATGGTGGAGCGGGTCAGGCGCATTCAATAGTCTCCGAATTCCGACAGGTCCGAATCATCGGCCCATTCTTCCAGTGCGTCGGCGTCCTCGCTCTCGACGATCCGGCGCGCGATGTCGAGCGGGTGCCCGGCGCGCAGCATCGCGGCCATCTGCTTGTCCTTTATCTTCGGATCGCTTGCGGCCTGCATCGCGAACGGGCCGAAGCGCCGCCGCCGCGCCAGCACCAGCGCCGCGCGCCGCTGCTCGGCAGCGCCG
>NZ_LYMM01000063.1 GCF_002896965.1 Novosphingobium guangzhouense
GATGGCCGAGGAGCAGCGCGTGCGGCTCGACCCGGAGGCGCGCGCGGGCCGCTTCGTGGAAGCTTGGCAGGCGATGCAGCGCGATCGTGCCACCCTTGAGCGGGCGGGCGACCGCGCCGGCGCGGAGCGGATGCGCGGCAACATGGCGAAGGTCGCCGGCGCGATCGGGCGCGATCCGCAGCTGGAATCCGCGCTGCGCCGTCGCGCGCCCGAGCTGGCGCTGAAACTGGAGAAGGACCGCGCGATCGGCGACGCGCTGGCGAAATCGCTGGGGCCGGACCGCGAGCGCGACCGGGGATTGAGCCGATAGGTTTCGCGCTTTCGGGTGCGTGAGGGAGACAGGATGAGCGAGGACGAGCACGAACCCGAGACAGCCCAGGAAGCCTTCGCGCGGGTGGAGGGCGAGCTGGCGCTGCTGCGCCGTGCCGTGGAGCGGATGGCGATCGAGCGCGTCGAACTTCCCGAGCAGCCCGACTATAGCGAGACGCTGGCGGGCCTGTTGCAGACGATCAACGCCACCTTCCAGCGCGCGGACGCTCTGGTGGTCGCAGCCAAGGAGGGAGCGACCCCGCGCCATATCGTTGACCGGATCGTGGCGGCGGGCGCGGACGCCAGCGCCGAGGACCGGCGGACGATCGCGACCGCCGCTGCTGAGCTGAAGGACGCGACCCGGATGCTTCAGGGCGTCGTCGCATCGGCGCGGCGCCGCGACGAGCAGAACCGATGGGTGATGTGGACGGCGACCGGCGGGGTGGTGCTCGGCATGGTGCTTTGGGCGACGTTCGCCGGGATTGTGGCACGCGCCGTGCCGGCGAGCTGGCAATGGCCCGAGAAGATGGCGGCGCACACGCTCGACATGCCGATGTGGGAAGGCGGGCAGCGCATGATGCAGAGCGCCTCGCCTGGTGCGTTCACTGCACTGGCGGCGGGCGACCGGATCGTTGCCGCCAATCGTGAGGCGCTGGAGGCGTGCCGGAAGCGTGCAGACAAAGCGCGCGAGGCGGTGCGTTGCACCATCGATGTTGAGGCAGACGAGAGGACGAAGCGTTAGGGGGCTAGCACCCCTTCCGCCCCTTCCTCAGCAATCGAGCAGATCGTCGAGGTTGTTCTTGGTCGAGCCGTCGCGGCGGGTGCGGAGGTACTTGCCGCTGGGGCCGTTAACGACCGTGATGGGCGTCTCCTGACCATCGGTCCATGAGACGTAATACTGGTGATCGCCGTTCTCGATATCCCGAATAGCGTCCGCCTTGAAGCGGGGCGACCAGCTCTGCCCGGCATTGCAGAGCTTGGTGATATCACCGTCCCTGTCCTTGCCGGTCTTGTTCACATAGCGCTTGGCCATGATGGTCCCCTCCTTTTGTCAGCTCTCGCGGACGGTGGTGTGGGGGCTGGCCTTGCCATGTGCGGTGGTGACGTAGCGGCCGCTGATCGCGCTCCGATAGTGACCGCCGGAGCTGCCGCCCGAGTTGGATTCCCGCACCGTCGTACGGGGGCTGGCCTTGCCGTGAGCCGAGGTCACGAACCGACCGCTGATTGCGCTGCGGTAATGACCACCGCCGCCCTTGCTACCTGCCATTCTTCAAACTCCTTGAACCATGATGTCCGGCATCCAGTTCGGACTACCGGTACAAGCAATATGGCTACTACGAGTTCGCTGTTCAAGTAGGAAAAATGAGGCTATCACCGAACGAACGAATTTTCACGGAGAAACCATGTCATCGACTCTCGGTCGGAAGGTTCGGGAGCTACGGCAGGAGAAGAAGCTGACCCTTGATCAGCTCGCCCAGGCTACCGGCAGCAGCAAGAGCTACATGTGGGAGATAGAGAACAAGCCGGTCGCGCGTCCCTCGGCCGATAAGCTGAATCGTATTGCGGCCGTGCTGGGGGTGACCCCCGAGTACCTAGCTGACGAGGAGCGAACTCAGCCCACCGCTGACGAACATGATGAGGCGTTCTATCGCAAGTATCAGGGAGCCAATCCCGACGTGAAAGAAAAGCTCAAACGTATCCTGGACGTTCTGGACGACGAGTGATGCCCGATCCCACACAACCGAGAGCATGGGCCAATCTGCTGAGCCAGCTATGGGGGCCACGTTTCCCGGTTGATGTGAGAACCATCGCACTCGACTATACGCAGCGCAAATTTGCCGATCCGATCAAGACGATCAAGGAGGCACCAGTAGACCATTTCGAGGGTGCGCTGGCGCCGTTACCCAAAAGCGGAAAATGGGCGATCCTCTATAACCCTAACATTGTGTCGGCGGGACGCATCAACTTTACCTTGGCCCATGAGCTGGGGCATTATTTTGTCCATCGCCAGATCAGCCCCGGCGGGTTTGAATGCGGGGAGAAGCAGATTCTGGGTGTTGATCGCGATGCAGAGCGGCGTCGCATCGAACAGGAGGCAGATGCCTTCGCGTCATACCTGTTAATGCCGATGAACGATTATCGGGATCAGGTTGGCCGCGACGACATGACGCTGGAGCTGCTGCGGCAATGCGCCGATCGCTACGGCGTCTCGATGACCGCAGCGGCGATCAAGTGGCTGGACTTCACACCCAAGTGCGCCGTCCTCGTCGTGGCAACCAACGGTTTCGTGCTGTGGTGCTGGCGCAGCACGTCGGCGAAGAAGCGACGGCTATACTATCCGAGCGGGATGGAACTGCCGGCAGGATCATTGGCGACGCGGCCCATGTTGATTCTTCCCGATCCGGATCGGGGGACCATGCTTGATCGGAGCGTATGGGGTGGCGTCAGTGACGTACGAGAGATGGCGATCTTCGCCGATCGCTATGAAATGACGATATCTCTTTTGGTGTTTGATGACGCTGAGGACAGCAGGACCTCCTGGGAGCAGGAGTCCGATGAAGAAGATGCTTTTGATCGATTTACCCAAGCCGCTTCCGGCCGGTAGTCATCCACCTTGAGGCAGGACGCGGTGTCAACCATTCGGCTTTGACCTGTACATCAGCATGGTAGCTTGCTTCTAGATCCCAGCGTTTGTGCATTCTTGTGTTGCGGCGGCTAATGTGGATGAAAACGCTGCTAGACCGCCTGGTCGTGCAATACCGGACACTCCAGTTGTTATCGCGAGAAGGCTGCCAGTTGGCAGCTGTTCACGTTGGAACACCTTCGCTTCCTCGCCGACATCGGCGGCATTCAGGCTGGGGTAGGCGAGGATTGCCTTGGAGCTACCCGTCGCGTGCATGAATGCAATCACTTCGTACCGGTCGGCAGCCGACACCGTATTGCGTCCGCGTTCTTCGTTGCCTTTGTACTTCGCGTCGAAAACGATGGGGCCGTCCACGTCCACGAGCGCGTCTGGTCTAACGAGGCTTGAAGTTGCCCGTCCTGCCCGGTGTATTATGCCAAGCTGGAAATCTTTTTGGAGCTGGACGCGATTTGCGCCGAGGCGCATCACGAGTGAGCGCTCGACGAGCGCTTCCCAGGTTCGCCATGTGTCGAGGGTGAATTCAAAGGTAGCAAAGGCGCCGGAACCTGGAGCGAACCCTGCATTTTTCAGCAGTTCGAGCGCGAGATCGTAGGCTCTTTGCCAAGCGGAGAGACGGGGCGGTAGGATGCGTCTGATCCGGCTCGGTCGAACGGCGGGGGAGCCCCAGCGTCCTACCGCATCTCTGAGCATAACGGCTACCTGGACATCGCGGACATGACCCAGCAGCGCATGTGCACCGGCATGTATGGTCGCCCAGTACTCGTTGTCGCGGCTCATTGCGTAGAAAGTCTGCCGCCAGCCCTCCTCCCCTGGGTTTAGAAGAGTGTCGGGATCAATCTCTCCAAGCGGCTCGAAGGTTTCGGTTGTGACCCGCCGACGCGCCTTGAGGGGGGTCCTGTGATTGCGCCGGAGCTCATTCAGTAGCGTCCTTGCGATTAAATCGGCGAGGCTGTTCGGGGTAGACTTGTCGGAAGCAATGGTGCGGATCGGATCGATGCGCCCATGGGCAGCAAACAGGGCGAGAAACAGGAGGTCCGCTCGCCAATCGTCACCTTCACCCGCGTATTTTGGGCGTATTTCGAGTTCCACTCCGGGTGCGAGCGCCACGATGCCGGCCACACCTTTTGCCATCACCCGATCGCCAACGATCTCAATAGGGTTGAAGGCCAATCCATGGTAGCGTTGGATGCGCTCGCCAGTTGCTCGCAGGCGCTTCTCGGCTTGCGCAACAGTCTCGCGTAGTGCCCCGGCGACGACAGGGAGGATGTCCCTCGGTGCGCCGTACTCGACGATTCCAACGGTGAGCCTGCTAGGCACCCGCGATCCGTCTGAGAACAGCGTAGATGCTGGCCGGGCTGATCGTCGGTTCGATCAGCGTGAGGCGGTCATCGTTGCCGTAGGCGGCGTTCTCGAGCCGGTAGCCGGTGGGGTCATCGCCCGCGTTTAGCGCAACGCCGGTGCCGATGAGGTCGCCATAGAACACTTCGCGGACATGAACGTACACCTTCTTCCACCAGCTAGCAGCTAGAGTAAGCGCTTCGTCAACAGTCGCCAGCTCGGCCCTGGCGAAGATGCCATGGCCGAGCTGGTGGTCGGCCGATCGCCCGAGCGAAATCCGGGCATTAACTGCCGCCCACGCCCGCACTGCTGCCTCAGTCACCTCGCCCGCCATGGTCGGCGCGTCTGGGAGGGTTGCGGCCGCGCCTACAGCCTGGACGAAGCTCCTGGCCTTCTCGGCGTCCGGCATTATCGCGATTGTCTCAAAGCGACGTAGGAACGCTACGTCGAGCGGTTCGATCGAGCTGTCTGCCTGGTTCACCGCCGAGAGGATGTAGAGGTGGGTCGAGAGGTAGAGGTCCACGGTAGCGCCGGTCTCGTCGAGCACTTTCATGGGCCAGCTCTGCGCCGTGGGCTTGTCGTCTGGGCCAAGCCGCTTATCGCTCTCGATAGAGACTACGGCGTCGCCAAACAGCTGCACCGCAGGGCCGCGGTTCATCTCGTCGATGATCAGCAGTGCCGCCCCACCATCTAATGCAAACGCGTTTGTCTTCACGAGTGAACCATGCGCGACGCTGAAGGACGGACCGCCGGCGCCGGCATCGGTGCTGGGAACGAAAGCCGTCGTGAAATCACGGGCTTTAGTGTTTGCCGAGAAGGCGATGCGTTCGACGTGGCGGTTCGATCGACCTCCGCTCGGCATGTGCGCGTCCGCTGTGGTCGCAAGCGGCACCTGCGCCGGCATGGCGATGCGCCCGCTGGACGTAATGGGTTTAGGTGGCGGGGCCGGTGCGGCCGTCACCTGCTGGAAGGCTTCCGCAACCTCCTGCATCAAATGTGTCTTACCGCAGGAAGGTGGGCCTGACAGAAGTACGTTGTGTTTGTCCTTGAGCGCCTGGAGGACAGCGCGCGCTTCGTTCGAGATAGCCATCACTTCACGAACGAGGTCTTGGCCTCGAAGTCCTTGAAGCCCATCGTGGCGTTAGTGCCCGGTGGCTGGGCCAGGATAGGTCGAAAGAAGTCGGTAACCTCTGCGTTCCAAAGATTATTCTGGATTGCCTGTTCTGTAATGAATGCAAGCCGCGGCGAGACCTGGGCGTCGCTCTGGATTACCAACAGGAACACCCGGCCTTCGTTCGTCGGCGGCGTGAGCCTGAGTGCAGCGACGCGCCCGAGGCGAACCTCAGTAGGTCTGGCTTTTGTCGGCGGCCAGTATTCCATTCTCATGACAACGTAGTCCTCGCCATCAACAGACCTTACCTCAAGTTCGGTTGCTGCTCTGTCGATGGCAGTATCATCAATGTGAACGAAAACGTCTGCGGCATGGACGTTTGAGACCTTTTTCTTACCGCCCCACTCGGTTCGTTGCCTGGGCGTAGCGCTCGGGAAGATTTTTGAGAACACGGGCGCGAACGTTCCGCCAGGGCTAAAGCGTTGATCGCGCGCGCCGCCACCGGTCCCGCTATCTGCGGACGCTGCCTCAAACTTCCTGAGATCCCCCGCCTTCAGCTCCTTATAAACGAAGCGCTGTACCTGACCCGTTCCCGTCACACGCTGTCCCCCCTCAACTATCTTATTAGAGACCGTGGGCGACTTGAGAAGTCGTAGGCTCGTCGGCATCGACCTGTGACGGGACATAGGCCCGAGCGCCAAGCGTCGAGGCTGCGAGCACACGCTGCCGAGCGATGTCCTGCTGCGATCCGCTAATCTCGGAAAGAATGAAGTCGCGCGTAATGGTTGAACGCTTCTCTCCCGGCAAGGCAGGCTGGCTGCGGTCGAGGCTCGGAAAATCATCTAAGATACGAATGACATCGGCATCACTCCTAATGCCATATGCGCGCAAGCAGATAAGGTCGATGTCACGCCGGGCGGCCGCAATGGTTGCGGCCGCATCTCCTCCCCTACTTACATCGGCCTGCGCAATACGGCGGGCGGCCGCAACGATACGCCGCGCCGGCAGGGAGTCTGGCAGGATTGGAGGGAGCGGTACACTCTGGAGTAGGAAGTAGTTGACAGTGGTGGTGAGCACCCGCCGAAGGAGCCAGTCAAAGGCTATGCTGTTGACCATGCCGCACCACAAGTGCAGCGCGTCCTCTCCAAGGGCATTTGGAAATAGGATCGTAGGGACTTTGTTGCCGCACGCGACGCCAGCTGGAATAACAGCGGCCAGCATCGAACGCTCGTTAGTTTGGCCGGCGATGTCGCAGAAGCCTGCCCGCACTTGAGACAGGCGCGGACGTGCCGTGGCTGGAACATCAGAAGCCTTGATCCAGAACTGCGGCTTAATTGTTGCTTTGCCGATCGGAGCGCTGCTCCAGATCGCACGTCTGCCAGTGCCGCTAAGATACACCTTTGCACCAAATCGGTGCTGATGGACCATTCGTCCCTCTACCAGCGGTATAGCGCCGGGCGTGGGCTTCGTCTTGAAAAGACGTCGCTCCCTAGTCATGTCGACTTCGCGCGAAAACTCGGGCGCCCATGTGTCATCAGCTTCTGCCCAGCGCTGGCCGGCTTTGCTCATCCTAGCGAACAAGCGCCATTCTGCGCTTGAGCTAACTTCTGGTATCGACAGATCGGGGCGGAGGCGGCGAAGGCTCGACAGCGGAATGGAAACGGGCTCACCACTTTCTGCAGCGCCCCGCGAGCCGAGCCCGCGCGATAAAGTGAGTTGGGCTGTTCGGGACCCGGCTAGCTTTGCGGTGCCTGCCCCGGTCACGGCGAGAAACTTGAAGCGACTGTCGATACCAAAAAACCGGGCGCTGTTATCGAAGACAGCGATGTCTATCCGCTCGAATCTATCCAACAGGAGTTTGCGTAGAGCCGTGGTAGATTTAGAGCGGATAAGGCCGGCGGGAAGCAGGGCGGATATCGCGCCTCCGGGGCCAGAAATTTCTAGGAAAAGTTGTGTGAAGGCTGCGAACAGATCCTGTTCACCACTCGCCAGTCCGAAGCGCTCCGAGACGGCTTGGGCGTAGTTCCTAACTTCCTTCTTTCGCTGCTCCGTCGCGATCGAGATCGCACCTTCGTGCACCGCGCCGTAGTGACGCGACGATCCCGTAGCACGCTCTTCCTCGTGCCTGTGCACCTTCAGCTTTTCCCAAGGAGGATTGCCGACCACCATCGCGGACGCAGCCCCGATGTTCTCTCTCCATTGCCGTGCGGAGCGCATCAGGCTGTCCCCGGCGTGCCAGCGCGCTGTCATCGATTTAATCACAGTGAGATCGCCGGTGAGCGACGCCAGCGAAAGTCGGGCGCCTCGCAGTGCAGTGGAGGATTGGTCGGCAGCGATTACACCTTCCGCAAGGCGCTTGGCCGCGGCTCGCCGGTCCTGGTTGCAAAGTGCGAGGACAGACGCGACTAGGAGGATGCCGGTGCCGCTTGCTGGATCAACTAACGGAAGTTTTGGCGAGCCAGCGACAGCGATATTTCGGCCGATCAATCCTGCGAGACGAAAGTCGGTATAGTGCGCGCCAGTAGTGCGCTGAGCATGGACGCTCAATCGTTCTCTAGCTAGAGACGACAAGGCGAGAGACGGATGAATGTTTGTGTCGCGGATGGCACTGAGAAGTTTTGACGCAACCTCATCCAAAGTACTGTAATCGTGCGTGTCGATACCAAAGGTGCGATGGAAGGACCTTAGATCATATCCTCCCAGTCGCGCAGACGCTGCTTCAAGAACTTGCATCCTGCGCTCGGCATCTGGCTTCTTAGACCTGATGCATGCGGCGTCGAGAATGCGTTCGGCTGGCCCTAACAATGAATGTTCGAGCGGGATAGGACCGGTCATGCGGTCGCGCCTTCTAAAATCACGTTCCGAGGCATTGGGGAGCTCTTTCGCGCCCCGCGTCGTGCATATGTAAGAATGTACTCTGTGACGGTGTCACCATTGGCGCTCGCCGAACGGTTTGGCCGGTAGCGGCCCACCTCCTCAATCGGAGTAGTGACTATTTTACCACTGCGGGAAAGCATCTCCTCCAGCTCTAGTAAGTCGACGTGGCCTTCTGCGCTGTATGACAGAATGACGTGACGTGAGCCGATGTTTTCGACAAGTGAAACAAGCGCATCAAGCGCACGACGCTTGTAGCAGAAGGCCGAGGCTTTGTGCTGCCAAGGCCTTAGGCCGCTCACACCTTCAACGCGGGGTTCATCGCCAAGCACCAAGGTTTCAATGATGTGGTAGTATGAGGCGTATTGGCGCTTAGTGTAAGGTGGATCGAGATACACTAGATCGTTTTCGGCCGTTACTAAATCAGCGACATCGTGCGTGGTAGTATCAAGCTCCGTCGCAAAGTCCTTTAGCAATCGAGGTTGCAGAACTATGGGACGCAGTGCTGCGCTCTGCCACTTGGATAGGAAGCAGCCGTATGTCCCGGCAATATTAGCGCATCTGTTTACGCCTGCAATTAGGTCTGCGAGTAGCAGCTTTTCCTCATCAGGGCTTATATCGCCACCCTCACGCCAGTCAGAGATCAATGACCGCATGGCATCAATTCGGGCAGCATTCTCCTCTGTGAAATACCTGCGCGCGGTTCCAGCGTGCAGCGCGGAGGCAGGGCTGTACGTCCGGTGAAAGTAGCCAGTCCGAGCCGGCGTTTGGTTCAATCGATTGATGGCACCGTCATAACCGTCAAGACGGCTGAAGCTGACTTGGTCATGTGAAAGAAGCCGAGCTGCCGTCATGATGGTAGCGCTGACCATGGTGTCGTTTGCCCAGACATCGCGTCCGAGCAGGCCAGCTACCTCTGATACCGCCCCGGTCCCGCAAAACGCATCCACGAAGCGATCGCAGTTGTCATACGAGGAGATAACCCGACTCAAGGGGCTAGTTAGGCGCGCTTTTGAGCCAATGTACCGGAACGTCACCCTTGCACCTCGTTAAGTTGGTGCGCCGCCCCTAGCGATGTCTCGCTTCGGGTCACGGTTTTACCGCCATGTGTGTCATAAATCCGGGACCTATCGCTGATCGGAAGGCTCGTGCGCGTGGATAGCGCTCGGTAGAGAGTGGCGTGGTGGCACTTGAGCAGCTTAGCTGCTTCTCGGACGGATGTGCCCTCCTCCACCAGACGTTCGCCTAGAGCGACTTGGTCTGAAGTAAGTTTAGGCGGCCGGCCGAAGCGCACGCCTCGCGCTCTGGCGGCAACCCGCCCACTGCTTGTACGCTGATAGATTAGCTCGCGCTCGAACTCGGCAATGCCGGCAAAGACGGTCAAAACCATGCGACCCGCTGGGGAGGTTGTATCGGCCCAAGGCTCGGCCATCGAACGCAACCCCGCGCCAGCTTCCTTTAAGCGCTCAGCGATGTCGAGCAGGTCTCTGGTTGATCGTGCGAGCCGATCAAGCCGCGTGACTACTACTACGTCATCGTCACGGAGATGTTCGAGCATGCGTTCCAGCTCGGGCCGGTTGCGCCTTGCGCCCGAAACCTTCTCCTCAAAAGTGCGGCGACAGCCGGCCTCCTTCAGTGCGGCGCGCTGCACCCGCAAATCCTGATCGTCAGTTGAGACACGCGCATAGCCAATGAGCATGTTGCAAATGTGCCTATAAAGGAATCTGTTTTGCAAACGAATTTTGCGACATGCTCGTTGGCCCAAGAGCGTGACCGTGTTCTATGTCGCAAAACTCAGGACTTCCGCGACAAGCCGTGGCCGCTGCGATCCATTCTCTGTCGTTCCGCTCGCGCTGATGGGCGCCTGAAAGCCACCGTTGACTCGGTCGAGCACGGCTGTTCAGAAAAATGACCGGTTGTGACACTAGGTATCGTCATCGTGGTGAGTTCGACGGACACGGCCAGGTCTCACTCATCGCGCGCTCCGCGCCCGCCATCATGTGCTTGTCATGGAAGTACGTGTTGACTTCCGCCCAGCGCACATAGGCGGTCCGCAACCGGTGACGGTTATAACGAGGCGGATTACAGACACTCTGCTGGGCGATCATCATGTCAACGATGCCCTGAAGGTAAGCTCCGCAGCCCGACTCGCCTGCCCGGCAGCTCGTGAGCAGCGCCAGACCCTGCATATCGCTCGGCGTTTCGTCTTGAGCGAGCGCGCCTGTAGGCGCCAGCGCGGCTGCGGCGAACAGCGCCGTCCACCAGTTTCGTGTCATAGGTCAGCTCCGTTGCACATTGGTTTTATCCAGTGCTGCACGGAGCCCGCGTGCGAGCTTCTGGGCGTCGTCATTCGCCCAAAAGTGCATGAAGAAGAGCCGGGGCTGGTCATCCAGCATGTGATTGTGAAGCGCGGTGACCTCGATGCCCCCCGCGCGTAGTGCGCGGAGCACGGGATCGACCTCGGCGGCGGTGAGCACGAAGTCACCGGTGATCGCCGCCCGGCCCGAGCCGGTCGGCTGGAAGTTGATCGCGGTTGCGGTGCCCATGGACGCTGGCGCGGGCATGCCGCCGTCGCTCAGCTTCTCCGCGCGGGGAAAGCTGAACTGATAGACCCCACCGTTGGGCTTACCCTTGCCATCCATCAGCCGGTCAAGCGCGGCGGTGTCGAGGGCGATTGGCTGCGACGACCCCGCGCCGGCGGACGGCGGTTGCGAATCCCTGGATGGTGCCGTCATCGGTGTCCGGCTGGCGGCGAGCGCTTCACGGAGGGCGGCCGCAAGCTTCACGGGGTCACCATGGCCGCCGATGTGCATGTACATGGTCGCGGGCGCGGAACGAAGCAGATGGTTGTGGAGCGCGGTGATCGTGAAGCCGGATGCCAGCAACCGGCTCATGACCGGATTTACCTCCTCATGCGTCAGCACGAGGTCACCCATGACCATCACGTCATTGCCCATGGGGTGGAACGCCGCCCAGGAGCCGAGGGCAAGCGCCGGCTTGATTGCCACACCGTCGAGCTGGACGTTAAGATCGCTGCGCGGGAACCCATACCGGCGAACGCCGTCGGGCTGCGTCGTTCCCGCTCGGCCGAGGCTCTTGTCCACGAGCGCCCACCTGTCGCCGTGCGCCTCGGGCGGTGTCGCTTGCGGGTTTGTCTGGGCGGCGGCCGGTGCGGCGAGCGCGATCGCCAGCGGGAGCAACAAGTGACGCAATGCTTCTCTCCTCGATCTCAATTGGTTTGTCGGCATGGGAAGCGCTGGCGTAGCGCCATCGTCACACCCGCCAACCGGGGCAGGTTGGCTGCGTGACGGTTCTCTACCGCCCACGCCGGGAAGATACGGCTCAACTCGCCCGATCGGACGCCCCGGCCGCAGATTCCGGCTTCGCTGCCGCCGTTGCCGAAAGCGGAAAGCGTCTCGGCGGCACCAGCGAGATACGCTTCGCACCGACCGTTCACCTTCCTTTTCGTCTCGTCGACACACGTCCGATAGAACTGCGTAACCGTCTCATAGCGAGGTTGGGCCGCGGCAGACGAGGCCGCTGGGCACGCCAGGCACGCCAGCATGGCGGCAGCACCTGATCCAACAGCTCGCATTGCGGTCTCCTCACCCCAACTTTTAATCCACCCAAGCAAACGATACAAGTGTACGTTCGTTGCGTCGCTATGTTACAGTTGCTTCATGGCTGATGCTTCTTCGCCCGAGCCCCGTGACTGGCTGCTCCTGATCCCACAGCTCCCGGCCAAGCCCGCCTATCTGCGCGTGCGGGTCTGGCGGCGCTTGCAAGCAATGGGAGCCGCTCCCCTCAAGAATGCCGTTCACGCGCTCCCTGCTCGCGACGACACCCGCGCGCTCTTCGAGGAACTCAGAGCGGAGATCACCGCAGGGGGTGGCGAGGCGTTGATCCTGAAAGCCCGGCTAGTTGAGGGGATGGTTGATGCGGAGCTTCGCGCCGTGTTCGACGCGGCCCGCGACGCGGATTACGAGGAGTTGGCGCGCGAAGCGCGTATGATCGCCGAGGCGGAATACGTGTCGTCCGCCGACGTCCGCCGCCTGCGTAAACGCCTGGACGAGATCGCAGCGGTCGACTTCTTCGGCGCGCATGGACGGCAGGCGGCGGACGCCGCGATAGCCCAAGCGGAGGGGCGCGCCGGCCGCCACCCGGACGTGAGCGGGCCGGGAGCGCCGGAGCTGACGCCGGCGGAGCTGAAAGGCCGCACTTGGGTCACGCGCCGGCACGTGCATGTCGATCGCATCGCCTCGGCCTGGCTTATCCGCCGGTTCATCGACCCGAGCCCCAGCTTCAAGTTCGTGGACGGCAAGGACTACCAGCCCGAGCCCGGCGAGCTTCGCTTCGACATGGCGGACGCGGAGTTCACGCACGAAGGCGACCACTGCACCTTCGAAACGCTGACATATCGGACGGGGCTCGACGGCGATCAGGCGCTCGTTGCACTTGCCGAGATCATCCACGACCTCGACATCGCCGACGACAAGTTCGGTAGGCCGGAGACCGCCGGCATCGCCGCGCTCATCAATGGCATCTGCGCGAGCACCGACGGCGACAACGAGCGCATTGCCCAAGGGTCGGGCGCGCTCGATGGCTTCTACGCACATTTCACCAAGCGACGCGGCGCATAAGGGGAGCAGAACATGTCGAGCATCGAACATCCTGCCCCGGCGAGCGCGGCTCTGGATGAAGCCCAGCCGCCAGAGCTAAGTTATCCCGCGCTATTCTTGCGCTTCTTGCGCTTCGGCATGATGGCG
This sequence comes from Novosphingobium guangzhouense, assembly GCF_002896965.1. Taxonomy (GTDB): domain Bacteria; phylum Pseudomonadota; class Alphaproteobacteria; order Sphingomonadales; family Sphingomonadaceae; genus Novosphingobium; species Novosphingobium guangzhouense. The sequence goes on from NZ_LYMM01000063.1 coordinate 13,043, forward strand.
TTCGGCGGCCCCGTAGCGCAGATCGCAATGATCCGGCGCGAGCTGGTGGACGAGGAACGCTGGATACCCAGCGACCGATTCAACAAGCTGCTCGCAGTTATGCAGGTGCTTCCCGGGCCGGAGGCGCATGAACTCTGCGTCCATCTCGGCATCCGCGCCAAGGGGCGACTGGGCGGCCTTCTGGCAGGGCTCGGCTTTATGTTGCCCGGCCTCGTGCTCATGCTCGCGCTTGCCTGGGCGTACACGCGGCTCCCGATTCAAGGAACGCTCCTCGGAGCCGCATTCTTGGGCATCCAAGCAGCGGTGATCGCTGTCATTGTCCGCGCGGTCCATCGCATCGGTGAGCACATCTTGTTCGACCCGTGGCTTTGGGCCGCAGCGATTGCGGCGGCGGCCGCCTCGCTCGCCGGCGTCAGCTTCTGGATCGTGCTTCCGGCGGCCGGCGCGGCCTACGCGCTCGGATCAACCGGGCGCTACGCGCTCGCCGCGGTCGTGGTCGCGCTTGCCGTTGGCCTGGCGGCTCTGACCTGGGCAGGAAGTCCCGGGGGTGCCGAAATAATGACGGGCACCAAGGAACCAGCGCCTGCCATCGCCGCGCTGTTCTGGGCGGGATTGAAGGGTGGACTCCTGACCTTCGGCGGAGCCTACACCGCCATCCCGTTCATCCGCAACGATACGGTCGGCCGGGGATGGATGACCGACGCGCAGTTCCTTGATGGCTTGGGTCTGTCGGGCATCCTGCCAGCCCCCCTCGTGATCTTCGCTACCTTCGTGGGTTGGATCAGCGGCGGCCTTGCTGGCGCGCTTGCCATGACCGCTGGCATGTTTTTGCCCGCCTTCGCGTTCTCGCTCCTGCTCTACGATCGACTGGAAGCGGTGGTCGAACATAAGCGATTGCAACTCTTCCTGGCGGGCGTGGCGGCCGGCGTCGTCGGCCTGATTGTGGTCACCGTTGTTGATCTTGCCCGAACCACGGGCGCACGCACGCCGAACCTGATCGTAAGCGCGCTCATCTTCGCGGTCTCGCTGGCGATTATGTACCGGTGGAAGAGCAAGCTCGCCACGCCGGTTGTGCTGGCGATTGGGGCGGCAATCGGTGCCATTGCGCTGAGCTGACGGTTGTTGATGACTAAGGCTGTTCCTTCTCGCCCCAGCGTTGTCGCAGAAGCGGCGACGCTGGGAAGTCAGAATATTTGCGACATTGACTAAGCGAATAAGCTGTTAAGCGACAAACTGCTTTTCGCCCTTTTAGGCTCCAGCAGCCAGCGGTTTCCGAGGCTACCCGCTCTTGCGGCCGTTCTCGCGTGAAGCGGCGATCTTGGCTGCGGTCGGTCACCTCCTCCCCCATGCCAGACTCGATACAGGCAGCGCGACCACTCGGCCCAGGAAGCAGGCGGCGCGGATGCTGAAATGCGAGTGCTCGACGTGCGGCTATACCGTCAGGACCGCGCGCAAATGGCTGGAGACAGTGGGCGCACCTTTGTGCCCGATTGAGGGGGCATGGCCCGATGCGCCACGATCTGATCGGCGACGAAACTGAGGACGGACGTGACTAAGCGACTAATGCCCTTTACGACTAAGCGGCTAAGCTCCATAAGCCGCTTAGCCGCTTAGTAGGAGCAGCAGCTATGCAAGTATGGGCCGTCATCGCGCAAAAGGGCGGGCAATCCAAAACCACCCTCTCAACCGGATTCGCCGTCGAGGCGGCGCGGGAGGGGGCGTCGGTCGTTATCCTCGATGCCGACGATCGCCAGGGATCGGCGCTCTACTGGTCCGAACGCCGCGACGAGGACGACGTGATGGTGAAGGACAGCAGCGTTGCCGGTCTGCCGCTCCACGTCTCGCGCGGGCGCAGCAGCGGCAAGGTCGACCTCATCATCATCGACACGCCGGCGAACTCCAAGGACATTGCCATGCTCGCAGCCGAGCAGGCGGATTTCGTCATCATCCCTGTCGCGCCGCGAGGGCTGGACGTTCATTCGGTGTTGCAGACCGTCAAGCAGGTGCAGCAGGCAGGCACGCCGTTCGCTGTTATACTGACGCAGGTTCCGCATCAGGGCGGGGAGGGGCAGGAGGCCCATGCCGGTTTCGCGGCGAAGGGCGTGACGATGTTCGACAGCCGCCTCCACTTCCGCAAGGATTTCTACAAGGCCACGCCGCTCGGCAGAACGGCGGCCGAGACGGACCCGGACAGCAAGGCGGCGACCGAGTTGCGCGCCGCCTATGATGAGGCTAAGCGACTAAGCGGCTTTACGACTAAGCAAGTAAGCGAGGTTGGATGATGGCGAAGAAAACTTCCGCGCTCGCCGGCATCTTCGATGACGAGCCCGAGGCACCGGCACCGGCACCGGCTCCCGTTGCCGATGCAACTCCCGCGCCGCAGCCTGCCGTCCCGCGTCGGTCGCGGCGTGCGGCGGACACGTCGGCCCCGGCAGTACCTGCCCGGCGCAGCAGCCATCCTGGCAAGAAGCCGGTGCTGATCCACATTCCCGAAGACATGCACCGCACACTGCGCCAGCTCAGCGTCGAGGAGGGCGGGGAGCCCCTTACCGTCATCACCGAGCGGTTGCTGCGCCAGTATCTGGTCCAGCGGGGACACACCAGGTTCGCGCCGTGAGCAAGCGGCGTGATCCCAATCCCGAGTTCGACCTGTTCATTCCGGCGCTCGGCGATCTTCCGCTCAAGGACCAGCGGGAGGTCATGGAGCGCCCGTTCTTCTCGCTCCAGAAGCGCAAGCGGCTGAAGCCGATCGAGTATCGCAGCCCGGATGGCGAGGCCTGGGTGCGCGTGCAGGCCATTCCCGACTACGGCATGGCCACGATCTGGGACGCCGATATCCTGATATGGGCCGCGTCCACGCTCAACCGCATGAAGCAGCAGGGGCTGAACGATCTGCCCCGCACGCTGACAACCACGCCCTACGACCTACTGCGGGCGATCAAGCGCAGCACAGGGGGCAGGGACTATCAGGAGCTGCAAGCTGCGCTCCTCCGGCTCCAGACGACTTCGATCACAACTTCGATCCGCGCGACGAAGCGCCGGCAGAAGGCTGGCTTCAACTGGCTCGACAGCTGGACCTTCGACACCGACGCCGAAACGGAGCAGCCGCGCGGCATGACGCTGACCCTCTCGGATTGGGTCTATGAGGGCATCGTCAACGAGAAGTCGCTGCTCACCATGCACCCCGACTATTTCCTACTCTCCGGAGGGTTGGAGCGGGCGCTCTATCGTATCGCGCGAAAGCACGCCGGCACGCAGCGCGGTGGGTGGACTTGCCGGGTAGAGGTGCTTCGCGACAAAACCGGCAGCGATGCCCAGCCCAAGGAGTTCAACCGGATGCTTCGGCGGGTGATCGAGGCCGACCAGCTCCCCGACTATGCGATGGAGCTGACCGAGACGACGGACAAAAGCCCGGCCGTGTTGTTCAGGCTCCGCGGCGAGGCCGAGGCACTGGCACTCGCCGAGAGAATGCGCGCCGAGGAGGAGCGGCGCGCCCGTTTCGACGCCGAGCGCAAGCGGGCCGAGGAAGTCGATGCACAGATGGACCGGCTTGCCGGCCGCCGCTGACTATCGGGGTTTCACACACCGCAAGCCCAACTATCGGGGTTTCACACACCGGCCAGCGATGCTGCCTGAACCCTGACATGCTTCGGGCGATGCCGGAGCCACCAGCCAGGCTGTGGATAACTGGCACCGGAGGCCCCTTTTCGGCTCCAGAGTCTCGGGGTTTCACCCACCTTGGCGTCGGGGTATCACCCACCGCACTATCGGGGTATCACACACCGAATCACGGGGTTTCACCCACCGGGCCTGCTGGCAAGCAGTTGATAAACAAAGCAAGATTCCGCTTTTTGAGCGGCTTAACTTGTTTAACGATTCCTATTTAACAGAATCTCTTAACGACAGGGCTCACCCAAAACCGTCAACCTGAGAAGGGCAAGCGGAATTGGCCTACGGTCAATGCGCCTTCGATCCGTGACGGCTATCGCCGTCACCAGAGCGGCCTAACGGCCGCAAGGCTTCCGGAAGAAGCCAAGCGAAACTGGCGGTGTGTGCCTTCAACGTTTCGCCGGCAGAGAGGGCGATGAGGCGCTACCCCAAAGCTCACTTTCGATCTTCAAGGACCGGTGTGTGCGATCATGCCGGATCGAACAGGCCGGCGAACTCGCGCTGGTCATAGTAGCGGACCTTGCCGGCCCAGAGTGGGCGTTCACCCTGGCGCAGCAACAGGAGCGTGTCGGTGGGCATTCGCATGATTTCATCAGGTGTGACGAGCCGCCGCGCCGTGACATGCGTGCTGACGCTTTCCGAAGGGCCGGCGCGATTATCGCCCCAGCCAGTGCCGCGTGACGTGCTGAGGGTCGCATATTCCAGCGTCGTGTCGCCGATCGTGCGCGAGAGCATGTCGGCGGTGGCGTGATCGTTGACCCCGAAGGTCTGGATCACGCCGGCATTGGACAGGAAGGTGCCGGCGCGCTCGCCGTAGAGCGCGCGGAGCTGGTGCATGTCCTGGAGGATCGGCCAGAGCTGGAGGCCGTAACCCGCCATCAGCCCCATCGCTCGCTCCACCGGCTCCAGTCGGCCAAGCGCGGCGAACTCATCGAGCAGGAACAGCACGGGGCGTTCCGGCCGGGCAGGGGAGCGCGCCATGTCGGTGACGGCCTGAGCTACCAGCAGCCGCAGCCATCGGGCATAGGTATCAAGCCGGTCGGGCGGGAGGCACAGGAACACGGTGCCGGGCCGCTCCTTCAGGTCCGCGAAGCGGAAATCGGACGCGGACGTGCTTTCGACCAGGCGCGGGCTGTCGAGAAAGTGGGTGTGGCGCTGCGCCGAGGACAGCACGCCGGCCGCTTCCCGATCGGATTTGCCGAGCTGGCGATTGGCGGCGCGTGCGATCAGGCCATGCGCACCATTGCTAGCCTGCATGTCCGCCAGCAACGCGGCGAAGCCGGCGGGCTCGCGGGTGAGCTTATCGCGCACCGTGGCGAGCGTGACGCGGGCAGGGGGCTCGTGGACGACGGTGTGCAGGATCACGCCGGCGATCAGCGCCTTCGCCTCCTCGTTCCAGTGCGCCTCGCCCGATTGCCCCGGCGCGTCGTGGACCAGGGCGTCGGCGATCGTCTGCGCATCTTCCGCGAGGTCCGGGCTTGCCGGGTCGAGCTGCGCCAGGGGGTTGTAGCGGGCCGCAGGACGCCCGGAGACGCCGAAGGGGTCCAGGCACCACACAAGGCCCTTCCTGGCCCTCCCACGGGCCGTGACGCGGGCATTCTCGCCCTTGGGGTCGATGCAGACCACCGAGCGGTCGAGCAGCAGCAGGTTGGGGATGATCGTGCCCACCCCCTTGCCCGACCGGGTTGGGGCGATCGTCAGCAGGTGCGCCGCGCCATCATAGCGGAGCAGCTTGCCGGATTCCTTGGCGCGGCCGATCAGGAGATCTCCATTCGCCTCCAGCTTGCGCACGTCGGCGCGGTCGCCAAAGCGCGCCGACCCGAGTAGCTCGTTCCTGCGCTTGCCGACGCGGCTGTTGATCCACCAGGTCGCGCCGATCAGGCCGACCAGGACCAGGAACGAAACAGTGCCGGAAATCTGCCCGACGCCGAAGATGCCTTCCAGCCATCGCGCGGTCGCATAGGCCGCGATGAACGCAACGACGATTGCGAGCCGCCAGCTGATCGGCCGACGCCCGCCGATGAGTGGACCAGCCATCAGCAGGCCTGTTCCAGCGGCGTAATCGCAAGCGCCGGATCGGCGTCGGGATGCCCGAGCAGCTTGAGGATGATTTGCGTGGCGAGGGGAGGGGGCACCGCCTCGTCGCGCAGCATGTCGAACAGCGCCTCGTCATCCCCGCTCAGCGTCATGCCCTCGATCGCGAGGTTGGCGCGGGATTCGGCATCGGCTTCGCGCCATTCCGCCACATCAGCCGGCGTGCCGCGCTCAAACTCCAGCGCGCGAACCTCCCGGCGGATCGCATCGAGGTCGAGGAGGGGCGTCACGGCTTCATCCTTTCTCGCGGTATGGTGGCTAGGTGTTCATTTGAGGGCCAGCGCGAAGTTCACGCGCACCGTCACCATTCCGGCATTGGTCCCCGCCATTACAGTAGCCGACGCCTGTTCCGCCTGCACAGACACGGGCGGCGGCGCGACCATGCGGGCATCCATTGCCCCCATTTGCGGCATGTAGCCGCCCTGGCCGCCATCGTGGATCGCGAGCACTCGGTCGATGCGCAGGCCAGCGGCCTTGGCATAAGCCTCGGCCTTGGCGCGGGCAGACTTGTAGGCAGCATCATAGCCGCTCAGGTTCGCCTTCTCGGGATCGGTAACGGAGAGGTCGGGGCCAGACACGATGTTCGCGCCGGCATCGGTGACGGCGGCGATCGCCTCACCGACCCGCGCCGTGTCACGCATCCGCACGGTGAGGGTATTGCTCGCCTCGAAGCGGCCCTTGTTGGGGCCATAGTCCAAGCGATTGACCGACAGGCTGCGCGTCTGGATATCGCGCGCGGGCACGTTCAGCCGGGCAAGGGCGGCCGTGATCCGGCTCATGGCTTCCGCATTCTTCGCGCTGGCGCTTTTCGCATCAGCCGCCACGCTCGACAGGCCGGCGGTGAACAGCGCCTGGTCGGGCGCGGCTTCGGTGCGTCCGGTGCCTGTTACCGTCAACAAAGTCTCACCGGTTTCGAGGCCTTGCGGATCGGCAGGGCCTCGACCGCAACCGGCGATGATGACGCAGAGCGGCAAGGCCCATAGAGTCTTCCTCAAGACAGCTCCTCCACATTGTTTTCCGCATCGAACGCGCGTTTGCCGCGCCGCTTCCAGAGCGCAAGCGAGTCGCCGGCCTCGCCGCGAGCGCGGCCGACCAGCTCCAGCAGCGCGCCGTAAATCGTTGCGCGATCGTCGTCGGCGAGATCGACCAGGCCAGCCTTCTGGACGAGGCCGCCCAGCTCGATCAGGTGGCGGGTGCGTTCGCGCCGAGCCAAGACCCAGCCCCGCGTATCAGTCCGACGCCGTGCCGCTTCCAGACGCTGGATCAGCGCCCGGTTGCGTACCTGCGCTGTCGCCGTTGCCGCCAGCAGTCCGCCCAGCTTTGCGCCCGCGCCGTTGAAAGAAAGTGGAGCCCTTCGCGCGCCAAGCCTCCTTCGCTTCCGCATCCTTCGACGCAACGGCATCGAGCAGCGCGCCGGCGAGCATTTCCATGTCGAGCGCATCGGCCCCGGTTGCGGTGACGAGCTGGCCGAGCTGTTCGATGCGACGCGCCTTGATCGCCTTGGCGCGGCTCTCCAGCGCTTTCAGTTCCGCGTCATAGTCGCGCACCTTGCGCATGGTGCTCTCTCCTTCCGCGTCTGGTTCACCGCAGCCTAGCAAACAGGAGCAGGCAGGCAACCCATAATGAAAACGCACCGCAGTCAATCAGCGGGAGCGAAGCGAATGATGAGTGCGCGCTTATACGTCGTTGCCGACGTGCGCTAAGTAAGGCAGTGTGCGTAGCGTCATGGCGATCTACCATTTCTCCGCCAAGGTTGTGAGCCGCGCGAACGGATCGAGCGCCGTTGCGAGCGCGGCCTATCGTTCCGCGTCCGAGCTGCACGATGATCGGCTTGGGCGTAACCACGATTTCAGCAACAAGGCGGGTGTCATTCACTCGGAAGTGATGTTGCCGGAGGGCGCGCCGGAGCGTTTAAACGATCGCTCGACCTTGTGGAACGAGGTGGAGGCCGGCGAGAAGCGCAAGGACGCGCAGCTTGCCCGCGAGGTGGAGTTCTCGATTCCGCGCGAGATGAACGAGAAGCAGGGCGTGCAGCTCGCGCGCGATTTCGTGAAGAAGCAGTTTGTCGATCGCGGCATGGTCGCGGACCTGAACGTGCATTGGGACAAGGCGAAGGACGGCACGCCCAAGCCGCACGCGCATGTGATGATGACGATGCGCGACGTAGGGCCGGAGGGGTTCGGGAAGAAGAACCGTGACTGGAACAGCACCGAGCTGTTGAAGGACTGGCGCGAGGCATGGAGCGCGCATGTCAACGAGCGCATGGCCGAGCTGGGGCTTGAGGGCCGGATCGACCATCGCTCCTATGAAGACCAGGGCATCGCGCTGGAGCCGCAGCACAAGATTGGGCCAGCGGGAATGCGGCGGCTCGACCGCGGCGAGGATGCCGAGCGCGCCGACGATCACCGGCGGATCGCGCGGGAGAATGGCGAGAAGATCGCGGCCGACCCGCGCATTGCGCTCGACGGCATCACGCGGCAACAGGCGACCTTCACCATCCGCGATCTTGCCGCGTTCGCCTTCCGTCATTCGGACGGCAAGGAGCAGTTCGACCAGGTGATGGCGGCGGTGCGCGCCAGTCCCGAGCTGGTGGCATTGGGCAAGGACGGGCGCGACCAGGAGCGGTTCACCTCCCGCGAGATGATCGCTACCGAAGCGAAGCTTGAGCGCGCCGGTGACGAGCTGGCGCGTGGCGCCGGGCATGGCGTGTCCGTGTCCCATCGCACCGGAGCGCTGGAGACGGCGGAAGGGCGCGGCCTGGTGCTGTCGGGCGAGCAGCGCGACGCCTTCGACCATATCACGGAGGGCCGAGGGCTGGCGTCGGTCATCGGCTATGCCGGCACCGGCAAGTCGGCGATGCTGGGCGTCGCGCGCGAGGCGTGGGAGCGCGAGGGCTATCAGGTGCGCGGCGCGGCCTTGTCCGGGATCGCGGCCGAGAACCTTGAGGGCGGATCGGGCATCCAGTCCCGCACCATCGCCAGCCTTGAACATGCGTGGGCGCAGGGGCGTGACCAGCTGACCCGCAATGACGTGCTGGTGGTGGACGAAGCGGGCATGATCGGCACCCGCCAGATGGAGCGGGTGCTGTCCCATGCCCGTGACGCCGGCGCGAAGGTGGTGCTAGTGGGCGATCCCGAGCAGTTGCAGGCGATCGAAGCCGGCGCGGCGTTCCGGTCGATCAGCGAGCGCCACGGCGCGGCCGAGATCACCGAGGTTCGCCGGCAGCGCGACAACTGGCAGAAGGACGCGACGCGTGCGCTCGCCACGGGCCGCACGGCCGAGGCGCTGCACGCCTATGCCGATCACGGCATGGTTAATGCGGCGGAAACCAGAGAAGCTGCGCGCGCCGCGCTGGTCGATGGCTGGGACCGCCAGCGCCAGGCTGCGCCGGAGCAGAGCCGGATCATCCTCACCCATACCAATGCCGAGGTGCGGGAGCTGAACCAGGAAGCGCGCGAGCGGGTGCGCGCATCGGGCGGGCTGGGCGAGGACGTGGGCACCACGGTCGATCGCGGCCGGCGCGACTTCGCGTCCGGCGACCGGATCATGTTCCTGCGCAACGAGCGTTCGCTTGGCGTGAAGAACGGCACGCTGGGCACGCTGGAGCAAGTCAGCGAGGGACGCATGGCGGTGCGGCTCGATGGCGGCAGCCGTGTCGCGTTCGACCTCAAGGACTATGCCGCTGTCGATCACGGCTATGCGGCGACCATCCATAAATCGCAGGGTGTGACCGTCGATCGCGCGCATGTGCTGGCGACGCCGGGGATGGACCGGCACGGGGCCTATGTCGCCTTGTCCCGGCACCGTGAGGGCGTGCAGCTCCACTATGGCCGCGACGACTTCACAGACCAGCGCCAGCTCGCCCGCGTCCTGTCGCGTGACCGCGCCAAGGACATGGCCAGCGACTATACCGCGCCGTCCGACAATGACCGGGCACGCGCGTTCGCCGAGCGGCGCGAGATCCGGTTCCCGGAACTCGCGCGGGAGATCGCCGCCAAAGTGCGCGACAAGGCCAAGGGCATGTTCGACGGCTTCCGGCCCAAGCCGGCAGCCGAGAAGGCGTCCGCGCCCAAACGGGAGCCTATGATCGGCGACAAGCCGGGCCAGGACAAAGCGATCGAACGCTATGCGCGCGCCACGGCCGATATAGGCCGGATGCGCGCCAAGGGCCTGCCCGTGCTGCCCCACCAGGAGAGCGCATTGCGCAAGGCCGGCGAGGCGCTGGACGCAGGCCGCCCCCATGCCGCGCGCGACCTCGCTTCCGCGCTCCGGCGTGACCCGAAGCTCATCGAGCAGGCCGCCGGCGGCAACACCGGCGGGGCGGCGCGCGCGATGGCCGAGGAGCAGCGCGTGCGGCTCGA
>NZ_LYMM01000064.1 GCF_002896965.1 Novosphingobium guangzhouense
CCGACGACCATGTCCAGCGCATCGCACTGCACCGTCAGCCGCGCGCCCGGCGTGGCAAGGCGCAGCAGCACTTCGCCGAAGGTGACGACGTGGCCCCTAGGCATCGAACCTGCCATCAGCCGATCTTCGCGCTCATCAGGAAGCGTTCGCGGCTTTCCTGCGACTTGCGGCGCAGTTCGGAGATCGCGCGTTCCTCTGTCGCGTCCAGCATTGAACCGAGCAGGCGCTGGAAGTGCTGGCGCATCGCCACTCGCGCGCCTTGCGGATCGTGGCGGCGCAGTGCCTCGACCACAGCGGCGTGTTCGTCCTGCCGGGTCAGGCCGTCGTGATGGCAGACGCTTTCATGCGTGTGGCGCACTTCGGGCAACTCGGTGCGCAGGCGCCACAAGGTGCGGATGACATGCGTGATCGCGCCGTTGCCGGATGCCGAAGCGATGGTCATGTGGAATTCACGGTCGATTTCGGTCGATCGCACATCGTCCTGTTCCACTGCCATTGCTGCCAGCAGTTCGTCCAGCTTCGCCAGCGTTTCGGCCGAGATTACCGGCGCGGCGAGGGCCGCGGCTTCGGATTCGAACAGCGCGCGCGCCTCCGTCAGTTCCAGCGCGCTTACAGAGGGGAGTACCTCGTCCGCACGGTCCGCCGGCTCGGCCACGTAGATGCCCGAGCCGGTCTTGATCCGCAGCACGCCGATGGCCTGCAGCGCGATCGCCGCCTCGCGGATCGTCACGCGGCTGACATTGAACCGTTCGGCCAGTTCGCGCTCTCCGGGCAGGCGCGTTCCCGGCGGAAACACACCCTCATCGATCAGCGCCACGATCTGGTCGGCGATGCCCTGGAACAACCTGTCAGCCATGGCGATTCTACTCTCTCGTTGTTACGCCTGCCTCATAGCTTCCATACCAAAGCTAGGCAATTGCCTGACCAATCCTGCGTCCACGATCATCCGGCAATCAGATCTTTGCGCGAACGCCCAGGAAATAGCGCGATCCGTAGTAATGGTACTGCCGGATGCTGCCCTGGACCGGCATGTCGGTGATTTTCGGTTCGTCGAACACGTTCACGGCCTGGAACTGCAACTGTACATTGGGCGTGACATCGTAGGAGGCGCGCAAGTCCAGCGTCTGGTTGCCGCGCACGTATCGCAGCTGCGAATTGCCGCCGACGAAGTCCTGATAATACTTCGACCGATAGTTGTAGATCGCCGAAAGGTTCAGCTTCCCAAGGGAGTAGTACAGCTGACCCGAAACCACATGCTTGGAATAACCCGAAAGGTTGGCCGCAGGGATCATGCCTGGAGTCGTCTCGCCGGTTTCCGGATCGTAGACCGCGCCGAGGCGGATATCCTCGTTTTTGAAATTGGAATTGGCATAATTGTAGCTGACCTTGCCGCCCAGCCCGTCGAACGGCGCGGGCAACCAGGTGAAGCGGTTCGCCAGCGTCACTTCCATGCCGTAGACCCGGCTCTTGCGCGTGCTGTTCTGCGTCTGGACGACCGGGATCGAATAGTTCTGCCCGCCGATCGAAAAGTCCTCGTTCAGCACCACCGGTATGAAGCCGCCGGTGAACTGCTTGTAGTAGAGGGTGGCGGAAAACAGAGAGTCCTTGTTGAGATAGTATTCCAGCGAAGCATCCGCATTCCACGACATCAGCGGCTTCAGTCGGGGCGAGCCATTGGCGGTGATCAGGCTGATCGCATCGGCCACCGAGGAGAAGTTGGTGCCGTCCTCCAGCTGGATCGTGCGCCCTGCGCCGAGCGCGCTGGGCGCGGGCCGCGACATCGCACGGTAACCGGCAAGGCGCAGCAGCAGATCGGGCTTGAGTTCGAAGATCGCGTTGATGCTGGGCAGCAGCCGGGTCGACCTGCTTTTGATGGTTACCGTTTCGAAAACGCCGCTGTCAACGAGGCGGATCGAACCGTCGGGGTTGTTGACCACTTGCAGGTCGCTGCGCAAACCATTGGATGTTATGCGGGTTTGCACCGCGCGCACGCCGAAGTTGCCGCGGATCGGCATGTCGCCCAACCGGCTTTCGTAATTCGCCATGAGATAGGCCGCCAGCGTGCGTTCGGTGACGTCGCGGTTGGCGACCGAGCGCACATCATCGTTGCGGCCGGGGTCTTCAGTGCCCAGATATTCGCGGAACTGGCACACCGGATCGAACGTGGCCCAGCTTGACAGCTGGTTGCCCGGCGCGTTGGAAAGATAGTCCGTCTGCGGGAAGGTGGTGCGGCAGGCCAGATTCACGTCACGGTCGATGGTGCGGCTGTCCTGCGTGATTTCTACGCGGTCGTCGTAATCCGAGTACGTCTGTTCGGTCCAGCGCGCGCCTGCTGCCAGGCTGCGCAGGAAGCCGTCCATCTCGTAGGTCGCATCCAGGCGCCCGGCGATGATCCGGTTGCGGCGCTGCAGTTCGTCGCGGCGCAGGCGGGCATCGTCACTGAACAGCGTATAGTCGTTGACGTCGAAACGCGGGTCGATGGTCAGTGTCGGCGCATAGCTGCCCGGCGCCACATCGTAGACGTAGCCGACGCGCTGGTTGTTGATAGCCGTAGGGTTGCCGTAAATGTCCAGCGGATCGGTGCGCAGGCGAACCGAACGCTCCACGTCGGTACGCACGGTGCGCGAATAGGACGCATCGGCCTTGATCGTCAGTCGGTCGACAGGGCGCCACTCTACATTGAAGCCACCGCCGCGATATTCCTCGTCGCGCTCCAGCAGGGTGCCCACCGCTTCCAGAGAGGTCCGCCCTTCGAGGTGGGTGATGACGCCGTTTTCGTCATAGGCGATGTTGCTCAGGCCGTAGCGCATTTCCGAAAGGTTCAGGTCGCGCCGGTTCTCGGCGTAGTCGCGCTTGGAATACTGGACGTCGATGTTGATATCGAGCGTCGAACTGGGCCGCCACTGGATGGCGCCGAAGATCGCGTCGCGTTTGTCGTTCTCGCTGATCTGGCGATATGTCGCGGCGTTGGGAACAAGTGCGAAGGGCGTTCCGGCTGCCGCCTGTTCACGGCTGACTTCCGAACAGTTGCCGGCAGGCACGCTGATGGCGGGGTTGCACGCCACCCAGGTCGAACTTGCCGCATATGTTTCTTCGGGGTTGTTGGTCTTGTTGCGCTGGACACCCAGTGCGATGCCGATCTCTCCCAACGCGCCCGCGTCGAACTGGTCTACGTAGCTGGCCGTTCCGCGCCAGCCCCAGGCGCTCGAACCCCGGATGCGGTCCTGATACGGGCTGTAGTTGGTCTTGAAGTCCAGTTGGATGCGGCGCTTCTTGAAGGCGAGCGGGCGGATCGTGCCCAGTTCGATCGTGCCCGCCACGCCGCCTTCGACGAGGTCGGCCTGCTGGGTCTTGTAGATCTTGATGCCGTTGATCAGTTCGGACGGAAACTGGTTGAAGTTCACCGCGCGATCACCGCTGCCGTTGGATGCATCGCGCCCGTTGAAGGTCGTGTTGCTGAGGAACGAGCCGAGGCCGCGCAGCGAGATTTCCGAAGCGCCGCCCTTTTCGCGGTGCGTGGTTGCGCCGGTGATGGTCTGGATTGCCTCGCCCACCGAGAGCGCCGGGAGGTCGCCGATCTCGGTGGACGAAAGCGAGTCAACGATCGCGGTCTCGCGCCGCTTTTCGTTGATGGAGGTCTGGAGCGTTTCCCGAAGGCCCGTGACGATGATGTCCTGCGCCGAAGCGCCGTCGAAATCCTGCTGCGGCTCAGCCTGCTGTGGTGGGGCCTGCTGCGGTGCAGTCTCTTGGGCCAGTGCGGGCGTCGCGACGAAGGCGGCGCCAGCCAGCAAACAGAAACGGATGGCGCGACGGCTGTGGCCGCGATCGAAGGGCGACATCATGATTCCTCTTCCCTTTTTGGTCTTTGATTATTTTCTGACCAATTATGAAATATGAGTCAATCCATTAATTCATGCCAATTATCGGTATAAAATCTTTAAATTGGTATGAATGCATTGGCGTCATGGCGCGATCTGACTGCGCAGTTCAGGAACTGCCCGCGCCAGATCACGCGCGACGAGGCCCGCGAAAAGTTCCGCTCCTGCATCGCCGAGGTGGGTGTAATCGAATTTTCGCTGGAACTGGCCGCGCGGCCCGTCCGGCGTGGTCGGCACATCGGGCAGGCGTGCTTCGGCGGCCGGACGCGGCTTGAGGGTGGTTCCTGTAGCCGCGTGGTCCCGTTCGGTGCTGTTAGGTGCCGTCTGTGCCAGATCCATGGCGCGCACTGGTCCCATCTCCTGCACCACTGCCGCGCTGGCCGCGTTCAGGTCTACCAGCGGGACTTTCAGCGCCGTTGCAACGTCGCGGACCTTTGCCGACCATGGCTCAAGCGTATTGTTCAGCCGACCCTTCACGAAGTCCCGGCGGGTAAGCGGAGTCAGCAACACGGGCACGGCTCCGGCCTGGCGGACCTCCTCCACCATCCGGCGGAGATTGCCGGGGAATTCGGTGTCCATCTCGGTCCAGCGCTCTGCCGCCGAGGACTGGTCGTTATGGGCGAACTGGATCAGCACGAAAGTGCGGCGGTAGCCCGCCACACGCGCTTCGGCGAGGGCGAGATCCCACGACCCTTCCTGCCGATAGCTGCGCGTGGAACGCCCGCCGCGCCCCAGATTCAGGCATGCGGTGGAGGATTTGACGTGATGAGCGCAGAACATCGAGGCCCAGCCGCTCATGGGTGCCATGGTGGAATCGCCGACCAGCACGATCTTGTTCGCCGCCGGCTTCTCCGCATCGGTGCGCACGGTGCGCCCCTTCGACGTGTTCCCGTCCTGCGCGGTTGCACCCGTGCCCAGCAGGGCCACAGCAATTGCCGCGCCTACCCATGCCTTTCGTATCATCCTCTTGTGTCCCTTCAGGAAAAGGCAAGTCCGCCGTTGATGTCGAGGTTTACCCCGGTCAGGAATGCGGCTTCTTCGGAAAGCAGGAACGCGATTGCCGTCGCGACTTCGTCGGGATGACCTTCGCGGCGCAGCGGTGTGTTGCCGGCGGTTGCGGCACGGCCTTCGGGCTTGGAGAAGACGTCGTGAAAGCTGGTGCCGATCAGGCCCGGACACACCGCGTTGACGCGGATACCCTGCGGCCCCAGCTCCTTCGCCCAGCTACGCGTCAGTGTCATCAGCGCGCCTTTGGAAGTGGCATAGACACTTGCGCCCGGACCGCCGCCGTCACGCCCTGCGAGCGATGCCACGTTGACGATCGCGCTGCCTTTCGAAAGGTGCGGCAGCGCGGCCTTGGTTACAAGGAACGCGGACTTGAGGTTGAGATCCATGACATGGTCGAAGAATGCCTCGTCCATCTCCGCCAGTGTCTTGCGGGCCACCATGCCGCCCGCGAGGTTGACCACGAAGTCGATCCCGCCGAACCCCTCGACGCTGGCCGCGATCAAGCCCGCAACGTCCTCAGCTCTGGATACGTCGGCCTGATGGATCAGGGCGCGGCCTCCCTCTGCCTCGATTTCGGCAAGCGTGCGCTCGGCCTCTTCGCGATTGCTGCGGTAATTGATGACAACTTTCGCGCCTTCACCGGCGAGATGCTTCGATACCGATTTGCCGATGTCGCGGCCTCCGCCGGTGACGATGACGGTCTTGTCCTTGAAACGCATGGATTTAGCCCTTGTCTTGAATGGTGTTCGGAGAGGTGAGGGGGGCGATCCGGCCGCCCAGCAGCCAGATGCACAGGAGGGAAAGCGGCACCAGCGCAGCGGCCAGGGCGAAGATCGGGGCGTAGCTGGCCTTCGTCATGACCGGCACCAGCCAGGTCGTCACAAGCGTACCCGCAACTGCGGCTGTGCCGCCAAGCCCTGCCAGCGATCCCACGGTGCCGCCCGCGAAATAGTCGGCCGGCAGGGTCTGGATGTTGTTGATCGCCATCTGGAACCCGAACAGGATCACCGCGATCAGCAGTACTGCGTAAAGCGGGCTGGCGGCGTGCATGGTCAGCAGCAGCGGCGGCAGCATGATCAGCCCGCCCAGCGTGATTGCGCACTTGCGGGCGAAGTTCACGCTGCGCCCGCGCGCAATCAACGCGCCGGACAGCCAGCCGCCGGTCAGGCTCCCCGCCATCGCGCCGACGAACGGAACCCATGCGAACAGCCCGATCTGCTGGACGTCGAAGCCGAAAGTCTCGGCCAGGTAGATCGGCAGCCACGACACGAACAGCCACCAGACCGGATCAAGGAAAAAGCGGCTGGCGATGATCGCCCAGCTCTGGCGATGGCGCAGCATCTGCGCCCAGCCGGGGGCATAGCCTGTGGGCCTGACCGCTTCCGTTTCGCTAAGGCCGAGGATATGCGCGCGTTCGGCCGAGGTAAGCCACGGATTGCTTTCCGGATCGGCGCGGTAGAGGAACAGCCAGGGCACCAGCCACAGCAGGCCGAGCACACCGATCGCCAGGAACGTCGCGCGCCAGCCGAAGGCGGTGAACAGCAGCGCCACCAGCGGCGCAGAGACGATTGCGCCCAGCGATGCGCCTGCGTTGAACACACCCTGCGCCAGCGCCCGTTCCTTTTGCGGGAACCACAGCGCATTGGCTTTCGCGGCGCCCGGCCAGTTGCCCGCTTCGCTGATACCCAGCGTCACGCGCAGCAGCGCCAGCAGCCCAAGCGATCGGACCAGAGCGTGCGCGCCGATCGAGAGCGACCAGAACAGGATTGATACAGCAAAACCCAGCCGCGTACCGATAACGTCGAAGATCTTGCCGAAAGCCGATTGCCCGAAGGCGTAAGCCAGCATGAACACCGTCACCAGCAGCGCATAGTCCGACTTGTCCGCGCCGATCTCCTTCGAGACGGCGGGCCACATCACTGCCAGCGCGTTGCGGTCTATATAATTGATGACGGTTGCCAGCCCGATCAGGCCGATGACCATCCAGCGCAGGTTCCTCACCTGGATTTCCCTTCGGGTTTGGGCATTTCGAAGCGACCGACCGGCCCCTTCCAGCTCTGCGCCTTGCCGTTCAGCACAAGTGTGTGGGCATGCGCGGGGTCGGTATCTTCGGCGATGGCCACGACCGTGGCTGCAGCGTTACGCCAGCCGATCGTCAGAACATCGACATCGCCTTCGCGGCGGTGAGTGAAGCTGCGCACGGCGCTTTCGCTGCCGGTGGTCGTTTCTGCTGCGGCATCGTAGCGGCCATGCGGTTCGAGCAGGCTGACGAAGGCGGCATCGCGCGCACCGTCCAGCCGCTGCAAGATGAACGGCTCCCGCCGCAGGTTGAAGCGCGGGTCATTGGCGCCGCTCTCGCCCAGAACCATGGTCACGCCTGGGGTGGCGACACGGTAGCTGTAGAACCGGCCGTCCTCGATCCAGGTTACGACGCCGTTGTCCGGGGCCGGTGTGCCGGTGGCATCGACCCAAAGGTGCTGGTAGCCATTGGCCTGGCCCAGCACCGGTCGGGTAGTGACGTTGGATTTGAGTGCAAATCCGGTATCGATCAAATGCCCGGCATAATGCAGCGGCAGGTCGTAGCGAGCCGCCTTGGAGCCGTTCACGCGAAGCAGGTCGAGCACGAGCGGGCTTTTTGCGCCCTTGACGCTCAGCTGCACCAGTGCCCGGCGGAAGGTAACGCCGGGATAGGCGCCCGCCATTTCCGCGATGGATCCCCTGATCTGCCCATCGCCGCTGAACCAGAGCTGGTGCGGCGTTGCCGTGGCGCTTTTCCAGTTGGCGCCGAACTGGCTGGTTTCGTCGACCACCAGCGTGTTGTGCGCGACAGTCTGCTTGGCCCAGCTTTCGTTTTCAGGCAGGTAGCGGCCGCCGTCCTTCGCCTCGATATTGAGGAAGCGCGCGGCGCCGTAGTCCGTAACGATGGCCCGTCCGTTGTCGTAGAGAATCCAGTTGAGGCGGTCGAAATGGCCGTGCCCCATGCCCTGCGCGGTGTTTTTGGCCACCAGCACCTGATCTTTCGTGCCGGGGCCATCGCGCAGCACTGCGATGCCGCCGTCATTGCCGTCTGGCCCGTCGCGCAGCAGTAGCGACGTGAACGGGAAGGGCTTTGCCTTGCCCGCCGCCAGAGCACGTGCGACTTCAAGGCCCTGAGGCGTGAGCACCGTGCGTCCCTGCCATTGGGCTATGGACAGCAGCGCCGGATCATGGGTTTTGGCATAGCCGATCGCCACTGCCTGATAGAGTTCCTCGGTCTTGAGGCTCTTGTCCGGCATGGCGTCGTTGAAGGGGAAGAAATAGCCGCCGTAGGTCGATTGGATCGAAGTGCGGATGGCCTTCAGGACCACTGCGTCGCGGTATTCGAAGATGCGGCGCTGCGGCTCGTTGGCGTCGATTGCGGCGGCGAAGATCACGAAGGGCTGCAGCGCATAACGCTGGTAGTATGGCCCTTCGGCATAATAGCCGTCGGGTGAGAAAAGCAGGTCCAGCTGGCGCAGGAAGCCAGCCTTGCCGCTCTTGTCCAGCCCCTTGAGCGCCTTGTCGACCAGATCCTGATCGCGCAGTACGTAACCGGTCATGCCCACCCCCGCGTTGGCCCAGGTGGCGTGGTTATGGATGCGGTCGAAGACTTTGGGCGATCCGGTCGACAGGAACGTCGCCATCCGGCGGAACACCTGTTCGTCGATCATCTTGCGGTCCTGCGGGGGCAGCGCATCGCGCACCGCGTCGTAGCCCTGAATGCCGTAGACCAGCCAGACGGAATCGTTGAGGCTCTGCCAGAACAGGCGGCCTGCCGCTTCGTTGGCGGCGGCGGGATGGGGGCCGAGGCCGGGATAGAGCTTCGCGTAAGCCAGCAGCATGTCGCGTGCGAAATCGGCATAGCGTTTGTCGCCGGTGATGCGGTACAGCATACCCGCACCGTAAAGCGCCATGTAGTTGCGCTTGTGCTGTTCGTGCGTGGCCCCGCCGCCCGGATCCTTCGGCACCGGCACGTCGATCCCTGCTTTCATCGCT
Organism: Novosphingobium guangzhouense; assembly: GCF_002896965.1. Classification (GTDB taxonomy): domain Bacteria; phylum Pseudomonadota; class Alphaproteobacteria; order Sphingomonadales; family Sphingomonadaceae; genus Novosphingobium; species Novosphingobium guangzhouense. The sequence continues at coordinate 8,901 of NZ_LYMM01000064.1, forward strand.
GCGTCCACCGACTTGCGCATCCGCGTCAGTTCGGCGGTGAACAGCGGATAGCCTTCGGTCTGTGCGCCCAGCCCCGAAATCGCGGCGGCGTTGGTCAGGACGGGGTGTGCATCGTCCGCTGACGGTGCGGCATGTGCCGGTAACGTGGTCATCGCGGCAAGCGCCACGCCCAGAAGGAAGGTTCTTGCGATCATGATGCGTCTCCGCCGACTGAATTGCCCGATACCTGCACTTGCGGCGTACCCTGCGGATAAAGGCGCGAAATTTGCGGGTTTGCGGTATTGATGAAACGATTGTCGATTATCCGGGTCTGCGGCGCGCCGACGCTGTGCGTCACGGTGATGCGGCCAGCGCTGCGAAAGGCGTTGCGGGTCAGCAGCGTGGTCTGAACCCCCGATAGCGCCAGCAATTCGGGGCCGCTGCCCTGCACGGTATTGTCGCTGATTTCCACTTCGGGGCCGAACGTGCTCTCATCGGTTCCACCGCGCAGAACATGCGCAAGCGTGCCGACGCGGGTAAAGCGAGATCCGGTGATGGTGATCTGCTCGGCGGCGTAAAGGCCCTTGTCGCCCGTTTCCGCGGCGGCGGCCAGCACGGTGCCGGAGAGACCGTTCACGGTTACATCGTGCAGGCTGATATGATCCGCGAAGGTCGCAGCCGTGGTGGCGATGATGTCGAAGCCCGGCGCAGCCTCCATTCCGGCGAAGTCGGTGCCCTCGATCTCGATCGCGTAATTGGCGATCGTCGAGGTCGGAGCGGAGCGCACCACCGCGTTGCCTGCGCGGCGCGGCGCAGCCTCGCCAGTGATCGTAAGACCCTGCAGCCGCAGACGGCCGCCTTCCTCCAACGCGAACAGAGTCGGGCCGGAGAAGGCAATCGTCGCGGTTTTCGGGCCCGAAACCGTCAGCGGCACGGCGATGTGAAGGGGTGCGCGGACGGTGTAACGCCCGGCGGCAAGGGCGATCACGTCTCCCGATCGTGCGGCGGCCACGGCGGTTTCGAGTCCACCCGACCCGGCTTTGATCGTGCGGCCCGATCCGAAGGCGGCTTCGGGATCAGGCTTGCCGTACCAGTCCGGCCCTACCTGTGCGAGCGTGACGGGGGCAAGATCGCCGGGCGCGCCGCGCTTCGCCAGCGCCGGATCGCTGGGGTAAAGCAGTCCGTTGGCGGCGCGCTTCAGGGCTATCGGCGCGGTAGAGAAGCCCGATGCGAGTTCGGCAGGGACCTGTACGCTCGCGGCATTGTCAGTAAACGTGATGCCCTTGACGTCTGCCTCTATCGCGAAGAGAGAACTGCCTGAGCCGGTAACAAGGTTGCTGGTGAAGCGCGTGTCCTGGGGCGCTGCCGATCGCTCTGCATCGGCGCCGGCGCCCAGCGTGATGCGCGCGCCGTCCAGTACCGAATTGTTGGCGATGAGTGCTCCAGTCACCGGATGATAGCGGTTGATCGCGGAGCCGGGGACGCCGTTCATCACTGCGATGGCGCTGGTAAAATCGGTTCCCGCCAGACCTTCCATGTAGTTGTCACGCACGGTCTGTCGTGTGTTTATGATGCGTACCCCGCCGGTATGCGGCTTGCCCTTGCCCAGAAAGACGTTGCGTTCCACGAGGTTGCCATTGCCGTGCCGCAGCACGATCGAGCCCTGCGATTGCAAGATCAGGTTTTCGCGCACCACATTGCCGCCTGACTTCACCGAGACGATCTCAACCTCTCCGTCGCAGCGGTCGAACACGTTGCTTTCGACTACGGTGAAGGAATCCGAGAGCGATTCCTCGCTTGTCCCGATGCGGATCGTCTCACCGCCGTTGGAGCCGAGCGGTGGTCGCGGGCCGAAGTAGTTGTGGTCGATCCTGTGGCGGTTCGCGTGCGGCTGGCCCTTGGGGCGGATCACGGCCAGCGTCACGCCGGCATTGCCCTTGCCCGCGAACCAGCTGTGATCGACGCGGTTGTCATGGCCGTAGAGGGAAACCCAGCGGTCCTCGCGGCGGCGATCGGACTGGTTGAAGCGATCGATGACCACTTCGGTAAGCCGCGAGTTTGTGGCCACGTGGCGTGAATCGCGGCGGAAGCTGATGACTTCGTTGCCCGGTGCGCTGCCATCGCGGAATACCAGCCCGGAAACCACCAGCCATTCGCCTGCGATCTTCAGGCTGGAGGCGCCGGTCAGGATCACCTTGCCTGCCGTCTGCGCTGCCAGCGTGATCGGCTCCTCCTTTCGGCCACGCCCTTCAAAGACGATCGGGAAGTCCTTCCATTCGCCGTCTGCGAGCCGGACGATGTCGCCTGCTTCGGCCCGTCCGACAGCAGCGGCATATTCCCCCGGATTTCGAACAAGGAATTCTCGGGCGCAAACCGGCGCCGAGCAGCTGGCCGCAAGCGCAAGGAAAATGACGGATTTCGCGATCAATTGCCCTCTCCAAGGCTTGTTATGATCATTGGCATATACAAAATGTGAGACGTTTCAAGTTTATTTGTCAAAATTGGAATGATGAAATGTTCATGCCAATACCTGGCCCAGCAGTCCGGCTGGACGGACATCAACGTTATCCCTCGGCGGCAGCCGGGAAAGTCGGGTCACGATGCAGGGGGGAGCGAATACAGGCACGGGCGATAAGCGCACGACCGCGCACCCGGCATGAATGCCGAAAATGTGCTCTTCAGGGTCGAAGAGAAGCCTCAGCTGCAGATGTGCCGCGTTGGCCGGGAAGTGGCATCCTGATACGCCAGAAGACGCGAGAGCGCATCGACAGGGCGGTGCCTTTGGCCTTGCATGGCCCGGCGCGGCGGCCTGTAAAGACCAACGCATCGCCGAGGGGCCGTGCGAGACGCCCCCTCGGGTTGCTCAGCCTGCGAACGCGCGGCTGCTATGCTATCCGCATTACCTTACGGTAGGGCATAGGCGATCACCTGATCACCGATAGGCGTTTCCATGAAGTGATGGCCGCCGGGGGCGATCACCAGGTACTGCTTGCCATTGACCATGTAGGTCATCGGCGTGGCCTGGCCGCCTGCGGGCAGCACGTCCTTCCACAAGACTTTCCCGGTCCTGAGGTCAATTGCGCGGATCAGGTTGTCGGTAGCGGCGGCGACGAAGATCACCCCGCCTGCGGTCACTACCGAACCGCCGTTGTTGGGTGTGCCAATGGTCCAGGGCAGCATCGATGGGATGCCGAAAGGACCGTTCGTGCGCGCTTCGCCCAGCGGCTTGTCCCAGATCGTCTTGCCGGTTGCCATGTCGATGGCGCGGATGCCGCCATAAGGGGGCTGCTTGCACAGCATTCCGGTCAGCGGCAGGCGCCACCCGGCGTTCACGTCGATGGCATAGGGCGTGTGCGCCTGGGGATCGCCTGCACCTTCGGCGCCCCCGATCTCACCACGCGCCTGATCGCGTGGGGCCCAGCCTTTCCTGTTGGCTTCGGCACGCGGGACGAGGCGCACGTAGTTGGGCATGTCGTTATAGTTGGCGACGATTACCCCCCTGCGCGGATCGATCGCCACGCCGCCCCAGTCGGTTCCTCCGTTATAGCCGGGATATTCGATCGAGCGGCGGTCGCTTTCAGGGGGCGTGAAAAAGCCCTTGTAGCTCGCCCGGCGGAACTGGATGCGGCAGACCATCTGGTCGATAGGCGACATGCCCCACATGTCCCGTTCGGTAAGATCGGGCTTTCGCAGGGTATGCCACAGCGAGACGCGCTGGGTTGCCGCGCGCTGCGCGGGCTCCACGCCGCCGCCAGGCGCCTTGATCGACCCTACCGGAGTGAGCGGCTGGCCTGTGCGGCGGTCCAGTACGTAGATGTCGCCCTGCTTGGACGGCAGCACCAGTGCAGGAGTGCCCTTGAAATCGACAAGACTGGCCTGAGCGCCGAAGTCATAATCCCACACGTCATCGCGGACGGCCTGGAACTTCCAGCGCGGCTTGCCGGTGATCACGTCAAGCGCGACCAGAGAGGTTGCGAAATCGCGCTCCTGCGGACGGCGCAGGCTGGAATAGTAATCTGCCGCAGCGTTGCCCATCGGCAGGTAGACGAGGCCAAGCTGTTCATCGCCGCTTGCGATAGTCCACATGTTGGGTGTGCCGCGAGCCCAGGTCTGGCCCTGCGGCGGATAGCCGTTCCAGTCCGGGTGCATCATGTCCCACGCCCAGCGCAGCTTGCCCGTGACGGCATCATAGCCGCGGATCACCCCGGAAGGCGCCCAGCGGTCCTGTCCGTCAAGCACCTGATGACCCGTGACGACGACGCCGCGCACGATCGTCGGCGGTGAATTGATCGAGACGTAGCCCGGGGGGGTGTTGCCCATGCCGATCTTGGTATCGACTTCTCCATTGGTGCCGAACGCCGCGCAGCGCGCGCCGGTACGGGCGTCGATCGCAAACAGGCGGGCATCGAGCGTGCCATAGATGATACGCTGCGCACACGGCTGGTCGACCGGGGCATCGGGCACCGAGAAGTAAGTTACACCCCGACAGGCAGCGGTATAGGGAATGGCATCGTCCGAGACCTTGGGATCAAACGTCCAGCGCTGCTTGCCTGTCGCCGGATCGAGCGCAATGACCCTGTTCTTGGGCGTGCAAACGTAAAGCGTGTTGCCGACTTTGAGCGGCGTGTTTTCGCCTCCATAGGTCTTCGCGATCTGGGGCGACGAAGGCATGTCACCGGTATGCGCCAGCCACACGCGCTTGAGGTTTTTTACGTTATCGGGCGTGATCTGGCCAAGCGGGGAAAAGCGGCGCGCGGCGTCGGTGCCGCCGTAAGCCGGCCAGTCGTCTCCAACGGAGGCCAGGGAAGGATCGCTCATCTCAAAGCGCAGGCCGGGCAAGTCTTGCGCCGGGCCGGTATCGGCCATGCGGGCGAAGATCATGGCAGAGACAGCGGTAAGCACCAGCGCCGCCGCACTTGTGCCAAGCCCCAGCTTCCAGCGGTTCGGGCGCGTGGATAGCGTAGGCATCACCAGCAGCGTCGCCACCAGCAACACCAGTGGCGCGATGATGCGCGGGACGAGCGCCCAGTTGTTGGCGCCCACTTCCGCAAAAGCCCAGATCACCGTCAGAACGAAAATCGCGCAGTAGAGCCAGCCACCAAGGATCCTGCGCCGGATCAGCAGGCCGCCCGCTGCCAGCATCGCGATACCTGTGAGAACATAATAAGCCGAGCCACCCAGCAGCGCGAGCCAGATACCGCCGATCGCCAGAACCAGACCGATCAGCGCTATGATGGAACCAAGTACCAGAGGTGCAATTGGGCGCGCTCTGGATTTAAGGCTTTCCGGTTCCATCATTCACACTCCAGAAACATTTTGCGACTTCGGGATCGAGAATGGCCGGCGCTACGGTTTGTTCCTCAAGAGGTTGGGCCTGGGGGCCATTGTCATGGCCTTCGCGCAAGACGCGCATTTCGTCGCGATATTCCAAAGGCGATGCATCCCGTTGGGGGTTGGGTCGTTAGGGGCACATGGATGCCACGAAGGAATGCTCTCCGCTGGTGCGCCACAGCCCGCTATTGACCGATCGATTCGCCTCGATCCGGGCGTTGAGCCGTGAACTGGCTGCACCGCTTTCCGATGCCGATGCCACCATCCAGTCGATGCCGGATGCTTCACCGGCGAAGTGGCATCTGGCGCATACGACCTGGTTCTTCGAAACCTTCGTGCTGCGCGATCATGTTTCGGGTTATCGGCTGTTCGACGAGAACTGGCCGTTCCTGTTCAATTCCTACTACGAGGCCGAAGGCCCGCGTCACGCCCGGCCGCAACGCGGTATGCTTTCGCGTCCCTCGCTGGATGAGGTGCTGGCGTACCGGGCGCATGTCGATGCGCATGTGGAGCGCGTGCTGGATCGCCCTGAACTGGCCGCGCTGATCGAACTTGGGCTGAACCACGAGCAACAGCATCAGGAACTGTTGCTGACAGACATCAAGCATGCCTTTTCGCTTAATCCGCTGGCGCCTGCCTATGGCGCGTTTCCCGATAGTGGTATCTTGCCTGCGGGCGCGATGGAGTGGGAAGAGCACCGCGGCGGCCGGTGCCGCATCGGCCACGACGGCAGCAGCTTCGCTTTCGATAATGAGGGGCCGGCCCACGATGTCCTGATCCAGCCATTCGCGCTTGCCCGCCGTCTGGTAACCTGCGGCGAGTGGGCGGCATTCATCGCGGACGGCGGCTATCGCAACCCCGCGCTCTGGCTGTCGGACGGCTGGGCGTGGGTCAACGCGCAAGGCATCACGGCGCCGCTCTATTGGCGCGAGGATGGCATGTTCACGCTTGCCGGGATGCAACAGCTGGAGCGCAGCGCGCCGGTGGCTCATGTTTCATTTTACGAAGCGGATGCCTTCGCGACATGGGCCGGGCATCGTCTGCCGACCGAGTTCGAATGGGAAGTCGCCGCCCGAAACCACGATCCCCTTGGGGGCATGCAACTGGACAACGCGGTCGGCGTGCACCCGCGCGGATCGACCGGGCTGTACGGAGATTGCTGGCAATGGACCCGGTCGGCCTATCTGCCCTATCCGCGCTTTCGCCCCGCTGCCGGCGCGGTGGGGGAATACAACGGCAAGTTCATGTCCGCCCAGTGCGTGCTCAAAGGAGCCAGCTGCGCCACCCCCCGCGGGCATTCGCGGTCCACGTACCGCAACTTCTTCCCCCCCGAGAAGCGCTGGCAGTGCACCGGCGTGCGACTAGCTAAGGATCTGTAGACCCATGGCCACTGCCGTCCGTGATCTGATCGACGCGTCCCGCGATACCCTGCGCGCTCAATTTCGCCGCGATGTCCTCACCGGCCTCTCTCAACCCCGCAAGGCGATTCCGGCCCGCTGGTTCTACGACCATCGCGGCAGCGAACTGTTCGAGGAGATCACCCGGCTGCCCGAATACTATCCCACCCGCACCGAGACCGGCATCCTCATGGCTCACGCAACGCGTATCGGCCGCATGGTGGGATCGAAGCATCATGTCGTGGTCGAATTCGGTGCGGGCAGCGCAACCAAGACGCCGCTGCTGCTCGACGCGATATGGACCGCTGCTTATGTGCCGATCGACATCTCCGGAGAATTCCTGAGCGAATCCTGCGAAGCGCTTGCGACGCGCTATCCCGACCTGCCGATCTATCCCGTCGAAGCGGATTTCAGCCTGCCTGCCACGCTGCCCGCAGAAGTCGCCTCGCATCCGCGGCTTGGCTTCTTTCCCGGTTCGACCATTGGCAACATGGAGCCGATGGCCGCTGCCGACCTGCTGCGATCGATGCGCCGGACGCTGGGGGCAGGAAGCCTGCTGCTGATCGGTTTCGATCGCATCAAGGGCGAAGCGGAACTGGTCTGTGCCTATGACGATGCGCAAGGGGTGACGGCAGCGTTCAATCTCAACCTTGCGGCGCGCATCAATAGCGAACTGGGCGGAACGATCCCGCTGGATGCTCTGGCCCATCGCGCCGTCTGGAATGATGAGCGCGCACGCATCGAGATGCATATCGCCGCGAAAAGGCCGATCGAATTCGATGTTTGCGGCCGCCGTTTCGCAATGGCGGCAGACGAGACGATCCACACCGAGAACAGCCACAAGTACGATCCGCGCAGCGCCGATACCCTGCTGCTTGCGGGCGGCTGGGAGCCGGTGCAGGGCTTTGGCGATGCCGATGATAAATTCATGGTGATCCTTGCCCGCGCGATCGGCGATGAGCAGACCGCGTAGGCGGCGCAGCTTATCTGCCGGGCTGTGGTGTCGTGTGCGTCGGCACCTTCGGCATCCACCAAAGGACCGGAAGGACGCATAGTGCCACTACGGCGATCATCACGCCGGGAGCGGTTGGCGCTCCTGTGCGCAGGATCATCATTTGCGCCAACCACGGTGTCAGGCCGCCGAACAGGGCGGTCGCGCTGGTAGCGCCCAGCGCAAGGCCGCTCAGCCGACCTTCGGCCGGGACCTGTTCTGCAGTAGTGACGGCGCCGACGGCACTGATGCCTCCGGCCAGAGCAGCCAGCAGCACCGCAGACAGGATCGCCCTGCCTTGCGATGCATGGGCAAGAACGGTGAAAAGCGTGACAGGGGCAGCCGCGGCCAGCACCGCCAGAACCATCAGCACTGTGCGCCGTCCCAGCCGATCGGACAGCACGCCGATGGCGGGTGTCACCACGATGACCGCAAGCGCCGCGATCGTGGCCAGTTGCAGCGATTGCGCTTCGGTCAGTTGGCCGGTCGAGGTCAGGAATACCGGCACGTAGGTTATGCCGACATAGTATGTGATCGAACCGAGCGCCGATACGGCGAAGCCGCGCAATATCCCTGCGCGGTGGTATTTCAGCGCATGTGCGATCGGGCGGCGTTGCAAGGTGCCGGCGTTACGGCTGGCGTTGAATTCCGGCGATTCCGCCATGGCTGACCGGGCGAGGAGGATCAGCGCCGCCAGCACCGCACCCAGCAGGAATGGAAGGCGCCAGCCCCAGCTTTCAAGCTGCGGCGCGGGCAGCAGGCTGACGGTCAACGCAGCGACACCGGCTGCCAGCAATCCTCCGATTTCGCTGGTGGCCGCCGCGAGCGAGGTGACGAGCCCCCGGCGATGATATGGGGCCCCTTCAAGCAGATAGGCGACTACCCCGGTATATTCGCCGCCAACGGCAAATCCCATTACGCAACGAAGGGCCAGCAATGCCGCCCCGGCGATCGGACCGGCCTGAGCGGCCGTCGGCAACAGCGCGGTAAGCAGCATCGCCCCGGTCATCAGCCCCATCGAGGCCAGCAGTGTGGCGCGTCTGCCATGCCGGTCGCCGAAATGGCCGAACACCAGCGCGCCGACGGGGCGCATGAGATAGGCGACCGCAAAGCCAAGGAGTGCAGTCAATATTGCATCTTCGGGCCGTTCTGCGGGGAAGAACACCCGCGACAGCACGGTCGCCATGTAAAGGAACAGGGTAAAATCATACCATTCCACCACGGTAGACACCGCCGCGAGGAAAAGAGAGCGGCGGTCCAGCGGGTGGGAATCGTCTGACATGGCGGTGCAACGCACGCGGCCTGGGGTTGATCCTGCCGCGGATCTGACAAGGCACGAAGCGACGAGGTCGGAGCGCTCCTTGCCCTGCGGCGATCATCGCACTGTGAACCCGTAGCTGCCTTCAACGCGGTGCTGGTCTGCGGCGACGGCGTGCCAGGTGAGGACGTAGGTTCCGGTCGGCAGCGGGCGAGGAAGCGTGGCGGTCAGCGTCTTGCCGCTGGCCTTGGCGGCCATCCCCTTGATCGGCATGGGCTTGTGGTCGGCCATGCCCGGCATGCCGGTCATGACAAGGTCGATGCCGGAAAGCGACGCGACAAGGTCTTCGGAGAAGTTGAGAGTGATGACGGTCGGCTTGTTCACCACAGACTTGGCTGCCGGGGTTGCGCTCATCAGCTCGGGCTGAGCGAACGCGGCAGCAGGCAGGGCGGCAAGGGTCACGCAGACCGTCGCGGCAAGGGCAGCAAGGCGCATTGCAAGGAACTCCTCTTCTATCCGGACGAACCACCTTGTCCGGGCATGCAAGAGGTCATACGCAGGCCGTGCGGCGATCCCTTTTGCCCGGAAAAAAATTTGCTGATGGATGAGGGAAAAGCGGTTTTGCTGCGTATCCACAGCAGGCCCGGTTTTTGCGTGAAAGGAGCGAAGGCTTGGACGATCTCGATCGCATGTTTGCGCAATTGCGCGGCGAACCGCTGCCCGATGCCCTTGCAACGCTTGATGACGGTGTGATGGCGGGGCTTGCGGCAGGACGTGAACGGCTTGCCGTTCGCCGGACGATGGCGCTTGCCTGTGTCGTTGCGGCAGGGGTGGGCCTGTGGGGAGGACTGGCGGGGCCGGCACCTGCGCAGGCGCATGATCGGTCATTGCTGGCACTGCCTGCGGCTGCGCCTTCTCACCTGTTGGGTTCATGAGGATTTCCGGCTTGTATCGCTATGTGATGGTGGCTCTGGCGGCATTCGTCGTGGCCCTGGCGGCGCTATGGATCGGCCAGCAGGTCCGCAGCGATGCGCATGAGGAAACGCGTATCCATGCCATCATGCACCGGGAACTCGATCTCGATGCCGCTCAGGAAGCCCGAGTCGATGTGCTGGAACGGGACTTCGCGGATCGCCGTACCAGGCTGGAAGGGGAGCTGCGCACTGCCAACGCCCGCCTTGCTGCCGCCATCGCGCGTGAACATGCCTATGGCCCGGACGTCGAGCAGGCCGTCGACCAGTCGCATATAGCGATGGGCGAACTTCAGAAGGCGACGTTGCAGCACGTTTTTGCGATGCGCGGCGTGTTGCGCCCCGATCAGACCGGCCGCTTCGACAAGGCGGTGGCCGCAGCGCTGATGTCCCCCACGGTGGACTGATCCGGCGTGGCCGGAAGCGGATCAGATAGTGCATCGGGAGACGACGCGCGCGCCGTGTCGGTGGCACTGGCTGGACGTCAGGCCGGTTATGACACCTTGATGAAGGCGCACCGCGACGCCGTGTTCAGGCTGGCACGCGGGCATACGGGCAACGATGCGGATGCGCTGGACGTTACGCAGGAAACGTTCGTCGCCGCGTTTCTTGCGCTTCATCGGTATGACGCCGCCCGCCCGTTTCGCGCGTGGATACTGCGGGTCGCGCTGAACAAGTGCCACGACTGGGCGCGTCGGCGGACAGTGCGGCGGCTTTTCGCATTTGCCCTGCCGATCGACGAAGCCTTCCACGTTGCGGATGACGCTTTGGGGCCGGAAGCTGCCCTGGCATCCGGCCGCGAAGTGGCGCGCATCCATGCCGCGATCGCCGCTTTGCCCGCGACACTGAAAGAGCCGCTGCTGCTCTGCGCGATCGAGGGCTTGTCTCAGGATGAGGCCGCAGCGATCCTCGGGATAAGCCGCAAGGCGGTGGAGACGCGAATTTATCGGGCCAGGCAGAAATTATCGCATCTGGCCGAGGGTTAGGCGCCCTGACTGCGTATAGGGGGACATGCCGATCATCGATCCCGCCGCCGTCGCGATCCCCCGCCGCCGTCTTCTCGCCATGGGCGGGGTTCTTGCCGGAAGTCTTGGCATGGCGGGGCTGTTTCCCGCATGGGCGAGGAGCGGCACTGCCGGGATCGCTCACGCCACGGCCGGTTCGGGCGTCCTTTCCGGCGATACGATAGCCTTGCAGATCGGCACGAGCCACTTTTCCACGGGCGGGCGATCGTCGCATGCCGTGACCGTGAACGGTACGCTGCCCGCGCCTTTGCTTCGCCTGCGCGAAGGGCAGACGGTGCGCATCGCGGTTACCAACACCCTGCGCGAACAGACTTCGATCCATTGGCACGGGTTGCTGGTGCCGTTCCAGATGGACGGGGTGCCGGGCGTCAGCTTCCCCGGCATCGATCCGGGAGAGACGTTCACTTACGAGTTCGCGCTGAACCATTCGGGCACGTTCTGGTATCACTCGCATTCGGGGATGCAGGAGGCCGAGGGGCTGTTCGGGCCTGTCGTGATCGATCCCGCCGGTGCGGACCCGATCACCTGCGACCGCGAGCATGTGCTGGTGCTGTCGGACTGGAGCCCGATCCATCCGCACGAACAGATGCGCCGTCTCAAGATGATGAGCGGCTATTTCAACCGCCAGCGCCAGACGCTGTCGGGGCTTCTGGCCGGCAAGGACCAGTCGCTTGCCGATCGCCTTGCCTGGGCACAGATGCGCATGGATGCGACCGACATTTCGGACGTGACCGGATCGACCTACAGCTTTCTCGTCAACGGTCACGGCAATGCCGAAAACTGGACCGGCCTGTTCGTCCCCGGCGAGAAGGTTCGCCTGCGCGTCATCAATGCATCGTCGATGACCAATTTCAACTTCCGCATTCCCGGCCTGCCGCTGACGGTGGTCGCAGCCGATGGCAATCCGGTGCAGCCGGTCGAGACCGACGAAGTGCAGATCGCGATTGCCGAGACTTACGACTTCATCGTCCAGCCCGGTGCGGCACAGAGCTACGGCGTGATCGCCGAGGCAATCGATCGCTCGGGCCTTGTCCGCGCAACTCTGGCGCAGCGGCCCGGCCTTGTCGGTGATACGCCCAAGCTGCGTGAGCGTCCCGTGTTGACCATCCGCGACATGGGCATGGATATGGACGGGATGGACATGGGCGAGGGCGGCGTGATCGACCTCAGCAAGCCCGCCAACAGTTCGATGAGCGACCATTCGATGTCGATGCGCGATCGCTCCGTCGCGCCCGGCGTCAAGATGGGGCCGGGCGTCGCCATGCTTTCGCCCATGCCGGTGGATCGCCTTGCCGACCGTCCGACCGGGCTGGAAAGCGTGGATCACCGCGTACTGACTTATGCGGATTTGCGATCGCGTGACGCCAATCCCGATACCCGCGTCCCGAGCCGTCAGCTCGACGTGCATCTGGCGGCGAACATGGAACGCTACAGGCAAATTCGATGTACCATCGGCTCTGCTAGAGTACGATGAACTAAGATAAATGGCTATTTTTCAGGTATTTGGAAAAGTCTATAATACTCTGGTCTTGGAACACTTTCGCTCGAGTTTGATGCCGCGTGGCTCTCATACGGCTCCCAGATCTGAGCGCTTTTGGAGGCCCGAAAATGCCCACGTTGAAGCTTACCAAACGTGCCTTAGAAGTGGCTGAACCCAAATCCAAGCCGTATGAATTGCGAGACACCGAAGTCATCGGTCTTCTGTGCAAGATTTCACCTGCCGGTCGCAAGACATTCATGCTGCAGTATCGTAATTATGAGGGCGTCAAGCGAAAGCCCGCGCTTGGCCTGTTTGGCGATTTAACCGTCGAACAGGCGAGGGCGATAGCCCAAAAATGGCTTGCTGATGTGCGGGAAGGAGGAGATCCTTCGCGCGTTCGGGCAGAACGGCGTGCCAGCTTGACTATCCGAGATTTTGAAGAAATTTTCTACCAACGCTGGACATTGGCGCGAAATAAAAAGAGCAGCCAAAAATTACATAGATATATGTTCCAAAAATACATCGTGAAGAAAGTGGGATTTTGTAAGGTCGAATCCATTAGTAAGAAGGAAATCAAAGCATTCGTGGATGATCTTAGCTTCGCTCCTGCTATGTCCTACATAGCCCTCGGAATTTTGAGTTCCATGTTTAAGCGGGCAGAGGAGTGGGGTTATCGAGCCGAGGATACAAATCCCTGCAAGGGAGTCACTACGCTCGCTAAGTGTCTGATTCAAAATTATCGTCGCGGATTTCATGATCTTGCGATGCGTCGGGCAAAGAGCTGGATCGATGCGATGAAGAGCCATGCGGCTGCCGACGCAATGGTTTGTTCGAAGTCCTTG
>NZ_LYMM01000065.1 GCF_002896965.1 Novosphingobium guangzhouense
AGCGAAGGGGCAGGCAGCATGAACGAGGATTTATGCCACCGCCGCCTGTATCGGTCACCCTATCTGGTGATCCCGCGGCTGGCCCTGCAGGCGATGCCAGACGAATGGCAGGACCGGCTTGAAGCCCTCCTGAAGGAGGCGGACGCGGCTGGGCTCGACTGCCCGCAATATCAGGTCTTCCGCGATGATGGGCCGGGAAGCGAATACACCCGCGCCCGGGTGGTCAATGAGGCAACGGGGTTCGTGCGCCTCGTGCGCGGTAGCGATGATCCATGGGCGAACTACAAATACGGCGACGTTCGTGAGATATGCCCGACATTCAAGGGCGGCAGCCATGCGTAACTGGCAGACCGCCGCGCCGCAGTGGATCGCCCGTATCCACGCCGAAATGCCCGAGGCCTCCCCGGCCGATCTGCGCAAGGCCCTGCGCGCCGCTGCCTCTGATTTCCACGGCGGGACTTCGTGGGGCAAGAAGGTGTGGGCGAAGCACTGCCGGATCTACCTGGCCCGCATGACAGGGCGGGGCGATCATCGGCTGGATGGTAAGGACACAGTTTGGCCGGCCGACATCATCTTTCCGTTTCGCGGGGAGAGCGGGGCATGAGGGGCGCCTATGTCTCACCGGTTCCAGCCGCCGAGCAGCCGAACTATCGGAACCGCGTCGAGGGTTCACCGGTGGTGGAGCGGCTGCACCTTTGGCCTTCGGCATCAGGCGGTACCGTTCCGTGCGATCCGCGCTGCTGCCGCGAATGCGAGCGGGAGCGGACCTGGGCGGCTGGGCAAACGACTGGATAAGAGCCCTCGTGCCGCATTTCCGTTGGATTTCCGCCGTTTTTATCGTAGCAAATAAGGGTTGCAATTGCCGAACGCGGCGAAGGTTATTTCCGAGAATTCAGAAAATAATTGAAACCGGACGCCGAATCGTACATTTAACCCGTACATCCGAAGCGAGATTCGGGATGTGCCGCCCGCAAGGGTACCGCGAAATGTGGTCGTAAGGGTTCTCTCGCACACATTTAGCCTCCCTTCGGGGAGGCTATTTTGTTTTAGGCGGGCACTTCTGGTGGACCAGCCGCGCAAAGTTGATCGACTGGAGCTTGTTACGGGCTGGGAGCAAGGGCTTCTGATATGCGCTGATGATGCGCATGATGCCGTCGACTTCGGGGATGTGTTTAGCCTTCGCCAAATCGAACACCACCGGATAAGGGATGCTGTCGGCCACGGCATAGAACAGGTGCCGCGAAATGCCTTTGCCATCCTTACTGACGTATGCCTTCCCGTTGATGTGATATTTTACGATATCCTCTATTTCAATAGAACATCCGTAGCGTACCGGGCAAAAGGCGCGACGTTCCTTGTTGTAAGTGAACTCATGATCGGCGGTATGCTCATTGTCATCCCACTTCACGCTGAAAACATGATGACTGCATATCACCCTTAGTACGGCAGGACTGGCCAGCGGGTCTTTCGCAGCCACAGTCACCTCGAAAGGATCGAGGTGTCCGAGAGGGTATTCATGACCATTTAAACTAAAGGTGCCGAACGTCATCGCATTTTCACTTGTTGGACCAATTGGATACCCGGTTTCTGGCCCGACCGGAAGCCCGCCTTGCAAATTAGAACAAATGTGGAACATATATGCTCGTCTTCGGATGATTCGGGACGATTGGAATGGACATGGAACAGGAAACCGGCACGCCGCGCGGCCAGCCCTTCGGCGCATGGCTCGTGTCCCAGACGGGTCGCAGTGGCTTCATCGGCCAGATAGCCGAGGCGGCCGCTGGGGATCGTAACTTCCCACGCACTGGTGACGTCGAGGCCGCGAAGAAATGGCTGCAGGGCCGCCGGGCGAGTGGCGATGACTGGGAGGCGCTCGAAGACGCCGAGCTCGATTGGCTTTCGCTATGAGCGCCGAGGTTCACATCTTCCCGCGCGAGGGCTTCCTTCTCGGCTCAAATCACTGCGGCAAGGCGAGCGAGGATCGTCAATCGATCTGCCTGGGGCCGAAGGGGCACTGCGGCGAGCACAAGATGGTGCCTTGGGAGGGCTTCCGGGTCCGATCCCCGTGGAATGACGGGACGACTATCCCGTTTCGCGGCTTCGCCGGCTGATCGGTGCGCCGCTAGGCGGCCGTGATCGAGGTTATCAGGCCCTTGGACGTGGTGATCTTGATTCCCGCCACAGTGTGCTCACCATCGGCCACCGGCGAAACTTCGGCGATGTCGGTCAAGGCAGCGTTTTCCGGCTGCGCGCCGATCGCGTCCAGCCAGGCGGAGCCGTTGGCGCTGTCGAGGATCGAAAGCGTAAAGGCGCTCGGCGCGGCGCTAGCAACGTCGGATAGGACCGCGCTCGCGGGCTGCGCGCCGATGGCGACCAACCAGGCAGGCCCGTCCGCACTGTCGACGATCGAGAGCGTGAAAGCACTCGGCGTATCTCCATCCGCATAAGCGGCCAGCACCGGCGGGAGTTCGATCGCGGCATAGGGCAAATCCACCCACGCTGTAATGCCGTCGCCGTACTTCACCAGCCGCGTGTCGGCCTCCACCCCCGGTTCGCCCGGGCCGAGCGTCGGGTTGACCGTCGTCCAGTTCGCCGCGGTGTCGCGCCGGAGCTTGTATCGCACGAGGGGCATCAGTCGATCTCCGTCGTTGCGTCGCCGCCATCGAGGATGATCTCATCCGAATCGCTGATCGGCTCCGCCTCGTCGAGCACGCCCACCTCGCCGGGCTCGAGGTAGCTGTCAGGGTCGAATTCGAACATGTCGGCGTTGTGCTCCTCAAGCTGCAGGCCGCAGGAGAAGTCCTGATTGAGCCCCCAGCTGGTTACCTGGAAGGCATAGTTGTTGAGGCCGTAGCGCGACGTCGCCAGCTGAACCGTGTCCAGCGTCGAGATCGCGATGCCCATGATGTTCATCGGCCACGTCACCCGGCGCTCAGCCGCCGACTTGCGCAGGTAGTATTCCAGGATGCGCTGGCCCCGGTAGGGCGAGGTGATGTGCGGAAGGTCATAGGAGGCCTGCCGGACGTCATCGGCATATTGCGAGCGCGTGGGCACGTCGGAGGGCTGATATTTGTCCGGTTCAATGTAAGAGCCGGAGATCTCGTTGGCGATTTGGTCGCCTTCGAGCAGTGCGGGAACGGTGATCGGGCCTGCAAGGTCCATTTCCTGCAGCGTCGATGAAGGCGGGACGTAGTAGCCGGTGCGGAGCAGCATCTTGCCGCCGCTGTATGTGAAACGACCCGCGCAGCAGGTTACGAAGGTGTCGCGCACCTCGCTGGGCGCCGCGCCCGTCTGGATGTAGCTGTCAAACTCGTAGCGCCGCTCCTGCCCCGCCGGGGTGTCCACGAGCTCATCGCAGACGTTGGCCTCCGCCGCGACCCAGTCCCAATCGACCTCGTCGCTGTAGCAGCCGAATCCGCCCTCCTCGCGGCGGGTCAGCATCCAGTCGTAGAAGACGAGGGCCGCGTTGCGGGTATAGCCCACGGTGCCGGTGCGCGGGTCGCTGATGGTGTCCTTGCCCTCCACCTCGGCGGTGATGTTCGGCATACCTCCGCCGAACTGGTCAGGGATATGACCGGCCTTACGTTCTACGCATCCCAGCAGCTGCTGCGGAAGGTCCGCGCCGAGCTTGCTGCCGAAGGGGTGCCGTGCGGCTGCGGCAAGCCGATGGATCACAACCTCGGATGCACGCATCGGCTGGGCAAGAAGGACAATTCGATACCGCGCACCGCCTTCGGCGCGGCTGGGCGGAGCATGGCGCCCGCCACGCGCTGGAAGGTCGTCCGGCTGGTCCGCGAGGGCTGGAACATCAAGACCGTCTGCGACCGCACCGGCGAAAGCGAATGGCGCGTCACGCAGGTGATGAACGACGTGCTCGCGAGCGGCGTGCCGGTGTCGCCGACATGTCCCGCCTGCGGGCAGCGGCGTAATCACCGGGGGCCGTGCCCGCTTCCCGTCAACTGCGCTTGCGGCCGCCGCCGGAACCATCGCGGCCCCTGCCGCACTGAGAAGGTTGCACGCCTGCCCGCCATCCCGGAAGAGCAGCGGATCTATCTCTGGCAGCGCTACAATGACGGCATGAGCATCCGGCGCATGAGCGAGGGCTCGGGCATGCCTTTCAGCACCGTCCAGCGCGCGGTGAAGTTCTGGAACGATCGCCGCCGCACCGATCCCCGGCCCTGCGCGTGCGGAAGGCCCTTCCGCCACCCGGGCGGCTGCATCAAGAACACGCCAGCCGCGCTCGATAGGCGCTGGATAGCCCGCATCGAGGAAATGGTGCGGGAAGGGCATCCGCCGTCGAAGATCGCACGCGACCTCGACCTTGCCGTGGCCACCGTCCAGAAGCACTCGCTGCCGCTGCGGATGCGCCTCTTCGACGAGGGCATTGCCTGCGCCTGCGGGCGCCCGCTGCACCACAATTACTGGTGCTCGGCGAAGTGGGATCAGTACGGCATGCGCCGGGGCTTCCAGCCGCTACCGGCCGCCGCGCACGCGGCCATCTTGAAGGGCCTGCTCTCTGGAGCCGTCGTCTCTGACCTGGCGAAGGAAACCAGCGTCCACGAGAAGCAGATATGGGCGATCAGGCGCGAGATGAGCCCGGAGGATCAGCGGCGCCGCCGAATTGCGATTCGGGCTCGCATGCGCGCGGCTGGCCGGAAGCTCGACGGCCGGGCGGTGCTCAAGCTGATCGAGGCGGCGCTTCCGAAGGGGCTCGAGCGCGCGCTTCGCGACGACGTCGCGGGCGAACTGCAGCTGGCCGTCATGGAAGGCCGGATAGAAGTCGAGCAAATCCGCTCGGTCGTCCGCAGCTTCGTCAGCCGAGGCCTTGCCGACTGGCAGAACCAGTACGGCCCGCGCAGCCTGGACGAAAAGCTCTCCGCCGACGGCAACCGCACGCTCGGCGACATGATCGAGGACGCTACCAGCGCCCACCATCTCGAAGAAATCTCAATCGGGGAGCACGAAGAATGATGAGGACCACCCGGCCAACCTCTCCCGGAGACGCGCCATGACAGCCCAGACCATCGCCAAGAAATTCCGCGGTGCCCTGCGAAACGGGCGCGGCGCCACCTTCACCCTATCACAGCTTCAGGAAATGGCCGGTTACGGCTTCCTCAAGCGCGTAGCCGAGATCGAAGCAGAAGAACTATGTCCCGTGACACCTCCCCCTTCATCGTTGGAGACTACTGGCTCGACAAGCGCCGGGACGGAAGGTCGCCCCACATCTGGCAAATCGCCGGACGTGAAAAGGGAGCCCTTGTCTATCGGTCTACTCAGTGCCGGGATCTCGCGGCGGCCAAGGAAAAGCTCCGGGGATTCGATGCAGGGCTGAGATCGAAGAAGCTCCAGGGCAACGACGAGGCCGAGCTGATCCCGCACCTGTTCCACTACCTCAGGGAGCACGGCCCCGACATCCACCGCATCGACACTGTCGAATCGTCTTTCCGCGCGTGGATCGGCTTCTTCATGCAGGACGAACTGACCACCGGCGTGAAGGTCGCGGACATCACGAAAAGCTCGGTCGCCAGGTTTCGCCGCTGGCGCATGGGCCCGCACTCGTGGGAAGTCGAATGGGATGGGCGCGTGTTCAAGCACCAGCACAAGGGCGTGTCGGGCGAAGCGGTGCAGCGGAACATCGACGATCTGCGCGCCGCGTTGCGCCACGCCGAGGACGAGAAGCGAATCGCCGCCGCGCCGCGCATCCCGTCTGTCGACAAGACGCTGCGCTCCAAGCCGCGCAAGCTGACGCTCACCCCGGCCGAGCTCGGCGCGATCGTCGCCTATGCGGACCACGAGCCCGACGTGCAGGCGTGGATATGGCTGATGATCGGCACCGGCGTGCGCCCGGATGCGGGCCTCGCCTTCAATCCAGCCGCTCAGTGGCATGGCGCGGTCGCGGATATGCACCCCGCCGGCTGGCCGGAGACGAACAAGCGCAACCCGGTCGTGCCCGTGATCGAGCCGCTGCAGAAGCTGCTGGCCGAATGGCCGGGCGGCAAGCCGGTGAAGTCGCGTAAGATCTGGTGGCGCACCATGCGGGCGAAGCTGGGCCACCCGGTCAGCGTGATCCCGAAGACGATTCGCCACACCGTCGCGACGCACCTGCGCAGCAGCGGGGTACCGGGCGAGCAGATCAGCGCCCTGCTCGGGCACAAGGACGAAGGCGACACGCTGGAGACGACAACCACGCGTTACGCCCACGTCGACCCGAACAAGATGAAGGCGGCGACTCGGGCGCTGGCCAAACTGTGGGATCAGGTGGAGCGCGAGGCCACCAAATGGAGGCGTGTCCACATCGTGTCCATCACCGGCGATAACAACAAGGTGGTGGAGAAGAGAAGCACTCAAAAACCCAAGGATGTCGTGGGTTCGAATGGTGGGCGGTGAGGGGCTCGAACCCCCGACCCTCTCGGTGTAAACGAGATGCTCTACCAACTGAGCTAACCGCCCGCGCCTTGCGCGAGAGGCGCTATTGCCGTCTCTGTGTGCCGGCGTCAATGGGCGAACGGGCACCGGGGCGCTTCCTGCGCATTTCTTTGGCCTGTCCGTCTTTTCCGAGGCCCGATGTCCTTTCAGCAATATCTGTCCCTTGCCCTGCTCTGCGGCATGATGGTCCTCTTCATCTGGGGCCGGTTCCGTTACGATGTGACCGCCGTGATCGCGCTGCTGGCGGGCATGGCGCTGGGGCTGGTCAGCCCCGAGAAGGCGTTCCTGGGGTTTTCCGACGATATCGTGATCATCGTCGGGTCCGCGTTGGTGTTGTCGGCCGCCGTCCAGCGATCCGGGCTGATCGAGAAGGCCGTGGCCTGGGCCGGCCAGTGGCTGAAAGGCACCGGATCGCAGTTGCTGGTCCTGTCCGCTTCGGTCGGCATCGCATCGGGCCTCATCAAGAACATCGGCGCTCTGGCGATGCTGATGCCCGCGGCCGGGCAGCTTGGCCGCAAGAGCGGGACCAACCCGTCGCGCTTCCTGATGCCGATGTCGTTCGCGGCACTGCTGGGCGGGTTGACCACGCTGGTCGGCACTTCGCCCAACATCATCGTGAGCCGGGTGCGCGAGCAGATGGTGGGCGAGCCCTTCGCGATGTTCGACTACCTGCCGACCGGGCTTGGCCTGCTGGCGATCGGGCTGGTGTTCCTGCGCCTGTGCTATCGCCTGCTGCCCGCCGACAGGCGGGCGGCGGCGACGATGGGCGAGGCGCTGGATATCGCCGACTACACGATCGAGGCCCGCGTTCGCGAGGAATCGCATCTGGCGGGCAATACCGTCGCCAGCTTCGTCAAGGAGCATGACGGCGACGTCGAAGTGACGGCGGTGCTGCGCCACGGCCTGTCGGGCGAAGTGCGCCCCGACCTTGTCCTGGTGGTGGATGACGTGCTGATCCTTGCCGGCGACCCCGATGCGCTGGAACGCGCGGTCGCGGCAGGTGAACTGGACGCCAGCGGCCACCGGACCGATGACGAGGACGACGAACATACCGAGCGGGCGCGCGATAACGTGGGGGTCATCGAGGGCGTCGTCACCGCGCGATCGGCGCTGGCGGGAAGTTCGGCCAGCCGCCTGATGTTGCGTGAGCGGATGGGGCTGCGGCTTGTCGCGATCTCCCGTGAGGGGGAAAGCCTGCGTGCGAAACCCGCCAGCGTCCTGATGCAACCGGGAGACGTGATAGTGCTGCAGGGCGCGCTGTCGGCAATGCCGGGGCGCCTGCGCCAGCTGGGCGTGCTGCCGCTGGCGCAGCGCCAGATCGCGCTGGGGGCAACACGAAAGGGTTGGCTGGCCGTAGGCATCCTTGCCGCCGCGATGCTGGCGACGGCGACCGGACTGGTGCCGGTGGCCGCCGCCTTCTTCGCCGGAGCCGGACTGGTGGTGCTGACCGGCGCGCTTCCGGTGGACGATGCCTATGAGGCGGTGGAATGGCCGATCCTGATCATGCTGGGTGCGCTGATCCCGGTCAGCGGAACGCTGCAATCGACCGGCGCTTCCGAAGTGATGGCAACCGGCCTTGCCGAACTGGCCCGAGGGATGCCGCCGTGGGGCGCGGTTGCGCTGGTGCTGGCGGCATCGATGGCGGTGACGCCATTCCTCAACAATGCAGCGACGGTGCTGGTCATGGCGCCGATATCCGCCGTGTTCGCGCACGATCTGGGCTATCGGCCCGACGCGTTCCTGATGGCCACCGCGATCGGCGCGGGGTGCGATTTCCTGACGCCCATCGGGCACCAGTGCAACACGCTGGTGATGGGGCCGGGCGGCTATCGGTTTGGTGACTATGCCCGACTGGGCGCGCCGCTTTCGCTGCTTGTGCTGGTGCTGGGCACGCCGCTGATCATGTATTTCTGGCCGTTGCGCTAGAATCGGCTGAATTGGCCACTGCCGAACGGAACAGACTGCCCGGCGCCTCCCAGTCCAGCCGGATGCGGCGGTGGGCGATCAGCCATGCGCCGTCCACCTTGCGCAGCCGGTCAAGGTAATGGCCGGCATGATCGGGCCCGATATCGGTCCACGCCGTCCAGTACGTGCGCGCCTCTGCATCATCCGGGCCGAGCAGCGTCACCGCCGAAGTCGACAAGTGATGGCGCACGAAAGTGGCGCCATGCGCACCCTCTCCCGCCGATCGCCAGCGCTCCTGCCAGTTACGGATGGCGGTGCGACCTTCGTGGCGGAACAGCCGGTCCGGCGGCACGCGCTCGCTTTCGATGACGGCATCGTGCGTGAAACAGGCAAGGAAATCCTCCACCCGCAGACGGTCCCCGGCGATCGTATAGCGCGCCATAAGATCGCGGATCGCCTCGCGGGAAAGCAGGTCTTCGATGGTCATGCGGCCGGGCCTTCGGGCTGAACTGCGGCTCAACATGCTTCGGGGCAGGCCGGTTTTCCAGCCTGCCCCGAACCTGCCCCAGCGATGTCCGCTCAGGCGATGTGCAACCTACCAGTCGAACCAGCGGCGATTGCGCCAGCCGGTGCGGCGCACTTCGGGGACGCCATCATGGTTGACGTCGGTGACGACGGTGCGCGGTTCGTAAGCGGGCGCGGCCTGACCCGCGACCTGACCATGCGCCAGCGCATCGGCGCGGGCTTCGGCGCGGGCGGCGCGCAGTTCGGCTTCGTGGACGCGCGCGTCGGCATCGCGTGTGCGGGCATCGGCATCGCGCGCGGCGATCTCTCCGCGCCGTTCGCGGGTGATGGCGTAATAGTGGCTCCACATCTGGCTATGCGCAAAGGCCAGGGCGAGGCCGCCGATGATCGCCAGGTTCTTGAGCATCATGACCCGCTGCATCGGGTCGCCGAACTGGGCATGGAAGAACAGGATCGTCAGCGCGGTGAAGCCCGCCAGCAGCACCGCCACCAGCCGCACCATGAACCCGGCGGCAAGGCACAGCCCCGCCAGCAGTTCGAAAAGCCCGGTGGGAATGGCAAGGCCGGACGGCAGCCCGGCGGCGACGATCATCGTTTCGGTCGCGGATATGTCGGCGAGCTTGCCCGCCCCGGAGAAGATGAAGATGAGGGCGATCAGGATGCGCCCGATAATCGCGGCAATCTTGGACACGGCATGTCTCCCGGCCTGTTATATGCCGGGAGAAGCGGGTGTAACCGGGGTTTGTTCCCTGTCTGAAAGATGCCCTGGCGGGCATCTTTGGTGCGGCACCGGCCGGGAAATTCGCCTGCGGCGAATTTCCGGACGATCCCTCAGAGCCTTGGCAGGGTTACGCCGCGCTGGCCCATGTACTTGCCCGCGCGGTCGGCGTAGCTCGTCTCGCACGGTTCGTTGCCCTTGAGGAACAGGAACTGGCAGGCGCCTTCGTTGGCGTAGATCTTCGCGGGCAGCGGCGTGGTGTTCGAGAATTCCAGCGTGACGTGCCCTTCCCAGCCCGGCTCCAGCGGGGTCACGTTCACGATGATGCCGCAGCGTGCATACGTGCTCTTGCCAAGGCAGATCACCAGCACGTCGCGCGGCACGCGGAAGTATTCGACCGTGCGGGCCAGCGCGAAGGAGTTGGGCGGGATCACGCAGACGTCGGTGGTGCGATCGACGAAGGAATTGGCGGCGAAGTCCTTGGGGTCGACCACCGCCGAATCGACGTTGGTGAAGATCTTGAACTCCGGCGCGACGCGCGCGTCGTAGCCGTAGGACGAAAGGCCGTAGGAAATGCACCCGTCACGCCGCTGCGCCTCCACGAACGGCTCGATCATGCCGTTTTCGAGGGCCTGCTGGCGGATCCACTTGTCGCTGAGGATAGACATGGGGCCGGTGTTGCCCAAGCCGTGCGGGCGGGCAAGAGGCACGCGCCGTTTTGTCCACGTGGAAGGTGATGCGCCACATCGATGCCGACATCCGGCGCGGCCACGCCTCGTCCCGGCGTTCTGGGTAATTGCCCTGATCGTGCAGCGGCGATAGGCTGCGGCATGTGACGATGCTATCCCACCGCCCCGCCCGGATATTCAGCCTGCTGGCTGCCCCCCTCATGGCCTTGTCCGCCTGCAGCCCCGACCCGGTGGCACAGGCCAGCTCCTCGCCATCATCAAGGGCAGAACCGAGCGCGGCGGCCAAGGCCCAGTCCGCCGCGCTGGCAAAGCGTGAAGACGCGCTGCTTGGCTGGCTGAAGCAGACGCTGGACAAGCCCACCCACGCAGACGTCTATTCCGCCGCTATCGGACAGGCGCGCGGACGCGCCGCGCATTGCCCGACGCAGCAATGCATCACCCGCGCCCTCAGACGCCGCGAACATCGCCTGAACTTCGCAGAGGGCAACGCCGGCGACGAGAGGCGCGCGCGCATCCCCTTCCTGCCCTTCCCGCATGGCCGGTTCACACGGGCGGAGGCGGGCTATACCGGCCCGGTGCGCATCGTCCCGCTGATCGACGGCAAGGCGATGCTGGTCATCGCGCTGTCCTTCAAGGGCCGCCCGTCCTGCACGCTTGACGGCGTGATGCACCGCGATGAAAACAAGCAGACCTGGACCGTCTCCTCGCTTGAGGAAGGGCTGCCGATGCTGGTGTTCACCCCCACCGGCAAGGACAGCTTCGAACTGTCCTACGCCGAAGCCGGTCACCAGCCACATTCGGTGGACTATTGTACCACCGGCACCGGCATCGACGGGCGCTACACCCTTGGCAGCTGAGATTCCCTTAGTCTCAACTTAACACACGGCTGCTATGTCCCGCCGCATGACCGCCCGCTTGCACCCCGCCCGCATCCTCGTCATCTTCGGCACCCGGCCCGAGGCCATCAAGCTGTTCCCCGTGGTCCATGCCCTGAAGGCCGATCCCCGGTTCGAATGCGTGGTCTGCGTTTCGGCGCAGCACCGCCAGATGCTGGATCAGGTGCTGGAGATCGCCGGGATCGTGCCCGATCACGATCTTGACGTGATGCAGCCCGACCAGACGCTGGACGCGCTGACCGCCAACCTGCTGACGGGGCTGGGCAAGGTGATGGACGCGGTAAAGCCCGACCGCGTGATCGTGCAGGGCGATACCGCCACCGCCATGTCGGGCGCGCTGGCCGCCTATTACCGCAAGATCCCGGTCGATCACGTCGAAGCGGGCCTTCGCAGCTACAACATCTATCATCCCTGGCCCGAAGAGGTGAACCGCAAGATCATCGGCGCCATGGCGTCCCTGCACTTCGCGCCCACCACCACCAGCCAGGCCGCGCTGCTGAAAGAGAACATCGCGGCCGACCGGGTCCACGTTACCGGCAATACGGTGATCGACGCGCTCCATTGGGTGACCGCCGAGATAGAGCGCAACCCCGCCCTCGCCGCCGGTCTTGCCGATCTTGAGGCGCGCTTTGCCGGCAAGCGGATCATCGGCGTGACCAGCCATCGCCGCGAGAATTTCGGCGAAGGGATGGAACAGATCGCGCAGGCCATCCGCGAAATCGCGCAGCGCCCCGATACGGCGGTGATCTTCCCCGTCCACCTCAACCCCAATGTGCGCACCGTCATGAACGAGCGCCTTTCCGGGCTGGACAACGTGGCCCTGATCGAACCGCTGGATTATCCGCACTTTGCCCGCCTGCTGTCGATCGCAGAGATAATGCTGACCGATTCGGGGGGCGTGCAGGAAGAAGCCCCGGCACTGGGCAAGCCGGTGCTGGTCATGCGCGAAACCACCGAACGCCCCGAAGGCGTGGAGGCAGGCACCGCAAGGCTTGTCGGCACCGACGCCCGGCGTATCGTTACCGAATTATCAACCCTGCTTGACGATAAGACCGCCTACGAGGCCATGGCGCGCGCCCACAACCCGTTCGGGGACGGACAAACATCGCGCCGCATCCTGGAGCTGCTTGCGAATGAAATCTGACAAGAGAGCTTGTCCTGCTCATTACGATGCTCCGGGACGGAGCCGATTTTGGCCCAGCGCAAGGCGCGAGGAGAGCTCAATGCCGGCACATTGTGCTCGACGAGCAACGCAGCGATGGGCCAAAAGCGGCCCGCCCCTTCGGGGTTTTGCTGGGAAGCCTGCTGGCGTCGTCATGGCGCTTGCACGGGGCAACCAGCCCGGGCTGCGCGCCATTCCCAGCCAGCAGGCTTCCCAGCAAAATCACGGAGCATCGTAATGAGCAGGACAAGCTCTTCACCCGCCGTCTGCGTCGTCGGCCTCGGCTACATCGGACTTCCCACCGCTGCCGTCATCGCGCGTTCGGGCAGCAAGGTGCTGGGCCTCGACGTGTCGCAGCAGGTTGTGGACACCATCAACCGGGGCGAAATCCATATCGAGGAAGTCGATCTGGACGGTCTGGTGCAGGGCGTGGTCGCGCGCGGGCTGCTTTCCGCCTCGCTTGAGGTGGCACCCGCCGACGTCTTCGTGATCGCGGTGCCCACCCCGTTCGAGAAGGACGAACACGGCGAGCACGCGCCCGATATTTCCTATGTCCTTGCAGCGGGCCGCAAGATCGCGCCGGTGCTCAAGACGGGTGACGTGGTGATCCTTGAATCCACCTCTCCGGTCGGCACCACCGAAAAGATGCGCGACATGATCGCGCAGATGCGCCCGGATCTGAAGATCCCCGGCATCACCCGCGAAACGCCGGATATCTCCATCGCATACTGCCCCGAACGCGTGCTGCCGGGGCGCATTCTGGAAGAGCTGACCAACAACGACCGCTCGATCGGCGGCATCACCCCGCGCTGCGCGCGCAAGGCGCTGGCATTCTACAAGCGCTTCGTGCGCGGTGAATGCGTCACCACCGATGCCCGCTCCGCCGAAATGACCAAGCTGGTCGAGAACGCCTACCGCGACGTCAACATCGCCTTCGCCAACGAACTGTCGATCGTGTCGGACCGCATGGGGCTGGACGTGTGGGAGGTCATCCGCCTTGCCAACCGCCATCCGCGCGTCAACATCCTGTCACCCGGACCCGGCGTGGGCGGGCACTGCATCGCGGTGGACCCCTGGTTCATCGTCCACGGCGCGCCCGAGGAAACCCCGCTGATCCGCACCGCGCGCGGCGTCAACGACGGCAAGATGCACCACGTCATCGCCAAGGCCGAAGCCCTGATCGAAGCGCAGCCGGACGCCCGCGTCGCCTGCCTTGGCCTTGCCTTCAAGGCCAACATCGACGACTTCCGCGAAAGCCCTGCCCGCTTCGTCGCCAGCCGCCTTGCGCGCAAGTTCGGCAACCGCATGTCGATCGTTGAGCCTTATGCGGCGCAGCTGCCGATCGAATTTACCGATACCGGCGTCACCCAGATCGACGTCGACGAAGCGCTGGAAGACTGCGACATCCTGATCGTGCTGGTCGACCACGACGTTTTCCGCGTGGTACCGCTGGCCGAACGCGCGACCAAGCTGGTCTACGATACGCGCGGCATCTGGCCCGACCAGCCCCGCGTCGTGCGCGAAGAAGCCGCAAAGCTCGCACTGGCCGGCTGATCTCGTTCTTCGCCCCAGTTCTTTCGCCGCATTTTTTGTCATCGCAGACAAACGAAGCAACCCGGACGGCATCGCGCCGGTCCGGGTTGCCTTGCTTTGACGCGGCGCGAAATGCCGCGACCTGCCGATCGATTCGGCACTGACCCGGCAAGAATTGCCTACCTTTTCCAGAATCTTGCGCCCAACGGTTCGGCGCATTCCACCGCCTGTGGACAGTGCGACGAACCGTGCGGGAACGGCGGTGACCGCCCTGCCCCTTCGCTATCGCAGCAAGGTTTGGGCGTTATAACTCCGTCCCATGAAATTCGTTCCCGCACTTGCTCTGGCCGCCGTTGCCCTGTTCACGCAGTCGGCCGTCACGCAAGGCGCCGTGGCCCGTCCGCTTCAGTGCGCACCTTATGCGCGGGAACATTCGGCAATCGACATCCACGGCAATGCCGCAACCTGGTGGGGTCAGGCCGAAGGCACTTACGCCCGCGGCAAGACCCCGCTGGCCGGTTCGGTGCTGGTGTTCAAGGCAACCGGCGCGATGCCCGTGGGCCATGTCGCCGTGGTCAGCAAGATCGTGGACGATCGCCATGTCGTGCTCAACCACGCCAACTGGTCGCGCCCCGGCATGGTCGAAAAGTCGGCCATGGCAGAAGACGTTTCGGCCAAGGGTGACTGGAGCAGCGTGCGCGTGTGGTACGCCCCCACCCAGTCCCTGGGCCTGCGCGCCAGCCCGACCTTCGGCTTCATCTACGCCCCCGGTTCGGACGACGCTGCAACCACCACCGCTGCAACCACCACCCTCGCCGCCGACACCGCGCCTTCGGACAGCTTCCAGGCCGCTTTCGCCGATCTGCCCAAGCAGGGCTGAACCGCCCGTTTGATGCCGGAAAGCCTGCGTGCTTTCCTACAGCCCGTGCGCTCCGTTACAGTGCGGGCCATGCACACCCCGGCATTTCACCATCATCGCAAGGTTACACCGCAAGGTGACACGTCGCCCCCGCAAGGTGACACTGTATACTTGCAAGGTGACACTTCAGGCTCGCAAGGTGACACATCGCCTGCGAAATGTGTCACCTTATGCCCCTAAGGTGACACATTGCGGCCCAAGGTGACACCATTTCCCCCTGGACCGTGTAAACCGTGTAAACCCCCGTCTCAGCGCGTGCCCGAAACGGGAAACGTCCCGAACGGCCCGTTGGAATTTTCGCCCAAAAGCTGCCCGTCCCGCACGGTCACATCGTACTTCACGGTGATCGGCATGGGCATCGACGCGCGCCCTTCGAACCGGGCACGCCCGTCCCGAATGCCACCCGCAACATCGACCGTGCCCTGCTCTGCGGTCACCTTGCCGGTCACCACGTTGCCCTTGACGGTCAGGTCCATGACCGCCTTCTGCGGGCCGATCGGAGACTGGATGACGATGTTCCAGCGCCCCGCAAAGTCTTGCGGCCGGGCATTGCTGGCCTTCGCCGCCTTGGCCTTGTCCAGCAGCGCCTTCTGTTCGGCCGGCGCAGCCTGAGCGCGGGCCCGCAGATAGAAGCGCAAGGTTTCCAGTTCGTCATCCGTGAACTGCGGGAAAGGCGGCATCCCGTTCAGCTTGAGCCCGCCTTCCTTGACGATGGTGCGGAACGTCGCTGCATCCGTGATAACCGGCGAATAGCGCAAGTCCGGCGCCGCGCCGCCCGCCACTGCGTTCCATCCGTGGCACACGATGCACGAACGGGTGCCGAACAGCATCGCCCCGGCCTGCGCGCGGGCAAGATCGGGCTTGAAGTCGGGGTCGGATACGGGCTCCAGCGCAGGCATGGCGAAGGGGGCGATGCTGTCCTTGCCATCAAGCGCGAACGTCAGGACGCGGCGCGGCAAGCGATAATCGGTGCGATAGGCGGCATTGCCCAGCGTCTGCATCCCGGCACCCTGACCGCCCGCGCCGGTAAGCACGGTGACGTACTGGCGCCCTTTCACACGGTAGGAAATCGGCGCGCCGACGATCGGGCTCTCCGTCCTGAACGACCACAGTTCCTTCCCGGTCATGGCATCGCGCGCCACGAACCTGCCGTCGATCTGCCCCTGCCAGACCAGCCCGCCTGCAGACGCCATGACCCCGCCCGGCCAGGTGCCGGGAAGATCGACACGCCACGCCTCGGTCTGGGTCACCGGGTTCCACGCCTTGAGGTAGCTCTTGTGGCCGCCGGGCAATTCGACTTCGGGGATCAGCGTGACCCCCATGCCCGCAGCAACCTCGCCGCCGCCCTTCTGCCCATCCCCGATCAGCGCCGGCATATCCATCACCGGAACATAGACGAGCCCGGTCTGCGGGCTGTAGGCCTGCGGCTGCCACGAATGCGCTCCCGTCGGCCCCGGCCACATCTCGAACAGGCCGGGCTTGCCGTTGTACCGGATGCCGGGGTTCTCCACCGGCCGCCCGGTCTTTACGTCGATCCGCTCGGCCCAGCTCACCTTGGCGATCTTCTGCGCCGAAATGAACTGGCCGGTGGCGCGGTCCAGCACATAGAAGAAGCCGTTCTTCGGCGCCTGCATAAGCACCTTGCGGTCCTTCCCGTCGATCGTCAGCGTCGCCAGCGTCATGTCGGAAGTGGCGGTGCAATCCCACTGCTCACCGGGGCAGAGCTGGTAGTGCCACTTGTACTCGCCGGTATCGACGTTCACCGCCACGACGGATGCCAGGAACAGGTTGTCGCCTCCGCCGGGGCTGCGGAGGTTCTGGTTGTAGGGAAACCCGTTGCCCACCCCAAGGTAGACCAGCCGCAGTTCGGCATCATAGGCGAAGGCGTTCCACGCCGTCCCGCCACCGCCGCGCCGGGTGCCGTCGGGGTTCTTCCAGCCGCTTGGCCAGGTCTTGCGCATGACCTCCTCCGCCTTGCGATTGGCGGGCGTCACCTCATCCCCCGGCGTCGTGTAGAAACGCCATGCCAGCTTTCCGGTCCTGGCATCGTAAGCGCTGACGAAGCCCCGCGCCGGGCTGATATCGCCGCCGCCGAAGCCGGTGATCACCTTGCCCCCGAAGACTCGCGGAGCGCCATTGGCGTTGCGCGGGGCATCGTCCGGGAAGTCCATGGTCTTCCATGCTTGCCTGCCGGTCTTCGCATCGAGCGAGACGACATAGCCATCCGTGGTGACAAGGAAGACGTGCCCCGCGTCATAAGCGATGCCCTTGCTCCCCCACGACATCTGCAACGCCGTCTTCGCCCGTTCGCGCGTGCCGCCGTCATATTCCCACAACTGCCTGCCCGTGACCGCATCCAGCGCGCGGATGTGCGAGTGGCCGGTAGTGATGAACACCTTGCCCTCGGCCATCAGCGGAGTGGTGGGCGTGTAGCCGGGCTCCAGATCAAAATGCCATGCGAGCTTAAGGGCAGAGACATTGCCCGTGTCGATCTCATCAAGCGGGGAATAGTGCGTTTCCGTCCCGGTCCGGCCCCAGTTGGGCCATTCGTCGGGATCCACCACCGTCTGTTCCTCGATCGGCTGGGCTGGCCGGTGGCATGATGGCAGCGCGATAAGCGCCAGAGCAGCGAATGCCCATCGCACGGCGACCTTGCCCAAGCCTGTGACCACGGCGTTTTCCTCTCGTACCGTCTGTTCTTGCTTCTTTTCGAGTAACAGCGGGTCCGGTCGATGGGAAGAGATGCTATTCACAGTGTATCACAGAACAACAGGCATCGCCGTGGGGATGCCTGTTGCACGCAAAACCCCGGCATTCCGTAGGGAACGCCGGGGTTTCCGCAGGACAGCGCGCGAGGGGGTAACGCGCCATCCGTTCGGTGACTGGTAGTTAGAGCAAGGTCAGTTCGCGCCCACACCCATCGGGATGGGGGTTCCTTGCTTGAGGTACACGCGATTGTCCGCGACCTTGTCGACGTTGTCGAAGGCGATGTAGTGATGGGCGCCGTCGGAACTGTCCGACCGGGTGAGCTTGATCTGGTCGTCCTTCACTTCATCCACCGTACCAATATGCTGGCCGGTGCTGGTGGCGACTTCCATGTGCTCCTTCACACGTAGCTTCTCGAACATGGTATCTCTCCTGGTTTCGGGGGCTCGTATCCATGAAACGGAGAGGTTGAGGATGACGTTCCGGCATTCGTCCCAGCCTGAAAACGGCTCGTCAGTTCCGCCGATCAGGGCGTAGCGCCAAGCCCGAAGGTCGCATCTCCACGATCGGAAAGCAGCACGGAATCCGCGCTCACCCCATCGACCTGTGTAATCGCGACGAATTCATGGGCGCCACCTTCAAGCATCAGTTCGTCGCCATCCAGCGTGGCGACGGTGCCGACGCAGCTTCCGTCCGGGGCGATTACTCTCATCCCCTTTCGAATCGTGCCCTGCTGCGTCGTCCAGACTGTTTCGGATGAGGTTGAGGGGGTGGTCATTGCAGATGCTCCTCTGGCAGCGGGGTGTGTCGCCCCTGCTGCCACTACAATGGCCAGCCGGACCGCACGGTTCCGGCTGGCAAAGGAGCAATCAGGTAGAGAATGATCAAATATTGGGGCGCTTCCGGCAGCCGCATTCGTTCTGCCAGTCAAGGGGCGCCCTAAGGGCAGTCCGTCAGGCGCTGGCAACCTTGGAGCCGAAGCGGCCGTGCTTGCGGAAGCGCACCATCCAGCGGTCAAGGAACAGGCCAAGCGGGCGCGGCGTCACGCCAAGTTCGGCGAGGCCCGGCAACGATCCGCTGGCCACGCTACCGGCCTGCAACAGCTTGAGCTGATCGCTGGTGATGGGCGCGCCGGGCAGCCATCCGGTCGTGCTTGCGATCAGGCCGGACATTGCATCAGGCAGTTCTGCAAAAGCGCGCGAACGGCCCTGCGCCTTGGCGATGCGCTGGTTGAGATCCTGCATCGTGACGACTTCCGGCCCGGCCAGTTCGAAGGTCTTGCCCTGCGCCGCTGCACTGCTGAGAGCTTCGGCGATGCCCTCGGCCACGTCGTCCACGAAAACCGGCTGCAGCTTCGCCTGCGGCGCGAAGACGGGCAGAACAGGCAGGCGCGAGATCAGTTCACCGAACATGTTCACGAAATTGTCGTCCGGCCCGAACATCAGCGAAGGGCGCACGATGGTCGCTTCGGGGAACGCCGCAAGTACAGCGGCTTCGCCTTCCGCCTTGGTGCGGGCATAGGCGACATCCGATCCGGCATCGGCACCGATCGCCGACACATGAACGAAGGCCTTCGCGCCTGCGGCCTTGGCCGCTGCAGCAACGTCGCCCAGGCCTTGCCCCTGCAACGCATCAAGCTTGCCCGCAAAAGCGCCGACTAGGTTTACGACGGCGTCCGATCCTGCCAGCACCGCCGCCAGCGTATCGGCTCTGGTGATGTCCACACCCGCGAACTGGACTTGCCCCAAATTGCCCAGCGGCTTGATCGCAAAGGCCTTCTTCGGGTGGCGGCTGGCGATACGCAGGCGTGCGCCCCGCGCCAGCAATTCCTGCGCAAGATGGCGGCCGACGAAACCACTGCCGCCCAGGATGGTGACAATCTTGCCGGAGAGAGATTCGGTGGTGCTCATGATGAGAATCGGTCCTTCGGTCGCGCAGCCGGCACCGTGTTCCGCGCGGCAGCACATGCAGTTCGCCCCTGCCACAAGGCCGAACGAGGGGCAACCGCACAGTTGCCGATCAGCGGTTCACGGTGCCTGCGCCTGATCAAACGCACGAAATGAAAAATGTTTCTCCAGACAGTGTTGACAACCCTTCGCCACCCCCTTAGAGGCGCCCTCCTACCCAGCGGGGACGGCACTTCGCCCCCTCGCTAAAGTGCCCAGATGGCGGAATTGGTAGACGCACCGTCTTCAGGTGGCGGCGCTCGCAAGGGCGTGGAGGTTCGAGTCCTCTTCTGGGCACCATCACTTCTTCGGAAGTGACTGCAAGTAGTCGAAAGCCCCGGGAAACCGGGGCTTTTTGCTTATGAGCTCTCAATTAGGTGGCGGATCAGAATGCTTCTGGCCACTCCAGCCAACCGACGATGCTCATCTGAAACCTGCCTGCAAGAATGCAGCTGTTTCGAAACTTCACAATTTCCGGGGAGTGGAGCGGGTGAGGGGAATCGAACCCCCGTATTCAGCTTGGGAAGCATACGCCCCCCTGCTCTAACGCACGGAAAACTCCCATTCAGGAGTTTTTACATGCGCGAACGTACAGAGAACGACTCAAGAACACCGCTGGATGTTGCCGCAGTTTTACCGCGCGCTTCGTTCTCGGATCGTTCCGGTGGGTCAGGCTGGGCCCCTCACCTGATCATATATCACGATAAGTGCGCTGACGGAACTGTCGCCGCATGGGCTTGCTGGAAGCGCTGGGGCGACGCGCCGGAGTACCGCGCGGCGAACTACGGATACCAGCCGCCGGAGGATGTGGCGGGCAAGAACATCCTGATCGTCGACTTCAGCTATAAGGCCGATGATCTCCGAGCCATGGTCGCGGCTGGAGCGAAGTCCATCGTGATCCTCGATCACCACGAAACTGCCCAGGCGGCGCTTGAGCCGTTCAGCGTCTTCTCGACGAAGCCCGAGCGGTTCACCACATGGACGGCGGCATCCATGATCGAAGACCTCGATCGGGGCGGCTACCCGCCGATCGTTGCCCTGTTCGACATGGACCGCAGCGGCGCGCGCATGGCGTGGGACTTCGCTATGCAGGGCATCGAGCCTCCGCAGCTGGTCCTGCTCGCCGAGCGCTACGACCTCTGGCGATTCGTGCCTAACACGCTCGACGATGCCGAACTGCTCCACCTCGACATTCAGGCGGGGCCGCTGACGATCGAGCGGATGGAGAGCATCCACGACGAGCTCGAGGACGGCGAGCGGGCGCCGCTCAATCGGGGCGAGGTGGTGGAGTACTGGCGCCAGCCGCTGATCCGGGAGATTGCTGCGCGGGCGCACCTGGGCACCGTCGGCGGCGTGGAGGGCGTCATCACGGTGGAGTGCCCTTACAGCCTCGTGTCGGCCGTCGGGCACTACCTGCTCGCCCAGCATCCGGTCGCGCCGTTCGCCGCGATGTCGGTCACCGGCGAGAAGGCGGTCAGCTGGTCCCTGCGCAGCGCCTACGGCCGGCAGAGCGTCAGCGAGGTCGCCAGCCGCTTCGGAGGCGGCGGGCATCGCAATGCGGCTGGGTTCCGGGTAGATCTCGCCGCCTCGACCAACCGGGAGAGGAAGCTCCTCGATGCGCTGGAGCTATTCAAACGGCTGCAGCGCCGGGTCATGATCGACGTAGGCTCGTGCCATTCTCTGCGCGGCCCGGGCGCCTCTTCCGAGATGCGTTCTGATGATCGCGACCTGCGCGATGAGATGGAGGCCGCATTTGCGACAGCCGACGCCCTCATTGCCGAAGTGCGGGAGATCGTCTGATGGCAAAGGGCATCCCCTTCCCCGAATCCAACCTCGTCCTTCGCGCGCCGACGACCGAGGATGCGGCGGCTGGCACGGTCTATGACCTGCACGTCCACCGGTACCGCGACCTCGACGGCAATCCGAACTGCATCAGCAAATGGCAATTCGCGCCCGATGAACTGGCGGGTGTCGTGGCGAATAGCGGTGTCTTCTGGTTCCACGCCTGGGGCGCGACGCATCCGCCTGTCGGCATCGAGGGAGCAAACCCGTTCGTGCGAGCGGCCGTCGCCGGAGAAGGCGAAGACCTCGCCGCCGAGCAGGACAAGCGGCGGCTGGCGCTGATCGAGCAGATTGGCACTGCCGCGGACCTTATGGACGGCCAGCCGCTGCAGGGCGAGCTCGGCGACGTCGCCTATGATCTGCTCCGGCAGGCGGCGGCGCAGCTATCGAGCGACCGCCAGCGCATCGCCGCTGCGCAAGCGGCCGTGGCCGCCGAGGTAGAGGAGCACCCCAGCGCACAGGATTATCGCAACAGGGTCGAGCGGGCCGAGGCTGAGTGCGCGGAGTTGCGCGCGAAGGTGGCGGAATTGGAAGCCGACAAGGCGCGGCTGGATTACCTCGATCGGTGCAACGCGGCGCTCAATGCGCATTACGGCACCACCTATCGCTGGAAGCTGATCCAGAGCCACAACGTCAACCGGCTGATGATCGGCGACTTCGAGGTCGACCTTCACGACAGCCAGCCGCACGGCCTGCCGTCGTGCCGGGACGCGATCGATGAGCGCATGCGGGAAGCGAAGGGGCAGGCAGCATGAACGAGGATTTATGCCACCGCCGCCTGTATCGGTCACCCTATCTGGTGATCCCGCGGCTGGCCCTGCAGGCGATGCCAGACGAATGGCAGGACCG